>NZ_FNXF01000005.1 GCF_900108485.1 Rheinheimera pacifica | reverse complement strand
GAGAAGTACCCGGTGGTGATTAAATCCTGGCGCAACAAATGGCAAACGCTATCAGCCTATTTTAAATACCCTGACTACGTCAGAACGGCTATCTACACCACCAATGCCGTGGAAGCCGTGCATCGCCAGTTCCGTAAACTGACCAAAACCAAGGGCGGATTCGCCAATGAAAACAGTTTGCTTAAGCTGCTTTATGCCGGTATCTTGCAGGCATCTGAGCGTTGGACACACCCGGTGCAAAACTGGAATCTGACGCTGTCACAGCTGTCGATACACTTCGAGGGGCGCTTAGACGCTCATATCGACCTGTGACCAAGCTGACACAGAATATTGAACACCCTCTTATCCGATTATGCCTATCTATGCCGTCTGTCTTTATTCGTCGTGTGGCGCAGCCATCACGGCTTCTTCATTTGGTTTGCCATTGATGCCAGAGCGCATCGGATGATTTTTTTGCATGGAGAGTAAAAAATGTTGAAAAAAAACTTAGCCCTGAGCGTAGTTTATGCGTTGACCCTGGCAGGTTTGTCCGCCTGTGGTGGTGGCTCTGACAGCGCAACAGATACATCGGTTTCAGTACCAACACCAACACCAACACCAACACCAACACCAACACCAACACCAACACCAACACCAACACCAACACCAACACCGGCAGTGGCTTCCGGTTTTGCCAGCAGTGTGTATATCGCTGAAGTTCGTGGCGTTACCGATATCGTTGTCTTAGGTGATAGTTTGTATCTGTCTTCTGTCGATGAGGACAGTCGTCAAGTGTGGGCACGTTTTGACAATGTTATTGATGCCGTTAGTGGAAACAAGATTGTTGACGCGTCTGGTTTTAGTATCAGTGGCAATACTCCCGTTGGTAGTGCGAAGTTCAATGCTAACATGACGGTAAATGAAACAGGTTTAATTACCAGGCTGGCTACTGTGGGCATTGGTGAGGAATTCTTCGGTGGTAACTTTTTACCGTCATCTGTGAGTATGGTTACTAATCTGCATCAACTCAATGCTGCTTGGGTAGAGCCTGATTTCTCTGTTTTTACAATTGACAGTGCTTTAACGTTGTCAGCGAAAGACAAGAGCGGCTGCGATATTTCAGGCACATTAACCGCTGAAAGTAACGTGTTTGCTGCTGCATTGAATTATACCAACTGTGCTCAGGCCGGCTCTTATGAAGGCGTACTGTGGGCTTATGAATATGACGATGTAACATACTTGAGCTGGGTAGCTTTTGACGACGATAATAAAGTTGTTAGTGCAAAATTAGATACTTTCACGTCTCAGCAAGAGCATCTCGCCCTGAATGGTCAACTGAGCACTCAACTTTATGTCAATAATTCGATTGTGGCAGATGATGTGTTGATTGTGCGCGGTGATAAACTTCATTACTTAAAAGGCACTAAAGGCATTCAGGCAGGAGATTTTTTCTTCGAACATACTCAACCTGTCGTAGATGCAAATGCCGTGGTTGTTGAAGGCTATGGCTATTCTTGGATGAATAATGCAGTTGTCGCTGAAATGGCAATTTCTGCGCCTATGCGTAAATATTCACCTTTCAGAGGCGAAATTGCGGATAAAAGTGTCGCAGGAATAAAAATGACGTTTTCGGTAGCGGTTGCAAAGCAGGTCTTGGACAATATTAAAGGTACTTGGGGTAATATTTCTATAGCAGACAACGGTAGTATAACGGGAACATTCAGCGATAAAACTTGCACAGTGTCCGGCGTTGCCTCAGATTTTGTATCATCAACTGCTGAGATAGAATTGACGCTGTCAGGGTGTGATCTTGCCAATACATACACCGGAGCTATTGCCGGATATGAGAAAGATGGCAAGGAAACACTAGCTCTTCTTGCGTTTTACTATGATGAAGTGGCAAATACTCTGAGTTATATAAGGTTGTTTACGAGTCGCTAATACCTAATGTTTAATTAAAAAACGGCTTGATAATCAGGCTGTTCTTGCAGGTTGTTGATAAAGTTCTGTTCACAGAATCAGGACTTTAATCTAGTTGAATAAGTTAATTTGAAGGCATAAGCCCTATACTGAAAACTCCCTATCTTCGGCACGATCAGTTGAAAATGGCTGTGCTCGCAGATCACAGCTTCACAAAAACAACTTCCGTCTTTAAAAGTAAGAGGTATTAATCCGAAACCGCAGCTGTAATAAGCTGCGGTTTTTAGTGTACCGACAGAAAAAAGCCCGCATAAAGCGGGCTGAAAAATCACCAGGAACGGTGGGTTTAGAAATCGAAACCGACAGATAACTGTAAGCGACGCGGATTATAGAAGCTACGTGCTTCGCCAAAAGTGGTATTGGTTACAGTAGGGTCAAAGTTATAACCGGTCTGACGGTCAAATACGTTGAACAGATCAGCCCGGAAACGCAGCACATATTTATCTGCCAGCGTAAAGTTTTGTGTATAGCTTAAATCCAGTTGCCAATGGCTTGGGCCGCGTCGGCTACCAGCTGGTTCTGCAAAGCGGCTGCTGCTAATGGTTGAGCCATAATAACTGCCATCCCAGGCTTCCCAGGCTGCGCCAGACTGGTAAATAAAGTAGGCGCCTACATTGGCTTTCCAGTCAGTGGTGTAATAACCAAACACTTTGAATAAATGCGGTTTATCTGCTGCCAGGGTGCCGTAGCGGTTATCCCACGAATAACGGCCAAAGCCATCACCATACAATGAAGAGCCTAAGAAAGTGTTGGCATCATTGCTGGTGGTGGTGTTGTCCTGATCGAAGTTACCGTAGAAGTGGCTCCAGACATAAGAGGCATTCAGGTAAGTGCGGTCACCGAAGTATTCGGCTTCTACGCTGACCTCCCAGTATTTGGTCTGGCCGTCATCTACTTCAGCGATGACATAGGTAGTAGGTGATGCGGTGCCTATACCGTCCATCCGCTCAGCCAGATCGGGGATATATAGCCCTTTCTCGGCGATATGCGCTGGCACACCTGGTGCCTGGCTGCTTGCCGGATACGGGGCAATACGGCCATTGTTGGGCATATCTTCCCAAAAATGCGAGCCGTAACGGTAACGGGTATGGCCGCGTAATTGCAACCGGTCGGTAATGGCTTTGGTGGTACCCAGAGTAATTTCATCAATGCGATGCGGCTTCATATTATCGGCAAATAACTTACCGGACGAACCGCTGGCTGCACCAGATGCGAGGAAGTTACCATCAGCATCAAAATAACTTCTCAGTGATGCCTGAGTATTACGATCCCATGAAGCTGCGCGGGCTAAAGAGCTGGCTTCCGGGTTGTAACTGGCATAGTTAGCGAAAACAGTATCATCACCATCATAACGCCAGGTAACGCCCAGCCTAGGCTGAATCATATCTTTCCAGTCAAAAGAATACATTTTGTACTTTTCGCCACGCGCCAGTTCAAAGCCCGAACCATTAGCAGAGTTAGGGCTTAAACCCTGGCCGTACAACGTATCTTTACTGATCAGCACACCAATGTTGTAGATAAAATCACCGTGTTCAATGGTGTCATTAATCTCCAGGTTCAGTGACTTAATAGATGAGAATATCGGCGATACCGTTTGGCCTTGCTCGTTTAAAAAGCTCATTTGCTCAGTGCTGGCAACATAGTACACATCGCCACTGTTGATGCCGGTAACGGTACTATCTAATGCCAGATCAGCTCTGCCACCGTTATAGGTAATGCTACCCCAGCCATTTGACAGCCGGCTTAGCTCTTCTTCACTTTCGTTGTATTTCAGGCCAATATGAATACTGTGAACCACGTTATTACCGATAATTTCGTGGTCCAGTGCCAGCTCTATGCTGTCACGGAAAAAGTTCTGGTTATTAAACTGCGAATAGGCGCCCACGCCGCCGCCACCTTTTCTGATACCATCTTCAACGTAACCATAGCGGTCAATTAATACCTGTGCGCCGGGATTAAACACCGCCGCTTGCGGGTTATCGGCGGCTAATAGCGAGGGCACGTTGATATAACCCATTTGCTCCAGGTTATTAATATCCAGTGAAGCGCCGGCCTCAGGTACCAGGCTCAATATAACATCAGGCCGGCTGGCAGTTTTCAGTTCAAACTTACTGGCCTGAAAACTAAGTGTGGTGTAGTCGCCCAGTATATAGGTGCCATCAAAGGTAAATATTTTTTGAGCTGCAGTGCCGCCTACTGACACTGAATCTGCTTCAAACTGGCGAATACTGTCACCGGTCTCTTCTTTGTCAGAGTCACGATAGCTGGCGTTTAACAGTAAATCATCAGTAGCGGCCCAGGTTAACTTACCGAAGTATTCATCACGCTCGCTTTTATAAGGTTTGACATCACCGTAAGCGGTAACTCTGCTGCTGCCTTCTTCTTCCGGCCGGTAATAAGAGCCATAGAAAAACAGCCGGTCTTCAATTAACGGCCCGCTAAGGCTGGTGGTCAGCCAGGTTTTATCTTTGTCTTCAATAACGCCATCTTCCGGCGTAGCAGAGAAGCTTTTATTCTGAATTTTATAGTCGATATTGCCTTTGAACTCGTTGGTACCCGATTTAGATTTACTGTTAATCGCAAAACCACCAGAGCGGTTAAAACCTATGGCTTTAGCACCACCACGTTCAATCGATACCATTTCAATATCATGGGTAGAAGGCTCAGACGCCAGGTTACCAAACAGCGGCATGGATACATCAACACCGTCGAAACCGTATTTGTTATGTGCACCTGAACCGCCAGCTGCCGGGCCAAGTACCGACGCTTCAGAATATTGCACGCCGGGCACGATTTTCAGCATATCGCGGTAATCCTGGCCAATAGGCAACGAGCTGACCACTTCAGCCCCCAACGAGGTACCCAGTGCAGCATTGGTCGATTGCGCCATCAGTGGCGAGCCGATAATCTGTATGGTTTCTATACCTGCAGTACGTGGCTCCAGATCGACATTAACGTTAGCTGTTTGGTCCAGTAGTACATCTACTTCCATGGTTCTGACAGAACCATCGGCAGCAGTAATGGTCAGGGTATAGCGGCCAGGAACCAGCAGCGGTAAGTTAAAACTGCCATCTTCACGGGTTTGTACAGTACGCGGGCGGGGCAGTACCGGGCTGGATGCTACTACGGTAACGCCTTCAACTGAGATGCCGGTTTGTTCGGTCGTTACTTTACCTCTGATACCACCTGCTTGCTGAGCCAGGGCCGGAGCACAAGCTAACATGCCCGCAAGTACAAAAGCAGATACGGTTTTCGGTGAGCTAAAAGCGCGCTGTGTTGCGCAGGCTAAGCGGCTTTTAGCCAGGGTATGCTGTGTTGACTTCATCACTTTCTCTCCTGGATTTACAATTGTGTCTTATTTTTTTATCGCTATCCGTTTGTCGGGTTCTGATTGCCCGTTTCTGATGTTTGTTGGCAGATGTTTATTTTCTGCTCAAAATTAACATAGCAATATTTTATTTCTTTTGAAAATAATTTATGCTGATTTTTCAAAATAATTGGAATATTTCATTCCTTGGCAGTATGGTTATGCCAATTGCTGAGTGAAAAAAGCGTGAAAAACAACGTATTTAAAGGAGTGTGGATGAGAAAGCTGTTATTACTGCTGTGTTGCTGGTGCAGTGCTACTGTTGCGGCCTTTGCTGAGGAACAGTTTAGTACCGATGTGCCCCTACTGCGGCAAGAACAGCTGAACAGCACTTTTTGGCAGACGAAACTAAGCGGCGCCGACAAACTGCTATTAAGTACTGAAGAAATAGCCGGGCGTAATCAGCAAACTTTTAACCAGCAGAGCGAAATGCAGCTGTTGCAAAACCTGCCCACGCATTACAGCAAAGCTGAGCTGACGGCTATTTTACAGGCAGTCAGCAGCGTACCTGAAGCGCCACGCTTTTATGCCGATGGTAGCGAGGTAACGCCAAAGCAGTGGCAAGGCTATACGGCATTGCTGGCGCAAAAACAGCTCAAACCACAAACGGCGATACAGTTTGGTTTGGTGGTAAAACGCACTGCGCTGCGGGCATTTCCTACCGATGACCGGGTTTTTAATGCGCAATTAAATACCGACCTTGACCGCTTTGCCGAAACGGCACTGTTTGTGGCCGATGCCGTGGCGGTGTTGCATCAAAGCCTGGATAAGCAATGGCTGCTGGTACGCAGTTTTAATTATACCGGCTGGGTGAAAGCTGCCGATATCGCCATTGGCAGCAAAGAGCAGGTGTTTGCCTATACCGCTAAGGCACCTTTTTTGATCACTACTGGTGCTAAGGTTCGCACTGCTTATAATCCTGAAGTGGCTGCTGTGTCTGAATTACAGCTGGATATGGGCATTCGTTTGCCGCAACTGAGTGCGGCTGAAACCGGTTTTAATGTACATGGCCAGAACCCGGCAGCCAGTTATATAGTGCAGTTACCGCTGCGCCGCAACGATGGCAGCCTGGCCTTTACGCCAGCGCTTATTCCACGCTCAGAAGATATGCATCAGGGCTATTTGCCGTTTACTGTCAGCAATATCGTGGCGCAGGCGTTTAAGTTTTTAGGGGAGCGCTATGGCTGGGGCCATGATTACAATGGCCGCGACTGTACCGGTTTTATTGGCGAAATTTTTCGCAGCTTTGGTTTTTTAATGCCGCGTAATTCCGGCCAGCAAGGTAATGGCACTTATGGCCGCAATATACGGTTTGACAGCCACAGCAGTAAAGATGACAAGTTAACCGCCATACAGCAGGCACAGGTGGGTGATTTACTGTATTTCCCCGGCCATGTATCACTGTATCTGGGCATGCTGGATGAACAGCCGTTTATGATCCACGATGTTAACACCCTGGTATATCCGACAGCCGACGGCGGGCTTTATGTCGGTACCCTGAACGGTGTAGTGGTTACGCCATTACTGCCATTACATGCCAATCCGGAGCAATCTTATCTGGATGCACTCTATGCTATTAAATCACTGCGTTAACAGAGGCAACTATGAAAATAACTGATATCAGACTGGGTATGTTACGTGTGCCTCTGAAAACCCCGTTTAAAACCGCACTGCGCACCGTAAATACCATTGAGGATGTGGTGGTGATGGTGCAAACCGATACCGGCCATATTGGTTATGGCTCAGCACCTGCAACAGCGGTGATCACCGGCGATATTCATGGCTCTATTATTGAAGCTATCCGCACTGTGATTAAGCCTAAAATTGTCGGGCAGGAAATAGCTGATTTAAATCATATTATCCGCCTTATGCAAAACTGTATTATGAAAAACTACAGCGCCAAGGCGGCGGTAGAAATGGCAGTTTATGACTTGTTCGCGCAGCTATATAAAGCACCGCTATATAAAATACTTGGCGGCGGTGTGCCTAAAATAACCACTGATATTACTATCAGTGTGGATTACATCGACAAAATGGTGGCCGACTCGTTAAGCGCTATTGACCGGGGCTTTGAAACCTTAAAGGTGAAAGTAGGTAAAGATATTGGTGTCGACATTGAGCGGGTTAAAGCTATTTATGCTGCAGTGGAAGGCAAAGCGTTAATCCGCCTCGATGCAAATCAGGGCTGGAGCGCAAAAGAGGCGGTATATGCACTGCATAAACTAGAGGATGCCGGTGTCCGGCTGGAACTGGTAGAGCAGCCGGTAAAAGCCTATGATTTAGAAGGTTTAAAGTATATTACCGAGCGCGTTCATACGCCGGTAATGGCCGACGAAAGCAGCTTTGGCCCGCGCGAGGTAATTGACCTTATTAAAATGCGTGCTGCCGACATTATTAATATTAAGTTGATGAAAACCGGCGGCATTGCCAATGCCATTAAAATTGCCGATATCTGCTCGTTTTACGATATGCAATGCATGATAGGTTGTATGCTGGAAGGTAGCATCAGCGTTGCCGCTGCAGTGCATGTGGCGGTAGCAAAATCAGATGTGATCACCAAAATTGATCTGGACGGGCCGTCGCTGTGCTTGTTTGACCCGGTAAAAAGCAGTGTTAAGTTTAATGATGCGGATATTACTATTGAAGATGCACCTGGGCTGGGCATAACCGCTATAGACGGGCTGGAAATGCTGCCATAAGGCTGTTACAGGTTTTCCAGCAAATCTGGCAGCTTACTGTTTTCTTCCAACTGATAATCATTGTTCAGCTGCTGGCACAGCAATAAGTACAGAATATGGCACAGGTGCTGCTGTGCCAGTTGCACCAAGATCGGGTTAAGCCGCACATTTTCATCGCCATGTAACACAAACAACGCCAGATCAGCAGCCAGGCTCAGCGCATTGGTTTTATAGCTGGTAAGGCTGATAATGCGAATTTGCCGCTGGCGGGCAAATTTGGCCAGTTTCAGTAAATCATTATTCTGGCCAGAATCAGATATCAGCAGCAGCACACTATTGTTGCCAAGCATACTGGTTAGCTGCAAGGTAACGGCCGGATCACTGTTAGTCAGTGCCAGTTTACCCAATTGCAGCAAGCGGTATTGCATATCATGAGCCACGATGCCGGACTGGCCAAAACCCGCTATCAGAATTTTATCTGCCTGTGACAGCAAGTCGGCTACATCCAGCAAGGTTTTTTCGGTGTTAATTTCCAGTAAGGCACGAAAATGATGCTGCAGGCTAAACTGCAGTTGTTCTACCAGCGTCAGCAATGTATTGGGCTGCGGCTTGTGTTCATTAGTGTCACGTTGCAGGGTAGATGCGGTAATAACAGCTTCACTTACCGCCAGTTTTAAATCCGGGTAACCTTTGTAGCCCAGTTTCTGGCAAAACTTTACTACGCTGGACTGGCTGATCCCCACCGCATCTGCCAGTTGCTGTGAGGAATAATCGCGCAGCAAATGCGCATTGTCTAAAATAAAATCTGCCAGCTTACGCTCAATCACTGACATTTGTTCCAGCATGCCGCGAATTTTCAGTAAACACACCATAGTACGATCTTCCTTTTGGCTGGCTGCTGCAGTGAGCGAGAATTTGTTATTAATACTTAGTTTCAGTATTGAATAATTTATTCTGACTTGGCAAGTCACTGTTGCAAAAAGCGCTAACACAATATCGGCCTGGCGATGTTTAAGCTGTTTTGATCTCACTGCCTGATCTGCACTCCACTTTTTTCCACCAAAATCATCACCTTTGCTACAGAGCTTATTTTTACTGTGGTTGCAATCGATCAATACACACTGTTTTTACCTTGACAAGGGGGAAAGCGGCGCCCTAAACTGTATCGTTGTGGGGATTTGTGGGTAATAGTGGATCAAATTGGGTTACCCAGAAGCCAAAACCGTTAAATTACATACTCAGGAAGCTTAATGTTTCGTGGCTCATTTACGTTGACACTGGACGAGAAAGGCCGGTTAGCGCTACCCGCGCGCTACCGAGAATTTCTGCTGTCTGATTGTCAGGGCCATCTGATCTGTACTATTGACCTGCACGACCCCTGCTTATTGTTGTACCCGCTGGCCGAGTGGGAAGAAATAGAAGAAAAACTCAAACGCCTGTCCAGCTTAAACCCGCAGGAACGCCGTTTACAGCGTGTGCTGCTGGGTAATGCCACTGATTGCGATATGGACAAAAGTGGCCGTATTTTATTGCCTGCTCCGCTTAGGCAACACGCTGGCCTGACCAAAGGTATCCGCCTGGTTGGCCAGTTAAATAAATTTGAAATCTGGGATGAAACAGCCTGGCATGAGCGGCTTGCTGCAGATATTGCATTAGAGCAGGCTCAGGCCGGTGACGTTGAATTGTCAGAGCGATTACAGGACTTTGCACTGTAAAATGACTACTGTGGCGCATATTTCCGTTCTGCTGCAAGAAGCACTGGACGGGCTAGCAATAAAACCTGACGGCTGTTACCTGGACGGTACTTTCGGCCGCGGTGGCCACAGCCGGGCTATTTTGTCCTTATTGGGCCCGCAAGGCCGTTTATTTGCTATAGATCGCGACCCCACCGCGATAGCAGCTGCCGAGCCACTTAAGGCAGATCCCCGTTTTCATATCACCCACAGCCCCTTTGCCGCCCTGGCAACTATCGCTGAGCAGCTGCACATCACCGGTGCACTTGATGGCATTCTACTCGATCTTGGCGTGTCCTCCCCACAACTGGACGACGCTGATCGTGGTTTTAGTTTTATGCGCGACGGCCCGCTGGATATGCGGATGGACCCCAGCTCAGGCATCAGTGCCGCCAAGTGGCTGGCTGAAGCCGACGTTGAGGATATCAGTTTTGTATTGCGGGAATACGGCGAAGAAAAGTTTGCCTGGCGTATCGCGCAGGCCATCGTCGCTGCGCGCGCAGAAACTCAGATAACCCGCACGGCTCAGTTGGCAAAGCTGATAAGCGACAGCGTGCCCAAAAGCAATAAAGAGAAAAAACACCCGGCTACACGCAGCTTTCAGGCGATCCGTATTTATATTAACAGCGAGCTCGAGCAGGTAAACCAGGCCTTGCAGGCTGCAATGCAGGTGCTAAAACCCGGCGGCCGTTTAGTAGTGATCAGCTTTCACTCACTGGAAGACAGGCTGGTTAAACAATTTATGCGCCGCTATGCCAAAGGTGAGCCTGTACCACGCGGTATACCGCTGACCGCTGCCCAGATGCAACAGCGCACCGAACTTACGTTGATTGGTAAAGCCATTATGCCATCTGAGCAAGAGCTTGAAGCCAATCCCAGAGCGCGCAGTGCTGTGCTGCGCATAGCAGAGAAGCAGCGCCATGAGTAATATCAGCCTGCATCGCTTAATTGGCCAGGACTGGCGCGCACAAAAGTGGCTGGCGCTGATGCTGCTGGCGTGTATTGCCTCGGCGTTGACGGTGGTGCATTTTGCCCATTTAAACCGCCAGCTAACCATAGCGCAGGACGGTTTGTACCAGCAGCGCGACCAGCTGGATATAGAATGGCGTAACCTGCTGCTGGAGCAACGGGCGTTGTCTGAGCACAGCCGGGTGGAAGACATTGCTCGTAACAAATTGCAAATGATACGTCCTGCCGGTGAGCAGGATGTTGCGGTGACACAACCATGAGCCGGGCAAAGAAAACGCCTCAGGCTAAAGCCAGAACATCACCGTCGGTGCTGGGCTGGCGTTTTGCTTTTGTACTGCTGAGTTTAACAGCCGTTTTTACTGCTTTGGTAGTTCGCGCCGCCTGGCTGCAGGTAATAGAGCCTGACATGCTGGTAAGCCAGGGCGATGCCCGCAGCCTGCGGATAGAGTCGAACAGCGTGCTGCGCGGCATGATAGTGGATCGCAACGGTGAAGAGCTGGCAGTCAGTGTTGCGGTTGAAGCTATCTGGGCTGATCCGAAAGTAGTGATTGAGCGCAATGCCGCAGCCGATGAGCGGCGCTGGCATGCACTGGCGGAAATACTGCAACTGACACCGGCACAATTATTAAGCCGGATTGGCGATAACCCACAGCGCCGTTTTGTTTACCTGCAGCGCCAGGTTAACCCGGCGGTAGTCGACTATGTCAAAAAACTTAAAGTGCCGGGTATTTATTTTCGCCAGGAATCACGCCGTTATTACCCGGCAGGTGAAGTTACCGCACAGCTGCTGGGCTTTACCAATGTGGATGACGTTGGCGTAGAAGGCATCGAAAAACGCTTTGACGAGCTGCTAACCGGTACAGCAGGGCGTAAAGTATTTCGTAAAGATGCCAAAGGCCGTGAAATTGAAGTGATTGAACGCGCCCAGGCGCAGGCACCGGGCAATGTGCAGTTAAGTATTGATCAGCGTATTCAGTCGGTAACGTACCGCGAGCTGAAAAAAGCCGTACTGGCACACGGTGCTACTTCAGGCTCAGCTATTGTGGTGGATGTATTAACCGGAGAAGTGCTGGCGATGGTTAACAGCCCATCGTTTAACCCGAATAATCGCCGTAATACGCCGTCTTACCTGTTTCGCAACCGCGCCATTGCCGACACCTTTGAGCCAGGTTCAACCATGAAGCCGCTGGCGGTATTAAGTGCGCTGGAGTTTGGTTCAGCCAAACTAAACGAGGTAGTGAACACATCGCCGGGCTATATGCGTATTGGCGGTAGTTGGGTGCGTGATGCTAACAACTATAACAACCTCAGCCTGACCGGCATTATTCAGAAATCGAGCAATATCGGTGTCAGTAAACTGGTGCTGGATATGCCGGTAGAACATGTTATTGGCCTGTACGCCAATATGGGGCTGGGCATGGATACCGGCCTTGGCCTGAACGGCGAAAGTGGCGGTATGTTAAGCCATCGCCGGCGCTGGTCTGAACACGAAAGAGCAGCGATGTCGTTTGGTTATGGCCTGTCTGTTACCGCGGCCCAACTGGCAAAAGTGTATTCCACTATTGCTAATGGCGGCATCAGCCGGCCACTGACTATTTTAAAAAATGAACAGCCATCTCCTGGCGCACAAGTGCTGACACCAAAGCATGCCGCAGCGATGCTGGAAATGATGGAAGCCAATATTATGCCGGGTGGCACCGCCACCCGTGCAAAGGTTAAAGGTTATCGTGTTGGTGGTAAAACAGGTACTACGCGTAAATCCATTGCCGGTGGTTACGGTGATGACTATGTCGCTTCATTCGCTGGGGTCGGCCCGGTGTCTAACCCGCGGCTGGCATGTGTAGTGGTAATTAACGAACCAGCCGGTGACTTTTACCACGGCGGTGAAATTGCCGCGCCGGTGTTTGCCAATATTATGGGGGCAACCATGCAACTACTTAACCTGGCCCCGGATAGCAACAGCCAGCCTAAACTCTCTGCCGTAACGGGAGGCCGCAATGCCGGTTAATGCCCGCAGCTGGTTAGCTGCTTATGCTATCAAAGCACCCGATGTTCAGGTGCAACAATTACAGCTGGATAGCCGCAAAGTAGGGGCCGGTGATGTCTTCCTAGCCATACCGGGTGTGCAGCAGCATGGCAGCCAGTTTATTGACAAAGCATTTGCACAGGGCGCGGCCCTGGTGTTGACCGACAATGGTAGCTATGCCGACGAGCGCATTATGGTAGTACCGCAGTTAAACCAAATACTGCCGCAGCTGGTTAGCGCGTTTTATCAGCAACCGGCCACGCAACTGCAACTGGTGGGTATTACCGGTACTAACGGTAAATCCAGCATAGCGTTTTTTATTAATCAGCTGGCAGAGTTGCTGGCTACTAATGCTGCGGTTATCGGTACTCTGGGGTATGGCTATTATCAAAAGCTAACCACCTTACCTAACACCACACCACATTTTGTTGATTTACAACGAATTCTGGCAGAATTTGTTAGCTCAGACGTGAAGCTGGCTGCGATGGAAGTGTCGTCCCATGCGTTAGTGCAACAGCGGGTTGCCGGTTTACATTTCAACGTGGCGGTGTTTACCAACCTGACACGCGATCATCTTGATTACCACGGCACTATGGCCGAATACGGTGCTGCCAAAGCACTGCTGTTTAAACCCGAGCTCAGTCAGGCTGCGGTTATTAATGTATCCGATGAATTTGGCCGTGCTTTGGCTGCGCAGTGTGTAAACCCGCTGTTTGTTTATGGCAAAGCAGAAGACTGCAATGGCTTTGAGCGTTATCTGGCGTACTCAGATGTTGTGCCTATGGTTAATGGCTATCAGGTCCGTCTTAGCAGCCATTTAGGCGAGTTCAGCCTGCAACTGCCATTGCTGGGCGAGTTTAATATTCAAAACGTGCTGGCCGCTATCGGCGCTCTGTACCTGCTGGGCCAGCCGCTTAATACGCTTATTGCGGCGGCAGCGCAGTTAAAAGCCGTACCCGGCCGTATGGAGCAGTTTATATTTCCGCAGCAGTTTACTGCGGTTATCGATTATGCCCATACCCCCGATGCACTGCAGCAGGCATTACAGTCGTTACGTATGCATTGTGCCAGCCGTCTGTGGTGTGTATTTGGCTGCGGCGGCGACAGAGACCGCGGTAAACGGCCGTTAATGGGCCAACTGGCAGAGCTGTTTGCCGACCATATTATTGTTACCGCCGATAACCCGCGCAGCGAAGATATAGTGGCAATTTGCGAAGAAATTGCCGCAGGCATGAGCCCGGATGCCAGTTACCAGATAGAGCCTGATCGCAAAGCTGCCATTAAGCTGGCGCTGGCCAGTGCACAACCTGGTGACATAGTGCTGGTTGCCGGTAAAGGACATGAAACAGTGCAGATTATTGGCGCGGAAGTACGCCAGTACGACGAGCGCGCTTACTTGCAGCAACTGGTTGCGGAGATGTCATTATGATTAGCTTACGCTGTTCCGACATAACTGAAATTTTAAACGGCAGCCTGCACGGTGATGATGCCACCGTAACATCTGTCAGCACCGACAGCCGTAGTATCAGTGCCGGTGAGTTGTTTATTGCCTTAAAGGGGCCGAATTTTGACGGCACGGCTTTTGTGGCCGAAGTTAAAGCCAAAGGCGCCATAGCAGTAGTAACAGAGCAACAGGTGTCTGAGGCAATCAGCCAGATTGTGGTACAAGACACCCGCCTGGCCCTGGGGCAACTGGCTGCGGCCGTAAAAGCCAGGCTGGCGCCAAAAACCATCGCCGTTACCGGCAGTGCCGGTAAAACCACCGTTAAAGAAATGATGGCAGCCATTTTAAGCCGCCGTGGCCAGGTGTTATCCACGCAGGGTAACTTTAATAACGATATCGGCGTGCCACTCACCATGCTGCGCCTGACAGAAAAACATAACTATGCCGTGCTGGAGCTGGGCGCGAATCATCAGGGCGAAATCGCTTATACCACGTCACTGGCTAAGCCGGATGTTGCCATTATTACCAATGTTGCCGCATCACATTTAGAAGGCTTTGGGGATGTATACGGTGTAGCACGTGCCAAAGGCGAAATTTTTAACGGTTTGTCTGCAAACGGCCTTGCCATACTGCCAGCCGACAGTGAATACCGTGATTATTGGTTAAAACGGCTTGAAGGTAAAACGGTAATGCAGTTTTCAGCTACCGGGCCAGCCGATTATTATGCCCAAGGCATAGTGCTGGACACACAAGGGTGTGCCGGTTTTGAGCTTATCTGCCCGACAGGCCGCCAGTTTATTCAGCTTACCATCCCAGGGCGGCACAATGTCGCCAATGCACTGGCTGCTGCCGCTGCCTGTATTGCCGTTGGCGCCACGCTGACCGATGTGCAACTGGGGCTGGCACAAATGCAGGCAGTAAAAGGCCGTACTAATGTCAAAATGGTTAACCCGCAACTGCGACTGATCGACGATAGCTACAATGCAAATGTCGAGTCGGTTAAAGCGGCAATTGACTTACTGGCGTCTTATTCCGGCTACCGGGTATTGGTATTAGGCGACATGGCAGAACTGGGCGCAGACGCCCGTTTATACCACGAAGAGATTGGTTTATACGCAAAAAAATCAGGTATTAATCTGTTGTTCACCCTTGGCGTGTTATCACAGAGCGCCAGTGACTTGTTTAATGGACAAGGCGCTCATTTCAGTTCGCGTCAGGCGCTGTTACAGCGGCTGTTGCCGATAGTGTCAGAACAACAGGAAGTCACCCTGCTAGTGAAAGGTTCGCGTAGCGCGAAAATGGAATTAGTCGTGCAAGACTTGCTAGAAAGATGTCAGCAGGAGAACAGCCCATGCTAGTTTGGTTGGCCGAGTATTTAACCCAATACTACAGCTTTTTTAATGTATTCAGTTACCTGACGTTTCGCGCCATACTGGGTATTTTAACGTCGTTACTATTAAGCCTGTATTTAGGGCCTAAGCTTATTGCGCGTTTACAACTGATGCAAATTGGCCAGGTGGTACGTAACGACGGCCCGCAAAGCCACTTCTCGAAAAAAGGCACACCTACCATGGGTGGCCTGCTGATCTTAGGCTCAGTATTGCTAAGCACCTTGTTATGGGCAGATCTGGACAACAAGTATGTCTGGGTAGTGCTGTTTGTGCTGATAAGTTTTGGCTGGATTGGTTTTGTTGATGATTACCGTAAAGTGATCCGCAAAGACCCCAAAGGCCTGATTGCCCGCTGGAAATACTTCTGGCAATCGCTGTTTGCCATTGCTACAGCCGCCTTTTTGTATTTTACCGCCGATCGCCCGGCCGAAACCGCGCTGTTAGTGCCGTTTCTCAAAGACGTCATGCCACAGCTGGGCCTGTTGTTTATTGCGCTAAGCTATTTTGTCATTGTCGGCACCAGTAATGCAGTCAACCTGACCGACGGCCTCGATGGCCTGGCCATAGTGCCCACCATTATGGTGGCGTCGGCGTTTGCCATTATTGCTTACGCCAGCGGCAACGTGAATTTTTCCGGTTATCTGAATATCCCTTATCTGCCCTACGCCGGTGAGCTGGTGGTGGTGTGCGCTGCTTTGGTGGGCGCAGGCTTAGGCTTTTTATGGTTTAACACCTATCCGGCGCAGGTATTTATGGGCGATGTTGGCTCATTGGCGTTGGGAGCGGTACTGGGCGTTATCGCCATTCTGGTACGGCAGGAAATAGTGCTGTTTATTATGGGCGGTGTGTTTGTCATGGAAACGCTGTCGGTAATTCTGCAGGTAGGCTCTTACAAATTGCGCGGCCAGCGTATTTTCCGCATGGCGCCGATTCACCATCACTATGAGTTAAAAGGCTGGCCTGAGCCGCGCGTGATTGTGCGGTTCTGGATTTTATCCATCATCTTTGTGCTGGTGGGCCTTGCCACCCTGAAACTGAGATAACGATGACGTTAACGGAGACACAGAGTTTAATGATGCAGCATTTAGCGAAAAAACGCATTGCAGTTGTGGGGCTGGGCCTGTCGGGTCTGGCCACTGTGCGTTTTTTGTTAAGCCTGGGCGTTAAACCTGTGCTGATGGACAGCCGTAGCAAACCCGCCGGTATTGAACAAATTGCCGCAGAAAAAGTAGATGGTATTTATTTAGGCGAGCTTGATGCCAACCGGCTGGCCAAGATGGACATGATTATTTTAAGCCCGGGGTTATCGCCAACGCATCCGGCTATCCGCTTTGCGGTGGCACAAGGCGTTGAACTGCTGGGCGATGTTGAGTTATTTGCCCGCTTTAACAGCAAACCTGTGGTGGCAATTACCGGCTCTAACGGCAAATCTACCGTGACGATGCTGGTAGAAGCCATGCTCAAATGCAGTGGTATAAAAGCACTGGCGGCAGGCAATATCGGTTTGCCGGTGCTCGATGCTATTGCTCAACAAGACATCGATGTGTTTGTGCTTGAACTGTCCAGCTTTCAGCTGGACACCACAACAGGCCTGCATAGTGTGGCCAGCTGCATTTTAAATGTCAGTGCTGATCACCTCGATCGCTACCGTGATATGGCGGCTTATGCGGCGTCTAAACAGCGGGTATATCAACATACCCAACTGGCGGTATTTAATTTAGCTGATAGTGCTACCACGCCTGAAAGCGGTGCGCATACGCTGGGTATCAAGCTGGCCGATTCCGCCTACGGCATTAGCGTTGTTGACGGTAAACGTTGGTTAAATGTGGCCGGTGAACCGCTGTTACCCATTAGTGACATGACACTGTTTGGTGCACATAACGAATTTAATGTCCTGGTAGCCTGCGCCTTAGCACTTGCAGCCGGTGCCAGCCGGGCAGGTTTAATCAGCGCGCTAAAACAGTTTGTGTCTTTGCCGCATCGCTGCATTTTAGTGGCGGACAAAAACGCCGTGCGCTGGATCAACGACTCTAAAGCCACCAACATCGGCGCTACGCTGGCGGCTATTGCCGGTTTGCGCCCGGCGGTAAGCGGCAAGCTGATTTTAATTGCCGGTGGTGATGGTAAAGGCGCCGACATGGCCGAGCTTAAACCCGTGCTAGACAGCGACGTTCAGCAGCTGATTACCCTGGGGCAGGATGGCCCGGCGATAGCCGCGCTTAAAGCTGGCAGTATTCAGGTAAAAACGATACAGGACGCAGTAAAAGCTGCGGCAAAGCTGGCTGCGCCGGGCGATATGGTATTACTGTCACCTGCCTGTGCCAGCCTGGATATGTTTAAAAGTTACGCAGACCGTGGCGAGCAATTTGCCGCCGCTGTTAAGGCGGAGGTGCTATGAAACAGCTGGCACTGGATACGCTGAAAACTCAGCTGCAAAACCCGCTGCACATTATTACCAACTGGTGGAATGCCGACGATGGCGCCGCCTATGACAAACTGTTTCTTACCTTGCTGCTGCTTATTCTGGCGGTGGGTGTGGTAATGGTTACCAGCGCGTCGGTACCGGTTGCAGCCCGGCTGCATGGCAATGAGCTGCATTTTACTATCCGCCATCTGGTGTACCTGGGGCTGGGCTTTTCTGCAGCCTTAGTGGTAATAAATATTCCGGTGCAATGGTGGCACAACAGCAATATGTTACTGCTGTTTACCGGGCTGGCACTATTGATAGCGGTATTGCTGTTTGGCCGTAATGTTAATGGCAGTACCCGCTGGTTGGCCATTGGTCCTATTGGTTTGCAGTCGGCCGAGCCGGCCAAGCTGTTCTTCTTTGTTTACCTGTCCAGTTACCTGGTACGGCGCCATGAAGAAGTGCGCGAAAATTTAAAAGGCTTCTTAAAACCCTTGTTGGTGTTATTCGCCTTTGCCGTACTGCTACTGATGCAGCCGGATTTAGGCACAGTAATTGTGATGTTTGCCACTGCTGTGGCCTTGCTGTTTCTGGCAGGCGCCAAATTATGGCAGTTCTTTGGCCTTATTTTTACCGGGTTAATGGCGATTGGTGTACTGATTATATACAGCGAATACCGCTGGAAACGGGTGACAGCATTTCTGGACCCCTGGGCCGATCCGTTTGGCAGTGGTTATCAGTTAACACAGTCGTTAATGGCATTTGGCCGCGGCGGCTGGTTTGGTCAGGGCCTGGGTAACAGTATTCAGAAGCTGGAATACCTGCCGGAAGCCCATACTGATTTTATTCTGGCGGTGATCGCTGAAGAAACCGGCTTTATCGGCGTAACCCTGCTGTTAGCACTTATTTTTATGCTGGTATACCGCGCGCTGTGGATAGGCCAGCGTGCTTTGGCAAAAAATATGAGCTTCCACGGCTTTTTGGCCTATGCACTGGCAATCTGGATTGGTTTTCAGTCGGCGGTAAATATTGGGGTGGCTACCGGCGCTTTACCTACCAAAGGTTTAACGCTGCCGTTTGTCAGCTCTGGCGGCAGCAGTTTAATTATTATGCTGGCCACTGCCGCATTATTACTGCGGATAGATTTTGAAGTGCGGCTAAAAGGCAAACACGCCATCAGCGGAGGCCGCAATGACTAAACCGCGCATTCTGATTATGGCAGGCGGCACCGGTGGTCATATTTTCCCGGCGCAGGCCGTGGCTACAGCGCTGTCGGCAGCGGGCTGGCAAATTCACTGGCTGGGTACGGCTAACCGGATGGAAGCGACGTTGGTGCCGCAATTCGGCTGGCCATTTCACGCTGTTAACGTTGCCGGGCTGCGTGGTAAAGGGGTGTTGTCTTTGATAACCGCGCCCTGGATGCTGCTTAAGTCGTTATTACAGGCACGCCAGGTGCTTAACACCGTGCAGCCGGATCTGGTGCTGGGTTTTGGTGGCTATGCCAGTGGCCCCGGTGGTGTGGCCGCCTGGTTAAAACGGCTACCGCTGTTTATTCACGAACAAAACGCCGTAGCAGGCAGCACCAACCGGCTGCTGGCTAAACTGGCCCGCAAGGTGCTGGTAGCCTTTCCTGCTGCTTTTGCTGGCCATGCCAAGCAACAGCTGGTGGGTAATCCGGTGCGGGCAGAGCTTATCAATATTGCCACCGCACATGATTACAGCGGCAGTTTAAAAGTATTGGTCGTGGGCGGCAGCTTGGGGGCGCAGGCATTAAACGATAAATTACCGGCCATTTTTGCCAAAGCAACGCAGGCTGGTGTACTTGAAGTGCGCCACCAAACCGGTAAAGCCATGCAACTGCAGACAGAACAGCAGTATCAGCAACTGGGCAATACCAATTTAACCGCGCAGGCCTGTGCATTTATTGACGATATGGCGCAGGCCTATGCCTGGGCCGATGTAGTAATTTGCCGTGCCGGGGCCTCTACCGTTAGTGAGCTGGCGTGTGCCGGTGTGGCGGCAGTGTTTGTACCGCTGCCAAGCGCGATAGATGATCACCAGAGTGCTAATGCACGCTGGTTAACTGAACAGGGTGCAGCGTTGTTGCTGGCGCAGCACGAGTTAACGGAACAACGCTTGCTGCCGCTGCTGCAGCAATGGTTACACAGTAAAGCACCGTTACAGCAAATGGCCGTCAAAGCGCGTGCCTGTGCGTTGGATCATGCTACAGCACAGGTAGTGGCGCTATGTCAGCAGGTAGTAGGTCAGCAAGTAACAGGACAGAATTTATGATAAGTACACCGCAACAGAAAAAACTAGCCATGCGCCGTGTTGAGCGTATTCACTTTGTTGGCATTGGTGGTGCCGGTATGGGCGGTATTGCCGAAGTACTGGTTAATGAAGGTTATAACGTATCGGGCTCCGACATTGCACCCAATGCTGTTACCGAGCGCTTAATTACGCTGGGCGCAAAAGTGCTGTTTGGCCATGATGCCGGCCATGTTAACGGCGCCAGTGTAGTGGTAGTTTCAAGTGCTATCAACAGCAACAACCCGGAAGTGGCCGCCGCGCGCGAGTTACGTATTCCGGTGGTGCGCCGTGCAGAAATGCTCGGTGAGCTAATGCGCTTTCGCCACGGTATCGCCGTCGCCGGTACGCACGGTAAAACCACTACCACCAGTTTGCTGGCGTCTATTTTCGCCGAAGCCGGTACCGATCCTACTTTTGTTATTGGTGGCTTGCTTAATTCAGCCGGTTCTAATGCGCGGCTGGGTAGCGGGCGCTATTTAATTGCCGAAGCCGACGAGAGCGACGCGTCTTTCCTGCATCTGCAACCCCTGGCTACGGTGATCACCAATATCGAAGCTGATCACATGGACACCTACCAGGGCGACTTTGAAAAGCTAAAAGCTACTTATCTGGAATTTTGCCACAACCTGCCATTTTACGGCGTGGTAGTGGTATGTATCGACGATCCGGTGTTACGCGCGCTGATACCGCAAATCGGCCGCACCGTGCTGACGTACGGCTTTAGTGACGACGCTGATTTTGTCATCAGTGAATTCAGCCAAAGCGGCACCCAAAGCCGGTTTGTGATCACCGACAACACTATTGGCGACAACAGCGGTAATCAGCGTGAAGTCATACTGAATTTACCCGGTAAACATAATGCGTTAAATGCCACTGCCGCCTTTGCGCTGGCACTGGACGAAGGTATCAGCGAGCAGGCCATACTGGCTGCGCTGAGCAAGTTTGAGGGCATAGGCCGGCGTTTTCAGCAGTACGGTGAATTTGATACCGGTAACGGCAAAGTACTGCTGCTGGACGATTACGGCCATCACCCAACCGAAGTGGCGGCCACTATTGCTGCGGCACGGGCTGCCTGGCCGCAGCGTCGTCTGGTTATGGCTTATCAGCCGCACCGCTTTACCCGTACCCGCGATTTGTACGAAGACTTCGCCAAAGTGCTGTCCACGGTAGATAAGCTGTTGCTGCTGGAAGTGTATTCAGCCGGAGAAGCGCCTATCGCCGGGGCTGACAGCCGCAGTTTATGCCGCTCTATCCGCGCCCGCGGCACGCTGGACCCGATTTATGTTGCCGAGCCCGCCGAACTGGCTGCCAGCCTGGCAGGTGTGCTGCAGGATGGGGATGTAGTGCTGACACAAGGTGCCGGCAATATCGGTGCTTTAGTGAAAAAGCTGGCTGCTATGCAGCTGAATATTGAACAACTTAAAGCCAGCGCAGGAGTACAGGCATGAGTAGCAATGTAAAGGCTTTTGGTAAAGTCGCCGTAATGTTTGGTGGTAACTCCGCCGAGCGCGAAGTGTCGCTACGCTCTGGCTCGGCAGTATTAAAAGCACTGCAAGATGCCGGTGTAAATGCCTTTGCTTTTGATCCACAAACCCAGTCGCTGGCTGAACTGGCGGCCAGTGCAGCTCAACGGGTATTTATTGTGTTACACGGCCGTGGTGGTGAAGACGGCAGCATGCAGGGCGCACTGCAACAACTGGGCTTACCTTACACCGGCAGCGGTGTACTGGGTTCAGCGCTGGCGATGGACAAAATCCGCTGTAAATGGCTGTTTTTGGCGCAACAGCTGCCAACGGCCCCTTTTGCCGTAGTACACAACAGCGACACCGACTTTGCCGGTTTGCTGGCCAGCCTGGGCGGCAAAGTAATGGTTAAGCCAGCCAATGAAGGTTCCAGCATTGGTATGAGTGCCGCCAGCACGGCAGAAGAGCTGGAGCAGGCCATTAGTGCTGCCCTGAAATACGACAGCGAAATTTTAGTTGAACGCTGGATAAATGGCCGCGAGTTTACCGTCGCTATGTTAAATGGTCAGGTACTGCCGGTAGTGGAAATGCGCACACCCCGCGCATTTTATGACTACGAAGCCAAATACCAGGCTAATAACACTGAATATTTATGCCCGGCGCCGTTAAGCGCAGAGCAAACCGCCGCGATGCAAGACACAGCGCTTAAAGCGTTTAATGCGGTGGGTGCATCAGGTTGGGGCCGGGTAGACATTATGCTGGACCAAAGCGGCCAGCATTATTTACTGGAAGTAAACACTGTGCCGGGTATGACAGAAAAATCGTTGGTACCGATGGCCGCTAAAGCCGCTGGCCTGAGCTTTCAGCAATTGGTACTGGCAATACTTAACCAGACCGAAGGAACAAAATAAGCATGAACTGGCGCCTGCCTCAGCTGCAATTTAAACAACGCCCGGCATTTTATGCCGGAGTGTTGTTTTTTATTGTGGCAGTAGCAGCGCTGGCCTGGACAGGAACGAAAATCAGCGACTGGATGCAAAGCCAGCAAAGTGCGCCGGTACGTCAGGTGCGTTTGTACGGTGATTTTCATCATATCGATGCCACCGTCCTGCACCAGACATTGCAACAGCAGTACGTGGGTAACTTTTTTAGTGTGAACGTGGATCAGGTGCAGCAGTTCCTGTTACAGCAACCCTGGGTATATCAGGTGGCCGTGCGCAAACAATGGCCTGACGCCCTGGTTGTGGTTGTAACAGAACAACGACCGGTAGCAATCTGGAATCAGCAGCAATTGCTTAATACACAGGGTGAGGTTTTTCAGGCGCCCGTAGAACAGCTGAAAACAGCATTGCCAATGTTAACCGGCCCCGAAGGCAGCCAACAGGATGCACTGGCCATGTTCCACCATATGCAGGGCCTGCTGGCTCTGCATAAATTTAATGCTGTGGCGCTGGGATTAACCGAGCGTTTTTCCTGGCAGGTAAGCCTGAGCAACGGTGTTGCACTAAAGCTTGGGCGTGAAGACACTTTAAAACGGTTACAGCGCTTTATTGAGTTGTATCCGGTGATCAGTAAACACAAAACCGAAGCCGTAGCCGAAGTAGATTTACGCTACGACACCGGTATAGCGGTGCGTTACAGCACTGAACAAAAGAGAAAAGCATGACTAAGTCGTTGGATAGAGATCTGATTGTTGGCCTGGATATCGGCACCGCCCAGATAAAAGCGGTGGTGGGCGAAATTACCGCTGATGACCGCTTAAGCATTGTTGGCGTAGGTACGCATGTATCCCGCGGTATGGACAAAGGCGGCGTGAATGATTTGAATCTGGTGGTACAGGCTGTGCAGCGCGCCATTGATGAAGCTGAGCTGATGGCAGATTGCCGTGTGTCTTCGGTGTATTTAGGCATTACCGGTAAACATATCCGCTGCCAGAATGAAAGCGGCATGGTGCCGATTAACGACACTGAAGTGACCGCAGAAGACGTCGCAAATGTGATCCATGCTGCTAAATCCGTGCCTATTTCGGCCGAGCGGCGCATGTTGCATGTGCTGCCGCAGGAATTCTCGGTAGATATGCAAGAAGGCATTAAAAGCCCGGTGGGTATGTCTGGTGTGCGAATGGAAGCCCGGGCGCACATTATTACCTGTGCTAACGATATGGCAAAGAACATTGAAAAGTGCGTTGAGCGCTGCGGCCTGCAGGTCGATCAGCTGATTTTCACCTCGCTGGCCTCCAGCTACGCGGTGCTGACCGACGATGAAAAAGAGCTTGGCGTCTGCGTAGTGGACATGGGTGGCGGTACTATTGATATCTCTATTTATACCAATGGTGCGCTGCGCCACACCGCGGTTATCCCGGTAGCCGGTAATCAGGTTACCAGTGATATTGCCAAAATTTTCCGCACGCCGCTAAGCCATGCCGAAGACATCAAAGTGCAGTACGCCTGTGCACTGCGCAGCATGGTGGGGAAAGAAGAAAGCATCGAAGTGCCAAGCGTTGGCGGCAGGCCGGCACGGTCTATGTCGCGCCATACGCTGGCCGAAGTGGTAGAGCCGCGTTATCAGGAATTATTTGAGCTGGTGCTGGAAGAAATTCGCAGCTCTGGCCTGGAAGAGCAAATTGCTGCCGGTGTTGTGCTTACCGGTGGTACCGCCAAGATGGAAGGTGCGGTGGAATTTGCTGAAGACATTTTTCAGATGCCGGTACGGGTAGGGCAACCTATGCATGTTACCGGTTTAAAAGAGTACGTACAGGACCCGGCTTATGCCAGCGTGGTAGGGCTGTTGTTGTACGGTAAAGATGCACGCACCCAGCAGAAAAAAAATGTTGATGTGCGCGATTCAGTAAGTAGCTTCGTCAAACGGATCAGCAGCTGGTTCAAAGGCGAATTTTAAGTTAGTAAGCGTAGAAACGGAGAGAGAGCTATGTTTGAATTAATGGAAAACCACAGCGAAGAAGCTGTTATTAAAGTAATAGGTGTTGGCGGCGGCGGCGGTAACGCTGTTGAGTATATGGTTGCCAGCAATATCGAAGGTGTAGAGTTTGTTGCAGCCAATACCGACGCCCAGGCTCTGCGTAATTCATCAGCCAACATTACGCTGCAGTTAGGCGCCAATGTCACTAAAGGTTTAGGGGCTGGTGCCAACCCGGAAATTGGCCGCCGTTCAGCCGAGGAAGACCGCGAAACCATCAAGAAAACCCTGCAGGGCGCTGATATGATTTTTATCGCAGCCGGTATGGGCGGTGGTACAGGTACCGGTGCAGCACCAATCGTGGCCGAAGTGGCGCGTGAGCTGGGTATCCTAACCGTGGCAGTGGTAACTAAGCCATTCCCGTTTGAAGGTAAAAAGCGTACTGCTTATGCTGACGAAGGTATTCTGGAGTTAAGCAAACACGTTGACTCGCTGATCACTATTCCAAATGACAAGTTGTTAAAAGTACTGGGCAAAGGCACCAGCCTGCTGGATGCGTTTAAAGCCGCTAACAACGTGCTGTTAGGTGCGGTACAGGGTATTGCCGAGTTAATTACCCGGCCTGGCCTTATCAACGTTGACTTTGCTGACGTACGTACCGTGATGTCAGAAATGGGCACCGCCATGATGGGCAGTGGCCGTGCTTCTGGCCCGGATCGGGCAGAAGAAGCCGCCGAGCAGGCTATTTCCAGCCCGCTGCTGGAGGATATTGATTTATCAGGTGCCAAGGGTATTCTGGTTAATATCACTGCCGGTTTAGATATCAGCATCGAAGAGTTTGAAATTGTTGGTAACGCAGTAAAAGCTTTTGCGTCTGAAAATGCCACTGTAGTAGTAGGTGCGGTAATCGACCCTAACATGCATGACGAACTGCGCGTAACTGTGGTTGCCACCGGTATTGGTGCAGACCGCCGGCCGGATATCAGCCTGGTGCAAAACCACCGCGCTGAGCCAATGCCTGTGTACGTACAACACGGTAACACCATGCAAAAACCTGCACCGCAGGCCATGCGTGAAGAGCAGCCAGCCGCTGCCGTGAAAGCACAGCCAGAAAGCAAAGCGAATATCGATATTTTTGATATCCCGGCGTTTTTACGCAAACAAGCCGACTAAGTCTATACTCAGTATAGTTTTAGTTGCAGGCAGGGCCGACAGCAGGGTTAAGCTGCTGTTCAGTGGAATTTGGCATAATTGTCACATTATGCTATGCTTCGCCACCATTTTGTGATTGCTTATTATTTGAGCAGGAAGAAATTATGATTAAACAACGTACCATCGACAAAACAGTCAGCTCCATTGGAGTGGGATTGCACAAAGGCGAAAAGGTTACGCTTACTCTCCGACCTGCGCCGGACAACACGGGTATCGTGTTCCGTCGTGTTGATCTCGATCCTGTGGTCGATTTCAAAGTAACACCTGAGTTAGTGGGTGATACGGTGATGTGTACCTGTTTAATTAATGAAAATGGCGTGCGCTTATCTACCACTGAACACCTGATGGCGGCCATTGCCGGGCTGGGGATCGACAATCTGGTGGTTGAAGTAGACTCAGCTGAAATTCCTATTATGGATGGCAGTGCCAATCCATTCGTTTATCTGCTGCTTGAAGCCGGTGTGGCAGAGCAGCGCCAGGCGAAAAAGTTTATCCGCATTAAGAAGTCTGTACGGGTAGAAGACGGCGACAAATGGGCCGAATTTAAACCGCATCATGGGTTTAAAATTGATTTTGCCATTGAATTTAACCACCCGGTGATTGCAGAAACCACGCAGCATATGCAAATGGATTTCTCCGCCGCAGGTTTTATTAAAGATATCAGCCGTGCCCGCACCTTTGGTTTTTTGCATGAGGTAGAGTACCTGCGTGCAAATAATCTGGCCTTGGGTGGCAGTTTTGACAACGCCGTAGTGCTGGACGAATACCGGGTATTAAACCAGGACGGCCTGCGTTACGAAGACGAATTTATTAAACACAAAATTCTCGATGCTATCGGCGATTTATATATGGCCGGTTACAGTATTCTGGGTGAGTTTAAAGCTTTTAAAACCGGCCATGCCCTGAATAACCAGCTATTGTGTGCCGTGCTGGCCAATCAGGAAAACTGGGAATTTGTTACCTTTGAAGACAAAGCCCATATGCCGATATCTTATCTGGCACCTCAGCTGGCCTGAGTTAGCATTGTAAGTTACAAACAAACCCGGTTTAACCGGGTTTTGTTTTTCCGCTATTTGGCTGTTGTGGATCAGCGTTCTGTGCCAGTTTTAACAATGCCTGTTTTAGCGGCCCTTCGCTGTTTTGCGCCACCGAGCGTAATGCCGAGGCTGCGCTATCAGAAAGTTGGTGGGTATTTTTCTGCGCTACCGGCAGTTGCAGTTTGCTGATCTGGCCGTTAGGTGAGGCTTCGATCTCAATTCCGGCTAAATCAGGCAAGATTTTTCGGCGAAAATTGTCTAGAATGGCGTCGCGCTGCATTTTTAAACTGGTCAGCCATGGCGCCGAGGCACACAAAATAATCGCCCGACCGTCACGAATACAGCTGACCTGACAGAAACTAAGTTGCTCCAGCTGTAATACGTCAGCCAGCACCTTGTTCAGTTGTTGCACCAGGCTTACCTGTTGCTGCTGTGATGCCAGAGTACTGTGGGCCAGCACTTTGCTGATATCCAGAGGCTTTTGTGTATAGCGGGCCATTGCCTTTGTGCACCTGCAACAAGTAAAACATCTGCGCAGTGTAACAGCTTCTTGAGATACAGAGAATGTTGCACCTTGAAAGCATTGGTATAGGGCACCATATCTGGCGTAAGATACTGAAGCTTTCATACTTTTTACTGGCCGGGCATAGCGCCGCCGGGGCTGCACTGCAGTTTTAACTTAACATGGTATTTGGATAATGTTTGGAAAACTTTTTACCAAATTATTTGGTAGCCGCAACGACCGCTTCTTAAAAAAACTAGAAAAACAAGTGCAGCAGATCAATGCGTTAGAGGCAGAACTTGAAGCCTTATCCGACGACCAGCTGAAACAAAAAACCGCAGAGTTTAAACAAAAACTGGCCAATGGCAGTACGCTGGAAGACATTTTACCGCATGCCTTTGCTACCGTGCGTGAAGCCAGTAAACGTGTATTTGGCATGCGTCACTTCGATGTGCAATTGCTTGGCGGTATTGTGCTGCATCAGGGTAAAATCTCTGAAATGCGTACCGGTGAAGGTAAAACCTTAACTGCAACTTTGCCAGCTTATCTGAATGCGTTAAGCGGTAAAGGTGTGCATGTTATTACCGTAAACGACTATCTGGCGCGGCGCGATGCCCAAACCAACGCACCGTTATTTTCTTTCCTTGGTTTAAGCGTTGGCGTTAACGTACCTGGCATGGCGCATCCGGAAAAGCATAAAGCTTATGCCGCTGATATTACCTACGGCACCAACAATGAATTTGGCTTTGATTACCTGCGCGACAATATGGCGTTTTCGCCGCAGGATCGCGTGCAGCGCGATCAAGCGTTTGCCATTATCGATGAAGTGGATTCAATTTTAATTGACGAAGCCCGTACCCCACTTATTATCTCCGGCCCGGCCGAGGACAGCTCAGAGCTGTACAAACAAATTAACCTGCTGGTACCGCAATTAATTAAGCAGGAAAAAGAAGACGAAGAAGGCGCCCATGGCGATGGCCACTTCACCGTAGATGAAAAAGCCCGTCAGGTATATTTAACTGAACAAGGCCAGATTAAAGTAGAAGACATGCTGCGCGAGCAAGGCATGATAGGCGAGCACGACACCCTGTTCTCTGCTGCCAATATTACCTTGCTGCACCATGTGTATGCTGCCTTACGCGCACACCAGCTGTTTAAGCGCGATGTCGATTACGTAGTAAAAGATGGCGATATCGTTATTGTTGATGAGCATACCGGCCGTACTATGGAAGGCCGCCGCTGGTCTGAAGGTTTACACCAGGCTGTAGAAGCCAAAGAAGGGGTGAAAATTCAGAACGAAAACCAAACGCTGGCCTCTATTACCTTCCAGAATTATTTCCGTTTGTACGACAAACTGTCGGGCATGACAGGTACTGCAGATACTGAAGCGTTTGAATTCCAGCAAATTTATGGCCTGGAAACTATAGTACTGCCAACTAACCGGCCTATGGTTCGTAAAGATATGGCCGACTTAGTGTATTTAAATGCCGAAGATAAATACCAGGCTATTATTGAAGACATTATCCAAACCCGTGATGCCGGCCGCCCGGTACTGGTGGGTACGGCTTCAATTGAAAGCTCAGAATATTTATCCGGCCTGCTTAATAAAGCTAAAATCAAGCACCAGGTGTTAAACGCCAAATTCCACGCCAACGAAGCGCAAATTATTGCTCAGGCCGGTCAGCCAGGTACGGTAACTATTGCCACTAATATGGCCGGCCGTGGTACTGATATTGTACTGGGCGGCAGTTTACAAGCTGAACTGGCTGCACTGGGCGAAGACGCCAGCGCCGAGCAAGTTGCCAAAGTAAAATCCGATTGGCAGGTGCAGCACGATGCAGTGATCAGTGCCGGTGGTTTGCATATTATCGGTACTGAGCGGCACGAATCACGCCGTATCGACAACCAGTTACGTGGTCGTTCAGGCCGGCAGGGCGATCCGGGTTCCAGCCGTTTTTATCTGTCGTTGGACGATGCCTTAATGCGTATTTTTGCCTCAGATCGTATGGCAGGTATGATGCGCCGTCTGGGCATGGAAAAAGGTGAAGCCATTGAACACCCGTGGGTGAGCCGCGCCATTGAAAACGCACAACGCAAAGTAGAAGCGCGTAACTTTGATATTCGTAAGCAACTGCTTGAGTTTGACGATGTTGCCAACGATCAGCGTAAAGTCGTGTACGAGCAACGTAACGAACTGCTGGACGCTACTGATATCAGCGAAACCATTAGTGCTATCCGTACAGATGTGATCGACGGCGTGATCAGCCAGTATATTCCGCCACAGTCGCTGGATGAAATGTGGGATATACCAGGTTTAGAGCAACGTTTAAAAGCAGATTTCAACCTTGAGCTGCCTATTGCGCAGTGGCTGGCTGACGACAAAAAACTGTTTGAAGAAAAACTGCGTGAACGTATTCAGCAGGAAGTTGAACAGGCCTACAGCCATAAAGAACAAATGGTTGGCCCACAGGTACTGCGCCAGTTTGAAAAAGCCATTATGCTGCAAAGCCTGGACACGCACTGGAAAGAGCATCTGGCGGCGATGGACCACCTGCGTCAGGGTATTAACCTGCGCGGTTACGCGCAGAAAAACCCGAAACAGGAATACAAGCGCGAAGCCTTTGAACTGTTTTCTACCATGCTGGAAAACCTGAAAATTGACGTTGTCGGCGTATTAAGCCGCGTGCAGGTACGTGCTGCAGAAGATGTCGAAGCAGTAGAAGAACAGCGTCGTAAAGCCGATGCGGTACCGCACGATTACCAGCACGCTGAAGCAGAGCATGTTGGCGGTCAGCTCCCGGAAGATGCCCCGCGTGCTCCGGTATTTCGTGAGCAGGACAAAGTAGGCCGTAACGACCCGTGCCCGTGCGGCTCAGGTAAAAAGTATAAACAGTGTCACGGTAAACTGGTGTAACACTACACAGTAATATAAACACAGAGTCAGCTTAGGCTGGCTCTTTTGTTTTGGTGTCAGGCAGGTGGGTAACAATGCAAACAACGGTGCAAAATAAAGTGGTGCATGTGGCGGTTGGGATAATAGTGCGTCAGCAACAAATTTTACTGGCGCTGCGCAGCAGCAAACAGCATCAGGGCGGCAAATGGGAGTTCCCCGGTGGCAAGGTAGAGGCGGGCGAAACAGTGCCGCAGGCGCTTAACCGTGAGCTGCAGGAAGAGGTGGCAATAAGTGTTAGCCAAAGCAGCCCATTAATGCAGTTAGAATATGCCTACCCGGAAAAAACAGTACTGCTGGATATCTGGCTGGTAACCGAATTTAGCGGCGAGCCGCACGGCCGTGAAGGCCAGCCACTGCGCTGGGCTAGCGTAGCCGAGCTAACAGAAATTCCGTTTCCGGATGCTAACCAGCCGATAGTCGCGCGTATTCAGCAGTTATTTGCGCCAGAGTAATACCACCGCAACGCCAGCTTGTTGGCTGGCGGCTTAATGCTTAAAAAATTCGTTATCCTGCGCGATAAACTCTTGTTCCAGCTCGGCCAGGTATTCTTCTGACAAAGCAGCGTCTATCGGCGCTTTGTCGGGGATGCGGTGGTTTTCTGCTGCCCAGTCGCCTAAATCAATTAATTTGCAGCGCTCAGAACAAAAAGGGCGAAAGGGTGAAGCAGCCGACCAGACTACATCTTTATCACAGGTTGGGCATTTTACATTCATGCGTTAGCTCCGGCTTAATTTGTGCCAATGTTAGCATTTTCGGGCTGACACGGCACGGCAACTTACAGCAAAGATATTGCTGTTAGCAGCAGGCCAGCTCGAAGCCGATGCTTTGGTCGCTGTTGCTGCGCCCGGCGTCATCACACAGCTGCATAAAGCGGATAGCGTAACGGTACTTGTTGCCACTTACCGTAGGGTAAACCCCGGCGTCTATCGGGTAGCGAATACGCAGTAACTCGTGCTGATCGGTGTTGCTTTGATAAAAGCCGTTATCGGCAACTACAGCAGTAAAGTGGCCTTTCTCCCGGCTAAAACCTAACACAAAGCTTATTGCCTCTAACAGCAGGCCAAATTCATGGCACCAGCTGGCGGCCATTTGCTGGCGTTGTTCCAGCGGTAAGTTAAACCAGTAGTGCAGTTGGGGTACGTCAAAATAGCAGGTACCACCGGGAATTGAAAAACGCTGGCGTAGTGGCGACAGAAACTTGTCTTCTTTTAAGTTACCGACAAACTTGCCGCTGCGCAGCAGTTCAGTTTGCAACCGCACCGCTTTTTGCAATACAGGCTTTAGTTTATCGCCGGATACCGAAGGATGGTTGGCCCAGGCTACCAATGCAGTTTCGCAGCGTTCACAGTCTTTAATTAAGTCGGGGCGAATATCGTTGCGGTCGAGCACTTCTACCAGATCAAACAACGCATTAAAGAATGCCTGCTGCTGCCACTCAGAATCCAGATCGTTGAGGCTATGCAGCTGTGCCAGTAAATATTCCAGACGCAGGTAAGTGCGCAGTTTCTCATTAAGCGGATGTTCGTAGATAAGTTCTGTCATGAGTTAGCTGTATCACACCTGTTGTGACAGCAGACTGAAAGCCCCGTTTAACCTGTGGTGGCCAGTTGCAAATAATGCTGATGCAAGGCGGCAACGCGGGGAATTAAATCAGCAATACTGCTGTCGTTTATAATAATATCATCAGCCAGTTTTAGCCGCTCTGGCCGCGAAATTTGCGCCGCCATAATGGCTTTTATCTGCTGCTCGTTGGCGTTATCGCGCGCCATGGCCCGTTGTAGCTGCAGGCTTTCGGGTAAGTCTATTACCAGTACCCGCTGCACATACCGGTTAAGTTTATTCTCTAATAGCAAAGGCGCCACTAATAACGCATAAGGTGATGTCAGCGCCGCCAGTTGGGTTAATAATTCCTGCCGTATAGCTGGGTGTAGCAGTTGCTCTAACCAGAGTTTGTCTGCGTTATTACTAAATACACGCTGGCGCAAACCGGCACGGTTAAGCTCGCCATTGGCTTGCAAAATGTCTGCACCAAAATGTGCGCTTATCGCTGCCAGGCAAGGCGTGCCGGGCATAACAACTTCACGCGCCACAATGTCGGCGTCAACATATTGCACGCCCTGGCTGGCAAATAGCTCTGTTACCGTGCTTTTACCACACCCAATACCGCCGGTGAGGCCAACAACAAAAGCTGACATTACAAGCCCAAATAGCGTAAATAGGCGCCGGTTATTTGTTCGCCCCATAGCAAGGCTATCCAGCCGGCAGCTGCGATATAAGGGCCAAAGGGTATCGGTGTGGCTTTGTTTTTACCCTGCACACTTAGCAATATTACGCCCACTACGGCACCGACACAGGACGACAGCAAAATAATAAGCGGTAACTGTTGCCAACCCAGTAAGGCACCAAATACCGCCAGCAACTTAAAGTCGCCGTAGCCCATGCCCTCTTTGCCGGTAAGCAATTTAAACAGCCAGTACACGCTCCATAAACTGAGGTAACCGGCAGCGGCGCCAACAATAGCCTGCCCCGGATTAACAAAGGCTGAACTACTAAGGCTGAATAACAGCGCCAGCCACAGCAAGGGCAGGGTTAGCTGATCAGGCAGCAGCATTTTATCTATATCAATAAAAGTTAGGGCGATGAGTGTCCAGGTGGTTACTATCAGTACTGCTGCAGCTAAACCAAAACCCAGTTTCCAGGCTACCAGAGCCGACAGCACAGCTGTCAGGGCTTCTACCACCGGGTAACGTATGCTTATCGGGGCGCGGCAGCTACGGCATTTGCCTTTTAGCAGCAGCCAGCTAAACACGGGAATATTGTCACGTGCTAATACAGGGGCATTACAGCTGGGGCAGCTTGAGCGCGGCACCGCCAGGTTAAACTTAGCCGGTGCTGCGGCTGTAGCAGAGCCGGAGAGAAAGTAGGCTTTATATTCTTGCTGCCATTCGTTTTCCATCATCTTGGGCAGGCGGTAAATCACCACGTTTAAAAAACTGCCAATAATCAGGCTTAATATTGCCGTGGCGGTAATAAATAGCGCCGGGTACAGGCTGAGTAATTCTGCTAACTGCTGCATCAGATTATTGAACCCATCTGGAAAATTGGTAAATACATGGCAATAATCAGGCCGCCAATTACCACACCTAATACCGCCATTATCATTGGTTCCAGTAATGCCGTTAAGCCATCTACGGCGTCGTCTACTTCCTGCTCGTATATATTAGCCACTTTTGCCAGCATGCTGTCTAATGCGCCGGACTCTTCACCAATGGCTACCATTTGGATCACCATTTCCGGGAACTGTTTGGTTTGCTTCATTGCTATATGCATTTGGTTACCTGAGGAGACTTCTTCACGAATAAATAAAATGGCATTTTTATATACCTCGTTGCCCGAGGCGCCAGCGGCTGACTCCAGCGCTTCAATTAACGGTACACCGGCGGCAAAGGTGGTAGATAGCGTACGGGCATAACGGGCTACAGCGGCTTTATTTAATATATTGCCTATTACCGGCAGTTTAATAATACGCCCATCTGCCCAGGTGCGAAATATGAGGTTGTTATTATAGGTTTTTTTAACCAAATAAAAGGTGGCGGCCATGCCTGCCAAAAACATCCACCAATAAGCCTGCATCAGCTCTGAAATACCCAGAACAAACAAGGTAAAAGCGGGTAACTCGGCACCAAAGCCAGCAAAAATTTCGGCAAATTGCGGTACCACAAAAATAAGCAAAATAGAGGTGACTATACCGGCGATCACTAAAACAGCTATCGGGTAAAACATGGCTTTTTTAATTTTAGATTTAAGGGCTTCGGCTTTTTCTTTATAAATAGCTAAGCGGTCAAAAATGGCATCTAATGCGCCCGAGGCTTCGCCCGATTTAACCAAATCGCAGTATAATTCATCAAAGTATTTCGGGTGCTCACGCAGGGTTTCGGATAAGGGCAAACCGGCCTGAATTTTAACAGAGATTTTTTGCATTAAGGTACGCAGGCTTTTATTGTCTGCGCCATTGGCAATTAAGTCGATAGATTGCACCAGCGGCACACCGGCACCCAGCATAGTGGCAATTTGCCGGGTAAAAATAGCAATATCCAAAGCAGAAATTTTGCGCTCGCCACCAAATAATGATTTAGGCTTTTTCTTTACACCAGACGGAGTAATGCCCTGTTGGCGCAGCAGAGCTTTTACTTCGGCAATACTGGTGCCTTTTATTTCACCGTCAACTTTCTTACCGCGCCGGTTAACGCCTTTATAGGTAAATGCTTCCAGCTCTTTTATTTTAAATTGTTGTGCCTGAGCCATGTTGGTTTCCTGTTGCAGCGCCTTAGCGCCAAAAGTCAAAATCTGCTATCACTTATCACTCACAACTAAACACTAAGCATTAACCACTCAGCGCCAGCGTCAGCCTTTTGTCACCCTGTTTATCTCAGCCAGGCTGGTTAAACCGGCCGCCGCTTTAATAAGGCCAGACTGGCGCAGGTTATTTACCCCTTCTGACTGGGCCTGGGTGGCAATATCCAGCGAGTTACCGCCCTGCATAATAATATCGGCCATTTTGCCGCTAACCGGCATGACTTCATAAATACCTACCCGGCCTTTGTAACCATTGGTGCAATGGTCACAACCCACGGGCTTAAATACTTTAACCGACGGCAGTTGCTGTGGCGTAAAGCCTTGTTTTAGCAATTCCTGCTCGGGCAATACTTCTTGTTGTTTACAGTGGCTGCACAACCGCCGTGCCAGACGCTGGGCAATAATTAACGATACGGAACTTGCCACGTTATAAGACGGCACCCCCATATTCAGTAAACGGGTAAGGGTTTCCGGCGCCGAGTTAGTGTGCAGGGTAGATAACACCAGGTGGCCGGTTTGTGCGGCTTTAATAGCAATTTCGGCAGTTTCTAAATCACGTATTTCACCTACCATTACCACGTCGGGGTCTTGCCGTAAAAAGGCTTTTAACGCCGAGGCAAAGGTTAAACCAGCGCGCGGGTTAACCTGTACCTGGTTCACGCCGGGCAGGTTAATTTCTACCGGGTCTTCAGCGGTAGAAATATTGGTTTCGCTGGTATTTAAAATAGCCAAACCGGTATACAGTGATACCGTTTTACCAGAGCCTGTCGGGCCGGTTACCAGTATCATGCCTTGTGGCTGGGCCAGAGCTTCTAAATACAGCTTTTTCTGGTGTTCTTCATAACCCAGTATATCTATACCCAGCATGGCGCTGTCAGAATCCAGAATACGCATTACCACTTTTTCACCCCACAAGGTGGGCAGGGTGCTAACGCGAAAATCAATCGACTTTTTGGCCGACAATTTTAATTTAATACGGCCATCCTGAGGTACGCGCTTTTCGGCAATATCCAGCCGCGACATAACCTTTAACCGGGCTGATAACCGGGTTGCCAGTGCCACCGGCGGGTTGGCCACTTCATGTAAAATGCCGTCAATCCGAAAGCGAATGCGGTAAACTTTTTCGTAGGGTTCAAAGTGTAAGTCAGATGCGCCTTTGCGTATGGCATCCAGCAGCATTTTATTAATAAAGGCAATTATCGGCTGGTCTTCTTTATCGGGCATTGCTCCCGGGCCGTCATCGTCGTCGGCTTCAATAATGCCCATAGAGCCTAAATCCCAGTCACTTTCGGCAAAGTCACCGCCCAGGCTGCTATCAAATACTTTATCAATTAACTTATGTAGTTTGTCATACTCAACTACCACTACTTCAGCATTTAAACCGGTGTTAAATTCAAAATCTTCAATGGTTTGAATATTGGTAGGGTCGACCACGGCCAAAAAAATATTACGGCCACGTTTACCCAGTGGCAGCATATCGGTTTTACGGATCAGTTTTTCGTTACGTAAGTCTTCAGGAATACTGGCAGCGTCATAGTGTTCCAGATCCAGGCTGATTGCCTGGCTAATGCTGGCGGCAGCCTGCGCTAGTACTGTGGAAGTAATAAGCTTTTCGTTAATTAGTAATTCAGGCAGGTTTTTATACTGGCCGCCTTTGTCGGCAACCGCTTTAGTGGCACGCTCAGAGTTTAGCAGGCCAAGCTGTACCAAACGTCTAAACAGTGTTGAGGTAGTGGTAACGGCCATTAAGCGAAAACATCCTGATTTTGCTAATAAGATTTTTCTGATTTGCTTGATTATGCCACTAAATGCGGGTTATTCAAGTTAAACAGCGGCTAAGGGACAGTTGTAATAAAAGGTAGTTTTAATCATAGTATGTAGCAATTGGAGCTGCCTCCGTGAGCATTCAAAGCGAAAGAAAAAGCCAGCATGTTTAACTGGCTTTTTTAACATCTGGATCTGGCCACGAAGGTTATTAGTTAGGTATACCTTTACATACACCAGTCGTAACGCAGGTACCACCCCAAGTCCATGTTACAGTCAGATTTGTTGCATCAATGGCGGGAGATAATGTCAATGTGTTAGAAGCAGTACCTACGGCAGCAGTACCTGTTATAGTCAATACTCCGGCCGCTACTGCGGCAGTTTCCACGTTCACATCTCGTTGCATATCAGCAGCTGTTGGAACGCCATTTGCTCCTAAAGTAATGCCAGCAGCTGTTGTAATAGCGCCAGTGCCAACAGCAACATCAACTGCTGTTTTATAAGACATTGCAGCAGAAACCAAGCCAGCAGATCGTGCTGACCGGGTATAATCCTGATATGCAGGCAATGCTACTGCAGCCAAAATACCGATGATCGCTACTACGATCATTAATTCAATTAAGGTAAAACCTTGTTGTGTACGTTTCATATTAGTCATTTTAACTTCTCCTGATTTTTATTTAGCCTTTAAGGCTAGATGTTATTTTGAGCAATTTATTTAGAGCCGCAAGTGAAATGTAACTAAATTTATCTAAATCATATAGTGTATTGAATATAAAGGTATTTTAGTTGTTTCTGAAAAAGGTTGGAGCCATATTTATTAGTAATAAAGTACTAGTTTAACAGCTCTAATAAAGTGACTACGCAGCTAAATCAGCTTTTACTTATCGCAATTTACTGTGTAACCATCGACAGTATAGTGTATTTATTGCGTAATAAAGGTTGGGGAGTTTGGCGAAAATAAAGTAGGGGTATTGCTGTTTATTGGCCAAAGTTGCTGGCTACTGCTATACGGGTTTTTATAAGAAGCCATCTTTTAATTGCCGTGCGGTATATTGTATCAATTAGTAGCCGTTTTCTTAATCGCAGCCTTGTTGTGAAGTGTTTGTGACAAGCTTAGCCAGTTTTACTGCAGCTTACCCGGCCCATAGTGCCATGCGGGCTAAAAACTGCTGGCCCCAGGGCGATAACAACCAGATAAGCAGCAGCGTATTGCCTGCGATAACAAAACCAAATTCACGCCGAAACGGCAGCTTGCTGCGCTTATGTGCCAGTTGTTGCTGGGCAATATAAGCACCGGGCCAGCCACCAATTAAGCTAAACAGCTGCAGGCTTTCTTCAGTAAGACGGTTGCCGTGGCGGGCGATGGCGGCTTCTTTGTCGGTTTTGTATAGCCAGTAGGTAAATAAACTGGCTTCAAGGTATAGCAGCGGCAAAATATATAGCAGGCGGCCAAACAGCAGGGCAATAATAACAGCAACAAGAAAGCTGATGCGAAACAGTAGTGCTATCTGGTTAGCATATTGAATACTGAGGCGGTCAGAATGCACGGCGGCTTTATGTGGCAGTGGTAAGGTAGTAGTTTTGGCAGTAACAAACTGCCAGGGAGCAGCAATATCACGGCCTCGTTTATCCTGTTTTACGCTAAATTGCAGTGTGTCACCCATTTGCGGGCGGCCTTCAGTGCCGGCATGATCGCGGATATGGAAAAACAATTTGTGCTGGGTCTGATCGCATACCACAAAGCCAAAGCCTTTATCGTCGCGCCAGAACACCACTTTACCGGTTAACTGCATCGGGTGTTCCTGTTAGCTTTTACAGCGTCATAAGACCTGCACACTGTAACAGAAGTTTACTTAATCGTGCTTAAAGGGGACTTAAGGTTTGTTGGTATTTTAGTTTAAGCTGCTTACTAAATGTTTTAACTGCAGATGTAACTGGGGCAATGCTTGTTTGGTGGTATCCCAGACGACATCTAAATTAATATCAAAATAGCCGTGCGCAATTCTATTACGCATACCTTTCATGCTTCGCCAGGGGATATCAGTATGTTGCGAAGCAAAATCTGGCTGGGTTTGCAGTATTTTTGTTGCTGTTTCACCTAAAACAAGAAGGTTTAGCACTACGGCTTGTTGAGTTTTTTTGTCGGCTAAAAAGTCTGACTTTTCTAAACCCTCAATGTAAGAGCAAGCCAGAAATACAGACTCTAGCATTTGCTCGACATAGGTAAGTATTCTTTCTGACGTCATACCGGAATGGCTTGCCTGAGTACGGATAAGCGTATTTTTTTTGGCAAGTCGCCTGGAGTTAGCAGATCTACCGGTACACCGAGAGCTTCTTCCAGAGTTAACTGTAGTTCGCCTAAATCAAAGAGTGTTGTGCCCGGTAAGGTATCTACCAGTATGTCCAGATCACTACCTTCGATATCTTTAGCCATGGCTACGGAGCCGAAAATACGCGGATTAGTTGCTTTATAGCGTGCTACCAGAGTGTGTATCAATGCCCTGTTATGTGATAGTGCCACGGATGGTCGCATAGCATTCTCCAAGTTTTACTCAAACAGTATAGCGCTGATTGATAGTCTATCAGTTATTAGATTGCCTGGCTGATATTAAGCCGCATTGATAAATCTATCGCCTGCACATGCTTGGTTAACGCACCGCTGGAGATGTAATCTACCCCGGTGCTGGCCAGTTCTGCCAGGCGTCCGCTGGTAATATTGCCCGACACTTCCAGTTTAGCCTGGCCGTTATTAATGCTAACGGCCTGCACAATATCGGCTGTACTGAAGTTATCCAGCATAATAATGTCGGCACCGGCGTCCAGTGCTTGTTGCAGCTCGTGCAGGTTTTCAGTTTCTACCTCTACCGGTTTGCCGGGAAAGTTTTGCCGGGCGCTGGCAACGGCCTTAGCAATAGAACCTGCAGCAGCGATATGATTTTCTTTTATTAAAAAGGCATCAAACAGGCCAATACGGTGGTTTTTGCCGCCACCGGTAGTTACCGCGTATTTTTGTGCAAAGCGCAAGCCGGGCAGGGTTTTACGGGTATCCAGCAGGCGGGTATTGCTGCCTTGCAAAAACTGCACATAGTGCGCCGTAGTGGTGGCGGTGCCGCTTAACAGTTGCAGAAAATTAAGCGCAGTACGCTCGCCGGTCAGTAATATGCGTGCCGGGCCACTTAAGGTACAAAGGGTGGTATTGGCTGGTACCTTATCGCCGTCTGTTACCTGCCATTGCAGTTTAACGTCGTTACCTAACTGGCGAAATACTTCATCGGCAAAGGCGGTGCCGCACACTACACAGTTTTCCCGGGTAATAATGGTGGCAGTGGCGTGCTGGCTTTGTGGTATCAGCGAAGCGGTAATATCACCTTCGCTAAGTGGTAAAAAGCCTAAATCTTCTGCCAGCGCATCAGATACCGAGCGGATAATTTCCTGTTGTAGCAGTGTTGAGTAATCAGTTGGCATATCAGTTGACATAATCATAGTTTGTACAAAAGTTAGTGATGCTCGTTTTTATTTATGCTGGATCAGGGTGAGCTGGTTGCCCTGTTGGTGGAATTCTAACTGTTTAAGCGCACTCATGCCCAGTAATATCTCGGTACCGCTAAGGTTGGGCACAATGCTGGCGGGAATATTGGTTAGTATTATGTCGCCCAGTTGCAGTTGGTCAATGCGGCTGCGATAAGCAGTGGTTAAGCCATTGGCGGTGCTTACCTGTATAGCTGCGCCAAACGGCATACCGAGTTTTTCCGCCGAGCTGGCTGCTATAGCAACAGTGGTGGCGCCGGTGTCCAGCATAAAGTCGACCGGGCTGTTATTAATAAGCGCCGTACCAACATAATGGCCGCTTTTATTACGGATAAGCACAGTACGTACTTCACCCGTACTACCTTGCACACTGCTTAACTGCTGGTTGGGGTTAAGCTGCTTGCTGATAGTGTCCTGAAAAAATACAAACAGCAGTGCCATTAAAATAAGCCAGGCGATAATAGCAAAGGTCTTACCATATTTGTTCGTGGGCTCAGGCGCTTGCATTAAAAGGCTCCAGCATTGACAATAGCCCCATAGCTTACTGGCACAGACCTGCAAAGGCAAAACTTCTGATGAGTGCTAAACCGCCAGCCATGTTAACCCGCCCAAGCCCGCATTGTGATGCGCGCCCGGAAGCTGAAAGCATCAGTTTACTGGTTATTCATAATATCAGCCTGCCGGCCGGGCAGTTTGCTGACATACCCGAACAAAGTTTTGTTGACGCCTTATTTATGGGTAACTTAGATTGCAGCGCGCATAGCAGCTTTGCCGGTTTACAGGGGCTTAGAGTATCGGCGCACTGTGTTATCTGGCGCGATGGCCGCATTTTTAACTACGTACCTTTTACCCAGCGCGCCTGGCATGCTGGGGTTAGCCTGTTTGACGGCCGTGAGCGCTGTAACGATTTTTCTATAGGTATTGAATTAGAAGGCACAGACAATTTGCCTTATACTGAGCAACAATATCAAAGCCTTATTGCGCTGAGCTATTTTTTAATGCAGCAGCATCCGGCTATTACGCCAGACCGTATTGTTGGGCATTGTGATATTGCGCCGGGGCGTAAAACCGACCCCGGCCTCGCGTTTGACTGGGTGCGCTACCGTAGTGCGTTAAAAAGTGCGCGATAAAAAGAGTGTGATAAAGAGCGCGATAAAGGAGTTTTTTGTATGACGTTAATCAGTATGTTGCTGGCATTAATTATTGAGCGCCTGGCTGTACGCAGCAATAAGTGGCAGGCCAGCGGCTATTGCCGTGCTTATGTGCGCTTTACCGCCGGCTCAGCATTAAGCAAGTTGTCTACGCATAGCCTGGGGCAATACCTATGGCTGGCCTTACCCGGCGCGCTGGTTATGCTGGTGTTGTGCCTGCTCGACAGCCGTTTAGTAAGTTTAGTGGTTAACACCCTGGTATTGCTGGTGGCTATTGGTTGCTGGCACTACCGCCAGTTATATAAACAATATTTAAATGCGATGGACAGAGGTGACGAAGAAGCCGCTTTTATTACCATGCAGCAAATACGCACAGATATGGGCAGCACGCGCGAGCAAAGCAGTTATGGCCAGTTACTGATCTGGCTGAATTTTCGTTACTATGCCGCTGTGGTGTTCTGGTTTTTACTGTTGGGTGCTTTTGGTGTAATTACCTATGCTCTGGTGCGGCATTTACAGGAAGCGGTAGCAGAAGAAGACGCCGCCGCGTATGCCGCCTGCCTGGGCGACGACAACAAAGCAGTACATTATGTAGCACACTGGGCTAACTGGTTTCCGGCACGGTTATTTGGTTTGGGTTTTGCGCTGGTGGGGCATTTTTCCCGCGCGTCTACCGCGTTGCTGGGGTATTTTCTTGATTTTACCGCCAGCAATGAGCAGGTAGTAGTAGATGTTGCTACAGCCGCAGAGCCATTGCCGGCTGAAAGCATTAATACGCTGGACGACACCAGCTATATGGTGCAGCTGGCTAAACGTAATATGCTGTTCTTTTTAGCTTTTACGGCTATTTTAACTTTAACCGGTTGGTTAGGGTAACTTCGAATCTCGCCTCTAACCATCGAATCTCCCCCAACCCCCTCTTTACCAAAGAGGGGGTGAACAGCAAGTAGACGAGAACTCCGATAGCGCAGCCACAAAATCATTTCGCGCAGCGAAGGCGGATGAGCAATTTGTCAGGAACAAATTGCGTCGGCGCAGCCGATCCGCCAGCTTGAAGGCAGGACTGCCGAAAGCCCGTTGTGGCGAGCATAGCGGAGGTTTTCGTCGGAGCCTGAACTAATATGATAACCACATCTCGTCTGGTCAGACCAATTCTTCCTGTCTCTTTCTTAGCCGCTTGGTACTGAGTTATTACTCTAACTATTTTCTGCTTTTGCCTTTGCCGGTAATCTCTGCTTTATTTACTTACTAAGCAGAAACTGTTACCTTATCGGCACTAAAAATAAATTGGTAATACCAATTTACAAAAGGCTTGCGGCCCACAGGAAACCACAGCACGGCATGGCAGATTTTAAAATTAAACCGGCTAAACTCTCTGATCGCATTGTCGAGCAACTGGAAAACATGTTGCTGGAGGGCAGTTTTGCACCGGGGCAAAAGCTGCCACCCGAGCGTGATTTAGCGCAAATGTTTGCCGTGTCGCGGCCGTCATTGCGCGAGGCCATTCAAAAGCTGGAAGCCAAAGGCCTGATCAGCCGCCGTCAGGGTGGTGGCACCTATGTGTGCGACAATATGACCGCCGGCCTTACCGATCCACTGTTTGAATTAATAGCACGTCATCCTGAATCGCAGTTTGATTTACTGGAATTTCGCCACGCGCTGGAAGGCATATGTGCTTATTACGCCGCATTGCGTGGCACAACGGCCGATTTTGACCAGATTAAGCACCACTATGATGCTATTTGTGATGCACAGCAGTTAAATGATCTGGATGCGGAAGCCAAAGCGGTAGGCAGTTTTTATTTAGCAGTGGCAGAGGCGTCACATAATGTGGTTTTACTGCATTTAGTGCGCGGCTTAACGCCACTGGTGGAGCAGAATATCCGGGTTAACCTGGAAACCCTGCAGCAGAAGGAAGGCATAGTCGGCCAGCTGAATTCGCATCGGCAACGGCTGATGCAAGCGGTCATAAATGGTGAGCCAGAGAAGGCGCGCCAGGCCAGTAACGGCCATCTGGCCTTTATCGAAGAAGCTTTGCTGGATGTGGGTAAAGAGCGCTCGCGTATTGAACGTTCGTTACGGCGCACCCAACAAGGCTGATCATTATTTTTAACGCAGCTGTGCATTTAAAACACAGGCGTGCATAACCAAAGGAAACCTCGATATGTCTGAAGTCAGTAAAGTTGACATCGACGCTCTGGAAACCAAAGAGTGGCTTGAAGCGCTGGAATCGGTTGTTCGCACTGAAGGGGTAGAGCGGGCACAGTTCCTGCTGGAGCAGGTACTGGAGCAAGCCCGGTTAGAAGGCGTTGCTATGCCTACCGGTGTGACTACCAACTACATTAACACCATTCCACCGCAGCAAGAACCGGCTTACCCTGGCGATGTTAACCTGGAACGACGTATCCGCTCGGTGATCCGCTGGAATGCCATTATGATCGTACTGCGCGGCTCGAAAAAAGAGCTGGACTTAGGCGGCCATATGGCGTCTTACCAGTCTTCAGCGGCGTTTTATGAAACTTGCTTTAACCACTTCTTCCGCGCACCGAACGAAAAAGACGGCGGCGATTTAGTCTATTATCAAGGCCATATTTCACCGGGTATTTACGCCCGTGCTTTTGTTGAAGGCCGCTTAACTGCCGAGCAACTGGACAGCTTCCGCCAGGAAGTAGACGGCAAAGGCTTATCCAGCTACCCGCACCCGAAATTAATGCCGGAGTTTTGGCAGTTCCCTACCGTGTCGATGGGCCTGGGCCCTATTGCTTCTATTTATCAGGCGCGGTTTTTAAAATATTTACACGGCCGTGGTTTAAAAGACACCAGCGCACAGCGCGTTTATGCCTTTTTGGGCGATGGCGAGATGGACGAGCCGGAATCACGCGGGGCCGTAAGCTTTGCTGCCCGTGAGAAGCTGGGCAACCTGTGTTACTTAATTAACTGTAACCTGCAGCGCCTTGATGGCCCGGTAATGGGTAATGGTAAAATTATCCAGGAACTGGAAGGTTTGTTCCGCGGCGCCGGTTGGAACGTAATTAAAGTAGTATGGGGCCGTGGTTGGGACAAACTGCTGGCTAAAGACACCACCGGTAAGCTGTTACAGCTGATGAACGAAACCATCGACGGTGACTACCAGACTTACAAAGCTAACGACGGTGCCTATGTGCGTAAGCACTTCTTCGGCCGTTACCCGGAAACCGCAGCACTGGTTGCTGATATGACCGACGAAGAAATCTTCGACTTAAAACGCGGCGGCCACGAGCCATCTAAACTGTTTGCGGCCTTTAAAGCGGCACAGGAATGCACCGACAAACCTACGGTTATCTTAGCCAAAACCGTTAAAGGTTATGGTATGGGTGAAGCAGCAGAAGGTAAAAACATCGCCCACCAGGTGAAAAAAATGGACCTGACGCACGTGCTGCAACTGCGCAAGCGTCTGGGCCTGGAAGACTACATTACTGAAGAACAAGTTGCTGAGCTGCCGTATATTAAGCTGCCGGAAGGCTCACCAGAGCTGGAATATATGCATGCACGGCGCAAAGCATTGCACGGTTATACGCCGGTACGCCTGCCTAACTTTACCAAGCCATTAACACTGCCGGAATTAAGCGCTTTTGATGGTTTATTAGAAGAGCAAAAACGCGAAATCTCTACCACCATGGCCTATGTACGGGCACTGAATATTCTGCTGAAAGACGAGCATATCGGTAAGCAAATTGTGCCGATTATTGCCGACGAAGCCCGTACCTTTGGTATGGAAGGCTTGTTCCGCCAAATCGGTATTTATAACCCGGGCGGCCAGAACTACACGCCGGAAGACCGCTCAGTAGTAAGCTACTACAAAGAAGACGTCGGCGGCCAGGTACTGCAGGAAGGTATTAACGAGCTGGGCGCGATGTCGTCCTGGGTAGCTGCGGCAACGTCGTACAGCACTAACGACTTACCGATGATCCCGTTCTACATCTACTACTCAATGTTTGGTTTCCAGCGTGTGGGCGATATGGCCTGGCTGGCCGGTGATCAACAAGCACGTGGCTTCCTGTTAGGTGCTACTGCGGGCCGTACTACGCTAAACGGCGAAGGTTTACAGCACGAAGACGGCCACAGCCACATTCTGGCCGGCACAGTACCAAACTGTATTTCGTATGACCCAACCTACGCCTTCGAGCTGGCGGTTATCATGCAAGACGGTATCCGCCGTATGTACGGTAAAGATCAGGAAAACATTTATTACTACATTACCGTAATGAATGAAAACTACCATCACCCGGCTATGCCAAAAGGCGCCGAAGAAGGTATTCGTCGCGGTATTTACAAGCTGGAAAGCTTAAACGGCGATCGCGGTAAGGTACAGTTGATGGGCTCGGGCACTATCTTAAATGAAGTGCGCAAAGCGGCAGAAATTTTAAGCAAAGATTACGGCGTAGCGTCTGACGTGTACTCAGTAACCTCGTTTAATGAACTGGCGCGTGACGGCCAGGACGCCGAGCGCTTTAATATGTTAAACCCGGATGCCAAGGCTAAAACGCCTTACATTGCTACGGTAATGAACAAAGCGCCGGCCATTGCTGCTACCGACTATATGAAAAACTACGCCGATCAGGTACGTGCCTTTATTCCGGCCACGTCTTACAAGGTGTTGGGCACCGACGGTTTTGGCCGTTCTGACAGCCGTGAGAACCTGCGCCGCCACTTTGAAGTGAACGCTGGTTATATCGTAGTGGCCGCACTAAGCGAGCTGGTGAAGCAGGGCGAGTTGAAGAAAACCGTAGTGACAGATGCGATTAAGAAATTCGGCATCGACAGCGGCAAAACCAACCCGCTGTACGCATAAGAGGATTACACATGACTATTGAAATTCATGTACCGGATATTGGTGCTGATGAAGTTGAAGTAACCGAAATTCTGGTGAAGGTAGGCGACAAAGTTGCTGCCGACCAATCACTGCTCAGCGTTGAAGGTGACAAGGCTTCTATGGAAGTACCGGCCAATGACGCCGGTGTAGTAAAAGAAATTAAAGTAAAAGTAGGCGACAAGGTTAAAACCGGCAGCCTGATTATGACCTTTGAAGGTGAAGGCGCTGCCAAAGCAGAAGCGGCACCGGCGAAGCAGGAAGCAAAAGCAGACAGCAAGGCTGAAAGTAAAACTGAAGCCAAAGCTGAAAGCAAAACCGCCAGCGTACAAGACGTAAAAGTACCGGATATTGGCGGTGACGCCGTTGAAGTTACTGAAATTATGGTAAAAGTAGGCGACACGGTAAGCGAAGATCAGTCGCTGCTTAGCGTTGAAGGCGACAAAGCCAGTATGGAAGTACCGGCGCCGTTTGCCGGTAAAGTTAAAGAAATTAAAATCAGCGTCGGCGATAAGGTATCTACCGGCAGCCTGATTATGCTGTTTGAAACCACAGGTTCGGCCGATGCTGCTCCGGCAGACGCTGAAGCGCCAAAAGCCGAAACTAAAGCCGAAACGAAAACCGAAGCACCTGCTGCTAAAACTGAAAGTAAAGCTGAAGCGGCACCTGCTGCTTCTGCAACAGCGCCAGTTGCATCAAATGATGGCTTTGTTGAAAACAGCGCCTATGCCCATGCGTCACCGGTTATCCGCCGTTTAGCGCGTGAATTTGGCATTAACCTGGCTAAAGTTAAAGGCACCGGCCGTAAAGACCGCGTAGTAAAAGAAGATGTGCAAAACTACGTTAAGCAACTGGTTAAGCAAGTTGAAAGCGGCGCAGCTGCAGGCTCTGGCTCAGGCAACAGCATGGGCTTTGACTTAATCGCCTGGCCAAAAGTTGATTTTGCCAAGTTCGGTGAAGTAGAAAGCAAGCCGCTGTCGCGTATTCAGAAGTTATCCGGCAACAATTTACATCGTAACTGGGTGCGTATTCCGCATGTTACCCAGTTCGACGAAGCCGATATCACCGGCCTGGAAGACTTCCGTAAAGAGCAAAACAGCCTGGCCGAGAAGAAAAAGCTTGGCGTTAAGTACACCCCGCTGGTGTTTATTATGAAAGCGGTGGCTAAGGCGCTGGAAGAATTCCCAACCTTTAACAGTTCACTGTCAGAAGATGGCCAAAGCCTGATCCTGAAAAAGTACGTGCACTTAGGTATAGCGGTAGACACGCCAAACGGCTTGGTTGTACCGGTAGTAAAAGACGTAAACAAAAAAGGCATTATCGAGCTGTCACGCGAGTTACAGGACATTTCGGTAAAAGCACGCGAAGGTAAGTTAACCTCTGCTGATATGCAGGGCGGCTGCTTTACCATATCAAGCTTAGGCGGCATCGGCGGTACGGCGTTTACGCCTATTGTAAATGCGCCGGAAGTCGCCATATTAGGTGTGTCGAAATCAGACATTAAGCCGAAATGGAACGGTAAAGAGTTTGAGCCCAAGCTGATGCTGCCGTTAAGTATGTCATATGATCACCGCGTAATCGACGGCGCTCTGGCAGCACGCTTTACCGCGACGCTGGCCAGCTATCTGGCTGATATTCGCCAGATCATTATGTAACAGCTAAGAGCGAATTTTGTGTCCCGTGCTGAAAAGTTACGGGACATCGCTCAGGCAGGATGTTAAAATTCTGCCACTTTTTTCGCCTGACAGCCGTGCCCTACATGCTGTTGTCAGTACTCTGAACTGATAAAGAAAGGTAATACGATGAGCAACGATATCAAAACTCAGGTAGTAGTTGTGGGCGCAGGCCCTGGTGGTTATTCTGCAGCATTTCGTGCCGCAGACTTAGGTTTGGAAGTTACCCTGGTTGAAGCGCGCAGCACTTTAGGCGGCGTGTGTTTAAACGTGGGCTGTATCCCATCTAAAGCCTTATTACACGTTGCTAAGGTGATTGACGATGCCCGCGATATGGCATCACACGGCGTTACCTTTGGTGAGCCGAAAATTGATTTAGACAAAGTTCGTAGCTGGAAAGACAAAGTAGTCGGCCAGCTGACTAACGGCCTGGCCGGTATGTCGAAAATGCGTAAAGTTAAGGTAGTTACCGGTTACGGTAAATTTACCGGCGCGAACACCTTACAGGTTGGCGACACCACTATTACGTTTGAACACGCCATTATTGCTGCAGGTTCCGAGCCGGTATCACTGCCGTTTATTCCAAAAGATGACGACCGTATTATCGATTCTACCGGCGCGCTGGAATTAAAAGATATTCCGGGCGAAATGCTGGTATTAGGTGGCGGCATTATCGGCCTGGAAATGGGCACTGTATACCGTGCACTGGGTTCTAAAGTATCAGTAGTAGAATTTGCTGATCAGTTAGTACCGGCAGCCGACGCTGATATCGTTAAAGCCTACACCAAGTACAACAAAGACAACTACAACATTATGTTGTCTACCAAAGTTGTTGGCGTAGAAGCGAAGAAAGACGGTTTATACGTTACTTTTGAAGGTAAAAACGCACCTGAGAAAGCGGTACGTTACGACAAAATTCTGGTTGCAGTTGGCCGTAAGCCAAACGGCGCGCTGTTAGATGCCGCTAAAGCCGGTGTTAACGTAGACGAGCGCGGCTTTATCAATGTAGATAAGCAACTGCGCACCAACGTTGGCCATATCTATGCTATCGGTGATGTGATCGGCCAGCCAATGTTAGCGCACAAAGCGGTACACGAAGGCCACGTAGCGGCTGAAGTTATCGCCGGCCAGAAGCACTACTTCGACCCGCGCTGCATTCCGTCAGTAGCTTACACCGACCCGGAAATGGCCTGGACCGGCGTTACCGAGAAAGAAGCCAAAGAGCAGGGCTTAAAAATTGAAACTGCTACCTTCCCATGGGCAGCATCAGGGCGTGCTATCGCTTCAGCCCGTACTGAAGGCTTTACCAAGCTGATTTTCGACAAAGAAACCCACCGTATTCTGGGTGGCGCTATTGTTGGTATCAACGCCGGTGAAATGCTGGGCGAAATCTGCTTAGCAGTAGAAATGGGTGCCGACGCTGAAGACATCGCGTTAACCATCCACGCTCACCCAACACTGAATGAGTCTATCGGCTTAGCCGCCGAGATTTACGAAGGCTCAATCACCGACCTGCCAAACCCGAAAGCGAAGAAAAAGTAATTTTTCTGAATGAGTAGAGAACAAAGGCCGCGAATGCGGCCTTTGTTGTTTTACTGCGGCAATAATTCATGGGCGCACGGAGGTCGTTATGTTTACTAATAAATCTGCTAATTCAGTCATCGTAGCACTGTTAATTAGTTGCAGTGCACATGCCGATATGGCGTTTAAACAGCAAAGCGGCATGAAGCTGTTTCAGTACTATGCTCAGGCCAGCTGTTTAGCTACCGCTTTCACTGTGAAGGTGAAATTTACGACTAGGCAATAAGCGCCCTTAACGGCTACCGTGAGTTCGGCGCTATGTCGCGGGAGGCCTATGAAGAATTGATCGCGCCGATACAGCAGTAGCTGCAAAAAGACTATGCTACTCAAGCGGAAAAAATAACTTGATGAGATGCATCGATTTTGCTGAGTCTTAACTGGTGACAAAGATCTACCACGGCTACGCTGCCGGACTGTCTGGCATGAATAACAAGAGTTAATGTCTGCGTGGCTGGCCGCAATTGCGGCCTTTGCCTTATAGCGATATTAGTGTCGGAAAAACAACGGATGTACTTCAAAACTCTTAGTTAGGTCTGTGATATCAAGCTCAGGCTTTTCAAATGACGAGTAAATAGTCAAAGTTGAGGATTTTTTGATTCCTATAACTCCAACAGTAAACCAGACTTTCATCAACTGATCAAAGTCGAGTATTCTGTTATTATGCTCTTCATCATTTGGCTGATCATTTGGTCGATTAATTAAATAATTGAGCGCTCTATCTTTTATTTGTTCAGGCACATCAGAAATTTTGAAAAATTTTTCTTTTAGAAAAGAAAGTGCATCTAAGTAATCGGCGATGTGGGAATATATACTCTTCCACTCTTTTACCAATGCTACTTTTCTCACTGAATAAAATTTCTCTTCTGCCTCAAGGACGATATCTTCATTTAAGTCTACTTTTCCATCACATTCTGCTAGACACAGGTTTACAAAATTAATTGCATCTCTAGGTCTAAGCATCGTTCTACTTATGATGTACTCATCCGCAGGTTCACCTAGCACTTTAAAGTTAAATACATCAGAGAATTTTACTACTTTTGTTGACTGGTATTGGTTTTGTACGAGATGATTTATCCTGTTGTCTAGAATGCTTCTTATTTCAATTTTATTCCATGATATGGCGTATATTAAAGACTGGTCTTTTTCATCTTGTCTCAGACTATTTTTATAAATTCCCATTATTATGTCTGTTCTAATTGAAATGAGAATTTTTACTGATTTTATATCGAGTAACTCTTTAAATGCTTCGAGCAAGGCATTTATAAAATCATACCTGATAGCGCTAGTGCTTAACCAAGATTTATCTAGGTCATCAATGCTAATAACTATTCTTACTTGTTTTTCGTTTGAGAACTCGCACTTTATTAATTTTATAAGTTCTTTTTGCTTTCTGAGAAGTTCCTTGCTGACATAGCTGGATGTTGCGGTTTGAATCTTGATCGTAGTATCATCATTTGCAAGTCCTCCAATTTTTATAAGACCTATATTCATCTCGCCGGATAGTTGATCTTGCATTCTTTCTGTTATCTCAAGAAAAGCATTATCGTTAAAAAAGTTTCCTTTGTACATTTCAAGGTATTCATTAGCGACTTCAGGTTTGTATGGTTTTTTTTCTGTTTTTATCAAACTTTTTATATATTCAAAAAAACTGTCATAAGATGATCGGTATAACTGATTTATAACTTTTGCAAGTAGAACGTGTAACCATAATGATTTATAGAAAACACGTAAGTCAATCCCTTTGTTTATTAAATCTGAGATGAAGATATTGTTATTTATATGCTCAAATACCGTATTTTCAGCTTCTATTGTATCATGAACCTTAACTTGGTCACTGCTTACTATCTGCTTTAATAGTGCAGTTTTACCGCTGCCTGTCCTGCCAACAATAATTCTCCTTGTAAAATCAGGGTTTTTTTCTGAGCTGTCAAAGTCAACTATACCTTTAAAAACATCTGATTTATAAAAACAGGCTTTTAGAAATGAATCAGTTTCTGCCTCCAGCTTGCCTATTTCAGCATTTTTTCTAAATTTAAATTTACTCAACGCAAAATCTCCTTGAAAGCTGTAATTATTGTGATAAGTTTTTAAAAAAGCTGATTGAAAGTTGATAAATTTTACTATGCTTCTAATTGCAAAGCTCAAAGCTACCACATTTTTTACTATAGTCGATGGCTCAGTGACATTGATATCGTGAGAATTTAAAAAGTCCTCTGGGTCAGACCGTTAAAGTTGGGCATTGGTAAGTGCACAGTCACAAGGCGTACTTGCCGCTTACTTCTTACCTTGCTAGCATCAGCATTCCATAATTCAGGGACGCCTTATGCGCTGGATGCGTTTTACTTTACCGCTGTTACTGCTGACCTCCCCGCTGGCCTTTGGCCAGAAGCAATACACCGAAGGGGCGTGTTTGTTGCTGCAGCACCAGATTGTGCAGTTTTCCAATCAGCCGAATAGCCATAACTACCAAAGCGCTAAGCGTGAGTTTGATAACCACTGTCAAAACCCGATACCTGCGCCGGTAAAAGATTTGGTGCTTACTAATATTCCAGCCAAACCCATTACCGTTGGCAGCGTTAAAAACACAGTAACAACAAAGCCGGTTAACGCTAATGTTGCTGTTAAAGCCGCAACACCGCCACCGGTTAAACCGGCTCCTTCCGCGCAGCCAAAGCCAGCTGATGTATTAAAAGGCTTATTTGCCCCTGTGCTGGCGCTGCTTGGCAGTATGTTGGCTATGCTGCTGTTGTTGGCCTTGGTTGTAGGCTTATTGGCGTATGTTGCTGGCCGTTATGCCGCGCGCATTAAAGGTGCGCTGGGCGAGTGGGCGCTGCACAAAGTGCTGGCGAAAGAGCTACCGTCCAGCTATCAGCACTATCGCAATCTGGTAATACCGACAGCAACAGGTGATTTTACTGAGGTAGATCACCTGGTACTCAGCCCCTTTGGTATCTTTGTTATAGAGGTTAAAAACTACCGGGGCTGGATTTTCGGTGGCGAGAAGCAACCAAAGTGGACGGTACAGCGCTTTCGCAGCAAGCATCAGTTTATGAACCCGCTGCACCAAAACTACAAACACACTGAAGCGGTAAAACAGCTGCTGGGTTTAACCGGCAAAGACGGTGATAGCGTGCATTCAATTGTTGCTTTTAGCCTGCGCGCGCAGTTTAAATTTCAAATACCGGCAAACGTAAAGTATACCGATCTGGTAGGCGATTACATTAACCGCTTCACTCAGCCATGTTTCAGCGATGACCAGCTGCGCCAGTTTAGCGCCAGGCTAAATATGGCTAAGGCTGGTAAAAAAGTGCTGCGCAAACTGCATAAGCAGCAGTTTAATTATTAGCGATATTTGCGCAGATCATCTGCGCATAAAATTTGCGCTATACTGCAGCTTATTAACTAACAGCGGAGCTTGAGTATGAACCATGCTACAAAAGCAGCTTGTAATACTTCGGTGGATGCGGCCTTATTGGCCGAGGCTAAGTCACTCAATATCAGCCCATCTGTGGTGTTAGAGTATGCGCTACGCAAGGCGGTTAGCCAGGCTAAAGCTGAGTTGTGGCAGGCAGAAAATGCCGATGCGATAGCAGCCTATAACCAGCAAGTTGCTGAGCACGGCACTTTTGCTGAGCGCTTGGGGCAAATTTAGTGCTGCAGCAATTTGGCGTGGCCTGCATAGAGCAACAGCAGGTTGTGGTGCTGACTAATACCCTATTTCACAATATTGATGTTTTGCTGGTAGCGCTGATTAAAACTCAAACAAAAGCTGCCTTATTATCGCAGTTTCAAATACCGGTCACTATAGAAGAACAAGCCAGTTATATCGACTTGCTGGATATTGCCTCTGTATCGGCAAAGCGTTTAAAAGCCACGGAAATCAACTTGCAAAGTTACCGCCAGCAAATCAAAGCAGGTCTTGATCTGCTGATTGATGGCTTTTGAGACCGCCGGTTGCAGTATTTTACTGCTGCCATTTCTCGCTTTGTCAGCGTGCAGCTTAGTAACGCAGCCAGTGTCAGAAAATTGGCCAGAGTTTCACTGTACCAGTAGAGAAATGGTTTTAACCTTTGTCGACTGTCGGTTTTGTGCTAAAGCAGGCGCTTAGCAATAGCCCTGCAACACGCTCTATTTTTTTATCTGCAGGCTATTATTGCGTATCAAATTTCTATAACAGCCAGTACTATAAAAATGTTAACTTCACTCTAACTTTAAAAGGGATACTTTAATGTTTATTACCAATACCGAAACCCTGCCCGGCAAAACCATTATAGATTGTTTTGGTGTCGTCTCCGGCAGTACGGTGCGCGCCAAGCATGTTGGCCGCGATATTATGGCCGGGTTAAAAAATGTGTTTGGCGGTGAGCTGCGCGGCTATACCGAATTGTTAAATGAGTCACGCGATCAGGCTCTGCAACGGATGACCGATCAAGCCGCACAACTGGGCGCCAATGCCATTGTCAATGTGCGGTTTTCTACGTCATCGGTGGCCGCTGGTGCCGCTGAAATCTATGTATATGGCACGGCAGTGCGCGTGGAGTAAGCGATGATTGCATTTCTTGGGTTTATAACCTTATTACTGCTGGGCTTTTTTGTTGGCCGCTATCTGGAAAGCCGGCATTTTAGCAGCATCCGGCAACGGGAAGCCGAGCTGGTAGTATTACCCAATACCAATAGCCGCTACCAGCTGATCCCAATGCAGCAGATTGAACGCAGCGAGCTGGTTACCGGCAGCGTAGTGATTTCGATTGACTACTTTAAACGTATTGTCGCCGGCCTGCGCAGCCTGATTGGCGGCCCGGTGCAAAGCTATGAAACCTTGCTTGATCGGGCGCGGCGTGAAGCCATATTACGGATGAAAGAAAGCTGTCCGGGTGCCTGCCAAATCATAAATGTGCGCGTTGAAACCTCGTCGATTTACAACGCCGCCGGTAATGGCATTGGCTCGGTCGAATTACTGGCCTATGGCACGGCCATTTACGGTCAGGTACAGGCCACGAATGGCCTATAAAGGACGCCTGCCAACAGATAATCACAACGTCAGCCACCAGCAGCCGGCCAAGGAATTGCTACTGCTGGGCTCGGCTTTACTGTTGGCGACGGTACTGATTTACCTGCTGCTGGGGCTGTTGATCGACAGAGTAGTCAGTTCACTTGATCCTGAATTGGAATACAAATGGTTCGGCCATTTTGCTATTGCGCCCAACCAGCCTGGTGCACAGCAGCAAGCCTTACAACAACTGACTAACCAGCTGCAGCAATGCAGCACTATGACCTATCCGGTACAACTGCATTTTGTCGAGCAGAATATCAGCAACGCCAGTGTGCTTCCCGGTGGCATCATGCTGGTGTATCAGGGCCTGTTAAAGCAGGTAAACAGTGAAAATGCGCTGAGCTTTGTGCTGGCTCATGAGCTGGCGCATTTAGAGCACCGAGATCATTTGCGGGGCTTGGGGCGGGCGCTGGTGTTAGCCAGCCTGGTGTATGGTGTCACCGGCAGCAGCAATGCCAGTCAATGGTTTATGCCGGCTACAGAGCTGGGGCTGGCGCAGCATTCACAACAACGTGAACTGGCCGCCGATGCCAAAGCGCTGACGATACTCCATTGCCATTATGGCCATACCGGCGGAGCAGAAGATTTTTTCAAAGCAATGCAACAGCAGAGCAGTTCCGCTTTACCGGACTGGTTTGATAGCCACCCGGCGCTGTCGAAACGTTTAGCGCAGCTGGCACTGTTACAACAGCAACAGGGTTATCCGGTTAAAGACGCTACGCCTTTACCTGACATGCTGCAACCTTGAGTGAGGCAGCTTGTTCTGTATTGATGCTGGTTAACCAGCGCGCGGTGATCTAAGTTAGCTGCTCTGGCGCATCCTGGCGAAAGAAGCGCAGTTTGTCGGTGGCAATAACACCGTCGCTAATTTTGCCTTGTGTTAACAGTACGCTGTTTGCCGGGATCTGGTATTGGCGGGCATCACCCTGATATTGCAACGGTTCACCGCGGGTTTGAGCAAATATCACATAATTGATGCCCATGCTTTGGATAAGTAGTTCCCCGAGGACTAATCAGTTCCGGTTTTGCTTGTGCTGAACTGTGGTAATAAGCGGCATTTCTGCCTGACAGGTGCTTCTTCGCAGTCTGCCCGAGCCAGTTCAATGCAGTGTTCTGGCGTAACAGTAAATACCATCACCTTGTCGTGTAACCACTGCCGCGATTGCAGTGCGCATTCGCTATAGCCCTGCGCTTGCAGGTAGCTGGCAGTAGGATAATGAATAAGTTGCGGCAGAACTACTGCGATACCTAACCCGATAAAGAAAATCAGGCTTGCCCGCCTATTTTGTATAGTACTTACCGTCTTACCCTGAAGTTTTCGCACACCAAAATACAGCAACATACAACCAATTATTGCCGCACCTAAACAGTAAAAAGCACCTTTATTTAACGTCACTGATTCAGCTGCGCTGAACAAGCCTTTAAGCAGTAACGACAAGTAATAGCCGAAATAACCAAAGCCAAAGGCTGTAAGAATTGCAAATACTGTCAGCCCTGCAACCAACTTCCAAGGTGCCAGTTCATTTTCGTCTTTATGCATCAAATCAGATTACAGTTAAGTTCCGGTTGTGTAAGGTTGGCATGTACTGTGTGGGTAAAGAGGCCGCAAAATATTATGCTCAGGATACGGGACATAAAACTGGTCTTCTTAAAGTTTTTCAATTTTTAAAGGCCTCTCATTGCTGTCGCGATTCAAATAAGTGGCGAGTGGCCAGTATTTGCTTAACTGTTTAGCCTTGCTGCAATTTCGCCCGTGTTTGGCTTTGTTTTTGCTGTGCTTGCCAATACTGTTCTACCTGTCTGGTTTCCTCTGGCGTGCCTCGGCTGATAATGCGCCGGACATCGCTGTTGTAACACAAGGCTTCGTTTTGAACCCAGGCGGTGTAGGTTAAGCGGTTGGATAACAGTGTGCCGACGGGGCAGGGCAGGTAGCCTTTTTGTTGCGCTTGTTTATCCCACTTATTAGTAATGAGCATTTCGCCAAAAAACACACCGGCAAGGCTCAACAATACTGCTACGGTACAAAATCTGGTAAAAGCCGGTTTGAGCTGTTGTGCTTTATTGCCTGCGAATAACAGTAGCGTAAGGCCAGTAAACAATAAGGCAATAACAGCTATACCGGCGATTACACCCGGAATATAACCGGAAGAATAACTTAGCACTATTAGCTGTTGGCCACTTTTTAACTGCTCTCGCTGGCCGCTCCAATCGCTTTGCAATATCCAAAACAAGCCCAGCGCAAAGAGGCAGCAAAATATAGATATACCTGCGCCAAACAGAACGGCTTTGGGTTTATTGATGTTCATCGTAGTACTGGAATTCCGTTAAATCTGCGTAAAATGCTTGATAAGTGGCTTCGCAACACGCCTGTCAATTGGCGTCTTACAGCGCGGCCTGCTTCAGATATAACGTAGTAGACACCGTCACTGATGTCTTTTTTGGTGTCATGTTCAATGCGGTTGAGATGGTTAATAATGGCTTGAGTGACACCATATTTGTTATCCAACCAGTTGAGTGCGAACCCAATACCAATACCGACTAAAATAGCTGCTGCCAAGGGAAATATCGCAATACTTGCGCCTGTTATTGCGACAAGGCCTGCAGAAACCACCATGCCTGCAGCATAACCTGCTGCACTGGCAATGGCAGCTTTTACTATGTCGGTTGATATAGACGCTATCCAGTTAGTCCAACGGAATTCGTCTTTGAAGATCCAGTCAACGGTATTAAGAGTTGCAGAGAATATAACGGAAATTAACACGCCTCCTTTGGCAGAGGCGCGCATAGCTTGGCCACCTATCCCTAACTGCATTACTTTACTATTGTTTGCAAGATAGCGTGTTCCGGTCAAAATCTGACGTAGGCCGGCGCGACCTTTAAATACGATATACTTTTTGCCGTTTTGAGTTTGAAAATAGTACTGACCCAGAATACTGCCAGAGCGTTTCATTTCTACTGCCAGCACACTGAGTACTTTGGCATCTGAGCCTGCAGCTACGACTGTAGCGCCATAGTTTTTGCCAAACTGCATGAGGTATTCATCTAATGGCATGCCAATAAGTTGCTGAAATTTGGTGGCAATTTGCTGCTGATTTCCACCTTTACTTTTTTGCTCGGCAATCCATAGCTCTACCAGTTCACGTTCATCCTGTACAAAAATATCGTACTGATTGTTTTTAAAAGCTGTTTCCAGCTCTGCCCGACTTAAATGTGGATAATTCTGAGGCATTTCGGATCTTCCTTGAGATGGGGTGTTATTATTTTGTTATTTAAGCATCTCGATTTGGGTCCTGCAAGTGAAATATTGGTTTCGAGCGATGAGCTGCGGCGTCGGGTTTTGCCTTTTACCTTATCGCGCTTTTGCGATGCGGAATAAACATATCAGATAATCAGCTACTGCGAACCAAAGCTTACTTAACCCGCACCTGCTGCAAATGTGGGTTGGCAACCATCACTTCAAGCTGCGCAATATCATCCAGTACCACCAGCTGTTCGCTATCGTTTTGCTTAATTACCAAGCACTCTTGCCGCTGGTCGTTATAGCGGGTGGTTTCGGCTGTACCAGTAAGCACAGCACCCGAGCTTAGTGTCAGCTGTAGCGGGTAATGGTACAGGCAGACAATTTCAATATAATCATGCAAGTCGCACTTGAGCATAACGCCTCCGTCTAACCGGGCTGAACATTGCCTGGTGTTAGTTGATGCCGTCTGGGCCGGTAGCGCTGCCACAGCAGCAGAATGCCGGTTAGTGTAAACAGTAAAGATGCCGCGGCGGTGCTGATAAGCAGCGGGTTGTTAAAGTTGCTGCGCTCGTCGTAATCCATAATATGCAGCATCCAGAAAAAATCGAACAACCGCCAGCCATCTGTACGCACTCTGAGCACCGAGCCGGTAGCCGGGTCGAGATAAAAAATGCTGTTGTCGCTGTCGGCAAACTGCAATTGCCATAGTGGCACTGGTAAGTGTCGTACCTCTGCCGGGGCTTGTTGTAGCAGCGTTATCCGGCGAAGCGTGCCATTACCCCGGTATTGCGCTTGCGCCAGTGCGGTGATGTCCTGCTCAGATATTGCCGTTAATAACGTGCCGTCAACAGCGCTGTATCGAAAGCGCTGGCCGGCATCGTCTACCAGATATACCGGCTCAGCATTAAGCTGGTTATCGCTTAGTGTCAGCTGTTGGCTCAGACTAATAATGGCCTGTTTGCTGTGGTGTGCCAACACGCCGGCCGGATTAACGCTGGCATGATGCCACAGCGTATCAGGCTGAGCGTGTAAATGTTCGCCCCGCACTCGTTCTATCGGCAAAACAGCCATTACCAGGCCGCTTAAAAACCACAGCAGTATTTGTACTACCAACAGTAAACCCAGCCAGTTGTGCAGACGACGGCACCATTTCAGCATCAGACGTTATTCACTAAAGCAAAAAATGCTATATCAACAGAAATTCAGCGCTAATGCAAAGCGGCAAAATGCCCCGGTTACTGTGCTGCTGTGGCATACTGCCGGCATAGATAATAGTGCAGGAGGCAGCCTTGCCGATAACGAACACCACCGATCTTAGTGCCTTGTTGCAGCAAATGTTAGCGCAGAGCCAACCCTTGTACAGCACCGGTAAAGTGGCCGATTACATTCCGGCGCTGGCGCAAGTGGCGCCGCAGCAAGCCGCGGTGGCGGTGGCCACGCTGGATGGCCGGCTGCATAGCGCCGGTGCGGCACAACAAAGCTTTTCGTTGCAAAGTATTTCTAAGATCTTTGGCCTGGTAATGGCAATGAATCGCTTGGGTGATGAGCTGTGGCAGCGGGTAAATATGGAGCCTTCCGGCCAGCCGTTTAATTCTATAGTGCAGTTGGAGTGGGAGCAGGGGATACCCCGCAACCCGATGATTAATGCCGGCGCCATTGTGGTGGCTGATGTTCTGGTTAGCCATTACTCGGCCAGCAAAAGTGCGTTTTTAACTTTTTTACGCCGTTTAGCCGGGGAAGAAGCGCTTTACGCCGACCAGCAGGTGTATTTGTCTGAACTTGAGCACGGCAACCGCAACGCGGCTATGGCGTATCTGATGAAAAGTTTCGGTAATATTGAAGCGGACGTGCCGCAAGTGTTGGAGCATTATTTTCACCAATGTGCCGCCGCAATCAGCTGCGAGCAACTGGCACGTTCGCTGTTGTTTTTAGCCAACCGCGGTGTGCAGCCAAGCACTAACGAACAAATTTGCAGCCGGCGTGATGCTCACCGTATTAATGCCATTTTATCTACCAGTGGCATGTATGATCAGTCTGGTGAGTTTGCCTTTAAAGTGGGCTTACCAGCTAAAAGTGGTGTAGGCGGCGCCATTGTGGCGATAGTGCCGCAATTTGGTGTGATAACCGCCTGGAGCCCGCCACTGAACAACTATGGTAACTCGGTGGTGGCCATGCAGTTAATTCAACAGCTGGCCGACGAGCTGGGGTTGTCGTTGTTTTAATGTAGCCGGGCCATATCTTCGGCGCTTGATGCACTGCCGACCATTGGCTACTGGTCAGTGAATAATCTTGACGTAAGTTGCAAGTTATTGCATAACATTGATTAATGTTAGCGCTTACATTTAGAGGCTTTATGCGGTTTTCTCGTTGCCAAATATCCCTAATTCTATTGATGTTGGTTACGCCTGCTGTTTCAGCTGCACAACCTGTACCTGCAGCAGATGTTTGCAGTCAGGCCCCGGCTGGGACAAACCTGATGCTAAAGCAAGATTATGCCGATAAAGTTCATGGTTTCTGGCTTGGCATGAGTATTGGTAACTGGACTGGTCTGGTAACTGAAATGGATAAAATTGGTGGCGAGGGGCCAGCCGGCGTTTTTTATACCCGCCATGATTGGCAAACAAAGGATCAACCCAGCATTTGGGGTCAGGGTATTCCCAGCCAGTTATCGGAGACGATTGATTGGGTGGTGGCAGGTGAAGATGAAGTTTGGGGATCGGATGATGACAGTGATATTGAATATATCTATCTGCAGTTAATGCACGACGCAAAGCAACCTTTGCTAAGTGCAGAGCAAATTCGCAGCGGTTGGTTAGCGCATATTTATACAGACGCAAACACCCCGTTTAAAACAGCTGAAGGTAAGCCAGAGAATTTTTTATGGGTGTCAAATCAGCAAGCGTTTGATTTAATGCAGCAAGATATTTTACCGCCTTATACCGGTATGCCCGCTTATAACCCGCACTACGACATGATCGATGCGCAGCTGACTACCGAGCTGTTTGGTATTTTGGCGCCTTTTCGCCCGGATATCGCATCGGCGCTGGCCTATTTACCCATACGTACAACAGCCTATGGTGAAGCGGCAGACATTGCCAATTTTTATGTGGTGCTGCACGCGCTGGCAGCGGGTATTGATAGCAATAAGCAGATACAACCGCAGATCATACACATTGCGAAACAAGCCCGGGCAGCATTACCGCCAAACCAGTACCCGGCAAAGATGTTTGATTTCGTCTTGTCGCTATATCAGTCAGGTATACCCTGGGAAGAGGCCAGGGACAAGCTGTATCAGCGTTATCAGCTGCAGGAAGAGGATGGCTATGAGATAAGCCGTAAAAAGTTGTATTGCAACGGTTGTTTTGCGGCAGGCATAAACTTTGCGGCCAGTCTGGTCAGTTTGTTTTACGGCGAGGGTGATATGCAGGAAACCATTAAAATAGCTGTGCTTGCCGGGTGGGATTCAGATAACCCAGCGGCAACGTGGGGTGGGCTTTTTGGTTTTATTCTCGGTAAAAATGGCGTAGAACAGGCTTTTGGCAGGCGCTTTTCGTCGAAATTTAATATTCATCGTACACGTAAGGGGTTTGCCAATAATGGCATTGATGATTTTGACAATATGGCAAAGACAGCAACAGCGATTGTTGATCAGGTGGTAATACAACAGATGGCACCAAAAGGTGTCGAAAAAATGCCTGCGAGTGCGCAATGCTGGCATATTCCAGCCTTTGTACAGCCTGCTGTTAGTGCGTTGTAATACAAACAATAAGCTATTTAAACCGGACTTGCTGCAAATGTGGGTTGGCTACCGTTACCTCTAGCAGCGCAATATCATCAAGAACCACCAGCTGCTCGCTAGCGTTTTGCTTAATTACCAAGCATTCCTGCCGCTGGTCGTTATAGCGGGTGGTTACGGCAGTGCCGGTAAGCACAGCACCCGAGCTTAGTGTCAGCTGTAGCGGGTAATGGTACAGGCAAACAATTTCAATATAATCGTGCAAGTCGCACTTAAGCATAAAGCCTCCCGGGCAGTTAGCATTTTGGTTCATAACCGGTTAAGTCCATACTACATATACTGCACAACTTTTTATTATGGAAGAGCTATGTTTTACACTCGCAGTATCTGCTTTGGTATAACCCTGCTACTCACCGCGACGTCCTTGCAGGCCAGCAACGGCTGGCATGGCCCTGAGCCATTTCGGCTGGAACGGTTAGAGAGCCGCCAGTTTGATTACAATATAGAAAGTTTTTTGCAACGGCTTAGTTTTACTGAGCAGCCAATACAAACCGCCAGCCCTTTATGGCAGCAAAATGGCTGGTATGGTAGCGGCGGCAGCAGCAGAGGCAAAGAGTTCTATGTGCATTCGCTGATGCAGCAAAAACTCAGCTTTGATGCGCCGGTGTTTGCCGGCTTCAGGCATAAACGCTCAGAAGATCTGGATGGCCGCTATGACAGAACCCTGTTCGGCGTTGGTTATCAGGCTGATCAGCAGTGGGAATTGGGTGTATGGGGCGATGTAAGTGGTGCCAAAGAGGAGATGGATCTGCAGTTTGAAACCCACCGCGCTTATGATGACGGCAGTTATGCCACCGCTGCGGTAGTGCTGGCTGATGTATTTTATAATAGTAAAACCTACAGCGATAACCGCTATGAGCAAACCCCGGTAACGCTTTATCTGGCCGGGGCTAAGACCATAGGCAGACAACAGCTTGCCGCCTTTGCTAATGTTAATTTAACGACGCGTTTTAACGACCAACAGGCGCAGCAATTATTTACCGACAAACAATACTCCGCCGGTGTGAACTGGCAGCAGGAATTGCTACAAGGTGCCCGGGTGCTGGTGCAGGCTCAGGGGCTGTATGGCCGGCGTAGTGCCAGTACTTTGCTAACTGCCCCCCAGCCGACAGACTGGTTGCTGGTAAGACGATTTCAGCAATTAAATGCCGAATGGCAGCAGGCACCCGCGGCAGACTCGCTTAGCTTTGGTTTACAGGCAAACCGTTTAACCGAGCAAGACAGCCGGGCCAGCCCGGAGCGCACTGCGGCGGAATATCGGCGCGAAGCTTTTGCTTATGTCAGAACTGAACGGCCAATCAGCGAAAACTGGCTATGGCGTCCTACGCTATATACCGGTTATGCCAACGTGCGTAGCGAACTACGCCGCCATAGTGATGAACCGCTTAAAGACAATGGTTGGCTTGCAAAAATAAGCCCAAATGTAGTGTGGCAGCTAAGTGAATTAACCGGCGCTTATCTGACAATTAACCCTACTGTTAAACTGCACAATTTACAGTTTGGTGGCGGCAATGTGCAGGTATTCGTGCCGTTTTAAAGCAGGCTGTTTAGCCTGTTAATGATTAACGCGGCCCAATACGTAGTTCCAGCTCCTGATAATACAGCCGGGTTAGGCCTTCATAGCCTGAGTCTGTGCCGATAAACACCCAGATAGTGCCATCGGCGTTACTGGTAAACTGCAGCGGTGTATTGCCGCCACCGCTAACGGTTTTGCTGGCAAAGTTTTGGCCGTCGCAACTTATACCAGGGGCGGCAACGTTGCCGATGACACGGGCTTGGGTACCGTCCTGGCTTTGGTTGCCTTTATCGGCATTTAAATAGTAACCGGCTTGCTTCGGCTCTGTAGCGGCGTAACCAAACTTTAAGTATACCGACTCACCCGGTGCACCGCCGACCCCCATGCAATCTGCGCCGGCATTGGTTAAAAAGCGCACTGAAACCGATAGCTGATAACGGGTGGAGGGCTGTAACCCGGTTATCTGCTTTTTAATGTACATAAACAAATCGTCGCTGCGGTTCATGCCGGCCAGATACAAGCCTTTGCCGGAAAAGCCTGTCGGCAGGTCACGCATGCCGCTTTCAAGCTGATAAATATCGGCGTTGTCGCGGGGGTAGTCAGAAAAGCCCGGCTGCCACTGGTGAGCGTCATGGCGAAAATCATAATAATGTTCCGGCAAGGTGCCGTATTCAATATCGCAGCCGGTTAGTAGCAACAGGCTGCCAGCGAGCAGGGGGAAGGTGCTAATTTTCATCATGCTATTTCTCAGCAGTGGTTTAGCTAAGATGTTAGCGCCCATACAGAGTACTAAGTGTAATTGATTGCAACCAAATTGAAGCTAAGTGTTAAGTGTTATAACGTGCAGGTAAGAAATACCTGCACGTTGGCCGCGCCACAGTTTAGCCGCGATCATGCTTAGGGTTGTACTAGGTTATGTTGTCTGCGTTGCCACCTGTTTCTACCATATGTAAAAAACTGGCTTATAAGGATTTTTAACACGATGCTCGATTCTAAAGAATTATCGGCCCAAACCTGGCTGGACCGCCTGGACCGGTCTGCCTATGCGTTACCGCTGTTATTTGTGCTGTCGATGATGGAAACGCTGGTGATACCGATACCGATAGAGGCCATTTTAATTCCATGGATGCTAAGCCAGAAACGGCGGCGCTGGAGCATTGCCAGTGTGGCACTGGCTGGCAATATCACTGCGGCAGCGCTGGGATATTGGCTGGGTGCGCTGGCGATGGAGCAATGGGGTGATACCTTGATCAGCCTGTTTGGCGGGGCACAGGCTTATGACAGCTTTGCCGAGGAAATACATAATAACGGCTTTATGTCGGTATTGGCGGTAGGCGTAACGCCTACGCCTCTGCAAATTGCAATGCTGGCTGCCGGTGCTACAGGCTATTCATTCCTGCTGTTTTTACTTGCAGTTACGCTGTCGCGCTCGGTAAGGTATTTTGGCCTGGTGCTACTGGTGAATGTTGCCGGTGACGCAGCACTAAAGCTGTGGAAGCGCTATTCACGGCAGATTGGCGCGGTTTTACTGGTGCTGGCTGGTGTCTGGCTGTGGTTTTTATTCAAATAAACTGTATGGCCGCCAGGCTTATACGCTGCTTTCACCGCGCTGTTCAAATAAGGTGAGGTACAGGCGTAAATCCAGCTCCAACTGGTGATAGTCTGGCTGCATATGCTGGCAAAGTTTATAAAAGGCTTTGTTGTGGTCTTTTTCGCGTAAGTGCGCCAACTCGTGTACCACTACCATTTGCAGCAGCGGTAGTGGTAGCTGCTTGAGTAACGCCGCTACCCTGATCTCATTTTTGCTTTTAAGTTTGCCGCCCTGCACCCGGCTAATTTGGGTATGGGTACCCAGAGCGTTATTAATAATATGAATTTTGGGATCAAATATTACTTTGCTAACCGGTTCGCTGCTGCGCAGCCATTGCCGTTTTAGCTCCTGGGTAAATTCGTACAGGGCTTTGTCGGTTTGCACGCTGTGGCTTTGGTTCGGGTAGCGGCGCTGCAGGGTGTTACCTAACTGGTCTTCTGCCAGCAATTGCCGTACCTGCTGTTGTAGTGTGTCGGGATAATGGCGCAGGTAAATCAAATCTTGCATCGTTAAAGCTCAATTATTGCGTGTTGGGTTTATTGGCATCACTTGCTTTACGTCATGGGCTGCAGTGTAGCTAAGTTATGCAGTGTTACAACATCAGCGATAAAGCAGTTTGTATTTGTTCATCGCTTAGATCTTGCTGCTGCATAGCTTTATTCAGGCTCTGTTGAGCGCTGCCAAGGGCGCTGTTCAGCATGCTCAGCTCAGTTTGCAATAGTTTCAGTTTTTCCCGCTGTTGTTCGGATTGCTGCCCATCCTGTTTAGCTTTATCTATTTCGGCCTGCTTATCGGCAATTTGCTGCTTAAGATCGCGAATAGTTTTTAATATCTGCTTAATAGTATCCGGCAGGTTGCTGTCATCAATATCTTTATTTTGCTCTGCTTGTTTGGCTTTGGTTTTGCCCAGCTCTGACAAGCTGACATAAGCACCCGGCATAGTGTTGTTATTGCTAGCTGTGCCGGTGGCAGCGGCTGCAGTTTGTTCCGGCAGGTTCAGTTTTAGGCTAACAGTCTGGGGTTGCAGAGTATTAATTTGCATAAAAGGCAGGCGGCTTAACGTATTGGTGCCCCTGTATCGGCTGCTGCCCGGAAAACTTTAATGAAAATAACAACACACTTCGGCGATCTTGTTAATCATCGCCGAAGTGTTATGTATTGGCGCGATCTTAAAACTCCATTTATACCAGTGAATATGGCTGGCCGTCTTTGCAGGTAAACTGCTTATTACCTTTGTGGGCGCAGCTAACCTGGCGGCCGGTTACCATGCTAAACCAGACGCAATCCGGCTCAGAGGTTTGCAGCTGAATGTCGTCAATGCTGGCTTTATCCTGACTGCCGTTAATGCCGCTACGGTTTAAAATAAGCTCGACGTGGCGGCCGTTATTGTTCAGCACGATAGAGCAGGGCGCTTCACGGTGGCCGCTTAACGCAACAAACTGTGCCGGGGTTTGCAAACCGCTGGTGCTGCCGTCGGCAAAAAATGCCAGCAACTGCTGGTAGTACACTACGTAACTGCATACATCTTTATGCGAGCCTTGCTGCAGTGGAAAGGTTTTGTCTAAAAAGCCTTTGGAGTAATCCATTACCTGTTTGACATGGCGCTGGTTCAGCTCGTTAATCACGCTTAGTTCAGTCGCCATCCAGGCGGTATGGCTTGGTGATGGAGTGCTGTGGTGTTGGGCCAGTGTAGTCATAATGTCATCCTCGTCTCTTGTCAGCTCTTGTTGCCGGTAATTGTGTAAAGCTTTGGTCCGCAATTCCTGCTGTGCTCGCCACAGCAACTCGCTGCCGCTTACGCGTTCGCTCAGACACTCTGTGGCTGCGCTATCAGGATTCCGGACCGTCACCTCTGTCGCGTTTGTCAGAACGCGGACCAGTTGCTATCGGTTAAAAACTAGTCTAGGCTAAAAATCAGCATAATTTCACAATAAAAATTTTACAGTGTGAATTTTACAAAATGAAAGCAAACAAAAGCCTGCTCAGAAAGTCGCATTTTCTCGGAACCAAGATCAGAAATCTGAGAAAACGCAATAACTTAACTATGGAAGATTTGTCCACCCGCTGTATCCGGGTGAACGCGGAACAGGCGCCCTCGGTGTCTTACCTGTCAATGATTGAACGCGGTAAGCGGGTGCCCGGCATTGAAATGCTTGAAGTGATAGCCGAAGTATTTCAAAAAGACATCGACTGGTTTCTTGATGGTGAAGACGACGGCCAGGATTTAACGCCACAAAAAGGCAGCCGTGGCGGGATCAGTGGTATGGCGCTGGAGCCGGGCTTTTTGTTTTCCAACGATATTTTACAAATTGCCATTCCGGAGATGCTGTCGCAAACTGGTACCAGTGGCAAACAATTTGCCCAGTTGCTGATCCGTGCGCATCAGGAGCATCATCAAAACCATTTCCCCGAGCTGGAGCGTGCGGCCGAAGACGTTGGCCAAAAACGGATGCCGCTTGGCGTGGACGAATTGCTGGCGATTGTAAAACAGCTTGGGCTGCAAATAAGCTGGTATGACGAAACACCTAAAGAGTTGCTGGATGAGCTGGGCGTATTGTCAAAAAATGTCTCTACGTCGTTTTTTACCCCGCCCAATACCTTGCACTTAAACAGCTTGCTACAACAATTTCCTACGCGGTTAAAGTATGAGCTGGCAGTGCATATTGGCCATGCCGTGCTGCACAACAAAGATGGCGTGAAAAGCAGCATGACAGTGGGCGGCGCGCATGACGACGAGCTGTCCAGCTCTACCGCCGTGCAGCCGCAGGATATTTTGCATGCCTGGCGTGATTTTGAATCGAGCTTTTTTGCCGGTGCTTTACTTTGCCCTAAGTTACCGTTTCGCCAGTTGCTGGACCGTCACGGTTATGAGATCAGCACCCATCAGCAAGCCGGCGTATCGGCTTCAGTAGCTATGCGCCGTATGACGGCGGTATCGCCCTATACACATTGGCATTATTTTGATGCCTACACGCCGGGTAAACTTAAAGCGGTGTATCGTGGCAATGGTATACCGCTGCCGTGGGGCAATATGCGGCAGGTAGAAGACCCCTGCCAGCACTGGGCAGTGTTTCGGATGTTTGATGTTGAAGGCGTAGCCAGCAGCGCGCAGTTGTCGTTGCTGGATGTAAACGGTGCACCGCGTATTTACTGTTGCGAGTCAACTAAAGTAAGCGATTTGGCAGGTAATACGCATGTGTTGTGTGCCGGTATTGATTTAAACCCGGCTTTGCTGGCACAAGGCGTTGATGCCGATACGATGGCGGCTGAGTTAAAACAGCTGTGCGTTGGCAGCAGCGGAGGTGCTAAGGTACCGAAAGGTATTCAAACCGCGCTGACCAGTGTGGCGAATATTCTGAATATTAATTGGGTGGCACGCAGCTTACAAAAGCCGGTGCAGCTTATTTGCGCCCGCGGTAACAGCTGCCCGCGCAGTCCGGGCTGTTATCAGTGCAAAGGTTAAAAAGTCTGAAGCACGTCGAACCGGTTTACCCACACCAACACGCCGTAAATACGTCCCTGTAGGCTCGATTCGACCGTCCTGGTCTGCAACGGTTGGCTTAGGGTAATCCGGTTCTCGCTTAGTGTAGGTTCAGCGGTTATTTTCTCTCAATAACTGCAAATTTTCATCCAATAGGCCTACCAGCAGCGCCTTGCCGCTGGCATCTACCCGAAACTGGCCATAAGGTGCTTGTTCATACAGTGCGCCTGTACCTTCAGCAAAAAAGAACGCATTAGGGCCAACACTGATAATACCGTCGCGCCAGCGCAGCAATACTGCAACCAGCTGTGGGTCTTGCGGCAGGTTATTACTCAGGCTGTGCAAACTGGCCCGTTGTTCGGCATCGATACTTAACCAGGCGTATTTATATTGCGCGGCATCTTCGGGTAATTCGCGGTCAATGGCGTAGGCCAGTGCCATATAATCGCCCTGCATAATTGAGCGTGGGTCCAGCGGTGCCAGCGCAATATTGACCACCCGGCCGGTGTTTAATGTTTGCTCAAACTGCCAGATAGCAAAACCTGCTGCGGCAAGAATGAGTAGCAAAGCGGCCGCAATAGCCCGGCGTTGTAGTGTAATGCTCATACAAGTCTCCGCTGATAGCGCTGCAACAATAACCAGGCTGCCAGCAGCGTTACACCGCTAAGGGCTAAAATACCGGATTTATGTAATAAATTAAGCTCTAAACTGTAGTAAAACTGGCTGATGGCCAACAGCATGCTAAGCAGACATAACGCATACCAGTTTCTGCTGCAGCCATAAAAACACGCCAGCATCAGTGCTGTGCTCACCAGTAAACCGGATGCAGGGTACAGCAAAATACATAGCACCACGGCGATAGTAAGCAGTGCCAGACGGCTGGGTACTGTTGCCAGCCGGCTTAGCCAAAATACGGTTGAAATTAATAATACACTGCCAAGTGCGCTATACAGGGCTCGGGCCATATCCAGCCTGTTGTCCAGCCAGTAACCGGTGTCCAGCCACAATAAGCATTGGCCGAACAACGTTAGTGCCAGCGCTGCCAAAGTTATCACTTCCAGCAGGCTTTTAATGGTAGCTGCCTGAGCAAAGCCGGCCCATTTTAGCCGACTGCACCATAACAGTGCGGCGACAATAGCCAGCAGGCTGCTGACAACCGCAAGCAGCGGGGCGGAACTTACCAGCGATAACAGACATAACAACGCTATGCTAAGGCTGGCGCGCTGATGCAGTTGGTTTAACGGGCTTAACAGCAGCAAGATGGCGATCACCGCACAGGCATAGCGCGCGGTTTCATCGTTTGAACCCGACACATCATAGATAACGTATACCAGCAACCCCTGGCCGGCCAGCGCAATGGCCACCGCCATTTGCTGTAAAAACTCTTGCTTGCGGGTTGTCAGCCAGATTGCTGCAGCCAGCAATGCAACGGCGGCCACAGTGCGCACCGGGTTATTATCGGCCAGTGCCAGTAACGGGCCTAAAAAAGAGCCGATGATCAGAACAGACGCAATCCAGGCGGCAATGCCAAGCAAAATCTGCAGCCACCAGGGGCTGGCTGCTGTCTGTAATTGCTGCGCTTTAGCGGCATCAATAATACCGGTGTGCTGCAGTTGGGTACTCAGTGCCGTATGGTTGCTCATGTTGTTTTCCCTACTACGGTTTGTTGGAGCTTTTTCAGCCAGATAACAGCAGCAACGCTGCTGCCAATCACAAACAGTGCTAACAAGTTCATGGCAAAAAAGTCATCAGCATGTTCCAGCAGGCTTGCCAGCATTGAGGTTGCCACGGTAATTGCGCTAAAGGCCAGTAAAGCCAGGATCAGCACATCACGGCGCTGGCGCCAGTACCACAGCGTCAGCACGGCGGTGAGTGGCAGATACACCAGCAAGTTAGGCTGATAGCTGTTGTCCCAGGTGCCGATACCTGCACCGTACGTTAACGGGGCTATTAGTATCAGCGCTGCAAGACGAACCAGCGTTTGATTGGCTTTAACCCCTAGCCGGGGCAGGGCAAATTCGGCAAATGCCAGTATTACCAGATTGGCCAGCGCCAGATTGAGTATCATTGGCGGGCTTGCCAGCAGCCAGAAAAACTCAGACTGAGTGCTCAGATAGCGGCCAAGCGCAAGTTCCAGCACCACAAACCAGAGTAAATAACAGGCCCGGCTTTTAGATAGCAGCACCAGCGGCGTAATAAGCGCAGCCCAACCGGCAAATAGCTGCCAGATATCTGCACCGGTTTGATAAGTCTGGCCAATCAATGCCAGTAAGGCACCTGTCAGTATGGCAGCAGCTAATAACGCCGCACGCTGCACCAGGCTGGCAGGTACGCTGCGTATAGCAATAACGCCTGATAGCGCCAGCGCACCGGCGGCCAGGGCAAACTTAGTAAAGTAATGCATAAACGGCCAGTTATGCGCGAGGAAAAAAATTAGCGCCGCGCCCAGCAGTACCACAGTGCCAAATAACAAAATAAGGTTAGCTTGTGCCAGCCACAGGCCTGTAGCTGGCTGCAGCGGAAACTGGCCGCTGGCCTGCTGCAACTGTTCAGCGCTAAGCTGACGCTGCTCGCGCCATTGCAGGAGTTGGTTAGCGTGTTGCAATTTGTCCATGCTGTTGTTCTCTCAGATGGTTTATTGGCTAGCATCATAGCGTTTTTATAACTTGTTACAACTTCGTAGCAGCGGCGGTTTGGCATCAGTTATACAACGGAGTAGTATAAAGCGGCGTAATAATAAGTAACCCCATCAGGATAACAACAATGAAGAAACTTACTTTAGCCGCCGCCTCTGTGGCGCTGGCGCTTGGCCTTACGGCGTGTAACAAACAGGACTCTACTCAAACCCAAACTCAAATCCCGGCTGCGGCAGTTGTTGAAGCTAAAACAGCGCTGGTATCGGGCATTGATCAGCAATATTTTGACCCGGCGGTAAAATTCAGTGAAGACTTCTTCCTGGCCATTAACGGCAAATGGCTGGCTGAAACGCCGATCCCTGCCGATAAAGCCTCTTACGGCTCCTTCCACATTCTGAACGACAATTCACAGCAGGCAGTTAAGGCCATTATTGATGAAGTGTCGGCCCGTAGCGATTTAAAAGCCGGCTCTGATGAGCAGAAGCTGGGCAGTTTCTACAACAGCTTTATGGATGAAGCCACTATTGAAAAACTGGGTTTAAGCCCGCTGGCACCGCAACTGGATGCTATTAAAGCCGTTAGCGACAAGGCGCAACTGGCGCCGTTATTTGCCAGCTTGCAGCGCGATGGTGTGGCCATTCCGTTTGGCTGGTATGTTAATAACGACGCAAAAAACTCTTCCGAGTATGCGGTATATCTGGGCCAGGGCGGTTTAGGCCTGCCAGACCGTGACTACTATTTTAAAGATGATGCAGCCTCAGTAAATATTATTAACCAGTACAAAGTGTACTTAACCGACATGTTTACCCTGGCAGGCAACACCGATGCTGCAGCGGCAGCAGAGCGGGTTTACGCGCTGGAAAAAGCGCTGGCAGAGCACCACTGGACCCGGCTGGAAAGCCGTAATGCCGACAAAACCTATAACAAAATGTCTGTCACTGAGCTTAACAGCAGCATGGGCAGCTTTGATTGGGCTGCGTTTGCCAATGGCGCTAAGTTAAGCACGGTTACAGATATTATTGTCAGCCAGCCGTCGTACTTTGAAGGTTTTAGCAAAGTGCTGGCAGACACTGATCTGCAAAGCTGGCAGGATTATTTAAGCATCAAAGCCATTAATGGCTATGCCGATAAATTAAGCAGTAACTTTGCCGAGCGCAAGTTTGCCTTTTTCGGCACTACCTTAAGTGGCATTGAGCAACAGCAACCACGCTGGAAACGCGCGGTAGATGCCTCGGATCAGGTGTTGGGCGAGCTGACCGGTAAGCTGTATGTAGAGCGCCACTTTAAACCTGAAGCCAAAGCGCGGATGGAACAACTGGTTGCTAACCTGATTAAAGCTTACGAAATATCCATTAAAGAACTGGAATGGATGACCGAAGAAACCAAAGTTGCCGCGCTGGAAAAACTCAGCACCTTTACGCCAAAAATTGGTTACCCGGATAAGTGGAAAGATTACTCAGCGCTGGAAATTAAAGCAGATGATTTAGTCGGTAACTTTATGCGCGCCAGCCACTGGGCGTATGACGATATGATTAACAAGCTGGGCAAGCCCATTGACAAAGGCGAGTGGTTTATGACACCGCAAACGGTAAATGCCTATTACAACCCGGTAAACAACGAAATTGTGTTCCCGGCCGCTATTTTGCAACCGCCATTCTTTAATATGGAGGCTGATGACGCGGTGAACTACGGTGGTATTGGCGGCGTTATCGGCCATGAAATAGGCCACGGTTTTGACGATCAGGGCGCTAAATACGATGGTAACGGCAATTTACGTAACTGGTGGACAGAGCAGGACAAAGGCCAGTTCCAGGCGCGTGGTGCTAAGTTAATTGGCCAGTACAACCGTTTTGAGCCATTACCGGGCGTTAATGTAAACGGTGCTGTGGCACTGGGTGAAAATATTGGTGACTTAGGCGGGATGACAGTCGCGTTAAAAGCTTACCATTTGTCACTGGAAGGCAAAGAGGCTCCGGTAATGGATGGCTTTACCGGCGACCAGCGTTTCTTTATCAGTTGGGCGCAGGTTTGGCGTACTAAGTTTCGTGAAGAAGCCTTGCGCCGTCAGTTAAGCACCGGGCCACATTCGCCGGCGCATTACCGGGTTATTGGTGTACTGCCGAATATTCCGCAGTTTTATACTGCCTTTGATATTAAAGAAGGCGATAAGATGTATTTACCGCCAGAACAGCGCGTTAAGATCTGGTAACAAATCTCTGCTACACTGCACAGGCTGAGTAGGTGACTGCTCAGCTTTTTTGTTTTTTTGATGTAGTGTTTGGCTTGAGCGCGCCGGTTGCAATTCCCGCTCTGGCTCGCCACAGAACTATGTCGGTCTATCCTGCCCGACACCAGAGGCCAGCTGAAGCTGTTCAAATTCGTTCCTGACGAATTTGTCGCCCACTCAGACACTCTGTGGCGCCCAGTTCGGGATTCCAACCTCTGGCATAGATAGTGAGGTCTGACCACTATAATAAAGAATATATAACATCCGGTTTTATATTCACAGAATTTATACCCACTATAAGTAGGGTGGTTAACGGCCTGATGTCAATCTGGCCCGAATTTTCATATAATTACGCCCATTCATTTCAGTGAAATGACGCCGCAGTAGCAAGACTGCCGGCAACGACCATGAGGATCATACTGTGCTACAACAATATCGCGAACATGTGGCCGAGCGCGCAGCGCAAGGTATCCCGCCAAAACCGCTCAATGCAGAGCAGGTAGCCGCCTTAGTTGAACTGTTAAAGAACCCGCCAAAAGGTGAAGAAGACACCTTAGTTGATTTACTGGTAAACCGTGTACCACCGGGCGTAGACGAAGCCGCTTATGTTAAAGCCGGCTTTTTAGCAGCCCTGGCCAACGGCGAAGCGTCAAGCAGCCTGATCAGCGCCGAATATGCTACAGAGCTGCTGGGCACCATGATGGGCGGCTACAATATTCAGCCGTTAATCAGCCTGCTGGATAACGAAAAGTTAGCCCCGATTGCCGCTAAAGCGCTGTCGCACACTTTACTGATTTTCGATGCCTTCCATGATGTCACCGAGAAAGCCGATGCCGGTAATGTGCATGCTAAGCAAGTGGTGCAAAGCTGGGCTGATGCCGAGTGGTTTGAAGCCAAGCCAGCCTTAGCGGAAAAAATTACTGTTACCGTATTTAAAGTGTCTGGCGAAACCAACACTGATGACTTATCACCGGCACCGGATGCCTGGTCACGGCCGGATATTCCGCTGCATGCCTTAGCCATGCTGAAAAACGCCCGTGAAGGCATTAACCCGGATCAGCCGGGTACGGTTGGCCCGATTAAGCAATTAGACGAGCTGAATAAAAAAGGCTTCCCACTGGCTTATGTTGGAGACGTTGTAGGTACAGGTTCATCACGTAAATCCGCCACTAACTCAGTGCTGTGGTTTATGGGTGATGATATCCCGTTCGTACCAAACAAGCGCGGCGGTGGTTTTGTGCTGGGTGGCAAAATTGCTCCAATCTTCTTTAACACTATGGAAGACTCAGGCGCACTGCCGATTGAAGTTGATGTGTCTAAGCTGGAAATGGGCGATGTGATCGACATTCTGCCATTTGCAGGCAAAATTGTCCGTCATGGCACTGATGAAGTGCTGGCAGAATTCAGCCTTGCAACTGACGTATTAATTGACGAAGTACGTGCCGGTGGCCGTATTCCACTGATCATCGGCCGTGGTTTAACCGACCGCGCGCGTGAATTTTTAGGCTTTGGTCACTCTGATAAATTCCGTCGTCCGCAAGCTAAAGCCGATTCAGGCAAAGGCTTTACGCTGGCGCAGAAAATGGTGGGTAAAGCTTGTGGCGTAAAAGGTGTACGCCCTGGCACTTACTGTGAACCACGTATGACTACAGTAGGCTCGCAGGATACTACCGGCCCGATGACGCGTGATGAGTTAAAAGACTTAGCGTGTTTAGGCTTCTCTGCCGATTTAACCATGCAGTCGTTCTGCCACACTGCTGCTTATCCGAAGCCGGTTGACGTAGATACGCACCACACACTGCCAGACTTTATTATGAACCGTGGCGGTGTATCACTGCGCCCGGGTGATGGTATTATCCACAGCTGGTTAAACCGTATGTTACTGCCGGACACCGTAGGTACCGGTGGCGACTCGCACACCCGTTTCCCGATTGGTATTTCCTTCCCGGCCGGTTCTGGCTTAGTAGCTTTTGCTGCTGCTACCGGTGTAATGCCACTGGATATGCCGGAATCAGTACTGGTGCGCTTTAAAGGCGAAATGCAGCCAGGTATTACGCTGCGTGACTTAGTGCATGCCATTCCGTACGTAGCCATTCAAAAAGGCTTGTTGACCGTCGATAAGAAAGGCAAGAAGAACATCTTCTCTGGCCGTATTCTGGAAATCGAAGGTTTACCAAACTTAACCGTAGAGCAGGCATTTGAACTGTCTGATGCGTCTGCCGAGCGTTCAGCTGCCGGTTGTACCATCAAGCTGTCAGATGCATCTATTGCTGAGTACCTGGAATCAAACATTGTGATGCTTAAATGGATGATTTCTGAAGGCTACGGCGATGTACGCACTATCGAGCGTCGTATTCAGGCGATGCAGGCCTGGCTGAAAGATCCACAGCTGATGTCGGCCGATGCTGATGCTGAGTACAGCGAAATTATCGAAATTGACCTGGCTGACATTAAAGAGCCGGTACTGTGTGCACCAAACGATCCGGATGATGCGCGCTTACTGTCTGATGTGGCTGGCGACAAGATCGACGAAGTGTTTATCGGTTCTTGTATGACCAACATCGGCCACTTCCGTGCCGCCGGTAAGCTGCTGGATAAATACAAAGGCCAGCTGCCAACCCGTTTATGGATTGCGCCGCCAACCAAGATGGACCAGGCACAGTTAACTGAAGAAGGCTATTACAGCATTTTCGGTAAAGTAGGTGCCCGCACTGAAATGCCAGGCTGTTCACTGTGTATGGGTAACCAGGCACGGGTTGCTGAAAATTCAACCGTAGTGTCTACCTCTACGCGTAACTTCCCGAACCGTTTAGGTCAGGGCGCCGACGTATACTTAGCTTCAGCCGAGCTGGCAGCAGTAGCCTCCATTATCGGTCGCTTGCCAACAGTAGCCGAGTATATGGAGTACGCGAAGCAAATTGATGCCACCGCGGCCGATACCTACCGTTACCTGAATTTCCACCGTATGCCGCAATACACCAAAAAAGCGGATAACGTGATTATTCAGCAAGCAGTGTAATAAGCGCTGCAATGCTAAAGGCCTGCCACTGCAGGCCTTTTTTCTGCTCGCTAATATGCAGCTAACAGCTACAATTTTATCAGCGACAGACTGATAGATTATTTGCGTGAGCAGGCTTGCACCACCCACTGGGCTCGCCACAGTAACTCGCTCCCGCTGGTGCGTCCGCTCAGACACCCTGTGTCGCCCCATTGGGGATACAAGCCTGCTAGGGTAAAGCGACGCAAATGACCATCAGCCTATTTCTTCGTATGGACAAAATGTATGGAATACGACTTTATCTACGATCGCAATACACTGCAGTTCAGTATAAAACTCTCAGTCGAGCATGAGGTATTAGGCCGCTTTTTGCTGGACGAATTTGGCCAACAGGCTGAAGCCTATACCGCCTTGTTGCAGCAACTTGGCACACTTAAGCCACACCAGAGTATGCAGTATCAGGGCAAAGAGTTTTTGCTGGAGGTGGAAAACGGCGAAGTTACCTTAAGCCATAACACGCTGTTTTACACCGGTACAGAGCAGTTGCCGCAGCGACAACAAGATAAACTGGCCGATGATGATTTACAGTTGGACGAGCAGGGCATGAGCACACAATGCGGACTGGAAGATTTACTAAAACTGCTGCGCGAATGGCAGCAATTTCTGGCTGGCTGAGCCTGCGCTGAAACTGCACAGCGACAGGGAAAAAACGCACCGTTCTGGTGCGTTTTTTTTCGCCCGCAATAGTGTTTTTAGTTTAACTTGTTGATATTTAATAATTAAATAAAATTGGCACAAGGTTTCCTTGTATAAGGTGCAATCGCCTTATAAAAGTAAAAAGGAAAACACCATGAAGCTTGTATGTGCCATCATCAAGCCGTTTAAACTGGACGATGTACGCGAAGCCATTGCTGACATTGGGGTAGAAGGTTTAACGGTAACAGAAGTAAAAGGTTTCGGCCGCCAGAAAGGGCACACCGAATTATATCGTGGTGCCGAGTATCAGGTCGACTTCCTGCCTAAGGTCAAACTGGAAATTGCTACGCTGGACGATCAGGTGGATCGCCTGATTGAAGCAATCCAGAAAGCCGCTTACACCGGCCGTATCGGCGACGGCAAAATTTTTGTTTATGACCTGGAGCAGGCAGTGCGTATTCGGACCGGCGAGTCTGACGCTGAAGCCATATAAGGAGCTGTTATCATGCAAGAGCAAATTTATCATTTACAGTATGCGATGGACACCTTTTACTTCCTGATGTGCGGGGTATTGGTAATGTGGATGGCGGCGGGCTTCTCTATGCTGGAAGCTGGCCTGGTACGGGCAAAAAACACTACTGAAATTCTGACTAAGAACGTGGCGTTGTATTCTATTGCCTGCATTATGTATCTGGTGTGCGGTTACGCCTTTATGTACGGCGGCGAGTTTTTCTTAAGCGGTATTGGCGCTGTTGATGTGGACGCCACGCTAACCAGCTTTGCTGAACGTGAAGATGGCTTCACTGGCGCAGCTGTGTACTCTACTGCCTCTGACTTTTTCTTTCAGGTAGTGTTTGTTGCTACTGCTATGTCAATTGTGTCCGGTGCTGTGGCTGAACGGATGAAACTGTGGGCTTTTTTGGCGTTTGCGGTAGTAATGACCGGTTTTATCTACCCAATGGAAGGTTCATGGACCTGGGGCGGTAATGCGGTATTTGGCTTATACACCTTAGGTGATTTGGGTTTCTCTGACTTTGCCGGTTCAGGCATAGTGCATATGGCTGGTGCTGCTGCCGCGCTTGCCGGGGTATTATTGCTGGGTGCGCGTAAAGGCAAATACAGCAAAGACGGTAAAGTAAATGCCATTCCGGGTGCCAATATGCCGCTGGCAACACTGGGTACTCTGGTGCTGTGGATGGGCTGGTTTGGTTTTAATGGTGGCTCGGTACTAAAACTGGGCGATATCAGCAACGCTAATGCGGTCGCCGTAGTATTTCTTAACACCAATGCTGCAGCTGCTGCAGGCGCTATAGCGGCGCTGGCTCTGTCGGTAGTGTTGTTCCGTAAAGCAGATTTAACCATGGCTTTAAACGGCGCTCTGGCAGGTTTAGTGGCTATCACTGCTGAGCCATCCACGCCAACTGCACTGCAGGCAACCTTATTCGGTGCTATTGGTGGCGTGTTGGTGGTGGCATCTATTATCGGCCTAGATAAGCTAAAAATTGATGATCCGGTAGGTGCGATCTCTGTGCACGGTACTGTAGGTATTTATGGCTTACTGTTAGTGCCGCTAACTAACAGTGACAGCAGTTTCACTGGCCAACTGATCGGCGCGGCTACCATTTTTGTCTGGGTATTCGGTTGCAGCCTGATTGTTTGGTATGTACTTAAACTGGTTTTGGGCATCCGCGTAAGCGAAGAAGCCGAGTATGAAGGCGTTGATGCCTCAGAGTGTGGAATTGAAGCCTACCCTGAGTTCGTTGCGTCGGTAAAGTAAGCAGCCTGGGAAGAGTTGGTGGAACTTCCCGGGAGCGAGTGAGCGATACGTTACCAACAGGTAGCGCTACCGCGAACTGAACGTCCCCACCAAACTACGTCTATCCTTGTCCTTTGTCTTTTTATCTGACACCCCGTGCTTTATAGCGCGGGGTTTTTTATTGGCATAAATTGCAGCTAATAAAAAAGCACTGCGTGCAATAGTTTTTATTGCCACTTTTAGCAACTGGTTTTTATTGCCGCTACGGCCTTATATTTTAAGGCGTTATTTTTACCCTATGCATGGTAAGCGTTTACCTGTTCGGCCGTGTTCTATGCCTGTTGGGACTGGCCGGTTTATTATGCAGTACATTTATTTTTATTTTATTCATGTATTTACGTTCATATCGCTGGGTTTTGCCGAAAATTTTATGGTAAACGTTTACCTTAAATGTTATAAAAAGCCCGCATCGCATCAGGTTGAGCAGGTTTCAGGTGATAAGTGCTCAGTGTAACCATGGGTTACACCAGGCTGGTTTTTTATCTCCTGCGTTATCAGCACTGGGCTGGCAACAGATAAAACAATAACAAGTTGTATCGACAGGGGTAGGAAATGACAGCAAAATTCAAATTAACCGTTATGGCTGTGGCTATAGCGCAGTGTCTGGCTATACAAAATGTTCAGGCGCAAACCGCAACAGAGCAGCAGGCCGCAGCACAAGCGCAAGTGGCTGAGCAGGATCAGGTAGAAACCATCGTGGTACGAGGCTTTGGTGCTACTTTAAGCAAATCTTTACAGCAGAAAAAATTCGCTGAATCCAGCGTTGAAATTATCTCTACCGACGATCTTGGCCAATTGCCCGATGTTACCATCGCTGATGCGCTGGCACGTTTACCCGGCGTGGCAGCAGAGCGTGATCGCGGTAATGCCAGCAGTTTATCTATCCGTGGCCTGGGCCCACGGCTGAACATTGCCACCATGAACGGGCGCGAAATAGTCAGTGCCGAGCCCAGCCGCGACGTGCGCTACGAGCAGTTTCCGGCCGAGTTAATCAACTCGGTTGAAGTGTATAAAAGCCCGATGGCCAACAATGTTGAAGGCGGTATTGCCGGCCTGGTTAATATGAATTTTGTCAGCCCGTTATCGCGCGACAAACGGCTGATTAGCCTCAGCGGCAACCTGATGCAGTACGATCTGGCTGATGATTTAAGCGGTGCTGACAGCAGCGGTAAAAAGGCGGCCTTTGCCTATGTGGATAAGTTAAGCGATAACTTTGGCGTAGTGTTTGGCGTGTCTTATCAGGATCAGCCGTCAGTTCAGCGCGGTACAGAATTTTATTCATACAACAACAACCCGGCCGAGCAGGGTGATATCAACGAAGATGGTATTACTGAAGCTGCACCCTGGGGCGGTAAAAGCGGTACTAAAGTAGGCAATATTGAACGCCTTGGTTTACTGACCATTCTGGAATGGGAACCCACCGACCGCTTAAACCTGAAATATGATTTGTTCTACTCGCAGTTTGATATAGAAGAGCGCGAAGATCAGTTCTGGTTTGACGGCTGGGGTAACTGGCAGGGCTCAAACAACTGGGGTTATCAGAATTCTGCCTCGGCACCGACCATTATTACTAAAGCCGATGGCTCACAGCAGCTAACCGGCGGCGGCATTTTATGGGGCGCGCATTCTGCCAATAACGCCACCTGGTTTCAGGAAAATGAGCTTATCAGTACCGGTTTAAAAACAGTATGGAGCGGCGACGTCTGGACCGTTTCTGCTGATGTTGGCTACTCTGAAGCCAGTATTAAATCGCGCTGGGTAAATATTACCTCTGATTATACCGGCCCGACGCCGCTGGATGTGCGTTGGAATAATACCGGCAAGCAATTACAAATTTGGGTGGACGACCATATCAGCCAACCGGAAAACTATATGATTTCCGGTATGAATGTCGATACCGACCGCGACCTAACCGATGAAATGGTCAGTTTAAAACTGGATTTTGAACGCAGTGTCGATTGGGGCGTGTTTGAAACATTGCTGGTTGGCGGCCGTGTTACCGATCGCGATAAAAACAACGATGTTATCAGCTGGTGGCAGCAGCCGCTTGCCGATCACGGCTTAAGTAATTACGGCTACAGCTATGCCATTGGCGGCGATTTTGTTTCGCCGGACTTATATGGTTTTAATAACTGGGATCAGGTAGCACAGCAGGGCTTTGGCGGTATTGACCATCGTAGCCAATACGAAAAAGGGCCGTTGGATTTAGCCGGTAGCTGGCGGGTAGAAGAAACCAACAGCGCTGCTTATGCCATGCTGAAAATGGTTGGCGAAATTGGCAGCATTCCTTACACCGGTAATGTTGGTCTGCGCTATGTACATACCTCTTCCACCTCTTCCGGTTATCAGTTAATGAATAGCACTGATTACTCACCGGTAACCGATGAGCACAGCTACAGCAAACTGCTGCCGTCGCTGAATATGGTGTTCTCTTTAACAGAAGAAGCACAGTTACGTCTGGGCTTGTCCCGCGCAATGTCGCGCCCGCCGTTAATTGAAATGCGCTCTGGTTTTGAGCTCAATACCCAGCAAGACGGTGTTAATACCGGCTCTGGTGGTAATGCTAAGTTAAATCCTTTTGTTGCCGATCAGCTGGATTTAGGCCTGGAATATTACTGGAACGAAGATACAGCAGCTGCGGTATCGGTGTTCTTTAAAGATCTAAGCAGCCACATTGGTGTTAGCGTAGAAAAAGTAACGGTAGATGGCACTGAATACGACTTTACCCGGCCGGTAAATGGCGACGGCGGTCAGATCCGTGGTTTTGAACTGATGTACCAGCAAGCCTTTAAAATGCTGCCGGGCTGGCTGGATGGTTTAGGTGTGTATGCAAACTACTCGTTTACCGACACCAATATTACTGAGTTTACTCCGGTAGCCAACCCGTTCCCGCTCGGTGGTTTATCCCGCCATGTTGGTAGCGCCACGCTGTGGTATTACCGCGCCGGTTTTGATGCCAAAGTGTCGTACAACTACCGCAGTGCCAATACCTCAGTTGGCAGTTGGGGCACCACTGAAATGACGCGCACCCGCGCTGAAAGCACGGTAGATGCCAGCATTTCTTACGAGTTTACCGAAAACTTTAAAGTGATGCTGCAGGCCCAGAACCTGACCAACGAGCTGTCGCTCAGTTACTTTGATAACGACCCAAGCCGCCCGGCGCATTACCGTGAGTGGGGCCGTCGTTACCTGTTGGGCTTCCAGCTAACCATGTAAAACCACCGGCCCGCTGCGTTATTACAGTGGGCCGGCTTCAGCGGATATTAGCATTATGGCTCAGCATATTTTAATTACCGGTGCTTCGTCCGGAATTGGCCGCGCTTTGGCCATTAAGCTGGCGGCGGCTGGTTACCGCCTTAGCTTATGTGGCCGCAGCAGCGACAAACTGGCACAAACGCAGGCATTGCTGGCGCAGGATGCACCGGTGTTTGCCCGAGCTTTTTGTTTAAACGGCCCGGATGCAGATAGGCAAGTAACCGCGTTTTGTGCTGCTGCAGAGGCCGAAAACGGCGCCGTGGATATGCTGATCAATTGCGCCGGGGCCAATACCGCACGCCATAGCGCAGCAGAGCCGCACTGGCAGGCACTGCAACAGATGATGCAGTTAAATTTTTATGCGCCGGTCAGTTTTATTGCGCAGCTGGTGCCGCAAATGCGGCTGCGCGGCAGTGGCGTAGTGTTAAACGTGCTGTCCACAGTATGTTTGTTTGCCAACGCTAACCTGGCGTCGTACAGCGCCAGTAAAACTGCGCTCGACAGCTACAGCAAGGTGCTGCGCAAAGAGCTGCATAACAGTGGCGTAAAAGTGCTGTCGCTGTATCCGGGCGGAGTTAATACCATGTTTCGCGCTAACGCTAACCCCGATTACTTATCGGCAGACGAGGTGGCCGATGCTGCCATCAGCATGTTGCTGACGGCGCCTAAGGTACACCTGCACGAGCTGGTAGTTCGGCCGCAAAGCGAGCAGAACTTTTGTTAGCTAAGTGCTTTTTTTACTTACAAGCTTTTGCCAGCCAAAGGCTTTTATCAGTAAACCAATTTCAGAAGGATACCAAGCGGGTGAAGTTTTCATTTTTCTTTTTATGTATCGCCTTAAGCTTGCTGCAAGGCTGCAGCAAAACCACAGAGCCACAACAGCAGAGTGCCCAGCCGCTGGTTAAAGCTGAAGCAGAGCAGCAAGCGGTCAGCCAACGGATAACCCTGAATAAAGACTGGCTGTTTGCCAAAGCCACCGGTGCCGACGCGATGCCGCCAAGTGCCGACTGGCAACCGGTGTCGCTGCCACACACACCGCAAATAGAACCTATGCTGGTAAATAACCAATGGCAGGGCATTGCCTGGTATCAGAAAACACTGAGCTGGCAAGCAGACTGGCAGGACAAAGTAGTACTCTTGCGTTTTGAAGCGGCAATGAACGTGGCAGAAGTATTCTTAAACGGTGAGCAAATTGGCCATCATCTGGGCGGCTATTTACCTTTTACGCTGGATTTAACCGAAAAGTTAGTACCGGGCCGGGATAACCTGCTGCAGGTGAAACTGGATAACCGCGACAACCCTGTTACCGGGCCTAAGCCATTAGCCCTGCTGGACTTTAACACCTATGGCGGCCTGTACCGCGATGTAAACTTACTGGTAAAAGATGCGCTGCATATCAGCGATGAAATGCTGGCTAACGAAACTGCCGGCGGCGGTATCTTTGTGACGTATCCGCAAGTCAGTGCTGAGCAAGCCACGCTGAACATTCAAACCCATTTGGTTAACCGTTACCGCGAAAGCCAACAACCGGTGCTGCAGCAGCAATTGTATTATCAGGGCCAGTTGGTGGCAGAGGTTAGCAGCGACACTACTCATTTACCAGCTGGTCATTTAATAGCCGGTGGCGCAGAGCATATACAGCAACAGCTTATTGTTAATGCACCGAAACTATGGCATCCGGACAGCCCGCATTTATATCAGCTACGCACCTCGTTGTATCTGGATGGCAAATTACTGCAACAACAGTACACCCGGTTGGGTATCCGCAGCTTTGCTTTTAATGCCCAGCATCAGTTGCTGATTAACGGCGAAGTCACCTTTTTGCGCGGTGTTAACCGGCATCAGGAATATCCGCATGTGGGCTATGCTACCTCTGCTGCAGCCGATTACCGCGATGCAGTAAAGATAAAATCGGCCGGCTTTGACTATGTGCGCCTGTCGCATTATCCGCACTCGCCGGCCTTTATGGCGGCCGCCGACGAGCTGGGGCTGGTGTTAATTGATGCTATTCTTGGCTGGCAGTATTACTCGGCAGAACCTGAGTTTGAGCAGCAGATTGTGCAAACCTGCCGCGATATGATCCGCCGCGATCGCAACCATGCCAGTGTACTGGCGTGGGAATGTTCGTTAAACGAATCAGATATGCCAGACAATTTTATTGCCACGCTGCACAATACGGTAAAGCAGGAATATCCCGGCGCCTATTCTGCCGGCTGGCAGCACGGCTTTGATATGTATCTGCAAGCGCGCCAGCACCGGCAAATGCATTACGAAACACCGACCCAGCCGTATAACGTGTCTGAGTACGGTGACTGGGAATACTACGCGCAAAACGCCGGGCTACAGCAAGACAGCTGGGCAGATTTAAAAGAAGAAGAGCGCACCAGCCGTCAGTTACTGCGCCACGGTGAAGCGCGGTTACTGCAGCAGGCACTGAACCTGCAAGAAGCACACAACGACAACCTGACTACGCCGGCCTTTGCCGATGGCTACTGGGTAATGTTCGATTACAACCGCGGTTATGCCGATGATCTGGAAGCGTCCGGCATTATGAGCCTGTACCGCTTACCCAAATACAGCTATTACTTTTTTCAAAGCCAGCGCAGTGCTACGCAAACCTCCGACAACTATGCTTCCGGCCCTATGGTGCATATTGCCAGTGAGTGGCGCCAGGGCTCGTCTACTAAAGTGCGGGTGTTCAGCAATGCTGATGAAGTAGAACTGTGGCTAAACGATACGATGATTGCGCGGCAAAAACCGGCAACCGGCCCGTTCGCTACGCACCTGCCACATCCGCCGTTTGAATTTGACTTAAAACAATTTACGCCCGGTACGCTAAGCGCTAAAGCCTTTATTAATAACCAGCCGGTAGCGCAGCACAGCGTGACAACACCCGGTGACGTTGCGGCGCTGCGGGTAACGCTGGACAGCAGTGGCATGGCTCCGCAAACCGGCGTTAACGATCTGGTGTTTGTGTATGCTGAACTCACCGACAGCCAGGGTAACCTGGTGCCGTTAAACGATAAGCAGATTAAATTCAGCCTGGCCGGTGATATTCAGCTTGTTAACCCGGAGCTGGTGCTGACAGAGCAGGGCAAAGCGGCGGTACTGGTACGCATTGGTGATACGCTGCAAGGCGCAGCCATCAGTGCTTATAGCGATGAATACAGTATTGTTAGCAACGAACTGGCCCTGATGGCAGACAAAGCGGCAAAGACAGAATAAACCCCGGCTGCCAGGCAGCCAGAACTTATTGAATAACACAGTAGCAGGAACGTCGTTATGACTGAATTTAATGCCAAAGATCATCCGCATCGCCGCTATAACCCGCTAACCGGCGATTGGGTATTGGTATCGCCTCACCGGGCAAAGCGGCCATGGCAGGGCCAGATTGAAGACGTCAGCAACGAGGCGTTGCCCTCTTATGACAGCAGCTGCTTTTTGTGCCCAACCAATACGCGGATTAACGGCAAAGTAAACCCGGCCTATAACAAGCCGTATGTGTTTACCAACGATTTTGCTGCGTTGATGCATGACACACCCGACTACCAGCGCAGTGACGATGACTTGTTTGTACTGAAAGCTGAACGCGGCACCAGCCGGGTTATTTGTTATTCGGCTGATCACAGCAAAACCATGCCTGAGCTTAGCGTTAGCGACATTACTGCAATAGTAAAATGCTGGATAGCACAATATCAGGAGTTATCGCAGCACTATATCTGGGTACAGGTATTTGAAAACAAAGGCGCCATTAACGGCTGCTCTAACCCGCATCCGCACGGCCAAATCTGGGCTGCCAGCTCAGTACCGACTTTACCGGCCAAAGCCGACAGCGCCCAGCGCGACTATCTGGCCAAACACGGCAAAAACCTGCTGTTGCATTACGCCGGCCAGGAACAGCAAAGCGGTGAGCGTACTGTGGTAGAAAACGAGCATTTTCTGGTAGTGGTGCCGTTTTGGGCCAGCTGGCCGTTTGAAACCCTGCTGCTACCCAAACGCCAGGTGGCACGGATGGAGCAGCTGACCGACAGCGAGCAACTGGCGCTGGCCGATATTCTGCAGCAGCTGACGATCCGCTACGACAACCTGTTTCAGTGCTCTTTCCCTTATTCGATGGGCTGGCACGGCGCGCCTTATAACGGCGACAGCACTGAACACTGGCAGTTACATGCGCATTTTTATCCGCCTCTGCTGCGCTCGGCCAGCATTAAAAAGTTTATGGTGGGTTATGAAATGCTGTCGGAAACCCAGCGTGATATGACACCGGAACAAGCGGCAGAGCGGCTGCGTGCTTTAAGCAATCAACATTACAAACAACAGCAGAGAGGCTGAGATGAGTTTAGTTCAGCAGGTACAACAGGCGTTTGCCACGCAGTTTCAACACAGTGCCGCTTATGTGTTTCGCGCGCCGGGCCGGGTAAATTTAATTGGTGAACACACCGACTACAACGACGGCTTTGTGCTGCCCTGCGCCATTAATTACGACACTGTAGTCGTGGCTAATAAACGTGACGACAAACTGGTACGTGTGCTGGCGCTGGATTACGGCATGCAGCTGGACGAGTTCAGTTTAACTGCGCCTATTGCCAAACACAGCCAGTGGCAGTGGGCCAACTATGTGCGCGGCGTGGCTAACAGCTTGCTGCAGCAAGGTTACAACTTACAGGGCTGCGATTTAGCGATTGGTGGCAATGTGCCGCAGGGTGTTGGCTTAAGCTCTTCTGCCTCGCTTGAAGTGGCGCTGGGGTTAACTTACTGCACTCTGGCCGGCATTGATATTTTGCCGCGCGACAATGCCCTGAACGGCCAGCACGCCGAGAATCATTTTGTTGGTTGCAACTGCGGCATTATGGATCAGCTGATCTCTGCCTGCGGCCAGCAAGGCCAGGCGCTGCTGATAGATTGCCGTAGCTTAACGGCACAGCCGGTGCCACTGCCTACCGGCATGGCGGTGATGATTATTAACTCTAACGTTAAGCGTGGTCTGGTCGACAGCGAATACAACACCCGCCGCGCCCAGTGCGAACAGGCCGCCGCCGCCTTTGGTGTAAAAGCGCTGCGCGATGTCAGCTGGCAGGCGTTTTTAGCTGGCCAAAGCAAGCTGGAGCCATTGGTCGCCAAACGGGCGCGCCATGTGGTAAGCGAAAATGAGCGCACCGAACTGGCTGCTGTCGCATTGGCGCAAAACGATATTGCTACCTTAAGCCGCTTGATGGCGCAGTCGCATCAGTCAATGCGTGACGATTTTGAAATTACCGTACCGCCGATAGATGAGTTGGTGGCGATGATCAGCAACCTTATCGGCGCTAACGGCGGCGTGCGAATGACCGGCGGTGGCTTTGGCGGCTGCGTGGTGGCACTGGTACCGCAGGCAATGGTTGACGCGGTAAAAGTCACCGTAGCGGCAGAGTATCCGGCGAAAACTGGTTTAGTTGCCGATGTGTTTGTCTGTACGCCCAGCCAGGGCGCCGAGCAGGTACGCTGATGACAGCGCCCGGCCAACACGGCAACAGCCTGTCGCCACTGCACTTAACCGACGGCAATGGTCTTGAGCTGGACCTGCTGCCGTTTGGCGCCACTATCAGTGCCATTCGGGTAGACGGGCATCAGGTAACGCTGGGCTATGCGGCGCCAGAGCTGTTTTTGCACGACAGTTTTTATCTTGGCGCCAGCATAGGCCGTTTTGCCAACCGTATTGCCAATGGCCGTTGCCAGTTAAATGGCCAGCCGTTAACACTGAATGTGAATAACGGCAGCCATTGTTTGCACGGCGGCAGCGCCGGTTTTCACCGTGCAGCCTGGCAAGTGCTGCAACTGGCAAAAAACAGTGCAGAGCTGTACTACTGCGCCGCCGATGGAGAGCAGGGCTTTCCCGGCCGGTTAGAGGTATGGCAGCATATTTCGTTACACGCCGGTGCTGTTAGTATGCAGTTTCGCGCCAGAGCAGATAAAGACACGCTGATTAACCTGACTAACCACTGCTATTTTAACCTTAACACCGACGGAAGCAGCATTGAAAACCATCAGTTGCAGTTAAATGCCGGGCATTACTTACCCACCGACAGCAGCAGTATTCCCACCGGCCAGTTGCAGGCCGTAACCGGCAGCGCCTTTGATTTTCTAAGCCCGCGCACTATCGCCGATGCCTTAGCGCAGGGTGATATACAGCTGCAGCAGGCATCGGGTTTTGACCATTGTTTTATTACTGCGGCTCAGCCTTATAACGCGCTGCATCAACAGGCGCAACTGTATTCAGCTCAAAGCGGGCTGACATTAACGGTACACAGCACTCAGCCCGGCATACAGCTTTACAGCGGCAATTTTCTGGCGGCGCCTTTTTCACCGCGCCAGGGCTTGTGTCTGGAGGCGCAAAACTGGCCGGATGCGCCGAATCAGCCGGGTTTTCCGTCGGCAGTGTTGGCGCAGGGTGATTGGTACATTCAGGAAATTATTTACAGTTTTCAATAATATAAAAATATACCGGCCCCATGGCCGGCTTTTGACAGGATAGCAGGAAGAACCATTATGACATTAACCAACTTAGACCTGACCATACTGGTCTGTTATGTGCTTGGGCTGTTGTTAATAGCTTACGCCGTATCACGCGAGAAAGCCGGCCACAGCAAAGACACCAACGACTACTTTCTGGCTGGTAACAGCCTGCCATGGTGGGCAATAGGCGCCTCGTTAATTGCGGCTAATATTTCTGCCGAGCAGATTATCGGTATGTCCGGCTCTGGCTACGCCATTGGTTTGGCTATCGCATCTTATGAGTGGATGGGCGCTATTACGCTGATTATTGTCGGTAAATACTTTTTACCCATTTTCTTAAAACGCAAAATTTATACCATGCCGCAGTTTTTACAGCAGCGTTTTGATAACCGCGTGCGTACTACCATGGCGCTGTTCTGGCTGGCGGTGTATGTGTTTGTTAACTTAACGGCAGTATTGTGGCTGGGCGCGCTGGCAATTAATACGGTTACCGGCGTCAGTTTAACTAACAGCATGTTATTGCTGGCCGGTTTGTCGGTGGCGTACTCATTGTACGGCGGTTTAAAGGCAGTGGCTTTTACCGACATTATTCAGGTGGTGCTGCTGGTAGGCGGCGGCTTATTTTTATCTTATATGTCGCTGCAGGCGCTGGGCGATGGTAATGGTGTCTGGTCGGGTTTCAGCCGCTTAATGAGCGAAGCGCCGGACAAATTCGATATGATTTTAACGCCCGACAACCCGCATTATATCAGCCTGCCCGGTATTTCAGTGCTGATTGGCGGCATGTGGGTAATGAACCTGAGTTACTGGGGCTTTAACCAATATATTATTCAGCGCACTCTGGCGGCGAAAGACCTGGCAGAAGCGCAAAAAGGCATCGCCTTTGCCGCATTTTTAAAGCTGTTAATGCCGGTTATTGTGGTACTGCCGGGCATTGCCGCTACCTTATTACTGCCGGCGCTGGATAAACCGGATCAGGCCTATCCGCAATTAATGAGCATGATGCCATCCGGCATTAAAGGGCTGATTTTTGCCGCTTTAGTGGCCGCTATTTTATCCAGTCTGGCGTCGATGACTAACAGTATCGCCACCATTTTTACCATGGATATTTATTCTCAGCTAAAACCGGCGAAAAGCCAGAAGCACTATGTGTTTGTTGGCCGGGCTGTCAGCCTGCTGGCACTGGGTGTGGCCTTAATGACGGCTAAACCGCTGTTGGGCGAATTTGATCAGGCGTATCAGTATATTCAGGAATTTACCGGCTTCTTTACGCCGGGCATAGTGGTGTTGTTTATGCTGGGCATGTTCTGGCGCCGCACCACGCCACTGGCTGCACTGCTGGCAGCGATTGGCAGCGCAGTGTTATCGCTGTTATTTAAATTATTCTGGCCTGAGCTGCCGTTTATGGATCGCGTTGGGTTGGTGTTTATCAGCTGTCTGTTGCTGGCAATAGTGGTATCGCTGTACCAAAACCAGGGTGAGCAGGCCAATGCGGTGAAACTGGATGATATTCAGTTTAGTACCCGCAGCAGTTTTAATTTGTCGGCTGCTATTGTCAGCCTGATCCTGGTGGCGTTTTACGCTGCCTGGTGGTAACAACAGGAGCCATAACAATGAGAAAAATCAGTTTAATTACTACGGTACTGGCCGCGCTGTTACACAGCGCAGTACAAGCTGACACGGTAGCGGTAACCGATGGCGTAATGCACTGGCAAAACGGCGCCCGGCAGGGGGAGGAAGTGGCCCTGTTCGGCGTAAATTACAGTGCGCCCTTTGCGTACGGTTACCGCGCACTGCAGCGCCTCGGTGTTGATCATAAACAGGCAATAGACATGGATGTGGCGCACATGGCCAGATTAGGCCTAGACGCCTACCGCATTCACCTGTGGGATCGCCAGTTAGCCGATGTTGACGGCAACCTGCTGCAAAACGAGCATCTGGCATTGTTTGACTATCTGCTGTTTAAGCTCAGCCAGCATAATATTAAAGCCATTATTACGCCGATTGGCTGGTGGGGCAGCGGTTACCCAGAGCCGGACCCGAACGAGCAAAGCTTTGCCACCCTGTTTAGCAAGTCGCAAATGAACCAGTCAGCCAAAGCGATAGCAGCGCAGCAAAACTACCTGACACAAATTCTGACGCATATAAACCCCTATACCGGTGTCAGTTATGCCAATGATCCAAGCGTTATCGCCTTCGAGCTGTTTAACGAGCCGAAACATGAAACCCCGGCGGCACAAAGTGCGGCCTATATTGAAAAGTTAGTTGCCACTGTGCGCGCTGCCGGTGTCACCAAGCCGCTGTTTTATAACACCAGCGAGCAGGGTAATGATCAGGCCTTTGCCGCGGCGCTGTGCAACAGCAGTATTGATGGCGTGGCCTATCAGTGGTACCCGACCGGTTTGGTTAAAAACCACACTATTCTGGCCAATATGCTGCCGACAGTGGCGCACTACACCAACCCTTTTGCCGCCATCAGCGAGTGCAACAGCAAGGCAAAAATGGTGTACGAGTTTGACGCTGCCGATGTTGCCAACACGGTAATGTATCCGGCCATGGCGCGCAGTTTCCGTGCGGCCGGTTTTCAGTGGGCCACCCAGTTTGCTTATGATCCGGCAGCGATGGCGCATACCAATTCAGACTACAACACGCATTTTCTTAACCTGCTGTATACGCCGGGCAAAGCCATCAGCTTAATGATAGCGGCCGAAGCCTTTCGCCGTTTGCCACGGGCACAAGCCAGCAGCGACTACCCGGCCAGCAATCAGTTTGCCGGTGTCAGCCTGAACTACGCCGCCAACCTTAGCCTGCTGAATACCGATGACAAGTTTATCTACAGCAACAGCAACCAAACCAAGCCAAAAAACAGCAAAAAACTGCAGCAAATTGCCGGTGTCGGCAGCTCTGTAGTGGCGCAGTACAGCGGCAGCGGTGCTTACTTTTTAGATAAGCGCGCCGATGGCTTGTGGCAGCTGGAGTTGTATCCGGATTTGCAGCCACTGCAAGACCCGCATCAAAGCGCCAGCCTGCGCCGCGAGGTGGCCAGGTTGTATCACAATCAACAACAGCTAAGCCTGCAACTGGCCGATTTAGGTCAGCGTTTTTACGTTAAAGGCCTTAACGACGGCAACAACCTTAGTACTCAGGCTAAAAACGGCACGGTAAGCTTAACGCCGGGCATTTATTTACTGGCCAAACAGCCATCGCAGCTAAAGCAGGTTGATAGCACACTGAGCTATTTATTGCCAAAACCAGCGGCTGCAGAACTCAGCGTGTACCATCAGCCGTTGCGCCAGGCCAGCCTGAATGACGATATTCAGTTTAGCCTGCAGTTAGGCGCAAACGAAACGCCGAAAAAGGTCGAGCTGATGCTGCGCTATGTCGGCCACCGTAATTTCACAGCCTTGCCAATGCAAGCCGCTGCCGGTGGCATTTACCAGGTAGCCCTGCCAAAAACACCCGCCTGGCAGCAAACCGGCTTACTGGAATATGCGGTAACGGTTAGCACGCCACAGCAACAGGTTACATTCCCCGGCAGCAGCCAGGGTTCACCACTGCAGTGGGATTTTGTACCAGCCGGCAACTACTGGAACCTGCAACTGCAACCGGCCAATGCACCGGTAGCACTGTATGACGCCACGCTGGATCGGCATAATAACCTGTACCCGAAAGACGAGAGGGTACGGCAGGATCTGGTTAGCGGCCAGCAAGGCAAAGGCCTGGCACTGCGGCTGGCGATGGAAGATTTACAAGCCGGTGCGCCGGAACTGCTGCTGCGCACCACACCGGCGCCGGACAACAGCCTGCAACAGCGTGATTTAGCCGGGTACAATACGCTGGCAATAAAAATACGCGCGGTTAAGCAAAACGAGCAGATTGAACTGGCGCTGCTGGATGCCGATGGCCTGGCCTTTGGTGCTGAGCTTAATGTCAGCACCGAATGGCAATATCTGCTGTTGCCGCTAAGCACGTTACGTAGCACCGCAACGGCGATGCCGCAGGCGTTTCCGATGTTTATGCCGGCATTGTTACCTGCCGCACAAGCGGGGCAGGCCTGGCCGCAAAACAGCGATTTACGCCAGTTGCAGGGTGTGCAATTGCGCTTTAACACCGGCGCTTATACTGCTGGCGCACTTGGCGGCTGGCACGCGGTTGAATTGGCAGAAGTCAGTTTAATTAAACGCTGAGCAGGCAGCGTTAAAGCCTGCATTTAGGGCGCTGTTGCTGTCCCCCGGCAGCAGCTCTATAATTGCCGCTTTGTCACCGCCCGCAACAAGGAGCCTTATGGCGCTGCAGCAACAACCGCCAACGGCTCAGTCCGCTGCTGTCAGCCACCGGGTTAACATTGGCACCGGCCAACGCCTCGCGCTGGGGGCCGGTTTTTTTGCCATGTTTTTTGCCGCGCAAAGCGTTAACGTGCTGGCGATACCGTTTTATCAGATGACACTGGGGGTTGACCCTTTTCTGCTTGGCCTGGCATTAACCATACCGGTGTTACTGGGCACAGTGCTTGGGCCCTGGGTTGGCCATTTATCGGATCACAGCCAAAGCCGTTTTGGCCGGCGCAGGCCTTTTATTTTTATAGCGTCCTGGCTGAGTTGCCTGTGTTTCGGCCTGATCTGGATGGTACCGGCCGGCTGGGGCGAACCTGCGCAGTTGCTGTACTTTGTGTTCTGGTTATTAGCCTTTTATATTGCCGCCACCTTTGTTGCCGTACCGATGACCTGCCTGGCCTATGAAATGAGCCCCGATTATCATCAGCGTACTGAAATTATGGGTTTTACCACCTATTTTCTTAAGCTTGGTTCGCTGCTGTATCAATGGCTGTTTCCGCTGGCGCAACTGGCGCTGTTCAGCAGTGTGTTTATTGGTATCCGCTATGTTGGCTGGGGCGTGGCAGTGTTTATTCTCGGCTTGCTGGGTTCGCTGGCCGCTGTTTACAGCCGCGAGCGCGCACCCCGGCGGGCACCGCTGTTGCAGCGGCCCGGTCTGCGTGACAGCCTGAGCACGTTAAGCGCTAACCGCTCGTTGCGGGTATTGCTGCTGCTGACATTATTGCAGCTGGGCGGGGGTGCCTACAGCGCCGGTATGGACTACTACCTGCTGGTGTACTTTATGTTTGACGGTAATATTGCCGAAGGCGCCGTGTGGAAGGGCTTATTGTCAATGGCATACGCTGCGCTGGGCTTTGCTACCGTGCCCTGGCTGGTGCGGTTATCCTCGCACTGCGGCAAAGTACGCGCACTGGCACTGATATACTGGTTAACCGCTGTAGGCGGTGGCTTAAAGTGGTTTATTTTTACACCCGGCAGCGGCTGGTGGCTGCTGCTGGATGCACTGTTTTGCACTGCAGTGTGGACAGCGATGACAATGCTGCTGCCGTCGATGCTGGCTGATGTCTGCGATGAAGATGAGCTGCTACATGGTGAGCGGCGCGAAGGCTTGTTTGTAGCGCTGCATAACTGGGTTAGCAGTATCAGTGTGGCACTGGCACTGCTGCTGGCCGGGCTTAGCCTGAACCTGATTGGCTTTGACGCTAAGCTGGCCGGTGCGCAATCTGAGCAGAGTATTTTTGCCATGCGGCTGATCTTGTGTTTCGGTACAGTGTTATTTAGTTTACTGTCACTGGCCTGTTTACGCTATTACCGGCTAACGGCAGCCCGCAGCCAGCAAATTAGCCGGCAGTTACTGGCACAACATAGCCAACAATAAGCCTAACAATGTTTTACAGAGCAGAACGGTATTTATGGTAACCATTAAAGATGTGGCCAGAGTGGCAGGGGTGTCGATAGCAACGGTATCGCGGGTGATCCACGACGGCCATCAGGTTGGCGAGGCCTGCCGCGCCCGGGTAAAAAAAGTCATTGCCGAGCTGGGTTATCGGCCAAACAGCAATGCCAGGGCGCTGGTCAGTAAAACCACCAATACGCTGGGCGTGGTAACGCCTAAGTTGTCGATGCCATTTTTTGGTAGCCTGGCCAGCGGAGTAGAAAAAGCTGCCCGCGAAAGTGACTACAAACTGCTGATGAGCAACTCGCTGTACGAGACTAAATCTGAGCTTGAAGCAATAGACTCGCTGCGCGACCATAACTGCCGTGCCATTATTTTGCACAGCGAATACTCAGACGAGAAAACGCTGCTGAAACTGGCGGCCGAAATTCCGGGCCTGGTGTTGATTAACCGCTATATTCCCAGCCTGGCACATCGCTGTGTCTGGCTGGATAACGTTGCCGGTGCTTGTCAGGCGACTGATCATCTGCTGCAAAAAGGCCATCACCAATTCGCTGTGGTTACCAGCATTTACCAAAACGGCGACCCGGAGTTCCGCTTGCAGGGCATCCGTAAATCGTTAAAGCAGGCGGGTATAACACTGGCCGAACAGGCCGTGGAAGAATCGACCGCCAATATTGAAGGCGGCGAGCAGGCGGTGAATGCTTTGCTGGCCAAAGGCATAAAATTTACTGCCTTACTGGCCTATAACGATTTAATGGCTATCGGTGCTATTCATGCATTGTTTGCTGCCGGGCTGCGTGTACCGCAGGATGTATCGGTTATCGGCTTTGATGATTTAATTGTCAGCCGCGCCTGCCGGCCACGGTTAACTACTATGCATTATCCGGTGGAAGAAATGGCCAGTTATGCCACTAAACTGGCGATTGAACTCAGTGCAGAAAAACACGATGTGCAGCACCGCACACATTTATTTATTCCTAACCTGGTTGAGCGTGATTCTGTTGCTGCCTGTATAACAGCGCAAAAATAACGCTGCAGCTTCTACAGCTGCAGCTGTTTAGCATGCGGCACATTAAGCTGCTGATGGCTGACCATAACCAGCAAACCGTTATGCTGATGCTGCAGCAAAGATTTAAGTACATGTGCTGTGCTGTCAGGATCTAAGCCGGCAAAAGGTTCGTCCAGCAGTAATACCGGCCGTTGTGTTAACAACAAGCGCGCCAGGGCAATGCGCCTGGCCTGGCCGCCGGACACCGCGGCACCGTATTCACCCATCACCGTATCCAGCTGCTGCGGCTGATTTTTGGCCCAGTCGCTTAGTGCCACGTCATCTAATACCTGCCATAGCTGTTGCTCGGTTGCATCTGGCGCACCTAAGCGCAGGTTTTGCGCCAGGGTTAAATCAAATAAATCAGGCTGTTGTGGCAAATAGCCCAGAGTGTTACTCAGTTGCCATTCGGCGTAAGGCAGGCCGTTCAGGTTGATATCACCACTAAACGCCAGTTGATTAGCCAGCGCCTGCAACAAAGTCGTTTTACCGCTGCCGGAGGCGCCACTGATAAGCAGTACATCACCACTTTGCAGGTTAAAGCTGACTTGAGAAGGGCCAGATAAAGCGCCATTCTGGCGCGCCGACAACTGGCAGACATTCAGGCTCAGTGGTGTGGCAGGTTCAGGTTTATTAAACTGTGTTGGCGTGCTGACATAAGTTAACCGGTTCAGCCGGTCGCGTGCGGCGCTACTAAGGCCCAGCGCAACAAAACTCTGACATAGCGGCAGCAATACTTCATGCAGCGCCCACAGTGCCAGCATCGCCGCCAGCAGCAGCGGCACGCTGAGTGAGTTGGCGGCCACCAGCGCGTTGCCCTGCCACAGCAGTGCCAGCAGGCTTAATGCCAGCAGGCTTTGCTGCACCAAAGCGGTACGGCTGATTAATTGCTGCTGGCGCAGCTGTAAACGGATATAAGCCTGATCCAGTGCGCCAAATTGACTGATTTTATCTGCCCAGCGTTGCCACAACAGTAACGACGTTAGCATTGATAGCGGCTCCAGCAGTTGTGTGCGCCGCTGTGTGGTGGAGCGGGTATCCTGTTGTGCCAGTGCTTTGCCACGGCGTACCGTTAGCAGCGGCAACGCCAGCGCCAGCAGCAGGCAAGGGGCGGCATAGATTAGCAGAGTAGGTGCCAGCAAGTACCAGAACAGCAGCACCAGTGCGGTTAAACTGCAGGCCCAAAGCCAGGGCGCGATAACTTTTAACGGAAACTGATCGAGTAAATCGATATCGCCGACCAGATGCTGCAGCGTATCTGCCGAATGGCGGTTGCTGTGCGGCTGTTGTGCCAGCGCGGTAAAGCTGTGCACGCGTAAATCTTTTAACAAGCCAAGGGCAGCATAGTGCGAGGTTAAGCGCTCTGCATAGCGCCCGGCCGTGCGGCCAATGGCACACAGGCGGATAATCGCCGCCGGTCGGAAGTAATCAAAACCATAAGCGCCCACGCTGGCCAGCCCTGCCAGCGCGGCGGCACTGATAAACCAGCCAGATAATGCCAGCAAGGTCACTGCAGCCAGTAAAGTAACCAGCCCCAGCAGCAAGGCCAGCAACCATGCCTTGCCGCGGCTTTGCAGCAGGCTGCGTAAACGAATACTGCGTTCAGGCGCTGGCACGCTCTTAGGCTTGAACATACTGCGCTCCGTCAATATGGCTAATGGCAGGGTTGTCCAGCCGTATTACCTGATCCAGCCAGTCCAGGCCGTGCAACTGGTGGCTAACAATAATCAGGGTTTTACCTCGGCTGAGCGTGCCAATCAGCTGGTGTAAACGATAAGCGGTAGCGCCGTCTAAATGCGCGGTGGGCTCGTCCAGTAACCAGACTTTAGCATCGCGCAACAACAACTGCGCCAGTGCCAGCCGTTGTAACTGGCCGCCGGATAAGCCCCGGCCGCGCTCGCCCAGCACAGTGTTAAGGCCAAGCGGTAATTGTTGTATTAATGACCACAGTTCTACCTGTTGCAGTGCAACGATCAGTTGTGACTCAGTGGCATCCGGTGCGGCCAGGCGCAGGTTATCGGCAATGCTGGCAGCAGCAATACTGCTGTACTGCGCCATATAGCCCAGTTGTTGTTGCCAGTGGTTGCGTTCAAGCTGTGCCAGGCTGTGCTGGTTGATCAGAATATCGCCCTGATACGGCGCAAAACCCAGCAGTGCATACAACAGGCTGGATTTACCGCAGCCACTTGGCCCCTGCAGTGCAATGCGCCCACCACTTTTTATGCTAAAGCTAACCGGTGCCAGCCGCTGGCGCTGCCCGGCAGTTAAAATATGCAGTTGCTGCAGCTCGATATGCGGTGCGCCGCTTAGTGTTAGCTGTTGTGTGCCGGGGTGTTGCCAGGCCTGACGCTGTAAAATGGGGCTTAGCTCGTCAATTGCGGCTTCGGCTTGTGCTTTTGCGTGGTAATCGCTGCCAAGCTGGCGCAGTGGTGCGTAAAATTCCGGTGCCAGCAGCAAAATAAATAAAGCGCCCTGATACGGCACCGGTATAACTTCTTTGGCCCAGGGCAAAATACCCAGCAGGCCCAGGCCCAAATACAATGCCAGTAAGGCAATGGCCAGTGCCGAGAAAAACTCCAGCACCGCACCGGATAAAAACGCCAGTTTCAGCACACCCATGCTGCTATCGCGGTAACGCCCTGCGGCAGTGGCAACCGATTGCGCAGCGCGCTCAGTAGCCTGCAATTGCTGCAACGTAGGCATACCACGCACTAAATCAAGAAAACGGCCACTCATGCGGCTAAGTTGTTGCAACTGGCGTTGGCTGGCACCGGCGGCGGCATTGCCCAGCAGTATCATAAACAGTGGCACCAGCGGGGCGGTCACTAATAAAATAACCGCCGCCAGCGGACTATAAACAAAGGTGGCACCCACCAGCAGCAATGGCGTGATCAACACCAGATAACGTTGTACATAATAGCGGCTGATAAAACCAGCCAGCGCATCAACCTGCTCCAGCAGTTTGCTGCTTAAGCTGCCATCATTACCGTACTGGTTTTTAGCCGGGCCGGCGTCAGCCAGTTTTGCCAGCAACTGCACACGTAAGCGGCTGCGGATATGTTGGCTGGCCTTTAAACTAAGTTGTTCACGGCAATATTGCAGTGCAGGCCGCCCCAGCAGGCACAGCGCCAGCCAGGGCAGGGTGTTAAGCAGTTGGTCGCTGTTAACTGCCTGACCTTGCTGGCTGGCAACAAGCCAGCTGGCAAACAGGCTGGCCAGTAAATAACATTGCAAGATAAACAGCAGGCTGGCGCTTACGGCTAACAGCAGGGCGCTGTTAAGCCGTTTACGCTGGCTTTGCAGCAGTGTTGCCAACTGCTGCGCCGGTTTGGTTGGGCTAGTCAGCTTGGGTGTCCTCGCCTTCGTAGCCTTTAAATTCCAGCCACATGGCATTGATAATGCCAAATGAGCAGGCCATTAATACGCCTAAAATCCAGGCAAAATACCACATAAGGTGCTCCTTTTTTCAACTGAAGATCAGTACAGTGAATGACTGTTGTCACGGATATGCTGCTCGTTTAAGCGGCCGCGCATGACAAAGTAACTCCAGGCGGTATACGCCAGGATCAGCGGTACAAAGATGCACGCCACCACAAACATAATCATCAGCGTGGTTTCACTGGCGGTGGCATCCCACATGGTCAGGCTGTGTGCCGGTGTAGTGCTGGATGGCATAACAAACGGGAACATACTGATGCCGGCTGTCAGCACTACCATGGCAATGGCCAAAGACGAGCTGATAAAAGCAGTAATATGGCGCTGTGTTTTACTGGCCAGCGCACAGATTAAAAAGCCTGCCACGCCAAGTGCCGGTATTAACCATAGCAGCGGCCATTTAGCATAGTTGCTAAACCAGGCTCCGGCGCTTATCAGTACCGTTTTGTCGGTAGTACGGTTGGCACCGTTAGTATCAATAATGCTGGTAACGCTATAGCCATCGACAGCCAGATACAGCCACACACCGGCCAGTACAAAGATAACCGCGCACACCAGCGCCAGCATTACCGACAGTTTTTCGCTGCGCGCTTTAAGTTCGGCTTCGGTTTTCAGCTGCAGGTAAGTGGCGCCGTGGTTTACTATCATTAGCAGGCTTAATACGCCGGCCAGTAAGGCAAAGGGGTTAAGCAAAGCCCAGAAACTGCCGGTGTAGTGCAGGCGCAAAATGTCGTCAAAGTAAAAAGGTACGCCTTGTAACAGGTTGCCAAACGCTACGCCAAAAATCAGCGCCGGTATGGCCGAGCCTGCGGTAAGCGCCCAGTCCCAGCGGCTGCGCCATGTTTCGCTGTCAATTTTTGCCCGATATTCAAAGCCAATCGGCCGTAAAAATAGCGCAAACAGCGTTAACATTAAGGCGATGTAAAAGCCACTGAACGAGGCGGCATATACCGTAGGCCAGGCGGCGAATAAGGCACCGCCCGCAGTAATTAACCATACCTGATTACCATCCCAGTGCGGCGCTATGGTGTTGATCATAACGCGGCGCTCGTCATTGCTTGTGCCCAGCACTTTTAGCAAGGCGGCCACACCCATATCAAAACCGTCGGTTACCACAAAACCAATCAGCAGTACGCCAATCAGCAACCACCAGATAAACCTTAGTGCTTCGTAATCCATGTTATGCCTCCTTCACGGTAGCTGGGCTTTCTAAATCGTACTTACCGGTATGCAGGCTGGAAGGCCCAAGCCTGGCGTATTTAGTCATCAGCCACATTTCGATAATGACGAAGATGGTGTACAGCACCACAATGGCACCAAGGCTGAACCAGATATCGTTGACACTAAGCTGCGATACCGCTAAATGGGTTGGCAGTATTTCACCTATGGCCCAGGGCTGGCGGCCATATTCAGCGACAAACCAGCCTGCTTCACAGGCTATCCACGGCAGTGGCAGACTGAACAGGGCAAATTTAAGCAGCCAGCGCGGTTTATCTACCGTGCGTTTAGCACTGTGCCAGAAGGCCGCGGCAAACAGCACCAGCATAGATACGCCGCACGCTACCATAATGCGAAAGCTCCAGAACAGCGGCCATACTTTAGGCACTGAGTCTTCTACTGCCTGAGCAATATGTTCGGCTGTGGCATTGGCAACATCGTCGGTGTAGGCCGTTAACAGCATGCCGTAGCCTAAATCGGCGCTGACTTCATTAAAGCGGTTGATAGTAGCGGGCGATTTATCACCGGCGCGATATTGCGTCATCAGCACATAAGCTTCCTGGCCGCGGATAATGCGCTCAAGGTGTTTTTCTTTCAGCTCACTTAAACCCGCTACTTCTTCTGTTACCGAGCGGGTGGCAATAAGGCCAAGCACAGCCGGAATTTTCAGCGCGTAGTCGGTAGTTTGCGTTTGCTCGTTCGGTACGCCAAACACGGTGAAGGCAGCCGGTGCCGGGTGGGTATGCCATTCGGCTTCTACAGCGGCCAGTTTTACTTTTTGCACATCGCCGAGCTCATAGCCTGATTCATCCCCCAGCACTATTACCGACAGCGCACTGGCCAGGCCAAAGGCTGAAGCAATGGCAAAGCTGCGCCGGGCGAAAGGTAAGTCGCGGCCTTTAAGCAAATACCAACTGGAAATGGCCAGCACAAACACTGCACCGGTAACATAGCCGGCTGATACGGTGTGAACAAATTTAACCTGGGCCACCGGGTTAAAAATAACTTCGCTAAAGCTGGTGAGCTCCATCCGCATAGTGTCGATATTAAATACCGAGCCTATCGGGTGTTGCATCCAGCCGTTGGCAACTAAAATCCACAAAGCTGACAAGTTGGTGGCCAGTGCCATCAGCCAGGTAACGGCTAAGTGTTTTTCTTTGCTTAAACGGTCCCAGCCGAAGAAAAACAGGCCAACCAGGGTAGATTCGAGGAAAAATGCCATTAGCGCTTCTATAGCCAATGGTGCGCCAAAAATATCGCCAACATAATGCGAATAGTAAGACCAGTTAGTACCAAACTGGAATTCCATGGCAATACCGGTGGTTACCCCAAGCGCAAAGTTAATGCCAAATAACTTACCCCAGAATTTGGTCATGTCGCGGTAAATGGTTTTACCGGTCATAACATATACCGATTCCATAATGGCCAGTAAAAAGGCCATACCAAGAGTAAGAGGAACAAACAGGAAGTGGATCATTGCCGTAAAGGCAAACTGAAGTCGGGACAGGTCTACAATATCCATCTGCATACTCCGCGTGCGCAGGTTAATGTTAGGCAGTACCTATAAAGTAGTACAGCCATAACACTATACAAGCGCAGGCAGCCAGCGCTTATGCGCTGGATCAAGCTTTTGTTACTCTATATTAGGATGTTTTAATTTATTAGCGTTTGCGGGCTAAAAAGGTATCTACCGCTTTATTGGATGCCGCCAGTTTTTTGCGGCCTTGCGGGCAGGTTTGGGTTAGCAGAATAAACAGCGTGTCGATCACCAGCTCTTGCGCATTACGCGCCAGAATAGACGACAACCGCGCTGAGCTTTCGTCTGCCACAGTGTACAAATTCAGCCCGGCCAGCCGGGCAATGCTATTGGCACCATAAGCGGTAATACTGATAATTTGTACCGCGTTAATTGCGGCTTGCTCGGTAATTTTTACGCTGTCGGCAGTTTCACCTGATTCACTCAGCACCACCAGCACATCTTCGGCGGTGTAGTTAGCAATATTGGCCAGTTGCACATGGGTGTCGGTTTCGGCCAGTGCGGCCATGCCGAGTTTTTGCAGCTTGTAAGAGAAATCTTTTGCCACTAAGGCCGAACCACCCTTACCACACAGCAACACCCGTTTGGCGTTGCGTAGCATTAGTGCGGCTTGCTCATAGCTGGTTTGTGAGTTAATAGAATGGGTTTTATTCAGCACATTAATTTTGCTGGCCAGCAGTTTCTGGCTCATGGTGCTGAAGGTATCGTCCAGTGAAATCTCGCCGTGTAGTTTGTCGGCGCTGGCAGGCAGCACCTGATGGTGCAGGCTGTCGGTTATGGCAAATTTAAAATCCGGGTAGCCTTTGTAACCCAGTTTCTGGGTAAAGCGCACCACACTGGCCTGGCTGATACCCACGGCTTTTGCCAGCATTTGTGATGGCATATCACGGATATGATCCGGGTTGGCCAGAATATATTCCGCCAGTTGCTGCTCTGCACGCGGAAATTTTTCGCGCAGGGCATGAATTTTGTCGAGTACAGACATCCGGTATTCCTGTTTGCAGCCTGATTGGCTCAGTATAGTAAAGCGATTTTAACCAGCAGCTTATTATGAAGGGAGAGAATTGAAAAGCCCGGCCTGCAATACAGGCCGGGAAACACCGGGTCCGGGATTAGAACGCGGGCTTGTAACGCAGTGAAATACCTACAGTGCGGCCCAGAACTGAGTAGTCACTTACAGTATTAAAATGGTTGGCGCCAGAGAACGGCAATGGCGGATCTTTATCCAGCAGGTTATCAATACCGGCTGTTACGCTAAGTTCGTCAGTAGCCTGCCATGATGCGGATAAGTCGATATAGTTTTGTGCACCAATACTGATGCTGCGATTGGCTGCACTATCTACTTCGCCAATACGACGCCAGCCCAATTGCACACCAAGTGTGTCGAGGTTCCAGTCCAGTGTCATACGGTGCTTGTAGTCTGCCTGCAGCACGCTGGCAAAATCGCCGGAGCAGGCGCTGCCAAAGGTACCTTTACAGTCAATGGCTGGCAGGGTAGCGTTATCCTGCCGGGTTTGCTTGGTAATAATGGTACCCTGATACGCCAGCTTCATGCTGCCGCCTATAACGGCCGGGGCGTCAAAACGGTAATTAACTGCCAGGTCAACGCCGTCTTGCTTCACTGCTGCCAGGTTAAAGTCGTTCACAATGGCCGTGCTTATCAGGCCGGTTTGCGGGTTGCGGCGTACCGCGTCACACAAGGGGTTGCCGGCAACAGGGTTGTCGATATAACAGTTTTTCAGCGCGGCAGCCGGCTGGATCTGGCTTACGGCATCAGTAATTTCAATGGTGTAGTAATCCAGAGTGACATCAAACCCTTTCAAGTAAGACGGCGTATACACCAGGCCCAGCGTAGAAGATACGGCTTGCTCAGGTTTAATATCCGGGTTACCACCAAAGGTGTAACTGGCGGTAGAAGCATCAAACGGTGTGCCTACCGGAGCGGCACCGTAACGGGCGCATTGCTCGGCATTACCTGTGCCCAGTAAACATGGGTCGCCATCAAAACGGCCGGCAAAGCGTGGTACAAACTGCTCGCTGGTTTGGTCAAACAACGCCAGTGACAAGGCGGTGATCGGGCTGGCAAATTCACCTAAGTTAGGTGCCCGAAACGCAGTCTGGCGACTGGCACGAATACGTATGTCGCTGTTTATTGCCCAGTTAATGCCCAGCTTCCAGGTGTTTTCAGCGTCGGTATTAGAGTACTCCGAAACGCGGTAAGCCCCTTCAACGTCAAGCTGTTCGGCAAAGGCGGTATCAAAAAATAGTGGTACCAGCACTTCGGCATAGACTTCTTTACTGTCGAAGCTGGCGTCCATATCAAATACACCAGCCGAAGAAAAGCTGGTGCCGTTACGAAACGCATCGCCCGGAATTTGTTTACCGGTTTCTTTGCGGTATTCATAACCCAGTGCGTAGCTTACTGCACCGGCCGGTAATTCAAATAATGGCGCTGAATCGCCCGACACTGTAGCCGCCAATACGCTTTGCGTACGCTCGCGGTTGGCAAACAGCAGTGGCACGCTAAACGAGCTTAAATCCAGTTGCGGGTCAAAAATATCTACCGTGTTGGCCAAAGCGCCGAAACGGCTGACACCGCTGTTGTTGTTGCGGTAGGCATTGTTATAAATGCTCGAGGTTTCATCGGTAAGGCCATACTGGGCGTAAACGTCGTAGCTTAAGCTATCGGTTAATATGCCTTTTAAGCCCAGTTGGAACTGGCTGGATTCGCGCACCGCTTCAGTGTATTGCACGCCCAGGCCCAGGTTACGCTCTACGTTAACCAGCGCATTGCCGTTGGCGTCAAAGCTGATTAAATCACGCACCGAAGCAGGAATATAAGGGTTATTTGCCGTTAAGGTAACCTGCTCGTTAACTGAAATGGGTGTCTGGCCAGCAGAACCGGCGCCGGTTACTTTTACTTTGGCGTACATGCCGCGGCCATACAGTTCAACGTAGTCGTTAAATTCGGTGTTAAAGAATAAACCGGCAGATAAACGATCCATTGGCTGGGTAAGGTAGCGCTGATCAGTAACGTTTACTGTGTTACGGCCTGCAGTTACGCCGCCGTTATCATCAATACCAAAGGTGTTGCCGCTGGCAACATCGGTATAAAAACCGCCGCTGTTGATAATGCTGCCGCTGTTTTGCATCGCCCAGTCACGTTCACCGGCCAGCAGCGCTTTGCGTTCAGAGTAGCCAACATAGCCGGTAATATGGCCACGGCCATTGGCAATGTCACCACCAAATACGGCTTCAGTATTCATTTTCTCGCCGCCACCATCGGCGGTTTCATAACTGGCCGACAGCTCAACGCCATCAAACTTGTCGTCCATAATAAAATTCACTACGCCAGCTACTGCATCGGCGCCGTATACGGCAGCCGCACCACCGGTTAATACATCTACCCGCTTAATTAAGCCAGCCGGAATAATATTAACATCTACCGAGTTACGAAAGCTGAAAGGCATGGCACGGGTACCGTTAATCAGCACCAGAGTGCGGTTTTGGCCCAGGCTGCGTAAGTCGATAGTTGAAGAGCCTAAAGAGTCACCCACAGTGGCGCCGGTGGCATTTGCACCTGCTGCCGCCTGCGGCAGTTTTGCAGTAATGTCTTCAACGTTAACGGCGCGGTCCAGTTGAATTTGTACTTCATCTACCGAAGCGACCGGGCTTGATGCCACAAGTTCAGTACGGGCAATGCGCGAACCGGTGATGGTGATCACTTCGGTTTTTTCCACCGCGGCTTCGCTCGTTTGTTGTGCCAGAGTGATGTGGCTGAATAATGCCAGGTTTACTGCCAAAGCCAGTTTAGAGGCCTGGCGCAGTGTGTGGCCGGCGGTTTTGCTGCTAAGGTAAGACGCCATCTGTGTATACTCCCAGTTGCTATAGCTAGAATATCGGGTTTGAATTTATGAATTTTTTATACATTAGTAACTAGCTTTCGATGAATATATACCCCAATGCGAAATTTTATGCAATTTTATTTAGTGTAAATCTTGGTGTTGTCGGATAAATTATTCATGCTACAGTTTGCAACAATAGTTTTGCTTCAGCCTCAACAGGAAAACCTATGCACGCACATATTCAGAACTTGTTTAATATTGCCGCCAAACCCAGCCGTAAAGTTATTGGCCTGATGAGCGGCACCTCACTCGACGGCCTGGATGTGGCACTGTGCGAACTCAGCGGCGATGGCCTCAATACCCGCATTAACTTACTGCAGTTCACCACGGTAGATTACGACGCCGGCTACAAGCAGCGGGTAAAAGCAGTGTTTTCCAAACGTGAAGTAGACCTGCAGGCAGTAACGCTGTTAAACCCGTGGATAGGCCTGGAACACGGCCGCATGATTAACCAGTGCCTGGAACAGTGGCAGTTGACGGCTGCTGATGTTGACGTAATAGCCAGCCACGGCCAGACCATTTTTCACTGCCCTAAACGCCAGCATAATCTGGCCGATTACGGTAATGCCACGCTGCAAATTGGCGATGGTGACCATTTAGCCATGGCCACCGGTATTATTACGCTGAGTGATTTTCGGCAAAAACATATTGCTGCAGGCGGCGAGGGTGCACCCTTAGCGGTATATGGCGATTATTTATTGTTTAGCAGCAATAGCGAAAACCGCATTATGCTGAATATCGGCGGCATAGCTAACTTTACCTGGCTGCCACAAACACTGGACGCCGAAGCAGTATTTAGCAGCGACATTGGCCCCGGCAATACTATGATGGATGCGTTTATTCAACAGCATTATCCGGGTAAGTATTTTGATGAAAACTCCCTGCTGGCCAAAGCCGGAAAGGTTAGTGAGCCTTTACTGGGGGCGTTAAAGCAAGATAGCTTTTTTGCGCTGGGTTTTCCTAAAACCACCGGGCCGGAGGTGTTTAATCTGGCCTATCTTGCTAAGGCGCAGCAGGTAAGTGGCACAGAGCAGTTAAGCCATGCCGATATTATGGCCACACTAAATTGTTTTAGTGCCGATATGATTATCAGCGCTATTAAGCAAACCACAGCAAAACTAGAGCAGTTTGTTATTTACGCCAGCGGCGGCGGTATTCATAACCCGTTGTTAATGGCCCAAATTCAGGCTGCACTGCCGGGCGTAAGCATTAAAACCACCCATGATTTAGGCATAAACCCCGACGCGAAAGAAGCAGTATTATTTGCCGTATTGGCGAATGAATGTTTAGTCGGCGGTAAACAAAAATTCAGCAACGCCCGCGAGGGTATCCCGGGCGTTACTATGGGTAAGGTGAGTTTTGCTGATTAGGCTATAGGTTGTCGTAATAACAGCTAATGCCCAATTCTGCTCTGGTGCAATAGGCGGTTTTTGTTTAGTGTGTTTGGCTTAACTACTTACTTCACATGGCATCAAACCGATGAAAAAAATGACTTTAATAAGCAGCCTGCTGCTGTCTTTCAGCCTGCAGGCGCATGCTCAAACCCCACCGGATAAAGCCTTTGAGCAGTTTTTTCAGCAGTTAAGTGTGCAGTGCGGCAAAGCCTATCCCGGTAAGCTGACACTGGCGCCAGAGGGTGACACTATGCTAACCGGCACCGAGCTGTTGATTGTGCACTTTCGTGACTGCAGTGAAACGCAGCTAAAGTTGCCGTTCCATATAGAACTGGAAGCTGCACAAGACTGGAACCGTTCGCGCACCTGGATCTATACCAAACATGCAGACAAACTGGAGTTACGTCACGATCATCGCACCAAAGACGGGCATAACGATAGTGTCACTATGTATGGCGGTTTTTCCTATGGTGAGGGCACAGCGATCCGGCAGGAATTTCAGTCGTTAGAAAGAACAACAGAGTCTGGTTATTTTCGTGGCTGGCGCATTGAGATAGAGCCGGGCGTGCGTTACACCTACGGCACAGTGCGCGGCAATGACTGGAGCTGGCGCATCGATTTTGATCTCAGCCGACCTTTAGCTGAATTGCCCCCCGCGCCGTGGGGGCATGAGTAAGGTTTCTGTCGGGGGGCTTACGCTAGCCCCCTGCTATGCAGAACACCGCTCAATACTGGCGGTTACGGCGGTTGTCACGCACCAGCCACCAGATCAGGTAGCCGACAATAATAACCGGCAACAGCGTTACCACTAATGAGATACCTACGCCGAGAATAGCGCCGAAAACGCCGATCACAATAGCAAAAATGGTCGCGGCCACAGCCAGTAAAGTAGGTAAGCAGTAAATACCTACAACAACTAATAAGATAATAACCAGTGTTCTGTTCATAGTGTTGATCCTTTTAATGTTAAACATGCGGTGTTTTATCATTAAGCAATCAACTGTTATGCCAGTATTTTTATCTTTTAAAATTAGTTGGTTATGTTATGTTTGCTTATAAGCTATAAACCAGCGGCCAATGTTTTAGTCGTTTTCACCATTAATTAGTAAGAATGCAAAGGCGTACCTTAAGTACATAAAGGAGTAATTTTTAATGAATCGCCATTTAGTCGAACTACAAATAGAAAAAGCTGATAGAGCCATCGTTGCTGAAGATTTTGAAACGCTAATGGATATTTATACTGACAATGCAGTTCTGGTAGTGATGCCAGGCGTGAATGCGGTTGGTAAAGCTCAAATTCTGGAAGCATTTAAGAAAATCGCCGTCTATTTTAAGAACGGCTTGCAAGTGAAGCAAAATGGTCTGGAAATTCTGGAATCAGGTAACACGGTGCTGGTATTGGCAAAAACTATTGTATCAGGTCCAAATTATCCTGAGACAGAGCGTAAAGCTACTTATGTCTTTGAAAAGTCGCCAAATGGTGAATGGCTGTGTTCGATAGATAACTCCTACGGTCACGACATAATTGGTGCAAGTGAATAGGCAAAGACTGCCTGCTTATTACCAGAACAGAAATAATTAATACGATTCGTGTAATGGCAAGGATAAAACACCACAAATGAGCTTGATATTAGTGTAGTGGCCGGTGTTGCAGTGGCTTATAGTTTGGCTAAATGAACTACATTCGGCAGTTGTTGGCAGCGTTTAGCCATTTCCACTGTTGTACGCCGTAGCAGGCTGCAGGATTTCACATGAAGTATTTAATAGCATTGTCCATTTTTGTATCTTCTTACGCTTACTCTGCGGACACCAGGTGCGGTTGGCTTGAAAACCCGACATCTGCCAATGTCTGGCTGTCAGATAAAGACGGCAGCTGGGCTATTTCTATACAAGGAGGCTATAGCGTTGATGATGAGTCAATGGCTCTGGCTTTTCTGGGCATGGAGAATAAGGATAATTTTGTTCGTACCAATAGAAACGGCGGTTTTAGCTGTGCCTGCTTAGTGGTAGATGTTAAAACGGACGATGGTTCAATCTCTAAAATCTATAAAGCTGAGCAGCTGTTACTAAAGCAGTGCCTGGAAGATATTGCCATTACCCCGGTTATTCCTTTGCCTTTTAAGTAGATGTTAAATCGAAGAAATATTCAGTAACGCCCGCTCGGGTATATCGGGCGCAACCACCGGCAAAATTAGTTTTGCCGGTTAGGGCCGGCTGCGGCCTTGCCCTTTGATTTTAGTATTCCCACCAGCAGTCTTGCCACCAGTCTAAAAACTCGGCGAAGTCGATATAACCGTTATTATTGGTGTCGATAAGCTTAAAACCCTCTTCAACATGGCTGACTTTGGTTTTGGGGGCCAAAGTCGTAAGCAGTTCGATAAACTCGGTTAAATCAATCCGGCCATTGCCGTCACGGTCAAAAAAATCGAAGTTGCTTTTTATTTCTGCAATTTGTGCTTCAGACAAATTTTCTGTATTCACTGGTATAGCCTTGTTTGTTAATAAAATAGCGCCTCAGTGTACTGCGCGGCGGAATATCTGTCTATGCCGTAAGCCTGCAGCTTGTGGCACAGCAAGAGCAGGGACAAGATAGCTGAAAGTGACTAAGTGACCAGAGAGTGAAAACCCGGTGCCTGGTAAGCACCGGGGCTTTATATTACAGCGATTTGAGGAAAGCCAGCAGCGCCTGGCGCTCTTCGGTGGGTAAGTTGATAAAGCGGTTTTTAATCACTTCAGCTTCGCCGCCGTGCCATAAAATGGCTTCGGTTAGTGTGCGGGCGCGGCTGTCGTGTAAATAACCTACCGGTGTACCGGCGGCAACGTGTTCGGTGTAGCCTATGCCCCATAACGCGGGCGTGCGCCACATGCTGCCGCCTGCTAAGCCTTCGGCGAAGTTATCGGCCAGCTCTTCGCCCATATCATGTAACAGCATATCGGTATAAGGCCGGATAGTCTGGTTACGCACTTCGTCAAACGCCGAGCGGGCGCTGGTTTGCACTTCGCTGACATGGCAGGCATTACAGCGGATGGCTTTAAACACTTGCTCACCCTGGGCTATTTTTGCCGGCTCAACATCCAGATACGCCATGGGCGATACGCCTTTAGGAAAACCACTGACCAGGCTGCGCTGTGCCGGTACGGCTAACAGGTGCAGATATTCTGTCATTAACTGCAGCGCTTCATCTGGTAAGCCGGGCTCTGTGCCGCTGGCCGCATCACAGTGCGTTGCCCCGGCCAGGCAGTTGCGGTTCGGGTAAATAGATGAGGTTACCGACATATCCAACAGGGCGGCATTGGCTACCTGGTGGCGCAGGCTGACTTTCCCTGCTTTCCAGCCGTAGCGGCCTAAACGCACGTCGCCGGTTTCCGGATCATAAGCGTAGTTGGCGGTACCCAGCACGCCGTCGGCATCGGGGGTGGTGCGTACCCGGGCCAAAATGGTTTCATCGGCAATGGCTTCAAGCAGGCCCATACCGATTAATGGCTGCGCCGAGCGCACGGAATAAGCTTCAGGCGTCGGGCCTTCAAAGGCGATTTCCGGTTTACGCAGTTCAACCACGGTACCGTCGGCAAGTTGTACATTTTTTGTGGTGAAACCGGCAACCACAGCCGCATTGCCCCAGTTTTGCACAGCGCCTGTGGTGGTTGAGCGCGCATTCATCTGCATTGCCTGGCCGTATATAGGGTGTGGCAGGTAATTGCCGTTGGCGTCGGTACCGGTGACGCCGGTACGTATTGCCATAGTATCAAGGCGCTGGTTTACTACTGTTGGCGCTACGCTGCGGCCATTGCTAACGTGACAGTTAAAACAGGATGACTGGTTAAAACGCGGACCTTGCAGCAACCGGCCTGCGTCATTGCGATCATTACCATCTTCGTTATGTTCGCCGGTCCATAAGTTGGTGTGCAGCCAGCGGCGGCCTTCCATAAAGCGCTGCATATTTTGCATGCCAATATTGTTGTGTGGCTGCTGAAATATAAAGGTAGCGTTGTCGGCATAATCGTATGATACCGAGCCCAGCCCGCCTTGCAGAGTGCTGTCTGGCAGTGGCTGGTTCATTAACCGCGGTTGCACACCGTACCAGGGGCGCAAGCCCTGGCCCATGACGTAGGTCAGCTCGTTGGTGTAATAACGAAAGCCGCCGTTATCGCCAATGGCATCCATCACTTCACGGGTAGAGAAGAACGAGCCGGTAAACTCAATAATATCGCCTTTTTTCAGCGCCCGTGCTGCTACGTTATTACCATTGGGCACCATTACGCCATCGGCATTAGCCGAAAGGGCTCTGTGGCCGGGGTAGGTGTCAAACACCACGCTGCAGCCGTCATTTGCACCAATGATACCGTTGTAGCCAGTGTTGGGGTTTAACAGCACACCATTGGCGGGCTTTTGCACTACCGGGCAGGGGGCTCCGTCACTCAGATAAGTGGAGTTGTCCAGCAGCCGGCCTGGGCTCATCCAGCCAAAACCGGTAACGTTGGGCTCATCAAAACGGCGCACAAAAGAGTGGCCACCGCCTTTTTGCGCTTGCAGGTAATACTGGTTGACGATAATCCTTGGTGCGGTAACACCGGCTACATTACTGTTATCAATAAACTCGACGCCCCAGGTACGGTTTTTAAAGTAGTTGGCAACAAAGTTTAAGTGCGCACCAGGGCCTTTATCAGCGGGGTTGCCCTGGGCGTCGACGGTTTCGTTCAGGCCAAAACCAATTTCGTTCCATTCTTCACCGCGTTCGCGGGCGTGGCGGGAGCGGCCAACCATACCAAACCGGGTAACCAGAGTGCCGTCAGCCAGAGTAAAGCGCACGCTTTCAACCGGCTCATCCGGGGCCGGCAGTGGCTGGCGGCCATTGCCACTTAGCGGGTAGGGCACATAGGAGGTATCCAACCGCGGCAAGGAGTTGTCGCTGCCCGGCGTTTTAAATTCGACTTCAAACAGTGAATAACCATACCGGGTGTGGCGGCTGATGCCTTGCAGGCGAACATAGCGGGCATCGATATCCAGATTAAAAAACTCTTCAGTGCCGCCCTGGGCGCCGGTAACGTAGCGTAGCTGATACCAGTCTTGGCCATCATCAGAAATATAAATGGCGTATTCTTCAGCGTAGGCGTTTTCCCAGTGCAGCTTGATATAACCAATGGCGGTTTTGGCGCCAAAGTCAAACTGTAACCAGGCGTTGTCGGCATCGGCCACACCATTGCCCCAGGCACTTTCCCAGCGGCTGGTTAAATCGCCGTCTATAGCTTTAGCTGCAGTGTTGTTGTTGTTTTCATCGCCGGACGAGCTGGCAGATACCGCAAATACCGCTGTTGCAGCGGTGCTTTTATTATAAGCTGCCGACAGCCTGAGTTCAGCCGGCGGTGGTGGTAATGACGGGCCACCCGGTTTGGGTAGCGGTTTAATGTCTGCGCTTGGCGCGTTTTCAAGAGCCGGCTCGGGCAGATCGTCTGCCGGGGGCGGAGTTTGCGTTGGCGGTGTTACGACCGGTGGTGTGGCAACCGGCGGCGCACTATCCGCACTGTCGCTGCCACCACCACAGCCTGACACCGCTAATGCCAGTGCAGACACAAGCAACCAGGCCGACACAGTGTGTCTGTTAGCGGCCGGTTTAACAAAAGACCAAAGGCCCATACCCATTACTCCACAATAAATATAAAAATCAGGATGTTTTTAAGTTTAGCGACTACAAAGCTGTTAATCATGAGTTAGTAGCAGAATGTTTTGTGTAATTAATTGTTTATTGCACCGCTGGTGTGACCTGATAGCCTGATGTAAGCACTTGGCTCAGGCTGTATTGTTTTACTGTTACTTTAATTTTATCTGTACTGCTTATTTTGCGCTGTTCTGTGTATATTTTCTGCCGGAGGGGCGCGCTACTGTGGTGGCTTAACGTAAGTAAACAGGAGCAAGCAGCATGGAGTTATTCTGGACCTTAGTTTTTTTTGCCTTTGCCACCAGTATTACACCCGGGCCGAATAATATTATGATTATGTCGTCCGGTGTTAATTACGGCGTGCAAAAAAGCCTGGCGCATCTGGCCGGTATTCAGCTGGGGTTTTTACTGATGTTACTGGCGGTAGGGCTGGGTGCCGGGCTGATCTTGCAGCAACAGCCATTACTACATCAGCTGATAAAATTAGTTGGCTCGGTATATTTGCTGTATCTGGCGTGGAAAATTGCCAGCGCTGAGCCAAAGCAAATAGAAACGGGCAACAGTAAACCGCTTAGTTTTACTCAGGCACTGTTGTTTCAGTGGGTAAATGCCAAAGCCTGGGTAATGATTACCGGTGCTATTGCGGCTTTTACCAGCTTGCAGGGCGTGTATTGGCAGCAACTGACACTGATTGCGCTGGTATTTTTGCTGGTGGGTTTGCCCTGCACTATCAGTTGGCTGATGTTTGGTGCCGGTTTAAAACGCTTACTGACAGCACCGGAGCAACGGCGCTGGTTTAACCGGGCAATGGGTGCTTTGCTGGCATTATCGGTTTTACCACCGTTATGGCAGGCGTTGCAGTGGAGTTAGCTAAACCAAAGGAGGGCGTGTGAGTTTTCGTTATCAACAACTGGCTGCCGAACTGCAACAACAAATAGAGCAGGGCCAATATGGCTGTGGTGAACGCTTGCCGGGCGTACGCGAACTGGCCAAACGCCGGGCGCTTAGCGTGTCTACCGTGGTGGCCAGCTACCGGCGGCTGGAAGCTGACGGTTACTTACAGGCCAATAGCCGCAGCGGTTACTTTGTTAAACCGCGTTATCAGCCACCACCACTCAGTAGTGTACCGCTGCAGCAAGCGGCCGAACCGGTTATTGTTTGTAGCCAGCAGATAGCGTTGTCGTTATCTAAAGCCGCAGCCGATCCGGCTTATATGCGCTTAGGCGCTGCGGTACCGGCTGCGGTTTACCTGCCACAGCACGCGTTGCAAAAAGCACTGCAACAAGTAATAAAAACCGAACCGGCGCGCTTAATGCGCTACGAAGCCAGCCGCGGCGCGGTCGAATTACGTCGTGAAATAGCGCGGCGTATGGCGTTACATGGCGCTGTCGTATCGCAAGACGATGTCATTATTACCAATGGTTGCCAGGAAGCGCTGATGCTGAGTTTAAAGGCTGTGACGCAGCCTGGCGATGTGGTAGTGATAGAATCGCCAGCGTTTTATGGTTTGCTGCAGGCACTGGAGGCGGCTGGCTTAAAAGCGCTGGCACTGCCCACCGACGCACAAACCGGCATGGCGCCTGACGTGTTGCAGCAAGCACTTGAGCAATGGCCGGTAAAGGCCTGTGTGCTGATTGCTAACTACAGTAATCCGCTGGGCAGCCTGATCCCGGACGGCAATAAAAAGCGCATAGTGCAGTTGCTGGCACAGCGTGGCATACCGTTGATAGAAGACGATACCTACGGCGATTTAGGCTTTACCGGGCCGCGGCCGGGCAGTTGTTTAGCGCTGGCGCCACAACAGGATATTTTTTACTGCAGCACTTTTTCTAAAACGCTGTCGCCGGATTTACGCCTGGGCTGGGTCATAGCACCAAAACATACGGCAAAAATAGAATACCTGAAGTTTATCAGCAATATAAGTACCGCAGCATTGCCACAATTAGCGGTGGCGAAGCTGTTGCAAAGCGGCCAGTATGAGCGGCATTTGCGCCAGGTACGGCCGCAGTATGAAGCGGCGGTGCAACGTATCAGCGGCAGTATTGGCCGCTTGTTTCCGCCCGGCACCCGGGTTAGCCAGCCTCAGGGCGGCTTTGTACTCTGGGTCGAGCTGCCACAAGACGTAGATGGTTACGAGCTGGCACAGCAGGCCCTGGCGGAAAAAATCAGTATAGCACCGGGGACTATATTTTCGCCCACAGCACCAGCCGGTAGCGCGGGCTACCGTAACTTTATCCGTTTAAACTGCGCGGTAGCGCAGGACGCAAGGCTGGAGCGGGCATTACAAACACTGGCACAGTTGTGCCAACAGCAATTAAACCGGTAACGGTTCTCACTGTGTCGGTTAATGCCCGCCGCCGAGTGATTTAATCGCCTGGATCATCGATACCATCACCTTTTGTGCATCGCCGTATACCATCTGCGTATTGTCGGCGTAAAACAGTGCGTTCTCTACGCCGGAATAACCTTTACCCTGGCCACGTTTTACCACGTACACCTGTTTAGCCATATCGACATTGAGCACCGGCATGCCGTAAATCGGCGAGCTTTTATTAGTACGTGCCGCCGGGTTTACTGTGTCGTTGGCGCCAATCACTATGGCAACATCGGCTTCTTTAAACTCGCCGTTAATATCCTCCATATCAAAGATAATATCGTACGGTACTCCGGCTTCGGCCAATAACACGTTCATATGGCCCGGCATACGGCCGGCTACCGGGTGAATGGCAAACTTTACTTCTACCCCGGCGTCCTGCAGCAGTTTTACCAGTTCGTACAGCTTGTGCTGCGCCTGGGCTACCGCCAGGCCATAACCCGGTGCAATAATCACTTTACTGGCGTAACGCATATTAATGCCGGCGTCGCTGGCATCAATTGGTTTTTGGCTGCCGGCCATATCACCCTGCGCTTCATCGCTTAGCTCACCAAAGTTAGAAAACAGTACATTGGCCACAGAGCGGTTCATCGCCTTGGCCATCAGTAGTGTCAGTAAAGAGCCGGCCGAGCCAACCACCATACCGGCGATCATCAAGGCCGGGTTATTCAGCACATAACCTTCAAAGCCAACAGCTAAACCGGTAAAGGCGTTGTACAACGAAATGACCACCGGCATATCAGCGCCGCCAATCGGCATCGTCATCATTACGCCGTAAATCAGCGCCAGGGCAAAGAATGCGGCAAACACCGGCCAGCTTACCATGCCGCCTTGCCAGATAATGTACACCCCAATTGCCAGCAGTACTAACAGCAGGCTGCCGTTTACCAGTTGCAAGGAGCCAAAGCGCAGGGTTTTATTGATGCGGCCATCCAGTTTTGCCCAGGCGATAAGCGAGCCGGATAACGCCACAGCACCAATTAGCCCGCCCAGAACCGCCAGGCTTAGTGACACTGAGCCGTGGGTTTTGTAGCCAATCAGCTCTATTGCGGCAATCGCCGCTGCTGCGCCGCCGCCCATGCCGTTATACAGCGCTACCATCTGTGGCATTTCGGTCATGGCTACTGTTTTACCGCTGCGCCAGGCCCAGCCAAGGCCAAGTGCCAGTGCAATCAATGCCAGTGTAAGGTTAGTGCTAAGATGTGGCCTGGCGGCTTCGTTGACATCCAGCGTATATAAAAAACTGGCCAGCACGGCCAGCACCATACCAATACCGGCAACAACGATGCCGGAGCGTGCCGTGAGCGGTGAAGACATACGCTTTAAGCCGTAGATAAACAAAAAGGCGGCAATAAAATAGCTGCTGTCGATGAGTAAAGCTGCGTTCATGCCTTACTCCTTATTGGTTTTGCTGGAAGGTTTAAACATTTGCAGCATGCGCTCGGTTACTACATAGCCACCGGCAGCATTGCCTGCGCCTAACAGCACGCCGAGAAAGCCGATGATCTGCTCGGGTAACGAGCTGGCGTTTAACAGCGCCCACAGCGCGCCTACCACTACAATGCCGTGAATAAAGTTAGAGCCGGACATCAGCGGTGTATGCAAAATGGCTGGTACGCGGCCGATAATTTCAAAACCGGTAAAAGCAGCCAGCATAAAAATATACAGCGCGACAAAGCCGGTTAAAATGGTGGTGGTGTAGTCCATAATGCTCCCCAAAAATAATGCCAGGTTATTGCTGTTCCAGCGCAGTTTTTACTGCTGCAGGTTTGATCTCGCCCTGATGCGTCAGTACGGTTTTTGCCTGCACTTCGTCATCCCAATCCAGTTTAATTTCGCCATCTACAATAAACAGCTGCAATAAATTCAGCAGGTTTTTGGCGTACAGCTCTGAGGCATGTTCAGCCAGCATCGAAGGTACATTTAACGGCGCTGCTATGGTGATCTGGCCCTGTGTAATGGTTTCACCGGGCACACTGTATTCGCAGTTACCGCCGCCTTCAGCCGCTAAATCAATGATCACTGCGCCCAGTTTCATGCCATCTACCTGGGCTTTACTAATCAGCTTAGGTGAAGGCCGTCCCGGTATGGCTGCCGTGGTAATAACAATATCGGCCTGCTGAATATGCCGGGTGACGACACTGGCAATTTTGTCTTTTTCTTCTGGTGTCAGCTCGCGGGCATAGCCGCCTTCGCCGCGGGCATCGACGCCGGTATCAACAAATTTGGCACCTAAGGATTCGGCCTGCTCTTTGGTTTCGGGCCGTACGTCATAGCCTTCAGTTATTGCGCCTAAACGCCGTGCGGTGGCTAAGGCCTGTAAACCGGCAACACCCAGGCCCATTACCAGGCAGCGGGCCGGGCGGATTGAGCCAACGGCGGTGGTCATCATCGGTAAGATACGCGCCAGCTTAGTAGCACCGAGCAGGGCAGCATAGTAACCGGCTAACGCCGCCTGAGATGACAGCGCATCCATGGCCTGGGCCCGGCTGATACGCGGTACCTGCTCCATAGCAAAGCAGGTAATGTGCTTATCGCGCAGTAAGCGGGTAAGGTCGGGTTCTTTATGCGGATAAACAAAGCTAAGCAACATGCAGCCGGGCGGCAGCAGGTTAATTTGCTCAGCTGTAGGGGGCTGCACTGCCAGCACTATATTGGCTGTTGCCAGCAGTTCTTGCTCTGTATTAACAAAGCGCGCCGTTGTATAGGCGCTGTCGGGTAATTTACTGCTAAGGCCTGCGCCGCTGAGCAGGCAGATATCGCAGCCCAGCTTACTCAGTTTATCAGCCACGGCGGGCACCATGGCAACACGCTTTTCGTGTGGCCGGCTTTCCTTCAGCACGGCAACCTGTATTGGCATAAAGCACACTCCTTAAACTAACTGTCTGAGGAGTATAGCCTTTATAAAAAACTTTGCGTCAATGCGGCCTAAGCGTGCTGGCTATGCAGCAGTGCCTGATTTAATGTCGCCAGAATATCGCTGCTTTTACGCAGTACACGCAGTTGCTGAAATAAGTCGGCGGCTTGTGGGTACTGCAGCTTTAAATAGCTAAACCATTGTTTGATACGGTTTGCATAGTACTGGCCTTTATCGCCGCTGATCTCAAATTCAGAGTAGCGCATTAGCAGCTCCAGCACTTGCGGCCAGGGCATAGCGGCAGCACCGGTGCGTATGCTTTGTGCCAGGTTTGGCATGGCCAATGCGCCACGGCCGAGCATAATATTGCTGCAATTGGCTTGTTGCTGGCACAGGGCAGCATCAGCGGCGTTCCAGATTTCGCCATTGGCTACCAGCGGTATACTCACTTGCTGCTTAATTTTTGCGATCCATGGCCAGTACGCGGGTGGCCGGTAGCCGTCGCTTTTGGTGCGGGCGTGCACGGTAAGCATGCTGGCACCCGCGCTGGCAATAGCAGCAGCATTGGCCAGCGTTAAGCTGGTATCGTCATAACCGAGGCGGATTTTAGCACTTACCGGGAAGGCCGCCGGCACGGCATCGCGCACGGCTTTAACTATAAGGTACAGTTGCTCGGTTTCTTTTAGCAGCACAGCACCGCCGCGGCTCTTATTTACCGTTTTGGCCGGGCAGCCAAAGTTTAAATCAACGCCGGGCGAGCCCAGTTCTACCGCGCGTACGGCATTTTCGGCCAGCCAGTTTGGGTCTTGCCCCAACAGTTGCACCCGCACCGGCGTACCGGCAAAGGTTTTGCCACCGTTTTGCAGCTCTGGACAAAAGCGGGTAAATACCCGTGCCGGTAGTTTTTGGTCTACTATGCGGATAAATTCAGTAATGCATAAGTCGTAGCCGCCAATACGTGTCAGCATATCGCGCATAAGGTGATCGACCACGCCTTCCATCGGCGCCAGTATAATTTTCATCAGCTTTGGGCCGGGTTGGCCGTTTTATGGCGACGGCAACGCTCTGAGCAATACACTACCTGCTCCCAGTTACGTTGCCACTTTTTACGCCAGCTAAACATCAGGCCGCATACCGGACAGCGTTTTTCCGGTAAATGCAGTTTTTGGTGCGGCATGATCAGACTGAGTAAACGGTATTGATGTGTTGGCGGTGCAGCAGTTCGGCCAGTTCAGGCAATTGCAGCGGTTCTATATCCAATACTTCGAGAATGGCGCCTTTGTGCAGCTCCCATTCCGGGTCCAGCGTAATATTAAATAGCTGGCGGCTTTCGCCACTGAAGTGCTCTGCCAGTTTTAGCAAGGCAAAAAGTTGTTTTTCCAGTTCACTGTCGGTTTCCAACATCAGTGCCGGGCTGTGGTGATAGGCAATAACATTGCACAACTCTGGCGTTAAGCCCCATGACTGTGCCACCAGAAAGCCTAATACCTCGTGGCAGGTATGAAAATACTGCTCTTCAATTTCGCTGTAACCCCGGCCTTGTTGCAAGCCTTGCTGCAGCAGTTGTTCATAGTTGCTCACCTGCTGCTGAATAAGCGCAATACCGGCGTTATGAAACAGGCCCAGGCTGTAGCAGTCGTCCTGAATATCCTGGCTAAAATTAAAATGCCTGGCCAGTGTCATGGCGATATTGCCGGTTTGCAATGCGCTGGACCAAAGTTTCAGGCTGAATTTGTCATCCCGCCCTTCAGACAGCGTAAAGCGTACCAGCACGCTGCGCACCAGTTTTAATACCCGGCTAACACCAAGAAATTTGCAGGCATGTTCAACAGAGGTAATTTTATGCCGCAGGCCAAAGAAAGCTGAGTTCACCACTTTTAATGTAAAACCGGCAATACCGATATCGAGGTTTATCAGCGCGGCGATGCGTTTAATGCTGGGTTCCGGCATATCCAGTTGTTGCTGAATATGCTGCAGGATCTCCGGTTGCGGTGGTATGGTAAAGCCGTCTAACGCTTGTTCAATTGCTGACATATCAATGGCATGCGCCATAACACCTTCTCCGGTAACAAACTGCCAACTCAGCGGCTAATAGTAAAAGCCGCTAGGGTGAAATGCAAAACAGTTTTAGGGTATTTATTGCCACTACTCTGTCTACTACGAGTCGAGATAGGGGCGGCCGGACATCAGCTGCTGCGCCAGTTGCTGTTCGTTTTGTTGTTCGTTCAGTTGCAGATCGTTAAATTGCACATCGAACTGGATCAGCTCTTCATCACCAAGATGCTGAGCCACTAAGCGATCTGGTACCTGGCCAACCTGCCGGTAGGCATTAATGGCAACCTGGGCGGCTTGTTCCATCAATAATAAAAAGTGGCCTAATGGGAATTGCTGGAAAATGTCGGCATCCAGATGGGCCCAGCCGAGTAAGTCACCACTGATAGCACCATCGGCATGGTCGGTAAACATCATAGATACGGCCGGGCAGGACGGGTTTTCACCGGCCTGATATTGTTCGGCGTCTTCGCTGTTAAACACCAGCACATAGCCAAAACTCGGGCTGCCCTCAGCATCCATCTCGTCAAATGACGTATCGTACATCAGAAATAATCGATTATCGGTCATGACGTTTTCCTGCTGAAAAAATGGCCGCTAATTTTACCTGAAATTAAGCAGATGCTAAAGGGTGAACTGTAATGATAACGGCAATACCGGCTGATATGGATTAATTAAGCGGTAAATTACGCTCCGGGCTGATAGGGTATTTCCAGTAACAGCGCCAATGCCAGCAGTAATGCCTGCTCTTGTGTTACCAGCAGCTCGTCTGCCCGCACACCGGCTTCAATAGCCTGCCACAATTGTTGCTTTTGCTGCGGTGCCAGTGCCAGCAAGTGCGGCAGTTGCTGGCTGAGGCTGGTAAAGCTGAAATCGGGCCTGGAGCTGTCAGCGGTAAAAGGCAATACAGCAGCGGCAGCCTGCCAGGCCTGTTGTTGCTTGGCAGTGTCACCGGCAACCTGGCTAACCAAAGACAGCAGTGCGCTAACTGCAGGTTTTAGTTGGGTCAGGGTTTTACCCGAGTATTTACGGCTTATCTGCTCTGGGTCAAACTGCACTGCCACGCTGTGCTCTACAAATTCGCGTGCCAGCCAGCTACCGATATCCGGTGAGCCGGCAGCCTGTATCAGTGCCTGTAACAATTGTTCAAACTGGCGGAATTTGCTTTCGGATAAGGTTTTCAATGCCGGGATCAACCGCTGCAATAACTGCACTTGTTGTAGTGTATCCAGGCTTGCCACGCTGTCACACAGTTGATCGGTTTGCTGCAATAAACTGGCTGAGCCCAGCTCTTTAATCAGCTGCAATTGTTTTTGGCGGATATCGTGATCCTGCTGCAGTAGCAAACAACACACCAGCGCGGTAGCGGGCTCTGTCTGGCGGCTGCTGTGTAGCAGCAATAAAGGTAACGCCTGTTGCAGGCGCTCAGTATTAGTGGGCTTAGCTTCATTGGTGCCGGCGGTAGCATCAACTGCCGTTTGTGCGGCCCGGGCTGTGGGGAATTTGCCGTTCCAATGGGGTTCCAGGCGTTTTATCCGCGTGGCCAGTGGCGGATGTGTGGCAAAAATTGACGCCCAGCGGCTAATCGCTTCACCAAAAAACAAATGGCTGTTTTCGTCGGCATTCTGGTTTTTAATTTTACTCGAGCCGCTGTGGCTGCCAATGGCTTTTAACGCCCCGGCGATACCGCGTGGGTTGCGGGTAAATTGCACGGCAGAGGCATCGGCCAGAAACTCGCGTTGGCGGCTTACTGCCGCTTTAATCAGGTTACCAAAGAAAGAGCCTAAATAGCCTATTACCACTAAGCCCAGCGCCAGCAGCACTATGCCGCCGCCATTGTTTTTACTGTTACCGGAAGAGCGGCTGCTGGCACGTATGGCACCTGCTCTACCGCTGCCGCGCAGCATGTAGTAGCCAATATGTCCAAGAAACAGGATGCCATTTAAGATGGCAATCAGGCGGATATTCATCCGCATATCACCGTTTAAAATATGGCTGAATTCATGGGCTATAACGCCTTGTAATTCGTCGCGGTTTAATTGCTCCAGGCAACCCTGGGTAACGCCAATTACCGCATCAGCCGGGCTGTAACCGGCAGCAAAAGCATTAATGCCCTGTTCTGGCAGTAAATATACCGGCGGCACCGGCGTATTGGCGGCCAGTGCCATTTCTTCTACCACGTTAAGCAAGCGCCGTTGTAGTGGGTCCTGGCTGTCGGGTAATAACCGTATACCACCGAGCGATTCGGCTACTACCTTACCACCAGCCCTCAGCTGCTGCCATTTAAACAACACGGCTATGGTTACGGCAGCCAGTACGACGATACTGACCCAGCCTACCAGATGCCAGGGCAGGGTTTGCCAGTGCAGGGATGATAAAAAAGCCGGGTCAACAAAGCCCAGGCTAATTAAGGCGATAACATTGGTCAGCATCAACAGCAGCAGGACTGCCAGTGTAAACAGCACCACTAAAATGCGGGTATTACGCCGGGCTAAATCCTGCTGGGCAAAAAAGTTACTGCTCATGTTTTGCCATGCTACTTAAAAGCTGACTTTAGGTGCGGCCTGAATGGCGGCGCTGTCAGCAAACTCCAGCAGCTTGGCATCTGCTGCATGGCCAAAAGCGGAAGCAAGCAGGACCGGTGGAAAGCTTTGTTTGTAGCTGTTGTAATCGGTAACCGCGTCATTAAAAGCCTGACGGGCAAAGGCTACACGGTTTTCGGTGCTGGTAAGCTCTTCAGATAACTGCATCATATTCTGGTTGGCTTTTAAATCCGGGTAGGCTTCCATTACCACATTTAAGCGGCTCATGGCACTTTGCAATGCGCCTTCAGCTCCGGCTAAGGCACTGATAGCTCCGGCATCGCCCGGGTTGTTTGCTGCAACTTTTAACCCGGCCAGTGCTGCATTACGGGCATTAATAACGGCCTCAAGCGTGTCGCGCTCGTGTGCCATGTAGGCTTTGGCAGTTTCAACCAGATTGGGGATCAGGTCGTAGCGGCGTTTTAGCTGCACTTCAATTTGGGCAAAGGCGTTCTGAAAACGGTTTTTCAGTTTTACCAGCTGATTAAAAATGCTGATAACCCAGAATACTATGGCAACTAAAATAGCCAGAATAATCAGGCTGGTCATGATGTCTCCGAGGTTACGGTAATGTAGGTTGCTATTGTTAACAATAATTTAATCAGTGTCCAGCGATTCTTGTTTAACTAGCATTAAACTGCGGTGGTTGGGGCTGCGATGTGTCTGGCTGGTAATTCCTGATAGCTGCGGTATCATAGCCAGCCTGACATTGAGGGGTAATTATGAGCGATTTTCAACATATTTCTGTGGCACAAACGGCTGAATTACTGGCTGCAGGTAAGGTAGTTATTGCCGATATCCGCGATGAGCAAAGCTTTGCCGGTGGCCATATTGATGGGGCTTTTCATCTGACCAATGGCAGCTTAACTGGCTTTATGCAGCAGTATGAGTTTGAACAGCCAGTCGTGGTGGTGTGTTACCACGGTAACTCCAGCCAGGGCGCGGCACAATATTTAGCCCAGCAAGGTTTTGAACAGGTATACAGCATGGATGGCGGCTTTGAAAGCTGGCGCCAGCAGTTACCTTTTGTGAGTGGCGACAGTGCATAAATTTGCCGAGTTAAATTCTGCTAAGGCGGCACAACTATTTGCTGCTTACTGCGTAGCGCAGGGGCTTGAAGTAAATGCAGTAGTGCAGCAGCCAACGCTGGCAGAGCTGTATGGTGCAACAGAGCAGTTGGCGCGGATAGAGCAGGAGTTTGCCCGTTTTTTACAGCAGCCGGCGCATCCGCGGTATCAGGCCGCGGCCTGGCAACTAAGCCAGCCAGACACGCAAAAATTGCAGGATGATGGCTTGCCGGTGTTTAACTGGCGCGAGCTGTGGCGTCAGGCACCTTTAACGTCTGCACTGTTGCTGTTATGCCTGTTGGTGTATCTGTGGCAGCAAGTAGACTGGCGCAGCAGCAGCGGTGCCCTGCAGCTTACTGAGCCCGCCCAGCTGTGGCGCTGGTTTACGCCGATGCTATTGCATTTTTCGTTAACTCATCTGGTGTTTAATCTGGCATGGTGGTTGTATCTGGGGCGTCAGTTTGAGCAACGGCTGGGGCTGGTAATGTTGCTGAATGTCACCCTGTCGGTGGCGCTTATTTCAAATGCTGCGCAGTACTTTATGGTTACTCCTAATTTTGGCGGCTTATCTGGCGTGGTATACGGTTTATTTGGTTATTTCTGGATAGCAGGGCGGCTAAACCCGGCGCAGGGTTTGTATATTAGCCCGGGGCTGGTTGGGTTTATGTTGTTATGGTTATTGCTGGGGTTTTTCGATGTACTTTGGGTAAGCATGGCAAACTGGGCGCATCTGGGAGGTTTACTAGCCGGTATGGGTTGGGCCTGGTTGCTGCGTAAACACACAGGCCGTGGACATGCGCAATAAAGGGCTTACTGAGACAGGTGCTACTGATATAGATACTTGGTAAATAAAATATCTCTGATCATAGCGTTGCCGGTTTCTTTTTTCATCGCCTGCTGCAGTTTATCTAAAATAGCCAGGCGAATTTCTTCACGGCCGGTAAGCGACTTTATTTTATCTTCCGGCTGTTTGGTAAAGGTGCCGATAATAAGATCCAGTATCAGCGGTTCATGATGTTCAATAGCGGTCAGATAAGCTTTATCTTCGATCATCAGCTCGACAGTAACGCGGATATAACCCAGGCTGCGGCGGTTGCCGGAAATATAGTTAGTTACGATATCCGGGTCAAAACCGTAATAGACAATTTCTTTTGGCTGCTGTGCAACAGCGGGGGGGGTTGCTAATAGCAGCGGCACTGACAGCACCAGAGAAAGCAGCAGGCTTTTGATCATAAGTATCACTTTTGGTTGAGGAATAAATGGCGGCAACGACACTAACAGTAGCGTTAAGCGTGGCATTTTACCAGCTAACTTAGTTTACAGTAAGCCGTTTTTCTGTGTTGATTACGGCTGAAAAGTCAGCCTGAAGTTGCTATGATGCGGCCAGACTTTTGGTTGCAGAATAGATATTTGTGAGCACTCCCCTGATTTCTCTTGCCCGGCACTGGCAGGACGCCAATACCCTGGCGTTACCGGCCGCGTTAGCGCCGTGGATTTTAGAACCCGCCTCGCTGACCGCACGTTTAAAGCGGCATTGTCAGCGTTTTCGTCTGCAGGTATTACAGGAGCACAGCGCCGTATTACCCGAATTTTTACAACCCTTGTTACCTGACACTACTGCAGCGCAGGTGCGGGAAGTAATTTTGTGGTGCAACGATATGCCCTGTGTGTATGCTCAAAGCTGGCTACCCGAGCAAACTATCGCCACGCTGCGCCCGCTGGCCGATTTAGGCGAGCGGCCTTTGGGTGACTATATTTTTCAGCATCAGAGCCTGCACCGCGGCACTATTGAGGCAGCGCAGCTTGACGTTATGCTGCCTCAACTGAATATTGCTGCGCGCTGTTATGTGCGCCGCTCGGTATTTCAGTTGCAAGGCCAGCCACTGCTGGTAGCTGAAGCCTTTTTGCCTGATATCAGTAAACTGGAAGCGACCTTGTGATGAAACTGGCGCTGCACTGGGCCCATCGTGATTATTACCTGCAACTGATGCGGATAAATAAGCCGATAGGGACGTATTTGCTGCTATGGCCGACATGGTGGGCACTGTGGCTGGCTGCCGAAGGCCCGCCGGCGTTGTGTTTGCTGCTGGTGTTTAGCGCTGGTGTGGTGTTAATGCGCGCCGCCGGTTGCGTAATTAACGATTACGCCGATCGCAAATGGGACGGTGCGGTAGAGCGCACTAAACAGCGGCCCCTGGCCAGCGGTGCGATAAGCAGTAGTGAAGCGCTGCAGTTATTCGCTCTGCTGGTGTTGCTGTCTGCCGGTTTATTGCTTTTTTTAAACTGGCAGACAGTATTGTTATCGGTGGTGGCTTTACTGCTGGCGTCGGTGTATCCCTTTATGAAACGTTACACCCATTTGCCGCAGGTGGTGCTGGGCGCGGCTTTTAGCTGGGGTATGCCAATGGCGTTTATGGCTATTCAGTTACAGTTGCCGCCCATACTGTGGCTGCTTTACGTTGCGAACTTGCTATGGACAGTAGCGTATGACACTTACTATGCGCTGGTAGACCGGCCGGATGATGTAAAGGTAGGCATTAAATCTACCGCTATTTTATTTGGCAAATATGCCTTAGCCATTATTGCGCTGTTGCAGTTGTGTACTTTACTGCTGCTGGTTACAGTGGGGTATTTGGCACAATTACATCTGGTGTATTACCTCAGCCTTATTGCCGCTGCTGGCTGCTTTATTTATCAGTATATTATTGCCAGACGCAGTCGTCAGGGCTGTTTTAGTGCGTTTTTACATAATCACTATGTGGGGATGCTGGTGTTCGCCGGTATTGCCTTAAGCTACCTGTTACAAGGATAAACCGATGATAAAACGATTTTTAGTTATGCTGGTTTTGGCAATGCCGTTATTGGCCTGTGCTTTACCGGCAGATGAGCGGGAAGTATTCAGCCTGGTGCCGTTGCAGCTTGGCGAGCAGCGTATACAGGTGCAGTTGGCAGATACACCGCAAAAGCGCGCACAGGGGCTGATGTTTCAGCAAAGTGCAGACCCGGGCATGTTATTGTTGTACCGCGAGCCAACAGAGATTTCACTGTGGATGCTAAATACCGCTATGCCGCTGGATGTGGCTTATATTGATGCCAACTGGACTATTGCAGAGCTGATTACGCTTGAACCCTATGATGAAACACCAGTGCCTGCAAAGCAGCCGGTAATCGCCGCGCTGGAAATGCCGCGCGGCTGGTTTGCCAAATATGGTGTCGCGGTTGGGCAAAAGGTAACGCTACGTCCAGAGCAATAACCCTGAATTTGAATTAAACACAGGGAGCACTGCGCCGATAGCGCAGCCTCAGACCTTTTCGCGCCAGCGAAGGCGGGTAACAAATTCATTTGTCGCCTTTTGCCTGCGGCAGGGCTCAGACACTCTGTGGCGCCCAAATCGGGCATGCCATCCTCAGAAAAAGATCTGCTTAGCCTTTAGTTTTGCTGTCCTTATCATTTTTCCGGTAATGCGCGGCGCAGCAGCAAAAAATACAATACCGGCATTAGCAGCATCGACACCAGCGGCGCGGCCAGCATACCGCCCAGCATAGGTGCGGCAATACGCTGCATAACCTCATTGCCGGCCCCGCTGCCCAGCATTACCGGCAGTAAACTGACAATAATGGTCAGCACTGTCATCGCTTTTGGCCTTACCCGCTGCACAGCACCCTGCATAATGGCTTGCCAGAGCTGCTGCTGATTTTGTGGTTTTACTTCCTCTACTGCGCGCTTTAAATACAGCAACATGACCACCGCAAATTCGGCCGCCACGCCACCTAAGGCAATTAAGCCTACGGCAACCGCTACCGACAGCTGGTAATCGAGCAAATACAGCAGCCATAAGCTACCGCTAAGCGCAAAGGGTAAAGTAACTAGCACCAGCAGCACATCACTAAAGCGGCGGAAGGTTAAATACAGCAGCAACACAATAAGCAGTAAGGTAAAAGGCAGCAGTTGCTGCAGGCGCTGTGTTACCCGCTGCAGATATTCATACTGGCCGCCGATACTGACACTAACCTGCGGTGCAAAGCGCTGCTCAGCCAGCAGCTGCTGCAACTGCGCAATATAAGTACCAAGCCGGGTTTCTGCTGGCAGATCGATATACACCCAGCTGGTTAACCGGGCGTTTTCAGCGCGGATCATCACCGGGCCCTGTATTACCTCTACCTTTGCTACCTGCTCCAGTAGCAGGTAGGCGCCGTCAGCCGTTTGCAGCGGCAACCGGCGGATATCATCCGGGTGACTGCGGCTGTCACGGGGGAAGCGCAGGCTTATATCGTAGCGCTCGCGGCCCTGAATGCTTTGTGCTACCGGCGCACCGCCAATAGCAAAGGCGACATATTGCTGCAGCTCGGCGAGTGTCAGGCCGTAGCGGCCCAACTGCTGTAAGTCGGGTGTGATTTGTAAATACAGGCCATCTTCAGCGCGCTCAGCAAATACCGAGCGGCTGCCTGGCAGTTGTCTGATCTGGCTTTCCAACTGTTGTGCTGTTTGTGAAATAGTGGCCAGATCCGGCCCGCTGACACGCACCCCCACTGCGGTACGAATGCCAGTAGATAACATATCAATGCGGGTTTTTATCGGTGGCAACCAGGCATTAGTCAGGCCCGGTACCTGCACGGTGGCGTCCAGCTGCGCAATAATATCATTAAGCGTAACCCCATGCCGCCACTGGCTTTGCGGCTTTAACTTAATGCTGGTTTCCAGCATTGTCAGCGGAGCCGGATCGGTGGCGGTATCGGCGCGGCCACTTTTACCCAGCACGGTGTCTACCTCGGGCACGGTTTTTATTAAGCGATCCGTTTGCTGCAGCAGCTTTGCCGCCGTGGCCGGGCTTATACCGGGCAGGGTGGTGGGCATATACAGCAGATCGCCTTCAGCAAAGGCTGGCATAAACTCGGTAGATAATCGCTGCCACGGCAGCAGGCTGGATCCCAGTGCCAGCAAACACAGCAGCACTAAGGCTTTTGGAAAGCGCAGACACAATGTTAGCAGCGGGGTATAAAGCGCAATCAGCAGGCGGCTAAGCGGGTTGCTGTGTTCTGAGGGCAGCTTACCGCGTAAAAAGTACAGCATTAGCACCGGGATCAGCGTTATTGCCAGCAATGCCGCCGAGGCCATGGCGAAGGTTTTAGTGTAAGCCAGCGGGGCAAATAGGCGGCCTTCCTGCGCTTCAAGCATAAACACCGGTAAAAAACTGACGGTGATCACCAGCAAAGAGAAAAACAGCGCCGGGCCGACATCCAGGCAGGCATCGATAATGGTCTGGCGAAACTCTGCAGCGCTCAGCTCTTTACCGTTAGCACGGGCCTGTTCCAGCTTTTTATGGCCGTGTTCTACCATGACAATGGCTGCATCTACCAAAGCGCCAATGGCAATAGCTATACCACCCAGGCTCATAACGTTGGCATTAATGCCCAGTTTTTGCATCAGCAAAATACTGGCCAGCAGAGCCAGTGGTAAGCTGATTACCGCAACTAACGCAGAGCGGGCATGCAGTAAAAACACCAGACACACCAACGCGACTACCGCCATTTCTTCCAGCAGTTTCTGGCTTAAATTGCTGACGGTGTTTTCAATCAGCTCGGAGCGGTCGTACACCGTTACCAGCTCAACCCCCTCTGGCAGGCCGTTTTTCAGCCCGGCCAGTTTATGTTTTACTGCATTGATGGTACTAAGCGCATTTTCGCCCTGGCGCATCACAATAATACCGCCAATCACTTCACCTTCGCCGTTCAGTTCGGCAATACCGCGCCGTGCTGCCGGTACTAACTGCACAGTGCCAACATCAGCTAGTGTCAGCGGGTAATCGGCGCTGTTACGCACGCCAAGCGGCACTGCGGCCAGGTTTTCCAGCGACTGAATATATTCACCGGCCTGCACCAGCAGTTCAGTTTCGGCTACTTCAATAATGCCGCCGCCCTGCTGCTGATTATGGTTGTTAATAGCACTAATCACCTGCGCCAGAGTAACGTTATAAGCACGCATCAGGCGCGGCTCTATTTGCAATTGATAAGTTTTTGCCATACCGCCGATGCTGGCGACTTCCGCCACACCACCAACGCTTTGCAGTTCGGGTTTAAGGAAAAACTGCTGCAGGCTGCTGAGTTGCTCCAGTGACTGCTGGCCGGTTCTATCGACCAGAGCATACTGAAATATCCAGCCAACACCGCTGGCATCGGGCCCTAAGGTGGCATTGGCACCTGCGGGCAGAGTAACGGTTTGCAGATATTCCAGTACCCGGGATCGCGCCCAGTAGGGGTCGGTGCCATCTTCAAAAATAACATACAGATAGCTGTCGTTCGGCATGGAGAAGCTACGTACGGCTTTGGCTTTGGGCACGGCCAGTAACGCACTGGACAGCGGATAGCTGATTTGCTGCTCTATGGTTTCTGGCGTCTGGCCCGGGTAGTTGGTTTTTATAATAACCTGCACATCGGATAAATCCGGCAGGGCATCTAATTTCAGTTGCTGGCTGGCCTGATAGCCAAACAGTGCCAGCGCAAAGGTGCTTAGCAAAATCAGCAGCGGGTTTTGTACCGACCAGCGAATAATAGCTTTAATCATGTTCGCTGCTCCTAATGCTGATGACTGCCAGCGGTACTTTGTGGCAACTGGCTTAAACTGGCCTGGGCATCAAGTAAAAACTGGCCGGATACCACCACCTGCTCCCCCTGATGTAGGCCGGTTAACACCTGCACATAACCCTGGGCGCTGCTGCCGGTAGTAATATGCCGTACACTGAAGCTATCGCCATCTTTAACAATAACCCGGCTTCCGTTACCTGATAACAACACCGCATCACGCGGTACCGCCAATACATCACGCAGCGGCCCGCCATACAAACGTACCGGCAGCAACATATTGGGTTGCAGCAGTTGCTGTTTGTTATCTACCGTCATGCGTACTTTGCTGCTGCGGCTTTGCGCATCCAGTGCCGGGTAAATAAAATCGATCCTGGTTTCAATGCCTGTTATCTGATGCGATGGAATATCGACCTCCGCGCTCATACCTTCACGCAACCAGCTTTGCTGCGCTTCAGGTACATCGGCCAGTAGCCAGACTTTGGCTAAGCTGGTGATCTCCATCAGGGTATCGCCGGGGCTGATATACATACCATCACGCACGTTCAGCACAGTTACCACACCATCCTGATGGGCATACACGGTTATTTGGTACTGGCTTTGCCGGCTTTGTTGTAGCTGGCTAATATCGTTATCGGTAAGGCCAAGCAGCCTTAGGCGGGTTTCGGCACGTTTTAGCAGGCTGCTGCTGCGCTCGCCATTTTGTTTACTGACAGACAACGCCTGCAGATAATCGTCCTGTGCTACCAGTAAATCCGGGGCATAGTAACTAAACAGTTTTTCACCGGCTTTAACGCGCTGGCCCAGGCTGCGCACATACAATTGTTCTATCCAGCCTTCGGCGCGGATATGGCTGTGGTGAATAGCATCTTCCGGGTACTGCACCTGGGCAAAACTTTCAATAAAGCGCCATAACGTGCGCGGTGCTACAGCTTCGGTACGTATCGCCAGCGCTTGCTGCATAGCACCGTTAACGTCTACTGCTGCTGTAGTTTGTTGGCGCTGCAGCACTAAATCCATGCCGCAAATCGGGCAGTTACCGCTTTCGCCTTGCTGAATATGTGGGTGCATCGGACAGACATACAGCGGTGTTGCTTGTGGTAATACGCTCTGCTGCGCCGCAGGCGAAGCAGCCTGATGAAGATGTTCACTATGATCTTGTGCCAATAGGGCAAAAGCCGGTTGCAACAACAGCAAGGTTATAAAATAAAAAGTACACATAATATTTTCCTGAAACAATACCAACCCGCGTGCAAAAGCACAGCATTAACAAGGTCTAATCGGTTCAGGCGTTTATAGGCGGCGGGGGATCTTCAGTAAATAACCATTGGGGCAGGCTGCCAGAAAGGCTTGCAACGGTATTATCAGGGCGGATATAGCGAAATAACTCGGTGGCTAACAGTGCGCCGGCAGTAGCGCAGTGCTTGGTGCAGCAATCACCTTTGCATTTATGTTGTGCTTGCTCACAGCAACTGTGATTAGTGTCGTCAGGTATTGCGGTTTGTACGCTATGGCATGGCATGTCGGCTTCGGCTGCCGGTGCTGTATGCTGAACCATTGCATCGGCCAGCGTATAGGCATGCGCCTGCTGCACCGATCCGCTAAGGCCGGATAGTGCCAGAGTAAGCAATAACAAATAGCTAAGTACAGTGCGCATGGCGCTTATCATAGGCGTTTTAATTTGCCGGGTCCAGCACGCCGTTAATACTGGCATTTTTGCGAAACCAGCCGGCGATGCTGTAGCGGCTGTCTATAGCTGGCAGTACTTCATGTGGGAAACGCTCACTTTCAAACAAGATCAGGCTGCCGGCAGTGGGCAGAAATTTATCAATCAGGCAGTCGTGCTCATCATACAGCGCTAACTCGCCGCCCGCGCTGACACTGTTTAAGTAACTTACCGTGGTAAGCACCCGGTTTGAGCGGCCACTAAAAGCATCAACATGCTTTTGGTAATAGTCGCCGTTTTGGTAACGGGCAAAATGGCATTCAAAATCAAATAAACCTAAAAAGCAGCGCCGGTTAAACAGCTGCTGTAACTGTGCCATCTGTGCCAGATATTGCTGCTGCGCCGCTGTGCTGCCATCAAACCACTGGGTGGCATCGCGGCGGATCTGCTGATTTAACTGATGACCGCCCTGGCGGCCAATACCTGCAGGCGCAAGCTGCGCCTGATGTCTGGCTTCATGTGCCAGTGCGGTATTTAATTCAGTGCTTAAAAAATTCGGCAGCCAAACCCAGCCGTGCTGATAAAAAGCCTCAATAATAGCGTCACTGGACAAAGCCGGACCGGACATAGCGATACTCAGAAGATAAACTGCGCTTATTGTCGCTGAAAAAACCACGCCCATAAAGCGGATTTTGTTACTCTTGGCATCCGGTTAGTTTGTGTCAGAGGAAAACCATGTCAGACAATATCTATTTCTATGAACCCGCTAAAGGCCATGGCTTGCCGCACGACCCTTTTAATGCGCTGGTAGCGCCAAGGCCGATTGGCTGGATTTCATCACAGGACAGCGAAGGCCGGCTGAACTTAGCACCTTACAGCTTTTTTAATGCCTTTAACTACACGCCGCCGATTATTGGTTTTGCCAGCACCAGTTACAAAGATACACTGCGTAATATTGAGCAAACCGGTGAGTTTTGCTGGAACCTGGTAACTAAACCGTTAGCAGAGGCGATGAACCAGACCAGTGCCGCTGTTGCACCTGAGGTAGATGAATTTGTGCTGGCCGGTTTAACAACCAAAGCGTCCAGTATTATCAAGGTGCCGCATGTAGCACAAAGCCCGGTTACTTTTGAGTGTAAGCTAAGCCAGATAGTGCAGTTAAGTGCAGCCGATGGCAGCAAAATAACAACCTGGATGGTGTTTGGCGAAGTAGTAGGCGTGCATATTGCGCGGCATTTGCTGGTAGATGGACTATACGATACAGCAGCGGCTGAGCCGGTATTACGCGGTGGTGGCCCGGGCGATTATTTTGTCGCAGATGCAGCAACGCGGTTTCAGCTATTGCGGCCGAAAGTGCAGAAATGAAACATCTTTAGTTAGTTGCAGTTTCGAACCAGTTTGCCCACACCAACGCGCCGTGAACCCATCCTTGGGGGCTCGATTGTGAATGTCGTCCATGACATTCACCCTTGCGGGCCAGCGGAGCAGTTCAAATTCGTTCCTGACGAATTTGTCAGGCATCCATGCCTTCAACGGTTGGCTTAGGGCAAATCGATTCTCACTAAGGTGGTCATTTTCTTTCTAATATCAGAACTGGTAACTATTGGTTTTGGCCAGTAAATCTTTTGCTTTAATTTTGCCGGTCATACACTGGTTAATATCGGCTTTTTTTACCACCCAGTAATAGCGGCCTTCGCTACCACGGTTGTTTACCTGCAAGGTAACGTATTCGTTATCCGGCATATCGCGCAGGCTGGCGCCGTAGTCACACAATACCTGGCTGAATTTCTCGCCTACTGTCTTCACCATGGCGGCGGTTTGTTGCTGTTGTTCAGCAAGTTGTTTTGCCCGCTGCTCTTCCAGTTGCTTGCGGCTTATGCCGGCTTCTTTAGCCACTTCGGCCAGCTTTTCCTGCAGCAGCTTGGTTTTTTGCTGCAGCATTTGCAGTTCCTGCTGTTGCTCTTTATCCAGTTTGGTCAGATTTTTATTAAACTCGATATCGCGTTTGTCGCGTTCAACATCACGCAGTTCACGCTCTATAGCGCGCTGTTTTTCCGCTATGCGATAGGTTTGCCGGTGCTGGTCCTGCATTTGCTCTGCCATCTCTTCTGCAGCTTCTGTGATTTTTTCAATATCGATGCTATCAAATTCAAACTCACCGCCCGGTAATGGTGGCACTGGTGCAACCGGCGTGGCCGGTATGCTCATATTTCTGAATTGAAAAATATGCCGGCCGCCACTGCTGGCCTGAAACAATAAGCCCTGGCCACTTAAATAGCTGTACTGCAGCGATGATAACCGGCTGTTTTCGTTATCTTTAAACGCAGTTTGCAGAATAGTTTGCAGAATATCGGCATTTTTTTTCAGTGCCGGGCTAACTTCGGCGGCATGTAGCGGCATTAATGCTAAAACTGCACCAACGGTTGCGGCATAAAATGGGGTACGGCGTAATGCATTCATGGTTTTACCACTCCGGTATTGGTTGGGCTATAGTAACTGCTGGCAGGACGGTAACCGGCCTGCATCGGTTGATAGTTTTCCTGCCAGTATTGCCAGTCAGCCTGGCGTTGCTGGTTAAGGTACTCCACCAGTTGCAGCATATCGCTGCGCTGGTCGCGTTTAAGTTCATCTTGTAAGTAATCTTTCAGTAGTACCAACTGCGAGTTGGTGCTTTGTTGTTGCGTATCCAGTTGCTGCACCAGCCATTGCTGCTGCTCTTTTTGATAAGCCAGCAGTGCAGTGTTGACGGCGCTGTTAATTTCACTTTGGCTGTTGTGCCAGCTAAGTGTCAGGCTGCCATCCTGCAGCTGAAACTTAGCCGGAGACAGGCTAATTAACATGGCCGCACAAGACAGTGCCAGGCTAAGCTGTGGCCACCAGCTACGTTGCAGTTTTGGCCGTTGCCACTGTTTGGCAAACAAGGCGCTGCTATCAAACTCCGGTACCGGTTCAAAACGCGGTGCTTTGGCGTCAGCCTGCAATGCCAGAGTGTTTTGCAGCCGGGCATACCACTGAGGGTCGTGTTGTAACTGAAAGGCGCACTGCTCAGCGGTTATTTTACCGTCGAGCCAGTCTTCAAAAATTTGCTGATTGTTCGACATGATTGTCCTCCAACTGCAGGCGCAATTTATCCAGCGCGGCATAAAAACGGGATTTTACGGTATTACTGGAAATCGCCAGCTGGCTGGCAATTTCATCAAAAGTGAACTGCTGATAAAACTTAAGCTCCAACACCAGACGTTGTTCCGCCGGCAAGTTGCGCAACTGCTGCTGCACTTGCTTTTGCTGCCGGTCACTGGCCAGTTGCTCTGGCAAGCCGGGGGCGTCGGCGGGCATTTCAGCCAGTTCATCATCGTTGTCGCTGTATTTTCGCCGGCGCAGCATGTCCATGGCGCGGTAGTTGGCAATGCCAAACAACCAGCTTTTAAAGCTGCTGTCACCCCGGTACTGGCCCAGATTACGGCACAACACCATCAATACATCCTGCAACAGGTCATTGGCGTCTTCACGCGACCCAAGCAAGCGTAAGCCAAAGTAAAACAGTGCACTTTGATGCCGGTTCACCAACTGCTGCCAGGCGTGTTGATCACCATTTAACGCTTTGGCAATTAAGCTCTCGTCACTGCGTTTAAACACGATATTGTTATTCTCTGCTGGTTTTGTTTATTAAGTCGGGCTGACTGCAAATTTAGTTGGTCGTTCGCAAAAATTTTTTTATTTTTCTGAGCCGGCAGCGGCTGCACTGCGTAAGTTGACCGATTAGTGGAGGAAATTATGCACAAATTATTGTTAGCCACTGCTGTTGCCGGTGCTCTGCTACTTGCAGGTTGCAGTCAGTCGGTGTCCGAGTATAGCAATGAGACACCAGTATTAAAGCTGGATCAGTTTTTTCAGGGGGAAAGCTTGGCCTGGGGCGTGTTACACAACTGGCAAGGTAAGCAGAGTGTACGTTTTACCGCAGAATTATGCGGCAGTTGGCAGGGAAATACCGGCAATTTGTACGAACTGTTTTATTTTAGCGATGGCCGCACAGAGCAGCGCCACTGGCAACTGCACCAAAACGCGGATGGCAGTATTAGCGGTACTGCCGGTGATGTAATCGGTAACGCCACCGGGCAACTGGCGGGGAACACCTTGTACTGGGAATATACACTGCGTATTCCATATGACGGCGATACGATGGATGTAAAGATAAAAGACTGGCTTTATCTGGTAGACGAGCAGAACCTGATAAATCGCAGTACCTTGCATAAATTTGGTGTAACGGTAGGAGAGCTGACGTTAGCCATTCAGCAGCAAAATAAAAACGCCGACTGTGCGGCGTTACAACAAAAAATTAAGCAACTGGTACCCGATGCGGTTTAAGCGGGTACTGCTGAACTCTGGCCGCAGTTAAGACTGCGGTACAACCCGCCGCGTTGGGTACTGCTGAAAAATAAGGCTAACAACTTCTGAAATAGCCTGCTTAGGCTTTTCCAGATCTGATTTTTTCAGCGTGCCCTCAGAAATACCTTCCCACACCAGCTGCTTTTTCTCTGCATCAATAACATCAATATTTACCGTACCGTATTTGTAACGAATAGTATCTACGTCATTGGTGTACAGCGGGAAGCCGGCATAATAACCACGACGGTAATTATAGTAGCCGTAGTTAAAGGTGGCTGATGGCATAGAGCGCACATCAGTACGGGTTTCCACATTAGAGTTAAAGTTTACCAGCAGGTCAGCATTGGTTTCGCTGTACTGATAACCCAAAGCCGTCATTTCAGCGCTGATAGCGTCTTTAAAATGCTGCGTGACCAAAGTGGCATAGCCAGCTTTATCTGTTGCGGGCTCAGGCATAAAAGCAAAGGTTTTATAACTGGAAAAATTAGTGTTGGCCGCAGCGTCAGAGCGTACTTTAGGTCCGGTAGCACAACCGGCAATAACCAGCGCTGCCAGTGCGGCACAGGTAATAACCATATGTTTAATATTTTTGCGTAGCATACACTTCTTCCTATGCTTAATCTGGGTACGCATCGCGTATTGCGAGGAAGGCATCCAGATTGTTTAACAATATATCCGCCAATACCGGGTCAAAGTGTTGACCACGTTCTTGGCGAATAAGTTCGATAATTTCCGGCAATGGCCAGGCTTTTTTATAGCACCGGTCGCTGCCTAAAGCGTCAAAAACATCTGCCAGTGCGGTTATGCGCCCGGCAATATGAATATTGTGGCCACTTAGCCCTTGCGGGTAGCCTTTACCATTCCACTTTTCATGATGCTGATAAGCAATAATGGCACCCATCTGCAGTATCTCGTTAGTGGAATGTTGTAAAATCTGGTAACCAAGCTCGGCGTGCTGCAGCATAATAGCCCATTCATTGCCATCATGTTTAGCGGGTTTATTTAAAATATGATCCGGAATCGCAATTTTGCCTAAATCATGCAGTGGGGAGGCCAGTTTTATTTTTTCGGCTTCATACTCTGACAAGCCACATTTAACTGCCAGCAGATAGCTGTAATTAGCCACCCGTTTTACATGGCTGCCGGTTTCTTTCGAGCGTTTTTCTACCGCTTCGCCCAAAATATAGGACAGCTCGCGCTGGCTTTCCCGCATCAGCTCGCGCAGTTGGATATTTTCATAAGCTATGGCAATGCTGTGCGAGAAATAACTGAGTAGGTGATGATCGCTCTGTTCTAATTTACTGCCTTTGCTAACAAAGAGGAAATTTTCGTTGCCCTTGTGCGTGGTAAAATAACCGATAAAGCAATCTTCCGCATAGTAAGACTGCTTATTTTGCTGTACCTGCCGGATTTTGCTGGCAACGTCGTCAGGTAGCTTATCGCCGCTGGCAGGGTTACTGCTGGCAATAATATCCAGCTTGGGGCCTTGCTGAGCGGCGTTATGAATTGCGGCGCAGCAGTATATTTGTTCACGCTCAAGACCGAGCAAATAAGCAACCTGCCCCAGAATTAATGAAGCAAACTCTTTTAAACTGCTGCACTGTAAAAAACTGGTAGTGCAACCAATTATTTTTTCCAGGCCGGTTTTGTGGTGCTCAATAATGCACAGATCGCGGTATGAACGTAGCCCGGCGTACAGCATCGTTTTCAGTTTTATTGCGGTTACTTCAGTTTTGTTTTTGTAATCGTTAATGTCGTAATCGCGGATAACATGCTCTTCAGGCGCCTCTCCTGGCTGGCCGGTGCGTAAAATCAGCCGTATACTGCGGTTTTGTAACTGCTGGCGGATGGTTTTAACTAATTCAAGACCTGCATGTTGTGTTTCCATCACGACATCAATAATGGCCAGGGCAATATCGGGCTGTTGCGAGATAATACTCAAGGCTTCGCGTGCGCTGTAGGCATGCAGTAGCCGCAACGGTCGCTGCTCAAATTCAAAGTTGTTCAGCACCAAAGTGGTGATCTGGTGGATGCTGGCATCGTCATCAACTATCAGTACCTGCCATGGCGGGCTGGTATTGATGTCCGGTTCTTCATCCGGGCTTGCGTTTTCATGCTGAAACAGAAACTCATCATTACTCATGTTGCCATCCGGTGCTGGTTGTCATCATCGGTGTCCGTTAGCGGTTTTGCAGTGATTCCAGTTCTATATTTATGGCATCACAGGAGATTTGGATCTCATATAAAGAATAGAGCAGACTAATTAATAAGCTAATCAGGCTGACAACAAACAGCAGCTGACCTGCGGTTTGCCATAACATAAACAGACAGAACATGGCGGCAGTGCATAGTACAAAGCTAAGTACACCAAAAGCCTGCATCACTTTTATTAACACTATACGGCGGCGTAAGTTGTCTATCTGGCGCCTGGCCATTTGGCGTACATTATCGCCTTCGCGCTGGTTTAGCTCCCTGATCAATTGCGCCAACACCAAAAAACGGTTGGTGTAAGCCAAAAACAGTAAAGATATGGCGGGAAACAGCAGGGCGGGGGTGGTTAAATCCATCATATGCAGGCTCCTGTTATAAAAAATTAAACCGCGAAAATGTTAAAACTATCAATAGCGTTAGCTATCAATGATAAGTCATATTACACTAAAGTCCGGCATAGTATGTTATAGCCTTTTTATGCTGAGATTCTGGCTATGGTGTGCTTAACTGTTGACGTCGGGGCGCTTGCAAAACGCAGGCAATAGCTACCGAAGTAAAGCGAGAGCTGACAATGAATGCAGTGAAGAAAAACAATAATAAAAACGAGCAGCAAATTATTGCCGATTTAACCCAGACTGCGCAGCAACAGCTGGAAGCCAGCCTGGTCGACTTCTCTACTCAGCTTCTTAATATTCAGCAGCAACAGCTGGAACAATTTGCCAGTGAGGTGCTGGCCGATAGCCAGCAACAGTGGCAACAACGCTTGTTTGAACAAGAACAAGCCTACCAGAAACTATTTAAAGACTGGCAACATACCAAGCAACAACTTGATATGGCTGCTCCGGTAGCCAGTGCCGATCATCTGGAGTTGGCTAAGTTACGCCAGCAACATCACGCCGTTACCGAAGAGCTGGAGAAAACCAGCACTCAGTTGTCGGCAATACAGCAAAATTACACTGCACAGATTAAACAATACGAGCAATTACAACAGCAGGTTGTGCAATTGCAACACGCCGATAACGGCAATAACGAAGCTGAGAAAAAGCTGCAGCAGGCCGAATTTCAGTTAAGTCAGCTACAGCAGCAACTGGCATCAGCAGAAGCTGACACAGAGCAAGCCAAAGCCGCTGCCCACGAATTAAAATTGGTTGTGCAACAGGCTAACGCCGAGCTGAGATTAGCCAGTGAACAACAGCAAAAACACCAGCAGCAACTTAATGCGTTACAGGCCGAACATGAGCGGCAACTGGCCGAACTGCAGCAAAACCTGAAGACGCAGGCCGCAGCGTTAACGGCAGAGCATCAACGTGTGGCTGCGATGGAGGGCGCGCAGCAGGACAAACTGCAAGCCATCGCCAGGCTGCAACAGGAAGTGCAGGACCGTAAAAGAACTCACGACTTACAGCAACAAAAAATTCAGCAACTGCAACAACAGCTGTCTGTTCAGGCTGAGCAACAGCAGCAATGGCAACAACAGCTGAACGCGTCAGAACAACAACTGACAGACTTGCAGCAGCAACTGGCCAGAGCAACCGATGAAAGCAGCGGCTTAGGCTCTGAACTGACCCGCTTGCAGGCAGATTACGTTAACCTGACAGAGCAGTATCAGCTTAGCCAGAGCCGGCAACAAAAAATAGAAGCCCAGCTTGAGCATGCACAAAACCGCCAGTATGCGGCAGAGCAAAAACAACAGCAGGAAGCCGACAGTAGCCGTGAGTTAATTCGTGCACTTCGTACCGAATTACAACAACAGCAAGAAACCCATCAACTGCAGGTGCAGGCGATGGAAGAGCGCATGATGGAGTTCAAACTGAAATTTGAATATGCGCAAAAGCAACTGCAAGTGACGGGCTGATAATGGAACTGTTGCACCCCAATGACGTGCAGCAATGGCAGCGGTTATATCAGGCGGCCAACAGTTTTGAAGCGGGGCTGGTGCAAGGCTTATTGCAGCACGCCGCTGTGTTAGTCAGAGTGAGCGGTGAATATCTTGCCGGGGCAGCGGGTGAGCTGCCATTAAATGACGTTGGCATTCAGCTTTGGGTGCCACAGCAGCAATTTCCCTGTGCACAGCGTATAATCAACCAGTATTTACAACAATTAAAGCATGAACCAGCACAGTGGCAATGTAGCTGTGGTGAACTTAACTATCAGAGTTTTGATATTTGCTGGTCATGTCTTCAGGACAAAGATGAAACAAAAAGCCAATAATTTTCAGGCGATGCGTGAGCTGAACTTTTACCAGCAAGCCGCCGTTGCTGCCACCTTGCTTGAACGCATGTTACCGAATTACCAGCTGTTTGCTGAAGTAACCCAAACCGGTGATGCCGAACTGCCACGCCATATACTGACGCTGGTATGGGAGTGGTTAACGGTAAAAAAAGCCAAAATTAATTTCGAAAAACTGTCTGAAGAACTGGACGCAATAACACCGGAGTTAAGTGACTTTGATATTTTTGGTGTCTATCCGGCAGTAGATTGCGCCACGGCCCTGGATATGATGCTAAGCGGTATTGCCCAGCAAGATGCCGCTGAATTTATCAATGTCGCGAAAATTTCGCAGGCAACCGTAGCGCGGTTAATCGAGCACGACAGTATTGACGATGATATTACTACCGAAGCAGAGTTGAAAAAAATCGTTCGCGAGCACCCGCTGATGCAATACGAAATGGACTGCCTGGCTGAACTGATTGAACTTGTGACGTCCGTTAAGCAATTTGGCCGCGAAGAGCGGCAAATGCTGCAAAACTGGGTAAAAGAGCAAGGCCTGACTAACCTGGGAATGGAGCTGAGCAATACAGATTAACCCAGCCTGCGCGTATTAGCTGCGCTGATATAGCCGGTAAGCCAGCTGGCCGGCTATTTTCTCTTTTAGTAAACGCCAGTTTGCCGGCATCTGTGCCGTTATAAGTTCTTTTTCAGTTTCCAGATATACCAGGGCATTGTCGGCTAACCATTGCTGTTGCTCCAGTGCCTGACAGCAGGGCAGCGCTAAACCTTTGCGAAAAGGTGGATCGATAAACACCACATTGTATTGCTTTGTTGCCATGGTGGATAACAGGCTTAAGCAATCCTGATTTATCACCTGCGCGTTGTCGCATTTTAGCTTTTGCAGGTTTTGTTTCAGATGCCGTGCCAGGCCGGCATCACGTTCCACTAAGGTGGCATGGGCCGCATAACGTGATAATGCCTCTATCGCCAGGCTGCCGCTACCGGCAAAACAATCCAGCACCGTTGCCCCGCTAATGTCGTGCATCAGCCAGTTAAACAGCGTTTCTTTTACTCTGTCGGTGGTTGGCCGCAGGCCCTCAGCATTTAACACTGCCAGTTTGCGGCCACGCCATTTACCACTTATAACCCGTACTTCTCCCGGTGCACCTGCTACCGCGGCAAGACGTTTTTCGCCAGCAGAGTGGCGTTTTACTGTGCTTTTTGCTTGTTTCATCTAATCCGTTTTGCCTTTAACACAAAGGTGTTAGTATAACGGCCAAGTTTACCTTAGTTTTTATCTGCATACACTTGAGCTTATGAGCAAAAAAAATAAACTGTTTTCCTGGCTTGGCTTTGGCAAAGACGATAGCCAGACCGAAACTGCTGTGCCAGATACCACTGTAACGGATGCTGAACCGGCGGATAGTGCAGCTGTTGAGGCTATTGAAGCCACAACTGAAACTGCGGCTGAACCGGTAGCTGCTGAACCCGTTACAGTTACTGAACCGGCAAAAAAAACCGGCTTTTTCTCCCGTTTAAAGCAGGGCTTAGCCAAAACCAGCCTGAATCTGGGCTCTGGCCTGGCGGGCTTATTCAGCGGCCGCAAAATAGATGACGAGCTGTATGAAGAGCTGGAAACCCAGCTGCTGCTGGCCGACGTTGGTGTTGATACCACGCAGAAGCTGATCCGGCAACTGGAGCAACATGCTGATCGTAAATCGCTGAAAGACTCTTCGCTGTTGTTTGAAAAGTTACAGCAGGATATGGCAGCGCTGCTAAAAGATGTTGAGCAACCTTTGTTGCCGATAAATGCGGGCGGGCCTTTTGTTATTCTGATGGTGGGTGTTAACGGTGTCGGTAAAACCACGACTATCGGTAAAATGGCACAACAGTTTAAGCAGCAGGGGAAGTCGGTCATGCTGGCGGCAGGCGATACCTTCCGGGCTGCGGCGGTAGAGCAACTGCAGGTATGGGGCGAGCGCAACCAAATCCCGGTTATTGCCCAGCACACCGGTGCAGACAGTGCCTCAGTTATTTTTGATGCCTATCAGGCGGCCAAAGCGCGTAAGGTTGATGTGTTAATTGCTGACACGGCCGGTCGTTTGCAAAATAAAGCTCACCTGATGGAAGAGCTGAAAAAAATTGTTCGTGTACTGCAAAAAATTGACCCGACAGCACCGCATGAAGTGATGCTGACGCTGGATGCCGGCACGGGCCAGAATGCGCTCAGCCAGGCCAAAGTATTTAATGAAGCGGTGCAATTAACCGGGATCAGCTTAACCAAGCTTGATGGTACCGCCAAAGGCGGCGTAATTTTTGCCATTGCTGATCAATTTAAAATGCCCCTGCGTTATATCGGCGTTGGTGAAGGTATAGATGATTTACGCGTGTTTAACAGCCAGGACTTTATTCGCGCGCTATTTAACCGGGATGCGTAACTATGCTGGAGTTTGATCAGGTCAGTAAAAGCTATCCGGGTGGTTTTGTTGCGCTGGATCGCGTCAGTTTTAAACTGGAAAAAGGTGAAATGGCATTTCTTACCGGCCACTCTGGTGCCGGTAAAAGTACGCTGTTAAAGCTGATCAGCCTGATTGAACGCCCCAGTGTTGGCCGGGTATTAATTAACGACGTTGATTTAAGCCGTATTCGCCGGCCGCATATTCCTTATGTGCGCCGCGATATTGGCATTATTTTTCAAAATCACCGTCTGCTGATGAATCACACTGTATTTGATAACGTGGCACTGCCGCTGGTGATAGAAGGCTTTAGCGGTAAAGATATGGTAAAGCGTGTGCATGCTGCGCTGGATAAAGTGGGCCTGCTGGATAAAGTACGCTGCCTGCCGCAAACCTTGTCTGGTGGTGAGCAGCAGCGGGTAGGCATTGCCCGCGCTGTGGTGAATAAACCGCCTTTGCTACTGGCCGATGAACCTACCGGTAACCTTGACCCGGATCTGTCCAAAGACATTATGCGGGTGTTTGAGGCCTTTAATCAGGTAGGTGTGTCGGTGCTGGTTGCCACGCACGACCTTGGTCTGGTCGCGCGGATGAAATACCGTACTCTGACATTAAAACAAGGCAAAATGATTAACGATGGCCTGCTGCAGTATCAGGAAGACCCATTATGAGTATTCTGTTTTCCGGCCGTGCCAGCAGCGGGGCTTCTGCGCATAAAATTAGTCTTGGCCGCCGTTTTGTGATGTTTTGGGTTAACCATGTGCGCCAGGCATTGTTTAGCCTGGGCGAGTTATGGCGCACGCCCTCTGCTTCTATTCTGACTATTGGCGTACTGGGCGTTAGCTTGACACTACCTGCTACTTTGCATCTGCTGGTAAAAAATGTGCAGCAGGTGAGCGACAGTTTTACTCAGGCTGCTGAGATCAGCTTATTTATTAAAGATGGCACTGACGACAGGCAAATTAACAGTTTGCTGAAAATTCTGCAGGCCGACAATGACATTGCCCGCGTCACTCATATCAGCAAGCAGCAGGCGCTGGCTGAATTTGCCGATGTTTCGGGTTTTGGCGCTGCACTGACTTATCTGACAGACAACCCTTTGCCGGATGTATTACTGGTATTGCCGAAAAACACCAGCGCCGGCAGTGCCCGCCAGTTACTGGATCGCTTGTCAAAAGAGCGTATCGTCGAGTTTGGTAAACTGGATATCGACTGGCTTACCCGGCTGGATGCTATTGTCAGCCTGTTGCGCCAGGCGGTGCTGGTGATTGCTATTTTGTTGCTTGGTGCAGTATTGCTGATTATTGGCAATACCATCCGGCTATCTATTATGAGTAAGAAAGACGAAATTGAAGTGATGAAACTGGTAGGGGCAACCGATGCCTTTATTCAGCGGCCGTTCTTATACAGTGGTGTATGGTTTGGTGTATTCGGTGGCTTGCTGGCATTTCTGATTGTAGAAGCCATGCTGTGGTGGCTGCAAGGCGCTATTGGTAGTGTTACCTCTTTATACGACAGCGAGTTTCGCCTGATGGCGTTTAGCGTAACAGAGTTTTTCAGCTTAATGTTGCTGGCAGTACTACTGGGCCTTACCGGCTCTTACCTTTCAGTACGCCGGCATATCAGTGCTATTGAACCCACTGGCCCTTAATAGCGTTTAATTATTACACCGCAGTTTTTAGAATAAGCAGATCTAAAAACTGCCGCAACTAAAATTAGCACTCTCTGTCAAAGAGTGCTAATATCGGTTCACTTAGTTAGGACAGGACACACAAATGAGCGATACAGCAGAAATGATGTCACTACCGGTAGCAGCCAGCAGCAGCCTGGAAGCTTACACTCATGCTGTCAGTTCCATTGCCATGCTCAGCGCAGAAGAAGAGCGCAATCTGGCTGAACGTTTACACCAGAACGGTGATTTAGAAGCCGCACGCCAATTAATTATGTCACACCTGCGCTTTGTGGTGCACATTGCCCGCAGCTACTCTGGTTATGGTTTACCGGTAAGCGATTTAATTCAGGAAGGCAATATTGGCCTGATGAAAGCGGTAAAACGTTTCGATCCTAATGTTGGTGTGCGTTTAGTTTCCTTTGCCGTGCACTGGATTAAAGCCGAAATTCATGAGTATGTGCTGAAAAATTGGCGCATCGTAAAAATTGCTACCACTAAAGCCCAGCGCAAATTGTTCTTTAACCTGCGTAAAGCCAAGAAACACTTAGGCTGGTTTAACCAGGAAGAAGTGAAAAACGTAGCAGAGTCGCTGGGTGTTGCCGAGCATGAAGTGCGCGAGATGGAATCACGCATGAGCAACTACGATATGCCATTTGACGCGCCGGATGATGATGACGAAGCAGCCTATACTGCACCGGCATATTATCTGCAGGATAAAGCCTCTGATCTGGCACTGCGGGTAGAAGAAGATCAGTGGGATAACGCTGCGGTAGACCGTTTACAAGCCGCAATGCGTACCCTTGATGATCGTAGCCAGGATATTATCCGGGCCCGCTGGCTTGACCACAATAAGCTGACATTGCAGGAACTGGCCGACAGATACAGTGTGTCTGCTGAGCGGGTACGTCAGTTAGAAAAGAATGCAATGAAAAAGCTGCAGGCTGCCATGAGCTAAGCCTGAGCATAAAAAAACCGCCTGCTGGCGGTTTTTTTATGCCTGCAACTTTACTGTGCCGCTGAAATAGCCGGTGCAGTAAAACCAGCAGCAACCACGTTGTGGCCCGTTGGCAACAAGGCCGAAATACTGACCAGCTCTATGCCTTGCTGGCGCAACACCGGCAGGTTTTTCCGCAAAAAGCGGTAAGTTTCCGGGTAAGGGTGGCCAATAGCAATGGCACTGTGGCGCTTGCGGGCAATGGCAAGCAACTGCTCAAACTGTATCGTGATAGCGGCTTCTGTTTGTACATTATCGAGAAACACATGCCGGCTTAAGTTTGTCACGCCATAATGGCGGGCATATTTGGCTGCTGTGCTGTTTGGCGTGGTAAGGCTGTCGACAAAAAACAGCTGGCGGTGGCTTAAATACTCCATCATCCAGGCCATCGGTTGTTCCTGCGCGGTATACAAGCTACCCATATGATTATTAACACCAATAGCGTAAGGAATATCCGCCAAAGCCTGTTCCAGGGTGTGCTGGACTTGCTGTTTTGACATGTCGCTGGTCAGGGCACCCGGGCCAAGTGCTTTGCCGTTGCTGGCTTCCATTGGCATATGCAGCATTACCTCTTTTTGTTGTGCAAAAGCCTGCCGCGCTGCCTGGGCGCCGTAGGGGGTGTGTGGCAACACGGCATAAGTTAATGGAAAAGGTAAATCAACAAGTTTTAAATCCGATTTTTGATAACCGATATCGTCAATAATAATAGCTATTCTGGCATCGGGCTCTACGGCATAGAGCTTTACGCTAAGCAGGCTGAGCAGCAGGTAAGTTAGCAAACGCACGTTACTGTTATTCCTATTTTCAACCGCTAATTCCTGCTGAGCCATTGCAGCGGGTTAACCGCCTCACCTTTATTGCGGATCTCAAAATACAGCCCGGCAGCAGACTGGCCACCGCTGGTGCCTGCCAGAGCAATGGTTTCACCGGCGCTGATACGGGTGCCTGGTTTTTTCAGTAAGTTTTGATTGTGGCCGTACAGGCTCATAAAACCAGCGCCATGGTCCAGCACGATGACCCAGCCATAACCTTTAAGCCAGTCAGCATAAATGACCTGGCCATCAGCAACCGCTTTAACGGCTTGGCCTTCTGTGCTTTGGATCAGAATACCGCGGGATGATATACCGCCCTGGCGGCTTTCGCCAAAGCGTTGCAACAAGCTGCCTTGCAGGGGCCAGGTCAACTTGCCTTTGTTTTTGGTTAACCCTGCCAGTTCCCGGGCCTGCTGTGCCAGCCGGCGCAGCTCTTCCAGTTTGGCTTGTAAGCTGGCTTCGTTCTGGCGCAGATAATCCAGCTGCCGGCCTTGTTGCTTTAACATGGCTTGCAACCGGCCAACGGCTTGTTGCTGTTCGGTTTTGGCACCAAGCAGTTGTTGTTGTTGCTGTTGTAATACAGTCAGGGTTTGCGCCAGTTGCTGTTGTTTTTCGCTCAGTTCAGACAGAACCTGCTGTAGTTGGCTAATGGTGTTATTAAGTTCGGCCAGTTGTTGCATACGGGCACGGTTAAAGTACTGGTAGTAACTGAGCACCCGCTCCAGCTTGCCTGAATCCTGCTGATTTAGCAGCATGCGGCTGTAGTCGTGTTGCCCCAGGCTGTAAGCGCTTTTTAACTGTGATGCCAGCAGCTTTTGCTGCTGTTGCAGGCTTTGCTCCAGCTCTGTTTTTTGCTTAAGTAACTGTTGCTCACGCGTAATAAGCTGCTGGCGTTGTTGCTCGGTTTCACGCACTGCGGCTGAGGCTTCTGCCAGCGCTTTATCCGACTGTTGCAGCTTTTTTTCCGCTTGCTCCAGCTGTTTTTGTTGCTGCTTAACTTCTTTTTCTGTTTGCTGTATTTGCTGTTTAACTTCTGCCAGCTCTTGCTCCTGCTGCTGGGCAACGGTAGTTACAGGCAGGCAAAAGCACAGCAGCCAACAAGACTGCTGTAAGTAGCGTTTTATACAGTGTAGAGGCATCTATTTCAGCTGCATCAGTACTTTACCTGTCATCTCGGCAGGTACTGGCATCGACATTAAATGCAACATTGTAGGAGCAATATCACTCAGGATACCGCCTTCAACCACGGTTGCCTGGCGACCAACATAAATTAACGGCACCGGCCCGCTGGTGTGGGCGGTATGGGCCTGACCAGATTCAGTGTCCAGCATTTGTTCTGCATTACCGTGGTCAGCTGTGATCAGGCATTCACCACCTACTTCCTGCAGCGCGGCAACAACACGGCCAATACAGGAATCGACAGCTTCAACAGCTTTAATGGCTGCCGACATAATGCCGGTGTGGCCCACCATGTCGCCATTGGGGTAGTTACAGATAATAACGTCAAATTCGCTGCTATGAATCGCAGCTACCAGCTTGTCGGTCAACTCAGCCGAGCTCATTTCTGGTTGCAGGTCGTAAGTGGCCACTTTGGGCGAATCAATCAGAATACGTTGCTCGCCGCTGAACAGCTCTTCGCGGCCACCGCTGAAGAAAAAGGTAACATGGGCATATTTTTCAGTTTCTGAGATGCGCAACTGGGTTTTATTATGTTTTGCCAGCCACTCACCCAATACATTGTTCAGGCTCTCTGGTGGGTAGGCGCAAGGGGCTTTGATGTCGGCGGCATATTCTGTCAGCATAACAAAGCTGCTCAGGGCCGGGCGGTACTCGCGCTTGAAGCCATCAAAATCATCATTGATAAAAGCGCGGCTAAACTGGCGTGCTCGGTCAGCACGGAAGTTCATAAAAATCAGGGCATCACCGTCCTGCATTTTTACCGGTTTGCCATCTTTACCTACTATCGCAGTGGCTTTGACAAATTCGTCATTTTCATCACGCAGATAAGCTTGTTGTAACGCGCTGACAGCATCTGCTGCCTGAAAATCTGCTTTGCCTTGAGTAATCAGATCATAGGCTTGTTGTACACGATCCCAGCGTTTGTCGCGGTCCATGGCAAAGTAACGGCCAATTACAGAGGCAATCTGGCCACTGCCGCTGCTGGCAAAATGCGCCTGAATTTTTTCCAGCGAGGCCTGGGCGCTACGTGGCGGGGTGTCGCGGCCATCCAGAAAGGCATGTAAATAAACCGGGCCGGCACCTTGTTGCTCTGCCAGTTTAATCATGGCCAGTATATGGTCTTCATGGCTGTGTACGCCGCCTGGGGATAACAGCCCCATAATATGCACTGCTTTTTGTTGCCTGGCGGCAGCCTTTACTGCGGTTGTCAGTACCGGGTTGGTGAAGAAATCACCATCGCTGATGGCTTTAGTAATGCGGGTAAAATCCTGGTATACCACGCGGCCGGAGCCCAGATTAACGTGGCCGACTTCTGAATTACCCATCTGGCCGTCAGGCAAGCCGACATCCAGCCCCGAACCTGAAATCAGCGTGTGCGGGTAATCGCGCCATAACTGGTCCATTACCGGAGTGTTGGCCTGGGCAATCGCATTGTTGCTGGTCTCTTCACGGTGGCCCCAGCCATCGAGAATTAATAATACCAAAGGTTTTTTGCGACTGGTCATGTGTGCTCCGTTGTTTAGCTAAGACATGCGGATAAAGTGAATGGCTATCTTACCGAATTTTGCGCAATTCTCCAGCCCTGTATCGGCAGTGTGCTGGCTCAGGGCCGGCAAACTGAGTATACTCTGCGCTGGTTTATTTTCCGATAAGCAGAATGAGTATGCAGCAGTATATAGAGTTTGTTACTAATCATCCGATCTTAAGTGCGATTTGGGTGGTGTTATTTATTATGTTAATCACCAGCCTGATCAAGTCGCGTTTTTCTGCCATAAAACAGATATCACCCACAGAGCTGACGTTGCAGGTAAATCGCAGCAATGCAGTGGTGCTGGATATCCGCACTGAAGCCGATTTTGCCAAAGGCCATATCACTGGTGCCAAACACTTACCGCTGGCCGATATTGAAAAACAACAGCTGGCCGGGCTTGAAAAGCAAAAAGACGAGCCCATTATTGTGGTATGTCAGGCTGGAATGACAGCATCAAAAGCGGCTTCCAGCCTAGTTAAGCAGGGCTTCACTACTGTATCTATATTACAGGGCGGTATGGGAAGCTGGACAGGCGCCAGTTTGCCGGTCGTCAAATCGAAGAGGTAATTGATGTCGCAAGTGACTATTTACACTAAGGCCTATTGTCCTTATTGTGTTCGCGCAAAGTCAGTGCTGGATAACAAAGGCGTGGCCTATCAGGAAATTCGTATTGATGAGCAACCTGAGCTGCGCCCACAGATGATCGAACGTGCTGCCGGGCGCACAACAGTGCCTCAGATTTTTATCGGCGGGCAGCATATTGGTGGATGCGATGACATGCTGGCGCTTGATGCGGCAGGTAAGCTCGATCCTTTATTACAATCATAAATACCACAACAGGAATTATCATGGCCGAACAACAAGTAAACGGCGTTGCCACTGAGCAGGGTTTACAATTTGCTATCCAGCGTATTTTCGTAAAAGACATTTCGTTTGAAGCTCCTAACGCACCTGCTATTTTCCGTAAAGAATGGAAACCAGAAGTGCAACTGGATTTAGATACCCGTAGCGAAAAGCTGGAAGACAACGTGTATCAGGTTGTACTGTCACTGACAGTAACCACCAAAGTAGAAGGTGAAGTGGCGTTTTTGTGTGAAGTTCAGCAAGCGGGTATTTTTTCTATCGGTCAGCTGGAAGACTCACAAATGGCGCATATGTTAGCGTCGTTCTGCCCGAATACATTATTCCCCTATGCCCGTGAAGCCGTATCTAACCTGGTAAACCGTGGTACTTTCCCGCAGCTGAATCTGGCTCCGGTGAATTTTGATGCGCTGTTTGCTCAATATCTGCAAAAACGTCAGGCAGAAATGCAAGGCGTGAAGGCAGACGCTTAAATAATGCAACCTTCAGCAATTGCTGTGATCGGAGCAGGGTCTTATGGCACTGCTCTGGCTATTTGTCTGGCACGTAATGGCAACACCATCAGTTTGTGGGGCCGGAATGTGCAGGAAATGGCCCATATGGCTGAGCACAGAGTTAACCAGAAGTACCTGCCGGACATCCGCCTGCCGGCTACATTGCAGGTAAGCTCAAACTTAGCCGATGTTGTTGCCAGCAGCCGCGATATTCTGATTGTGGTACCAAGCCATGCCTTTGCCGACACACTGCAGCTGATTAAACCGCATTTGCAGGTTAATGGCCGTGTGGCCTGGGCGACCAAAGGCCTGGAACCCGACACGGGCCGGCTGTTGCAGGATGTGGCACGTGATATTCTGGGTGAACAGGTATCGCTGGCGGTGTTCTCCGGCCCGACTTTTGCCAAAGAAATGGCCATGGGCTTGCCTACAGCTATTTCATTGTCGTCTACTGATCCTGAGTTTATCCGCGAGTTATCAGATTTACTGCACTGTGCGAAAAGCTTCAGAGTGTACACCAACACCGATTTTATAGGTGTTCAGCTGGGTGGGGCAGTTAAGAATGTGATTGCCATTGGTGCCGGTATGGCCGATGGTATTGGTTTTGGTGCTAATGCCCGCACGGCATTAATTACCCGTGGTCTTACTGAAATGTGCCGCTTAGGCTGTGCGCTGGGTGCGAAGAAAGATACCTTTATGGGCATGGCAGGTTTGGGCGATTTGGTGCTTACCTGTACCGACAACCAGTCACGCAACCGGCGTTTTGGTTTGCTGCTGGGGCAGGGCAAAGGTGTTGAAGAGGCTATCCAGGCTATTGGCCAGGTAGTTGAAGGCTATCGTAACGCTAAAGAGGTCTTTAACCTGGCACAGCGTGTCGGTGTGGAAATGCCGATTACCGAGCAGATTTATCAGGTGTTGTATCAGGGTAAAGATGCAAAACTGGCTGCACTGGATTTACTGGGCCGGGAAAAGCGCGACGAAGTCACTTAACCAGCGACTTACGTTAACTGCGCTTGCCTAGCCGACTTCTTTACGTAATAACCGGTTTTCTCTTGCCAGCAGAGCGGGTATTTCGCTCGCTGGCAGGGCTTTGCTAAATAAATGGCCCTGTAAAATATCACAACCCATCACATGCAGCAGGTACGCCTGCATTTCATTCTCAATACCGGTTGCTATCACATCTATTTGTAAATAAGACGCCAACCTGATTAAGCTTGCGGTTATATTACGTTGCTGTTCATTGTGTTCCATATCCCGGATAAAGCTCTGCGCTATTTTCAGGCTGTGCAGTGGGTATTCGCGCAGTACAGACAATGACGATATGCCCTGGCCAAAATTATCCAGTGTTAAATGAAAGCCCAGTGTAATAAGTTGCTGTAACGTGGTGTTTATTGTGCTGTCGGGTTGCAGGAAAATATCTTCATGCAGTTCCAGTTCAAACAAGTCTGCTGATAACTGCGCGTCTTCCAGTTGTTGCTGTAACGAGCTGACAAAATCTTGCTGGCGAAAGCTCAGCGTAGAAATATTCACCGACATGCGGCCACGGCTGATACCGGTTTGCTGCCAGTGGTTCAGTTGCTGGCAGCACTTACGGAAAACCAGTTTATCCAGCACAACAACCTGGCCGGTATCGTCCGCTATATTGAGAAAATACTGCGGTGCCAGTATGCCACGTTTGGGGTTGTGCCAGCGCAGCAAGGCTTCGTAGCCGACAACACGATTACTGCCAATGCTCAGCCTGGGTTGATAGTAAACATCAAACTCGTCGTTCTCCTGCGCTTTTAGCAATTCGGCTTCCAGAGCCAGGTATTCCGGTGCTTTAAGCTGATAACGGCTGTTGGCAAATTGCATATTACTGCGGCCGAGCCTGGCGGCGTTACAAATGGCCGTGGAAGCACTGCTTAACAGCACTGCCGGGCTGGTACCATCCAACGGATAAATGCTGATGCCAATATAGGTTTGTAAGGCCGATTGCTTAAACTCTTGTGCAGCCTGGTCGGCTACCAGCAAAATTTTATGCGCCAGCCGGTTCAGGTTAACTTCAATCTGTGCTGAGCACAGGTGTGCGGGGATCAGTATGGCCAATGTATCGGTATTGTATCTGGCTACTACGGCGCCTTTGCTGCTGTATTGTTTTAACTGTGAGCTGAGGCTGCGGATAACATCCGGTACTTTGTCCTGGGGGGCGGCGGCCATGTAACTTAATACCTGATTGGACTTGATCAGGAAAATGGCGAACTGCGGCTGGCTGGCGGTGGTGCTGTTTATCGCAGTCTGAATAAATTGGTTAAGCAGTAACGGCGTAAAAAGGCCGGTGTCGGCATCATAAATATAATCGGCATCTTGTTCTGTTTGCTTTCGCTTACAGGTGCTGATATCACGCCCGGTCAGCAAGTAGCTGCCACTATCCAGGTGGCGGGTCATAGTTAAAGCTACCGGCGTACGCCTTTCATTTTGTGCCAGTTGTAGCCAGGCTTCACCGTGCCAGTGTGGTTGCGGGGCAATTTCGGCCAGCAGCAAAGCATCGCTTTCTTCATCTTTAAAAATGGCCAGTGGATATTGCGGAGCAGGTATAACGGATGAGAATGCCGGATTCAGGTAAGTAGGCTGTAAATTACTGTCCAATATAGCAATAAACTCGGCTGACTGATCAAGCAGGTTTTTCAGTGCCCGCTGCTCTGAATCAGCGGTTTTATTGCTTTGCAGCAGTTTTCGGTTGTACAGGCTAAGTACAATAACCAACAGCAGTAATACGGTTAGTGCCAGTAGCATAGTACGAGTATCTCCACTCAAAGCAGCATCTGCTGGCAGCGGTGCCAAAGCAGACAAAAGCAGCCAACCAGACAGCGGCATAGTATCGACATCCTTGTTATCGATAAAAACAGCATTAAATATAGCCGGAGTCTTTTGCTATATGCAAATGCTATTATTGGTTGTTATTGTCTGGATCCGGCGTAGCCCAGTTGGCGCCATGATTCATAAACAAAAACTGCTACGGCATTGGATAAATTCATTGAGCGGCTGTTGGCTGTCATCGGAATACGCAGCCAGTTTTCTGTTGGCATTTGCTGCAATACCTCTAATGGCAGGCCCCGGCTTTCCGGGCCAAATACCAGGGCGTCTCCCGGCGCAAAGGCCGCATCGCTGTGGGTGGTGTGGCCTTTGGTCGTGCAGGCATATAAGCGGGTGGGTTTTTGCTGTGAGATAAAGTCGTTGAAACTGGCGTAGCGTTTTACATCGGCAAACTCGTGGTAATCCAGCCCGGCGCGTTTTACCCGTTTGTCGTCCCACTCAAAGCCTAACGGTTCTATCAGATGCAACTGGTAGCCAGTATTGGCACAAAGGCGGATAATATTGCCGGTATTCGGCGGAATTTCAGGTTCAAACAGCACTATATGCAGCATGGGGCTCTCCGGCTTAATGAGGCGGTATTGTAGCAAAAGCGGATTAGTCTGGCAGCTGTGCCAAAAAATCATTAATAGCGGCAAATGCCTGTTGTCTGATGCTGTCTGTTTCCATAAAAATTTCATGCTGCGCCGGCCGTAGCACAACACTGCGGCGATAAACCGTTGCAGGTAATTGCTGATACCAAAGCTGCTGGGCGTAATTGCTGACGACTTTGTCGTCACTGGCTTGTAGCATTAACACCGGTGTGTGCCACTTAGCGGCGTCTTGCAGCAGGCGCCGCATGGCCCTGATTGCTGCATCAACCCAGGCTGTGGTAACGCCGCCAAGCCGGGCATCAGGGTATGTCCGGTATAGTTGATGCAACCAGCGATAGCGTTCAGCACTGCTGGTCAGGGGGTTATTGGCAAAGACCTTCTCCTGATAATTTCGCTGGCCGGGGAAATACCAAGGTTGTGCTTTAAGCGCCCGGTTAACGGCGCCAAATGCCAGAGCCAGAGGTTCAGCGAAGCGGGCCGGTACCAGGCCGGTATAAATGCCCAGCATTGGCGAAGCCAGTATTGCGGCTTTAAACGGATGAGGTTGTTGTTGTAAATAGCCGGCAAGAATGGCGCAGCCCATTGAATGAGCCAGCGCAATATGGCTGCTGTGGCCGGTGGGTAGTACGATATGCTGAATAAACTGGGCTAAATCTTGCTGATACAGAACAAAATCAGCTACATAACCTTTGTGTGGGTTGCCCAGCTCACGCTGCGACAGGCCCTGGCCCCGGTGATCGAGTAAAAAAACACTGTAACCTGCACTGACCAATTCAAAACACAGTTCGGCATATTTTACCGCCATTTCCATCCGGCCGGCGCTGATCACCACGGCATGGCGCGCGTTGGGGTGCTGATGATAGTGGTAGCATAGTTTCAGGCCATCGCTGCTGGTAAGTGCGCCGGAGGTCATATTTTGCCAGAATGGCTGTAACTGCTGCGTCCAGCGCTCTGCCAGATCAGCAGCATGACCGCTGGTCTGCCACAGTGGAAAATCACTTGCTGTCAAAATAGGCTCTTTTAATCAGTATTGTGGCGCTAGTGTAGCGGTAACTGCACAGTGATACAAAGCCCTTGCTCGGCGGCATTAGCCGCATACACTTTGCCACCATGCTGGCGGATGATTTGCGCTACTATTGCCAGGCCAAGCCCGGTGCCGCCGGTACTGCTGGTGCGGCTGTCTGATACCCGGTAGAAGGGTTCAAATATCGCCTCAAGCTGATCGGTGGCAATGCCTGGCCCCTGATCGCAAATTTGTAACACCAGTTGTTGCTGTAGCTGTGTGACTGCACAGGTTATTTCACTGTTCGGCGGCCCGTATTTAATGGCATTACGCAGAATATTCTCAATGGCCCGTGCCAGCAGCCTGCTGTCTGCCGTTATTTCCAGCTGTTGCGGCGCCAGCAACAGTATTTGTTGCTGCTTTACATCCGCCTCTACCCGGTTTACATCAATAATATCGGACAGCAATTCGGTTAAGTCGAAACGTTGCTGTTGCAGCTGATACTGGCCTGCATCCAGTTTGCTAAAAGTCAGCAGTTCATCCAGCATAATATCCAGCCGGTCCAGCTCTTGTTTTAGCCTGGGCACCTGCTCAAGATTTTGCTGGCGCTCGGTTAAACCCAGTGCCAGCTGCGCTCTGGCAAGAGGCGAGCGTAGCTCGTGTGAGATATCTCGCAATAAGCGCTGCTGATTGGTTAGCAGGGCACTAATGCGTTCGGCCATGGTATTAAAGCTGTGGCCTAACTGCCCCAGTTCATCTTTACGCTTAATAAGGCTGGTAACCCGGCTGTTAAGCTGGCCATCGGCAAACTGCAGATTACGTTGCAATAATTCACGCAGCGGCCGGGAAATTGATACCGCCAGCACAAAGCTGGCAACGGCAGAAATTAGTAAGGTAAACAACATTAATACATGTTGCGGGATTTCGCTTAAACGCCACCACGGTTGCGGCGGGCGTTGCCTTTTCTGGTACAGTGCCAGGGTTTCATCACCAAGCTGCAGAATAAAAGGGCCGGCAAGCGAGGTGTTATGGTGTTTTAACCAGCGTGGGCGTGAAAGTTGTGACAACTCCGTCAGCCAGTGCTGATCAAAGTCACGTGGCAACAGCTGTGGCGTCAGTACAACTTGCGTTTGTGCATCTACTACCAGCCAGCGATCCGGGCTGTCTTGTTGTAGCCGGGCAACTAAATGCTCACTGTTTTTGCTGTCCGCCAGTGGGGCCAGTTGTTGTTGTAATTGCTGAATAACATTATGTGGCAGACGGCGGATTTCGGTTTGCTCAACTAAAGCCCGTGACAACGCCAGAGTAGCAAATACGGCGCTTAACAATACCAGCCAGAACCAGAGAAATATCCGCCCGGCCAGATAATGGAACGGGTTAAGGTGAGTTAGCCAGCTCATGCTTCACCTTGCAAAAACAGATAGCCGCTGCCGCGTAAAGTTTGAATTTTCTCGTTGCTGCTATATACCGCGATTTTTTTGCGGATATTACTGATATGCATATCCAGGCTGCGATCATACATTTGCAGGCGTTTACCTAATACTTCGCGGCTAAGTTCATCTTTACTGACAACCTCACCGGCGCGACGCATCAACAGTTCCAGCAGCTGAAACTCAGTAGCTGTTAGTGCCACAACTTCGCCGTTACAACTAAGTTGCCGGCTGGCCGGGTTTAGCAGCAACCCGTTTAGATTAAGCACACTGTCACTATTGCTCTGTGGTACCTGAGTCAGTTCAACCCGGCGTAATATTGCTTTAATACGCGCAACCAGCTCGCGTGGGTTAAAGGGTTTGGCCAGATAATCGTCCGCGCCCAGCTCAAGGCCGACAATACGGTCAACATCATCGCCACGGGCTGTTAGCATTAATACCGGGCAGTACTGGCTGGCTCGCAGAGCTTTAAGCACAGATAAACCATCCATGCCGGGCAGCATAATATCCAGCAGAATTAACTGATAGTCGCCACTTTGTGCCATAGCCAGGCCTTGCTGGCCATCATGGGCGGCAGTAAACTGAAAACCATCCAGCGCCAGATATTCGGCTACCAGTTCACACAGTTCGGTGTCATCGTCGATCATTAAAATTGCAGGCATAACCACTCCTTATTTATTATGAGTTTACCTAATGTCAGCGCCTTGCAATACAGCTTTACAGAATCTTTACCCGGCCTTTGCGTTGCTTTGCATTGGCTGTTTTATGCTTAGGCTGTCTTAATAAAGGAGTGTATCCGATGAAAGTATCAAAACTGATTTTTGCTTTAGGTTTACTTACTGCCAGCAGCCTGTCAGGTATGGCTGTTGCCCATGAACACAAAGCGGCAGGTTATGAACACGGCCGTCATATGCAGCATGCTCCGATGAAGCGCATGCTGGCGGGGCTGGAACTTACAGATAGCCAGCGCGAACAGATCAAACAGCTAATGCAGCAACACCGTAGCGAGCAAAAGACTGCCCGGCCTGATAAGGCTGAACGCCAGCAAATGCGTGATTTACTGGCCGCAGACACCTTTGACGAAACCGCTGCACGTCTGCTGTTAGAAAAGCAGCAGCAACAAGCAGTAGACAAACGGCTGGCGGCGATGAAATTACAGCATCAGGTGTTACAGGTGCTGACAGATGAACAGCGCCAGCAGCTAAGTGAAAAACAGCAGAAATGGCAGCAAAAAAAGCAGCAACGTAACAACGCCTGAAATATTTAAGGCCTGACACTACAGGCGTTTCTTACAGCTAACAGCAGGCCGGTGCGTTTTAACGCCCGGCCTTGTTGTTTATTCTATATCCAGCTCTTTAAGTTTACGGGTCAGGGTATTACGGCCCCAGCCCAACCGTTTTGCCGCTTCCTGTTTATGGCCGTGGGTAAACTGCAGTGCCTGTTGCAACACGGTACGCTCAAACTCCGGCCCGGCTTCAGCCAGTATATTCTCTTCGCCGGCACTTAATTTATGGCTGATCCAGCCTGCCAGCAAATCCTGCCAGCTACCACCCTGGCCATTTATCACTGTTGGTGCAGCCTTTTGTGGTGATGTCAGTTCAGGCGGTAAATCGGCCACTACAATATGTTTACCGCTGGCCATCACTGTTAGCCAGCGACAGGTGTTTTCTAGCTGGCGCACGTTACCTGGCCAGTCGAGCTGGCTTAAAAACTGCTCAGCTTCTTTAGTCAGGGTTTTTGCCTCAACATTTAGCTCTTTTGCTGCCTGCAATAAAAAATGCTGAGCCAGTTTGGCGATATCCTGTTTACGCTCTTTTAACTGCGGCAAATGCACTCTAATTACGTTTAGCCGGTGAAATAAGTCTTCGCGGAATTTGCCTTCACCGACCAGATGCTCCAGGTTCTGGTGGGTAGCGGCGATAATGCGCACATCTACACCAATGGCCTGATGGCCGCCAACACGGTAAAATTGGCCATCTGCCAGCACCCGCAGTAAGCGGGTTTGCACATCCAGCGGCATATCGCCGATTTCATCGAGAAATAAAGTGCCGCCATCGGCTTGCTCGAAGCGGCCTTTACGCAAATTATTCGCGCCGGTAAAGGCGCCTTTTTCATGGCCAAACAGCTCTGACTCAATCAGATCTTTTGGTATTGCGGCCATATTCAGCGCAATAAACGGCAATTCGCAGCGTGGGCTGTGCTTGTGCAGAGCCCGTGCAACCAGCTCTTTACCGGTACCAGACTGGCCATTAATTAATACACTGATACTGGAACGTGCCAGCCGGCCAATAGCGCGGAAAACTTCCTGCATTGCCGGCGCTTCGCCAATAATTTCCGGCGACAGAGTAGGGGCTGCGGCCTTATGCTTAGGTTGACGTGCACTGGCGTGTTCCAGAGCGCGGCTGATTAACGCCACTGCATCATTGACATCAAAGGGTTTTGGCAGATATTCAAAAGCGCCGCGTTTAAAGGCGTTAACCGCGCTGTCCAGATCAGAATGCGCGGTCATAATGATCACCGGCAGCTCGGGGGCCAGCTCTTGCAATTTACTCAGTAAAGCCATGCCATCAGTACCAGGCATTCTGATATCAGATACCACTACAGCAGGCTGATCATACTCCAGCCGCTGCAGCATCAAATCGGCTGAGGCATAGCTTTCACATAAAATATCCGCTCGGGCCAGGGCTTTTTCCAGAACCCAGCGGATAGAATTGTCGTCATCAATAATCCACACAGTATGACTCATTAGTTCAATCCTCAGTGTCTGCAATTGGCAGGTATAACGTAAATTCGGTATGGCCGGGCCAGCTGTCACAATCAATCCAGCCGCCATGCTGATGGATCAGGGTTTGGGCAATAGACAAGCCAAGCCCTGTACCACCTGCTTTGCCACTGACCATCGGGTAAAATAAGGTATCTTTAATATCGGCAGGAATACCGGGGCCATTGTCGATAACCCGGATCAGTGCCACCAGCTTATAGCGTTTGCCATGCAGAGTATGTTGGTGCAATACGCGGCTTTGCAGGCAAATTGCCGGTTGCTCGGTTTGCTCCAGGGCTTGCTGGGCGTTACGCACTATGTTTAGCAATGCCTGTTCAATTAACTCCGGGTCAAATGGAAAATCGGGAATACTGGGGTCGTAGTCGCGGCTAAACTGCACTAATGCCGGGTTGTCCATCAGTGCCAGCTGACGCACCTGCTCAATGATCTGATGCAAATTGGCACTTACACGCTGTGCCGGCCGGTAAGGCCCCAATAGCCGGTCTACCAGATTACGCAGCCGGTCGGCCTGCGCAATGATAAGCTGGGTGTACTCTTTTAACTCATCGTTTAACGATTCTTCCAGCAACTGCGCAGCACCGCGCAAACCGCCCAGCGGATTTTTAATTTCGTGGGCCAGGCCACGAATTAATTCCCGCGCTGCCAGATGCTGATGTTGCTGCAGGCTTTCCAGACTAATTTTGCGCTGTTGATCAACCTGGCGAATTTCCAGCAGCAAATGCTCAGCCGGGTTTTCGCAGATAGTGACTGAAATATCCAGCAACAGATGACGGCCATCAGCCAATACAGCCTGTACATCACTGACACCAAAACCCTGTTTACTGCTTAGCGCCCCCATGAAGTGGTTGGCGTTAATATCGCAATGCTGAAATAAATCCGGGAAAAATTGTGCACTAAGGCGCTTTTCGCCCAAACCTAACACCGCACAACATGCGGTATTGAAGTAGCGGATCGTCAGATCGGCGTCCAATAGCATGATTGCCGTTGTCAGTTGTTCGCTGATATGAGCATGTAATTGTTCGGTTGCTATTACTGTATTTGTCACTGCTTCACCTTATGCACCAATTTGGTGCGCTAGTTTAGCAGTGTAATTCAGTTCAGGCTGAATTGCATAGCAGGCGCACTAATTTGGTGAGATTACCGATGTTCTATGTAAATAGAAGGTCGTTACAGGACTTGTTGCAATAAGCTTGCCGCTTTGATCAAAAAGTTCCATCTGCAATTTGTGCTCGCCGCGGTGTACATCGCGCAGAATAAATACTGCATTATTTTGCGGCTCACCCTGTGGTTTACCGTCCAATAACAAGCGTACCCGCAAACCGCGTTCAAACATCGGGCTTATTTTGCCGGATACATAAACAGAGCCGGTATTATCACGCACTGTGCCTTGCTCTTCAGGTTGCACAATCTCAACTTTAAAAGGTTCTGCGGCAGGTGCTTTGCGGACGGGTAGGGTTGGGTCTGTTGCGGCCATAATATTGGCCCTGCTCGATAGCGTCAGCTCTTCTGCGCCGGGTTGTGGGCTGTCAGAAAATACCAGCACGCCATTGGCGTCGCGTGTGACAAATACTTTTTTGTTTTCCTGCGCTGGCAAAGGTGTTGTACAAAGCAACATTATTAAAATAAACAATACTTTATTCATATACTTTGCAGCTTCCGTTTTATTTTATTGTTGTTACTCCATCAGGTTACTCTAGCTTGCTTCGGTTTAATTTTCTACAAAAAAAAAGCTCACCGAAGTGAGCTTTTAATCAGATTGTCATTTAAACACTGTAATACAGTTCAAATTCCAATGGGTGCACGGCTACAGCCACTTTACGGGCTTCAGCACGTTTAATGTCGATATAGGCATCGATCATCGCATCAGACATTACGCCGCCTTTAGTGAAAATAGCGCGGTGTTTATCCAGCTCGTTCAGCGATTCTTCTAAAGAAGCCGATACCTGTGGAATATTGGCCGCTTCTTCTGCCGGTAAATCATACAAGTCTTTATCCATTGCATCGCCTGGGTGGATCTTGTTCTGGATACCGTCTAAACCAGCCATTAGCTGAGCAACAAAAGCCAGGTACGGGTTAGCTGCCGGATCCGGGAAGCGACATTCAATACGACGCGCTTTGGCACTTGGTACCAGTGGAATACGGATAGACGCTGAGCGGTTACGTGCAGAGTAAGCCAGCATTACCGGTGCTTCATAATGTGGCACTAAACGCTTGTACGAGTTAGTAGACGGGTTGGTAAAAGCGTTAATCGCTTTAGCATGTTTGATAATACCGCCAATATAATACAAAGCCAGTTCTGACAGGCCGGCATACTTATCGCCGGCAAACAGGTTTACGCCGTCTTTCGCCAGAGACTGGTGGCAGTGCATGCCTGAACCGTTGTCACCTACTAATGGCTTCGGCATAAAGGTTACGGTTTTGCCATACAGGTGCGCTACGTTATGAATAACGTATTTAAGTTGCTGAACTTCATCCGCTTTCTTGGTCAGGCTATTGAACTTGGTAGCAATTTCGTTCTGGCCGGCAGTAGCAACTTCGTGGTGGTGGGCTTCAACGGTTTGACCCATTTCTTCCAGCACCATACACATGGCGCTACGGATATCGTGGCCTGAATCTACCGGTGGCAGAGGGAAGTAACCGCCTTTTACGCCAGGACGGTGGCCTTTGTTGCCATCTTCATAGCTGGTGCCTGAGTTCCATGCTGCTTCAGTGGAGTTAATTTTAAAGAAAGAACCTGACATCGTGGTTTCAAAACGGATGTCGTCAAACATAAAGAATTCTGGTTCTGGCCCAAACAGCACGGTGTCGGCAATACCGGTAGACTTCAGATACTCTTCAGCGCGCTTGGCAATTGAGCGCGGGTCACGGTCGTAACCTTGCATAGTGCTGGGTTCGATAACGTCACAGGTAATATTTAGTGTGGTTTCTTCAAAGAACGGGTCCAGTACTGCGGTAGATGCATCTGGCATCAGGATCATGTCTGAGTCGTTAATACCTTTCCAGCCAGCAATAGAAGAACCGTCAAACATCTTGCCGTCTTCAAAGAAGTCTTCGGTGATCTGATTAACCGGAACTGTCACGTGCTGTTCTTTACCTTTGGTGTCGGTAAAACGTAAATCTACAAACTTCACTTCATTTTCTTTAATTAAACTCAGTACAGATGATGCAGACATGCATTCCTCCAATTAATCTGTTTTGAACTGATTTAGCGGTGTTGCTCCATTAAATGCCAGATATATGCCAAACATTTAAGTTGTTGATATTTATCTGTATTGATGGCCGGTGTAGCGCCTTAATAATCAGTGTTGCACCACTATGGTGCCTTGCTGCATTTTTATGGTGCGCCTGTGGCAGGCTTAAGTCTAGTTGCTGTTGGGGCCTGCGAGAAAAAAAATTGCTTAAACTGCAGTTGCTGTTTTTATTTCCATGCAAAAACAGAGTAGAATGTGCGCCCTTTCGTTTCAGTTAGTTTTGCCTGGTGGTCATTACGGTCATCTAGTGCCACAGAGGATATATTTACATGAGCGTTACCGCGACATACTTAGACAAGCTGCGCAATGTTGCCATTATTGCGCACGTTGACCATGGTAAAACCACTTTGGTTGACAAACTGCTACAGCAGTCTGGCACCTTCGACGCCCGCGCCAAGTTACAGGAGCGCGTAATGGATTCGAATGCGCAGGAATCTGAGCGCGGTATAACTATCCTGGCAAAAAACACTTCGGTGCGCTGGAACGGTTACCACATTAACATTCTTGATACGCCAGGCCACGCCGACTTCGGTGGTGAAGTAGAGCGCGTACTGTCAATGGCAGACTCAGTATTGCTGTTGGTTGATGCCGTTGACGGCCCGATGCCACAAACGCGCTTTGTAACGCAAAAAGCGTTTTCACACGGTTTAAAGCCAATTGTTGTAGTAAACAAAATTGACCGTCCGGGTGCACGTCCGGATTGGGTTATCGACCAGGTGTTTGACCTGTTCGATAACTTAGGTGCTACTGACGAGCAGTTAGATTTCCCTATTGTTTACGCTTCAGCGTTAAACGGCTGGGCGACTTTAGATCATAACGTGCCAAAAACCGATATTACCGATTTATTCGAAGCTATCGTTAAACATGTAGCACCGCCAGCTGTTGAGCTAAACGGCGAAACCCAGCTACAGGTATCACAGCTGGATTACTCCAGTTATCTGGGCATTATTGGTATCGGCCGGATTAAGCGCGGTACATTAAAACCAAACCAGCAGGTTACTGTTGTTGGTGCTGATGGCACTAAACGTAACGGTAAAGTGGGCCAGGTATTTGGTTATTTAGGTTTAGAGCGGGTCGAAACTACCGAAGCCAACGCCGGCGATATCGTTGCCTTTACCGGCCTGGGTGAGCTGAAAATTTCTGACACTATCTGTGCCACTACTAAAGTAGAAGCCTTACCGGCACTGCAGGTCGATGAACCTACCGTTACCATGACATTCCAGGTAAATACTTCACCTTTCGCGGGTAAAGAAGGTAAGTTTGTTACTTCACGCCAGATTTTAGAGCGTTTAACTAACGAGCTGAAACATAACGTAGCTCTGCGAGTTGAAGAAACAGAAGACGGCGATAAATTCAAAGTATCCGGCCGTGGTGAATTGCACCTGGGCGTGTTAATTGAAAATATGCGCCGCGAAGGTTTCGAATTAGCGGTATCACGTCCTGAAGTTATCATGAAAGTGGTTGACGGCGTGAAGATGGAACCAATGGAAAATGTTACCATCGACTGTGAAGAGCAGAACCAGGGCTCTATTATGGAACGTATGGGCGAGCGTAAAGCTGAAATGACCAATATGCAGCCAGATGGTAAAGGCCGGATCCGCATGGATTTCTTAATGCCAAGCCGTGGTTTGATTGGTTTCCGTACTGAGTTTATGACTATAACGTCAGGCACAGGCCTGATGTACCATAGCTTTGATCACTACGGCGAGCATAAAGGCGGTACTATCGGCCAGCGCACCAACGGTGTAATGATCTCTAACGCCATGGGTAAAGCTGCCGGTTATGCCATTTTCTCGTTGCAGGAGCGTGGCCGTATGTTTATTGGTCATGCTGAAGAAGTGTACGAAGGCCAGGTTATCGGTATTCACAGCCGCAGTAATGATTTAACTGTGAACTGTTTGAAAGGTAAGCAATTAACTAACGTGCGCGCTTCCGGTACCGACGAAGCAATTAATCTTGTGCCACCAGTGCGTTATACCCTGGAACAGGCGCTGGAATTTATTGACGACGATGAACTGGTAGAAGTCACACCTAAGTCGATCCGGATCCGTAAGCGTCACCTGACAGAAAACGATCGTAAACGCGCCAGCCGCGGTTAATACCCACCGGAAAGAGTATAAAAGGCCAGCATGATGCTGGCCTTTTTGCTGGGTTATTTTTAGCACTCAGAGGGTTAGGTTGTTGCCAAGCTGGTTGAGCCACTGCTTTTCTTGTATCCTCTGATAGTATTCTATGTGATTTGGAGGCGTTATGTTGCCTGAGTGGCAATCCTATCTAAAAACTGCTGTGCGCTTTATTAAACTCTATATCCAGCGCTGCCAGCAGGATCAAATTGGTATGATTGGCGGTTATCTGGCTTATATCTCGCTGCTGTCTGTGGTGCCTTTAATTGCCGTAATGTTTTCCATGCTAAGCGCTTTTCCGATGTTTGGAGAGTTTCGTCAGGCGATTGAGGCTTTTGTTTACGCTAATGTTATTCCTTCACGTGGGGAAGAAATTCAAACCTACATTAACCAGTTTATCGGCAATACCGGCGGTATGACGGCAATAGGTATTGCGGTACTGGTGTTTGTTGCGTTGCTGCTTATTTATAACATTGATAAAACACTGAATAAAATCTGGCGGGTAACCAAAAGGCCAAGGCCGGTTATCTCGTTTTCTATTTACTGGATGATCCTGACACTAGGCCCCATTCTGTTTGGCTCATCCATCGCGGTAACCTCTTATCTGGTCAGGCTAACCCGCCTCGCTGAAGATTACACTCCTGGGTTATCTACCCTGTTATTAGGTGTGGTGCCGTATCTGATGTCTTTACTGGCTTTTTTTCTGTTATATCTGGTGGTGCCTAATATTAAAGTGCGTGCCCGGCATGCCTTTTTTGGTGCACTATTGGCGATGCTGCTGTTTGAATTATCTAAACGCGGTTTTGCGGTTTATGTCACGCATTTTCCGGCCTACGACACCCTATATGGTGCACTGGCATTAGTGCCGATAGTCTTTGTCTGGGTGTACCTGTGCTGGTTGGTAGTATTACTGGGGGCTGAAATGACAGCCTTGCTACAGCAAATTGCTGCCGATACTGAAAAAGCCGACGCTGATGATCCGGATCAAATTGACCCGTCGGACGACGCAAGTGAGGCTAAGTTATAAAATGAAAGCGTTGATCCAAAGGGTTACTCAGGCGTCTGTTACCGTTGACGGTGCAGTTATCGGGCAAATTGAGCATGGCCTGTTAGTGCTGCTGGGGGTTGAAGCTGAAGATACGCCGGCAGATATTACCCGCTTGGCGCACAAGGTATGTCACTACCGGGTGTTTTCTGACGACAATGGCAAAATGAACCTGAATGTGCAGCAGGCGGGTGGCAGTTTGCTGGTGGTGTCACAGTTTACGCTGGCAGCTGATACCAACTCGGGTTTAAGGCCCAGCTTCACACCAGCGGCAATACCTGACAAAGCCAACCAGTACTACGACACTTTTGTGGCATATTGCCGTTCACTTGGCCTGACCACAGCAACCGGGCAGTTTGCTGCCGACATGCAGGTCAGTCTGGTGAATAACGGCCCGGTTACGTTTTTATTGCAAAGCTAATTTTTCGGAGTTGTATCTATGCGGCATTGGCACTTGCGCTCGCCCGCCACCCCTGACGAATGGCAACGTTATTATCAGCTACGTTGGCAAATATTACGCGCCCCCTGGCAGCAACCGCCCGGCTCAGAACGCGACGAGCTGGAAGCGCAGGCTTATCATTTGATGCTCTTAACACCAGAGGGCGATATTGCAGCGATTGGGCGTTTGCATCAGCTTGAGCAAGGTGGTGCTCAGGTGCGATATATGGCGGTTGCTACAGAGTATCAGGGCAAAGGCGCAGGTGGCAGAGTATTAGCCGCACTTGAGTTACAGGCAGTAAAATGGGGCTGTGGTTATATCAGATTAAATGCGCGTGATACCGCGTTAGCGTTTTATCAGCGCAATGGTTACCGGCAACTTGGCGCAGCCCCGCAGTTGTATGGTATTGCGCACTTTGTTATGCAAAAGCAGATCCGGCTTGATGGCTCGTCAGAGCAGCATCAGCAGTGGTGTCGCCAGTTAAACGATACCTGGCAGCAGACCATCCCGCTTAGCCAGTATATGCAACTGACTATCGCCAGCTTTGATGGCAATGAAATACGCTGCGAGGCACCGCTGGCGCCAAACATTAACCTGCACCAGACCATGTTTGCCGGCAGTATTTACGCACTGGCAACGTTAACCGGCTGGGGTATGTTGTATCTGCAGTTGCAGGCACTGGGGCTGCGCGGCGATCAGGTACTGGCTGATGCGAGCATTAAGTATCTCAGGCCGGTAGCGGCACAGCCGCAGGCACGCTGTGCATTACAGCACTGTTCCGGCGCTTTGGAGATGTTAGCTGAAGGGCGTAAAGCCGTGCAGCATATTAAAGTGCAGGTGTTTTCGGCAGGTGAACTTGCAGTTGAGTTTACTGGCCGTTATGCCGTTTTACCTGCTAAGGCTGAAGCGGTATGAAGGTAGTTATTATCGGTTGTGGCTGGTTGGGGCAGCAATTGGCTGCCGATTTAATAGCGCAAGGTCATCAGGTTTATGCCAGCCGTCGCTCATCCTCAGCGTTACGGTATTTGCCTGCAGGTGCAACTGGTTTTGTGCTTGATTTAAATGCGTCGGCTGAGCAGAGCAGCCAAACGGCCATGTTGCATGATGCAATAGTCATTTGTGCTATCACCCCGGGCCGGGGCCCGCAACAACACTATATAACCGCATTACAACAGCTTGCCGGGCTGGCAATGCTAGCTGGCAGCCGTCAGTTGATACATTTTAGTTCTACCGGCATATATCAGGGCCTGCAAGGTGAAGTCGATGAAGCTGCACCGCTGCACTTAACCGAGCCCCGGGTTAGTTTATTATGGCAAGGTGAGCAGGCATTGCGGCAATTTCAACCGACATTAACTTTACGTCTTGCCGGGTTAATGGGGCCGGGGCGGCATCCGGGTTGTTTTACTGCCGGTAAAACACTACCAGATGCAACTGCACCGATTAATATGGTGCATTCAGCCGATATCATTGCAGCAGTAAAGCTGTTACTTGCTACCCCTCCTTGTAATGGAGTATTCAATCTCAGTTGCCCGTTAACCATACTGCGGCAGGATTTTTATCAGCAGGCGGCAGTGTCAGCAGGTAAAACACCCGCTATTTTCGCCAGCGAAAGCAGTAAGGGGCGTAGAGTGAATGCCGAAAAGTTTGTCCGGCAGTTTAATTTTTCTTATCGCTTTGCCACAGCTTCTGATGCTTTGGCCTACTGTAGCTGATGCAAAAATCAGCAAGCAGCGACTTTATAATCCATTTATCAACTTCTTGTTAAGAAAAATTTCAGCAGCAGATTGATACTGTAGGCTGTTGCATATGGACTTGAGGTTGATATGAAAAATAAATGGCTACTTATCTCGTCTGTCAGTACCGGCCTTGGCATTATTGCTGGTGCTGTTTATTTGTTCTTTGCTGAACATTCTCTGCTGCTAAGTGACAACCAATGGGTGTTATCAGCTTTCTGGTCAGCGTTTATGCTGTGGACCTTTGTGCTGATGTTTATGGTGGCATTATTCTTTAATGTATTGGCCTTTTTTGAATTGGATGAGCAGCATAAGTTGCTGGGGCTGGCGCGCCCGATAAAAGCGTTTTTATCTTCGGCGGACAAACAGCAGCAATTTATGCAGGAAGCTGAGCGCTTTTTAGCACGCCAGGGTAAGCTTATACATTCCAACCGTGTTAGCCCTGACTACAAGTGTTTGCAAGGCGAGAGTGAAAAGCTGGTTTACATACAGCAGAAGAACCAGTCAGTTGATATTTCCCAGATCCGGGCGCTGTTTCAACAGATGCTGGCGGCTGATTTCAGCAGCGGTGTTGTAGTGAGCTACGCCGGTTTTAGTAATCAGGCCTGGATCTTTGCTCATGAAGCCAATATTGAGCTAATTGATGCGAAAAGCTTGAAAAAGCAACAAAAAAGACAGCGTGAGCAACAATTTGCGATAGTTTAGTAGCAATATCATGTTTTCATCGGGTTTTTTGTTGCTGTTTTGGCACTATGAATAGTGAATGGAATCGAAAGAAAAACAAAAGGACACAAAGATACTTCCTGCCTGGCTGGACATTGTCCAGCCCTTTTCTTAGCTCAGGATAAGCAATAAAGCGGCAGGATGCCGCTGTGTTACAAAGCGCTCTTACACACCGCATTGCATAATCGCAGCGTTATACAATCACCGTATTACACAAGCATCTTATCAAGCAAATTCCGCCACAACTTAAAAGTGCTGTAGTCAAATCGTCAGGATATTTTAAACGCACTGGCAGCTTGCTGCAGTTCTACTGCCAGTTCAGATACGCCATCGCTGTGCTGTAAAGTCCGGCTGGCTTTTTCACCACTGATATGGGCAATATTGACCATCTGCTGCATATTTTTATCTATGGCCTGGCCCAGGTTCAGTTGCATTTCAGTCGCTGCCGTTACCTGGTTGCTGATGTCCTGCGTTTGGGCTATCGCCTGATTCACCAGTACAAGTGACGACACCAGCTCCAGCGTTTGTGCCACACAGCTGTCGGCATCTGCTTTACCGTTGGTAATGGCGAGCACTGCCTGTTTACTTTGCTGTTGCAGTGTTTCGATCATTTGGCGGATTTCATCAGTGGCCTGCTGGGTGCGTCCGGCTAAAGAGCGCACTTCATCGGCCACTACAGCAAAACCGCGGCCTTGCTCTCCGGCCCTTGCTGCTTCAATCGCTGCGTTTAATGCCAGCAAGTTAGTTTGTTCTGCAATACCGCGAATAGTAGCCAAAATACCGCCGATGTTATTGGCTTCATCATTTACTTTACTCATTACTGCGCTGGTTGCTGTCAGCTGATCAGCCAGATGATTGATAAGTTTATTATTCTGACCGGCAATTAAGTCTATCTGCTCTCCCTGTTGCAAAGCTTGTTGCATTGCCGCCGTAGTTTCAGCCGATTGCAGGGCAATATCGCGGGTGCTGTCTGCCAGTTGCCGGGTCACATCATTTACCAGCGCAATCTGGCGCTGCTGTTGGTGCAGAGAGTCGTTAATTTCACCTACTTCCTTCGCTGACTGGCTGGCGTTTAAATTCAGCTCTGTTGCATTATTCTGAATATTGGTGATCAGCGCGCTAAGTGCATTAATCAGACTATTTACTTTAGCCGCCAGAGCACCAAATTCGTCCTGGTTGGTAATGTGCAGCTTGCGGGTTAAGTCGCCTTTGGCAATGTCGCCCAACACCTTATTAATGTCAGCCAGCGGGCGTAGCATCGCATTAATCGTCAGATAGGCTGCAGCGACAGCCAGTAGTATCAGCACTAACATCAGGCTAAGTGTACGGGTATTACCGGAGCTGACAGAATCAGACACATTCTGTTGTAAAGTACTGAACTGGGTATCGGCAGCAGAGAGTAAATTATCCAGCGCAACGATAACCTGCTCAACCCGCTGTTCCGACAGATTCAGTTGCACACGAGCGGCTTGCTGCGCGCTAACCTGTTGCAATTTAAGGCTGGCCAGGCTGTTTGAGGCTTCCAGTTTGGTCGTCAGTTGTGCCAGTTGTTCAGTAGTACTTTGCCATAAACCGTCGGTGTCGAGCTTATCCAAAATATTAGCCAGATAGTCGATATTGACCTGCATATCACTCAGCGTAAAACTGATGCTTTCCTGGCCGGTTTCTGCCGAAGCCAGGTCGTTGTAAGCAGCTACTTCTTTTAGTGTATTCAACAAGCCCAGTAATTGGCCGTCAATGCGGTTTGCACTGCCGGCTATCAGCTCATTTTGTTGCCTGCCACCACGCAATTCAAGATAAGAGATATCCAGCAGGTTGGCGCCTATGTTGTCAATCAGTTGCTCCAACTCTGTCAGCTCGGTCTGCACCTGGCGTTGCATAGCAATACTTTGCAGCCTGGCGTTAAACATTGTATCAACCGCGGCGGCATATTGTTGGTAGCGGTTGTCGATATCAATCAGGGTTTGCGTAAAAGCAGGTTCAGTGTTGGTTAGTGTGGCTAAGGCTGCTAATTGTGTGCGCAGTGTTTGGCTGCCACTGTTAAACAGTTGCTGATATCGGCTAATTTCGTTGTCTTGTTCGGCTGTAAAACCCAAAGCAGACAACTTAGCCAGCTTTAACAGCTGAATTTGTGCTGCGTTACTTTGTTGTTGTACGGGCACCGCAAGGGTATTAACTCTATCGCTGGACTGAGTAATTGCTGCAAAGCTTTGCAATGCAGAGCCGCTGGACAATAACAACAGCAAAGCGATAAAGCCAAAGCCAATAATAACTTTATGGGCAACTTTTAATGATGTCACTGAAGCAAACTCCACGCCGTTGCTGTGCCTTAACCATAGACACTAGCCGTCTGGTAAACAACCTGAAGTTAACAAAGAAACGAAAACTGGTCCAGCCAGTAAAAAGGTACATGAACGAAAAGAGGGCGGCAGCACCAAAATGGTGCTGCCGTATCACTCAGAAGCTACATAACAGGTGTTGCGGTAATAGAGTATTTAACTGACGCTGGCGCAGTAAGTTGGCGCTTTGTTCAATATCCGGCGCAAAGTAGCGATCTTCACCGTAAAAACTTACCTGTTCGCGCAGGTAGTGTTTGGCTTGCTCGATAGCCGGGGTCGATTTTAGTGGCGCGCGAAAATCCAGGCCCTGGGCTGCAGCCAGATATTCTACTGCTAATACACCAACGGTATTTTCTGCCATATCGGCTAAACGCCTTGCGGCAAAAGTGGCCATCGACACATGGTCTTCCTGGTTGGCTGACGTCGGCAGGCTGTCTACCGAGGCCGGATGCGCCAGGCTTTTGTTTTCCGATGCCAGTGCCGCTGCGGTTACCTGAGCAATCATAAAGCCGCTGTTTACGCCGCCGTTAGGCACTAAAAACGCCGGCAACTTGCTTAACGTTGCGTCGATTAACAGCGCCATGCGTCGCTCAGATATAGCGCCGATTTCGGCAATGGCCAACGCCAGGTTATCTGCCGCCATAGCGACAGGCTCGGCATGAAAGTTACCGCCGGATAAAATATCGTTGTCATCGGCAAACACCAGCGGGTTGTCGGTAACGCCGTTAGCTTCTACCGCTAACACTTCTGCCGCCTGACGGATCTGCGTTAAACAGGCGCCCATAACCTGTGGCTGGCAGCGCAAGCTGTACGGGTCTTGTACTTTTTCACAGTTATGATGTGCCTCGCCAATTTCTGAGGTCGCACCCAGCAGATGGCGGTAAATGGTAGCAGCATCAATCTGGCCACGCTGACCGCGGGCCTGATGAATGCGGTCGTCAAACGGCGAGCGGCTACCCATGGCGGCCTCTACACTCATAGCACCGATAACGCTACCTGCAGCGAATAAGTCTTCTGCTTTAAATAAGCCTTCCAGTGCCAGCGCGGTAGATGCCTGGGTGCCGTTAAGCAGCGCTAAACCTTCTTTTGCTGCTAAGGTTACCGGCTCCAACCCGGCAAAGCCTAAGCCTTCGCGGGCATCATAAATCTGGCCCTTGTAACTGACTTCGCCTTCGCCAATCAGCGGCAACACCATATGTGACAGCGGCGCTAAATCGCCGGATGCACCCACTGAGCCTTTTTTCGGAATGCAGGGGTAAACTTCAGCGTTCACCAGTTTAATCAGCGCTTCAATCACAGACAGCCGAATACCGGAAAAGCCGCGCGCCAGCGAGTTAATTTTCAGCACCATTAATAAGCGCACTGTGCTGTCATCCATAATGTCGCCAAAGCCGGCAGCGTGGGATAGCACGATAGAGCGTTGCAACAACTCCAGCTCTTCGTTTTTAATCCGTGTATTGGCCAGCAAGCCAAAACCGGTATTAATGCCATACACCACGCGGTTTTGTTTAATAATATCAGCGACACAGGCTGCCGATTTTTCAATACCGGCTATGGCAGAGTTGTCGAGGCTCAGTTCAACCGGGCCCTGTTGTACCTGACGTAATTGTGCCAGTGTCAGCGTGCCCGGCACTAAATTCAGTTTAAAGCTCATGTTGTTACTCCGTTACCATAGGTAAATCAAGGCCCTGTGTTTTGGCACAGTGGCTTGCAATGTTATAACCGGCATCAGCGTGGCGCATAACGCCGGTGCCCGGGTCGTTCCATAATACGCGGCCCAGGCGCGCGGCTGCCGCGTCGGTGCCATCGGCCACTATCACCACACCGCTGTGCTGGCTGTAACCCATACCTACGCCACCGCCATGATGCAGTGATACCCAGGTAGCGCCACCGGCAGTGTTAAGCAGCGCATTTAATAATGGCCAGTCAGATACCGCGTCAGAGCCATCGAGCATGGCTTCGGTTTCGCGGTTCGGGCTGGCAACAGAGCCGGAGTCGAGGTGATCACGGCCAATGACAACCGGCGCGCTTAACTCGCCGTTTTTGACCATTTCGTTAAAGGCCAGCGCGATACGGGCGCGATCTTTTAAACCAATCCAGCAAATGCGCGCCGGTAAGCCCTGAAACTGAATGCGCTCGCGCGCCATATCCAGCCAGTTATGCAGGTGCGGGTTATCCGGAATCAGCTCTTTTACTTTGGCATCGGTTTTATAGATATCTTCGGCATCGCCCGACAGAGCGACCCAGCGAAACGGCCCTATGCCTTCGCAGAACAGTGGCCGGATATAAGCCGGTACAAAACCCGGGAAATCAAAAGCATTAGCCACGCCTTCGTCTTTGGCCATTTGGCGGATATTGTTGCCGTAATCGGTGGCGACGGCGCCACGTTGCTGCATGGTTAATATCGCCTGTACCTGCACCGCCATCGACTGTTTAGCGGCTTTAACGACGCCCTCTTCGTCGGTTTTACGCTGCTCCGCCGCTTTTTCCATGCTCCAACCCTGAGGCAGGTAGCCGTTTAACGGGTCGTGGGCAGACGTTTGGTCGGTTACTACATCCGGTGTAATACCGCGCGCGACTAACTCAGCAAACACATCAGCCGCATTGGCCAACAGGCCGATAGAGGTGGGCTTACCTTCCGCTTTAGCCGCTGCCAGCATCGCCAGCGCTTCATCCAGTGAGCGGGCCTTTTTATCCAGATAACGGGTTTTTAAGCGAAAATCGATACGGCTTTCATCCACTTCACAGGCCAGCATATGAAAACCGGCCATAGTCGCCGCCAATGGCTGAGCGCCGCCCATGCCACCTAAACCACCGGTTAATACCCATTTACCGGCTGCCTGGCCGTTAAAGTGTTGTTTGGCAATGGCGACAAAGGTTTCATAGGTGCCTTGCACTATGCCCTGGGTGCCGATATAGATCCACGAACCGGCCGTCATCTGGCCGTACATCATCAGGCCTTTGCGATCCAGCTCGTTAAAGTGCTGCCAGTTGGCCCAGGCCGGTACCAGGTTAGAGTTAGCAATAAGTACCCGGGGCGCGTCGGGGTGGGTCGGGAATACGCCAACCGGTTTACCGCTTTGTACCAACAACGTTTGGTTATCTTCCAGCCGGTTTAACACTTCAACAATTTTGTCGTAGCACTGCCAGTTGCGCGCTGCACGGCCAATACCGCCGTATACCACTAAGGCTTGCGGGTGCTCGGCTACTTCCGGGTCAAGGTTATTCATTAACATGCGCTTGGCAGCTTCTGTCTGCCAGCTTTTAGCGGTGATCTTGCTGCCGCGGTCAGCACGGATCACCCGGCTGTTATCAATACGTGGGTCTGTCATCAGATAGTCTCTCTGCTGCTGGGTAAAGAAAAGTTCAGATGGCCGCCTAAACGATAGCGGCTACCCGGTGAGGTTAAATACGCCAGGCTGACCGCGCCTTCACGGCTAAAGGTGCGGCGGGTCAAACGCAGGCAGGGTTCGGCTTTCTTTAGAATTAAATGCTTACAGGTAAAATCGTCTGGCCAGATGGCCTCAACGGTGTGTTCGGCTTCAGTCAGCGGCGCAATAAAACTTAAATACTGATGCGGGGTTTGCTGGTTAAAGTCTTGTTTTACATAGTCTGGTACCAGTTTAGGGCTAACGTAACGCGCTTCTAACTGCAGCGGTTGGTTATTTTCTAAATGCACTATTAAGGAAAAATACACCGGTTCGTTGCGCTTTAATCCCAGCGCGGCGGCAATAATGGTCGGGCAGGGCAGTTCAGTCAGCTGCAATAACCGCGCACTGTAGGCATGGCCGCGGCTGTTAATCTCGTCGGCAATATTGCGGATCTCCAGCAGCGACGATTGCGATTTAAGCGCCGCAACAAAGCTGCCAACCCCCTGAGTGCGGTACAAAATGCCTTGTTCGGTCAGCTCCTGCAGCGCGCGTCTTGCTGTCATCCGGCTAACACTGAACTGTTCGGCCAGCTCGTTTTCTGACGGTACCCGGCTGTGCTCGGGCCAGGCGGCAATTTCAATCTGGCTGAGCATGTACTCTTTAATTTCGGCAAATTTGGCGACAGCCATAACACCCTCCGGTTTTACTAAATAAAAAATAAGCCAATTTGGTTGTATATACAAGTTGTTGGTGTAAAATTATTTCAGACCGACTTACAGGAAGCCCTTATGCAGCAATTTGATGCTATCTGGATAAACGCCAATATCGCCACCATGACCGATAACGGCACGGCCTATGGCAGCATAGAAAACGGTGCTTTAGCGGTTAAAGATGGTGTGATTGCCTTTGTTGGCAGCAAAGCAGATTTGCCGCCATTCGATGCTTTAGCTACCCCCTTGTATGACGCCGCTGGTCAGTGGTTGCTGCCGGGTTTTATCGATTGCCATACGCATTTGGTGTATGCCGGTAACCGTAGCAATGAGTTTGAAATGCGCTTAAATGGCGCCAGTTATCAGGATATTGCCGCAGCAGGTGGCGGTATCAAGGCTACGGTGGCTGCGACGCGTGCAGCCAGCCATGCCGACTTATTTGTGCTGGCCAAAGACCGGCTTAATACCCTGTTGGCACAAGGTGTAACCACAGTAGAAATTAAATCTGGTTATGGCCTCGATTTAGCCAGCGAGCAAAAAATTCTTGAAGTGGCCGCTGAGCTGGATAAGCATCATCCGGCAACAGTGCAAAAGACCTTTCTGGGGGCCCATGCATTACCACCTGAATATGCTAACGACGCCGATGGCTATATTGCTGCGGTGTGTCAGATGCTGCCGCAGTTACATGCGCTGAAGCTGGTCGATGCTGTGGACGTATTTTGCGAGAGCATTGGCTTTAGCCCGGAGCAAAGCCGTCAGGTATTTTCAGCCGCCCGCGCGCTTGGCTTACCGGTTAAAGCCCACGCCGAGCAATTATCTAACCTCGGTGGCAGCGCCTTAGTGGCAGAGTTTGGCGGTTTGTCGGCCGACCATATCGAGTTTCTTGATGAGGCCGGCGTGGCCGCTATGGCTAAAGCCGGCACTGTGGCTGTGTTGTTGCCTGGCGCGTTTTACTTTTTGCGTGAAACCCGGCTACCGCCGATTACCTTACTGCGCCAATATCAGGTGCCAATGGCAGTGGCGACCGATCTTAATCCCGGCACGTCGCCGTTGTGTTCTTTACCGCTGATGCTGAATATGGCTTGCACACTGTTTCGTTTAACGCCGGAAGAAGCTTTGCTGGGCGTAACCCGGCATGCTGCCAAAGCGCTTGGCTTAACAGATCGCGGTACTCTGGCGGTAGGGCAACGGGCTGATTTTGCCTGTTATGCCATAAGCCGCCCGGCAGAGTTATGCTACCAATTTGGTGTGAACTCACTTAAACAGCTGATTATTAATGGTAAAGAGATAAATCACCGGCGTTAATCTGCTTTACAAGCTAGTATTTTAGCTTAAGCTAATAGCACTATTTTTGCTGGAGTATTGCTTTGTCTTACCGGCTGCTTGTTCCTGGCCTGCTCAGTTGTCCGTTGGCAGCACAGACATCTGAGTCTTCGTTGCCCATCGTCAGTTTGCTTAGCGGCTTTTTGCTGCTGGCATTTATCTACATGTTTAAACTGAAACTGGACATCTACAAGCTGCAAAAAGCCAGAACGGCAAAAAAAGGCAGCCGGCTTGGTTTTTATTCTCTGCATGACGATATCAGTGGTTTTCCAAACAAATTCTTTTTACAGCAGCAACTGGACGAACTGCTAAAGCGGGCGCCTGAGCAGCATTATTCATTGTTACTGATAAAAATAACGCAGTTTGACCAGGTGAATAAGTTACTTGGGCACAGCAACAGTAACCTTATTCTGGCACAGATAGCCCAGCGTATTAATGATCATCTGGCCGGCGAAGATAAAGCCCTGACGTTTGAATTCCGGCAGCAAAAGCCCACCCGGGTATGTCATTTAGGCGGTGTGGATTTTGCTATCTGGGTAGACAGTGACGACAAAGAGCATATGGCCGAGTATCTTGCCGACACGCTGGAACGCGCAATTCCTGAACCGATGATAGTGCATGGCTGTGCCGTTGATTACCAGCTACAGTCGGGTATTGCACATTATCCTGAGCATGGTACGCAGCTGAATGAGTTGCTGGAGCGCGCTTATCTTGCATTGCAATATCACAGTTCTTTGCAGGGCAACAGCCAGGTGTTTAGCACCGACATGCTGCACTACACCAACGACAAATTAACGCTGATGGCAGAGCTGCGCCAGGCGATTAGTGAGCAACAACTGGAGTTGTATATCCAGCCGCAGGTAGATATGCGTAGCCACGAAGTATTAGCCGGTGAGGTGTATATTCGCTGGCGCCACCCAAAACGGGGCTTGCTGACGCCAGACAGTTTTCTGGCACTGGCAGAAGAAATGGGTGTTATTTACCCGCTGACTCAGTGGGTATTAAATGAAGCCGTAGCCATGATCGCCAAGCTAAAACAAGCCGCTCTGGTGAGTAAAATTGCCGTGAATATTTCCAGCAAAGACTTACTGCACGATGAGCTGGTTGACGCATTGGAGCAGTTATTTGACAAATATCAAGTAGCACCGGGGCAATTGATACTGGAGCTAAAAGAAAGTGCGCTGGTGGCTGAGCCGGTAAAAGCTATGACAATGCTGCAACGTTTACATCAGTTGGGTGTGGAGCTGGCGCTGGATGATTTCGGCACCGGCTTATCATCGCTGGCTTATATCAGGCAATTACCTGTGCAGTACGTTAAAGTTGACTGCTCTTTTATCAGTGATCTGCATAAATCTGATATGAATGCTGCCATTACCGGCGCCATTATCGATATGGCGCGTAATTTGGACCTGGGGGTAATAGCCGAAGGTATAGAAGAGGCAGCAGTAGAGCAGAAATTACTGCGCATGGGCTGCAGCCGGGGCCAGGGCTTTTTTTACTCGCGGCCGTTTGAGCTCAGTGGTTTTGCGGTATGGTTAAAGCAATGGCAGCCAGATAAGGTTAAATTGCAATAGCCTGATCTTTTTTACCCTGTATAAAGGCCAACACCAGAGCCGATAACACTTGCCCGGCTTCGTTAACGCCAGCCGCCAAACCAGCCGGATGTTGTGCCGGAGCGGCTTCAGCCAGATGCAAATAACGGCTGCGGGGTAATTTAGCCAGCTGATATACAAATTGCTCAGCTGCCTGCACACTAATACCGCAGTTAGTAAAGGCGCTTACCGGCATCAGGCTGATGCTGTCGGTGTCTACTTCAATACCAATGTCGCCACTGCCTTGCACGACATTGTCGATACACAAATCCAGCGCTTGCTGGTAATTCAGTTCCTGGCGGACAAAAATGCGCTGGTAGCTACAAAATTCGCCCCCCGCTTGTTGCAATTGTGCGAGAGTCGCGGCGGAATTTTTCAGCTCATGCAAACCCAGCACAAAGTAGTGTTTTAGCATGCCTTCGTGCCAGGCATAGCTAAAGCCATTGCCGCTGTGGCGGCCTTCAAGCGGCCGGAAATCTGAATGCGGGTCTAAATTAGCGCAATTAACCTGTTGGCCGCTGGCCTGGCTAAGCGCTTTTATTATCGGGTAACTGTTATTGTGGCCACCGCCTATTACAACCGGTAATAAGCCAGCGGCGAATATTGCCTGCACCACCGCTGCAACTCTGTTATCCAGGGTATCAACGCATTGGCGTAACTGGCTAAGCTGCTGCGGTTGCTGGATATCAACAGTGGCTTGCTGTTGTAAGTCGGCGCAGTGTATTTCACCCAGCAGCAAAATTTGGCCGGCGGCAATAAAATGATTACTTTGCAGGTTAACAAATTTGCTTAAAAAGGCTGACCAGCCTTTATCTGCACCACCCTGGCCAAGGTTAGCGCGGGGGCCAATATCTTCCGGCACACCAAGCAGCACAAAGCGGCAGCCTGCGGCTTTGCTTTGTGCCAGTTGCTCAACCAGGTTTAGCTTAGTATCAGGCAGGCTTAGCGCCTGCCCGAGGCGCTGCTCACCGTCACGCGTGCTGCAGTATTGGTTAAGTTGCTCGCGGGTAAAAAAGTTCAGCATGCTAAAGCCGTTTTATTCAATATCCAGTGCATCTGGCGACATAATAATGCCAGTGCTGTCGGCATATAAATGATCACCCGGTAAAAAGGTCACACCGGCAAAATTCACCGGTACATCGGTTTCACCAAAGCCTTTATCATCAGCGCCCACCGGAATGGCATTAACTGCATGAATACCGATATCGAAATCTTCCAGCAGATCTAAATCGCGTACACTGCCATAACACACTATGCCTTCCCAACCATTAGCCGCAGCCAGTGACGCCAGTTCAGCGTCAATAATAGCGCGGCGGGCAGAGCCACCAGCATCAATCAGCAACACTTTGCCAATGCCCGGATCGGTTAGCATTTGCCGTACCAGGCCGTTGTCTTCAAAACACTTGATGGTATGAATTTTACCACCAAAAGAACGTCTGCCACCGTAGCTGGCAAACAGCGGCTCTACCACATCAACCAAATCGGCATAAAGATCACATAATTCAGAAGTGTTGTATTCCATACGAAGCTCCGGTTGAGAAAAGGTACTGAGCCCACAGTATAGCGCTGACTGGAGTAAGCTCAAACTATTATTATTATTGGTTTTTCGTGGCCTGCAGCCTGCGGCACAGTTGTCGTTTTGACAGGTTGTTTGCTATGGTGATGGTAACCAAATTTACCGGCAGCCAGTTGTGACCACCGAATTATTTGCCAGGTTTGTTGTTTACTTCACCCAGCTGGGCATAGCCTTATTATTGTGTTACTTGCTGTGGCATTTCAGCCGGATATACCGGCAGGAATATATTAAATGCTGGTTTGCTGCCTTGCTGTGCTTTGCCTTGTACCAGTCGGCAATTTTGATCCAGGGGGCAGCAGGGCTGGGCCGTGGCACTACGCTAATATCTTCAGTGTTTCAGTTCTTACTGATTTTCACCAGTTACGCTTTTGCCGTGCTGTTACTGCGCGGCATGGTAATGACACGGCATGACAGGCAGCATCTGTTGTTAAGAGTAAAGTTGTTGCCTACTTTGCTGCTGCTTAGTGCTGTTGCGTTACTTAGCGTAGTGCCATTTGCGCTGAGCGATGCCTTAGCCGGTTGGCAGTTATATTTTCAGTTGTATATCAGATTGTTACTGATGGGGATTGTGTTGCTAACAGCCGCTGTAGGTTTATGGCAAAGAATGTCACCTACATTGGGGCAGAGGCTGGCCGTGGTTACGCTGATACTTTGGGGCTTACTGTACGTTGGCAATGGCATCTGGCTGATGCTGGCAGAGCGCCAGGAAGAATGGAGCTACTGGATCCTGCTATATAAAAGTGCCGAATTGTTTTTGCTCTGCTGCTTGGGGCTAAGTCTGATTATATGGTTGCAAGAGCATGAACGCAGTACTAACGAGCAACTAACCGAAAAAGCCCACTACCTTAACCGCTATGATCAACTGACCGGTGCATTAAACCGTGATGCGCTGTTATCTGTACTTAACGACCAGTTGCGGCAGGAGAAGGCGGCGCCGTTGCATTTGCTGATGCTGGGGTTAGATAAATTTAAAACCGTTAATGAGTCGGTTGGCCTGAAGCAGGGCGACGAGATTTTACGCCAGCTGATCCGGCGTTTTGAACAAAGTGTGTTAAAACCGGCACTAATTGCCCGTACCGGCGGCGATATTTTTACTCTGGTGATCACCGATGTGCACAATGATACCCAGCTGCAGTTTACCATCCGGCATTTACAGCAATTGGTAGAAAAAAGCTTTGTGCTCGATTGTGGTTCACTGAAGTTAAGCTGCAGCATTGGTCTGGCTAAATTTCCCCTGCACGCTACTACTGCAGAGCAACTGGTGCAAAAAGCCAATATTGCTTTTCATCAGGCCAAACGCATGCAAAGCCGCTGGCTGGAGTATCAGCCCGGTATGGAGGACGAAACCAGCCGTTTGATCAGCTGGGAAACAGAGTTACTGGCCGCGATGGAACACAGCCAGTTTGTATTGTACTTTCAGCCGCAGTGCAGCGCGCGCGACAACAGCATAGAAGCCTTTGAAGTGCTGTTACGCTGGCAGCATCCGCAAAAAGGTTTTTTGCTGCCGGGGCAGTTTTTGCCCTTTGTCGAGCAGCTTGGGCTAAACCGGCAACTGGATTTATGGGTGCTGCGCAAAGCCGTATACACCATCAGCCAGTGGAAGCAGCAACAGTTGCATATTCCGCTGGCGGTAAATATGTCACCGGTAAATTTTCAGCTCGACGGCCTGAAACGTGAAATCCAGCGCTTATTGTTGCAGTACAAAGTATCACCGGATCTGCTGGAGCTGGAAATCACCGAAAACACCGCCATGCATGATATGGAAAAAGGCTCAAATTACGTGATGGAGCTGCAGCAAATGGGCATCCGGGTATCTATTGACGATTTTGGTACCGGTTATTCTTCGCTGGCCTATCTGCGGCGTATGCCAATAGACAAAATTAAGATAGACCGCAGTTTTGTCATGGATATGGCCGGTAACGATTCCGATATGATGATAGTTAAAACCATGATTAAACTGGCGCATGGTTTGGGCAAACGTATTCTGGCTGAAGGCGTTGAAACTGCTGTGCAATTAGAGCTGCTGCAGAATATGTCTTGTGATGCCGTGCAGGGCTACTATCTGGCTAAACCGCTGACAGAGCCCGATGCCATCGCATTTTATCGCAAAAAAATGTCATTATAACGTCATAAAAAGCCGTTAGGCTGCGTTTAGTCAGGAGAAATGACAGGGCGCAGTTATGTTACTTAAACGTCTGGAGCAATGGGATCATCACTCATTTTGCAGCTTGTTCAGCCGCAGCTCGTCCCGGCAGGCTTTTATAGCCAGCTACTTTTTGTCTAAAACAGCTGATGGCCCGTTGTACCTGCTGCTTTGCGGTATTTTATATCTGTTTAGCCATAGCGACGTTACAGAGCTGACTACAATACTGTTGCTGGCTTTTGCGCTGGAATTGCCGCTGTATTTAGTGCTGAAAAATTGTATTAAACGGGCGCGGCCGGCAGATATTTTAACCGTGTTTGGTTATGCACATATTACCCCTTCTGACCGCTTTAGCCTGCCGTCCGGCCACACAGCCGGTGCTTTTGTAATGGCTACCACACTGGCTATTTACTTTCCGGCACTGGCTGTGCTGCTACTGATTTGGGCCTGCAGTGTGGGTATGTCCCGTATTATGCTGGGGGTGCATTTTCCGCTTGATGTTATCGCCGGTGCCACTCTGGGTACTTTATGTAGTTTAAGTGCCTATATTATATACAATTAGTGTTTAACCAAAAAATAGCCCGCACTTTTATCTGGCTGCGCTATGCTCAACTGAGTTGTTAATAATCCAGGTGAGCAGCATGAATCAGTTACGACAATTATCGATAAAGCAGCGGTTGTTTATTAACGGCGGGGCGCTGGTGGTGGCAATGGCGGTAATGCTGCTGATCTTGTTTTATCAAAGTGCGCAGTTAACCTCTCTGGCCAGAACACAGCAGTTGGTAGAGCAAATCAGTACCGACGTGCTGATGTTCCGCCGCCATGAGAAAGATTTTGTTATGCGCACCGATCTGCGTTATCAGCAGCGGCTGAATGACCACTACAGCCAGATGCAGCAGCGCGCAGCAGAACTGCAGCAGTTGTTAGAGCAGCACAATATTGACGCTAAACCACTGCAGCAGTTTCTTAGCTTAACGGCGCAGTACCAGCAAGCGTTTAATCAGTTAGTGGCGCAGCAACAGGTTGTCGGCCTGAACCCGTCCTCTGGCATGATGGGAGAGTTGCGCCAGACGGTACATCAGCTTGAAAGCCATTTTGAACAACTGGGCAGTGACAACCTCAGCGTGCTGTTACTGCAATTACGCCGCGCCGAGAAAGACTTTCTGCTGCGGCGGGATCTGGCATATCAGCAGCAGTTTAACCAGATAGCATTGCAGTTACAGCAAGTAGTAGCTGATGATGCCAGTGGTAAAAATTTGCTGGCTAATTATCAGCAGCATTTTACTGCGCTGGTTAGTTCAATGCAGCAAAGCGGTTTGGATGAAACCCAGGGCTTAACCGGGCAAATGCGTAGCGCCATTCAGAATACCGAAGCCAGCCTTACGGAGTTATCTGCGCAAACCAGTGAAGCTATTGCCGACGCTGTTACTTCAGTGCAGCGGCTGGCGGTAGGCATTTTTGTTTTGGTGCTGGCGGTAGTGTTGCTGCTGGTAGCCATGACCAGCCGCAGCATATTGCGCCCGGTGCTGGATGTATGTAAAACCATTGGCCTGATTCGCAGCAGCAATGATTTTCGTATGCGGGTTGATGTTGCCGGTAAAGATGAAATGAGCACCTTAGCCACAGACTTCAACGCCATGCTGGGCGATTTTCAGGATTTAATTAAAACGGTAAATCAGGCGCTGGAAATGCTTGATCAGGCCACCAATGAACTGGCACAGTCTACAGCCGATACCAGCCGCGGCATGCAGCAACAGCAAAGCGAAACCGATATGGTTGCCACAGCAGTAACTGAAATGGGCGCAACCATCAACGAAATTGCCAGTAATACAGAAAACACCGCTGCCAGAGCAGAAGCGACCAATCAGAATGCCCAAACCGGCAGAATGGAAGTACAGCAAACAGTACAACGTATTCAGCTGTTATCAGACCGGCTGCAAAATGCCGCCGGGGTAGTGTCAGAGCTGGAGCAGGACAGCAAAACCATAGGCTCGGTGCTGGATGTTATCCGCGGCATTGCCGAACAAACAAACTTACTGGCGCTAAATGCTGCCATTGAAGCGGCCAGAGCAGGCGATCAGGGCCGTGGTTTTGCCGTAGTGGCTGACGAAGTACGTAACCTGGCAATGCGTACGCAGGAATCAACCCGGCAGATTGAAGCCATAGTAGGTGGCTTGCAGGGGCGCACCAATGAAATTGTCAAAGTAATGCTAAGTTGCCGCGAGCAGGGTAGCGAAAGCGCCAGCCAGGCAAATGTGGCCATGCGTTTGCTGGGTGAAATCACTGCAGACGTTAGCAATATTATGGATATGACTACACAAATAGCCGCGGCAATTGAGCAGCAAAGCCATGTGGCAGCAGAGGTAAATAAAAACGTGGTTAAAATTCGGGATCTGTCGGATGAAACCTACGCTCACGCCAGACAAAATGCGTCGATCAGCGAAGAAGTCGCCCAGCAGGCAGCCCGTTTACATCAAACGGTAGACAGGTTCCGCGCCTGAGCTGGCAGCATAAATACTACGCAAAACCCCAGCCCGTCTTATCAGACGGGTTTTGGTATTTTAGGTTAACAGCAAAACTTTTTGTACCTGAAATCCGTTGTAAATAATCAAGAATCACAGTAATATTTATCACATGAAATTTACAAGTGTAGGTCAGCTTGTGTTTAAATACGAGCGCGCGTCGAAATAAGCTTTAGACCAAATTACTACATCAAGGTATACATGAAAAAACTTTCGCTGATGACATTCATTTTTATCGGATTAACTGCCTGTAGTCAGAGTGGTAATCCAACAGAGGAAAAAATCCGAGCTGCACTTGCGGATAAAGTGAATAAGAAGGGTTGTGCTTCTTCTGTTTTGTTCAAAGAGTTCCCAATTCCAAAATCTCAACAAACAAATAATAATCAGCGAATTATTCAGCCGTTTATTAATGTCGGCCTCATCGAGGATAGTGGAGATGCATATCTTTTAACAGAGCAAGGGCGTTCTGCATACGACCAGAATGCGTCCGGATTTTGCTATACAGATCAGTATACGATAAGTGATATATCTGTAGTAAAAAAAGAGATGGAAAGTGATTTGCCCTCAGCACTGTCTGGTGCATGGTATGTAACCTTCAAGGTTTCTCCGCAAAATGTTGACGATTGGGTAAAAACCCCAGAAATCATTCAAGCTGCAAGCCGGGCTTCTGTTGAGGATGTTACAAAGATACACTCATTTACTGTACGTTTGGCTACGAAGCATGGTGAGGAACAACTTATTGTAGCCGACCCTCGTTTCAGTTTTAGTCCGGGGATACATTTTAATATGGGCTGGTGATTATGAGCATGAGCGATGCGTATTTGATTCAACAAAACGCATCACACACTATTTTCCAGTGCGCCATGCTTTAAACCGTGGGAGTGGTTCCGCCGTCAATCACATATTCTGAGCCGGTAATACTTGCCGCGAGTGGCGATGCAAGAAATGCTATCAGATTTGCCACTTCAACAGGTTTAGACGGTCGCCCGAGCGGAATGCCGCCAAGTGAAGCCATAATAATCTGTTTGCCGCCCTCGTAATCAGTGCCTGCCTGCTCGGCCAGCCGTTCAGCTAACGCCACTGATGCCTCTGTTTCAACCCAACCTGGCGATACACGCACAACCCGTACACCTTTTGGTGCGACTTCTTTAGACAAGCTTTTGATATACGCTGACAATGCAGCTTTGGCGGCAGCATAAGCCGTGGTTGACTCTGGCAGAGGAAGTACGTTCTGAATGGAGGTGACATGAATAATGACACCTTCGCCTTGTGCCAACATTTGCGGTAGTAAAGCGCGGTCTAAGCGCACGGCTGGAAACAGGTTGAGATTTAACTCATGTTGCCACACGTCTTCGCTGAGCGCGGCAAAACCACCGGCCGGTGCAGCTGAACCACCCAAAACATGAATGATAATATCAACGCCACCAAGGCGGCTGTTCACAGCATCTATCAGCGTATTGCAGCCCTGTATTGTTGTCAGGTCAGCCGCGACAAACAGTTCTTCGGGAAAAGACGCCGGGCGGCTTCGTGCCGAGGCCAGTACACTTGCGCCACAATCCCGCAGCAGCGTCACAACTGCTTCACCTATCCCTTTTGTGCCAGCAGTTACCAGCACTTTTTTGCCTTGTAGCGCTAAATCCATAGCCATCAGGAAATCTCCAGCGATTGGATCTTGTCGCCATTAAGGACAAAGACATAGCTCAGCTGTATCGGGCTGCCAGGGAAATTGCCACTGACTTCTGCAACCACGACTTCTTGCTGTTCCTTAGAAGTAACGCTGATGGGCTTGGCGCTGAACTGATACTTTTGCCGGGTTTGCTGCAGCCAGGATTCAATAGCCGCCTGGCCCTGATAATTGCCACCTTCATCAAGTACAACGGCCTCTGGCGTGAAACAATCCTTTACCCGGACCGAGCCTGTGCCGTTGCCGATCGCAAAATAATTATTGATGGATTTAGCTAACTGAATATTCACTTAAATTTCTCCTGCTGCACTGTTGCTGAGCAGGAAGTTTCTGCTTAGGCTTACCAATAATCAAGAACGCACGAAAAAGTAAGTGACATACCTATGAGAAAGATTTATACGCCTGCTAGCGCTGCGGCGGAAACGCTTGAAGCAATTAAATTTCTGGAAGGGCGCTGGAAGCTGGTGATCCTGTTTCATTTGTTCGACGGAAAAGTGCAGCGTTATTCTGATTTCGAGAAACTTATTCCTGACATTTCGCAAAAGATGCTGGCTCAGCAGCTGAGAAAGCTTGAAGCAGATGGTATTGTGCAGCGCAAGGTATACCCGCAGGTGCCACCTAAGGTTGAGTACCGCTTAACTGCCTGGGGGCAGGCATTGTGCCCGGCTTTAGACGCGCTGTTAAACTGGGCAGAGCAGAAAGAGAGCATTGAGGAGCCAGTTTAACAGCTATGAGTTTTCACGTGCTGTAAACCAGATCCTTAACCAAACGCAATGCTGTAAACTCAGCGCTGGCACTTTTTATTATATAGGTCTAAAATTAGCACTTAATTTAGAGTTGAAAAAGGTGTTTTTATGAAGCGGGTTTTGGCAGATTACTCAGTCAGCATTTCAGAGTTAAAAAAGAACCCAACAGCCTTACTTAACGAAGCCAATGGCGCTGCTGTTGCTATTCTTAACCACAACAAACCTACGGCTTACCTTGTTCCGGCAGAAACCTATGAATGGTTAATGGATATGCTGGACGATTATCAGTTATCACAATTGGTTGAACGCCGAAGGACGGGGCTTGCTGAAGCAGTGGAAGTAAGCATTAAATGATGATTAATCTTGCTTAATAACGCACCTTGACGGTAATTAAATCATCGCGGTTGGCGTTGGCCTGATCCAGTTGTGCCAGATACTGTTGCCATAGCTCGCTTTGCTGCTCACTGAGTTGTTTAAGATATTGCCAGCTGTAGATGCCGCTGTCGTGGCCATCGTCAAACACCAGCTTTACCGCATAATGGCCAACCGGCTGCAGCTTGCTAATGCTAACCAGTTTTTTGTTGCTTACCAGTTTTGGCTTGCCATGGCCACGTACTTCAGCCGATGGTGAGAACACGCGCAAAAACTCTGCACTAAAGCCTGCCACAGTGCCATCGCTGAACGTGATGTCCAGCATCCGGCTCTGGCTGTGGTAGTGCAGGCGGCTAACCTGCAGCTGAGTAGTTTGTGCGCTGTGCTCTGTATTGGCCATCGTTACAGAATAAACCGGCTTAAGTCGTCGTCTTTTACCAGGGCGCCCAGATGCTTTTCAACATAAGCGGCGTCAACCTGAATATGTTCACCGGCGTGGTCGGCAGCGTCGTAAGAGATTTCTTCCAGCAGTCGCTCCATTACGGTGTACAGGCGGCGGGCGCCAATGTTTTCGGTGGTTTCGTTTACCTGCCACGCTGCTGCTGCCAGGCTTTTAATACCTTCGGCATCAAAACTCAGCGTAACACCTTCAGTGGCCAGCATCGCAATAGATTGCTCGGTCAGTGAGGCTTTAGGCTCTGTTAGTATGCGCTCAAAATCGGCAGCACTTAAGGCTTCCAGTTCTACCCGGATGGGCAGGCGGCCTTGTAATTCCGGCACTAAATCTGATGGTTTACTCATCTGAAAGGCGCCTGAAGCAATAAACAGAATATGGTCGGTTTTTACCATGCCGTGTTTGGTATTGACGGTACAGCCTTCAATCAGCGGCAGTAAGTCACGTTGTACGCCTTCGCGTGAAACGTCCGGCCCGCTGGTTTCACCACGCTTACATATCTTGTCAATTTCATCGAGAAATACGATGCCGTTTTGCTCTACAGCTTCCAGTGCCTGGGCTTTTAACTCTTCCGGGTTAACCAGTTTGGCGGCTTCTTCTTCGATCAGTTGCTTAAAAGCATCTTTGATTTTCAGTTTACGCTTTTTCTTTTTCTCACTGCCAAGGCTCTGAAACATGCTTTGCAGTTGCGAGGTCATTTCTTCCATACCTGGCGGTGCCATAATTTCAACACCGATAGGGCCTTGCGATAGCTCCAGCTCAATTTCTTTATCGTCTAACTGGCCTTCGCGCAGTTTTTTGCGAAATACCTGCCGGGTGTTGCTGTCTGCTACGGGTTTATTATCGGCTTCGCCCCAGCTGTCACGAGCCGGTGGCAGCAGTACATCTAAAATACGTTCTTCTGCAGCTTCTTCAGCGCGAAAGCGGTTTTTCTCGATCGCCTGCTCGCGGAACATTTTTACCGCGCTGTCGGCCAGATCTCGGATAATGCTCTCTACCTCTTTGCCAACATAGCCCACCTCAGTAAATTTGGTGGCTTCTACTTTAATAAAGGGGGCATTGGCCAGTTTGGCCAGACGGCGGGCAATTTCAGTTTTACCGACACCGGTGGGGCCAATCATCAGAATATTTTTCGGCGTAACTTCCTGGCGCAGTGCCGGTTCCAGCTGCATGCGGCGCCAGCGGTTACGCAGGGCTATAGCCACAGCACGTTTGGCTTTATTCTGGCCGATAATGTGGCGGTCCAGTTCGTGCACAATTTCTCTTGGGGTCATATCAGACATAAAGTACCTGCTTATAATTCTTCAATGGTCTGGTGGTGATTGGTGTAAACACAGATATCACCGGCAATAGTCAGACTTTTCTCAACAATGTCGCGCGCACTTAACTGGGTATTTTGCAGCATCGCAGTAGCCGCAGCCTGGGCGTAGGGGCCGCCGCTGCCAATGGCGATAAGGTCATGCTCGGGCTGCACTACGTCACCGTTACCGGTAATAATCAGTGAGGTATTGGCGTCGGCTACAGCAAGCAGCGCTTCAAGCTTGCGCAGCATGCGATCAGTGCGCCAGTCTTTGGCCAGTTCAACCGCGGCGCGCATTAAATGGCCCTGATGCACTTCAAGCTTGGCTTCAAAGCGTTCAAATAAGGTAAAGGCGTCTGCCGTACCACCGGCAAAACCGGCAATAACTTTGTTGTTGTACAAACGGCGAACTTTGCGGGCGTTGCCCTTCATTACGGTATTACCAAGCGAAACCTGGCCGTCACCGCCGATGGCAACGTGGCCATCGCGGCGAACAGAAACAATAGTGGTCATGGATAAGCCCTGTGGCGTGATTAACTTAAGGCTTAAGTGTGGCTGCGCCGGGCGCTTTTCAAGTCCAGTTCCAGATCCGGCAGGTATTGATATTTTGCTGGCGTAGGCGGTTCATATCTGAAGTGGCCTTACGCTTGGATTCATAAGGGCCCAACACCACCCTAAACCAAACGCCGTTATCGCCCTCAGTACGGCGCACGGTAGAGACAAAGCCGGCAAAGGCGATCTGGGCTTTCATCGCTTCAGCCTGCTGTTCCTGCCGGAACGAGCCACACTGCATCTGGTAAGGGCCGCTGGATTGTTGCTGTACCGGCACTTCAACAATTATTTCTTTGTTTTCCAGCTCTTTAATGTACTGGTATGGCTCTTCAGTGGGTTTGGCTGGCAGTTCGTCTTTTTTAACGGCCTGTTCTTTTTTAGCCACCGGCGTTACCGGTGCAGCGGGTTGCTGATTTAAGTACCAGAGAAAATAAATAAAACCACTGACCAGTGTGAGGGTAACCAGAATTAACAACCAGGGTTTTTTCGGCGCGGCAGCTTTGCTGTTGGCTCTGGCCGGGCGGCGGCTGGCAGTTTTGGCCTTAGGCCGGCTGGCTTTAACGTAATCTTTTTGTGGCATAAGGTCAGGTAATTTGCTCAAACTTCGGGGCTTGGCGGCTATTCTACTAGGTTAAGCGGAAAAAGAAACAACAGTGCGGCTTCAGGTAAGATCAGTGGGGTCAACGTCCAGTTGCCATTTTACTTTGCGGCTTAACGGCCAGCTGTGTAGTTGTTGCAGCAAATTATCCAGCGCAGTGTGCAGCTGTGGCCGGGCTGGGCTGTAAAGCTGCAGTTGCCAGCGGTATTTACCGGCCCGGCGCTCCAGTGGCGCCGGTATGGGCCCCAGCAGTTGTAAGCCGCTAATCTGACGGCTGCAGTCGGCAAGTTGTTGCAGCCACTGCTGACAAAGCTCGGACTGATGCGCCTCGGCGCGAAACAATGCCAGGTGCTGAAAGGGTGGCAAACGGGTTTGCTCGCGCTCTTTAAGTGCACTGCGGGCAAAAGATGCATAGCCATTATTAATAATATCCTGCAGTAAGACATGTTCCGGGTAATGGGTTTGCAGCAGCACTTTACCGCCACTACTGCCGCGGCCTGCGCGGCCAGCTACCTGTGTCAGTAACTGCGCCAGTTGCTCGGGGGCACGAAAATCACTGCTGTACAGCGCGCCGTCAACGTCAACAATAACCACCAGGCTGACATTAGGAAAATGATGGCCCTTGGCCAGCATTTGCGTGCCAACAATCAATCGTGCACCACTTTGATGAATATCATCCAGCGCCTGATGCAGTGCGCCTTTACGGCGGGTGCTGTCACGGTCAAGCCGGGTAATGGGCACATCCGCAAACAGCTGCTGCAGGTTTTCTTCTAATTGTTCGGTACCCTGACCCAGTGGTTTTAGCTGGGTGCTACCGCAATTACCGCACTGGCGCGGCACCGCTTTGCTGGCGCCACAGTGATGGCACACCAGTTGGCGGCTTTGTTTATGATAAGTGGTAAAAGCGCTGCAGCGATGGCATTCGGTTAGCCAGCCACATTCCTGACAGCTTAGCGCCGGGGCAAAACCACGGCGGTTTAAAAACAACATTACCTGCAGGCCCAAACCCAGTTGCTTTTTGATTTGCGCCAGCGTTTGACTGGCCAGGCCAAACTGCAATACCTGCTGTTTTAAATCGACCAGTTCAAACACCGGTAGGGCCTGGCCTGCTGCGCGATCGGGCAGCGGTAAGTGAATAAAACGTTTATTCAATGCGTTGTGCAGGCTTTCCAGACTGGGCGTAGCAGAGCCCAACAGAATTGGGCAGTGCTGCAGCGCAGCGCGCTTAATGGCTAAATCGCGGGCGTGATAGCGAAAGCCGTCCTGCTGTTTTAATGACTGGTCATGCTCTTCGTCAATAATAATCAGCCCCAGGCGGTAAAAGGGTAAAAACAATGCCGAACGGGTGCCGATAATTATGGCCGCGGCGCCGGTGCTGGCCTGTAGCCAGCAATGTAAGCGCTCGCTATCGCTAAGTGCAGAGTGCCAGCAGAGCACCGGAACATCAAACCGCGCCTGAAACCGCGCCAGTGTTTGTGGGGTTAAGCCAATTTCCGGCACTATCACCAGTACCTGCTGTTGCTGATTAAGCAAGCCGGCAATACTTTGCAGGTATACTTCAGTTTTACCCGAGCCGGTAACACCTTCGAGCAGTAAGCGTTCAAAGCGGCCGCAGGCCTGATCCACTGCTGTAACCGCCAATGCCTGATTACTGGTAAGTTTAAGGCCCGTAGCAGGCTTTAGCGGCGGTGTAAAAGGCACCGGCGGCACTATAAGCTCTTCTGCCAGCTGTTTATCCAGTAACTGTTTTAAGGTAGCGCGGCTATGTTGTTGCAATAGCACTGACTCGGTTAACTGGTGGCTTTGCAGCGCCTGCCACAGCGCACTTTGCTTAGCCGAGCGTTTTAATGCAGTACTATTTAGCTGCAAGCCTGCAGTGGTCAGGCGGTAGGCTTTAGGCTGGTAGTCTGTTAAGTTACGGCCTTCGCGCAGCAAAGCTGGCAGGGCGCTGATTAATACCTCACCCAGCGGGTAATGGTAATATTCAGCCGCAAAGCTTAGTAGCTGGCATAGCAGTGGCGGCAGCACCGGCGTGGTGTCGAGCAGTTGTAGTACGGTTTTTAGTTTGCTGGCATCAAAGCCATCGTCGGGTGCAAGCTGCCAGATAATGCCTACCAACTGGCGGTTACCAAAAGGCACAAGTACACGGCAGCCAATCTGACAGGGTTGATCAGAGGCAATAAGGTAGTCAAAGTGTTGTCTTAGCGGCACCGGCAGGGCCACGCGTACTACAGTCACAACAGGGTCCTGTTAAATAGCAGCCTTCAAGTGTAAGGACAGCCCGGTTAAATGCCAAGTAAAACAAAATTTATTGCACCGCTGCATAAGCTGTTGCAACTTTTGTGGCTATCTATTAAGCTACGCGCCCTTAATTAACTGTAATTACGTATGGTGTCTGGCAACAAATTTGACCAGATAGCGATACGGCCTAACGAGGTAACCCATGAAGCCAGGTATTCACCCAGAATATAAAGAGATTACTGCAACTTGTACTTGCGGTAATTCATTCAAAACTAAATCAGCACTGTGCAAAGACATCCACCTGGACGTTTGCTCTGCTTGCCACCCGTTTTATACCGGTAAGCAAAAAGTGTTAGACGTAGGCGGCCGTGTAGATCGCTTCAAAAAACGTTTCTCTGTACTGGGCAACCGTTAATCGGTTCTGTTACAGCAAAACAGAAAAAAGCACCTGCGGGTGCTTTTTTTGTGCCTGTAATTTGTGTCAGATGAGGAATTTATATTCAATATTGCTAAAAGAAATGTCGTTTGTCTGTCGTAATTGTTATAACAACTACGGGGTGCGACTAAAGTGCTATAGCCAGATAAACCGTTTTGCGCTGGTACGATCAGACTGATTGGGGTTCTCTTACCGCTGGCAGCTCTTTAGAATAAGCCTCCCTCAGACGTAACTGTATAACAATAACTTTACGCTAAGCCCTACAACAAACGGCAGGATAAACAGATGTCAGATTTCAGAGAACAAGCACTGCGTTACCACGCAGAACCCAAACCCGGCAAAATCAGTATTGAGATCAGCAAACCGGCCGAAACCGTTACTGATCTGGCTCTGGCCTACAGCCCGGGTGTTGCTGAGCCGGTACGCGAAATAGCCGCTGATATCGACAATGTGTACAAGTACACCGCCAAAGGCAATTTGGTGGCTGTAATTACTAATGGCACGGCTATTTTAGGCCTGGGTAATTTAGGGCCCATGGCCTCGAAGCCGGTAATGGAAGGTAAGGCATTGCTGTTTAAGCGTTTTGCTAACCTGGATTCGATTGATATTGAAGTAACACACCGCACCACGGAAGAGTTTATTAATACCGTTGCCAATATTGCCGACACCTTTGGTGGTATCAACCTTGAGGATATCAAAGCGCCGGAGTGCTTTGAAATTGAAAAAGAGCTGATTAAACGCTGCAAAATTCCGGTGTTTCATGATGATCAGCACGGTACTGCTATTGTGACAGCTGCCGGCATGCTAAACGCGCTGGAAATCCAGGGTAAAGATATTAAAAATGCGATTATTGTCTGTATGGGGGCCGGGGCGGCGGCTATTGCCTGTATGGAACTATTGATTAAATGCGGCGCCCAGCGCGAGCATATTTATATGCTGGATACCAAAGGGGTTATTCACACCCGCCGCGATGATTTAAATCAGTACAAGCTGCTGTTTGCCAATAATACTGATAAACGCACGCTGGAAGATGCCTTAAACGGTGCTGATGTGTTTGTTGGCGTGTCTGGCCCGGACGTGTTACCGCCAGAGGCGTTAAAGCTAATGGCCGACAAGCCGGTTATTTTTGCCTGCTCGAATCCGGATCCGGAAATTAAGCCTGAGCTGGCCCATGCCATGCGTGACGATATTATTATGGCTACCGGCCGTTCAGATTATCCGAACCAGGTAAATAACGTGCTGTGTTTTCCGTTTATTTTCCGCGGTGCTTTAGATGTACGCGCCAGTGTTATTAATGACGAAATGAAGCTGGCGGCGGTAAATGCCATTCGGGCTATTGCTAAAGAGGCAGTGCCGCAGGAAGTGTTAACTGCCGCTAAGGTTGACCAGCTTAGTTTTGGTAAAACCTATATTATTCCTAAACCGATGGACCCGCGCCTGTTGTCACGGGTTGCTCTGGCCGTGGCGCAAGCCGCCGTAGCATCCGGGGTGGCAAGGTTACCGTTGCCGGAAAACTATTATAGTTAATTGCCAGACTTAACTGTTATCGCTAAACCGCGCAGTTAACATGCTGCAAAAACAGAACACCCGCCAGCTGGCGGGTGTTCTGTTTGTTATTCTTCGTCGCTGTCAGCTTCGATAATCACCGGAATGGGTTTGCCCATGCTGGTTAAGATCTGGCGTACTTCTGCCGGGATCTGGTGCGGGTTATCTTTACGTAAATCTTCATCGGCTGGCAGTGGCTGGCCGGTAAATGCATGCAGAAACGCTTCGCATAATAATTCACTGTTGGTTGCATGTCGCAGGTTGTTTACCTGGCGGCGGGTGCGCTCATCGGTCAGCACTTTTAATACGTTCAGCGGAATAGATACGGTGATTTTTTTTACGAGTTCTGATTTTTTACCGTGTTCCGCGTACGGGTGAATATATTCCCCATTCCACTTAGCCATATGGTTACCTTGTATTAGTCATTATGTTGTATTGCTTTACGCAAGTGGCGAAATTCTATCTTGTTATGCCGCGCAGTCAAATAGTGTACAACAAATAATGATTATAGACGGCTAAATGGTTTGACATCTTTATTTCTATCATTATACTTTTAGACGTCTAAACATCTAAATGAGGTTTTCCCCATGTCAAAGCGCCACGCCGCGACTATCGCTGCCCGGGCCGGTATTGCTCAGGACTCTGCCCATGCTGCGGTTACCCCACCGCTGTATTTAACCTCAACTTATGAATTAAAAGCCTTTAAACAACCCGGCCCGTACGATTATTCACGTTCGAATAACCCGACCCGGGATTTATTAGCCGAAACGCTGGCCGAGCTGGAAGGCGGTGTAAAGGCTATAGTTACCAGCACCGGCATGTCGGCCTGTTTACTGGCACTGCAACTGCTGACACCAGATGATACGCTAGTGATCCCGCATGATTGCTACGGTGGCAGTTACCGGTTGTTTGTTAACCTGGCGCAGCGCAAGCGGGCTTTTAACCTGCTGGTGGTAAATTTTCAGCATGCTGACTGGGCTGAGCAAATCCGGGCGGTTAAACCGAAAATGATCTGGCTGGAAACACCGTCTAACCCGTTGCTGCAAATTACCGATGTGCGTGCAGTATGTGATTTGGCTAAAGCACTTCAAGCGCTGGTGGTGGTGGATAACACCTTTTTATCGCCGATATTACAGCAACCTCTGGCGCTGGGCGCTGATATTGTTGTGCATTCCACTACTAAATATATTAACGGCCACAGCGATATAGTCGGTGGGGTATTGATCGCAAAATCGCAGCAACTGGGCGATGAATTAAAATGGTGGGCCAATTGCCTGGGTATTACCGGTGCCCCCTTTGACAGCTATATGACGCTGCGCGGCCTGCGGACACTGGAACCGCGGCTGCGTTTGCAGCAGGATAATACCGCCCGGGTAGTCGATTTTCTGGCAAAACAGCCACTGGTGGCTAAAGTGTATTACCCCGGGCTGCCACAGCATCCTGGCCATGCTATTGCTAAAGCCCAGCAAAGCGGCTTTGGTGCGATGTGCAGTTTTGATTTGGCTGCCGACGAAGCCTTGCTGCCGGTGTTTTTCTCTGCACTGAGCTTATTTACGCTGGCACAGTCGCTGGGCGGTATTGAAAGTCTGGTGTGCCATCCGGGTACTATGACGCATGCATCAATGGATGCTGCCGCACAGAAAACTGCCGGTATCGGCCCAACGTTAATCCGTTTGTCGGTAGGTATTGAAAACGCCGATGACTTGCTGGCCGATTTACAGCAGGCTTTTAATGCGGTTGCCAGTGCCAGCCAGCAGGCAGATAACAGCGGCAAAGCTGACGGCACCGTGAGGCAGCAACATGAACAACAACAGCAGTTTCGGTTAAATCCGGCACTTAGCGCTTTTTGGTAATTAATTATGCAAGTTCAAGCAAAAGCACAGCACAGCAACACAGCGCAGGTGCATAAATTTGGCGGCAGCAGCTTAGCCAGTGCGCAGCGGTTTGCTGCAGTGGCTGATATTTTACAGCAGCAAAACTGCCAGCAAGCGCTGTGGGTCGTGGTCTCGGCACCGGGTGATACTACTGATGCCTTACTGGCTATTATTGCAGTGGCAGAAGATACCGCTGCGCGTGATGCGGCACTGAACGCACTGCAAGCTCAACTGACTGCGTTAGTGCAGCAAACATTAGCGGCAGAAGCGGCAACGGTGGTAACCGCGCAGTTACAGCAATGGCTGGCCGCCGTGCCGGATGCACTGGCACAGCAACGGGTAAATGATGTACTGGCAATTGGTGAGCGTTTATCCGCCCTGCTGTTAAGTGAGCTATTAAAACAGCAACACTTTAATGCTGTAGCAGTGGATGCGCGCGATTTTCTGCGTTTAAAACAGCATCAGCCAGACTGGACAGCGTCAGCAGAATTACTGGCAAAATACACCCAGCCCGGCTGTATTCATGTGGTTACCGGCTATATAGCCCGTGATGATAAAGGCCGCAGCATTACGCTGGGCCGTAATGGCAGTGATTATTCCGCTACCTTGCTCGGCGCGCTGGTACAGGCTGCTGAAGTGACGATCTGGACCGATGTTAAAGCTATTTACAGCGCAGATCCGCGCAAAGTGGCTTGTGCTATACCGTACAGCCAGGTGAGCTGGCAGCAGGCTTGTCAGTTGGCACAGCTGGGTAACCCGGTGTTACATGCCCGTACCTTAGCACCGTTGACCGGTACAGATACCGTATTGCAGGTACGCAGCAGCTATGAACCAGAGCAGAGCGGCTGTTGCGTGGCGCAGCCAAGCAATACGCAGCCAAGCGCAGCGCAGCAGGGGTTTATTACTGAACTGAATGACGTCACCTTATTAACCCTGCATCAGGACATCGCCGTTACTGCAGAGAGGCTGGCGTTAGAGCTGCAACAGCCGGTCATTGAGTTGCCACAACAAGGCGACAATCTGTGCTGGTTGCTGCCCACCGTTTGTGCTGAACAGGCACTGGCCTGGCTGGCGGAATTAAATGTGCATGCCGTGTGGGACACCCGGCGTTATTGCGCTGTGGCATGGTTAAAAGCTGATCAGGCAGAGCAGGCCACTGTGGCCGATCAGCTGTTGCAGCAATATGCGGTATTACACCGCTATGAAAACGCCCAGCAGCTGATTTGGTTACTACCTGAGCCCTTGTCTGCTGCAGTGTTACAGCAGTTACATCAGCAGTTAATCTTGCCAAAACCGGTGTTACAACTGGTGGTGGCAGGTGCCGGCAATGTTGGCGCTGAATTTCTCAGCATGCTGGTCACGCAGCAGCAACGCTTTGACAGCACGCTTAAACTAAATTTGGCGGCGGTGCTCAATTCACGCCAGGCGGTGCTTGGCAGCAACATTGCGCTAAGCCAATGGCAACAGCAACTGACACAAGGCAGCCACTGGACAGCAGAACAGTTAACCAGCTATGTTGCAGCTTTGCCTTCGCCTAAGGTACTGGTAGATATTACGCCCAGCCTTGATTTCGCCCGCTTGTACCCTGAGTTTATTGCTGCAGGTTGCCATATTATCAGTGCCAATAAACAGGGGGTAACCTTGCCTGGTGCTGAGTATCAGCAAATTAAGCAGGCGCTGGTGCAATACAAACGGCAGTGGTTTAGTAACACTACCTGCGGTGCCGGCATACCGGTGCAGCGCACCTTGCAGGAGTTATTAAGTGCAGGCGACACGATCAATGAAGTTAGCGGTATTTTCTCCGGTACGTTGTCGTGGCTGTTGTGTCAATACGATGGCAGCAAGCCGTTTTCTGATTTTGTGCTGGATGCGCAGCAAGCTGGCCTGACTGAACCGGACCCGCGTGATGATTTATCCGGCAAGGACGTACAGCGCAAGTTACTGGTACTGGCTCGCGAGCTGGGTGTGGCACTGGAGCTGGACGATATTACACTGCAACCCCTGCTACCGGCCGGGCTGGAACTGGGCAGCTGGCAGGATTTCTGGCAGCAGCGTGACATACTTGATACTGAGCTTGCAACTGTTTTTGCCCGTGCGAACACCGCTGGCAAGGTATTGCGCTATGTTGCCAGTTTGTCGCTTGAACAGGGTAAAGCCAGTGCCAAAGTTGCCTTGGAACTGGTATCGGCTGAGCATGCGCTGGCGGCAATAGCGCCTTGCGACAATGTTTTTGTTATCCGCTCCGGCTGGTATAGCGCCAATCCGCTGGTACTGAAAGGCCCGGGGGCTGGCCGGGTAGTGACTGCCGGCGGGTTGCATGCAGATCTGGCTGTGCTGATTAACCAACTTATTGGCAAGGCCACCGCGCCTGCCTTACTGACGTAACAGAAAGAGAATCGTTATGGCATTTGCAAATGCACAATATTTAGACGCAATTAACCGTAACTTGCAGGATGTGGAAGGCAAGGTTAACGTCAGTTTTGAGTTTTTCCCGCCGAAAACACCACAGATGGAACAAACCCTGTGGCAGTCAATTGAACGGCTGGCGCCGCTGGCGCCATCTTTTGTCTCGGTAACCTATGGCGCTAATTCCGGCGAGCGTGACCGCACACATGACATTATAAAATCAATTAAACAGCGCACAGGTTTAATTGCAGCGCCGCATTTAACCTGTGTTGATGCCAGTAAAGAAGCGCTGATTGATATTGCCAGAGACTACTGGCAAAACGGTATCCGCCATATCGTGGCGCTGCGCGGCGATTTACCGCCCGGTAGCATTGCCAAGCCAGATTTATATGCGGCAGATTTGGTAGAAATACTGCGCTCAGTGGCTGATTTTGATATTTCGGTGGCGGCCTATCCTGAAGTACACCCGGAAGCCCCTAATGCGCAGTTTGATTTACTGAATTTAAAGCGCAAAGTTGAAGCCGGAGCATCACGCGCCATTACGCAATTCTTCTTTGATACGGAAAAGTTTTTACGTTATCGCGATCGCTGTGCTGCCATAGGCATTGATGTTGACATTGTGCCGGGTATTTTACCGGTAACCAATTTTCAGCAACTGAAAAAATTTGCTGCTCTAACCAACGTAGCTGTGCCAACCTGGATGCATAAAGCTTATGAAGGCCTGGATAACGACGTCACCACGCGGAACCTGGTGGCAGCCAATATCGCTATGGAAATGGTCAAGGTATTAAGCCGCGAAGGTGTGGATCACTTTCATTTTTACACGCTTAACCGCAGCGAGCTCAGTTATGCCATATGCCACTTACTGGGAGTCAGGCCACAAACTGCTGTGTAAACTACTTTACTACACCTGTGCCCGTGATCAAACGGGCTTTTTTCATTAACAAATGGACTTTGGCCGGGTTGGCGCCAACTGAAAATTGGGTTAATCTGAGCGGCATTATTGCTTTAGCAATTGCTTAATGAACAGGGATGAGTAGTAATGTCTGAAGTTCTCAGCTGGCGCTGTGCTGCCAGACACTCATTAATGCGCCATAGCTGGTTAACACTACTGGTATTGTTGTGCAGCAGCACAAATTTTTTTGCCAGTGCCAGTGCCAGCCCGGCCAAACTAAGCAATTACTTCCAGGAAAGCTGGACTACCCGCGATGGCCTGCCGCACAACACCATTAATGATATCAGTCAGAGTGAAGATGGCTATCTGTGGATAGCCACCTGGGAAGGCGTTGCTCGTTTTAATGGCCGGGAATTCAGTATTTTTGGCCGGGGAGGGCTGACGGGGCTGCCTGACTCCGGTATCCGGGTATTAAATAAAGACAATGACGGTAACGTGCTGATTGCAGGATCCCGCGGAGGTTTCAGCCTGCATTCGGTCAATGGCTGGCGTAGCTGGGCACCGTTTAATGTATTACTTAATGCGGTTGTTCAGGATCAGCAGGGAGCTTTCTGGCTGGCCAGTGAGGGGCAGGGGGTGTTCAGGCAGGCACCGGATGGCAGCCGCCAGCAATATACCCAGGCTGATGGTTTACCCAGTGGTGTTGTACACAGCTTATTGGTTGATAGTAGTGGCCGGCTGTGGATTGGTTCGGGCCGTGGCCTGGCCTGGCTGGATACAACACAGCCGCAGCCGCAAATAGTGGTAGTAGAAGACATGCCTGCCGCGCCGGTATTTGTGTTAGCTCAGTATAACGACAAAGTGTTGGCGGGAACCGAGCGTGGCTTATTCAGCTGGCAAAATGGCCAAAGTGCACTGTTGGATGACGCTTTAGCCGATTTACCGGTTTCATCATTGTTGTTAAGTAATGAACAAATCTGGATTGGCACCACTGACCGGGGGTTGCTGCGTTACAGTGAGCTGGGGCTGGAGCAACTCACTATCGCCGGTGGCTTGCCAAATAACCGTATTTTATCGTTGTATCTGGATCGCGAACAAAGCATTTGGGTTGGCACTAACGGCGGTTTATTTCGTTTACGTGATGCCCCTTTTGTTACTTACACTGCTGAACTTGGCCTGGCGGGGGATTATGTTCGCAGCGTAATGGCACACAGCGATGGTTCAGTATGGATTGGCAGCAGCCAGGGGGTTAGCCGTTTGGCCGGGCGGCAGCTGAAAACGCTGGATTTGTCTGCTGCCAGCCGTGGTCAGTCTGTATTAAGCCTGACAGAGGCCGCGGATGGTTCGGTGTGGATTGGTACTTACACCGACGGCGTATTGCTGTGGCAAAACGGCAAAATTGCCCGGCGGCTGGATCGGCAAAGTGGTTTATTAGCCAACGAGGTTCGCGCGGTGGTGCCGGCAAAAGACGGCGCGCTTTGGGTGGGCACAGCGCAGGGGCTCAACTATGTCAGCGCTGATGGCATCAAAAGCTTTACCACCGCAGAGGGGTTGCCAGCGCCTTTTATTATGGCGTTATATCTGCACACTGATGGCAGGTTGTTTATCGGTACCGGGGCTGGGGTGGCAATTATGCAGCCAGATGGCAGCATAGTACCGGTTGAACTCAGCAATCTGGATGGGGCGGAATATGCGTTCGGCTTTGCACCGGATACTGCTGCTGATGCCATCTGGATGACCACCGACCGCGGCTTGGTTCATTACTCATTGAGCAGCGGCGAGCTAACAATGCTGGGGCGGAATGTTGGTTTGCCATTTGATAAATTATTTCAGGTGGTGATCGACAGGCAACAAAATCTTTGGGTCAGCAGTAACAGGGGCATACTGCGGCTGGAGCGCGAGCATATTGCCGCTGTACTCAATGGTAAGCGTGACCACCTTGACTATGAGTTATTTGGTGAAGGTGACGGCATGCAAAGTGCCCAGGCCAATGGCGGTTCCATGCCAGCTGCTACGTTGGCCCGGGATGGTGCTGTCTGGTTTGCGACCTCCAAAGGCGCCAGTATGGTACAACCTCAGGTGTTAAAACGCTTTGCCGCAAATATTCCGCCAATAGTGATCGAAAGCTTAAAAGTTAATGGTACTGAAAGGCAGTTAACCTCTTCAATTCAGTTAGCAGCAGGGGTTAACCGGCTGGAATTTGCTTTTGCCGGCCTGGGTTTTGTTATGCCACAGCGTATTCAATATCGTACCAGGTTGCAGGGGTTCGATTCTGACTGGGTGGAGCGGGGTTCACAAAACGTGGCCGAGTACACCAACCTGCCACCAGGAGAGTATCGCTTTTTAGTCAGTGCCGCTTATCCGCAAGGCGGCTGGAGCGAACATGAAGCCAGCTTAAGCTTCACCATTTTTCCTTATATCTGGCAAAGGCCGGGTTTCTGGCTGGCGATAGTGGGTTTGGTCACATTGCTGGGCCTGGTAATGTTGCGCTGGCGCCTTAACGCTTTGCGCCGGCGTGAGCAATTATTACGTTGGCAGGTGGCGGAAAAAACCGTTGAATTACAGCAGCAAGCAGATCATTTAAAAGCGGTAGATCAAGAGCGTTCTGCTCTGCTGGTCCAATTAAAACGCCAGGCTGAAGAATTTGAACAACAGGCAAGGTGCGATGCGTTAACCGGGCTGGCAAACCGCCGCGCCTTTGATGAAGCATTGGCACGTGAATGCGCGCGCTCGCGACGCAATAATCTGCCACTTTGCCTGGTGCTGCTGGATATCGATCATTTTAAACAGGTAAATGACAGTTACAGCCATAGCATTGGTGACGAAATTCTTAAGCTGGTGGCTGCTGAAATTAGTAGCCATTGCCGGACCGACGATACCGTAGCGCGCTGGGGGGGGGAAGAGTTTGCCATACTGCTGCCGAACACCACGATAAAAGTAGCGCAGGATATTTGCGAACGCATGCGCCAGGCGATTATGCAGATTGACTGTGCTGTATTTGCTTCAGGGTTGCGCATTACGGTAAGTATGGGCATTGCTGAGTTTGCCGGTGAGGCACACTATGATAAGTTATTGTCACGTTCTGACAGTGCGCTGTATCGGGCAAAGCAAAATGGCCGAAACCGGATAGACATTGCTGTTTAGCCGAAATGTTATTAATTGTTTTTGTATAAAAATTCATAAAAACAGAATAATAATTCTTGAAACTGCATGCCGGCCGTTCTACACTAGCGGCTGTTTCGTGCTATACCTATACGTTATTTACTGTTTGAGAGCCGTATCCGATGTTATCAACTGACAAATCTTCTTCTTTAGTACGCAGCATTGTATTAGGTGCTGCCGGTTACAGCGGTGCTGAGCTGGCGGTGATTTTAGCGCGCAATCCCTATTTTGACCTGTGTGGCGCCTATGCGTCGGCCGGGCGCAGTGCCGAGCCGTTTTCTTCTTTATATCCGCGTTACAAACAGCAACTGGACATACTGGTTCAGCCGTGGACAGATGAGCTGGCCAGCACCTTAAACGGCAAGATTGATGTGGCTTTTTTAGCCCTGCCGCATGAAGCCAGCGAAGCGGTTACGCCGTTGCTGTTGGCGCAAGGCATAGATGTGGTGGATTTATCCGGTGCCTTTCGTTTAAAGCAGCCGCAACTGTATCCGCAATATTATGGTTACGAACACCAGCATCCTCAATTGCTGGAAGAAGCAGTGTATTCATTAATGGAATGGCAGAACACGCCATTGCCAAGGTTAATTTCAGTCCCCGGTTGTTATCCAACTGCCTGTTCACTGGCACTGTTACCGCTGATTAAAGCCGGTTTGGTGGCCGAGGGTTGTGTTCCGGTGATCAACGCTACCAGTGGCGTATCCGGTGCTGGTCGTAAAGCTGCGCTTAGTACCTCGTTTTGTGAAGTTGGCCTAAATGCCTACGGCTTTTTTAAACACCGCCACCGGCCGGAGATAGAGCAGAATTTAGGCAGAAAAGTAGTGTTTACGCCGCATTTAGGCAATTTTAAACGCGGTATTTTAGCTACCAGTGTGGTGACATTAAAAGCCGGCGTCACTGCTGAGCAGGTAAACGCGGCATTCAATAGCGCTTACGCCGGCAAGCCATTAGTGCGTTTAGTATCGCACTCACCTAATGTTGCCGATGTAGCCGGCACGCCGTATTGTGATATTTACTGGCAGCAGGATGGCGAGCAAGTGGTGGTGGTATCAGCTATTGATAACCTGTTAAAAGGTGCAGCAGCTCAGGCGATGCAAGCGGCTAACGTACGTTTTGGCAAGCCGGAAACGGCTGGTTTATTTGCCGGGGTGAGCCATGAATAATACGCCTTTGGTACTAAAAATGGGTGGCCGGCTGTTGCAGGACGACAGCGCACTGGATGCCTTGCTGGCTGTGTGTGCCGAATTAAAGCAGCAGTATCCGCTGGTGCTGGTACACGGCGGTGGTGATCAGGTTGATCAGTGGCTGGCTAAGTTTGGTTTTCATACCGAAAAGCTCGACGGCCAGCGTATTTCACCGGCCGAGCAAATGCCGGTGATCGCCGGAGCTTTAGCCGGTGCCGTTAATGCGCATATGGTAGCGCGCGCTTCATTGCAGGGTTTAAAGCCGGTTGGTTTAACGTTATCGGCCGGTAATAGCTGCCGCTTTGAATTAAACCCTAAATTGGGTGCTGTCGGCGTAGCTAAACCACAAGATGGTACTTTACTGCAAAATTTGTTATCTGCCGGTTTTACGCCGGTATTCAGCTCGGTTGGCCATGGCGAGCAAGGCCAGTTATTAAATGTAAATGCCGATTTAGCTGCTGCGGCTATTTGTCAGCTGGTACAAGGCCAGTTGGTATTGTTAACCGACGTACCCGGCATTTTAGATGGCGAAGGCAAGCTGATAAACGAGCTCAATAGTCGCCAGGCTGCAGAATTAGTAAGCCAAGGTATTATCAAAGGTGGTATGAAAGTAAAACTGGATGCCGCTTTAGACACCGCTCAGGCACTGCGACGAAGTATCACTGTCGCGGGCTGGCAACACCCGCAAGATCTGTTAAATCTGATGCGACAGCAAGCAGTAGGCACACGCATCGTCTGTTAGTCCCTTAAACAAGGATGCCGCACTGGCGGCAGGTCAGCTGAAAATGAGTAAACTGAAACAACTATTGAGTCTGGCTGAATTAAGCCCGGCCATGCTAAACGATTTGCTGAATTTAGCGCTGAATGTGAAGCAGCAACCGGAAAAATACACTCAGGCTCTGGCGGGTAAGAGCATAGCGCTGGTTTTTGAAAAGCCATCGTTGCGTACCCGTGTTAGTTTTGATGTGGGTATTTATAAGCTCGGTGGCCATAGTGTGTATATGGACCAGCAAAACGGCGCTATGGGTAAACGCGAAACCGTCGCCGATTTTGGCCGCAATCTGGCCTGCTGGACCGATGCCATAGTGGCGCGGGTATTCTCGCAGCAAACCTTGGAGCAATTGGCACAGGCCAGCCACAAACCGGTGATAAATGCGCTCAGTGATTTGTATCATCCGTGTCAGGCACTGGCCGATTTGCTGGCATTAAAGGAGCGCTTTGGCGATCTGACCAAAGTGCATCTGGCTTATGTCGGTGATGGCAATAATGTTTGCCATTCGCTGATGATTGGTGCGGCATTATCCGGCATGAAAATGACGGTAGTAACGCCACAAGGTTTCTCACCTGATGCCCAGGTATTATTGCGGGTACAAAAAATAGCAGCCGATACCGGTGCGGTGCTGGAGCTAAGCCCGCATTTATCAGCCGCAGCCGGTGCCGACGCTATTTATACCGACACCTGGTTGTCGATGGGCGATAAAGCCGACCCTGAGCAGATTGAACGCGTGTTTAAGCCTTATCAGATCAACACCGCCGTGATGCAACGCCTGGCGGTAAAATATTTTATGCACTGTTTACCGGCGCACCGTGAGCACGAGGTTACCAGCGAGGTACTCGACAGCGAGGCGTCACTTGTATTACTGCAGGCGGAAAACCGCATGCACGCCCAGAATGCCGTATTAATCAGTTTATTTGCGTGAGGACACTATGAGTATCAAAAAAGTCGTTTTAGCCTATTCCGGCGGTCTGGACACCTCGGCTATCGTGCCATGGTTAAAAGACAACTATAACTGTGAAGTTATCGCCTTTGTGGCTAATGTCGGGCAGGGTGATGAAGAGCTGGCCGGAGTGGAGCAAAAGGCCATTAACTCAGGTGCCAGTAGCTGTTATATCGTCGATTTACGCGAAGAGTTTGTTAAAGAAGTGATTTACCCGACGCTGAAAACCGGCGCGGTATACGAGGGCCAGTATTTGCTGGGTACTTCTATGGCGCGGCCGGTTATTGCCCGTGCCCAGGTAAAACTGGCACTGGAGCTGGGGGCAGATGCTTTGTGCCATGGCTGTACCGGTAAAGGTAATGATCAGGTCCGCTTTGAAGGCGCCTTTGCCGCACTGGCACCACAACTGAAAGTGATTGCACCGTGGCGTGAGTGGCAGTTTAATTCACGTCAGTCACTGCTGAACTATTTAGCAGAGAAAAAGGTGCCAACTACGGCGTCTGCCACCAAAATATACAGCCGCGATGCTAACTTATGGCATATCTCACATGAAGGCGGCGAGCTGGAAAACCCCTGGTGTGAACCCTCAGAACAGGTGTGGATGTGGACCAAATCACCGGAGCAGGCGCCGGATCATGCCGCCTATGTTGAGCTGAGCTTCGATAAAGGCGAGCTGACTAAGATCAACGGCCATGATATAGCACCGGTTGCTGCGATTGAGTTGCTAAATGAAATTGGTTCTGAGCATGGCGTTGGCCGCATTGATATCGTGGAAAACCGCTTAGTCGGCATGAAATCACGCGGTTGCTATGAAACACCGGGCGGCACCATTTTAATGGCGGCGTTAAAGGGCTTAGAAGCACTGGTGTATGATCGTACTTCACTGAAATACCGTGAAGAAGTGGGCCAGGAATTTGCCCAGCTGGTATACGATGGCCGTTGGTTTACGCCATTAAAAGATGCGCTGCTGGCAGCGGCCACTTCGCTGGCGGAACAGTTAACCGGTGATGTGGTCATTAAGCTGTATAAAGGCAATGTTACCGTGGCGAAGCGTCGTTCACCTAACTCGCTGTACTCTGAAGCCTTTGCCACCTTTGAGGGCGATGAAGTGTACAACCAGAAAGACGCAGCCGGCTTTATCCGCTTGTACAGCCTGGCCAGCCGTATCCGGGCACTACATCAGCAACAAAAAGGGTAATTATTATGGCAATGTGGGGCGGACGGTTTCAGGAAGCAACCCTTGCTGAGTTTCGTGACTTTAACGACTCGCTAAGCTTTGATTATTTGCTGGCGCAGCAGGATATTCAGGCTTCGCGGGCCTGGGCACAGCAACTGGCGCAAGCCGGTATTATCAGCACCGACGAAGCCGCGCAGCTCGATGCCGCTCTGGCAGATCTGGCGGTGGCGATAGATGCCGACGCTAAACTGCCGCTGCAAACCAGTGAAGAAGATATTCACAGCTGGGTAGAAGCACAGCTTACGGCTAAGTTGGGGGCAGTGGCGAAAAAGCTGCACACCGGCCGCAGCCGTAATGATTTGGTAGCTACGGATTTACGCCTGTGGAGCAAACTGCATGCACAAAATGTGCGCCAGTCCTTGCTGGGCGCCATAGCGGCCTTGCTAACCTTTGCCGAACGTGCCGGCACGGCGGTAATGCCGGGTTTTACCCACTTGCAACGGGCGCAGCCGGTATTAGTGGCGCACTGGGCGTTGGCCTATGTTGAGATGTTTAAACGCGATGTTAGCCGCTTAGACGATGCCTTAACCCGGATGGATGTTTGTCCGCTCGGTTGCGGAGCTTTGGCCGGCACAGGTGTGGCGGTTGACCGCGGGCAATTGGCACAGCGGCTGGGCTTTGCCAGTGCCGCGCTAAATAGCCTGGATGCAGTGTCAGATCGGGATTATGTAGTGGAGTTATCCGCCGCGGCCAGTATCTGTATGACGCACTTATCGCGTTTATCGGAAGATGTGATTTTCTTCTGCTCCGGTGAAGCGGGCTTTTTCAAACTGGGTGATGCGATAAGCTCCGGCTCATCGTTAATGCCGCAAAAGAAAAACCCTGATGTGTTTGAGCTGCTACGCGGTAAAACCGGCCGCGTGCTGGGCCATCTGGTGGCGATTTTGCACGTACTTAAAGGCTTACCGCTGGCCTACAACAAAGATATGCAGGAAGACAAACAGGGCTTTTTTGACCTGATGGCCACCTGGCAGCAATCTTTGCTGGTGCTGGCGACGGTATTGCCGCATTTAAGTGTCAACGAGGTGCAGTGCCGTCAGGCGGCTGAGCTCGGTTACAGCAATGCCACCGATTTAGCCGATTACTTAGTTAGCAAAGGTATGCCATTTCGTGATGCACATGAGGTGGTGGGCGAGCTGGTCGTGCATGCGGCCAAGCAGCAACTGGCGCTGGAAGCTTTACCGCTAAATGAGCTGAAGCAGTTCAGTACATTGATAGGCGATGATGTTTATCCGGCATTGCAACTGGAAGCCGGTTTGCAAAAACGCGCCGCCCTGGGCGGTACTGCACCGCAGCAGGTGCTGGCAGCTTTGGCGCAAGCTAAGCAGTGGTTTGAATCAGCTTGATTCTTATTATATTGATAAGTATTAAAAAGCCCGCAATGCGGGCTTTTTAATTATCTGCAAGCGATACAGAAATCAGAATAATTCTACTTCTTCGTCCTGCTTTTTATCCTGTGCTTTATCAAAACTGATTTGCTGAATATTGGCGGTAGCATACTGCTTAGGTTCAGTACCGGGTTTAAAGTACTCAAAAGCACTGGTGTGATCGGTACGGTTAGTCAGTAAGCCGGTTTGCAAATCAATTCGCACAGACGACAAGCCAACCGGCGCGTTACCAGGCTGCTCCGGATACTGCGGTAAAGCTGTTTGCATGTAGGCAAGCCAGGCGGGTAATGCAGTACGGGCACCTGACTCTGTACCGGCGCTTTGTTGCTGGCCCATATTAGCATGCCATAAAGCACGGCCCAGGCTGCGGTTAGCATCGTCAAAACCCACCCACACCGTTACGGCAAGATCAGGCGTAAAGCCGGAGAACCAAGTGTCTTTAGAGTCGTTGGTGGTACCGGTTTTGGCAGAGATATCGCGTCGTTTCAGTTGCTGAACCCGCCAGGCTGTGCCATTCCAGCCAGTGCCGTGTTGCCAGCTGCCACCACCCCAAATACTGCTTTTTAGCGCATCGGCAATAAGAAAGCTGTTTTGCTCAGAGATAACCTGTTCCGCCTGTTTTTCTGACTGCTCTGCAATGGCTTGCTGGTTTAATGGCGTATCAAGCGACAGCGTATTAAATAACTGATCCATTTGTGCTTCGGCATCAATAGACTGCACCGCGGCTTGTTGGGTGGCAACAGGGGCCGCTTCACAATCGCGGCAGGCGGTGACAGGGTTGTGCTGATACAACAACTCGCCATCTTCGCTCAGTATTTTTTCGATAATGTAAGGGCTTACCAGATAGCCGCCATTAGCAAATACGGCATAGCCTGTTACCAGCTCCAGCGGTGTTAATGAGGCCGAACCTAATGAAAGGGTTTCATTGCGCGGTAAATCACTGGGCGTAAAACCAAACCGCTGTAGGTGGGTAATAATATTATCTATACCCACTGCTCTGAGCAAACGAACTGACACTACGTTTTTCGACTTGGCCAATGCTTCACGAACGCGGATTGGGCCGTCATAGACTGCCGGAGAGTTTTTCGGCCGCCAGGCAATACCGGCATTGCTGTCCCATTGATGAATAGGAGCATCATTCATAATGGTTGCCAGTGTATGCCCATGCTCCAGAGCCGCAGAGTATATAAAGGGTTTTATGTTCGAACCCACTTGCCGTTTGGCCTGAGTAACACGGTTAAACTGGCTTTGGCTAAAGCTGTAACCTCCGACAAGCGAGCGGATTGCACCGTTATGCGGGTCAATTGCCACTATGGCGCTGCTGGCTTGCGGCACCTGGCTTAAGCGCCACTGCTCATTCTGCTGACGTACAAATACATGCTGTCCTGGTTTGACAATAGCAAACGCTGTTTTAGGCGCAACGCCCTGACGTTCATCCGTCTGAAAAGTACGTGCCCACTTCAGACCGTCCCATTGCAAGGTTACTTGCTGGCCTCCGGCAATAATGGCTTCGGCGCTTTGTTCATGTACCGCGGTTATAATGGCCGGACGTAAATCTTCAATACTGCTTTGTTTATCAAGATAGGCCAGAATTTCCTCTGCACTAAGCGGGTTTTCCTGTTCAAATTTGTGCTCTGTATTGTCTGCTTCAACCAACGTGGATTGCCATAACTCTGCTACCGGCCCTCTGTAACCATGGCGTTCGTCATAGTCATACAGATTTTGTTGCAATGCCTGTTTTGCTTCTGCCTGCTGTACGCTTTGAATAGTGGTAAATACCTGTAAACCAGCAGAGTAGGCCACTTCTTCACCAAAGCGGTTAACCATATCCTGGCGCACCATTTCAGCAATATAAGGTGCAGAGGCAGTGATCTGAGCACCGTGCAGGCGGCTGGTAACCGGGGCTGCAATCGCCAGATCGTAAGCGGCTTTGTCAATCACCCTTGTTTCCAGCATCCGGCCAAGCACGACATTCCGGCGGGCTCTGGCGTTAGACGCCGAGCGTACAGGGTTAAGTGCAGACGGGGCTTTAGGTAAACCAGCGATAATGGCAATTTCGTCCAGCGTTAGTTCATGTACCGTTTTACCGAAATACACCTGAGCGGCCGCGCCAACACCGAAAGATCGTTGGCCCAGTTCTATCTTATTTAGATAAAGCTCGAGGATCTGATCTTTTGTCAGTAATTGCTCTATATGAATAGCAAGAAAAATCTCTTTGATTTTACGAACTATCTTCTTCTCGCGGCTTAAAAAGAAGTTTCGCGCCAACTGTTGCGTAATAGTGCTGGCGCCCTGGCTGAAATCGCCTGAGGAGGCGACTACTGAAATAGCACGGAATATACCAATGATATCTATACCAGGGTGTTCATAAAACCTTGTATCCTCAACAGCTAAGAATGCTTCTACCAACAAAGGCGGCATTTCTTCCAGTTTAAGCGGAATACGGCGTTTTTCACCAAATTGTGAAATTAGTTCTCCGTCTGCAGTAAATACCTGCATTGGCGTTTGTAGTCTTACATCCTGCAAGGTGGTAACGTCCGGCAGATCATCTTTAAGATAAAAGTAGATCCCAGCGATCGAAATGATGCCAAAGACGATCATTAGCAGGCTAAGAATTAAGAATTTTTTAACCCAAGACACTGAATAGCCCCAATTTTTACTCCCAATTCCTTTACAACGCTGCTAGTATATATTTATTAGCATTAGATTAAACGCTTTTTCTTGCCAAAAATTAGCGACTAAGCTATCAATGAGACAATTATAATCATAACTATAAATTGGTCGCAGGGTGCTATGATAAATCGCCTGTTTAGCAAACAAACACCCATGATGGTTGGGATTGACGTTGGTGCGCACTCCGTCAAAGCGGTATTACTTAGCCAGCATAATGGCGTTTACAAAGTGGAAGCCGTTGCAGTTGAACCAATGACAAAAGGTGCTATGTCTGATCGGGAGATACAGGACATAGAAGCCGTAGGCAATGTGCTTAGCAAGATCCGCAAAAAGATCCCCCGCTCCGTAAAGTTTGCTGCCGCCGCCGTTTCCGGATCTACTGTGATCAGCAAAATCATTTTCATGGATGTGTCCTTAACGGATGCTGAATTGGAAAGCCAGATTGAAGTAGAAGCTGATACCTTAATTCCTTACCCATTAAATGAAGTTAGTCTGGATTTTGAAAAGCTGGACGTTAACGAGGCAGATCCTTCAAAAGTTAATGTACTGTTAAGTGCTGCGCGTACAGAAAGTATAGAAGCGCGCGTTGCCGCATTAGACAATAGCGGATTCACTGCCAAGGTAGTGGATATTGAAAGCTATGCTTTAAGCCGTGCAGCACAACTATGCTTGAAACAATTACCCGATGATGCACATAAAAAGGTGGTTGCTATGGTGGACATTGGTGCCACCATGACATTACTAAGCATTATGGAAAATGGTAAAACACTCTATACCCGCGATCAGGTATTTGGTGGTGATCAATACACCCGCAGCATTTTATCTTATTACAATAAAAGTTATGACGAAGCCGAACAGGCTAAAGTAAACAGCGATTTGCCACCAAACTACACCTTTGAAGTGTTGGCACCATTTCAGACTATGCTGCTGCAACAGGTTCGCCGCGGTATTCAGATGTACCTCACCAGCAGTGGTAAAGACACAGTGGATTATCTGGTGCTGTCTGGCGGCACTGCGCTGATAGAAGGCATTGATAAGCTGCTGATTGATGAATTAGGTATTCATACCGTGGTAGCTAATCCTTTTAAAGCCATGGAAGTAGCCACTTCTGTTGATCGTGACCAGCTTAATCGTCATTCATCACAACTAATGGTTGCCAGCGGTCTGGCGTTAAGGAGTTTTTCCTCATGGCATATATAAACCTATTGCCGTGGCGGGAAGCTGCGCGTAAAGAACAACAAAAGCAGTACCTGACTGTACTCACAGCAACAGCGGTGATGAGTTTTTTACTGATGTTTCTGGTAAACATAGCCTACAACGCCCGTATTGACGGCCAAACGCAACGTAACCGTTACCTGGAAAATGAAATTAAGGTGCTGGATCAACGCATCGCAGAGATCCGTACGCTAAATGATACGAAGAAAAACTTACAGCAGCGTATGTCGCTGATTGAACAGTTGCAAGGCAGCCGTAATCTGGGAACGCAAATTATGGACGCTATTGCCAAGTCAGTACCTGCCGGGGTTTACCTAACCCAACTGGAAAAAAAAGGGACTGCTTTGCTGTTGATAGGCAAAAGTGAATCTAATAACCGCCTGTCCAATTTATTACGCGAAGCAGAAGAATCGGAATTACTTTCCAGCCCGTTATTGGAGTTTATTGAAGCCGGTAAAGACAATACCAGCTTATTAAGTAATTTTAAGATGCACCTGAAGGTTGAAGGCTATGAAGCAGTGCAGGGCGCTGACGCCGCTGTAACTCCGGCAAAAGGCGGTGCTAAATGAATCTGAATTTGTCTGAAATTGATATCAATGATTTGGATTTTCAGAACATGGGCTCTTGGCCTGTTGCGGCAAAGATTATTTTTGCTGCAGTGCTGGCGCTTATGGTATCGGCACTAAGTTATTTTCTGCTGGTTGACAGCAAGATAGACGAGTTGGCTTTTGCGCAAAAAAAAGAAGTTGAGTTACGCCAGCTGTACCGCAACAAATATGCATCTGCAGTCAATCTGGATTTATATAAGCAGCAAATGGTGGAAATGGAACAAACGTTTTCATTTCTATTAAAACAGTTACCAACAACGCATGAAACGCCGGGCCTGCTGGATGATATTACCTATGTTGGAACCACCAGCGGTTTAACTTTTATTCGTATCAACTGGGAACCAGAAATAGAAAAGGAATTTTACACAGAATTACCGATAAAAATAGAAGTAGTCGGTGACTACCATCAGTTTGGTAATTTCGTCAGTGAAGTTGCTAAGCTGCCACGTATTGTAAGCTTGCATGACTTTTCTATTCAGACCGAACCAAACGAACGGTTGCGTTTTAATGTAGTGGCTAAAACCTATCGCTATAAAGAGGTTCAGCCATGATCAGACCCTTGTCTGTGGTTGCGCTGAGCGTACTGCTAAGCGGTTGTTTTAATGATTTGAGCGATGTACAGCAGTATATTGCTGAGGTAAAAGCCAGCACCAGAGCCCGTGTCGAACCACTGCCAGAAGTTAAGGAGTTTGTGCATATTCCTTATCGCTCGCAAAATGTACGTAGCCCCTTTGCTGCGCCAAGGCCAGAAGCTGTGCAGGATAAATTTCTGCAGGTACAGGACTGTTTACACCCCGATCCAAGGCGCAGAAAAGAGCCATTAGAAAAATACGCGCTGGACAACTTAAAGATGCGCGGCACCTTGGGTGATACAGGTAATATCTGGGCGCTGATTGAGGCTTCTGACAAAACATTACACCGGGTAACTCTGAGCAATCACGTGGGATTGTTTCATGGCCGCGTCATTAATGTTGAGCCCACTCATATAGAGTTACTGGAATTAATCCCCGATGGCGCAGGTTGCTGGAAAGAACGGACGACCATGTTACAGATGATTGATATGTCATCTGTGGCGAGTAATTGACAGGTATGCGAGTAAATCATGGATAAAATAATCAAAATAATGTCTGGCAGACTCCAGCGCACGGTAGTGTCCTTTGCAACCTTAATGTTACTGTCCTTACCCGCAGCAGCTGTGCCCCTGTTATATGATGTCAGATACAACCCTCTGCTGACAGGTGAAACAGAAATTGAATTCATTTTCGATGAAGAGTTGTACGCCGATCCGAGTATTCAGGTATTTAATGAACCGGCTCGTATTGAACTGTTTTTTGATAACTCAGATTACGAAGAAAAATTAAACGAAGTACTAATAAACAAAGCCGGAGTAAAACGTGTTACTTCGGAGTTTGTCGGCGAAGGGTTTAAAACGGTTATCTATCTGGACTATCTGAAGATCTATCGTACGCGAGTCAGGGGTAACGTTTTTCATATTCATATTTCCGACAATCCTACTTCTGGCAATCTTGGCTCAGTTGCCGACGTTACTCCTACTTATATTAACCGGGTAAACGCAATAGATTTCCGCCGTGGCGATAAAGGTGAAGGCCGGGTGCTGGTATTTTTACGCGACAACACTGCTGCTGTGGATGTTGCTGAGCGTTTAGGTAAGCTGGAAGTTGAGTTCCATAACACTGATATTCTCGACGAATTACTGTACCAACTGGATGTAGTTGATTTTGGCACTATTGTAAAAGGTATCGAAACGTTTAAAGAGGTGGGCTCTACCCGTTTAGTGGTGGATACCACTGCAGAATTTACCTTTACCTATCAGCAAATCGATAATATTTTTACGCTGAATGTTGAGCGTGATACCACTAACCGCAGCATTCTCGGCGGCGGAAAAGAGTACAAAGGCCGCGCAATTTCATTGAATTTTCAGGATATTCCGGTACGTACCGTACTACAGATTATTGCGGATTATAACGGCTTTAACCTGGTAACCAGCGACTCTGTTACCGGCAATATTACGTTGCGTTTAGACGGTACGCCCTGGGATCAGGCGCTGGATATTGTGCTTAGAGTTAAAGGTCTGGATAAGCGGATGGAAGGCAATATCCTGATGGTAGCGCCAACTGACGAGTTGGCAGCACGTGAAGCCCGGGAGCTGGAAGCCAAACAGACAGTGGCTGATCTGGAGCCGTTATACTCAGATTTCTTAGCAATTAACTATGCTAAAGCGGCTGATCTAGCCGGTTTATTATCAAACAAAGATGCAACCATGCTGTCATCCCGCGGTTCTGTAAATGTTGACGAGCGTACCAATACCATCTTAATTAAAGACACGGCCCGTAACATTGAAAGTGTACGTAAGTTAATAGAGCGGCTCGATATTCCGGTACGTCAGGTACTGATTGAATCACGCATGGTTACCGTGCGTGACAGTGTTACTGATGAGCTGGGCATCCGCTGGGGCTTTAGCGACCAGCAAAGCAGCGGCAGTTCTAACCAGGGAACATCAGGCTCAGCAGGTGGGGCTAACAGTATTGCTAATGGTGTGATCCCATCGCTCGACAATCGCTGGAATGTTAACTTACCTGCCAGCAATCCGGCAGGTAGCATCGCTTTTCATATCGCGCGTCTGGCAGATGGCACCTTACTGGACCTTGAGCTTTCAGCACTTGAACAGGAAAACAAAGGTGAAATTATCGCCAGCCCACGTATTACTACTGCCAACCAGAAGCAAGCCCGTATTGAGCAGGGTGTTGAAATACCCTATGTACAGGCTGCGTCAAGTGGTGCTACCACAGTAGAATTTAAAAAAGCGGTACTGAGTTTAACGGTAACGCCGCAAATTACCCCGGACAATAAGATCATTCTGGATCTGATTATTACCCAGAATACCCGTGGTGAAACGGTGCAAACCCCAACCGGACCAGCAACAGCTATTGATACACAACAAATACAAACTCAGGTGTTAGTCGACAATGGCGAAACCATCGTTTTGGGTGGGATCTACCAGCAACAAATTCTGTCGACAGTTAATAAGGTACCGGTATTTGGTGATATTCCTTATCTGGGGGTTTTGTTCAGATCAAAGCGTGAAGTTAATGAAAAGAACGAGTTACTGATTTTCGTTACACCAAAAATCATTACTGATGGCCTTTGAACGAACAACATAAGCACTGCTGTAGCTGCGCTGGCAGTAGTGCCGGAGGTTTGAGAATTAGCTTGCCAACAAAAGGCTATTCCTGACATAATTCAGCGCTTCAAATTTTCGTGGGAGCCTTTTGGTCCTTGAATTCAACTTTTCACTGAGTTAGCTGATTAGTAATACTACCTATGGCAGAAAAACGTAATATCTTCCTTGTTGGCCCAATGGGTGCAGGCAAAAGCACAATTGGCCGTCACTTAGCAGACATGCTTCATCTTGAGTTCTACGATTCGGATCAGGAAATCGAGCGCCGCACTGGTGCAGATATTGCCTGGGTATTCGATCTGGAAGGTGAAGAAGGTTTCCGCGTACGTGAAGAAACTGTCATTCAGGATCTGACCGAACTACAGGGCATAGTGCTTGCTACTGGCGGTGGGTCAGTACTGAGTAAAGAGACTCGCAACCGCTTGTCTGCACGCGGTATTGTAGTGTATCTTGAGACACCGATCGAAAAGCAGGTTGCCCGTACTCAGCGTGATAAACGCAGACCTTTGCTGCAAACTGAAGAGGCACCAAAAGAAGTTCTGGAGCGTCTGGCGGCTGAACGTAACCCGCTTTATGCAGAAATTGCTGACTTCACTGTACGCACCGATGAGCAAAGCGCTCGTGCTGTAGCCAGTCAGATTATAGAACAACTGGGTTTTTAGCCAACATCTACCGGGGAGCTGCTGATGCAGAAAGTTGAAGTCCAACTTGGCGAACGCAGCTACACCATCTCTATCTCTGATAATTTTCAAGGATTAGCTGCCGAGCTGGCAAATTGCCGTCAGGTCGTTATTATCTCCAACCCTACGGTGGCGCCGCTTTATCTGCAGTCTGTGCAACAATTATTTGTCGGTTGCACGACACAGCATTTTTTACTGCCTGATGGTGAAGCTTACAAAACCTTAAGTTCGTTTGAGCAGGTTATGGAGTTTTTATTGCAGCAGCGTATGTCACGGGATGTGCTGCTGGTTGCGCTGGGCGGCGGAGTAATAGGCGATCTTACCGGTTTTGTGGCAGCGTGTTATCAGCGTGGTGTGCCATTTTTACAAATTCCAACTACGTTATTATCTCAGGTGGATTCCTCTGTCGGTGGTAAAACGGCAGTAAATCACCCGCTTGGCAAAAATATGATCGGTGCTTTTAAGCAACCTGCTCAGGTACTGATTAATACCGCAGTATTATCGACGTTGCCTGCACGTGAGTTTGCCGCCGGTATGGCCGAAGTAATTAAGTATGCATTGATAGCTGATGCTGAGTTTTTCAGCTGGCTGGAGCAGAAGCAACAGCTTATTCAACAACAGCATGCTGCTACACTGGCCGAGATGATCCGCTATTGTTGCCAGATGAAAGCCGATATTGTCAGCCGCGATGAAACAGAGCAGGGCGAAAGAGCTCTGCTGAATTTAGGTCATACTTTTGGCCATGCTATAGAAGCTTATCTGGGCTACGGTGAATGGCTGCATGGTGAAGCCGTCGCTGTCGGTATGGTCATGGCTGCAGAACTGGCTTTAAGCCGGGGCGATTTGCAAGCGGCAGAGTTGGCGCGTATTAATGCATTATTGTTAGCATTTTCATTGCCGGTTAAACCTCCTGCCGGTATGCATATTCGCGATTTTATGCCTTATATGAAAACAGATAAAAAAGTCAAAAACGGCAGTATGCGTTTTGTGTTACCAACCGCGTTTGGAGCCACAGCTGTGGTAGATAACGTAACCGAAACGGAACTTTTCAGGGTATTTGCTGATGGAAACAACTGAACTACAGGCAAGATTGGCATTGTTCGAGCACTTGCTGCCGTCACAGCGGGAATGGACAGAAAGATTGCTGTTTCAGCTGGCGTTTAACAATGTTGATCACATTGAAGCTGTCGGTGCTGTGGGTAGCGGTAAGTCAACACTGGCATTGACACTGGCTGAGCTGTTTTCAGAACAGTATAACGTGGCCTTACTCAATACACCGGCTGACGAGGCTCAGGTTGCCAGCCAGTTAATGCAGCAATGGTTTGGATTACCGGCGCAAGCGGGCATCGCATTGTCAGAACAAGTCGTTGCTCAGACCGGCACAGTGCCGTTGCTGCTTATCGTTGATAATGCTGAACAATTTAGCTCTGTTTTGCCACAGCTACAGGATTTACCCTGTCTGCTATTCAGCTTTTCCGCTAAACCGCTGCTGGATGACGGCTTAACACTTACCATTAGCCCGCTTACATCCGCCGATGCAGAATACTTGCTGCAGGCAGAGCAACTTAACCCGCTGGAAATTAGCAGCCGTCTGGCGGCGGCTAATGGCAACCTGCACTTGTTATTACGCCCGGCTGCCGCGAGATCTGTAGCAGAACCTGAACATACCAAACCTGCTATGCCGCCGTTTAAAGCCGTATATATTGTGATAGCGGTAGTATTGGCCGCTATGTTGCTTTATTTTTTCTGGCCTGAAAGCAAAGCACCGGATACGTCAGTACGTATACCGGTACAGATACCGGCGGTTACTACTGAGCCTGAAGTTAGCACGGAACCTGAGATTAGCGCTGAGCAAGAAACCATCCTTGATACTACGCCAGAGCCTGAGCTGATCCCTGTTATCCCGCCATCGGTGTCTGAGCCTTCAGTAGCTGAAGACACTACCACTGAGGTTGTAACAGAGCCTGCAGCACCAGAGCCGGTTGCGAAAGATAACGCGGCAGCGGCGGGAACTTTCAAATATGATGAAGCACAGTTGCTGGAGATGGATAAGCAGCAGATAGCACTGCAACTTGCGGTATTGTCCAGTAATGCATCATTGCAGCGTTTTAACAAGGCTTACCCGCAACTGGATAGCCTGGTTTATCAGCGTAACTGGCAGGGGAAAAAGCAATGGGTAATATTACTGGCACCTTTTAGCAGTACCACTGCGGCTAATCAGCAACTGGCTCAGCTGCCAGAAGCATTACGGGCAAGCGGACCTTTTGTTAAAAGGTTGCAGGCCGTACAGACAGAAATTAATGCCTTGCATCGTAATCAGCAAAGTGTGCCGGAATAGCAACCGATGGTTAAAAGCAGGCAAAAAAGCCGGGCATTTCTTAAATGGGCGGGTGGGAAATACAATCTGGTGGATGCCATACAACGGCATCTGCCAGACAGTGATACCCTGATAGAACCTTTCGTCGGTGCAGGTTCAGTATTTCTTAATACGGATTATTCAAGTTATAAACTAAATGACATCAACGCAGATTTAATCAGCTTATATCAGCTGGTTAAAACTCAGCCTGAACGGTTTATTGCAGACGCAAAAACCTTTTTTACGCCAACCTCTAACCAGCGTGATGCTTATCTTCAGTTGCGTCAGCAATTCAACCTCAGTGACGATGCTTACGAGCGGGCGCAGTTATTTTTATATCTGAACCGCCATGGTTACAATGGCCTGTGCCGTTACAATCTGTCTGGCAAGTTTAATGTGCCTTTTGGTAGTTATAAAAAGCCGTATTTTCCTGAAGCTGAACTGTATTTTTTTGCCGAGAAAGCACAGCGCGCTGAGTTTAGCTGTGCCAGTTATCAGCAACTCATGCTACAGGCGTCAACTGGGGCTGTGGTTTATTGCGATCCGCCTTATGTGCCGCTGAGCAAAACAGCCAGTTTTACCAGTTATGCCACAGAAGGTTTTAATTTAGATGACCAGGCTGAGCTGGCTAATTTAGCCGAGCAGGCGCAACAGCGTGGCGTTACAGTAGTGATCAGTAACCATGATACAACGTGGACACGAAAGATTTATCAGCAGGCACAATTGCACAGTTTGCAGGTAGGGCGTTCAATTAGCCAAAATGGTGCAACACGCGGTAAGGTGGCGGAGCTGTTTGCGGTATATCAGCCTAAGAAAGTACCCAGGACACTACAAGTAGCAGTGTTACCACAAAAAGCAGGGTGACAATAATACCGACGACAATATAAGGTAACGGGCTGGTTGCGCTGAAATCTTGTTGTCGCTGTTGCTCTGACTGAACACCCACCAAAGCACCTAACACAGCTTTAATGACTTGCAGCAGAGACGGTTTTTGGTTTATCAAGACTTTTGTACCGGCGCAAACCGGCTTAGGAGTTCAAGTAAATCAACAAAGTGAAACTGAGTCGAGCGGCTTTTGCCGGTAAACCAGCTTAACCAGTTCTGTTGATCAACTTCAGTACAGGGTATAGCTGACTGAGCCAGTTGCTGGCAGTGGTGATTGGCAATCCAGCCAGGCAAGGCAAGGCTCAGAGCACCGGCAATAATGCCAGTTGAAATTACAGCCGCTTTTAACGGGGTGGTGAATTTCATGTTAATTCCATTTGCTCTTGTAAACATGCCAGATAATAAAGCATCTGACTTTTTCATTCAAGCTGATTATTTCTTCACCATTTTATTAGCCGAACAATATGATTTAAATGAGGTAGCTACCGGTGTAGTTACACCGGTAGATTAACAGCAGCGTTAAAAGCTTTTTGAAATAGAAAATATTACCCGGCGATCTGCCAGATATGAGCCATTCATATCCGTGTCGACGTAGGCCAGGCTCAGCCCGGCACCCAACACTTCAGTGCTGATACCCACACTCCAGTCCAGATAACTGGCACTGCTGTCATCATATTCATTTTGGCCGACATGTAAGTCTAAACTGAAGTTTTCTGTTAAGGCATAACTGTAGTCAGCATATATATAATAGAATTTACCGCTGTTGGCATAGTAATCATCACTGTAGGCCAGGCCAAAGGTTAAATCTTTGTATGATAAGGAGCCGTAAATCTCCCAGAAGTTTGAGCCTTCAATTTCTGCGTTCGGGTAGCCGTAGCGCATAATACCAACATCTGTTGACCAGTCGTCATTGATGGCGCCACTCCAGCCCAGCATAACGTCCAGCTCAAGGGTGCCTTCAGCCAGAAAATCAACGTTTGAGCCCCACACCGAGACATAAAAGCCCGATTCAGAAGCCAGCGATAAGCCACCTTGTATAGCCGGGGCTTCTTCGGTTTGTGAAATACCGCGAAAGGCATAGTCAGAGGTAAAAGTAATATCCCCGCTGAGCTCTACTGCACTGGCACTAAAACTGCCGGCCGATAATCCAAGTAACATCATGCTTGTTGCTAACGTCGTCATTTTTGTTGCTGTTTTCATTTTATTCGCCCTTTTCTCTGTTCCCTCACTTTGGGGTTCCAAGATATATGCCATGTGGTTTTATTGTTTTAATTCATGTGGATAAGTTAGTCTCGTTTTAACTTATGTAACAGCTTGTGCTAAATTGGTGCGCTACTGCTCGTTTTTTGGGCGTTAACAGGCTGCGGCATAACCGTGCATTTTTATGCCAAATTCAGTAAAGTTCGCCTACTGTGTTTAAACGGATATTTGCTATGCAACCTTATTTAATTGCGCCCTCTATTTTGTCTGCAGATTTTGCCCGGTTGGGCGATGACGTAGCAGCTGTAATGCAGGCAGGGGCTGATGTGGTGCATTTCGATGTGATGGATAATCACTATGTGCCTAACCTGACAATGGGGCCCATGGTGTGCCAGGCGCTGCGAAACTATGGCATTAGCGCACCGATAGATGTGCATTTGATGGTAGAGCCGGTAGATAGCCTGGTACCACAGTTTGCCGAGGCCGGTGCCAGTATTATTACGTTTCACCCTGAGGCATCGCGCCATATTGACCGTACCCTGCAGTTAATTAAAAGCCATGGCTGCCAGGCCGGATTAGTATTTAACCCGGCTACGCCGCTAAGTTACCTGGATTATGTACTGGATAAAGTGGACGTTATTTTACTGATGTCGGTTAACCCGGGCTTTGGCGGGCAGAAGTTTATTCCGGCTACGCTGGATAAATTAGCTGCGGCACGCGATATTATCGACCAAAGCGGCTTGCCAATCCGGCTGGAAATTGATGGTGGTGTAAACCCGGATAATATTGCTGACATTGCTGCAGCCGGTGCTGATATGTTTGTTGCCGGTTCGGCCATTTTTAATGCCGCGGATTATGCAGAGGTGATTACAAAGATGCGGCAGCAATTGGCAAAAGTGCCGCGCTAGGCGGCTTTTTTACTGTTGCAACGTGCTGATATGGTTATAATGCTGCACTTCAAACCGGTGAGTACCGGCCTGTCATTAACAATACAGCCTTTAAAGTGGATACAACTATGAGCAATAAGCCAATTGTGCTAAGTGGTGCACAGCCATCCGGACAACTTACCATCGGTAATTATCTGGGGGCGCTGCGCCAATGGGACAAAATGCAGGATGACTATGATTGCTTGTACTGTATCGTTGATTTGCATGCTATTACTGTACGGCAGGAGCCTGCTGCACTGCGCAGTGCCTCGCTCGACAGCCTGGCGTTGTATCTGGCCTGTGGTATCGATCCAAAGCGCTCTGCGGTATTTATGCAATCACATGTGCCAGAGCACAGCCAGCTGGCCTGGGTGCTGAACTGCTATACCCAGTTTGGCGAGCTAAGCCGCATGACGCAGTTTAAAGATAAATCGGAGCGCCATACCCACAACGTTAACGCTGGCTTGTTTACTTACCCGGTGCTGATGGCGGCCGATATTTTATTGTATCAGGCCAATCAAATTCCGGTGGGGCATGATCAAAAACAGCATTTAGAATTAGCCCGTGATGTAGCAACACGCTTTAACGCGGTGCACGGCGACATTTTTACAGTGCCGGAGCCTTTTATTCCGCCGGTAGCAGCACGGGTAATGAGCTTGCAGGACCCAACGAAGAAAATGTCTAAGTCGGACGAAAACCCGTGGAACTTCGTCGGTTTGCTCGAAGATCCGAAAATGATCAGCAAAAAATTCAAAAAAGCGATGACCGATTCAGAAGATCCGCCACGAGTGCGCTTTGATCTGGATGCCAAACCTGGGGTGGCCAACCTGTTAAGTATTTTAAGTGGAGTAACCGGCAAAACCATTGCTGCGCTGGAAGCCGAGTACGAAGGTAAAATGTACGGCCATTTAAAAGGTGATGTTGCCGATGCTGTCATCGCTTTATTAGAGCCGGTACAGAAAACCTTTACTGAGTTACGGGCCGATCAAACGACATTAACCACAGTAATGCGCGCCGGGGCAGAAAAAGCCCGTTCGCGCGCCGCGGCGACGCTGGCGAAAGTGAATGATGCTGTTGGTTTTGTGCTGCCATAATGTTCAGTAGCTGATAACCGTACTTGTCGTAACCTGTCAGACACAGAACTGCACCAGGTGGTAGTTGTAGTTAGGCTGCCACAGCCAGGCTAAGTTGGTTTAGCTTATGGGTTTTTCTGCATTAATAAGATAGGATATATATTATTGTAGTAGTATTGGTGCAGCTAAATGGTGGCGGCTGATATTACAGGTTGTGAGCAAGGGGAATTAAATGGCTGCAGGCAGAAATCGTCCGCAAAGTATCCATGGTTGGGTAGCCGAAGAGCTGGGAACCCGTATTGTCAGCGGGGTCTATACCCCAGGCGAATATATTCCGAACGAAGCTGCTATTGGTGCAGAACTGGATGTCTCGCGCACCGCGCTGCGTGAAGCGTTTAAAATTCTTACTGCTAAAGGTTTAATTGAGGCCCGGCCCAAGCTGGGCACCCGCGTGCGGCCGCGGCAGTACTGGAATATGTTCGATACCGAAATACTCAGTTGGTGCTTTGAGTCGAAGCCTACGCCAAAGTTTTTTGTCTCCTTGTTTGAAGTGCGGGAAATTTTTGAACCGGCCGCGGCAGAGCTGGCTGCCAAAAATGGTACTGCTGAGCAAATAAAATTGTTGGCTAAAGCCTATAAAGATATGGAAAAAGCTAAGCTGGGTACTGATGAGGTATTCTCCAGTGATCTGAATTTCCACCTCTGTGTGCTAAGCGCCACTAATAATGAATTTATGATTTCGTTGGGCATGACCATTCAAACGGCGTTGATGGGCTTATTCCGTCTGAGCAGTTCAATTGGTGATGAATATACCGAAGCGCTGCCGGCGCACAAAGCAGTGTATGAAGCCATAGCAGCAAGCGATGCAACAGGCGCGAAACAGGCGATGTCGCGTTTGCTAAGCCGGTCAAAAGAAAACCTCGATTACGCCCTGACCAACTTTACCGGCAGCGGCGCATAAAACCCTAAGCGGTACGCTAAAAATAAGCAGTAAACCAATAGTTGTTAACAAAAATTTTGGCTTACTGCTTTGTCATCCGGGCGCTACAGTTACAGCGCTTTAACCTGCACACTGACGTCATTATCGATAGCCAGCGTATTTTGCAGTGGCTGGCTAAATGGCGCAGCGCCAATTTCAAAAACATCACCGGCCTGGGTTTCAAAGCCATCGCCAAAGCTTAACGTGGCGGTACCAAAAAAATGCACATGGGCGTCCCCAGGGCGGCAGAACTGCTGGTATTTAAAGTGATGTGCCTCCAGGTTGGCAATACTGTGCGACATATTCTGCTCGCCACTGACAAAAGGTTTTTGCCACACGGTTTCGCCGTTACGGATAATACGTGAATGGCCGCGAATATCAGCCGGTAACTCGCCTACCAGCAGCTCAGGGCCGAACGAGCAAGGGCGCAGCTTGGAGTGTGCCAGATACAGGTAGTTTTGCCGCTCGGTTTTATGATCAGAAAACTCGTTGCCGATAGCAAAGCCAAGCCGGTATGGCTGGCCTTGCGGGTCAATAATATACAAGCCGGCAATTTCCGGCTCTTCGCCGCCATCCAGTGCAAAACCAGGTGACACCAGCGCCGCGCCAGGTGCAACCACGATGCTGCCATCGCCTTTATAAAACCATTCTGGCTGCACGCCTTGCTGGCCCGCTGCAGGCTTGCCGCCTTCTACTCCCAGCTTAAACATTTTCATGGTATCGGTCAGCTCAGAGTCGGCTTTGCCGGATGTCTGCGCATGCATAGTGGCGCGGGTGTCGGCGCTGCCTAAGTGGGTCAGGCCGGTGCCCGTTACCAGCATATGGGCGGCATCGTCCGGGTGGTCATAGGGCGGCAGTAAGCGTTGTTGCTGAATAATGTCGGTATAGCTTAACGTGGTGTCGCTTTTCAGGGCCAGACTTTGCTGTTGCAATGACAGTTGGTTGCTTAGCGCCAGCTGTGCCAACTGATAAACCGAACTGACGCTATGCAGCACTGTAACGCTGTCGGCTGAATTAACAATAGCTACAGCGCGCTGTTTGTCTGATGTATAAAACTGAATAAGACGCATGGTGTTCCTCTTATTACAAAAAATAGTACAAAAAAGCCGGCTGCGGCATATTAGCTTGCAGCCGGCAAATAAGTTATTTCACCGCTTCGGTGATACCTTCGGATGTCATAATGATGCGTTTAATGCTGCCATCTTCGTTGTAGTACAGTGGATCTATTGCCACCGCACGGCGGAATTCACCGCCATCAGGTTGCGATGCGCCGGTGTGGTAGATAAAGAACCATTTATCTTTAAACTCGATAATCGACTGATGGTTAGTCGGCGAATTGCCGGCCACTTCGTTCAGAATGCCGCGATACTGCCAGGGGCCATGAATACTTTTGCTGGTGGCATAGGCAATTTTTTCCGGAAAGCCGGAGGCATAGGACAGATAGTAAATATCGCCACGTTTGTGGACCCATAAAGCTTCAGTAAAATCGGGCAGATCGATGGTGTTAATCGGGCCATCGAGTTCAATCATATTGTCTTTTAATTTGGCGTAGCGGGCTTTGGTATTACCCCAGAACAGATAAGACTGACCGTCATCATCGGTAAATACCGCCGGGTCTATGTCGTCCCAGTCTATGTCGGTGTCGGTAGTCATATCATTGGTAATGAGTGCCTTACCCAACGCATCTTTAAACGGTCCCAGTGGGGTGTCGGCTACGGCCACACCAATAGCAAAACCGTTAATAGTGGCGTGGCGCACAGTAACAAACCAATAAAACTTGCCGTTTTTTTCAATCACATGTGATGCCCAGGCATCGCCTTTGGCCCATTTAAAGTCTTTGGTGCTGAGCTTTGGCCCGTGGCGTTGCCAGTTCAGCATGTCGGTGGATGAAAACACCAGCCAGTCATGCATAACAAAAAAACCTTTGTTGTCTGGCGCTTCGTCATGGCCGGTGTACAAATATACGGTGTCGTTATGTACTATCGCGGCCGGATCGGCGGTGCGCACGTCCTTAAAAATCGGATTAGCGCTGGCGGCCAGTGCCCAGCCCAGGCCAAGTAGCAGTAGCAGTGTTTTCATAAGTCCCCTGTCGGTATTTGTAATTGTCATATTTGAATTATAGTATTACTAATATACTGCTTTGACAGCTGTTTTACCCCATTAGCACGCTGCTGATTTTGCTGCCGGAGAAAAAAATCACTTGTAACCTTTCTAAGGTTTTAGTATTAGTAATACAATAATATTAAATTAAGCTATTGCGAGATGCAACCATGGCAGATAACGACGACAAAAAGAGTGGCAACAAGACAGTATTACGCTCAGCAAGCTGGTTCGGCACTAATGACAAGAACGGCTTTATGTACCGCAGTTGGATGAAAAATCAGGGTATTCCGGATCACCACTTTCAGGGGCGGCCTGTTATTGGTGTGTGTAATACCTGGTCAGAGTTAACGCCATGCAATGCACATTTTCGTGAAATTGCCGAGCGGGTAAAAAATGGTATTCGTGAAGCCGGTGGTATTCCGGTTGAGTTTCCGGTGTTCTCTAATGGTGAATCGAACTTACGGCCAACGGCGATGCTCACCCGCAATCTGGCGGCGATGGATACTGAAGAGTCTATCCGCGGTAATCCGATAGACGGCGTAGTGCTGCTGGTGGGCTGTGATAAGACCACCCCGGCGCTGCTGATGGGCGCCGCTAGCTGCGACTTGCCCACTATAGTGGTAACCGGTGGCCCGATGTTAAATGGTAAACATAAAGGTCAGGATGTCGGCTCCGGCACTTTAGTGTGGCGCATGCACGAAGATTTAAAAGCCGGCAATATTGATATGAACGAGTTTTTAAGTGCAGAAGCCGGTATGTCACGCTCGGCCGGTACCTGTAATACCATGGGCACTGCTTCGACTATGGCCTGTATGGCGGAGTCATTGGGCACCAGCCTGCCACATAATGCGGCTATTCCGGCGGTAGATTCGCGCCGCTATGTGCTGGCGCATTTGTCTGGCATGCGCATTGTTGAAATGGTGCATGAAGATTTACGCCTGTCAAAAGTGTTGACCAAAGACGCATTTTTAAACGCTATCCGCACCAATGCTGCTATTGGTGGCTCTACTAACGCTGTGATCCATTTAAAAGCCATCGCCGGGCGCATCGGCGTCGATTTAAGCCTGGACGACTGGGAACATGGCCGCGGTGTGCCCACCATTGTGAATTTACAGCCATCCGGCAAATATCTGATGGAAGAGTTTTACTACGCTGGTGGTTTACCGGCCGTGCACCGCCGGCTGGGTGAGCTGGGCGTGCTGACTAAAGATGCGCTGACGGTAAATGGCAAAACCATCTGGGATAACGTTAAAGATGCGCAGTGTCATAACGATGATGTCATTCGCCCGCTGGATAACCCGCTGGTGGCTAACGGCGGCATTTGCATTTTGCGCGGCAATCTGGCGCCGCGTGGCGCAGTATTAAAGCCTTCTGCTGCCAGCCCGCACCTGATGAAACACCGGGGTAAAGCGGTAGTATTTGAAAATTTCGATCAATACAAAGCACGCATTAACGATCCTGAGCTGGATATCGACGAAAACAGCGTAATGGTACTGAAAAACTGTGGCCCTAAAGGCTACCCCGGCATGGCAGAAGTTGGCAATATGGGCCTGCCGCCCAAGGTGCTGAAAAAGGGTATTAAAGATATGGTTCGCATATCTGATGCACGGATGAGCGGTACCGCCTTTGGTACTGTGGTGTTGCATGTCACACCCGAAGCGATGGAGCTGGGCCCGTTAGCTGCCGTACAGGAAGGTGATTATATTCAGCTGGACGCCGAAAACGGCCTGTTGCAACTGGAAGTCTCCGATGCTGAGCTGGCGGCGAGGCTGGAAAAATTAAAATCCACCCAGGTTATTATGCGCACCGGCGGTTATATGGAAATGTACCGCGAGCGGGTATTGCAGGCCGATGAAGGCTGCGACTTTGATTTTCTGGTAGGCTGCCGTGGTGCTGCAGTGCCGGCGCATTCACACTAAATACGAAAAACAGCGCCTGGTATGCCAGGCGCTTAAACAGGGTTGGCTATGACATTAAGCAATAACTATCCCAGCTTGCGGGATAAAACCGTATTTATCTCCGGCGGAGGCTCGGGCATTGGTGCCTGCCTGGTTGAAGCATTTTATCGCCAGGGCGCCAAAGTGGCGTTTGTCGATATCCTCGAGGCTGAATCCCAGGCGCTGATAAGCCAATTGCAGGCGTTGCCGGATGACAACCTGCAACATGGTGCAGTGCGCTTTTACCATTGCAATCTGACGGATATCACCAGGTTAAAGCAGGTTATCGGCCAGACTGAGCAGGATTTAGGGGCTATTGCAGTACTGATCAACAACGCGGCCAGTGACACCCGGCATCACTTTTTGGACGTAACCGAGGAGTACTGGGATCAGCGCATGCAGATTAACCTGCGGCATCAGTTTTTCGCCATTCAAGCGGTGTATCCGCAAATGAAGCAACTGGGTGGCGGTTCAATTATTAACCTTGGCTCAATGAGCTGGTACGAAAGCCAGGGCGGTATGCCGGGCTATACCAGTGCCAAAGCGGCGGTACTGGGTTTAACCCGTGGCTTAGCGCGGGATTTAGGCCCGGATAAAATCCGCGTTAATACGCTGACGCCAGGCTGGGTAATGACAGAGCGCCAGTTAACGCACTGGGTGACCCCCGAAACAGCAAAAGACATTGAGAAAAACCAGTGCCTTAAAGACAGCGTGATGCCGGAAGATGTAGCAGCGATGGCGCTGTTTCTGGCCTCTGACGACAGCAAACTTTGCACCGCACAAAATTTTATTGTAGACGGCGGCTGGATTTAACCAGCGGCGCTAACTTAACAGGACACAGATTATGCGTATTACCGGCAAACAACTGATCAACGGCCAATGGCTGGCAGGTGAAGCAGGGCAATATCAGGCCGTTAATCCGGCCACTGGCGAAGAAATAGCCCCACTATTAAGCTATGCCAGCAAAGCGCAGGTGGCAGCGGCTGTAGCGGCCGCAGAGGCTGCGGCGCCCTTGTACGCCAACACCAGCGCGGCACAGCGGGCAGAGTTTTTACAGCGCTGCGCCGAAGAAGTGATGGCGTTGGGTGATGAACTTATTGAACGGGTAATGCAGGAAACCGGCTACCCGCGCGGCCGGGTGGAAGGTGAGCGTGGCCGCATCTGCCATCAGCTGCGCTTGTTTGCCAGCTCGATCCGCACCGGCGATTATCTTGATATCCGCATTGATACGGCGTTACCAGAGCGTCAGCCATTGCCGCGGCCTGATATCCGCTTTATGAACCAGCCGCTGGGGCCGGTAGTGGTATTTGGTGCCAGCAATTTTCCACTGGCGTTTTCTGTCGCCGGTGGCGATACTGCCGCCGCGCTGGCCGCCGGTTGCCCGGTGTTGGTAAAAGGCCACAATTCGCACCCTGGCAGCTGTGAGCTGGTAGCACAGGCGCTGGATAATGCGGTAAAAGCCTGTGGGCTACCCGCTGGTGTATTCTCTTTATTAATGGGCTCGGGCCGTGAAATCGGCTCTGAGCTGGTAGTAGCACCAGCTGTTAAAGCTGTCGGTTTTACCGGCTCATTAGCCGGTGGTATGGCACTGTTTAAACTGGCCAATAACCGGCCGGAACCGATACCGGTATTTGCTGAAATGGGCAGTGTTAACCCGGTGGTATTTCTGCCACAGGCATTGCAGCAGTCAGCGGCGGCACTGGCGCAGGGCTATGTGGCCTCGTTAACCCTGGGCAGTGGCCAGTTTTGTGTTAACCCCGGCGTAGCCGTGGCAATAGCCGGTCCGGAGCTGGACAGGTTTTTGCAAAGCGCTGGCGAAGCGTTGGCAAAAATTCCGGCTGGCGTAATGCTGAATGACAATATTGCCGATGCATACGATAAAGGCACTGCGCATCTTGCAGCACAAGCCGGGGTATCTTTGGCGGGCTGTGGTGCCAGTGTCACCGCTGAGCAGGGCTTTTATACCCAGGCCAAATTATTTCAGGTTGATGCCGCGACCTTTCTGGCGAACCCGCATTTACAGGAAGAAGTGTTTGGCCATACCTCGGTGGTGGTGGTCTGTGACGACCAGAAGCAGCTGTTACAGGTAGTTAGCAGCCTTAAAGGCCAGCTTACCGGCACTATTCACTGTACAGAGCCGGAACTGGCCGAGCAAAGTAAACTGGTGCAGTTGCTGCGCAGCAAAGTGGGCCGGTTGGTGATTAATAACTTCCCGACCGGGGTGGAAGTGTGCGATGCAATGATGCATGGCGGACCTTTCCCGGCAGCAACCGATGCCCGTTTTACCTCGGTAGGTACAGCGTCAATTGCCCGTTTTATCCGGCCAATATGTTTCCAGAACTACCCACAGGCACTGTTACCGCAAGAGCTGCAGGATAGCAACCCGCTGCAAATCTCACGGCTGGTCAATGGTGTACGCACCACGGCTGCGGTAGAAGCTGCGGTGGCGGGCGCCAGCTAATGGCAGCGCTAATGTCAGTTAGCAGTCGTAGCCTGACGGAGCCTGCGCTGGCGCAAACCGTGCAGCTGATCACGCTGGATAATGGCAATGGCCTAACAGCTACGCTGTCGACGCTGGGTGCCGGCATCTGGTCGGTTACCCAGCTTGATGAAAGCGGTACAGCGGCCGAACTGGTGCTGAACTATCAGGACCCGGCGCAGTGGGCCACTAACCGGTACTATTTTGGTGTCAGCATCGGCCGGGTGGCTAACCGCATTGCGAATGCGGCGTTTGAGCTTGATGGTAAGCAGGTCAAGCTTGCCGCCAACGAGGGCGCCAACCAGCTGCATGGCGGGCCAGAAGGGCTTGGCAGTCGCTTCTGGCAATACCGCACTGAGCAACAGGCCGACAGTGTGGCGGTGATTTTCAGCTGCCAAAGTGCCGATGGCGATCAGGGTTACCCAGGTAATGTGGCGCTGGAAGTTTGCTACCGGCTTAACCGCGATAACGAGCTTAGCATCGACTATTACGCCACTACCGATAAGCTTACGCCGCTATCGTTAACTAACCATTGTTACTGGAACCTGGCGGCTAAACCCGGTGCTGATGTGCTGGGACATACGTTATGGCTTAACGCCGGCCATACCCTGGAGGTTAATCAGCAATTGATACCTAACGGTAACTTGCTGGCGGTGGCCGGTACAGCGTTTGATTTTCAGCAGGCCAAAACTATCGGCCGCGATATAGCGCAACTTACTAACGGCTATGATCATTTTTTTGTGCTGAACGATTTTGCGCAAAGCCATGCCGATAAACAGCAACCACAACTGGCGGCTGTGCTGTCTGATCCGGGCTCAGGCCGGGTGATGGACATCCTGACCACTGAGGCTGGTCTTCAGTTTTACAGCGGTAATTTTCTTGATGGCAGCCTTAATGGTGCCGATGGTATGCCACTTACTAAATTTGCCGGGCTATGTCTGGAAACACATGATTATCCTAATGCCGTAAATCTGCCGCAGTTTCCATCGATTTTAATTTCACCGGCGCAGCCGTACCGGCAACGCACTATTTATCGTTTTTATACACAGAGGATTAGCTAAATTGCTGAGCGCGATAGCAGCGGGGCAAAGACTCCGCATCGCATAACTAATAATAGCGCCGGGATAACCCGGCCAACGGGGGCAAGATATGAAAATTAAACGTCTGTTAGGCGCCACAGCTATGCTGGCGCTGTCTTCTTCACTGGCACTATCTTCTTTGGCAAGGGCTACCACTATTGGCTTTTCGCAGGTCGGCTCAGAAAGCGGCTGGCGCAGTAGTTTCAGTGAGTCAGTAAAACGGGAAGCCAGCGCACGTAACATCGAGTTAAAGTTTGCTGACGCGCAACAAAAACAGGAAAACCAGATCCGTGCTGTGCGCGGTTTTATTGCCCAGCGCGTCGATGCCATTATTATTGCGCCGGTGGTCGAAACCGGCTGGGCACCGGTACTGCGTGAAGCCAAACGCGCCCGTATTCCGGTAGTTATTGTTGATCGTAATGTTCAGGTTAATGACGACTCATTATATTTAACCCGCATTGCCTCAGACTTTACCGAGGAAGGCCGCAAAATTGCTAACTGGCTGATGCAAAAAACCGACGGTAAATGCAACATCGTTGAATTGCAGGGCACTGTGGGTGCCACCGCTGCAATCGACCGCGCTAAAGGCTTTAACGAGGTATTATCTGCTCACCCCAACGCAAAAATTATCCGTAGCCAAACCGCTGAATTTACCCGCAGTAAAGGCAAAGAAGTGATGGAAAGTTTTCTTAAAGCCGAGCAGGGCGGGCGCAATATCTGTGCTTTATGGGCCCACAACGATGAAATGGCGCTGGGGGCGATTCAGGCGATTAAAGAAGCGGGCTTAAAACCAGGCCAGGATATTCTGGTAGTAGCAGTAGACGGCGTACCGGACTACTTCAAAGCCATGGCTGACGGTGAAGCCAATGCCACCGTTGAGCTTGACCCGCACCTGGGTGGCCCGGCTTTCGATGTGATAGCCGCTTACCTCAATGGCGATAAAGATATTGCCAAATACATTAATAACACCGGCGAGCTATTCAGCCAGGATACTGCAGCAGCCGAATACCAGCAGCGGACCAATAAATAACTGACTGCCAGCAGGCCGGTTAATGCCGGCGCTGTCGCTAAGTACAGGAGCCATTTATGACTACGCCATCTCTGGTATTAGAGCTGAAACAGGTCTGCAAGCATTTTCCCGGCGTTAAGGCGCTACAAAATGTTGATTTACGTTTATTTGCCGGTGAAGTACATGCCTTGCTGGGCGAAAACGGCGCCGGTAAATCCACGCTGATAAAGGTAATGACCGGTGCTTTAGCCAAAAGCAGCGGTGACATCTACTTTAACGGCCAGCAGTGCCACTTTGCCAGCCCGGCGGCGGCACAACGCGCGGGTATCAGTACGGTATATCAGGAAGTTAATTTACTACCCAACCTTAGCGTGGCGCAAAACCTGTTTCTGGGCCATGAGCCACGCCGCTTCGGTTTAATTCAGCATAAAAAAATGCAGCAGCAGGCGCAGCAGTTATTGCTGCGTTTTAAGCTTAATATCGACGTTACCGCGCCGTTAGCGCAATATTCTGTCGCGGTGCAGCAGCTGATCGCTATTGCCCGCGGCGTGGCAATGTCGGCCAAAGTGCTGGTGCTGGACGAACCGACTGCCAGCCTCGATAGCAGTGAAGTGCAGATGCTGTTCGATGTGATGCGTCAGCTGCGTGAGCAGGGCGTGGCGATAGTGTTTATTACCCACTTTCTTGAGCAGGTGTATCAGATCAGTGATCGCATTACTGTGCTGCGCAATGGCAGTAAAGTTGGCGAGTATCTGACAGCAGACTTACCGCGTTCGCAGCTGATTGAAGCCATGCTTGGCAAAGAATTACAACAGCTGACCCAACAGCAGGCTGCAACAGCCGTGGCAAAACAGGCTGAACCCTTGCTGGTACTGCAGCAGATTTCGGTAAAAGGTTCGCTAAGCGATATTTCGCTTACGGTGGCAAAAGGCCAGGCCGTGGGGCTGGCAGGCTTGCTTGGCTCTGGCCGCACAGAAGTGTGCCGCGCAGTGTATGGCGTAGATGTGTTAAGCGGCGGCGAAATACAGTTTGGCGGTAAAACGCTGACATTGCAGCAGCCTGCTGATGCAATAAAAGCCGGTATTGCATTGTGCCCGGAAGAGCGCAAAACCGAGGGCATTATCGGCCCGTTGTCTATCCGGGAAAATATTATGCTGGCGCTGCAGGCACGCCGTGGCTGGTGGCGTTATTTGCCGGTTAAACAACAGCAGCAACTGGCGGCGTTTTACATCGACAAGCTGCAAATTGCCACACCGGATGCCGACAAACCTATTGAGCAACTGAGCGGTGGCAACCAGCAAAAGGTGATCCTGGCGCGCTGGCTGGCGATTAATCCGCAATTGCTGATTCTGGACGAACCCACCCGCGGCATTGATATTGGCGCCCATGCCGAAATTGTATTACTGATCAAAAGCCTGTGTCAGCAAGGTATGTCTTTGCTGGTCACCTCGTCTGAGCTCGAAGAGCTGGTCGCTTTTGCCGGTAAAGTCGTGGTGCTGCGCGACCGGCAAAAAGTGACGGAATTAAGCGGCGATAACATGACAGCCCAGCATATTATGCAGGCAATTGCAGAGGGATAAATGAAACAGACTCAACCTTGCGCCGACACCTTGCAACAGGCCCGGCTGGCACGTTACAGCCCAGGCAGTACAAAGGCATCCGCGCGCTATTTGTGGCCACTGGCAGCGTTAATACTGTTACTGGCAGTAAACTTGTTGCTGGATGCCAGCTTTTTTCAACTGAGTTTCCAGGATGGCCGTTTGTATGGCTCGTTAATTGATATTTTAAACCGCAGTGCGCCGGTAGCATTGCTGGCAATAGGGATGAGCCTGGTAATTGCTACCGGCGGTATAGATTTGTCGGTCGGGGCCGTGATGGCTATCGCAGGTAGCATATGCGCCAACTTATTGCTGCAGGCAGACTTGCCGTTAGCACTGGTAATTGCAGCCGGGCTGGCCACCGGTATCGCTGCCGGGCTGATTAATGGCACTCTGGTCAGTTATCTGAAAATTCAGCCTATTGTGGCGACCTTATTGCTGATGGTGGCCGGGCGCGGTGTCGCCCAGTTGATTAATCAGGGCCAGATAGTAACCTTTTTACGGCCCGATTTTGCCTGGCTTGGCAGCGGCAGCTGGTTGGGGTTACCGCTGCCGGTATGGCTGGTAATAGCGATGTTTGGTTTAAGCCAGCTGTTACTGCGGCGCACCGCACTGGGCCTGTTTATTGAGGCGGTAGGCTGCAATGCTACCGCCAGCCGTTATTTAGGTATTAACGATAAAGCGATAAAGCTGTTTGTTTATGCCTTTGCCGGCTTTTGCGCCGCGTTGGCCGGCATGATCAGTGCTGCCGATATTCAGGGTTCTGATGCCAACAACGCCGGTTTATGGCTGGAACTGGATGCCATTCTGGCGGTGGTGATTGGTGGTGCGGCACTGAGCGGTGGGCGTTTTTCATTGCTGTTGTCGGTTATCGGCGTGCTGATTATTCAAAGTTTAAGCACCACTATTATTGTCAGCGGTTTACCGGCCAAATTTAACTTATTGATTAAAGCCCTGGTGGTGCTGCTGGTGCTGTTGCTGCAGTCAGATAAGTTCCGCCGCCAGCTAAGCAGCGTGTTACCAAAGTGGCGTAAAGGAGGCCAGGCATGATGTCGCTACGCTATTTACCCTTATGGATCACTGCGGCGTTGCTGTGCCTGCTGTTTGGTATTGGCGGCTGGCAGTTTGACGGCTTTGCCTCGCTGGCTGTGGTGAGCAATTTGTTTAGTGACAACGCCTTTTTACTGATTGTCGCGTTGGGTATGACATTGGTGATTATCTCCGGTGGCATTGATTTATCGGTCGGTGCAGTGATTGCGCTCAGTGGTGTGGCCACCGGCTTGCTGATTAGCCAGTATCAGTGGCACCCGCTAACGGCTTTTGCGCTTATTGTGCCGGCTGCGGCATTATTTGGTGCGTTAATGGGAGTGTTGATCCACGTGTACAAACTGCAGCCGTTTATTGTCACGCTGGCGGGGATGTTTCTGGCGCGCGGCCTGGCCACTACACTCAGTGAAGAATCTATAGCTATTGACCACAGTTTTTACGATGCGATAGCTGAATTTGGCTTTGCGCTGCCCGGCGGCGGCTGGGTAGGTGCTTCCACGATGATCTTTATGGTGTTGCTGGTGCTGGTAATTATGCTGATGCACTACAGCCGTTTTGGTGCCTGTGTTTATGCCATTGGCGGTAACAGCCAGTCGGCACAGCTGATGGGCGTGCCGGTAGCAAGTACTACTATTGCTATCTACGCGCTGAGCAGTGTGCTGGCGGCGCTGGCGGGCATAGTGTTTACCTTTTATACCTTCTCCGGTTATGCGCTGGCCGGGGTAGGCATGGAGCTGGATGCGATTGCTGCCGTAGTCATAGGCGGCACCTTACTAACCGGCGGTAGCGGCTTTGTTATCGGTACTGTGCTGGGAGTACTGCTGATGGGTGTGATCCAGACCTATATTATTTTTGACGGCAGCCTAAGCAGCTGGTGGACCAAAATTGTCATTGGCCTACTGCTGTTTGGCTTTATTGTGCTGCAAAAAGTACTCAGCCGGCGCACAGCATTAACAACAGTGGCAGGGAGTACCGCTCATGGCTAACAGCGAAAACCTGCAACTGTTAGCCAGTATCAGCGTAAAAAACCGCCTGGGCGAAGGTATTTTCTGGCACGCGGCCAGCAGTAGCGTGTGGTGGACTGATATTCACGGTAAAGCGTTATTTCAACTGCGCTGGCCTGAGCAAACATTACGTCAATGGCCACTGCCCGAGCGTATCAGCTGCTTTAGCTTGCTAAACGCTGCTGATCCGATGGCAAACCGCTACCCCTTGCTGGTGGCTTTTGCCAGCGGCTTTGCACTGTATAACCCCGATAGCGGCGCTATCTTGTGGCTGGCAAAACCGCAGCAGCAATTAAGCGGCAACCGCTTTAACGATGGCCGGGTCGACCGGCAGGGCCGGTTCTGGGCCGGCACTATGGTAGAGCAGCCAACAGCAGATACTGCTGCCAGCGGCAGCCTGTACCGGCTAGACCAACACGGTTGTCAGCAGATGTTAAGCGGCCTGCGTATTCCTAATGCGCTGTGCTGGAACCGCGACAGCAGCCTGATGTACCACGCCGATTCCCCGACGCAGCAGATTAACCGCTACCGCTTTAACCCGGTAAGCGGTGATATCGGCAATGCCGAACGCTTTGCCACTACACCAGAGGGTACTGAGCCGGATGGCGCCATTATTGATGCTGATGATCACCTGTTATGCGCCTTATGGGGTGGCAGCGCACTGGTCCGCTATGCAGCCGATGGCAGCCTGGCGGCGTTTTACCCACTGCCGGTAACACAACCCACTTGTGTTGCGCTCGGTGGCGACAAGCTGGATATTCTGTTTGTTACCACCGCAACTGAGGGTTTAAGTGCTGAGCAGCTTAGCCAGCAACCACAGGCAGGGAATTTACTGGTTTATCAGTACCCGCACCAGGGCCTGACCGAGCCACAACTGGCGGTAATGCCGTGGCAGCAATTGGCAAAGCGCTATCACGGAGGTACTGAATGAAGCTTTTACCATTATTCGCCGTATTAGCCGGCCTGGCGGGGCTAAGCGGCTGCCAGCCAGTCAATATGGCGACTGACAACTTAACTGCAACACAGCCTGTGGCAGTAAATAACGCGGTTTCTGCGGCTTTTATTCCGCGCCGGGCCGATCCCTGGGTGTATAAAGCCGACAATGGCTATTACTTTACTGCCTCGGTGCCAGAGTTTGACCGGATAGAGCTGCGTTTTAGCCCCGACATAGCCGGGCTGGCCAACGCGCAGGCGAAAACCGTTTGGCGCAAAAAAGCCAGCGGGCCGATGAGCGCCAATATCTGGGCGCCAGAGCTGCACAGGATAGACGGCGTCTGGTATTTATATGTCGCAGCCGGCGAGGCTGAACGGCCGTTTCAGATCCGTATGTATGTGCTGGCCAATAGCGCCGCCGATCCCATGCAGGGCCAATGGCAAGAGCTGGGCCAGATGCAAAGCGCGCTGGACAGTTTCTCACTGGACGCCACCGTATTTAGCCACCGCGGCCAGCATTATATGGTGTGGGCGCAGCAGGATGCCGCGCGCAGCTATAACAGTGCTTTAGTGCTGGCAAAAATGGCCACGCCAACCCGGCTGGAAGCGCCGGAAGTGATTATCAGCCAACCGGATCTGAGCTGGGAGCAGCAGGGCTATAAAGTTAATGAAGGCGCCGCGGTATTGATCCGCCATGGCAAAATCTTTATCGCGTATTCAGCCAGTGCGACTGATCATCGTTATGCCATGGGGTTACTGTGGGCCGATGAAAATGCCGATTTGCTTGACCCGCAAAGCTGGCATAAAGCGCCTGAACCGGTATTTCAGACCCGGCCGGAATTTAACCGCTATGGCCCCGGCCATAACAGTTTTGTGGTGGGTGATAACGGTGAAGATCTGATGTTTTACCACGCTCGCGACACTCAGCAACTGCAAGGCTCGCCGTTAACCGACGGCAACCGCCACACCCGTTGGCGGCAAATACACTGGTCAGCCGCTGGCTTACCGTTATTTAACGATCATCTACCGGATTAATTCGCTGTCAGTAGTAAGACAATAGCCGCGCTGTAATCGCGGTTTAAGCGGGATTTTTCAGTTAAATTTAAAAAGTAATACAATAATATTAGTGGGTGAGGGTAATGTGTTACTGGCAGATGCCGCAATTTACGTTGTTTTAGCCGCACAGTTTTGCCAATACAGGGCAGCACAGCTTACCCGTAATAACAACAAACGACAGGGGTATAATATGAAACAATGTAACAGCGGTATTTTTTCTTTCAGTGTATTGGCCACAGCACTTTTACTCAGTGCCTGTAACGACAGCAGCAATTCGCCACCGGCGGCGGTGGCCTACCCACCGGTATCGACAGCTCCGCCAGTACCGTTGCCACCGGAACAAGGCCCCACTTTTGCTAATGTTGGTGTGCATGATCCATCTGTGATTAAAGTGGCCGGCACTTTTTACGTGTTTGGCTCGCATCTGGCGGCGGCAAAATCGACCGATTTGATGCACTGGCAGCAAGTCGCCGATGGTGTCAACAGCACTAACCCCTTGTTTGCCAATGTGCTGACCGAGCTGGAAGAAACCTTCGCCTGGGCGCAAACCGACACGTTATGGGCCACCGATGTGATCCAATTGGCCGATGGCAAGTTCTATATGTATTACAACGCCTGTAAAGGGGATTCGCCCCGCTCGGCGTTGGGTGTCGCGGTGGCTGATAATATAGAGGGGCCTTATGTTAATAAGCAGATTCTGCTTAAATCCGGTATGTGGGGTGAAATCAGTGAAGATGGCACTATCTACGATGCCCAGATCCACCCCAATGTAGTTGACCCTCAAGCTTTTTTTGATAAAAACGGCAAGTTATGGCTGGTGTATGGCTCTTATTCCGGCGGCCTGTTTATACTGGAAATGGACCCGGCGACCGGCTTAACGCTGCCGGGGCAGGGCTATGGTAAGCATCTGATGGGCGGCAATCACAGCCGGATTGAAGGCGCTTATGTGCTGTACAGTCCGGATAGCGATTATTATTATCTGTTTAGCTCGTTTGGCGGCCTGGATGCCAACGGCGCTTATAATATGCGGGTGGCGCGTGCCAGTGCGCCGGATGGCCCTTATCTGGATGCGCTGGGTAACGATATGGCGGCAGTAAAGTCAGATCCGGCGCTGCCACTGTTTGATGATGCTTCTATCGCGCCTTTTGGCCAGAAAATTATGGGTAACCATTTGTTTGTCCGCGGCGCCGGTGAACCCGGCACTGGGGCGGGCAGTGGCTATGTGTCACCGGGGCATAATTCAGCCTATTTTGACGCGGCCACCGGCCAGTACTTTTTGCTGTTTCATACCCGTTTTCCTGGGCTGGGCGAGCAACATCAGCTGAGGGTGCACCAGTTTTTTATTAATAAAGACGGCTGGCCGGTGGTGGCGCCGCATCGCTATGCACCGCTGAGCACCGCCTCAACTGAACTGAATGCGACCATTAGCGAAAATGAGGTCGCTGGCCAGTACAAATTTATAAATCATGGTAAAGATATCTCTGCCAGCATTAAAAACTCGCAGCTGATTACCTTAGCTGCTGATGGCAGCGTTAGCAGCGGTGCGGGCAATATCAGTGGTAGCTGGCATTTTGGCACTGAGCAGCAGATCACGCTGAACCTCGGTGATACTGGTCTGTATGAAGGCGTATTATCACGCCAGTGGCATGAAACTCCGGCACAGTTTGTCGTGACCTTTAGCGCTCAGTCGGCACAGGGTGTTTCAGTATGGGGCAGTAAACTGCCGTAGTAAGTAAAAAGCCAGTCCGGCAACCGGACTGGCTTTTTACAGCTGAGTAATATTAATCAATCTGCATTAAACGCACTTCATAAATGCCACCGGCCACCGAGCCCGGAGCAGCAACAAATTTCAGTTCTATACTATCGCCCGTGTTTAACAGCCGCGCCGGGATCGGGTAATCGATATGGTAAAAGTTATCGCCCTGCTCATCCGTCAGACTGACATCGGCCAGCAACTGATTATTCAGTAAAACTTGAAAATGCCGGTTGCTGTCGGCGCCAAAATACGTCAGTCGCAGCTGCAGGGCTTGTTGCCCGCCGGTGTTTAAGCGATAACTAAACCAGCCAGTGGCATGGCGCCAGTGCCGGCCCTGGTGCACCCCGGCTTCTGTTTTTTCGCCGGCAAACTGATGGTCGGCTTCCGGCTGTTGCTCGCCGGGGCGGATCATATCGATGGTTTTAGCTGCCAGCTGGCTGTCAAGTTGGCTTTGCTGGCGCAATAAGTGTTGTTGTTGCTGCCACTGGCCGGCGTTACTGTGCGGGAAATACAGCGTATAGCGGCTGTCATGCAGCCGGAAGAACGGCACCAGTTCTAACGGGCCCTCAACACCGGCCAGTACTGCATCGCCGCTGGTAAAGGTCAGCGGTTTGCCGGCCACCGGTTTAATATGGCGGACAAAATCGGCGTTATCACTGATAAAGGTCGGCGTTTGATCAACCGGGCATTGCTCGCCACTGGCGATATGGCCCATGCGGCTGCTGTCGGCAATGAAACTAAGCTTGTCCTGCCATTGGCTGCGCGCGGCCAGCACAATAGGGCCGTGCAAAATAGCATAGTGCTTGCTGTTATCCGGCAGTTGCTCCAGCGTGGTTTGCATCGGCAGGGTGATCGCCAGCTTATCGCCTTTACGCCACTGGCGCTGCAGGCTTAAATAGCCTGGTGTGGTTGACGTGAATTTCACCGCTTTGCCGTTTAGTGTCAGTTGCACCTTAGCGGCGGCCCACTGCGGCTCACGGATATTCAGGCCGAATTTACCGCCTTGTTCTATCGTGATCAGGCTGCTGTCCTGATCCGGAAAAGCGGTCGTCTGGCGCAGTTTAACGGCCTGCTGTTGCCAGTTCAGGCTGGAATCGACAAACAAATTCACATACAGCTGATCGCCTTTATGGGCATAAATCATTTCGCCGTATTTAGCGTGGTTTTCAATGCCGGAGCCAACGCAGCACCACATGGTGTGCTCTGGCGACGAATAGACGCGGTAGTGATTAGGCCGCATCGGCGTAAAATACACCAGGCCGCCATGCTCCGGGTGCTGCGACGATAAAATATGGTTATACAGCGCCCGTTCGTAGTATTCCATATAGCGCGGTTCTGGCGTGCGCTGATATAGCAGCTTGGTTAGCTTTAACATATTGTAGGTGTTGCAGGTTTCCGGCCCCTCTACATCAGTTAGCATGCTGCTGAAATCGTCTGACGGGTGAAAATGCTCGCGCACGCTGTTGCCACCTATGGCGACACTGCGTTTATTCACTACTTGTTGCCAGAAAAAATCGGCGGCCTGGTACCAGCTGTCGTTGTTCGTTTGGCTGGCAAGCTGCGCCATGCCAATAATTTTCGGGATCTGGGTATTGGCGTGCAGGCCGTCCAGTACGTCTTGTTGTTGCAACAGCGGCTGCATAATACGCAGTTCAGAAAAGCGCAGCGCCAGCTGCAGGTATTTGTCGTCACCGCTAAGTTTGGCCACTTTGGCCAGAATATCGTTCATGCCACCATATTCGGTGATCAGCATTTGCTGCAGTTGCTGATCGCTTAGTTGGCTGGTTAATTTAAGCGCCCAGTCGCTCAGTCGCAGCAACATCTGCTTAGCCTGCTGATTACCGGCGTAAACATAAGCATCATGCAAACCGGCGAAGGTTTTATGCAGGTTATACCAGGGCACCCATTGCTTGTTTAACACAAATAAATCAGCGTCTATCTGGCCCTGGCTGATTTGCTGCCAGGTGGCTTTGCCGCCGGGAATACCGCCCAGGTAGCCATCGCCGTGTTTTTGCTGGTAACTGTGCAGCTCGTTAATCATGTAATTTAGCCGCTCGAGCAGTTGCGGCTCACCGCTGGCGCTGTACATCAAGGCCAGTGCACTAAGATAGTGGCCGCCAATATGGCCATCCAGGCCAGAGCTTTCCCAGTTCGGGTAAGGATCGGTCAGTGGCGGCAGGCCTGCTTCGCGCCGGTAGGGGGCCAGCAGGCGGTCCGGGTTCATCGCCATCAGGTAGCCGATGTTAGTTTGCTGCGCCTGATAAAAAGGCCCGCTGTGCAGCCGAACCTGATTAAGCGCAAAAGTGTCTATAGCGGCACTGACCGGCAGTACCAGCAGTAACATACACAGGCTAAGCAAAGCTTTCATCTTGCCTCCTCACTCAGGGTTAAACTTCACGCCTCTGACGCTTTGCCAAATAGCGGCATGCCGTTGTCATCCCAGCGTATGGCTTTAACATAAGTATGGCGGTTTGGGTCCCATAACGGGTCGCCGACAATTTCGGTATAGGTGCGGGCGTGGTATACCAGCATATCGTGCCGGCCATCTTCTGATACGGTAAAGCTGTTATGGCCCGGGCCATAAACACCATGTTCAAAGCAGCTTTGAAATACCGGCTGCGGCGATTTATGCCAGCTGGCGGGGTTTAACAGGTCGGCATTCTCATCGGCCCACAACAGGCCAATACAGTAGTTTTCATTGGTGGCACTGGCTGAGTAAGTTAAAAAGATTTTACCGTTACGCTTTAGCACTGCCGGGCCTTCATTAACCCAAAAACCGCGCGTTTCCCACTCCAGCTCAGGTTTGCTTAGCATAACCGGCGCCCCGCTTAACTTGTCTGGTGTGTCCATCGTGGCAATATATAAATTGCTGTTGCCTTCGATGGCGTTATCTTTCTGGGCCCAGACATAGTACAGCTGGTCATGGTGGTTAAAAGTGGTGGCATCCAGGCAAAAGGTGTCTATGCCGCTGTCGAGCTGGCCGACAAACTGCCATTGGCCACCAACCGGATTGGCGTCAGTGCAGCGCAGTACATACATCCGGTGCTGGAACAGCTTATTTTTGATTTCGCGGCTGGGAGCCGCGGCAAAATAAATATACCAGGCACCCTGATTAAAATGGATCTCCGGTGCCCAGATCAGCTCAGAGTAAGGGCCGCTGTCGGGCTTATGCCATACCGCTACCGCCGGGGCGCTGGCCAGTTCATTTATTGTCCTGGCGCGGCGTAGCTCAATTAAGTCATAAGCCGGCACTGACGCGGTAAAATAGTAAAAGCCGTCACTGTGTTTATAAATGCACGGATCGGCGCGCTGTTCAATTAATGGCTGCTGTAATCTCACAGTAAACTCCTCAGATAGTAGTGGGCTTAACGACACTGGTTTTCCCGACCAGCTGTTGGTAATAGTTATCGGTAATGCGGTAGCGAAACATCAGCAAGCCCATCAGCAGATGAAATACGCCCGGAATAACCGACAGCATTAAGGCTATGCCGGTTAGGGCCAGCGCACTTTGCGGTTGATCCGGCACATAGTCAAAACCGGCCAGCAGGCTGCCAACCATAAAACCAGCGATGCCCATACCGGCTTTCTGGCAAAAAGAGATACCACCAAAAGCCAGGCCGGACACGCGCTGGCCGGTTTTATCTGCGCCGTAATCAACGGCCTCGGGAATAGCCGACCAGAATACCGGGGCATGCAAATCGACGACAAATGACAGCAGAAAATACAACACAAAGGCCAGCATCACATCACCGGGGTTTACCAGCACATATAGCAGCACACTTAATATCGCCACTAAAATCTGGCTGTAGCGGAACAGTTTTACCTTGCAATAATGCTTGGTGATCCAGGTTGACGCTACCATCGCCAGAATTGCTGCCGCTACCCCGGTAGATAAAAATGCCGACAGCATAGCGGCGTCACCACCAAGATAATATTTGGCGTAGTAAGCGGCGACAGAGCCACGCACCACATAGCCGATAGTGCCGGTAACACATACCGCGCACAGCACCAGCCATTGATCATTTTTCAGCAGGTATTTTAGCTGCTGCAAAAACGGCAATGTTTCTACGGTGTGCTGGATACGTTCGGTAGTGGTGAAAAAACAGAATAAAAACAGCAGTGTTGCCATTAATGCCATCACTCCCATCGCCGACTGATAGCCGCCGGCCAGGTTTTCTCCGCCCCAGTGCTTTGCCAGAATAGGCACAATAATAGTCACCAGAAAAGCCGCGATTTTGGCAAAAAATAACCGGTAGCCGTTGGCGGATAAGCGCTCTTTCGGGTTATCCGTTAGCACGCCAATAATAGAGATATACGGGATGGTCACCGCAGTAAAAATGACCGTGACCAGAATATAGGTAGCATAGGCCCACACCAGTTTACTGTTGTAATCCCAGTCGGGGGTACTGAAGGTAAGGTATACCGCAATACCAAAGGGTACGGCTAAAAACAGGAAGTAGGGCCGGTAGCGGCCCCAGCGGGTAGTAAAACGGTCGGTAATTATGCCCATTAGCGGATCGGTTACCGCATCAACCAGCCGCACCACTAAAAACAGCACCGCTAAGTCGGCTGGCTTTAAGCCAAAAATATCGGTGTAGAAAAACGTGATAATCAGCATCATAGATGACATCACCACGTTGACCGCCATATCGCCGGCGCCAAAGCCGACTTTCTCCAGTACGGAAAGTTTGTGAGTTTGCATAAAGTTCCCTGTCGTTCCCGGTACTATGCGGCAGGTTCAAGCCTGTGATTATTCCTGCGTAGCGCCGGTTTTTATATTTTTTATTCGCAAAACTGCCACAGTTTGGCTGGTTGAGTTTTGCACTGCCGAATAATATATGATAAATAGTAATACAATACTACTAAAATGAAAGCAGATATCTACCCCTATAGGGGGTGGGGTCTGCAGCCTTAAGGAGGCGTAGATGTTAAACGGGGTAATGACCACAAAATGGCTGGCTGGCATAGGCAGGGTTTCAGCGCTGGCCTTGTTATTAACCGGGCAAACCGCCTGCGCAGATGAACAACAAACACTGCCACAACTCAGTATCCATGATCCGGTGATGATTCAGCAAGACAACCGGTTTTATTTATTCAGTACCGGGCCGGGTATTACTTATTATCACTCTGACGATATGTTGCAGTGGCAACTGGCCGGCCGCGTATTTGCTGATGAACCACAGTGGGCTAAACAAGTGGCGCCAAGCTTTGATGGCCATATCTGGGCGCCGGATATTTATCAGCACAACGGTAAGTTTTATTTGTATTACTCGGTGTCGGCTTTTGGCAAAAACACCTCGGCCATTGGCGTTACTGTTAATAATACGCTGGATAAAAGCAGCCCGGATTACCAGTGGCAGGACAAAGGCATAGTGCTGGAGTCGGTGCCGCAGCGCGATTTATGGAACGCGATAGATCCGAATATTATTACCGATGATAACGGCGATATCTGGATGAGCTTTGGTTCATTCTGGGGCGGTTTAAAGCTGGTAAAACTGGCAGATGACCTGGTATCACTGGCACAGCCGCAGCAGTGGCATACCATTGCCAAAGCACAGCGACCGGCCTTTATTGATGACGCCGAACCCGGCCCGGGGGAGCTCGAAGCGCCTTTTATCTTTAAACAGCATGGTTATTACTATCTGTTTGTCTCGTACGGTAAATGCTGCCGTGGTGCCGACAGTACCTATCATCTGGTTGTTGGTCGCGCAAAAAATGTTACCGGCCCTTATCTGGATAAAGACGGTAAGTCGCTAAATGAGGGCGGCGGCACTGTGCTGCTTAAAGGCAACCACGACTGGCCCGGCCTGGGCCATAACAGTGCCTACACCTTCAACGGTAAAGACTATCTGGTGTTTCATGCCTATGAAGCGGCCGATAATGGCTTACAAAAACTAAAAATAGCCGAAATGAGCTGGGATGACGCCAAATGGCCACTGCTCAGTGACAGTGTGCTGAATGATTATCGCAGCGTATTACTGCCAGCAGAGCAAAAATAGCGCGGATAAAGCGACAAACAAAAAACGGGGATAGAAGATGCATAATATTAAACCAATACTTAAGCCGGCATTACTGGCCAGCGCCATAGTGCTGTCACTAAGTGGCTGCCAGCAATCGCTTAATCAGACAGCGGATGCCAGCAATAGCATGGTCAGTGACGCCTATGAAGGCCAGAGTTTTACCAACCCACTGTATAACAATGGCGCCGATCCCTGGCTGGAATATTTTGACGGCAATTATTACCTGACCACCACCACCTGGACCTCGCAGTTAGTTATGCGCAAAGCACCCACGCTGGCCGGGCTGGCAGAGGCAACGCCGGTTTATTTATGGTCAGAAACCGATCCGGCCCGCTGTTGTAACTTCTGGGCTTATGAGTTTCACCGCCTCAAAGGGCCGGATGGTTATCGCTGGTACATGATGTTTACCTCCGGCAAGCAGGAAAACCTCGATGGCCAGCATTTGTCGGTACTGGAAAGTGCCGGTGATGATCCTATGGGGCCTTATCAGTTTAAAGGCTCACCGATGCCGGATAGCTGGAATATTGACGGTAATTATTTGCAGCACAACGGCAAATTATATTTGTTATGGTCAGAATGGCAGGGTGATGAGCAACTAAACTGGATTGCCGAAATGGTTAACCCCTGGACGATTACCGGGCCCAGAGTAGTGCTGTCCAGGCCAGAGCTGCCGTGGGAAATATCCGGCCGTAAAGTGAATGAAGGCGCCGAAGTGTTAAAACGTAACGGTCGCACCTTTGTGGTGTATTCAGCCAGTTACTGTGACACACCCGATTACAAACTGGGTTTGCTGGAACTGACCGGCGATGACCCGCTTAACCCGGCAGACTGGACAAAATACGATAAACCGGTATTTGAACGCGCTAATGGCGTTTATGGCCCTGGCCATAACGGCTTTTTTAAATCGCCGGACAATAAAGAAGACTGGCTGGTTTACCATGGTAACAATAAAGCAACCGATGGCTGCAGTGCGACCCGCTCGTTACGGGCGCAGCCGTTTAGCTGGCATGATGACGGCACGCCAAATTTTGGCCAGCCGGTACCGGAAGGCCAGGTAATAGCGGCACCGTCCGGCGAAAACGGCCCTATAACGGCAGTGCCGCAAGGGGCTGACTGGTTACTGCGTAACGGCCAGGGCCAATGTCTGAGCGTGGTGGATGGTGCCCCGGCGGCTGTTAATTGCTCTGCACAGAGTGCTTTAAAAATAGACCCGACCATGGGCGAGTATTACCGTTTAGTGACCCGGCAGGGCCAGTATATTGGCCTTGGGCTTAACGGTGCGGCTGAAGCCGGGCCATGGCGCAATAAAGTACGCCAGCAGTGGCGTTTTGCGGCAACGGAGACAGCTGCCTGGCAATTAATCAATAAAGCCAGTGATACAGCGTTGCAAATACCGGGTTGTAATACAGAGCAAGGGTGCAGCGACTGGCAGTTACTGCCGGCGGGTAAGGTGGCTATCAGCAGTAGCCACAGTGGTAAGGTGCTATCCGTTGCTGCCGGGCAAACTGCTGGCGCGGCAAAAGTCAGCCAGACAGGCTGGCAAAACCGGCCCGATCAACACTGGCAGTTTAGCCAGACCGAGCAAGGCACTTTGCAGCTGCGTAATGCGAGTAATACTGAGCTTTGTATGGCAGTAGAAGCACAGTCTCTGGCGGCAGGTGCGCCGGTGGTGATGGCTGCCTGCGATGCCAAAGCCAGCCACTGGTTATTGCAGCCCAATAGCTACGGCAGTATGCGGTTAGTGTCGGCGCATAGCAAAGCGGTGCTGGAAGTACCGGCCTGTGCGCTGGCAGATGATACCGAATTAAAACAGGCGCCGCTGGCCGCAGACAGCTTTTGTCAGCGCTTTCATATCCGCGCCATTAACTAACCCCCGGCAGCAGAGCCGCTTTAGGCTCTGCTGCCAGATCACAGGTGAATAAGAATGACAGCTTCATCTATACCAGACGCTGCTGCCCCGGCCTCTGAAGCAGAACAACCTGCGGCTGAGCCGCAAGCTGAACTGGAGCAGCAGGTTGAGTTAGGGTACAACTGACACGGTTTTTTTAACATAAACAAAAGCCCCTGACTTGCAGGGGCTTTTGTATTAGTGCAGCCAGATTACAGGCTGTAACGGAACCCCAGCGCAAAGGTTCGGCTAAACAGCGAAGAGCCAAAGTTATGCGTTGACGGATACTCGTAGTAACTCTGGAAAATTTCGTTAGTCAGGTTGGTCGCATCAAACGTTACCATCAGGTTGTCGGTAACGTTGTAACTTAACTGAAAATCGAGGCTTTTTTCCGGGTTACGGTATATACCCAGCGGATTGGCAAATTGCGCCGCTTCGTAGTTGTTGAGGAAGTCTTCACGCCAGACATACGACAGCCGCATATCGAAACGCTCTTTTTCATAAGCCAGCACCACGCTGTAAGATGAATCCGATACGCCGAATAATGGTGTGGTATCGGTACCCACTACCGTACCTTCGCTGTTGGTGATCGGAATATCCTGCGAAGAATCCAGTATGGTGTAACTGGCTTGTATACCAATGCCATCCAGTAAATCCGGTAACCCTTTGGGGAAGTACACTACACCTAACTCATAACCATCCAGTTTACCGTTTGACGCATTATCCGGCTGGTTCAGGATATAGGGATATTCGCCCTGGCCATCATCGTGAATTACCCGGCGGCGAAAATCGACGACAAAGCCTTCAATGTCACGCTTAAAGGCGGTGGCATACAGCGTACTGCCTTCAGCAAAATACCATTCCAGCGACAGATCGTAGTTTTTAGATTCGGTTGGTTTTAGCTCAGGGTTGCCACCGGTTGCCGTGCCATAACCAATATTGGTAACATCGCGCACATAGTTAATAGTAGGGTTTAGCTGGGCAAAGCCCGGACGGCGCAGCGTTTCGCCGTAGCTAAAACGGGCCAGTAAATCGTCGGTCAGGTTGTAACGTAACATCAGGCTGGGTAATACCTTGCTGGCGCCGGTTGAGGCAGTATTACCGGCAAACGCCATATCGGTATCCACATCAACATAGCGCAAGCCAAACTGGCCATCGAACAAACGCCCACCCAGTTCAGTTTCAAAATCTGCCTGCGCATACAGCGCAGTGGTTGTTTCGGTAACTGAGAAGGTTTGTGCTAATACGCGTTGATCACCAATAGCCAGATTAGATCCGGTTTCAGTGTTGTATATAGTGCGGAACATATCGGCGTTATCGCGGATATAGTAGCCATTGGCAGCTAACCAAGAGGTAGGCACATCCGATTCGCCATCAAAAAAACCGTTGTTGGTATGCAGCAAGCCCTCATAGGTAGCTAACTGACATGCCGCGTTGCCAGAGTTACACAAACCGGTATCTTGCAACAGCTGGGCTTCGGAGGCTTTACGTTTGTCATAACGGCCACCAAAGCTGATATTGGTAATAATACTCTTATTCAGCGTGTAGTCGGCATCTAACGTAAAGGTTAGGGCATCACCGCCACGGCTATAGGCTTGGTCATAAAGCTGAGCCATAGCCCACTGATCCGGTGCGGTTAAATCGGTTGCCGGGCCAAACTGAAAAGCCGGAAGACCGCCGCCGCTGTTAAAGTCGACAGTGATGCTGTCTGCTACCCGCTCAGTACGCATAGCAAAAAAGCTTTCATCGTACTGGGTGTCCTGATACACCACTTCAGAGCGCAGTTGCAGGTTGTCGCCAATCAGCCATTTTCCGCCCAGTGCATACACATAGCTGTCGGTTTTGCCGGTGCTTAAATCGCCACTGGTAAACATATACGGCGAACCAACAGTGCGGGATTTAATAATATTGGTGCCTTCGAACAGGCTGATATCCGGGTTATCGCCTAAGTTGCCCCACCAGTCGACAAAGGAAAACAACAACGAGTTATAAGATTCATTGCGAAAGCCATTATAAAACGCTTCAAAAATGTATTCAGAGGTATCGTTTGGCGCAAACTGAAAAGCCACATTTACTGCCGGGCGCTCGCGTTTACCGGTCAGATCGCTGGCAAACACGGCATCACGCGACAGTAAATATTCGGTAGGTACGCCATTAACATCAAAGGTAGAGCCCGGTGCAAAGGGTAAACCGGCTTCTAAGCCCGGTTGCCAGATCGGGTTCTCTGAGGCCCGGCCATCAGTGCTGCGAATAATTTCGTACGGCGCCCAGCCGGCCGGTGGGTTATTGGTGGCAAACGGCATCATAGCGCCGGCAGTAACGCTTTGATCGCGATAATGCGTTTCAGCATAAGACAGGTTAATCAGCGCGCCAAAGCGGCTATCGCCAATATCCCAGTTATTGCTGAATAACGCACTGATATTCGGGTCAGTTTTATCGGCTTGATCTGAGTGGATACCGCGGCCGGCAACGACCAGCTTACTGGTATCAAAATCAAACGGGCGCTGGGTATGAATATCAATCTGGCCGGCGATACCGGTTTCTATCAGGCTGGCAGAGCGGGTTTTATACACATCTACCCGGTTTAGCAAGCTGGCAGGAATATCAGCCAGTGCCACTGAACGGCCAGAGGCAGTAAAAATATTGCGGCCATTAACGGTGGTGGTAACGTCGTTTAAGCCGCGGATAGACACGGTGGTAACTTCACCGGCACCGCGGTCTGTTACCTGTACCCCGGATAAACGTTGCAGGGCTTCTACTACGTTGTTATCGGGAAATTTACCGATATCTTCCGAGATAATTGAATCGACGATTTGCATGTTTTCCCGTTTCAAATCAACTGAACGGGCCAGGCTGCCACGAATGCCTTTTACCAGAATAACTTCAACCTCATCTGGCGATACTGTGGTGTCGTCACTGCTTTGCTGAGCGTATAACGGATGGGCAGACAATGTTATCGCCATGGCGACAGCACTGCTTAAAACCGAAGGTTTAAACATGAGCATAACTCCCCTTGTCACTTATGTTATTGCCTTCCTGGCCAGAGAAAACTGACAATGGAGGCGTTTTTATATGTGTTTTTATTATTCGTGCTATTGTACGAACTATTAATCATCCTATTGTATGATTAATAGCCTGTCAATGAACTGCTGTAAAAATATCCAAACCCGACTGTTGCGCTTTAGCAGCGCAGCAAAAAGCCGTCGCTTATGGCAAAATAGCCCGTTATTCGCTATAGGCTTACAAAGCAGGGACGGCCGAATGCTGCTGATGATCGATAATTACGACTCTTTTACTTATAACCTGGTGCAGTATTTTGCTGCATTAGGCCAGCAGGTTATGGTGCGGCGCAACGATGATATTAGCGTGGCGCAGATAGCGAAACTGGCGCCGGACCATATTGTTATCTCTCCCGGCCCGAAAACTCCCGATGATGCTGGCGTGTCATTAGCGGCTATTGAGCAGTTTGCCGGCAAAATTCCTATCCTGGGGGTTTGCCTGGGCCATCAGGCTATTGCACAGGTATTTGGTGGCCGCGTGGTACGGGCCCGTCAGGTTATGCATGGTAAAAATTCGCTGGTGCGGCACAATAATCAGTCGGTATTTCATGGCCTGGCCAATCCACTTGATGTAACGCGCTACCACTCTTTAGTGGTAGACAAACACAGCCTGCCCACCGAGCTGGTACAAACGGCCTGGACAGATGATGCCAGCCAGGAAACAGCCGACATTATGGGTTTAATGCACCCTGGGCTGGCATTACACGGTGTGCAGTTTCATCCGGAGGCTATTCTCAGCCAGCAGGGTAAACAGCTGTTAGCTAATTTTTTAACCCTGGCGCAGCCGGGCTAACCCAGCTGGCTTGACTCTGCCAGAGTCCGGTTGCAGTATTGGCAGCAGGCAGTGCGCATGACAACTGTCACCGAATTCAGATGGAGCATTTAGTGTCTTTTGCAGATGTGATGGTGCAGCGCTTTTTTGATCAGTTAGTTGGGGTAAACCCACAAAAAAAACGTCTCGGTTATCAAATCCGGGCGGGGCAGATGGATACGCAGCGTACTTTGCTGGCCGTGGAAGCGCAGGCCCAACAGCTACGCGAGGCCGGCGAGCAGGCTAAAGCCCAGTTTACTGAGTTTGCTCAGGTGCATTTGCATGATGAAGTGGCTGATGAGCTACTACGCAAATTGCACAATATTGAACAGGTGATGGCGTCGTTGTTTGACCCGGGCGAAGCATTTTTTCCGGTGTTGGATTTGCTAAGCGACAAAGTGGTAACCGTTAACAAGCTGGACCCGCTGGTATCAAAAGTACCCTGGTTAAAAGAAGAGCTATTACGGCTGGTTAATCAGCCGCAGTACCGTAACCGCACCGCATCGGGTGCGATGATCAAAGATATTAAAACCGCGCTACGTTTTTTAGGTGTTGAAAGTTTGCAGCTGATTATACCGGTATATGCTATGCGCCGGATGATACCGCATTCAACCGACCCTTTTACGCCGTTAAAAAGCCGGTTGTGGGAGTACACGCTGGCTGTTGCCATTGCCGCGCGTGCGTTAGCAGAGAATAGTGCCGAACATCCTTACAATGCGTTTTGTGCCGGCTTGTTTCATACCACCGGCCATGCCGTAGTTATTCGTAACTACCTGCGTACTTACCTGCAGGTACGCCAGCAGCAACTGCTGCATGCCAGAGAAAATCGCGATACGCAGCTTACCAATACACTGGATCAACTTGAAGCCGATGCCAGCTTTTTGTGTGAAAGCCTGGCAGAGTTTGCGGCGGTACTCAGTGCAGACATCGCTTCGCGCTGGCAGTTAAGTACATTACCGCTATGCCAGACGCTGGATCAACTGGCTGAAGGTGCAGGTTTTGCCGGTTGCAGCCCTCTGGCCAGGTTGGTATTGCAGGCGCAAACCTATGTGCAGTGGCAAACGCTGCGCAAGAGTCAGCAGATATCAGAGCAGGAAACCAGTAATTGGTTTGCAGCGGTACAGTTAAGCAGCGACAGTCAGGATATTCTGGCCAGAACCAACCTAAAACGTTTAGGTATTGAGTTATAAAAGCGCAGCTGTAATAAAAATATCAGCCATAAACATGCAAAGTTATAGCGCAGCTATTTTCATCGCCCGCGCTTAAGGCAGCGCTTGGTGTAGAGTCTGGCGGCAAAACCAGCGTTCTTTTTGCGGCTGGTAGCGCAGTGCTTACTTATTCACATCCTATGCAAATCTATCTGCAGGCCTTATGCTTTCTGGGTTTGCTTGCTGTTGGCACACAAGACAAGGGCTGTTAAATCTGCAATAATGCGCCAAACTTATATCACCGCCAGCTATGTTCTGGCTGTGTAACGGGCTAACTGAAGCGGAATAAAAAAGGAAAACAAAATGACTGGCCAAACGCAAGTAAACCGTGCTCTGTTTGATGAAGTGATGGTACCTAACTACGCTCCTGCCAATATTATTCCGGTAAAAGGTGCAGGTTCGCGGGTGTGGGATCAGCAAGGGCGCGAATACATTGATTTTGCTGGTGGTATTGCCGTAAGCAGCCTGGGGCATTGCCACCCGGCTCTGGTTAGCGCATTAAAACAGCAGGCCGACAAGCTGTGGCATTTAAGCAATGTGATGACGAACGAGCCGGCACTGCGGTTAGCTAGTGCATTGGTTAACGCTACTTTTGCTGACAAAGTCTATTTTGCTAACTCCGGTGCTGAGGCTAACGAAGCGGCTTTTAAACTAGCCCGGCGCTATGCATTGGAAAAATTCGGCGCGCATAAAGATCAGATCATTTCTTTTCATAAAAGCTTTCACGGCCGTACTTTCTTCACCGTAACGGTAGGTGGTCAGGCCGCATATTCTGATGGTTTTGGCCCTAAGCCCGGTGCGGTATTGCACGGCGAGTTTAATAACCTTGATAGCGTTAAAGCGTTAATTTCTGACAATACCTGCGCAGTTGTGCTGGAGCCTATTCAGGGCGAGGGCGGGATTATTCCTGCTACTGCTGAATTTCTGCAGGGCGTACGTGATTTATGTAACCAACACAATGCATTGTTGATTATGGACGAAGTGCAAACCGGCGTAGGCCGCACCGGTAAGCTGTATGCGTATATGCACTATGGCGTAACGCCGGATATTCTTACCACGGCAAAATCATTAGGCGGTGGTTTTCCTATTGGCGCTATGCTTACCACTGACGATATAGCATCGCACCTGAAAGTAGGCACCCATGGCAGCACTTATGGCGGTAACCCGCTGGCTTGTGCTGTGGCAGAGGCGGTGCTGGAAACGGTAAACCAGCCGGAAGTGATGGCGCAGGTATTAAGCAATGAGCAATTATGCCGCCAACAGCTTGCTGCCATTAATGAAAAATACCAGGTATTCAGCGAAATACGCGGCAAAGGTATGTTGCTGGGGGCGATATTAAATGAGCAATACAAAGGTCGCTCGCGCGAGTTTTTCCTGGCGGCGGCAGATCAAGGTTTAATGGCGCTGGTAGCAGGCCCCGATGTCGTGCGGTTTGCGCCATCACTGGTTATTACACCAGAAGATATTACGGCAGGAATGCAGCGTTTTGAACAGGCGGTAAAACAGGTAGTTAATGCCTGACACTACTATCAGGACACTGCTGTTCTGACACGACTATTAAGCAGCACCAAGACTGCAAAAATGAAGCTAAGGGGCCTTAGAGCCCCGAAAACGATAAAGTAAAAGTGGAGTAGCGACGATGATGGTGATTCGCCCAATCCGTGCGGATGATTACCCGGCGCTGTATAGCATTGCGGTTGAGTCTGGACATGGTTTTACCTCGTTACCGGTAAATGATGAACTCTTGATGCGCAAAATAAGCCGCTCGGAGCAGTCATTTAACAAAGTGGTCAGCTCGCCGGGAGATGAAGGCTATCTGTTTGTACTGGAGGATACGCTCACCGGTGAGGTGTGTGGCACCAGCGCATTGGAAGCGGCTGTGGGGCTGGATGATGCGTTTTATCATTACCACCTGGGCAAGGTGGTACACAGCTCACGTTCGCTCGGGGTGTATAAAACAGCTGATATATTAACCCTGTGTAATGATTACACTGGCGTTAGTGAATTATGCACGTTATTTTTGCGTGAAAGCCGCCGCGAGAAAAACAATGGCCGTTTGCTGTCAAAAATGCGTTTTTTGTTTATGGCTGAATTCCCGCAGCGTTTTTCCGACAGAGTGATCGCCGAAATGCGCGGCATTTCTAACTCCGACGGCAGCTCGCCATTCTGGCAGTGGTTGCAGGAGCATTTTTTCTCGCTGGATTTCCCCACCGCAGATTATCTGACTGGCATAGGCCAGAAGGTGTTTATCGCAGAACTGATGCCTAAGTATCCGATTTATGTCAGCCTGCTGAGCAAACAGGCGCAAGCGGTTATTGGCCGGGTACATGATAAAACCAAACCGGCGCTGGCATTGCTGCAGTCAGAGGGGTTTTCGCATCGTGGTTATGTCGATATTTTTGATGCCGGCCCTACAGTAGAAGCCAGAGTGGAACATATCCGCTCAGTGCGCAACAGCCAGCGCCTGCAAGTGCGGCTGGGCGATGTCAGTAACGGCCAGCCTTATCTGATATGTAATACCAGCGTTGTAGACTTCCGGGCTACCTGGCTGGCACTTGACGTAAACGAACACAGCGCAGAGGTAACCCTGCCGGCTGATGTGGCCGCCGCACTGCGGGTAAACGCGGGCGACTGGGTTCGGGTTACCAGAATTTAATAGGGGAGAGATATGAATCACGCAGTACAGTTTATTAATAATCAATGGCTTGGTGGTGAAGGTAAAGAGTTTACTTCACTGGACCCGGTAAAAAATACGCAGGTATGGCAAGGCCAGGCGGCAACTGCGGCTCAGGTAGATACTGCGGTGCAGGTGGCACGTAAAGCGCAATATGACTGGGCAGGTTTAAGCTTTGATGAGCGTGTTGCTGTGGTAAAAAAGTTTGCTGAGCAACTTAGCGAAAATAAAGAAGCGATGGCACTGACTATTGCCAGCGAAACCGGTAAGGCACTCTGGGAAGCCCGCACCGAAGTGGCGGCCATGATTGGTAAAATTGATATCTCTGTACGGGCTTATCAGGAGCGCACCGGCACCAAAGAAAACCCCATGCCGCAGGGCCGGGCTTTTGTGCGGCATAAACCGCATGGCGTAGTAGCGGTATTCGGGCCTTATAATTTTCCCGGCCACTTACCCAATGGCCACATAGTACCGGCCTTGCTGGCAGGTAATGCCGTGGTGTTTAAACCCTCAGAGTTAACGCCGAAAGTGGCAGAGGAAACGGTAAAACTATGGCAGCAGGCCGGTTTACCTGCTGGCGTTATTGCTTTACTGCAAGGCGAAGTAGATACCGGTAAGGCGATTGCCGGCCACAATGGTATTGATGGTATTTTCTTTACCGGCAGCTCCCGCACCGGCCATTACCTGCACCAACAGTTTGCCGGCCGGCCGGATAAAATTCTGGCGCTGGAAATGGGCGGCAATAACCCGCTGATTGTCCAGGATGTCGCTAATATTGATGCCGCAGTGCACGATATTATTCAGTCGGCTTTTATTTCTGCCGGCCAGCGTTGTACCTGCGCCCGTAAATTGTTTTTACCGGCTAATGCACAGGGCGATGCCATTCTGGCGCGCCTGCTTGAAGTAACCCGTAATATCAAGGTCGGTGTGTATGACGCCGCCGAGCAGCCTTTTATGGGTTCAATGATTTCTGTTGCCGCAGCTAAAGGTATGCTGGCTGTGCAGCAGCAGTTAGTTGAATTGGGTGGGAAGGTGCTGGTTGAAATGCAGCATATTGATGTTAACACCGCTTTGGTGAGCCCGGGCATTATCGAATGCAGCAATATAACCGATTATCCGGATGATGAGCATTTTGGCCCCTTGTTAAAAGTATTTCGTTTCACTGATTTTGATCAGGCGATTGATGCGGCTAACAATACCCAGTTTGGTTTATCTGCCGGGCTGTTAAGTGACAGCGCTGAGTTATATCAGCATTTCTTCCGCCGTATCCGCGCCGGTATTGTTAACTGGAACCGGCCAATTACCGGTGCCAGTTCAGCCGCACCTTTTGGCGGTGTGGGTTCAAGCGGCAATCACAGAGCCAGTGCGTTTTATGCCGCAGATTACTGTGCTTATCCGGTGGCGTCTGTGGAACTGGAGCAGGTGGTATTGCCAGAGCAATTATCGCCGGGTCTGGCTTTTTAAGTCTGGCAGTAAATAAATCTTATCGGGGCTAACGCCCCGATTTGTTTTCTGCTGCAGTATTTGCTTAAATAACGCATACTTAATGCATCTCTTGCCAACAGTTAGGTGTAAACAGCCCATGGTCACAGATAAACCCGGATACGAGCATTTGATCCAGTTTCTGACAGAGCATTTGTCGCTGTTTGAGCAAACCGGCTCGGGTGATACAGATAAGACTATTGGTGCCTTACTGGAAGAGTCTATTGCAGAGCAAATTATCACGCTTTGCACCCAGCACACTGAGCTGGAAATGAACCACCGCAGCATGATTATCCGTGAAGTTGACGGCATTATGTATGACTTTCAGGAGGTGCTTGCCAGTGTGCTGGATAAAAAAGCCACCCGCCAGCAGGCTGAACTTATCAATGAAATCTCTCTGCTAATCAAAAACCTGTTCGATACTGCCATCGCCGATCTGATGGATTAACGCCACACCTTACTGCAAATGTGCTAGATACCTGAGCAGCTTTTACGTAGAATGTCGGCCTCCTTTTTCTGGCTGGGGTTTGTGATGGAAGCAACGGTTAAATGGCACGATAACAACACCTTTATTGGCCGCTCTGGTAGTGGTCATGCAGTGGTATTCGACGGCAATAAAGATGACAGTACCGCCCCCAGCCCGATGGAAATGGTGCTGATGGCCGCAGGTGCCTGCTCATCTGTTGATGTTGTCAGTATTTTAAAAAAATCCCGCCAGCAGGTGCTTGATTGTGAAGTTAAGCTAAGTGCCGAGCGCGCCGACACCGTACCTAAAGTATTTACCAAATTGCATCTGCATTTTGCCGTAACCGGGGTTAACCTCAGTGAAAAGCAGGTAGAGCGGGCAGTGCAGTTATCGGCAGATAAATATTGTTCGGTATCCATTATGTTATCCGGCAGCGTAGCCGTAACACATTCATTCAGTGTTGTAGCTGCTGAGCTTACGCCGGCAGCAGAATAACAGCAGTAAATTAGTCAAAACCGGTAACCGGTTTTTTAGCGGAGACAATGTTAAGTGGTTAAGCCTTTTGAAAAATTGAAACTACACGGTTTTAATAACCTGACAAAAAGCCTGAGTTTCAGCCTTTATGACATTTGTTATGCCAAAACTGAGCAACACCGGCAGGAATACATCGAATATATCGACGAGCAATATAATGCCGATCGGTTGACGGATATTCTGACTGAAGTCACTGATATAATCGGTGCTAACATTCTGAATGTGGCACGGCAGGATTATGATCCGCAAGGCGCCAGCGTTACCATACTGGTAAGTGAAGAGCCGGTACTGGTTGATCCGGACAACTCAGAAAACCCGGGGCCGCGGCCTGATGCCGTTGTGGCACATCTGGATAAAAGCCATATTTGCGTGCATACCTATCCGGAAATCCATCCGCATGATGGCATCTGTACTTTCCGTGCCGATATCGAGGTTTCTACCTGCGGTATTATATCGCCACTGAAAGCACTGAACTTCCTGATCCACAGCTTTGAATCTGACATAGTTACTATCGACTACCGCGTACGTGGTTTTACCCGTGATGTCAGCGGCACCAAGCATTATATCGATCACCCTATCAGCTCTATTCAGAACTTTATGGACGAAGACACCAAACGTGCCTTCCAGATGATTGACGTTAACGTGTATCAGGAAAACCTGTTCCACACCAAGATGATGCTAAAAGAAGCTGATTTGAATAACTACCTGTTTGGTATGGGCAAAGATTCAATGACGCCGGAAGAGCAAAAAACAATCAGCAAAAAAGTGTTTCGCGAAATGCGCGAGATTTTCTACGGCCGTAACCTGCCGGATATGAAGTAACACTATATAAAAGGCCGTAGTTAGCTTTGGCTAGCTACCGGCCTTATTGAATCAGGCTTAATTGTGCTTTAGTTGCCCTGCCCGGGTTTTATTTTGAACCAGATGGCATACATGGCTGGCAGAAATACCAGCGTTATCACTGTTCCGGCGAAGGTGCCGCCGATCAGCGTGTAAGCGAGCGTGCCCCAAAACACGGAATAAGTGAGCGGGATGAACGCCAGAATAGCGGCCAGCGCCGTTAAGATAACCGGCCGTGCCCGCTGCACAGTAGCCTCGACCACGGCGTGGAACGGGGCCAGCCCAGCCTGTTGATTGTGGTCTATTTGGCCAATCAGGATCAGCGTATTGCGCATCAGGATGCCGGACAGCGCAATTAAACCCACCAGTGCATTAATGCCAAATGGCTGCTGGAATAACAGCAGTATTGGCACCACACCAATCAAGCCCAAAGGACTGGTCAGAAATACCATGATCATTGCCGGGATAGAACGCACCTGCAAAATGATGATCAGTAAGGTAATGGCCAGCATAATAGGGAAGATGGGCAGCATTGCTGTCATCGCCTTGCCGGATTCTTCAATAGAACCTGCTTCTGCAATGTGATAGCCCTTGGGCAGCGCCTGTATAATCGACTGCAACTGCACAGTAATAGCGGTAGATACATCCGGCGGCTGTAAGTCTTCGGCGATGTCGCCGCGCACTGTGATGGTTGGCATGCGATCGCGCCGGCGCATAACAGGCTCTTCCATCCGCACCTTAACCTCTCCCACTTGTGCCAGCGGGATACGCTGGCCGTCGGCACCCGCCAGGGTGAAATCGGCAATTCTGGCCGGATCGAGCCGGGTGTCGCCGGCTGAGCGCGCGACCACCTGTACGGTGCGAATATCTTCACGCACAGTAGTAACCGGTACACCACTTAACAAGAATTGCAGTTGCTGCGCTACTGCGCTGGAGGTGAGGCCGACGGCCTGTAATCTGTCCTGATCCAACGTGAAATGCAGCGTAGGCGTGCGGCTGCCCCAGTCGGTATTAACTGTGCGCATCATCGGGCTGGCCGCCATCACCTGCTCCACCTCTGCTGCGATACTGCGCAACGTATCAGGATCCGGGCCGCTAACCCGGTAAGCCACCGGAAACGGCGAATAAGGGCCAAATACCAGCTGGGTGACGCGTACCTGTGCCTCAGAGGCGAGCCCGTCAGCGATAGCTTGCCGTAGCCGGTGTTTTAGTGCCTCACGTTCATGCTGGTTGTCAGTGCGTACCACTATTTTCGCAAAGGACGGATCCGGCAGTTCAGGACCGACTGAGAAGAAGAAACGGGGCGCGCCCTGGCCAACATAAGCGGTAACAATTTTGGCTTCCGCTTGTTGCGCCAGCCAGACCTCCACTTTCTCTGTGGCGGCACTGGTTTGCGTAATGGCGCTGCCGTAGGGCATTTGCAACTCAACCAGCACTTCCGGGCGGTCGGATATCGGGAAGAATTGCTTCTTAACCACTGCCATGCCTATGACTGACAGCACGAACAAGCCTATCACTGCACCTGCGACCAGCCATTTGCGCGAGATGACAAGTCCCAGCAGTTTGCGAAAGCGGTTATAGTGCGCGGTGTTATAGATAGTGTCATGACCGCCGGCAACTTTTTTGAAGTCGGGCAGCATTTTTACACCCAGGTAAGGCGTAAATACCACAGCCACCAGCCAGGATGCCGTTAGCGCAATACCTACGATCCAAAACATATTGCTGGTGTATTCACCGGCGGAGGAGCGGGCGAAGCCATTGGGCATAAAACCAACAGCCGTGATCAGCGTGCCCGATAACATCGGCGCTGCGGTATGGCTCCAGGCATAGGCCGAAGCGGCAATGCGGCTGTAGCCTTCTTCCATTTTTACCACCATCATTTCAATGGCGATGATGGCATCGTCTACCAATAAACCCAGTGCCAGGATCAACGACCCCAGGGTAATGCGGTCGAAGTTCTTGCCACTCGCAAGCATCAGCATAAACACTATCGCCAGGGTGAGTGGCACTGCGGCGGCAACCACTACGCCCACGCGCCAGCCCATACTAACGAAGCACACCAGCATCACGACCAGTAAGGCGACAAAAAACTTAACCATAAACTCATCGACCGCCGAACTGATATTGACCGCCTGATCCGTAACCTTGCTCAGGCTCATGCCCAGCGGCAGTTCGCTGTTAATCGCAGCAACCTCGCTGCCCAGTGCCTTACCGAGATCGAGTCCATTCCAACCGTCGCGCATAATAATGCCCAGCAGCAGGGCCGGCTCGCCGCCATTACGTACCATAAAGGTTGCCGGGTCTTCATAGCCGCGCGTGACCGTAGCAATGTCTGATAATTTCAGGCTGCGGCCTTGCGCCATCACCGGTGTATCGCGAATGTTCTGCAATTCGTCAAAGGCGCCATCCAGCCGGATAAACACCTCCGGTCCTCTGGTTTCCACCGAGCCTGCCGGTGTCAGGGCATTTTGGTTATTCAGTGCGGCGAATACCTGCTGCGGGCTAACACCCAGCGTGGCCAGACGTTCATGCGAGAACTCAATATAAATGCGTTCGGCCTGTTCACCGACGATGTTGACCTTCTTGACGCCGGGTACGTGCAGCAGCCGCTGGCGCAGCGTCTCAGCCTCGCGCACCAGCAAACGCTGCGGTTCGCCTTTGGCTTTCAGCGCAAACAGGGCAAAGGTCACGTCGGCGTATTCGTCGTTGACCATAGGGCCGATCACGCCGGAGGGCAGGTTAGCGGCCTCATCACTGATTTTTTTGCGGGCCTGATAGAACTCCTGCTGCACTTCAGCAGGCGGTGTCGTATCGAGCAAGGTCAATGTTGTGAAAGCTAAACCCGGTCTGGTGTAGGTTTCTGTACGGTCATACCAGCGCAGTTCCTGCATGCGTTTTTCGAGCTTTTCTGCTACCTGGTCCTGCATCTCCTGCGCTGTAGCCCCGGGCCAGGCAGTGATAATGGTCATGACCTTAATGGTAAAGGCCGGATCTTCGGCCCGCCCCAATTTAGAAAAGGCAATGATGCCTGCCAACGAGATCAGCACGATCAAAAACAAGGTAACAGCACGCTCACGTACCGCTATTGCAGAGAGATTAAAACGGCCTTCACTCATGGCTGAGCTCCTTTGACCGCAGTTGTTACCGTCTGATGCGCCAGCCGGACCTGCTCGCCTTCGCGCAGCAAGTGGGCACCAAGTGCAACGATAAGCTCGCCGGGCTGCAGTTGCCCGCTGATACGCGCGCTGTCATCAGTCAGATGTTGCACCTGTACCGGTCGCCATGAAACCGTGGCCGGTTCGCCACTAACAGCCCATACGCCAGCACCCTTGCCAGCGTCAAACAGCGCACCGATTGGCACCTGCACTACACCATTGGCAACATCATTGGGTTGGGAGCCATGCTCATCTGCCAGCCGGATACTAACGGTGGTACCCAGCGGGATGTCAGCCGGTGCACCCTGCAGCACATATCGTGCCTCGAAGGTACGGGTTAACGGATCGGCGACGTCAGACAGTTGCCGCAGGGTGGCCGCCACGCTGTGGCCACCATTACCGAACAGCGTGGCGTGGGCGGCAGAACCCGGTACAGGTCGCAGGGTTTCCGGTAAGCGGATAATAGCCTCACGGGAGCCAGCATGGGCCAGCCGTACTACAGTCTGGCCGGCATTAACAACCTGCCCCGGCTCAGCCAGGGTTTCCATCACTACGCCATCGGCATCAGCGACTAAGTCGGTATAGGCAGTGGCGTTCAGTGCCACTTTAGCCTGAGCTTCGGCGGCACTGAGTTGTGCCTGAGCGGCATCGGACGCGGCTTTAGCCTGATCGTAGGACGAGTCGGATATTGCGCCGGTTCCGCGCAGGCCACGATAACGGACTTCATCTGCTGCGGCCTGCATGGCTTGTGCCCGTGCGGCCGCTACTGCTTGCTGCTGAGCCAGCGCGGCGAGTTGCAAGTCGACAGGGTCAATACGCAGCAGTGGCTGACCGCGTTTGACGGTTTGGCCGGTATCCACTAACCGCTCCAGCACCTTGCCGGAGACACGAAAGCCAAGGTCACTTTGCACCCGTGCGGCGACAACACCGCTAAATGTCCGGGACCCGGCCGATGCTTCCTCAACAATAACAGTACGCACCAGTGGCGCAGCAAGGCGCGGATCGGCCGGGGATGTTTCACCACAGCCAAGCAATACCAGTGGCAACGCAGATAAAACAGTAAGTGAAACGAGGTAACGCCGATACATATAAAGCCCCCTTGACGACTGGATCAGGGGAGTTATTTTTATTCATGTGACCAAATTAGTCAATGGTCACTGTAAAATTTATGGTGAAAGGCTGCGCAGTACCAAACTGGATAACTGCGCAGATGCATCACTGGCATGATCAAAACTGTGTTGCAATAGCAGTGGATTAAGATAAGGTCTTATCACCAGATAAATAGCCATAACCGTTTCATCAAGCGGGGTTTTACGCTCAAAATCTCCGCTTAACCGACCTTGCTGCAACACATCCTGCAGTAACTGCTGCATGCGCTCCTCGTAAGCAAGTGCAGCTTGCCAACGTTCAGACGCCGCGGAGGCGGCAATCTCATACAGCTTCTGATCGCGGAAAAATAAGCGAACGCTGGCTTCAACAATCGCTTTGAACATTCGCCGCAGTTTTTCCGGCGGTCGCTCTGCTTCATCAATAGCTGCACGTACCTCAGCTTCGATTTCACGCAGGCAGTTGGCACAGATCATCTCGCCAATAACCTGTTTAGAAGGGAAGAACTTATAGATATAGGCTTTTGAAAAACCAATAGCTTTGGCCAGATCAGAAACCGTAGTTTTTACATAACCATACTGGCTGAAATGCTCTGTAGCCGCATGCAGAATTTGATCCCGCACATCGTGGTCGGCCGGTCCCCGGCTTGATACAGGATAGGTATTTTCGTTGCTCGTTCCGTTACTCATTTCGTTACCCATAACGTCATGCTGTCTGTAGTAATTAAACTGATAGCCAATAGTGTATCCTCTGCATAAAAGATTGACAACGAGTAACCATTTTGAGATATGGTCACGATTTGTGATTGAGTTTTTTCGCGGAAGAAGGGTATGCATAAACCCGGACCAAAGCCCGGCAGTCGCAATCCGTTAGGCAAGTGCTGAATTTGACGCCCAATTTCGAGCGTTATAGCAACGCTTACTGTCGGGCAGGCTGCCAAAGGTCCGTGATACGCGGTATACTAGCGCTTCACCTTGATGTCCTTTAACTGTATAGAGATATGGGGCAGGTGCAATTAATAAATGACTGGAAATAGCGGAAAATGACTGAAAAACAAGCTAATCAAAACCCGGTAAAATCGAGTATTGGCGCCGGTGTTGGCCAGCTTGCCCTCGATCATCGCTTTTCGATTGCCCCTATGCTGGACTGGAGAGGTGGCTTAAGGCAGGTTATTGTTTTATAAAGATTTATAGGTAATCTGGTGCGCAATTTTGTGGTGGTTCAGTCCCCCACGCTTGTAGCAATAAAGCAATATACGGATAAATCAGGCAAAGTAAAGTCTCTTATAAAGGCCATCCTCGTGATGGCCTTTATGTTTTTATCAGACTTAGCAGGGGGAAGATTTGTGCATAATTGAGCATGCAGAGGCAAGCTTACTGAGACATTCAGCCGTTGGCAATGTGCTTGGCTATGGCAAATGGAGAATGCCCGAACTTGTCAGGCATTGAGAGTATAGATACAAGTGAGTGGGGGCATGGGAAACCACGCCAGTGGCGTTCTAAGCGGCGATGGTGATCTTTCTGCGGGTAAGCACAAACTCAGCCAGATCGGTTACCAAAACCAAAATAGGAGCTTTTTGTGAGGTATTAAGCCGGAATGCGTTCAGTCCCAACCGTTTTAGCTCGCCGGTATTGAATTTTGCCTGGGCCGATTTGTGGCTCATGTTCAGGTATTTATCTGATACCACTTCCAGTGGTATTACGGCTGTACCGTGTTCTGTCATCAGTCCAAATTCAAGTATTTGTTGTGCGTTCATATCGTCATCTCTCAGTTTTAATCTGCGGTTAGCATCAATAAGGTTGGCCAGATCCGCGACATTGATAGTTAGTTGGCTATTAACCAGCGTCCTGAATTCCGGTATTGCACGCGCTGTTTTCAGTGCCACGCCGAAAAATTTCGTCGCAACAACTCCTGCATCCAGGTTTAGATAGCCGTCAAACTGTTTCACCAGTAGTTGGGCGGTACTGCTTAGCCTCATTCAAAACTCCAATCTCGCTCGAGTGATGAAATGCTAAAGAAAAATTTTTCTTTTCAGAAAATGTGATTATGCTGAACTAGATGCTTTTGAGCTGCTCATTATCAGCCGCAAGCTGATATACCTGCTCTTAAAGCCATTTTAGAAAGAAGCCTCAGTATCTGCTGATAGCTTGTCGAAAGGTGTCATATAGGTGTTATTAATTTCAAGCTGGCTACCCGAGATCCCTTTGCCTGGCTGGTGGCTAAGTGCTAAAACCTGACATCCCTCATGGTGACAAACCTTCGCTAATTACTTCATTTATTAACTCCAACTACTGGTTAAATTGCCAGATATATCGCTTGAGTAAATTTAAGAACAATTAGCGTACTACCTGTATAAATTTTGTCGGATTCAAAAGTTTACTCATTTCAGAAAAATTTATTGAATTAGAGGTACATCAACGTTAATTTGGTATTAGTAAAAATCATGAAAGGTGGCAGAAAAAATTTCTACTTGCGGGCACAAAGCCTTCTATTAAATTGTTAGCTCCACAGAGGACAAATTTATGCCACATAAACTTACAGGCAGGGATGGAAAGGCAGTAACCATTCCTGATGGTGGTCACGGCCTTCAGGGACGTGATGGTCATATGGTCGCAATCCCAAAAGGTGGTCATGGCTTGCAAGGCCGAGATGGAAGAATGGTGGCTATTCGAGCCGGTGGTCATGGCTTAGAGGGGCGCGATGGTCGTATGGCTTACATACCTAAAGGTGGGCATGGTCTTCAAGGCCGTGACGGGAGAATGGTCGGAATCTCCCCCGGAGGACATGGTTTGGAAGGCCGTGACGGCCGCATGGTTGCTATTCCTAAAGGTAAGCACGGCGTTGAAGATGAGAAAGGCCGTATTCGAGTCAAGAGCTAACAAAACCATTAAATTCGCTCCCTACGGTCGGACGCTCGTTCCTCGCGCCGTTTATGGCGAGCGTTAGGCATCAGGAGGAAACATGGAAGTATACGTTTTTGTTTACCACGTAAAGCCAACAAAAGGCTCTCCTGAATACGGTAAAGTTGGTGGTGCTCACGCAGATATTTGGGTCTTTGAATCATCGCGGGGTGCCGCCGAAATTAAAGCGCTTTCATACCTTATGGATTACGCTTGGGAAGTAATCGAGGTAGAACGCGAACTTTTGCTAGATGAAGAGCAGATTGTTCAGTATCGACCAGACGTCCAGGCAAATTACCACCAAGCAAAAACTCGTGGTATTTCTTCGTTTTTTTCTGGTTATCCTCCAGAGGATCTTGAGGATGTTGCTGTCGAAATTCGTCCACTTAATAAACCTCCCGCTAGTTCAGGTAATAAACACTAATGCTTGGCAAGTTGCTTAATTTAATTCCTGCCACACACAACGTGCCCTCCACGGGACTGTGTACGCTGCGCTGTAGCAGCCTACTAGCAATGCGTTATAAAAAATGGGGAGCAATTGATGCCGCTTCAAATGGCAAGTGAACTTAGATTTCCCATGGGATCAACGACTCCACTCAGTGAACAGTCTGTAGATGATTTTATTTCATTGATAAGAAGAGTATCAGGGGGAATGAGTCGGCAAGGAATAATAGAAGTATTTAAACAACACTTTTGCAAAGTTTCTGGTGATTATTACGCCCGCAGTTCTTCTATTGACTGGGCTGAGTCTGACATGTCCAGTCAGGCTCAAAATGCGGCAAAGGATGCTCCGAATTTTATAGCTGCTGTCTATGAGGCTTTAGAGGAACTGGAGCATAGTGGCGCTACTGTACCAACAGTACAAAATATCAATCAGATTCTGCTTAAGAACCAAGACCATTATCAAATTGTTGATGATCAGCTCACTCAAACAGCAGGCAGTGTTGCTGCGCCAGAATTCAGTGAATCTATTTCGACTTCGGTGATGAGGGCTTTGGGAGACGCGAAGGCATTAATCGGCACGGTGGATTCGTCAAGCGCAATTGATCGTGCTCATACTGCTCTCCATGGATATTTGGTGCAACTTTGTATCGACAATCAAATTGATCTACCCAACGACCCTACGGCATCAAAAGCGTTCAAACAACTTCGACAGTTTCATCCGGCATTACAAGCGTCAGGTCATAGGGCTGATGAAGTTACCAGAGTTCTTAATTCTTTTGCCGCGTCAATTGACGCCTTTTCTACGCTTAGAAATAAGGCGAGCCTCGCACATGTGAATGACTTGCTAGATGTCCCTGAAGCAACCGCCATTGTTAATGCAATGTATACCGTTTTTAGGTACATTCAAGACTGTATAAAGAGAATGCGGTAGAGATTTTGTATAACAAAAGCAAGCAAACGGATTAATTTTCCGCTGCGCTCCAAATTGCCCGGTACTGCGTGCGTTAAATGCACTGGAGACATGATGATAGATGAGAGCGTGAAAGCGATAGCCGAAAAGCTCGCTATTCCGGTTTATGAAGATGCTCTGAGCCCTTTTTCTAAAGAATTATCAAAGGGATTAGTCTCCATTGCCAGAATGGTAAATTCGGGAATTTTCCTTGTAGAAGATAGCGTTCACGCGGTCACAAGCGTCTTGCGGATGACTGCTGAGAATCTGGCATTATTAGCACCTGAGCAAATTTCATTCGATCGACCAAGGGTTGCTCTTCAGGCTCTGAATGAGGCCAGATTTGCAATAAATGAAGATGAAATACAGCGCCTTTTTTCAAATCTAATATCGGCAAGCCTAGACAAGAAAACTTCGGGGATTGCTCATCCGGCGTACATCGAAATAATCAAGCAGCTCCAGCCGGATGAAGCTAGGATCCTTCGGTTTATGTTTAATAAAGAAAAGCATAGAAAAGGTCATGCACCAACGATTGATATAGTCCAACAAGATTCGGAGGATAGTAACTTTGGAATCACATCAACTACAGCGGAAGTAAACCTAATCTGTGAAGACGCTGATTGCGATAACCCCGAAAACTCGGTTATGTATTTCTCCAACTTAAAACGGTTGGGCCTGCTAACTCCAACATCAGGTACTTCTTTCCCAAAGGAAGAGCATGAAAGAATTTTCTTATCAGAGAAAGTAAAAGAAATATGCAGTGTAAATTCGCAACTAGATAGAGTTTCTTATAAAAGCGGGCAATATAGCTTTACAGGCTTTGGCCGAGGCTTTGTCGATTCGTGTGTCGGAAGGTATAGCATTTAACAAGTCTGATCGACAAAGTCGGCGCTCTTTATTGGAATTCATCTGTGCTGAGACAAACAAAGTTCCTTGATGTCTTTTCGCAGATCGTGTGCCAATGATGCGTATTTCGGGATGATCCGGCCAGCGATTTCGGCATGAGTCGGCCACCCATTTCGGTATCATCCGGCCACTGATTTCGGCCTTATCCGGCCACCTGTTTCGGTATCGTCCGGCCAGTTTGTTCTTCCTTCGTTTTACGGACTTTGGCATAACAGTTTTTTAACTGTTTGCCGGAGTAGTCATGACACGTAAAAAGAAAATGGTAAGGACAGATATGCAAACTTATCTGGATATATTCCGTCTTAAATTTGAGGCCAGACTAAGCGACAGGCAAATCTCTCAGGCTTTAAATATTGGCCGGGCAACCATCAGTGATTTGGTTATCCGCTTTAACAATTTAGGCCTCA
>NZ_FNXF01000042.1 GCF_900108485.1 Rheinheimera pacifica | reverse complement strand
TGCACGCTCGCGGACTTCTGCTGAATATGTTGTTCTCTTGTTCATAAGCTAATTCTCTCAAGAAAATTAGCCTCCGACAAACCCGGTATGATTCAATATATCTGGTAAAGGCTTTAAGGTAAAGCCTGCGCGTGAGCGTGATGCCAACATATTTTTCGTTGTTAAGACAGTAGTGAGTGAGGCCTATGACGCTGAGTTAAGCGACGTACTGAAGCGCAACCCTGATGCGGCATTTTGTTCCAGATACTTTTCTAAAGTTAAAATTTGTTTCATGGTGCACGGTACTAATGAGGATTTTAGCGAACTTAAAAAACACGTTGCAGCTTTGCCTGACTCAAAATCTTACAGCATAACACGCTCAATTCCAGTTTCTGCCGGTATGGTTCACTTTGAAAGTCTTCCTACTGTAATTTCGCACTACAAAATGGCATCTCTGCTAAACATTGATATCTGGTTGCCGTTCAAAAAATTTGAGCCTCGGTCCAACGCCATTAAGCAATTTCAAAAGGATATGTCACCAAATTGGTTTTATGAGGCAGTAATGGGGTGTGCTGCCGATAATAAGCCTATCGATTATTGTTGGGCTGGTTTAGTTTGTCTGATAGGAGCAATGCTTGCGAAGAAAGTAAAAGTTACGGTTGATGAGGGTGAGAAGGGGCTGGCACCAAATCTATGGGCAAACTTTGTCGGGGAGCCAGGATCTGGAAAGACGCCTGTTATTGATATGCTAACTAGGTTAGCAGAACCCTTTACTGTGGATCCGAAGAGTTCTAGTGACATGGCAAGTCGGAGTATGATTGACAGTGCAATATCTGCAACCAAAGTGTCAGAGGTTAAAAAGATAATCAAAAACGCCACTGAAAATGACAAGTCAATTAATATCGATCGCGTGATAAAGCAGGTTAGTCGAAAGTTTAAAGTTGAAGAGACAAAAATAGCTGAGTACATCGGTAAATTAGTCATTACCACTGATACCACAGCCGCTGGGCTAAATGACTTATTAGAAATAGATGAGTTATCAGTAATGCTCCTTGCTGACGAACTGAAAACCTTACTTCAAGTTCTGTCTTCCAAAGACAACGCTAAATTGCGGGGGCAGTTGCTGCAGGCGGAATCAAGTAATTCCCTTATGATGGTTGCACGTGCTAACCAAGCATCTAAAACTAGCCACAATGCAACAATAAGCGTGTTAGCTGGTATTCAGCCAGATGCCCTTGCGCCATTCCTTAATGCCGCCATGAATGGTGATTCGAGTAATGACGGTTTTTTAAATCGCTTTTTGCTGACAGTAAAAAATGTGACTGAATTTACTGATAGCTACACAGCCTCAGAAAAATTTGACAAAAAAGCTATCAAAAAATTTATTCGAGCAGTTTACCGTGAGTCGTTTGATTTTATTGATCGCATTGATGGGCAGTATGGTTTAGTCGGGTTTTCAGAAGAAGCTAAAAAGCTTTTTAAAAAATGGAAAACTTATAACACCGAACAAATCAAAAATGCCCCAAATAGCTATTTGGCAAATCAATTTAGCAAATACGTAGGCTTGGTTCCTCGACTGAGTTTGATCTATCAAGTGATGAACAAGTTTTCGTCATCGAAAAAGAAAATAGAGGAATTTCAATGTATTGATTTAGCTGCTTTGAGCTTTGCAATAAAAAGTGTTGAGTACCTTCGCTCACACGCAATCTCAATATTCTCAGCTGATGAGAACATTTTACATGTTGAGTCTACAGCCGTGTTAAAGCGGTTAATCGACACTGGTTACGATAAATTCACTGTCAGCGAGCTATCTCAAAGGGATTGGCGTTTCATAAAACGCGATACTGATAAAGCTCTTAAGGTCTTACAATACCTAGAAAGCTTTGGTTTGGTCAGAGCTAACACTGTCGGACGTAGAATTGAATGGGAAGTCAATCCGTTAGTCCAGTTTTGCTTTAACTAATATTTTACTACGTGATTTAACAGCTGAAGATAAACACTAATCACACTAACTTGAGATCAGCTTTAGGTAGTGTTCAAAATTCTGTGTCATTTCATTAAACTAAGCGAAAACGAGATGACACATGACCAACCCAACTTTCGATATACAAGCAGCCATT
>NZ_FNXF01000019.1 GCF_900108485.1 Rheinheimera pacifica | reverse complement strand
GAGGGATTTAAAGGTAAGCAAGTCAGTGATTTACTGGACGTGATTGAAGATCGCTACGAGCAACGCAGCACGATCATCGTCAGTCAGTTACCGGTCTCAGAATGGTACGGTCTGATGGATAACCCGACTGTCGCAGATGCGCTATTAGACAGAGTGATCCACAACGCCCACCGACTAGAATTAACAGGTGAGTCACAACGTAAAAAAACACTGGTTCAGGGTGAAGAAGTCGGGTAAAAAGAGAGCATAAACGAAGGTCAGATCATGCTGGCCGGATCACACCGAAACGCCTGGCCGGATGAAACCGGAACAGGTGGCCGGACAAACCGAAATACGCAGATATGTCTATAACACTGGCGGCAGTAGCCGCAAGTTAGCTGGGTTGTCACTGCGCTGTTTCTTCTGTTAAACGTTTCTGCAGCCGTTACTTTACTGCCTGTGAATACATCACACAGCCGTTGGCATCGGTTAAACCTGTGCTGCTTTGCAGCCGCGTACGCATGTTACTGGCCGACGGGTGGGGCGTAAGCAGAATTTGGCACTCCAGCGCAGCCAGTTTATCCAGCCCGGCCCGGTAAGCTTTCAGGTAACTAAGATGCTGGCTAAAACGATAACTGTCGCTGCTAACCGGCGATAAGTTGTCGGCAATCAATAGGGTCAGTGACATTGATTTAGTGACAGCAATATCAACGTCACCGACCCCGACCCCCAGCTCTATCCGCACGCGGTTAGTTCACCGGCGTTTCTCTCACCGGCACTCTGACATTACAGACTTCAATATAACCGGCGGGGTGTTGGTACCAATCGCCGCCGCGGTTGCGCTGTGCTTCTACTACGCCTTTAAAGGTTGCGGTGTCGGTGCGCAGCACTTGCAGTGCGGTACGCTGTGCCGGCGGTAAATCGGCAGCAAGGGTGATGTCTTTAATAACAGTGTATTGGTCGGCAGAGGCGTAAAAGCCCATAGCGCCCTGTCCTCTGGGCAAGGTTGATAATAACGCCATGCCCTGGCGCACGGTGCCTACCAGGGTAATATTGCGATCCAGATGCCGTGGCGCATGTCCTGTCACCACATACATAGAGGTGCCGGAGCCGCTGTCAGCGTCGTTGTCGCGGCCTATACCCACGGCGCCGTAGCAATGAGTTAACCAGCCGCTGTTGTTACTGGGGTCTGTTGCCATGGCAAAGCCGTTAACATGGCCGGTTTGTGGTGCATAGCCGTCACGGTCGGCTAGGGGAGTAAAAGCGAAATTCGCCGGCAGCTTAACACTAAACTCTGCCGCTATGTTGCGCTTGGCCTGCTTTAGCGCTTTTGGCGTAACGCCATCGGGTTCATTCCATTGCACTACGTAGTTATCTTGCACCCGCACTATAGGTATGTTCCGGTAAAAGCCTTCGCGCACCAGCGCCTTAATATTGCTGATATGCTTGGGTGCAAAATCGCTGGCTAATTCGATAATCACCCGGCCAGTTGGCAGTTCCAGATATAAGGTATTTTCGGCGTCGAGTTCGCGCCAATCGGTAGCGCTACTTTGTGCCAGCCAGTCGGCTACTGTCGTCGCTGTGGTGGTTTTTTCGCTGGCTACTGCACTGGTACTGGCCGTGGTCAGGATCAGGATGGCGCTGGCCAGTAACGAAAAGATTCGCTGTTTATTTAGCATCGGCTTGTTCCTGTTATTGTTTTTTTAAATAAACTAACAGACAACTGCCCCGGCCGCTACTATGGCATTTTTGACCAATACATGAATTAACGGTGTCAGCCATAATTAAATATATGATAAGTTTAAGGTTTAACTTTTATCCGACTCTGCGGCTAAGGTCTACTCTGGCGGCCAGCAGGTTTTTAATCCAATCAGTAGAGTCAGTATCATTGGTCCTTGCCAAGCAGCAACTGGCAGTACTGGTTAAAATCATCTAACCGCTGCGTAATCACGTGCTCTGTAACGGCCAGCTGCAAGCGCTGATACTCGTGTACCGCGATATTTCTGAAACCGACCATTTTCTTCATCTTTTCGGCTAATTCAGCAGATAAAAAATCGGCTGTGGCGAGCAGTGCAAACACATCGCGCGAGCTTTGCGGTATGCCAAGTTTATGTTTGCGGATCAGATGTTGGCCCATATCTAACGCTGCTTCGCAGGCGCGTTGAATATTTAAAATCGCCGCATCCTGGCGGGTAAAATCGGTAGCAAAGGTTAGCGGGTCTTTCTGGTATTCATCCCGTGCGCGGTTAACGCAGCGCTCAATAGTGGCAGCTTTGTTAAGTAATACATCGTCCGGTGTGTTATTTACGGCCATAAACAGCACCTTCTTCTCTAATATCCTGCAATAAGCCAGCGCGCGCTTCGTTGAGTGCGGTCATTTGTGATAACACCATGGCCTCATAAACGCCGACACTGCTGTCGAGAGCAAATAAGCATTTACCTGTGGTCAGGATTTGGTACTGCATCACGGTAGAGGCGGCGCGAAAGTCGAGTAAATCGACCTCGCAGTTGGCCAATTCGGCAATATCACTGCTAATGTCCCACAGCTCAATTACATCGGCGTAGCCTGGCACCAGCACTGCTAAATCTAAATCACTGCTTTTACCGGCAGTACCGTGTATCTGGCTGCCAAAAGCGTACACCGCCATGACATTGGGCAGGCGTTGTTGCAGTAACTGCAGTATTGGTGAGAAATTCAGCAAAGGCTCCGCCGCTAAGGCTGTTTGGGCTATACAAAGCAGTGTAACCGTTGCTTTATGGCAGGGCAAATGGTGAGGTATATGAAAGGGGCCTGGCTAATTAATCTGATAGCGAATCTCTGTTATTAGCTCTGCCCCATATCTGCCAGTTTCCACAGGCTTTACCAATTGCGGCAATTTTTTTCCGTTTTAGGGGGCGTCCCTGTATTCTGAATGATGTCGGGTGTTGATCTATCATTGCTTATCTATTTGATTCGTATTGGGTATCTAAAATTTTAAACTCTGGCATATGCCTTGCTCTATCAAGCCGGTGTGTATGATTGGCTTAAAAGAGGACAGTATGAGAATTGATGCTGCAAACAATTATCTTTATACCAGCCAGACTGGACAGGTACAGAATGATGCCGGCCAGGTTGTGCCTGGGGCAGGGGCAACTGAGCAAACTAAGGCGGCCGATTTCAGCAGTATGACCGGCCAGCAACTGCTTGCCTGGGCCAACGATAAGATAAAAAGCGGCGAAATGTCGCTTGATGACAGCCGGGCTTTTATGGCAATGACGATAAAAATTCCGGTTAACGGCGCTTCAGCCGGTGCATTGCAGGCCATTCACAGCAATGAGCGGGTTGATTTTATGCAAAAAGTACGTGATGGCATAAACGGCGCGCTTGAGCGTAATGATAAAGAAACCCTGAAAATGTTGGATACTGCGCTGTCGGTTATGCAGAAGTATCAGGGACAAACCATTGGCGTGGATATCCGCGTTTAGCCGGTTACCTCAATCCTGAACGGCAACGCCAATTGGTAATAAGTGATCAATTCCTTAGCAGGGCAGTGTAGTGCGGTATCGGCCATAAATACCAGTGCAACAGCAATAGTAACATTTGCGCTGCACATTTCTTGCTATCATATAACGCCTGTATTGGGTGTAATAAAGCAATATTCGCTGCAACGCTAAGGTATTATCGAGCATGGTTATTAAGATTTACAACAAACTCCCCGCTGTGGTGCGGTACTGGCTTAGTATTTTGGGCGCCACGTGCCGTAACTGGTTGGACAGTCAGGCCTTTATTTACGCCGCAGCACTGGCGTTCTTCACGGTTTTTTCTATTGCGCCGATTCTGGTAGTCGTGGTTGCTCTGGTCGGGCTGGTGATGGGCGAGAGCGCTGTTCAGGGGGAACTGTTTGCTCAGCTTGAGGCAACGCTTGGGCCGGATGCTGCCGGGGTGGTGCAAACGGCAGTGATCAATTCGCAAATCGACCAAAGTGGTATCTGGCCGGCGTTGATTGGGATTATTGCCACCATAGTAGGTGCCACCACAGTTTTTGCGCAAATGCAGCAGTCACTGAATCAGATCTGGGATGTTGCCCCCCGTCCTAAAAGAAACAACCTGTGGGTTTTTATTAAAAGCCGGTTGTTGTCGCTGACTATTATCCTGTCTATCGGTTTTATTATGTTGGTTTCGTTGCTGTTGTCGGTGGCGTTACGCAGCATTATGGCATTCGCGGAGGGATGGCTGCCGGTTCCTGGTTGGGCAATGGTGGGTATGGAATTAGTGCTGTCGCTGCTGGTGATCACGTTGCTGTTTGCGGCAATGTTCAAGATTTTGCCCGATGTGCGGCTTGCCTGGCGGGATGTGCTGCTCGGTGCTTTTATTACTGCCGTGTTGTTTACAGTGGGCCGTTCGCTGATCTCCATCTATCTTGCCTACACTGCGACGGCATCGGCCTATGGCGCTGCCGGTTCGCTGGCGTTGTTGCTGCTTTGGGTGAACTATTCTTCAATGATCCTGCTGTTCGGTGCTGCCTTTACGCGTGCGCACCTTGAGGGCAGAGGCAAGCCGATTCGTCCTAAAAGTACGGCGGTGTGTGTGCACAGGGAATTGATCGAGGAAGTGCAGCAGAACTGATGCTGCTGCAGCTATTTTGAACCATTTACCCGCTGGCCAAGTTGCGGATTACTGCGTTGTTTCCTTTATTAAACGCTGCTCGAGCCGCTGTGTTATCGCGTCTGCATAAACTACGCAGCCCTGGGTATCTGTTAAACCTGCACTGCTTTGTAGTCGCGTACGCATATTACTGGCTGACGGATGGGGCGTAAGCAGGATCTGGCAATCAAGCGCTGCCAGTTTATGCAAACTGGCCCGGTATGCATTGAGATAAGTAAGGTGCTCGCTAAAACGATAACTGTCGCTGCTAACCGGCGATAAGCTGTCGGCGTACACCAGTACCTGACACTGCCCGGCTTCGCAACTGGTCCACTGCCAGCTTAAGGCGCCAGGGGTATGCCCCGGCGTTGCCACAGGCAGCAGGCTTAGCTTGCCCAGGGTAACCACCTGGCCTGCTGTAACCAGGCCATCTACCCTAACGGCTGGAAACGGCTCGTGCATGCCCGCTTGCGGATCGGCAGCGGCTACCACGCCACTGGTTAACACCGGTGCTGCTGCAGGCGATGCCAGCAGTTTGGCGCCGCTTTGTTGCTGTAACTGCGCCAAACCGGCCACATGATCGAAATGCTCATGGCTTTGCAGTAGCAACTTTACATCACGCAGTGAAAAACCCAGCCTGTCGATATTGGCGGCAATTACCTTTGCACCCGCTTCAGTGGCGCCATCGATCAGAATATGGCCGTTATCACCGGTGATCAAAATAGCGCTGATACCACAGGTGCCCACATAGTAACTGTTGCCATAAATCCGATACGGCGGCCCGGCTTTGTCCCAGTCATCCCAGTCTTTACAGCTGTTAACCCAGTCTGCTGGCGGTGGGCTTAACACTGTTACCGGGACTGTGCCGCCGCAACCGGCCAGCATAGCCATCGAACTTAATGTAGTTACAAGGCAAAAACAGCGAAAACTTTTAGCTAACGTCATAACCTGCGCCTTACGGTTTGGCGGTACATCGAAAATACGCCGCCGTAGTAAATTTCTGCGCTAAACATTAACGGGCTTTAATCTGCTTTACAACTACTTACCGCTGGATGAAGGCTGTAACAGCAGTGTAGTTAGGGTAAGCCCATACAGTTTGCGTAGTAGCTGACGCTGGCCGGCCAGTCGGAGAACACACCTATTACGCCGACGTCTTGGGCCATTACGTGCAGTACTTCCATCATATCGCCGTCATTGTTAATTACCGGGTTTACGGTTTGATAATACCAGCCGCCACCGTTTTTTAATGGGCCGGAACGCTCAAAAGACCAGGCAATAATATCCAGGCCGGCGCTTTTGGCATTACGGGCATAAGCTGATGGCACAATGTTGTTGTTTGCGTCTAGCTCAAGCAGGGCCCACATTGGTGGTGCCACTATATTGAAGCCTTCTGCGGCATAACCTTGCAGCTCCTGCAATGACGGCAGCTCTGACGGGTCATTGGCATCATCCAGATATACTGCCTGGCGGCCGTAAGCTGGCTCATTGGCTAACCAGTAACGAATGTCAGCAATATCAAACGACTGCGGCCATACGTCTTTTGGTTTTACGCCTGCATTGCGGTATTCATTAATCAGCTGCTGGGCATAGTCTGCCTGGCTGTATGTGCCTTCATAAGGCATAGGCACTTCTGCCGATTTTAATTCTGGCGTAAATTTCACGCCGAGTTGTTTAAATAAACTAATGCTTTCTGCATGCGTCATCAGCGTGCCTTTGGTGGCATAAAGATCAGTGCGCCATGACGGTGTGCCCTGCATATATTCAGCAACAGTGGTGGCCTGCGGATTATAGGCATCCATTTTACCTTCCAGCATTTTGAATTCTTCTAACGTTATGTCACTGGTGCAACATCTGGCGCTTGCCGGCGTGCCTGCAATGTGGTCTGCCGGTGTAAACGGCTGGCTGCACTTGGCTGCCAGCTCGGGGATCGCCAGAATATTGGTAGTGGTATGCAGGTCGCATTGAGAGTGGCGGCAAACCAGCTCTTTATCTTTGGTAAAGGTGACATCACATTCCATGATACCGGCCCCCATGAGGGCTGCTGCTTCATAAGATTCTTTGGTGTGCTCCGGAAACTGTAATGGCGCACCACGGTGACCAATAGAAAACATGGTCCTTTTCAGCTTACGGCCGGTATTACAGCTTTGTAAGCGCTCTTTTAACGGGCTGGCGTCCATATCATCAACGAGATACGCGGGCCGGGGCCCTAACTGCAATGAGTACTTTTCCGGCGCCTTAAGATGCGGGTTACTGTGATGCGTTGGGGTTTTAAGTTCGGGCAGGCGTGACGCCGTTTCAGCAGTATGGGCAACGGCCAAAACAGGAGTGAGCAATACTGCCACTTGCAAGGCGTGAATGCCCCAGCCGCGTAAGATCGTTAAATGACGCATAAAGTTCTCCTTGATGATGTAACGTTGAAAAACAAAGGGCGACAGAATCTGTGTGCTACAGGCCGGCTCAATACACGGCAGCCCCACACTAGCAGCTTAATGTGAATGAAAATCGCTATTTTTATGACGAAATTGTATTTTATACGTTTTTAAAGCGCTTTTGTTACAGTGGCCGCTAATGGCGTCGGTTCTCAGGTATAAGGTTTGTAGCTTGTTGATCCGCTTTTGGTTTTAATGCTCAATCACCTATACTGTTGCACGTTACAGGTGATAAAGCCTGATAAGAGAGAGTAAATGGCACAGCGTGAACGCGGTTTTTTCGGTTGGACATGGTTTGTTATCTGGCGTTTTTTGCTGGTACTACTGCTATCGCTATTAGCACTTTTGCTGACATTACGCTTTGTACCGCCACCAACATCAGCTTTTATGTTGCAAAGCCCTTATCCGGTTAGCCAGCAATGGGTAAGCATTGATAAGCTGCCGGCGCATGTCGCGCTGGCGGTGGTGGCCTCAGAAGATCAGCGTTTCCCTGAACACTTTGGTGTGGATATGGCTGAGATCAGAAACGCCCTTGAGCGATTTGATGACGGTGATGGCCTGCGTGGCGCCAGTACCATAACCCAGCAAACGGCGAAAAACCTGTTACTGTGGCCTGGCCGCAGTATGGTGCGTAAGGGCCTGGAGGCAGCATTGGCACTAAGCCTGGAAGCCATTTGGGGTAAAAAGCGCATACTTGAAGTGTATTTAAACATTGCTGAATTTGGTAAAGGCATATACGGCGTAGAAGCGGCCAGCCAGCATTATTTTGGCAAACCGGCCAGCAGGCTAAGCCGAAACGAAGCCGCACGACTGGCCGTACTACTGCCTGGCCCCCGTACCCGCGATCCGCGCAATTTAACGCCTTACCTACGTGAAAGAGTTGCCTGGGTTGAGCGGCAAATGCGGCAACTGGGAGCCGGTTATTTAACACCGATCCTTAATTAACCAGACAAAGGGATCCACACTTTTTTAAGTCGTCTTTTTAGCAAGACGTTTAACACCCTTTAAAGAAGGAGCCAGGCCCGATGTACAGCTTTCCCATTAAAACCGTATTTAGCTTAGCCATATTGCTAACATTAAGCAGCCCCACCAACGCAGCGCAGTCAGACCGCGCAGCGAATACCGGCAGCGTAGCAAATAAAGAGTATCGCCATGCCAAAGAGCCCATCGGCACGGTGCGCCAGCTTTACGATGGCAAACTGTACCCGGATATTCAGGTTAACACCTTTCGTAATATCGACCGCTTATTCCCCACCCGTACGGTAGCGCGAGGCAAAACCGTAAGTACCTTGCCGCTAAGCAAACAGCCGCTGCAGGATTTTTCCTATACCGTCGATGGCAAAACCTATGATCTATATGACGTACTGTCGATGAACCGCGTTAGCGGCATGCTGATTATTCACCGCGGTGAGGTTTTGTTTGAGCAATACCTGCTGGGTAATGACGAACATAGCCGCTGGATGTCGATGTCGGTAGTTAAATCTATTACCGCAACCTTAATTGGTGCGGCAATCCACGACGGCCTTATCAACAGTATTGACGACCCTATCGTAAAGTATCTGCCGCGCTTTAACGGTACCGCGTACGACGGCGTAACGGTAAAACAGCTGCTGCAGATGAGCTCCGGTGTAGCCTGGAATGAAACCTACACTGATGCCACATCAGATAGGCGGCGCATGCTGGAGGCACAAATAAGCCAGCAACCCGGTGCTATTTTAGACTTGATGGCATCGCTACCTCGCGCAGCTGCACCAGGCACAGTATGGAACTACAGTACCGGCGAAACCCAATTGGCGGGCGCCCTGGTACAGGCCGCAACCGGCAAGCCGGTAGCGCAGTATCTATCAGAAAAAATCTGGTCGAAGCTGGGCATGCAGGCTGATGCCAACTGGTGGCTGGAATCGGCCGATGGCCTGGAAATAGGCGGCAGCGGTTTGTCGGCAACCTTACGTGATTACGCCCGTTTAGCTTTGTTTTGGCTGAATGATGGTGTGATTAACACAAAAGATAGCAGTGAGCGGGTATTGCCAGAGGGCTGGATGGCAACCGCCAGCAGCAGGCAGGTTATCGGCGGCGAAACTGTGGATTACGGCTATATGTTTTGGCCAATGCATGGCCGGAGTTATGCGGCAGAGGGCATTTTTGGCCAGTATCTGTTTGTCGACCCGGACAAGCAACTGGTGGTGGCAATGTGGAGCGCGCAAGCCAAACCGCTTAACCGCGCCGGATTAAATGAATACACCTTCTTGCAGGCACTTTCTGATCATTTTCAATAATGTGTGTTTGCACTTGCTGAAACAGGGAGGGTCACTATACTTTTTGGTTTAAACAAAAAGATGCTAAATAATGATTAAAACGTTAACTTCGTTATTGTTTATCTGCTGTTTTTATTTCTGTCTTCATTTAACCGCTGCGACTAAACCTGATTTACTACTGGCCGAAGTGTATAACGGCAATATCGATGTGCAGCAGTACTGGGTTAGCGAAAAGCTTGATGGTGTGCGCGCTTACTGGGACGGTAAACAACTGATCTCGCGAGGTGGTAATGTGATTGCGGCACCAGAGTGGTTTGTGGCTGATTTTCCAAAACAAAAATTAGATGGCGAGCTGTGGCTGGGCCGCAATAAGTTTGCCGAAACCTTAAGCATTGTCAGTAAACATCAGCCAATAGATAGCGAATGGCAGCAAATCCGCTATTACATTTTTGAGCTGCCGGATGCTGAAGGCACTTTTACCGAGCGTATTGCTGCTATGCAACGCCTTAGCCAGCAGCATAACAATCCTTACTTAACCGTGGTACCGCAGTTTCGGGTAGCGGATAACGCTGCACTGCTGGCTAAACTTAGCGAGCTGGAAAGTAAAGGGGCTGAAGGTTTAATGCTGCACCAGCAGGATGCGTTATATAAAACCGGCCGCAGCAGCGATTTACTCAAACTAAAAAGTTATCAGGATACCGAAGCTGAGGTTATTGGCTACCGGCCGGGCAAAGGCAAGTATAAGGGCATGGTGGGGGCACTAATTGTTAAAACAACGGACGGCAAAGAGTTTGCCATTGGCAGCGGCTTAACCGATGCACTACGCCAGACACCACCAGAAATCGGCACGGTAATTACCTATCGCTACACTGGTTATACCAATAACGGCATTCCGCGTTTTGCCCGCTTTATACGGGTGCGGCAAGAGTTTTAGTAAACTGCCGGGCGGCAAACCTGTGGGTGCCGGTTGTTTTTAATTTAACCGCGGCAAAATAATATGGTGGTTTTGTTTTATTGCTACACGCAGGTTTTTTATTTTGGTTAGGGCGGCTTGGTCGAAATAATATCATTTTTTTCTCCATTCAATATCACACTGCGGCTTAGATCCTGGCTTAGGTTTTACTTACCCGGCATATAAAGCCATATATCGCCGGGCTTTCAACAGTTTATGAGTTTGTCATGCGTAGCTGTTGCCTCAGGATAGTGTAGACGGAGCCTTAATATGAAACTGATGATTTTTACTGCAAGCTGTTTGTTATGTACCTTGCCGCTACTGGCTGAAGATACGACCCCCAGTTCAATTGATTATGCCATGTACTTTCAATCATCCATTAAAGATGCTGAATACTGTTCAATGAAACTGGTGTCGGGTCAGTTGCAGGCAGTGAATAAATATAATGGTAAGCTGATTAGTAACCCGGCGATGACTTGCCCGGATATGTTTTCCTGGAAGTTGTTTGCCGAGGTGATAACCGACAAATTCTGGTCGCACTGGGCAGATGAGCAGCAAAACTGGCCAGCTGAACCTTACCCGTTATGCCAGGCAGGGCAAAAGCCCGCTGTTGGTATGCAATGCTGTTTGCCCGGCGATAAAAACAATAGCACTGAGCATTGTCCGGTGTTTCCGGGCGAGCAGTTTAAATCGCAGCTGATCACACTGGCAAAAGCTAAACCAGAAAATGCGGAAGCACATGCCAGAAGCAGCGCGTTAAAACGCCATACCCGTTTGCCATTTCACAGCCAGTTAAACCCGCTAACCAAGGTTAGTAGTGAAGCGATGCTAAAGGCTGCGCAGTCGGGTAGCGCTGGGGGGGTGTCGTGTAGTGCCGTACCGGTAAACGGCAGAACAGAAAATATGATACCGGCTATTTACAAAGCTTTTAATCCGGCTGATGCCGAAAGTGTTGGCCGGGTGATCCGGCAAACGAATGCCGAACTGACGGTACGTAACCAGACATTTCATGACTACCTGTTTCGCAATAACCTGTATAACGCCAACGGTGCTTTAGATGTGTTTTTTGCCAGCCAGGCCAATATGCTGCAAGACGCACCATATCGCAAAGCTAACCGCTCAGCAAAGGCAGGGCAGGCGCCACAGTTAGTTAAAATAGATCTGCCACCAGATGCGGTAATGATAAAAAGTAACTGGCTGTATCAGGGCCTGGTAGCGCAACTGGGCATGAATGCCGATGCCAGCGCTTATGCCAGTAAATACCTTGCGACCCAGATAGACCTTAATGCGCTGGGTTTGTCTGCCGAAAGTGGGGCAAGCTGCAACCTTGAAGGCATTCATTATCTGGTGGCATTTCATATTTCATCGAAGGATATCCCCAACTGGGTATGGACGACCTTTGAGCATATCGCCTTACCCGGCCGCTGTGATGTAACAGGCTGTAATGATGCCTATGGCTACAGCAGTGCCGACCAACGGCCTGCCAATACCGCAGCTAATTATGTGGTACCTAACCAGCAGTCAGATAAGCTAAACCAGAGCAGTATAGTGTTTAACCCGGATGCTGGTTATCCGACTGAAAGTATCCGGCAGGAGTGGCAGCAACTGCTCAGTGCAATGAGCATCGGCACCGGCAGCAGCAACAACCCGTATGAACCGGCCGCCACGAACAAAGCCTGGCTTAACTATCGTTTGAAGGGCTCACAGGTCGAGTTTGTTAATGCTATCGGACAGCCGACATTTTTAGGCAATTCGGTGACTGAGGCTGGTTTTATGGATGGCTCCAGCTGTATTGGTTGCCATGCACGGGCGGGCGTAGCGGCTTTAGGCACCAAGCCGGGCGAGAAATTAAACCCGGCCACGAGTTTTAAACACTTTTTAGCCTTGTCTGTGTTTGAAACCAGCCTGTCTGACTTTGGCTATTTCCGCAGCCATAGCGGCACGCCCAATCCGACCTGGTATTACCGGGACAACAACTCATCACCACAAATGGAGGTGATGCAGGCTGACTTTATCTGGGGCTTTTTAAATGCCCAGCCGCTGGTGACATCAGACAGCGCGAAGTAAGTTGCACACAGCTGCATTTATGGCCGGGGCGGTAAATGCAGCTTATTTAGCAACAGCACCAGATAAACTTTTTTGCCATATATCAGCATAACTTGAACTAACAAAACAGAAACAGCCGGGCGTATAATACGGTTTCGATTTACCTTTTAGGAAGTACAGATGTCGGATGTAATCAGTAACTTAACCTGGCGCTACGCCACCAAAAAATACGACCCGAGCAAGGTTGTTACGCAAGACAAAGTGGACTTAATTCTGGAGGCCATCCGGTTAACGGCGACATCCAGTGGTTTACAGCCGTATGAAGTACTGGTGGTAACCAACCCGGCACTGCGTGAACAAATTAAGCCGCATGCCTGGAACCAAAGCCAGATCACCGACAGTTCGCACTTGCTGGTATTTGCCGCCTGGGACAACTACACCGCAGAGCGTATTAACCAGATGTTTGATTTAACCAACGAGATCCGTGGTTTTAAAAACGAAGGCTGGGAAAACTACCGCGCAATGCTGCTGAACACCTATCCGCAGCGCGATGCTGAAACAAACTTCCAGCACGCTGCCCGCCAGGCATATATCGGTTTGGGCTCGGCGTTGATTGCCGCCGCAGAGCTGAAAGTAGACAGCACACCAATCGAAGGCTTTGACCCGGCTAAAGTAGATGAAATACTGAACCTTAAACAAAAAGGTTTACGCTCGGTCGTGTTAATGCCGCTGGGTTATCGGGCAGATGAAGGCGACTGGCTGGTTAACCTGACCAAAGTTCGGCGCAGCCGCGAGCAGTTTGTGACAGAAATTAACTAAAATTCTGGCAAAGGCGCTAAGCAGTACTACAACTGCTTGCGCCTTCTCTAATATGGTTGTCAGGGGATAGTTATTGGCCAACAGCTTGGGGCTGGCGGCGTGCTAACAATAGCGCTTTAATTCTGGCAACGGGCGTAAGCACTATTGCATTGCCCAGCAGCACCAGCGCAAAGCCGCTAAAGGTGTAGCCTGTCCAGTGAAAACCTTCAAATAAAGTGCTTAGCACTACAGCAACCAGTGGGAATAACACTATGGTGTAGCTGGCTTTTTCCGGGCCTATTTGTTTTAGCAGGGCAAAGTAACTGGCAAAGGCGACAACTGAGCCAAACACCGCTAAATACAGCAGTGAGGCAATATAGGCAGGCTCAGTACTAAAATTAAAGCTATGGCCTTTAAACAGCGCTGTTACCAGCAATACCAGGCTGCCATACAACATACCCCAGGCATTAACCTGCATAATCGGCATATTTTCCCGCGAGTTACGTACACTTACCATATTGCCGAATGAAGCCGATAAGGCGCCGGATAAAATCAGCAGTAGGCCGAGCAGGCTGGCGTTGGTTAAATCTATGCCGTCCAGATCCGGCCAGAACAATACCACAATGCCAGCAATACCGAGCAAGGCACCAAAATAGATGCGTTTTGCTACCGGTTTGCCGAAAAACAGCCGGGTGTTAATTATGTTCATTAGCAGCATGGTGGTAAAGGCAATCGCGGTCATAGCCGAGGTAAGGTATTGCTGCGCCTGATAAATAAATAAGAAATTCAGTGCAAAATTCAGGCTGGCCAATAGCAGAATAAAGCCATGCTGGCGCAGCGTAAAATGCATATTAAGTTTGCGCCACCAGCAAAACAGCCACATTAAGCCCGCGGCGATAGCAAAGCGGTATAGCAAGGATACTTCAATAGCTACTTCGCCTAGCTGAAATTCAATAGCAAACCAGGTAGAGCCCCAAATGAGTACGGTAATCAGATACAGCAGCATGTTTTTCATAGTGGATTGCATAGTACGCGCCACCGGCAGCAAAGAAGGTGGCAATCATAAAGCCTTGTGCCGGGTTAAAATAGTGGGCTGGACAGAAAATTTATAGTGTCTGGCGAAAACGGGCGACATCGGCTTTCGGTGGCGCACCAAATAAACGGCTGTACTCACGGCTAAACTGCGATGGGCTTTCATAACCTACCTTATAGCTTGCAGTGGCAGCTTCTAAACCTTCGTACAGCATAATACGGCGCGCTTCGTTCAGCCGCAGCTGCTTTTGAAATTGCAACGGCGACATCGAGGTGACCGCTTTAAAGCTTTGAAACAGTGCGGATTCACTTAAATGCGCGGCATCCGCCAGCTCTTTAATCCTAAGGGGTTCGTTGTAGCGCTGGTGCAGGATTTCGATCACTTTACTGATGCGATGTGCCTGGCTATCTATAAGGGTAAATTCGCGTAACTGGCTGCCAACAGGCCCAAGCAACAAGCGGTACAGCATTTCGCGTTTGAGTAAAGGTAGCAGCACCGGAATATCTTGCGGTGATTGCAGCAGTTGGGTCAGGCGTTGAAATACGGATACCAGAGCGAGATCCGCATCGCCAACGGCAATACCACGGGCGGGTATGGTTGGTGGTGGTACCTTGTGGGCAATATCAATCACCAGATCTGTCAGCTCGCGCAAATCCAGGCTTACACTCAATGCAATATAGGGTTTATCGGGGCTGGCGGTAATGACTTTACCACTTACCGGCAACGTAACAGGGGCCAGCAGATACTGTAGTTCACGGTATTGCAGTTGCTCATCACCCAGCCATACCTTTTTTGAACCCTGCACCAGCAAACATAAAGTAGGCTCATAAATAGTAGGGGCTGCAGCGGTGGGGCCATCACTGCGGTACAGCTTTACGCCGGGGATGCTGGTTTCACTCAGGCCATTTGATGTAATAGCTTGCAACAATGGCTGCAGCATTTGCTGGCGCAGGAACTCGCGTTCATCGGTCATATGGGCTTCTCCGCTGTACTGATAACCGCAGTATAGGCAGCCAGCCTGGTTTTGCCTATTACTGCAGCAGTGCTTTGGAGGATCAGGCAATAAGTGTGGACTATAAGGCAGGCACTGCAGGTTTAACCGGCACGCGGAAATGCCTGCAGAGTCATTTGTGCGACCTGGCGCAGTTGCTCAGAACACGCGCCGTTATTGGCCTGAATTGCCATACCTTGTAGTACGGTAAGCAGATAACGCGCCAATACACCGGTATCAGTGCCAGGCGGTAAGTCACCGTCGGTTTTAGCCTGATCAAAGCGAACTTTGAGTTTTTGTTCACCCTCTACCCGGCGGTTAATCAGCGCTTCTTTTACACTGGCGGCAGCTTCACTACATGACAATGCGCCCTGCACAACCACGCAACCTTGCGGGTGGTTACTGTCAGCCATATTCATTGCGGCGCCATACAGCATGTGCTCGGCTACCTGATAAGCGGTGGGTTTTTCCAGTGCGGGTAAAAAAAACGAGCAGGGGCGGCTCTCGTACAATTCGATCGCTTTTAGAAATAACTGCTCTTTATTGCCAAAAGCAGCATACAAACTGGGTTTATTAATGCCCATGGCTTCAGTTAGGTCTGATAGCGATGTGCCGTCATAGCCTTTGCGCCAGAATACTTCCAGCGCTTTTTCCAGCGCAGTATCCATATCAAAGGCACGGGGGCGGCCTACATTCACAGTGCTACTTACTGCTGACATTGTTCAGCTCCTGCATTAAAACTTGCTTATATAGTAAACAGCAAAAGACCCCTTGTCCAGTAAGGGTTATTTACCGCTAAGTACATATATCTTGCCACTGACACCCACTAAGACCCCCAACCGGCTGTTATCGTTCAGTAAAATCTGGCGTAACTACCGGCAGTGGAGTTTCAGGCAAGAATGCGCCAGCATCCGGCATTAAAGCCACTGTGCTTGCGTTGTACACTACTGACGTAGCCTGACAGTAGCCTCTGTTAGCTTAGCGAAGTCGTCGGCACTGCAACGGTGCTGTTTCAGCCTTAGAACAAATTCTTCTTTTGTAGAATTAAATTAATTTACCGATCGGTACATAAATCGGTTGACAGTTTTTTGCTGTTCTATATATTTACCGGGCGGTACAAAAATAACAAGTCTTTTTACACAATTTTCGTAACAACGTGGAGCAAAACGTCATGAGCAGAAAAAACACGGTAAGAACTTTTATGTTAGCCAGCGTAGCCGCGCTGGTGTTAACAGCTTGTGGCAACCCCGAAGCCGCTAATCAGGCTGCGGCACCGGCTGCACCACAGGTGAGTGTGGCACAAGTGGTACACGAGCGCATTACCGAATGGGATGAATTTACCGGCCGCCTGCAGGCACCTCAAACCGTGAATTTGATGCCACGCGTGTCAGGTTATATTGAACAGGTGCACTTTAGCGAAGGCGCCCTGGTGCAAAAAGGCGATTTGCTGGTGCAAATTGACCCACGGCCTTTTGCCGCCGAAGTGGCCCGGCTTAATGCTGAGCTGCAAAGTGCACAAAGCGCTGCGGCTCTGGCGGATAACGACTATCAGCGGGCAGAAAAACTCAGCAGCCAACGCGCTATTTCAGCCGAACTGCTGGACAGCCGTTTAGCCCGTAAGCAACAAACCGCTGCCACGGTAGCCTCAGTAAAAGCCGCGCTGCAACGCGCCGAGCTGGATTTAAGTTACACCCGTATTACAGCCCCCATCAGCGGCCGGGTGTCGTATGCCCAGGTTACGGCCGGTAACTACGTTAACGCCGGCCAGAGCCAGTTAACCAGCCTGGTATCGACGGAAAAAATGTATGCCTACTTTGATGTAGACGAGCAAAGCTACCTGAAATATGCCCGCCTGAGTACGGAAGGCAAGCGTGCCGATACCCGTGATGCCAGTGCAAATCCGGTGTATATGGCGCTGGCTAACGACACCGCATACAACCATATCGGCAGCATTGATTTTGTTGATAACAGCGTAAACCAGCAAACCGGCACTATCCGTATCCGCGCCAGTTTCAGCAATAGCGACAACAACCTGTTGCCGGGGCTGTTTGCCCGCATCAAGCTGGTAGGCAGCGACAGCTACGACGGTATTTTGATTGATGAAAAAGCCGTTGGTACCGACTTAAACAACAAGTATGTGCTGGTGGTAAATGCGGATAATCAGCTGGAGTACCGTGCGGTGAAGCTGGGCGAGAAAGTAAACGGCCTGCGGATTGTGCGTGAAGGGTTAGCCGCAAAAGATCGCATAGTGGTTAACGGCCTGCAGCGGGTGATGCCGAACATGCAGATTGAACCCAAAATGGTAGATATGGCAAGTGCAGAGCAAATAGCCGGTTTACGTAAAGAGCAACAACTGCTGGATGAAACCAGCACCGCACTGACTGCAAAAGCAGACGACGCGGCAGCAACAATCAATGCTGGCAAAACGCCGGGACGGGGTTAAGGAAACATTATGTTCTCGCAATTTTTTATTAAAAGGCCTATTTTTGCCGCTGTTATCTCCCTGCTGTTTTTTATTGTCGGTGCGATAACAGTATGGCAATTGCCTGTTACGGAATATCCGGAAGTGGTGCCACCTACTGTGGTGGTTACCGCAAACTATCCGGGTGCTAACCCCAAAGTTATCGCTGAAACGGTGGCGTCGCCGCTGGAGCAGGAAATAAACGGTGTGGAAAGCATGCTGTATATGTCATCACAGGCGACTTCTGATGGCCGTATGACCTTAACGGTTACCTTTGCCATCGGTTCCGATGTTGATTTAGCGCAGGCCCAGGTACAGGCGCGGGTAGACCGTGCCATGCCGCGGCTACCGCAGGAAGTACAACGTTTAGGCGTGGTGACTGAAAAGTCCTCGCCGGATCTCACCATGGTGGTGCATTTAACCTCGCCGGATGAACGTTACGACATGCTGTATTTGTCTAACTATGCCGCACTTAACGTAAAAGATGAGCTGGCGCGTATTCAGGGCGTGGGTAACGTGCAGTTATTCGGTGCCGGTGAATACAGTATGCGCATCTGGCTGGATCCAAACAAAGTGGCTGCTTTGGGTTTATCACCAACACAGATTATTGCTGCTATCCGCGAGCAAAACCAGCAAGCGGCGGCCGGTAGTTTAGGCGCCCAGCCCAGCGGTGAGGCTGATTTTCAGCTGCTGATCAACGTAAAAGGCCGTTTGGCGACGGTAGAAGAATTTGAAGACATTATTATTCAGGTGGGGGCTAACGGCGAAATCAGCCGGGTAAAAGATGTGGCCAGGGTTGAACTGGGTGCTTCTACCTATGCGCTGCGCTCATTGCTGAATAATAAAGACGCAGTGGCTATTCCTATTTTCCAGGCGTCTGGCTCTAACGCCATTCAAATTTCTGACAATGTACGGGCGAAAATGGCCGAGTTGTCGCAAGGTTTCCCGGAAGGCTTAGCTTACGACATCGTATATGACCCAACCGTATTTGTGCGCGGTTCTATTCAGGCAGTAGTGAAAACCCTGCTCGAAGCGGTATTGCTGGTAGTGCTGGTCGTGGTGCTGTTTTTACAAACCTGGCGCGCTTCTATTATTCCGCTGGTGGCAGTACCGGTATCTTTAGTCGGTACCTTCGCCTTTATGCATCTGCTGGGCTTTTCAATTAATGCCTTATCTTTATATGGTTTGGTATTAGCAATTGGTATTGTAGTAGATGACGCCATTGTCGTGGTAGAGAACGTTGAGCGTAATATCAGCGAAGGCTTAGCACCGCTGGCGGCAACACAAAAAGCGATGAAAGAAGTCACCGGGCCTATCGTTGCTACAACCCTGGTACTGGCGGCAGTGTTTATTCCTACGGCCTTTATGTCGGGTTTAACCGGGCAGTTTTATAAGCAATTCGCCTTAACCATTACTATTTCTACCTTTATCTCGGCCATTAACTCATTAACACTCAGCCCGGCATTAGCCGCTATGTTGTTAAAGGGACATAACGAGAAAAAAGACGCTTTAACCCGCGGTATGGATAAGCTGTTTGGTACCTGGTTATTTAACCCGTTTAACCGCTTTTTTGCCCGTTTGTCTAACGGTTACGGCTGGCTGGTTAAAAAGGTGATCCGCTTTGGCGCTATTGTTGGCGTGATGTATATCGCTTTAGTTGGTGTAACCGGTCTGCAATTTGCTACTACTCCTACCGGTTATGTGCCAGGGCAGGATAAACAGTATCTGGTAGCCTTTGCCCAATTGCCTGATGCAGCATCGTTAGAGCGCACCGAAGCGGTGATTAAAGAGATGTCAGCTATTGCCCTGGAGTATCCGGGTGTTGCTAACTCGATCGCTTTCCCTGGCCTGAGCATTAACGGTTTTACCAATAGCCCGAACTCCGGCATCGTGTTTGTTGGCCTGGACGACTTTGACCAGCGTGGTAGCGCAGAGTTATCCGGCAATGCCATAGCCGCGGCGTTAAACCAGAAATTCGCCGGTATTGAAGATGCCTTTATCGCTATTTTCCCGCCACCACCGGTAATGGGATTGGGCACTATCGGCGGTTTCCGCTTACAAATTCAGGACCGTGGCAACCATGGTTATGAAGAGCTGTACAATGTCACTATGCAGGTTATGCAAAAAGCCTGGGCAACACCTGAGCTGGCTGGCGTGTTCTCCGGTTATCAGGTCAATGTACCGCAGCTGGATCTGGATATTGACCGCACCAAAGCCAAACAGCAAAGCGTGGCGCTGGATGAAGTATTCCAGACCCTGCAGGCGTATATGGGCTCGGTGTATGTGAATGACTTTAATCAGTTTGGTCGTACTTATCAGGTCAATGTGCAGGCTGACGAGCAGTTCCGCCAAAGCGCGGCGCAAATCAGCCAGTTAAAGGTGCGTAATACCCAGGGCGAGATGATCCCGCTGGGCTCCTTTATCAATGTTACCGATACAGCCGGGCCAGACCGCGTTATGCACTACAACGGCTTTACTACCGCCGAGATTAACGGTGGCCCGGCGCCAGGTTACAGCACCGGGGAAGCCCAGGCAGCGATTGAGAAAATACTGCTTGAGACCCTGCCAAACGGTATGACCTACGAGTGGACCGAGCTGACCTACCAGCAAATTCTGGCCGGTAACGCCGGGATGTTTATCTACCCGCTGGTTATTCTGCTGGTGTTTATGGTGCTGGCGGCGCAGTACGAAAGCCTAAGCTTACCGCTGGCGATTATTCTGATTATTCCGATGACCTTGTTATCGGCACTGAGCGGCGTACTGATTTACGGCGGGGATAATAATATCTTCACCCAGATTGGTCTCATTGTGTTAGTGGGGCTGGCAACCAAAAACGCCATCTTAATTGTCGAATTCGCCAAAGAGCTGCAAGACCATGGTATGAGCGCGATGGACGCTATTCTGGAAGCAGGCCGCCTGCGCTTACGGCCGATACTGATGACCTCTATCGCCTTTATTATGGGCGTGGTGCCGATGGCCTTTGCCAGCGGAGCCGGTGCTGAAATGCGCCAGGCGCTGGGGGTGGCGGTATTCTCCGGCATGATAGGCGTCACCATCTTCGGCTTAATTTTAACCCCGCTGTTTTATTACATGCTGGCTAAGCGCGGTGAGAAGAAATCAGCAACAACAGATACTGCGGAGGCACCTTATGCGTAATATCCTGAAACTCAGCGCTATTGCCGTATTGGTAGCGTCATTAAGCGCCTGTGCTGTCGGGCCGGATTACCACACGCCGGCAAAAGTGGCCGATATCAGCTTTAACAGCCCGTATCAGCAGGCAGAGCAGGCACAAAGCTGGTGGCAGGCGTTTGACGACGCCGTGCTTAATCAGCTTATCAGCACTGCTTTGGTGGAAAACCGTACCCTGGCGCAAGCCAGGGCCAACGTCGACCGGGCCTATGCGGTGTTTCGTGATGCCAATAACGACTTTTTACCCAAAGGTACCTTAGACGCCACTTACCAGGCCAGTGAAAACCCCACGCTATCACCAGATGACAACGGCGTAATTACCCGTGGTTACAGCACCGGTGCCAATTTAAGCTGGGACTTAGACCTGTTCGGTAAATTACGCCGCGCCAGTGAGGCGGCAGAGGCGCAAGCGCAGCAAGCCGATATTTTATGGCACGATGCGCAGGTGCAGCTGATAAGCCAGGTGGCCACCAGTTATGGTGAATACCGCGGCGCCCAGCTGCGCTTAGTGGTGGCCGAGCAAAACCTGCAAAACCTGCAGCAAAGCCGCGCTATTGTGCTGGCGCGGTTAGAAGCCGGTATGGCCTCCGAGCTGGAGCTGGCACAGATAGACGTACAGGTGCATCAGGTGCATGCCGCCATACCGGCTTACCGTGTCGCGCGCTTAACGGCCGATGCCACCTTATCCGCCTTATTGGGCCAGCGGCCGGGCCAGTTAAAACTGGGCTCGGTACCCAACCTGCCTGAGCTTAAGCAACCGGTGGCGGTGGTAGAAGGTGAAAACTACCTGCGTTACCGCGCCGATGTGGCCAGTTCAGAGCGGCTGTTAGCCGCCCGTACGGCGCAAATTGGCGTAGCGACAGCCGATTTATACCCGAATATCTCGGTGCGCGGCTTTTTAGGCTTTTTATCCGGCCCGGGCTTAACGCTTGGTAGCGAAACCCAAAGCTGGTCGGTCGCGCCAACCCTAAGCTGGCAGGCCGCGGATTTAGGCTCGGTTAAAGCCCGTATCCGCCAGGCTGAAGCCAGCTCGCAAATGGCGCTGGCCCAGTTTGAACAGCAGGTGTTTGATGCCATTAACGAAATGCAGTTATCGCTTGGCAGTTATAACTTAAGCCGCGAGCAGCAACTGAGCACCGAGCAGCAATGGCAGGCCAGTAACAGAGCGGTGCAAATCGCCCGCGAGCGTTACAACGCCGGCACCGGTGAGTTTCTGGATTTGCTGGACGCTGAGCGCGAACTGTTACGCGCCCGCGACCAACTGGCGCAAATACAACAGCAAAGCTTTATCCGCTTAGTGGGCATTTACCGCAGTTTTGGTGGCGGTATTCAGCTGATTTAGTAGTGTTTTTTGATGAAAAGCCGGACTTGTCCGGCTTTTCTTATTTAAGCGGCAGATAACACTATTGCGGAGATACTGGCTAAATACCCATGCTGCGGTAAGCATCAATGTCGTCTGATACACCTGCTGAGGTAAAGCTGCGGCGCTGCGGACTTTGCTGCGTTAGGGCTTAACCATTTAAATTTGCAATACAGTGTCGATGCCCAACTGTGCAATAAAGTACGCATCGTGGCTTACCACGACAAAGCCGGCCGGATATTGATACAGTGCTTGGGTCAGCAGCTGCTTGGTCTCTAAATCCAGATGGTTATCCGGTTCGTCCAGTAACAGCAGGCTGTCGTTGTGTTGGCTTACCATTAACATCGCCAGTTTCATCCGTTCGCCGCCGCTTAGTACGCCAGCAGGTTTTAATGCCTTATCAGCACGTAAACCGGCGCTGGCCAATAGGGTGCGGGCAGTGGTTTCGCTAAGCCGTGGGCAATGCCGGCGCAGGTTAGCCAATGCGCTTTGGCTGCTATTGAGCAAACTGAAGTGCTGATCCAGATACTGTACGGCGCAATTCAGTTGTAACTGGCCAGCCGCAGGCGCTATTAAGCCTGCCAACGTTTGCAGCAAGGTAGATTTGCCACTGCCATTGCGGCCTTGCAAATGCACACGTTGTTTGCCACGCCAGTTAAAACTTAGCGGCTGGTTATTGCCGTGCGCCAGTTGCAGTGCAACGGCATTTACCAACTGCTTGCTGCCGTTTACTGCCGCTGCCTGCAGGTAGAACTGCTGGGGCTTAACTACCTCCTGCTGCGCTTTTACCTGCTGTAACTGTTGCTGCGCCTGCTTTAGCTGGTGTTGCTCTTGTGTGCGCCGGGCCGATACTGCACTTTGGGCGCGGTTTTTCTGGTAGTCCAGCAATATGGTTGCCTGGCTGCCGCGCTGTTTTTCACCCTGTTGCTGCCGTTTGGCGGCACGTTCTGCGGCGGTTTGTGCCTGGCGTTGCTGTTGTGCCAGATTACGTTCGGCCTGTTGGCGCTGCTGTTGCAGTGCTGTTTGCTGCAGCTGACGTTGTTGCTGATAAAATTCATAGTTACCGCCGTAACGGCTTAAACCGGCGCTGCTTAACTCGTATAGCACGCTGGCTTGTTGCAGTAATTCCCGGTCATGGCTGATCAGCAAAATGGCGCTTTTGGGCCGGGCCAGAAAGCGGGCAATACGCTGGCTTAGCCAGTAGCGTGCCTGCGCATCAAGATAGTTAGACGGTTCATCCAGGATCAGCAGTGGCCGCTGCTGGTAAAAGGCCCACCACAACCGCAGGTGATTAAGCTGGCCGCCGCTTAAGCTGCTACAGCGTTGCCAGATATCTGGCGCAGCGCCTACCTGTTGCAATTCGGTGTGCAGGTCATCCGCCAGTTGCCAGTGTCCGTCAATTATACTCAGGGTTTCAGTGTCGCATTGGCCATCAGCGAGTTGTTGCAGTGCTTTAAGTGTATCTGTGATACCAAGCAGATCGGCAAGGCTAAGTTGCTGCCAGTGCGTTGGCGGTAGCTGCGACAGTAAATAGCAATCAGCAGGCTGTTGCTGTGCCAGTTGCGCTGCCAGCACCGATTTACCGCTACCATTGCGGCCTATCAGGGCACTAAGGCCGCTATCAAGTGTCAGCTGAATATCACGATACAGCACATCGCCATTAGCTAAGCTAAAGCTGCAAGGGGAAAAGTTGAATAAGGTCATATTGCCTCCTGATAATTCAGGGGCGGGTAATAAAAACAGATCAGGCAGTGCTGTTGATAGCCCAACCAAAACAAACCCGCTAACCCTGATAAGTCCAAAAATAAAATTGACGGCTAATCAGGATTTAGTTGTTCATTTCAGTTATCTGCTCCAAAGCTGGGGACGGCGGAATTATAACCTACTCCGCCGTGATCACAATACCGGTGTTAAATGATGCTACTGCTTAGCGTTGTTTAGCGCATGAATAGCAAAACTACCCAGCCAGTGGCCGCCCTCGTAGCTATCGCCTATCAGGTTGGGGTAGGAATGTGCCATATGCTGGTCGGCTACTTGGCGCAGGTGTGCATACTGTGGGTACTGCTTTGCCAGCGCATACAGGTTCCAGGCACGGCTGAAGTTTAAACCATCTAAATGCACCAGCTTGCCGTCGGTGCGGTCGCTCACTTTGCCTACCGCCAGCGTATAAGCAGGGTTGGCCAGTTGCGGCATAAAATGATTTAGCCAGGGCAAAAATTGCTCTGACGGTAAAATACGCTGCATCAGGCCAATTTGCTCCAGGCAGGGCGAGATAAAGTCGTAACCGCTGGGTTCCCAGGCAATAGGGCAGTTTTTATCCTGCAAAAAATAGTCTTTGGTGCGCTGGCTAATAAGCTGCTGTAAAGCGGTATGTTGTTGGTTAACGGCGTAGTCGTAAGCGAAGCTTAAACCAAAAGCGGTGTTGGTATGCTCGCCAACACGAACCGGATATAACAACCGGGGTAAAAAGCTGATGTAGCGCTCGGCAATCAGATCGGCCAGCGGTTGTAAATTAGCTGCCAGTTGTTTGGCCAGTGGATCTTGCCACAGCTGCAGTTCGTCAGACAGCTTTAACAACCAGGCCCAGCCATAGGTGCGCTCGAAGGAGGCATTAATGTCTTTACTGAAAAAGGCTACTTCGCGTGCCACTTTGTCGGCAGTTAAATTGCGCTGCAGTATGGCTTTAACCTGATCTGCCTGGGCTAAATCCGGGAATTGACGCAGCAAGGTTACCAGCGACCAGTAACCGTGCACTGCGCTGTGCCAGTCAAAACAGCCATAAAACACCGGGTGCAGTACTGAAGGTTCTTGTAAGTCGGCTGCACTGCCCAGCACTACGCCGGTTTTGTACGGGTAAGGCATTTCAACACAATGTAAAGGCAAGGCTACCAGTTTATTGGCCTCGGCCAGTGTCAGGTTGTGTGCTGCTGTACTGGCGGGGCTTTGGGCCTGGCTAAACAGGCTGACAAAAATCAGGCTGGCACAAACTAATTTTGCACTGCTGATTAGGGCACGGATATTCATAATATGGCCTTGTATGCTAAAGGTGATTTAGGGCTTAAGGCACAGAGATTAAAACAATTTTGCGCTGCTGTCTTGGCTAACCTATTTAAGTTTTACCTGCTGCAAAGGCGTTTTAGAGCTAAGGCTAAGCGGCTGTTTTGCCACGTCGGCTTCTGATAACAGCGTTTTATGCCATACGCGCAAAGTGTAATCGCCGGGCGGAACATTGCTTAACACGGCCAGGCCATCGTTGTTGGTGTGGCTGTAGTAGGGCGTGTCCAGCACCACTACCCAGGCAATCATCTGGTCATGAATATTACAGCCCAGCGCCGCTACGCCACTTTGCTCAAACACCACCGGATCGGTTGGCGTGCCAACGTACAACTTAAGCTCAAACGGCTTGATGGCGGAAAACGAGTATACATGATGGCGCACCGTGTCTTTATTGGGGAAGGTTACCGCGCTGCCGCGCGGGATAACCAGCACTTCAGGAATAAAGGTGGTGTCGCGCTGAATAATCTGCGCAGTGGCCACCGGTGTAACGGCCGCAGAAGCCGCAGCAGATTCCAGGAACACCACAGCACCGGCCATTGGCTGACCGATGCTATTTTGCACCTGAACTTCCAGCTTTGCAGCTAAGGCAACTGGCGGCAGCAGAAATGCCGCAGCCAGTAACAGGTAGCGCGGCTGCTTAAGGTTCAATGGCGATACCTGCCAGCGCACTGCCATCGGCCAGGGTGCCGAGTTTTTTGGTTTTACCACTGGTTAAATCTATCTGATAAAGCGTGCTGGCCGGTTCCGCTGTCGTGCTGGCAGCAACAAGGCCAATATTGTTCAGGTCGGAAATATCAAAAGACACCTGTTGCAGTGCTGCCAGCCCCAGGCTGCCAACAGTAAACAGTTGCCCGGTATTGGGTGATACCGCCGGGGTTGTGCCTTCTTTAGTGCCTTGGGTCACTAAGTTGCCCGCTGTGATGTCTATAGCATAGTTGGTGGTTATTTTACTGTCTTGCTGATTGTAAGTATAAGCCGCGGCAGTGACAGCCGGAGTTTTACCAAAGTGTGAATCGCCCTGCGCATACTGCAGTGTTGGGTCGGTTGACGCCAGTTCTGCTGTTTCCGGGTGCAAACGTAAGTTTTGGCCTTTGTCATTAACAACACGAATGCGGTCGGCCGCCGGGTTAAAATCAAAACCGAACTGGCCTTGCTGTAAAGTACCATCAGGTAAAGGCGCACCTACGGTAGTTAATACGCCAGTGCCGGTGTTAACCGTATAGAGCTGGCCTTTATCTGACAGCGCAAATAACACACCATAGGCTACGCGATAATCTATACCCAGCAGCGTTTCGCCGGCAGCCAGGCCGCTAAGAGCTTTTTGCTCCAGTACTTTATCCGGTGCTGCAGGGTTCACTTTAATTAGCTGATTGGTTTGGTTAAGCAGCCATAATACTTCGTTGCCTTTAAGCTCTGGCATAGCGGCTGCGCTAACGCCGCAGGAGAGCAAGCCAGTAACAGCCAGTAGGGTAGAACCGACAACCTGTTTAGTCATTTTCATATTGCACGTCCTTTATCTGCTTTAACAGGCCAGTAATAAGGGCTGTTTTGAGCATAAGCATTAAAATATAACAACAACGGAGCAAGTTATCCTTGCTGGCTGTCGCTATTACTTCTTACGGCATAACATTGTCATCGGTTTAATTATTACAAATCAACATTGTTTCAGCTTTGTAGCAAACGGCCTTGTGTCTTACCGATAACACCCTATGCTTAATTTGTTTCAGACAATAAATGCAGTAGGATGAGGAACTTATGTTAAGAAAAATTAAAATTGGTAAAAGGCTTGCCGTTATTTTTACATTGATGGTGTTGTTAAGCGTTGTAGTTGGTAGCGTTGCCATGTTTCGATTTTCGGAAACGGAAACAAATATTAATAATATTGCTGACCGACGTCTGCCTGCTTCCTTATTGGCAGGTGATATGAACCGGGAGTTTTTGCTGATTCGCTTGTACACGGTAAATATGTTGCATGCCAGCTCTGAGGCCGACAGGCAGGTGCAGCGTAATGCATTGCAAGAAGCGACACGTAACTATCAGCAAGCTTCTGATAGCGCTGCTGCGTTTCACAAAACGGCAGCGGGAAGTGCGGTATTTAGCCAGGCGGTAGCAATTAAACAGCAATATGACCAGTTACATCAACAACTGTTGATGTTAATTGATCGCGGCCAAATAGATCAGGCTGAACAATTACGACACCAGGGAATAAACGATACAGCACTAAAAGTGACTGAAGCACTGGTTGCTCTGGCTGCTTATCAACAAACCACCACCCGCCAGCAAGCCGACAGTGCCAAGCACAGTATTGAGCTTGCTAACATGAATATGATTGTGATTATAGTCATTGCCGTCATGGTTGCGGTGATACTTGGCTTAATGTTAAGCCGCAGTTTAGTTAAGCCAATGCAGGCGGCGGTATTAATTAGTCAGAAAATTGCCGCAGGTGAGCTTAATCAGGTTTTCCATGATGACGAGCCGGACGAAGCCGGCGAAATGATCCGCGCTATGGCACAAATGCAGCAGCAATTAAAAACCACAGTACATGAAATTAACCAGTCTTCATCACAGCTGGCTGCTACGTCTGAAGAGCTAAGTGTGGTAACGGAGCAATCCAGCCGTACTTTACATCAGCAAAGTGAGGAGCTGGAGCAAGGCGCAACGGCAGTAACCGAGCTCACTACCGCCATCGAGGAAGTTGCCCGCAGCGCGGCTTCTACGTCGCGTGATTCTGAAATTGCCAATGATAAAGCCCGGCAGGGGCAAGAACGGGTAAACCATACTATTCACACCATACAGGCGCTGGATGGCGAGCTGCAATCGTCACGCCACGGCATTGAAAAACTGGCAGACAGAGTAAAAGACATTGGCTCTGTATTGGGGGTTATTCGTGCAATTGCTGAACAAACTAACTTACTGGCATTAAATGCCGCGATAGAGGCCGCCCGGGCCGGCGATAGTGGCCGCGGTTTTGCTGTGGTGGCAGATGAAGTGCGCGCACTGGCGCATCGTACTCAGGAGTCGACGAAAGAAATTGAACGGATGATGCATGCGGTGCAGGCTGAAACCCATAATACGGTAGAAAGCATGAACAGCTGCAGTGGTAAAGCAACCGAAACACTGCAGATTGCCCAGCAGGCAGGCGAAGCCTTACAATTGATTGCCGAAGCTATCGGGCAAATTAGTGATCAAAACCTGACCATTGCCAGCGCGGCAGAAGAGCAAGCCACGGTGGCCCGTGAAGTGGACCGTAATCTGGTGAATATCCGCGATTTATCAGTACAAACTTCTGCGGGCGCCAATGAAACCCAGGCATCAAGTGCAGAGCTGGCCCGTTTGGCACAAACACTTAGCGAACTGGTAAACCATTTCCGCGTGTAAATTGGTGCTGGCATAAAGTATTGCAGCAGCTAACAACCTTAGCTGCTGTTGTTATGCTCAGTAAGGGTTCAGTTGCCTCTGCTATACTCCTAGGCCATATCGCAACAGGAGCTACTGATGTCTGAAGACCAGCTTAACCCGTCTGATCCTTTAGCCGCACACCATAAACCACAGAATTTATCTGATCGTATCGCCTTTCGCTTAACCAAAATGCTGCGCTTTTGTGCCGACACCTTCTTTGCCAAACGTTATGGCCATCGCGCCGTTATTCTGGAAACCGTAGCAGGCGTGCCGGGCATGGTGGCCGGGATGTTACGGCATATGCGCAGTTTGCGCCGGATGGAAGATGATCATGGCTGGATCAGGGTGTTGCTGGACGAAGCAGAGAACGAGCGCATGCACCTTATGACCTTTATTGAAATTGCCAAACCGAATTGGTTTGAGCGCATGCTGATCCTGTTAGCGCAGGGCCTGTTTTTTACCGGCTTTTTAGTGCTGTATATGGTGTCGGCAAAAACCGCACACCGCCTGGTGGGCTATTTTGAAGAAGAGGCAGTATACAGTTACAGCTGTTATCTGGCCGAGATAGAAAGCGGTGCTATAGAGAATATTGCCGCGCCGCAAGTGGCAATAGAGTACTGGCAATTACCGGCTGATGCCCGGCTGCGTGACGTGGTTATTGCCGTGCGGGCAGATGAAGCCGGGCACCGTGATGTCAACCATGATTTTGCCAATCAGTTGGCCAGGCAGCAGTAAGCTCTCACTAAAACCACCTTATTTATCGCAGTAACTTGACCTGCAAAATAATCTCATCTAGCTTAAGTAAGCGCTTACATTTTGCTGTAGAGATAATAATACTGCCTGTGCCACTGGTAACAAGGCAGAACCGATAAGCGCAGCAGGACAGGATAAAAGTAATGTGCAACAACAGGTGGCAATATCTGTTGTTAAAACGCAGCCCGCTAAAATGCCGGGCTGCCACACTATTGTTGTCAACCCCACCAGCAAAATGTGTTTTGCCGCTGTGTTATGGCCGCAAAATCATTTTCACACTCAGCATGCCTTGTCTGGCGCGCTAAAGCATGCAGTAAAAGCTAGCAGCGTGACCCGTTAAATAGCATACAAACTGTGGGTTATTGCACATGAAAAATAGTAAAAACACTCCGGCACAGCGCTACACGCTATGGCCGTCTTTTTCCACTTTACTGGCACTTTGTTGCCTTGGTGCGCCGCACACGGCACTGGCAGATGTTACTAACCCTGTTATTGGTAACCTGTTGTTTGAGGACAACTTCAACACCTTTAATACGGCCACATGGAATGAAATTGAAGGCGATGGCTGCCAGGTCGGTTTATGTGGCTGGGGCAACCAGGAACTGCAGTGGTATAGCGCAGACAATCTGAGCATTGAAGATGTACCGGGCGAGCCGGGTAATAAAGCGCTGGTGTTGCAGGCGCGTAACGACGCTATAGGCGGCCGCGCTTTTAGTTCTGGCAAAATTGACAGTGAGCAAAAACTGGCCGTGCAGTACGGCATGATAGAGGTGCGTGTGCGGGTGCCGGATCTGGCCACCGGCTTATGGCCTGCCGCCTGGATGTTGGGCACCAGTACCGCCAGTTGGCCGGCCAAGGGCGAAATTGACATGATGGAAATGGGCCACAGTGCTCAGGGCAGGGCTGAGGCCGGCCACCCCGGTGCCGATATCAACAGCTATGTAGGTGCTAATGCGATTTTTTACGCTGATGCGGCTTGCGTACCTGAAAACCCAACCTGTGCCGCCATGACGGCCTGGCAAACCGACAACGCCTATGTAGCGGCCCAGCCACTGAGCAACCGCTTTGTAACTTACCGCACTTACTGGACAGACAGCCAGCTGCGTTTCACTGTCATAGATAACGGCGTTGAGTACGATATGTACGATGCGCCGATCAGCATTACCGAAGAATCCAGTGAACTACAACAACCTTTCTACCTGCTGTTTAATATGGCGGTAGGCGGCAATTTTACCGACGCCGCAACGAATGCTCAGGTTAGCGCACCCTTGCCGGCCAAAATGTATATCGATTATGTGCGGGTGTACCAGTTAAACGGTATGGGGCAGGTATTTAGCGGCAATGTTAACCCACCGGAAACGGGGAGCTTTGGCGTTTTTACTGATACCACCCCGACAACTAACCAACTGCAGGCTGGCGTCAGCTCGGATATTTATATCTGGAATCAGGCATCGGTAGTGGCGGGCAACACTGCACCACTGGAAGGCGGTAATGTGATTGCCTGGAACTATATCAGCCCGGGGCAATGGTTTGGTGGCGGCATTCAAACCCGTCAGGTACGCGATATGAGCAACTTTGCCAGCGGCAATATGACGTTCAGTATCAAAATTCCGGCTAATGTGGGCTTTAAAATTGGCATTGCCGACTCCTACACTAATGAAAACTGGCTGAATTTCCCTGCCAATCAAAGCCGCTATGGTTTGGTACGCAACGGTGAGTGGGGCGAAGTCAGTATTCCGGTAGCCGATTTACGTGGCGAGCTAATTGCGCTGCAGGCGTTAACCGGCATGTTTTATATTGCCAGTATCGATGGCCAGTTACCCGGCAGCAGCTTTGAATTTGCCATTGATGATATTGTCTGGCAAGGCGGCGGTGGCACAGCATTGGCCGACAGCGATGGTGATGGTGTACCTGACAACCTGGACCAATGCGCTAATACTGCCAGCGGCACAGTAGTAAACGCTAACGGTTGCCCGGTAGCTGCCGGGGCTTTTGGTGTAGCGCAAACCGGTGCTGACAGTGTGCGGTTTTTTGTTAACAGTACAGGCTGGGCGGATGTGCATCACCGCGTAAATAACGGCGGCCAGATTAATGTCGCCATGCAACAGGCAAGTGGAGTAAACAGCTATCAGGTGTCGGGTTTAGCACCCGGCACTGTGCTGACATACTTTTTTACCTACTGGGATACAGCAAATGGCTATGCCATTGATACGGCCGAGCAAAGTTTTACCTTGAGTGGTAATGGCGGTGGTAGTAACCCGGATCCGGGCGGGACGAACCCAGATCCGGGCCAGGACAGTGACGGCGACGGTGTGCCTGATGCGCTGGATAACTGCCCCGGCACACCGGCCGGTACGCCGGTCAATGCTAATGGCTGCCCGCTGACAGCACTGAATGTAGTGCCGCTGTATAATGCCGCGACAGCGCTGGAAAGCGCTATTCAGTATGATCGCGGCGATGCGCTGGTTACCCGTTTTTCTGATCGCGCCCGCGACAGACATGCCAAAGAAAACCATTTTCAGGCTTATGATCATTACCTGACGTTTTACTGGGAAGACAGAACTGCTGCCATTGAAATAGTCGATTACGTTGCCAAAGGCGGCAGCAGTATTCGGATGAATGTGGTGACGCAGAATAAACTGCATGATACCGAAGCAGAAAATCGCTGGTGGTATATCGGTATGAATACGCTGGCCGAGTTTTGCGGTAATGGTGTTATGAACATGGTAGACAACACCCATTACTGGAAAGAAGAAAGCTACAACTGCCGCGAAGGCCGGCCAATTCAGGTCGGCGATAAGCTGGAGTTTGAAGTCAGCCAGTTTCTCGATGGGTCCACGTTGCCGCGTGGCCGGGCTAACTATTACGGCACCACCTTTTTATATATTGTCGGCCAGGGCATAGTGCCGTGGGATGTTACCGACAAAGAGATTTTTCAGCCCGGCCGCTATTTACAGCGTGACTCTGTGCCGCTGCCTGCCAGCGCCCGTTTAGGCGGCGACACCACCTTGCATGTACAAATGACCGCCGAGCCAGACGGTCATTTTCAGCAAATGGCCACCAATTTAGGTTATGACAATGGTCAGCCTTTTGTACTGGGGCGGCGTTTGCACCACACCTCTTTTGTTGATGGCAGCCATGACGAAAACGCCGAAAACGGTATTTTTGCCGGCATGGCAGGGTTAGCCGGTTCGAACTATATCAACCAGCGCTGCTCCGGCTGCCATGTGCGTAATGGCCGGGCACCGGTTGGCGCTGTTGGCACGCCGCTGGACAAATGGGTATTTCGGGTGGGTAATGCTGAGGGTTTATCACATGCCGAATTAGGCCGGGTACTGCAGCCGCGGCGCAATGGCATCAGCAGCAATGAAAGTATGCCATCTATTGCTTCGTTTACTGAAAGTAACGGCCTGCGCACGGCCAACTACCAATTCAGCGGCACCGTGCCTGATACTTTCTCGGCCCGTATTGCGCCACAGTTAAACGGCATCGGCTTGCTGGAGGCCATACCTGAAGCGGCAATATTAGCGCTGGAAGATATTGATGATGCCAACGGCGATGGCATTTCCGGCCGCGCCCATCGCGTGATTGACCCGGTTACCGGTGAAGCGCGTTTAGGCCGCTTTGGTTATAAAGCGGCAACTGCCAGCGTAAGACATCAGGTAGCAGCAGCGCTTAATGCCGATATGGGCGTAATGACTACAATACTCCCAACGCCCGATTGCGGTGCCAACCAGAGTAACTGCGGCGGTGGGGCACCGCTGGCGGATCAGCATCTGGATAATCTGGTGAAGTACATCTCATTGCTGGGGGTTCGGCCGCAGCGTGATTACAACGACCCGCAGGTACTACAGGGTAAAGCCGTTTTCAATGCTACCGGCTGTAACGGTTGCCATATTGAGAGCTTTCAAACCAGCGAATATCACCCGCTGGCAGAGTTACGTAACCAGACTATCTATCCGTACACTGACTTGCTGCTGCATGATATGGGGCCGGGCCTGGCGGATAATTTAGCCGAAGGTGAGGCCGGCGGTTCAGAGTGGCGCACTGCACCACTGTGGGGCCTGGGGTTATCCGCCTGTGTTACCGGTGGGGTAGCCGGCAATGTAGGTTGGGACGCCTTTGGTTTGGATGGCCATGAATACTGCACACCAGACGCTAACTATTTGCACGATGGCCGCGCCCGCACTATTGATGAAGCCATTCGCTGGCACGGCGGTGAGGCAGAAATAAGCCGGGTGAACTACCAAAATCTGTCAGCAACAGACAGAGCAGCCTTACTGGCGTTTTTAAACAGTTTATAAGTAACAGCCGGCTACAGCCTAACGGCTGTCAGCCGGGTTTGCTCTGATACCTTGCCAGAAACAGCGCTATAGCTTCATCAATAATATGCGCCTGCTGTGCCGGGGTTTGTTGCTCCAGGCCAAACAGGCTGGGGTAAAACACAAAGGACTTTAGCTGGTAAATAAACTGCTTACCGGCAAAGGGGATATCGGCAATGTGAAGCACCCCGGCTGTGCAGGCGTCAGTTAAAAAGTTGTCTATATAGCGCTTGCAACCCAGGCTGCTATTGTTCATGTGTTGTGCCAGTTCCGGGCGTTGCATAACCTGCATAATGGCAATTTTAGCTACCCGCAAAAAAGCAGCAGAGCTAAGCAGCGCAACTTCATCTTGTGCTATACGGCGCAGCTGCTGCTCAATCGGTTGTGTAGCGTCAAAACGTACTTCGCCGCCCTCTGCCAGTTTGTCGAACATACGCTGCAGTATCGCCTGAAATAGCGCATCCTTAGTGGCGAAATGGTTGTATACCGTGCGTTTTGATACTTTAGCCTGCAGGGCCAGTTGGTCCATGCTGGTATGTTCCACACCGCTGCTGTGGAATAGTTCTTCTGCCGCATCAAGTATTTGCATGCGTTTTTTGTCAGTTAGTTTCATTGTTTTCGGCCTTGCATTAATGCAGCCATTGTAGCGCAGTACAGAAAAAACTGCACTAACCAGTTTACTTATGTGTTTTTGCATGTAAACTGCACGGTGTAGTTTATATATGGTGAGCTTATGCGCAAATTAATTAAACCACTAAGCTGGCTGCTGGGCAGCCTGGCACTGATAGGGGCAGGAATAGTGATGCTAAATACCAAGATCGTAGCAAACGTTGATGCAACAACGCTAACTGATGCCAGCCGGTATCAGCATGGTAAGTTTCATAATGTGCATGCCTTTGAACAACCGGGCTTACTGAAAACGCTGGAAATTACCAAACGTTATTTCACTGAGCCGGCAGTAGACAAAGTACCGGCGAAAACCATACCGCTATTGCCACTAAGCCGGCAGCAACTTGATGCCTTGCCGGACAATGACTTGCACTTTGTTAAGCTTGGGCATTCATCGGTACTGCTGAAAGTATATGGTGAATACTGGCTGCTGGACCCGGTATTTTCGCAGCGCGCGTCGCCGTTTTCTTTTTTAGGTCCGAAACGCTTTCACCAAACGCCAATCAGTATTGCTGAGCTGCCAGCCATTGCTAAAGTGCTGATCTCACATAACCACTATGATCATTTAGACAAAGCCAGCATTAAACAACTGGCGGCGAAAACCACGCAGTTTTTGGTGCCGCTGGGGGTAGAAACCGACTTACAAAAATGGGGCGTAGCAGCAGAGAAAATTCAGCGTTTTGACTGGTGGCAGGAGCAGGTCAGCGACAATGCGCTGATTGCCTTTACGCCAACGCAGCATTTCTCTGGCCGTGGTATTGGTGATGGCAATAATACGTTGTGGGGTTCCTGGGTAATTAAAACCCTGGCCGGTGCAGTGTATTTCAGTGGTGATTCCGGTTACTTTGATGGCTTTAAGCAAATAGGCAATAAATATGGCCCCTTTGATGTCAGCTTTATTGAAACCGGCGCTTACGATAACGACTGGGCGCATATTCATATGACGCCGGAGCAAAGCGTACAGGCCCACCTTGATGTAAAAGGCCAGGTTATGGTGCCGGTGCATAACGGCACTTTTGATTTAGCCTTTCATGCCTGGTATGAGCCACTTGAGCGGGTAAGTGCCGCCGCAGAACAAGCGGACACTGCATTGTTAACACCCGAGTTTGGCCGGGTGGTGTCTGTATCACAACTGCATAACACTGTGGCGCAAAACAGCTTTTGGTGGCGGGCGCTGATGCCACAGGCTGAACTGGCTGCTACCGGCGCTACTGCCGCGGCGGCACAATAAATCACGACCCGGCCGTTAAATGTATGCTTACCGGCCGGGCAATAGCGGTTTATCAACTTGCCCTGCGTTAAGATCCACACCCAGTGGCCATCTTTATGCTGCATGCGGCATTCCAGCTCATAATGCGCCAGTTCACCGTCAAAGTGCTGCTGTAACAGACGTTCAGAGCGTACTCTGTCACCGGCATACAGCCGTATGGCAGGATCGCCTGTCACCAGAGGGTTATTAGCAGATATAGCATCAATAAAAAAGCACCTGACATAACGTTAGGTGCTTTAGTATTCACTAACAAGTGTTAGATGTAATGCTTGTTATTTTGTTTAAACAGAATTAAACAGATTTTCTCTTACGACGAGCAGCAAAACCCATTAAGCCTAAAGCGAAAATAGCTAAAGAAGTTGGTTCAGCAACTGTAACCGCAGGAGCTGGAGAAGTTACTGTTGAAGAGAAGCTTTTTACATTAACGCTATCGTTTGTTAAACCTTGAGTAGAAAAGAACCACTCAGTCTCAGTTGTAATAAAATCAGCGTGTGTAACATTACCGATAATGTATAAGCCAGTAGAAGCACCTTGTGTACTATTTTGACGAATGCTTGTACCTGTAAAGGAAAATCCTTCTACAGTCCAAAGTTCAACGCCCACAATATTACTTAAAATTAAAGGGTTTTTTACGCTGAAAATAGAATCACTAGTGAAGTAATCTAAGTAATCGCCAGTAGCAAGAACGGGAAATAAAGTGCTGTTAAGGCTAAAATCAACTTGGGCAATTTCACCGTTTGCATTTAATGTAGTCTGACCAATACCAAACACATCAAAAGAGCCGTTAATACGTGTAATTGGTGTGGCGTTAGCTGTAGCAGTTATAAAAAGTAATAAACCAGCAGCAAACAATTTTTTTAACATGATATTTCCTTATTTCAATAATAATTAAAAAATTTAGTATGCATTCTTTAGTAAATGCTTTAGTTACATATAAAACATTGCTATGAATAGCGCTATATTAAAGCACTATATGTGCCATGTTTGTATGTTACTGTTTTTTTTATTTTTTTATTTTATTTTTCATTTTTGGGGTTGTAGCGTGTTATTTATATGAGAGTTATCTGTAAGAAAAACAGACGGTTAATTAACATACGATATCTAACGAATCCCCGCGAATAACGTAGATAAAACAATAGTTAGAATACGATCAGAGCTATTTTCAGGAAGTAGGGTAAAACGACAAGTCTTTAAAAATGGTGGCTCCGGCTGGGTGGCGCTAGTGTAGTAATAAAGCATAGCTTTATATGAGCAGAACGTGCAGCAGCTTTAGCTGCAAGGGGCAATAGTCCTCTGAGGGGTAACATGAAAGCGCAGCTTGAAATGGTGGCCCCAGCTGGACTCGAACCAGCGACCGATCGATTATGAGTCGAGCGCTCTAACCAACTGAGCTATGGGGCCATGTGAAACTGATTATATGGTTTTCAGGTGCATCCTATTTATATACCTATAGGAAACGGCTGGCAGTATAAGAAGTTTTCTCTGCTTTGTCATCCGGCTTGTGCCGGTTGAGACGATTAACTGCTGGTTTTTTAGACTGATAGAATAAAGGCGCCTGTCGGCGCCTTTATCTTTAGCATTAGCTTACTCGTCCAGGAAGCTTTTTAATACTTCTGAACGTGACGGGTGGCGCAGTTTACGCAGCGCTTTGGCTTCAATCTGACGGATCCGCTCGCGCGTTACGTCAAACTGTTTACCTACTTCTTCCAGCGTGTGGTCTGTATTCATATCAATACCAAAGCGCATCCGCAGTACCTTGGCTTCACGCGCCGTTAAACCGGCCAGCACTTCGTTGGTGGCGTTTTTCAGGCTTTCCATGGTGGCCGAATCCAGCGGTGATTCACCTGTGCTGTCTTCGATAAAGTCACCCAGATGCGAGTCTTCATCATCACCAATCGGCGTTTCCATTGAAATCGGCTCTTTGGCGATTTTCAGCACCTTGCGGATTTTATCTTCCGGCATTTGCATACGCTCGGATAATTCTTCCGGTGATGGCTCGCGGCCCATTTCCTGCAGCATCTGACGGGAAATACGGTTTAACTTGTTGATGGTTTCAATCATATGCACCGGAATACGGATGGTGCGGGCCTGATCCGCGATAGAGCGGGTAATGGCCTGCCGGATCCACCAGGTGGCGTAAGTAGAAAACTTGTAACCACGACGGTATTCAAACTTGTCTACTGCTTTCATCAAACCAATGTTACCTTCCTGAATTAAATCAAGGAACTGCAAACCACGGTTGGTGTATTTTTTCGCGATAGAGATAACCAGACGTAAGTTAGCTTCTACCATTTCTTTCTTGGCGCGGCGGGCTTTGGCTTCGCCAATCGACATACGACGGTTAATATCTTTAATTTTAAAGATACTTAAGCCGGTTTCTTCTTCAACTTTTTTCAGCTTTTCAATGCTGCGAACCAGTTCTTCCTGCATTTCCTGCAGTTTGGCAGAATAAGGTTTGTTAGCCGCAATTTCTGCTGATAACCAAGCAGTAGAAGTTTCAAAGCCGGTAAAGGCTTTAACGAAGTTTTTCTTCGGCATTTTGGCGTATTCAACGCAGTGCTTCATCACAATGCGTTCTTGCACCCGTACACGGTCCATCATTTCGCGCATGTTTTTAACCAGGCGATCGAACTGTTTTGGTACCAGACGGAAGCAGCGGAATACTTCGCTTAATTTTTCAATTTCTACTTTGGTGGTGGCGTGTTCACGGCCGTTTTTCACGATCGAGTTACGGGTAACGTCGTACTGGGTACGCAGTTCACCAAACTTCAGCCGCGCCATTTCCGGATCCGGGCCGCTATCGCCGTCGTCGGCATCAGCGTCGCCGTCTTCATCGTCATCGTCGCTGTCGTCATCGTCCAGCTTATCTTCTGGTACGTCTGAACCAATGTGGCTGCCAACGATAGGCGCCTCGTCGATATCATTCGGGTCAATAAAGGCGGTAACAATGTCGCTTAAGCGAATCTCTTCGGCTTCATATTTATCCCACTGTTCCAGCAGGTAAGTAATGGCTTCAGGATACTCGGCAACAGAGCTTTGTACTGTGTTGATGCCGTCTTCAATCCGCTTGGCAATGTCAATTTCGCCTTCGCGGGTCAGAAGCTCAACGGTGCCCATTTCACGCATGTACATCCGTACCGGGTCGGTAGTGCGGCCCAGTTCTTTGTCCACGCTGACTAAAGCTTGTGCCGCTTCTTCTACGGCGTCTTCATCTGTGGTGGCATCGGTCATGATCAGATCGTCGGCATCCGGTGCTGTTTCAAACACCTGGATCCCCATGTCATTGATCATGCGGATAATGTCTTCTATCTGATCTGAATCGATAATGTCTTGCGGCAGGTGATCATTCACCTCAGCAAAGGTAAGATAACCTTGCTCTTTACCTTTAATGATCAGGAGTTTTAGCTGCGACTGAGGATTTTGCTCCATAGAGACTTATCTTCCACCAATTTGATTAATGTAAAATTGCGAACTAGCGATTATAACAAAGCGCGGCTTTTCTAGCCAGCCGCATTAGTTCGCAAGCTTTGGTTTTTTGCTTTTCAGCGCTTGCAGCAGCAGTTTGTATTCGTGCCATTCGGCTTTACTCAGTTGCTGCAGTTTATCTTTTCGTTCCAGGGCTTCCAGCCGTTGTTGCAAATACTGATCTTCAATTGAGTGAAAAGTATCGACAAATTCCTGTGACAATTGTTCCGGCTCGATCTGGTGATCCCAAGCGGCCAGTGTCATTAAAATGCTGTGTTCGGGCAAATCGCGCCATTGTTCGATCAGCTGCGCCGTGGTTAAGTCCGGCTGTTGTTGCAGCCGTTGTTGCAGTGCCAGTAGCAGCCCAATACCCGGAATATTCGCTTCGCCAAGCTCTGGCGCATCCGGCATGACATTGGCTAAATTGGGGTACTGCAGCAATAAACCAATAGCACGGCGCATTGGTGTTATTTTCATCGCTGCCGGTTTTACCCGGTTTGATGCCCGGTTTACTGCCGCTTTTGTGCGCTCACGCGGCTTACCCAGCAGGTTAGCCAGTTTATCGCTTAAGCTGTCGCGGTAAAATTCGCTAGGTATTTGTTTAATTAGTTCTGCTGCTTTTACCGATAACGCTGATTTACCGGCATCAGTGGCCGGATCAAACTCCTGCACCAGATGCTCAAAAAAGTACTGGTTTAGCGGCATAGCGCTGGCAATACGTTGTAAAAACGCGTCTTTGCCTTCTTTTTGTACTAAAGAATCCGGGTCTTCGCCGTCTGGCAAAAACACGAAATTTAACTCTACGCCGTCTTTTAATTGCGGCAGGGCGCTTTGCAATGCACGCCAGGCGGCATCGCGACCGGCACGGTCACCGTCATAACAACACACTACCTTGGGCGTATAACGAAACAGCGTATGCATATGATCCGATGTAGTAGCTGTGCCCAAACAGGCTACGGCAAAGCGGATATCGTGCTCGGCCAGTGCTACTACATCCATATAACCTTCAACCACCAGTATTTGTTCCACATGGCCTGGTTGCTGGCGTACTTCATATAAGCCATACAGCTCGCGGCCTTTGTGAAACAGGCGGCTTTCCGGTGAATTTAAGTATTTCGGCGTGCCATCACCTAATACGCGACCACCAAAGGCAATAACCCGGCCGCGTTTGTCGCGGATAGGAAACATTAAGCGTTCGCGAAAGAAATCATACTCACGGCCGTTATCGTTGCGGTTTATCAACCGCAGTTCAAACAGCTGATCGCGTAGCGCTTTATGATTAGTCGGGCTTAAGCGTTTTAGCAGGTTATCCCAGCCGTCCGGCGCGTAACCAATGGCAAAATCGGCCAGGGTCTTGGAGCTTAAGCCGCGCTTTGCCACATATTGCTGCACCATACCGGCATTAGGGTGGCTTTGCAGCTGTTGCTGGTAAAACTCGGCCGCCTGCTGCATTAAATGGTAATCATCAGCCTGGGCGGCAGGGCGTTTGGGGCCGGCACCTTGCTCGCGTGGTACTTCCAGGTGGTGTTGCTGTGCCAATTCTTCAATGGCTTCAACAAATTCGAGTTGTTCAAACTCCATCATAAAGCTGATGGCATTACCGTGCGCACCGCAACCGAAGCAATGATAAAACTGCTTGTCGGGGCTAACAGTAAAAGAGGGCGACTTTTCGCTATGGAACGGGCAGCAGGCGGCGTAGTTTCTACCGGCTTTTTTCAGCGGTACGCGCTGGTCAATCAGTTCAACGATGTCGGTGCGGGCCAACAACTCGTCGATAAACTGTCTGGGGATTTGTCCTGCCACCTTTTTCCTTCGGCGTTATTCAGAAAAAGACAAACCGTGCCTTGCGGGCACGGTATGCAGATGTCAACTTTGCGCTGTTACGTCGGGCTTTATTTATGCTAATAAAGCATGCTGTTATTACAGCTGGGCTGGCAAACATAAGGCACAGCCAAAGCACCGGTGTCGCTAAGCAGGTACTATAAGCAGTTAATGCTTAGTACAGCTTGATGCGACGTGCGTTTTCGCGAGACAGCTTCTTAGCGTGACGCTTAACAGCTGCTGCTTTTTTACGCTTACGAATCCAGGTTGGCTTCTCGTAGAATTCTTTAGCGCGTACGTCAGCTAATACACCAGCTTTTTCGCATGAGCGCTTGAAACGACGTAATGCTACGTCAAACGGTTCGTTTTCTTTTACTTTAACAACAGGCATTAAATTCTCACCTCAGGGCCAAATTGGTTATCTGTGAACCAATACGATTAAAAATGGTGCGGCATTTTACGCAAAAAGACAGGGCGATGTAAAGCAGTTCTGCGATCTAAATCCGATCCTCTGGCTCTGAGTGAACTGAGCCGGTACAATGGCCGCCATTTTAGCCGATTTGAGACACAGATGCGAGTTTTAGGTATAGAAACATCCTGCGATGAAACCGGTATTGCCGTTTATGACGACAAGCTGGGGTTGTTAAGCCATGTACTGTACAGCCAGATCCCACTGCATGCCGATTACGGCGGTGTAGTGCCGGAGCTGGCCTCGCGCGATCATATCCGTAAAACCATACCGCTGATACAACAAGCGCTGCGCGAAGCCAATTGCGCTGCCGCCGATATTGATGGCGTAGCCTATACCGCAGGCCCGGGTTTAGCCGGTGCTTTGCTGGTAGGTGCGGCTATTGGCCGCTCTTTAGCAATGGCCTGGGGTAAGCCGGCACTGGCGGTGCATCATATGGAAGGCCATTTATTGGCACCGATGCTGGAAGCGAACCCGCCGCAGTTTCCGTTTCTGGCACTGTTGGTATCCGGTGGCCACACCCAGTTAGTGGCGGTAGAAGGTATTGGCCGCTACGAGCTGTTAGGTGAGTCTATTGATGATGCTGCAGGCGAGGCCTTTGATAAAACCGCCAAACTCATGGGGCTGGATTACCCCGGCGGCCCGTTGTTAGCTAAGCTGGCCGTGCAGGGCGACAGTAAAAAGTACAAGTTCCCGCGGCCAATGACAGACCGGCCGGGGCTCGATTTTAGCTTTAGCGGCTTAAAAACCTCAGCGGCGAACGTAATAGCCAAAGAAGGTAGCAGTGCGCAGGTGCAGGCTGATATCGCCGCATCGTTTCAGCAGGCTGTGGTAGATACCCTGGTAATTAAATGCGAGCGGGCGCTGGTGCAAACCGGTTATAAACGCCTGGTTATTGCCGGTGGTGTGAGTGCCAATACGTCGTTGCGTGAGCAATTAGCGCAGTTACTGAAACGCCATGGTGGCGAAGTGTTTTATCCGCGTAAAGAATTTTGCACCGACAATGGTGCCATGATAGCACTGGCCGGTTACTACCGTTTAGCGGCCGGGCAGCAGCAGGATTTAACAATTGGGGTAACACCGCGCTGGCCAATGCAGGAGTTGCCGGCAGTTTAAACGATGGTGTTAAGCCTGTAGTTTGGCTGAAGGTTGGAATCCCGATTTGGGCGCCACAGAGTGTCTGAGCGAACGCGCAAGCGGTAGCGAGTTGCTGTGGCGAGCCAAGGCGGGAGTTGCAACCGAAAGCGAACACTGAGTTGCCGTTAACTCACTCCTGAATCCGCTTGGACTTATCCCACACCTTACTTTCTTTGCCACGGTACAGCCGTACGATATTCTCGCGGTGGCGTATAATAATCAGAATACTAAGCATTAACACCGGCACGGTATACAACGGTTTAATAAACCAGGTAAAAATTGGTGCTAAGGTAACGGTTAAAATAGCCGCCAGCGATGAATAGCCACTGATTGCCACAATAATCAGCCAACTGGCGATCAGTAAACCGGCTAAATCCAGCCCGATAGGCATCATGGCACCAAAGGCTGTAGCCACAGCTTTACCACCCTGAAAACCAAAAAACAGCGGGAAAATATGCCCCAGGCAGGCACAGATCGCTATCAGCCCCAGATATAGTGGTTCTATTTGCAAAAAGTAGGAACCCCACACCGGAATAGTGCCTTTTAAAATATCAAACAGCAGCACCAGTACGGCTGGCAGCTTGCCGCCTAAACGTAGTACGTTGGTGGCGCCGGGGTTGCCGGAGCCATGTAAGCGGGGATCAGGTAAGCGAAACAGCTTGCTGACCAGCACTGCCGACGAAACGGAGCCACAAAGATAGGCTGCCAGCATCATAATTCCAATCAGCGGGGTCATTAAGGCGGTTCCTCAGCACCAGTTTTTACGTTAAGATTGCAGCCTGATTTAAGGCCAGCAGATTATAGGGTTTTCGCGGTTTTACCTATCCGACCAGCCTACCTGAAACGAGAAATAACGCAATGCGGATGTAACTGAATGGACATAGTTTTTATAAAACAGCTACAAGTAGATACCGTGATTGGCGTTTACGACTGGGAGAAAACCATTCAGCAACGCTTGTTGTTAGATTTGGAGCTGATGACTGATATCAGTAATGCAGCAAAGCAGGATGATATTCGCCAGACACTGGATTACGCCGTTATTGCCCAGCGTGTTATCGGTTTAATTACCGCCCAGCCACTGGAGCTGATTGAAACAGTAGCTGAGCGTGTGGCGCAATTGCTGCTAAATGAATTTGCTACCACTCAGGTTAAAGTGTCAGTGCAAAAGCCGGGCGCACTGGAGCAGGCAGAAACGGTTGGCGTTACTATAGTGCGGAGCCGCAGCTGATGGCGCGGATCTATATCAGTATCGGCAGCAATATCAATCGTAGTTATCATATTCAGGCAGCAGTCAGCGCACTTACGCAACACTTTGGCCCGCTTACGCTGTCATCAGTGTATGAAAGTGAGGCCGTTGGTTTTGCCGGTAGCGCTTTTTACAATATGGTTGTTGCGGTTAACACCACCTTATCTATAGCCGATTGCGTGGGCTTATTTAAGCAAATTGAAGACAGCTATGGCCGTGACAGAACGGCGGCAAAGTTCAGCGGCCGCTCGCTGGATCTGGATTTACTGACTTACGATGATGTGGTGTGTCAGCAACCGGTAGAGTTGCCTCGGGCAGAAATTACAGAAAATGCCTTTGTATTGTTGCCACTGGCTGAAATTGCACCTGATGTAATACACCCGCTTACCGGGCTCAGTTATAGTGAATTGTGGCAACAGTATTCGAAACAACAAAAATTATGGCCGGTGCCATTTAACTGGAGCAAGTAACTGTGAGTACAGTGGAAGTTATTATTCTGGCCATTATTCAGGGCCTGACCGAGTTTTTACCTATTTCCTCTTCTGCCCATCTTATCCTGCCATCAGCGATGTTTGGCTGGGAAGATCAGGGCCTGGTATTTGATGTCGCAGTACATGTCGGCACTTTACTGGCGGTAATGTTGTATTTTCGCCGTGATATCGCCAATTTAACCGTGGGCTGGGTGCAGTCATTGGGTGGTAAACACAGCACTGACAGCAAACTTGCCTGGTGGGTTATTCTGGCAACTATTCCGGCTGGTTTAGCCGGTTTGCTGGCCGCAGATTTAATAGAAACTTTCCTGCGCTCGCCTTATGTTATTGCTATTACCACTATAGTGTTTGGCCTGGCGCTTTGGCTGGCAGACGCGACAGCAAAGCAAATGCAAACTATGGAGCAGTTAACCTGGAAGCAGGCATTGCTGATTGGTATTGCTCAGGCATTGGCATTGATCCCGGGAACCTCACGTTCAGGCGTTACCATGACAGCGGCATTAATGCTGGGGTTGGACAGAGTCAGTGCTGCACGTTTTTCTTTTTTGCTGTCAATTCCCATTATTGTATTAAGTGGCGCTTATCAGGGTACTAAGTTGCTGGCTGAACCCACACACTACGATGTTACCGCTATTTTACTGGGCACAGGGTTGTCTTTTGCCAGTGCTTTTATCTGTATTCACCTGTTTTTAAAAGTGATAGAGCGCATGGGCATGCTGCCGTTTGTGATCTACCGGCTGATCCTGGGTGTGGTGTTACTGGCGGTGCTTAGCAGCACGGCGTAGGGTTGCACACAGCGTCTACGGCGCAGCGGTTTTAAGCTGCGCTTTCGCTGTTTTAATGGCATTTAAACGTGCCCGCTGTAAGCCTTGTTTAATGGCTTCACCCGTCAAGCCCTGCGCTATCAGGTGTTTGGCATTAACGCTGCGGGCAGCATCCGCTAATATAGTTAAGTAAGCCGCTTGCGGATATTCAGCCTGTTCAAAGCCGGTACGGCCGCGTAAGTCTGCGGTGCAGCACAGCAATATTGCCTCCAGCCGCTCTGGCTTGCGCCATAAATCTATTGCATCAAAAAGTTTTAATACCGTGCTGCTTTTCAGTTCGCGGGCGCGGTGCACCAGTTGATGATATTCACACACCAGCAGTGCCAGATCGCGGCAATCATTTGGTACCCGTAAACGTTCGCATAACTGCTTAATTAGCGGTAAACCGGTATGTTCATGGCCATGATGCGCCGGCCAGAGTTCAGGTTTGGTAACGCCTTTGCCCAAATCATGCACCAGCACAGCAAAACGGATATCCAGCCGCGGCGATAACACAGCGGCTTGCTGTAACACCATTAGGGTATGCACGCCGGTATCAATTTCCGGATGCCACTGAGGCGGTTGCGGTACGCCCCACAAAGCAGCCAGTTCCGGCATCAGTGCTTGCAGGGCGCCGGTGTCGTATAATAGCTGAAAATAGGCCTGTGGCGTTTGTTCGCTAAGCGCTTTGGCGGTTTCCTGCCATACCCGCTCGGGTGTCAGCGTAGTAAGCTCGCTGCTTAACTGCTGCATTAAAGTTTGTGTTTCGGTTGCAACGCTAAAGCCCAAATGGGCATAGCGGGCATAAAAGCGCGCTACCCGCAGTACGCGCAGTGGATCTTCGGCAAAAGCGTCTGATACATGGCGTAAGATTTTATGCTGAATGTCGTCGGCACCGCCAAAAGGGTCAACCAGGCTGCCGTCATCAGCCTGCGCAATGGCATTGATAGTGAGATCGCGGCGCAGTAAGTCTTGTTCCAGTGTCACATCGGGTGCGGCATATACGGTAAAGCCGGTATAGCCTTTACCGCTTTTCCGTTCAGTGCGGGCCAGGGCATGCTCTTCTTTAGTTTGCGGGTGCAAAAAAACCGGAAAGTCTTTGCCCACCTGCTGGTAGCCCAGCTCAAGCATTTGTTGGGGGGTAGCGCCCACCACTACCCAGTCCCGCTCGTGAAACGGGTAACCTAGAAGACTGTCACGTACTGCACCACCGACCAGATATCGTTGCACCGGCTTTCCTGTTGGCTGATTTTTTGCCATTATACCTGTCGTCTTTCAAAATGCACGGTCGCAACAAATGGCGGCGCCCTAACCAGCAGGAAGCAGTATGTATACCGGATTTTTCGGCTTAACCAGTGCCCCGTTTTCCATCGCGCCTAACCCGGAGTTTATGTATTTAAGCCCCCGCCATGCCGAAGCGCTGGCGCATCTACGTTTTGGTTTGGGCGAGGCCGGGGGGTTTGTGCTGCTTACCGGTGAAGTGGGTACCGGTAAAACCACGGTATCGCGCTGCTTATTACAGGAACTGGACGAGCGTGCCGAAGTGGCCTTTATTTTAAACCCGACCTTATCGGAGCTGGAGTTATTGGCAGCGATTTGTGATGAGCTGAAAATCCGCTATAAAAAAACCGATGCCAGTTTAAAACTGTTGGGCGATAAAATAAAAGCCCGCTTACTGAAAAACCATGAGGCCGGCAAACATACGTTGCTGATTATCGACGAGGCCCAGCATCTGCAACCGGCGGTGCTGGAGCAATTACGTTTGCTCACCAATCTCGAAACCAATACCCGCAAGTTGCTGCAGGTAATTTTAATTGGCCAGCCAGAGTTGCAGCTACTGTTAAAACGCAACGATTTGCGTCAGTTAGCCCAGCGCATTACCGCGCGCTATCACTTGTTACCGCTGAACCTGGATGAGGTAAGACATTATCTGAAATTCCGCCTGCAGGTTGCCGGGTGCAGCAGACCGGTATTCAGCGATGGTGCAGTAAAGCGTTTGTATCAGCTAAGCGGGGGTATACCGCGGTTAGTTAACCTGATGGCAGACAGGGCACTGCTTGGCGCCTACAGCCAGCAACAAGCTATCGTTAGTGATAAGCTGGTAAGCCGTGCTGCCGGTGAAATTTTGCCGCTGTCAGATCAGGTAGCCAAAGCGGCATTACCGCGCTGGTTCTGGCCTGTATTGGGCGTTTGCGCTATAGTGCTGGGCTTTAGCCTGGCACTGATTATTATGCCGTTGCTGCAAAGCCAATAAAGTGAAGTAGAGAAGCTTATGTCGATTTTAATGGAAGCACTGAAACAGCAGAATCAGCACACGCCCGTTGCTGCTGATAGCGGTGCTTTTTGGCGTAAGCTGGCCCTAATATTGGCGCTGCTACTGGCCGGTTGCGTGGGCGCTGCGGCCGCTTATTGGCTTATGCCACCGGCCCGGCCAGAACCTGTCCCGGCGGCAGACGCTGTTAGCCCGGCACAGCCAGTGAATATTTTTGCAGCACTGAGCGAGGCAGACAGTAAAGCTGCTGCCAGTGCAGCTGCAACGGCTATTGATAGCAAAATTACCCTGGCGATAAAACCGCTGCCAGAGCCGGTAAAGGAAGAATTTACTTCATTGCCGTCAGTGACAACCGTGACGGCAGGTACCGCAGCAGCAGAGCCACAACCCTTAGCTTTGCCTGAGCCGGAAATATCCGGTGAACTGCGCGACAAGTTTGCTTCTGCATTAAAAGCAACTGAAAACACCCGCGCCAACAACACTACACTGCGCAGCCACAATGCCCCGGCTACCGATATTCACAGCCTGGATGCACAGTTGCAGCAACAAATTCCCCCGCTGCGGTTTGATGCCCACGTTTATGCCACCAGCGTCAGCCAGCGCTGGGTTAAGGTAAATGGTAAAACCTTGCAGGAAGGGCAGTGGGTTACTGCGGATATCCGGATTAAAGAAATTACCCCACAGTATGTACTGTTAGAGCTGGGTACGCAGTTATTTAGTGTGGCAGCGTTAACTGAATGGCCTGCGGGCTGATTCAGATATAGTTTTTTACATCCAGGCCGAATTTCTTCAGATCAACGCAGCTGTCTATCTGCTCTTCCTGCTGGCGTGACAAGTCGAGGATTTTAGGCGGAATATGGTGTTGGTGCACACTGTGATAAAACACTTTGACCTTGGGTAATAACGGTTTTTTGGCGTTATTTTCCAGTACCAGCGCCAGCTTGCCGCTGCTCAGTTTAACTACTGATCCCGGTGGATAAATACCAATACATTTAATAAACAGTTGCAACAGTTCGGCATCCAGCTGATGGGGTGTGCGTTCCAATAACTGCCGGGATGCTGCCAGCGGGCCAAGTTTAGGTGCCAGTGATGCGGTCAGTTTCTCGTAAGCGTTAACTATTGCCAGCATCCGGCTGCCTTTTTCTATTTGCCGTGCGGCAATTTTTGGCACGCCGCTGCCATCCAGATGGGCACAATGCTGGCTGATCCATAACGACACTTCGCCAGCCAGTTTCGCCGTTTTCTGCAGGGCATTTAAACTGGCCGGAATTGCCAGATGATCTGCCATTTGCAGATAATCCGGGCTGATGGCTTTACCTATATCATGTAATAAGGCCGCTGTTATCAGTGACTGCACTTTATGTGACGGTAAGTTCAGGTAGCGCGCAAAAGCCGCCATATACACAGCACAGCTGATACTGTGTTGCAGTAAGCTGTCGCTTTGCTCTGCTATGCGGTTAAGGCACAGCAATACATCCTGATTACGGCTGATAGATTCTGCCAGCCCGGCACTGACTTCATGTACCAGTGTCAGATCAATGTGGTTGTCGCTACGCACAGCGTCCAGCATTTGACGTTGTACGCGCTGGGTTTGCAGCAGGGTTTTTTCTGCTCTAGGCCATTCATCGGCAAATAGTACCCGGGGGGCGAAGTCTTCTGCTGGGGCAATTGGCTCGGCAGGTGGTGTAGCGGGGGCAGTGGTTATCGCTTTTTCCGGGTCGATCAGTACTACTTTAACGCCTTTTTTCCGCAGTATTTCTATCGCTTGTCTGGTGCGAACCCAGCCTGCATGTTTGACGACAATATCACCTGACTGTTGTAATACCTGCACAACATAACTGCCCGGTTGTAAATCAGATATATTAACTTCCTGATATGCCATCTATTTTGTAGTCCAAAACCGCCCTTGAGCCCAGCCCGCCATTTTACCTTAAGTAACCTTAACTATAAATTAACAACGAGATGATTTGTCATAATATCGCGATAGCACAAGGTATACCATAGCATAAAGCCCGCAAATGCGGGCTTTATCGTTGTGACAAACTGTAACAGTTAGCCGATGTTGTCTGCCATTGTCATCAGAGACGCATTACCACCTGCCGCTGTAGTGTTAATGGTAATGGTTTTTTCCGTAACCAACCGCTGCAGTAAACGTGGTCCGGCAGGAGCTGTAATCAGCGGCAGTATAGCGCCGGCACGGCTGGCCAACAGCGCAGCACAGAGCGGTTTTACTGCACTGCTGACTTCTACCATAGCGCCCGCCAGATCCGGATGCGCCAGTAACGTAGTCAGGCAATCTAACCGCACCACTGCCAGCAGATGCTGTGGTAAACCGGCCTGCAGCAGTGCTTTAATGCAGGCTTCAGCTTCGGCCAGATCGGCTTCTTCCACTGCGGTAACCACAGCATTACCTGATGCCAGTGCAGTAATAATAGCCAGTAGCCAGTGGCTGAACGAACTGGTTTCATCACGCACCAGCGCCAGAATGCCGCGCGGGTCCAGTACCAGGGTATTGCTTTCGCCGGTTGGGCCGGGCAGAGCAATAGGCTTTTGCAGATCACGCTCAACCCGTTTTAGTTTTTGCTGGGCCAGTGTCAGTACTTGCTCTAAATCGGGTTCCAGCTTATTTACCACGGCATTAGATGCCAGTGATGCCAAAAACTGGCGTAGTACTGAGGTACGCTGGTTAATGTTCAGCAATGCCCATTGCTGTTGAGCCGCTGCTGCTGATGGCATAGCGTAAGCTACAGCACTGCTGGTGGTTTCACTTAGCAGGCGGTGTTGTTTTTGCTCGCTTAGCTCAGCACAGCTGACATCAGTGTTGTCCTTTACCAGCCGGGTTAAATACAAAGGGCCACCCGCTTTAGGGCCGGTACCGGATAAACCACGGCCGCCAAAAGGTTGCACGCCAACGACAGCACCGATCATATTGCGGTTTACATAAATATTGCCGGCTTTAATATCGCGGGCTACCCGGTTAGTAAATTGCTCAATACGGCTGTGTACGCCCATTGTCAGGCCATAGCCGGTAGCATTGATCTGGTTAATAATATTATCAACCTCGTCAGCTTTAAAGCGGATAATGTGTACTACCGGGCCGAACACTTCACGCTCTAACACGGTCAGGTCACTGATTTCATATAAACGCGGTGCAAAGAAGTAATGACGATCGCCTGCGGGAATAGCACACTCGTAATGTAAAGTGGCTTTGTCGGCTAAGTACTGCACATGGCTGTTTAACCGTTCATGCGCTTTAGCATCAATGACCGGGCCCAGATCAGTACTAAGCCACTGCGGGTCGCCCACATGCAGCTCTGCCATCGCGCCTTTTAGCATGGTGATAATTTTATCGGCCACGTCTTCCTGCAAAAACAGTACCCGCAGCGCCGAACAGCGCTGGCCGGCACTTTGGAAGCCGGAAGAAATCACATCGTCTACTACCTGCTCTGGCAGGGCAGTTGAGTCGACTATCATACAGTTCTGGCCGCCGGTTTCGGCAATCAGCGGCACCGGTTCGCCACCACGCTCAGCCAGTTTACGTGCTATCCAGCAACCGGTTTCAGTAGAACCGGTAAACATCACACCCTGAATGCGGCTGTCTGGCACTATGTGCTGGCCAACCTGGCTACCCGGCGCGATAACCAGTTGTACTACATGCTCTGGCATGCCGCACTGGCGCATAATGTCTACAGTACGTACTGCAATTAAACTGGTTTGTTCGGCAGGTTTAGCTACTACGGTATTTCCTACCACTATAGCGGCTGCAACCTGGCCTAAGAAAATCGCCAGCGGGAAATTCCACGGGCTGATACACAGAAATACGCCACGGGCTTGCTCGGGCTGGGCAAACAGCTCTTCAGCTCGGACAGCGTAATAACGGCAGAAGTCGATAGCTTCGCGCACTTCCGCCACACTGTCGCCCAGCGTTTTACCGGCTTCTTTTACACAAAGGGCCAGTAGTTCGTTGCGGTGTGTTTCCAATGCGTCAGCAATGCGGCGTAACAGTGCAGCGCGTTCAGTAATATCTGTTGCTGACCAGCTATGAAAGGCCGTTTCAGCATTGGCCAGAATTTGCTGCATCTTGTCTTTATCGGCATATTGCAGGTAGCCGATAGTTTCATCAAGCTGGGCCGGGTTAGTTACCGGCACGGCGTCAGGCTGCACCGGGATCTGCTTAACCGTTTCAAACCATTGGGTCATGGCCGCTTTTACCGCTTCCAATTGATCAATGTCGGTGAGATCCAAACCATTGGAGTTTTTGCGCTCTGTGCCATATAAATCTGCAGGCAGCGGAATTTGCTGGTTACGTTTTTGCTTCCAGCCGCGCACGGTTTCTACCGCGTCAGTTAGCAGTGATTCTACCGGAATAGTTTCATCAATAATGTTGTTAACAAAGGAGCTGTTAGCGCCATTTTCCAGCAAACGGCGTACTAAGTAAGCCAGCAAATCGGAGTGCTCGCCCACCGGGGCATAAATGCGGCACGGGATCTTATCTTTGATCACTATTTCGTCGTACAGCGCATCACCCATACCGTGCAGGCGCTGGAATTCAAAACCGCTGTAATCTTTGGTCATCTCCATAATAGTGGCCACAGTGTAGGCATTATGGGTGGCAAATTGCGGGTAAATGCTGTCGCGGTAGCTAAGCATTTTTTTCGCACAAGCCTGATAAGACACATCAGTAGACGGTTTACGGCTAAATACCGGGAAGTCACTAAAGCCTTCAAGCTGGCTGAGCTTGATTTCGGTATCCCAGTAGGCACCTTTAACCAGCCGCACCATCATTTTACGGCCAACTTTTAAGGTTAAATCGCGCAGCCATTCAATAACATGAATACCGCGCTTCTGGTAGGCCTGTACTGCCAGGCCGAAACCTTCCCAGTTACCCAAGGCCGGATCGCTGAATACTGCAGCAATAATATCCAGTGAAATATCCAGCCGGTCAGCTTCTTCGGCATCAATGGTAAAGCCAATATCATAGGCTTTAGCTGCCAGTGCCAGCTGTTTTACCCGTGGCACTAACTCTTCGATAACCCGGTCACGGTGGCTGAATTCATAACGCGGATGAATAGCCGACAGCTTTACCGAAATACCGGGGCTGTTAAACGGGCCGCGGCCTTTTGCTGCTTTGCCTATGGTATCAATAGCCCGCATATAACTGTCAAAATAGCGGTTAGCATCGTCCATAGTGCGGGCGCCTTCGCCCAGCATATCGTAAGAATAACGAAAACCTTTTGCTTCCATCTCAGACGCGCGTTCCAGCGCGGCGCCTATAGTGGTGCCCATAACAAACTGCGCGCCCATTATCTGCATGGCATAACGCACTGCCTGGCGGATCACCGGTTCGCCCAGGCGGCCGCAGGTACGCTTTAATAAGCCAAATTGTTGTTTTTTCTGCTCGTCAGAGTAGTTCACCAGCTTGCCGGTTAACAGCAAGCCCCAGGCCGAGGCGTTAACAAACAATGAGCTGCTGTTACCCAGATGCGAGCTCCAGTCACCTTGTGATAATTTGTCGCGGATAAGGCGGTCGGCGGTGGTTTTATCCGGTACACGCAGCAGCGCTTCGGCCAGACACATCAGCACCAGGCCTTCTTCGGTCGACAACGAAAACTCATTTAGCAGCGCATCCACACCACCTTTACCTACCTGAGCCTGGCGGATAGTCAGCACTAACTGGCGTGCCCGTTCCCAAGCCCGGCTGCGGGCATTAACACCAATGTCGGCCAGTGGTAGCAGGTAATCGAGTACCTTATCTTCATCAGCACGATAGAAGTCACGAATAGTTTGACGCAGCGGTTGGTTGGCAACCAGGGAACCGTTATACAACATGGCAGTTAGCTTCCTGACAAGAACAGAGAATGCGGCATTTTAGTGAAAAGTCTGCCGCATAGGGTGGTTATTTTTGCGGTTTAACCCTATATAATTCTGTAAACTTTAACTAAAACCAGAAAACTTACTGCTATGAATACACCTGTGAAGACAAAAGGGCTGGACCGGATTGATATCAGTATTCTGGATACACTGCAGCGCGACGGCCGTATAGCCAATGTTGATTTGGCAAAAAAAGTGAATTTAAGTGCCAGCCCTTGCATTGAACGGGTAAAACGGCTGGAAAAAGAAGGCTATATCGACGGCTTTGGCGCGCGGTTAAATGCTGCCAAGCTGGGTTTTGGTACGGCGGCTTTTATTCAGGTCACGCTGGACAGGACCACCAGCGAGGTGTTTGATAAATTCCGTGATGCGGTAGTACAAATTCCGCAGGTGGCCGAGTGTCATATGGTGGCGGGTGGTTTTGACTATTTGTTGAAACTGCGCCTGCCTAATATGGACGCCTATCGCAGCATACTATCATTAATTGTCGATTTACCCGGCGTGGCGCAAACGCATACCTACGTGGTGATAGAGCAGGTTAAGAGCGACACAGGTTTACCGCTTAAAGCAACAGATAGCCCGCCGTTAGCGGGCTAAACTAATAATAGTTACCAGCGCTCGCTGTTGCGGCGCTTGGGCATTAACAGTGGCAACAGTAAGCCAAAAATTAACCCTGCCAGCAGGATTAATGAACCCAGCACCATCGGTTTTTCCCAGATCGAGCTTTGGGTATTTTCCAGTTGCACTTTTAGTTGCTCGTAGGCGCGGTTGGCCTGCTCCAGTTGCTCGACGGCTTTTTGCCGCTCCGATACGGCTTCATTGAGCTGGCTGTTTAACTGATCCCGTTGTTGCTCCAGTGCATTCACTGTTTCGTTATATTGGGCATATTCAGCTTTAAGCTTTTCTAACTGGGTAACCAATCCTGGCGTGTAGGTAACATGTTCTTTTGGTAGCCAGCCGGTTTTACCGTCAACCTGAATTTCGGCATAGCCGGTGGCGCTGTCTTCCCGCAGAAAAGTAACACTCTGGCCAGCGTTAACGGTGCCTATGATACGGTACTGGTTGTTAGGGCCAGAATGCAAAAAGACAAATAAGGCATCACTGATAAATGCAGGCTTAGAGCCTTCTTGCGCACTGGCCTGAACGGAAAGCGCCACCAACCAGGCTGAAAATAATACCAGCAGGGTGCTTTTAATTAATCTGAACATAGGTATCCTGAGCTTATTTAAATGAAACCGCTTTGCAGCCAATATCTTGGATGATAGGGAGTTGTGCTGCAATTGACAAGGGTTAAAAGCAGCTGCGCGGCCTCTGGCCGTCAGTGCGACGCACAGAGTAACCAATGAGTACTGAACTTGAGCTGAAGTATCTGCTGCCGCCCGCCGGGCTCGGCAGTTTAGTGCAGTTGATTCCGCAACTGGGAGAGCTGCAGCATGCCGGGCATAACAGCTTATTAAATGCCTATTTTGATACTGCCGACAACTGGTTCCGCCGCCATGATATGGGGCTGCGTAGCCGGTTAAAGCAGGGACGTTATGAACAAACTATTAAGTTAGCAGGTAGTCAGCACGGCGCTATGCAAATGCGGCCGGAATATAATGTTCCCTGCGACGGCGTTGTGCCAAAGCTGGATGCTTTTCCTGCAGAAATCTGGCCAGAGCAGACCGATGTACCACAGTTACAGCAGCAATTGATCGAACTGTTCTGTACCGATTTTAACCGGCAGAGCTGGTTGCTGCGCTGTGCCGATGGCAGCGAAGTTGAACTGGCGTATGATCAGGGCGAAATTCGCGCCGGCAGCCACAGCCAGCCTATTGCCGAGCTGGAACTGGAGCTGATTAGCGGTAACGCCCTGCAGTTATTTGCACTGGCCAAAATCTTACTACAACAATTGCCACTGCGCACCGGCTGGCAGAGTAAAGCTGCGCGGGGATACAGCCTGCGTACGCAGCAACCACTGGCATTACCACAGCATGCGGGTACTACTTTACTGGCGCAAATCCGTGCGTTGCAGCAAGCTGAGGCAAGCTACGGGCAAACACAGCAGGCGGCAGCACTTAATATAGCCAGCCAGGCTTTAACTGCGTTGTCATTGTCTTTGGTCCAGCAAGCACAAATACCGCACTTAGCCGGGGAAGCCGCTGCTTTGGCTGACGCCGTGCTGCAAAATGCAGAAGTGTTTGGCTGGCGCCGTTACAATGAGTTACTGCTGGCTGTGTCTGAATATCTGTATCAAAGCGTGTAAAGCGGGGAGCATATGGCGGCTGAAACGGTGTTGCAAAGTTATCTAAACCAGATGTTAAGCCGGTTTGAACTTGACGGCCTTAATGCAGATGCACAGACAGTGTTGCGCAGGTTGTTAAGTGGCAGCAGTTTTATTGGCCGAACCTTGCAACAACAACCTGTATTGCTGGCCGAGCTGACCGACAGCACTATACTGTTGCAACAATTACAGCAGCCGGTGGTAGCACTGCCACAAGAGCAGATATTGGATGATGCCGCTGCTTTTGCCGCACTGCGCCGTTGCCGTAATGCGCAGCTATGCCGCATTCTTGCCGCTGATATGCTTAAATTGCAAACCGTTAGCCGCAGCCTGCAGTTGGTATCACAACTGGCAGATACCTTAATTAATGCCGCTTACCATTGGGCGTACCAGCAGTTGAGTTCGCAGTGGGGTACACCAAAGGATGAACACGGCAATGCTATGCCTTTACTGGTATTGGGCATGGGTAAGCTGGGTGGTGCTGAGCTGAACTTTTCGTCTGATATTGATCTTATTTTTACTTATCCGGCCAATGGTGAAACGTCGGGTGGGCGGCGCAGTTGTGAAAACCAGCAATTTTTTACCCGGCTGGGGCAAAAATTGATCGCTGCTTTGCATCAGGTGACGGCCGATGGCTTTGTTTATCGGGTAGATATGCGGCTGCGGCCTTTTGGTGACAGTGGCCCGCTTGCGCTGAGCTTTGCCGCCATGGAAGATTATTATCAGGAGCAAGGGCGCGAGTGGGAACGCTACGCCATGTTAAAAGCCCGTATTCTTAACCCCGACGGTTACTACAGTACCGAGTTGCAGCAGTTGCTTAAGCCTTTTATTTACCGGCGTTATATTGATTTTTCTGCCATTGAATCGCTGCGGCGGATGAAACAGCAAATTGAGCAGGAAAACCGCCGGCTGAACCGGCGCAACAATATTAAACTGGGTGTGGGAGGCATTCGCGAAGTTGAGTTTATTGTACAAACCCTGCAGTTAATCCGCGGTGGCCGGATCCCAGCGATGCAACAGCCGGCCTTATTAAAGGCGCTGCCGGTGCTGGCAGATGAAGAGGTATTAACCTGGCAACAGGTTACCGAACTGCAGGACGATTATTTGTTGCTGCGTACTGTAGAGCAAGCTTTGCAGGGTATTGATGATCAGCAAACCCAAACTTTACCGCAAGACGGGCTGACGCAGGCCCAGTTGCTGGTGTCTTTAGGGCTGGATAACTGGGAGCAGTTGCAACAACAGATCGACAGCGCTATGGCCAGAGTGCACCGGCAATTTAAACTGGTTATTGATAACGGTGAAGAGCTGGAGCAGCAGGAAATTACCCTGGGCCGGTTGATCTGGGACAGCGAACAACCGGCAGAAGAACTGGCAACTCAACTGGAATGGCTAACTGCACCGGACGCTATTGAACTGATTAATTTGTTGCAGCAATTTAAGCTGGATTGCCAAAAACGTAGTGTTGGCCCGCGTGGCCGTGATTTTCTGGCCAAGCTTATCCCATTGTTGTTGCATATGCTGCAACAGCAGCGCTCGTCGCCAACGGTGCTAAGCCGGGTATTAGGGGTATTCCGTCAGATTGTTACCCGTACCGCCTACCTTGAACTACTGTTTGAAAACCCGGCTGCCCTGCAGCAATTGGTACTGTTATGTACCCAAAGCGGTTGGCTGGCAGAGCAATTGTCGCGTTATCCTATGCTGCTGGACGAACTGATCGACCCGGCGCAGTTGTATCAGGTTGCTACTCAGGCCGATTACCAGGACCGGCTGCGCCAGCACATGCTGCGGGTGTCGTCTGATGATCTGGAACTGTTAATGGAAACCTTGCGTCAATATAAGCAAGCACAGCAATTACGCATTGCTGCGGCTGATATCAGCGGTGTGCTGCCGCTGATGAAAGTCAGCGATCATCTGACCTGGCTGGCAGAAGTATTGCTGGCGCAGGTGGTAGAGCTGGCCTGGCAGCAGATGACAGAACGCTATGGTGTGCCTGCCGGCCTAACCGACGGCGACAAAGGTTTTGCCGTCATTGCTTATGGCAAACTGGGCGGGCTGGAGCTGGGTTATGGCTCGGATCTGGATTTAGTTTTTGTGCATCAGTGCGATACGCAGCAAGCCACGTCGGGCGAGCGGGCCATTGACTCGCGCCAGTTTTATTTAAAGCTGGTACAACGGGTGCTGCACCTGTGTACCACCCGCACCAACAGCGGTGTGTTGTATGACATAGATACCCGGTTGCGGCCATCCGGGAACTCGGGGTTACTGGCGATCCATATTCAAACCTATGCCGAGTATATGCGCCAGGAAGCCTGGACCTGGGAGCATCAGGCGCTGGTGCGAGCGCGGGCTATTTATGGCAGCACTGCCATACGGCAGAAGTTTGAACATATCCGCCAGCAGATAGTAAGCCAACCACGTGATCTGGCTAAATTGCGTGAAGAAGTACTGCAAATGCGCGAAAAGTTGCGCCAGCATCATGGCGTAGCATCGGCAGATCCTAAACACAGCACAGGTGGGATCGTTGATCTGGAGTTTATCAGCCAGTATCTGGTGCTGGGCTATGCCGCGAAGCACGCGCAACTATACCGCTACAGCGACAATATCCGTATTCTGGATGCCGCAGCAGAATGTGGTTTATTACCACCACAACAAGTGCAGCAGTTGCAACAGGCTTATCAGTTATTACGTGGTGCGGGCCATCGCCAGACGTTGGCTCCGGCAACGTTGCCAGAACAAGACAGCCTGGCGCAGGCAAAGCAGACGGTAGAACAATGCTGGCGGCAGCTGTTTAATCAGCCTTAGGCTTAGTATTGGCCGGGATACAATGTTCGCTCAGGTGCTCATTGGCTTTGTCTGTGATAACAGCGGCCCGTTCGCGTGGGCAGTAAAAGCTGATTACCGGTGATTGAAAATCCGGCGCTATTGCCTGCGCTACCTGATACACGGTGTCAATAAGGCTGCTATCGACCTGAAAATACTGCTTTACCACATAATCGCGTGGCAAGGTCCAGAACAGCTCTATGTTTTCAGCTCTGGCATACTCGCTTAGTTTGGTTTTAACGGTGTCACCTTCACGAAACCGGCGGTCAATTACCTGGCCGCGCCAGTTTGGGGCGCCCGGCACCACCACTTTAGCCCGTTGTTGTAACTGCAGTGTCAGCTTATCGCTGGTGTCGGGCAGGTCTAACTTGAATTTAGATAATTCTCTGGCGCCATCTGCGATAGAGCCTCGGATTTTACTATAAAACTGGCTGAAGCCGTCAGCGGCCTGATTGACAGAGTCTTTACGGATCAAAAAATCTGGCTTGGTCATTAACAAATAGCCTATACCACCCAACACCAGCAGCAACACTATGCTACGAAACCAAAACCACATAATTCAGCTTCCTTTATACAATGACGGTGCATCAGGATCCGGTCGGGTTTTAAAACGCCGGTGTAACCACATATACTGCTCAGGCGCGCGCAGTACCACCTGCTCTACCCACTGATTTACCCGGGTAACATCAGCTTTATCATCGCCGGTAGGAAACGGTTCCAGCGCAGGTTGTACTTCTATTTCATAGCCCTGGCTGCCTGGCAGACGGCGGGTAATGACCGGTATTACAGCACAATTGGCAACATTGGCAAATAGCAAAGTACCGGTGGTTGACGCGGTATCCTTAACAGCAAAAAACGGCACAAATTCAGCTTTGGTGCGGCCATAATCCTGATCCGGCAGATAAAAACACACTTCGCCCTGATTCAGCGCCCGGATCAGGCCTTTTACATCGCGCTTGCCTATCATGTATTTATTGCTTTTGCTGCGGCCATGGTAGGTCAGGTAATCCAGCAAGGGGTTATTGTGAGGCCGGTAAAAACCAATACTGGGATGCGTCAGGCCAAAAGCCCGGCACACGCCTTCCAGGTGCAGGACATGGGGGGCAAGTAATAGCACACCTTTACCCTCAGCCCGCGCGGCAGCGATATGTTCATACCCTTTAAACAGGGCAATGCGGCGTATCCGCCATTGCGGCCACCACCAGCCAATCACGGTATCAAACAGTGCTCTGCCGGTTTCGGCAAAATTTCGTTTTACCAGCGCCACTTGCTCATCTGCCGGCATCTGAGGAAAGCACAATTCGATATTACGTAATGCCACCTTACGGCGTGATTTCAGTACTTTATACAACAAGCTGCCCAAGCCTGAACCTAATATCATTAACACCCGGTAAGGTAACCAGCTAAGCAGCCATAACAAAGCAGCACCGAACCAAATTAGCCAGTATTGCGGTAATAAAAAACGCCAGTTGAATCGCGGAGCCTGAACCACGCCATATCCTCAACAAAAAAATAATGCGCTATTGTAACGAAAATTGACGGCGGGAATAGTGAAAACTGGTAAGAGGTTCACCGCGGGCGCGGTGAACCTGAGTCAGATCAGTTAGTCAGAGCCTGATTAATACCTTGCAGATCTTGTTCTGACAGGTTACCAGCGGCTTGTTTCAGTGTAAGGATAGCAAGTACATAATTGTAGCGCGCACCTGACAGGTTACGACGGGCTTCAAACAGGTTACGAGTACTTAGCAGCACGTCTACTATGGTACGGGTACCTACTTCAAAACCGGCTTCAGTAGCATTTAATGCGCTTTCTGCTGAAATAACAGCTTGTTCCAGAGCACGGATAGTAGCGATATTGGCATTAATATCGTTAAATGAGCTACGCACCTGACGAACAGCAGTACGGTAGCTTTGTTCCAGATCCTGGCTGACAGCCACATAGTTAGCGCGTGCTACAGCAGTTTGTGCCGTAGTGCCACCACCGCTATATAGCGGTACACGCAAATTCAAGCCAATTTGCTTACTATCAAAGCGTGGTAAGTTACTGGTTTCTGTTACACCACCTATTGTCGTGTCTGAGGTCGAATCTGAGGTGCCATAAGATGCATCTAAACTTAATGTTGGATAGTGACCTGCTTTAGCATTATCAATATCGTTACTTGCTATCTCGAGCGCCAACTTATTGGCTTTCAAACTCAGGTTCATATCTTCAGCCAGTTTAACCCATTCGTCGGCAGTTGCTGGTGAAGGGGACTGAGTAGAAAATTTGTCGGTGTCAAGTGTAGCCAATTCTGCGTGATACTGTCCGGTGATTTCACGCAGAGCCTCACGAGCTGTTTCTAAAGTATTTTGAGCAGTGATTTCGCGCGCTACTGCACTGTCATATTGAGCCTGGGCTTCATGTACGTCAGTAATCGCCGTTAAGCCGACGGCGAAGCGCTGCTTGGTTTGTTCTAACTGACGCTCAATAGATCTTTTTTCAGCTTCGGCAAAGCCTAAATCATCCACAGCTTTAAGTACGTCGAAATAGCTTTGTGATACCCGTACAATTAACGCCTGCACTGTAGCATCCAGATTAGTCTGGCTTTGCATGGCTAATTTCTCTGCAGTATTCAGATTTTTCCAGTTGGTCCAATCAAAAATTGATTGTGATAACCCAACTTCAGCGCTCCAGCCTTTATTGTCCCTGTCGATAGGTGTCAGAGTTCCATCGATAAACTGCGCACTTTCTGCCATCGACTTGGAGTAGCCTGCGGTTAGATTTACCTGCGGTAACAATCTTGCTTTTGACACGTCAATACTATGTTTGGCTGCATCACGGGTAGCAACAGCTTTGAGCAATTGCGGATCTTTCTGAGTTGCCAGCTGATAAATTTCCTGCAGATCTGCTGCAGTGGCTTGCAGGCTTAGCAAACCGAAAGTGGAGGCTAACAAGGTGCTTATTAAGGTTTTTTTCATTTTTACCAATCCTGGCCAACTAAAAGGAAACTGCACGAATAATACTCTGTTACTGTAAACTAAGTAATCATTAAACCGTAAAGTTACACGCAAGAGTGTAACAGAATGTGAGTGCCGTTATGTCTAAATTCAACTTTGGCGAGTATCCATCATTTGGCCATCAGGATCTGGAGATTCTCGACAAAACCACGGTTTTTCAGGGTTTCTTCCGCTTAGAGCGTTATACCTTACGCCACAGGTTGTTTAACGGTAGCTGGAGCGGGCCGATTCAACGCGAAATTTTTGAGCGTGGTCATGCTGTGGTGGTGTTGCCTTACAATGCCCAAACAGATGAGCTGGTATTGATTGAACAAATTCGTGCCGGTGCTGCAGCTACCAGCCACAGCCCCTGGCTGCTGGAGGCGGTTGCCGGTATGATTGAACCCGGCGAGAGTGCGGAGCAGGTAGCAAAACGTGAAGCCCAGGAAGAAGCAGGGTTAACAATCGAAGAACTTTGGCCTATGCTTAGCTACTTATCCAGCCCGGGTGGCACCACCGAACGTATTCAGCTGTTTTTAGGCCGGATAACGCAACCGGTGCAAACCGGTGTATTCGGCCTGGCAGAAGAGCACGAAGATATTAAAGTGCATCTGGTACCGCGCACGGCCGCTATGCAGCTATTGGCTGAGCAAAAAATTGATAACGCTGCCAGTGTCATTGCTCTGCAATGGCTGGCACTTAATCTGAACAAAGTAAAACAAGCCTGGGGAGGCTAGGGTGTGGTTTAAACGCCAGAAATATGTACCAAAATTACCGGATTTTCTGGCACTGTGCGAACGTAACTATGCTCAGTTGAACCGCTATCTGGCTGAGGATACAAAAACAGGCCAGGCTACGGTCATTCAGGTCTCGGATCTGCATTGCTATCGTATTAGCGTTACTGATGTGGCGCGTTTTACTACCACATTACAAATTGAACTGACCGACGAGCGGGACCTTTATTTCCGCCCCAGCTTTGTGGTGCGGCTATACCATGATGCGCGGGTGGCTGAAGTGCTGGCCTGTCAGCAGATCAGTGGCTTTAAAGCCCGTTATGACTACCCTAATCTGGATATGCTGCTGCCGGACGAAAAACGTCAGATTAACCTGCTGCTGCGCGACTGGCTGAAATTATGTGCCGGCCAGGGTTATATAAACCGCGAGTTAGCGTTCGCCTGATGCAGTACCACTTTAGCCCGAAAGCTTCATACCATCTTGCCCAGCTTAGCGATTGCCATTTGCTGGCTGCCTTTGATGATCGCTATCAACAGATACAGCCTGCTGCCCATCTGGCAGCTATTGTCGATACGCTGATAGCAGAACAACCCGATGCGGTATTGCTAACCGGCGACGTTACTCAGGATCACAGTACAGAATCTTACCAGCTACTGGCCCGATTGCTGGCGCCGCTTGATTGCCCGGTATTTTGTTTGCCCGGTAATCATGATGATATTGCCCAGCTTGAGGTATTATGTCAGCAAGCGCCGTTTCGGCCTGAACGTAATCTGCTCCTGGCGCAGTGGCAATTGCTGCTGCTTAATACCAAGGGGCCGACTCCGGCTGGTGTTTTTCCACCCGAGCAGCAGCTTTGGCTGGCAGAGCAATGCCAGCAAAGTAGTGCGCAGGCAGTTTGGCTGTTTTGCCATCATCACCCGCGGCCGCTTAACTGTTTTATTGATAAACATGGCCAGTCAGATCAAACCAGGCTGTGGCAGGCTATAGCGGCGCAGCCACATATCAGAGGCATTGCCCATGGCCATGCACACTATGCTTATCAGCGCCGTGAGCATGATATTGATATTGTCGGCTGTCCGGCCAGCTCAGTGCAGTTTTTGCCAACGCCCGACTGGCAAACTGTCAACGGCGGGCCACAGTGGTGTGACTGGTTTTTTTCTGCCACGGGCGATGTACGCTGGCAGTTCCGCCAACTGAATTTAACCGCGAAGACGTAAAAATGAATAAAAAAGTAGTGTATTTACATGGTTTTGCCAGCTCTTCCTTGTCAGACAAAGCGGTACAGACAAAAGCATTTTTTCAGCAGCATTACCCACACACCGATTTTAGCGCACTGGATTTACCTTATGAGCCGGCAGCGGCACTGGCGCTTATTCAGCAACATATTGGTCAGCAGCGTGATGTAGCGTTAATTGGCAGTTCGCTGGGGGGCTTTCTGGCTACCTGCATTGCCGAGCAAATTAGTTGCCGCGCCTGCCTGATTAACCCGGCGGTGGCACCGCACACTGTATTAAATCAGCATTTGGGTCGCTATTATCATCCGGTACTGCAGCAGCATTACGATGTAACTGCGGCACATATGGCCGCACTGGAGCAATTAATGCCGGTGACGTTACAGCAACCGCACAATTACCTGGTGCTGTTGCAAAGCGGTGATGAAGTGTTAGATTACCGCTTAGCGCTTGATTACTATCAGGGCGCTGAAATAAAACTGAGCGAAGGTGGCGATCACAGTTATGTCGGCTATGCCGCGCAGCTTGCGACTATTGCCAATTTTTGCCAACTCGCGTAAAACGCGCTTAATCCTATCAGCCAGTGACCGAGACTATGACATCACAACAGTACAACGCCGATTCGATTGAAGTGCTGACCGGGCTTGAGCCTGTGCAGCGTCGCCCCGGAATGTATACCGACACCACCCGGCCTAATCACCTTGGCCAGGAAGTTATTGATAACAGTGTCGATGAAGCATTGGCAGGCCATGCCGATACCGTGCAGGTGATACTGCATGACGATCAGTCGCTGGAAGTAATAGATAACGGCCGTGGTATGCCGGTAGATATTCACCCTGAAGAGGGCGTTACCGGCGTAGAGCTGATTTTCTGCCGCCTGCATGCCGGGGGTAAATTCTCCAATAAGAACTATCAATTCTCCGGTGGTTTACACGGGGTAGGTATCTCGGTAGTGAATGCATTGTCCAGCCGGGTAGACGTTACTGTGCGTCGTGACGGCAATATTTATGAAATGGCGTTTGAGCATGGTAACAAGGTTTCTGAGCTCAGCATTACCGGTACTGTAGGTAAGCGTAACACCGGCAGCCGGGTGCGGTTTTGGCCCACACCTTCTTACTTTGACTCGCCAAAGTTTTCTGTCAGCCGCATGCTACATGTATTAAAAGCCAAGGCGGTATTGTGCCCTGGTTTAACGGTGAGCTTTGATGACAAAGTAAACCAGCAGCAATATCAGTGGTGTTATCAGAACGGCATTAAAGATTATCTGGCCGAATCGGTAAAAGACTATATCTGTCTGCCAGAGCAGCCGTTTACCGGCAGTTTTAGTGCCAGCACCGAAGCGGTGGAATGGGCATTGTTGTGGTTGCCTGAAGGCGGCGAGCTGGTAACCGAAAGCTATGTAAACCTTATTCCTACTGCCCAGGGCGGCACCCATGTTAATGGTTTACGTCAGGGCTTGCTGGAGGCGCTGCGCGAGTTTTGCGAGTTTCGTAACCTGTTGCCGCGCGGTATTAAGCTGTCGCCGGAAGATATCTGGGATCGCTGTGCTTACATTCTGTCGCTGAAAATGCAGGACCCACAGTTTGCCGGTCAAACCAAAGAGCGTTTATCGTCGCGCCAGTCGGTGGCTTTTGTCTCGGGTATTGTTAAAGATGCCTTTAGCTTATGGCTGAACGAGCACACCGACATTGCCGAAAGCCTGGCCGATTTTTGTATTAACAATGCACAAAAGCGGCTGAAAGCGGCAAAAAAGGTGGTGCGCAAAAAGATTACCTCCGGCCCGGCCTTACCCGGCAAGCTGGCAGATTGCTCAGCACAGGATCTTAACCGCACAGAGCTGTTTCTGGTCGAGGGGGATTCGGCCGGCGGTAGTGCCAAGCAGGCGCGTGATCGTCAGTTTCAGGCGGTAATGCCGCTACGCGGTAAAATTCTTAATACCTGGGAAGTAGAGTCGGGCCAGATCCTGGCATCGCAGGAAGTGCATGATATCTCTGTTGCCATAGGCATGGACCCGGATAGTGCCGATTTAACCGCATTACGGTATGGCAAAATTTGTATTTTAGCTGATGCCGACTCCGATGGTTTACACATTGCCACCTTATTATGCGCCTTGTTTATGCGTCACTTTAGCAGCCTGGTGGCAGCTGGCCACGTGTATGTAGCCATGCCGCCGCTGTATCGCATTGATATTGGTAAAGATGTGTATTACGCGCTGGACGAAGATGAAAAAAATGGCGTGCTGGACCGGATAGAAGCTGAGAAAAAACGCGGCAAAGTTAATGTGCAACGTTTTAAAGGTCTGGGTGAAATGAACCCGTTGCAGTTGCGTGAAACCACCATGGACCCGAATACCCGGCGTTTAGTGCAGCTTACTGTAGATGATGTGGCACAAACGATGGAGCTGATGGATATGTTGCTGGCGAAAAAACGCGCTACAGACCGGCGCGACTGGCTGGAATTAAAAGGCGATAAAGCCGCCATTACTGTGTAGGCTGCTGTAACAATAATAAGGCGCTATAACGGTGACAAAACACATTACAGTAATACTCCTGGGCAGCGCTCTGTTGTTTAGTCAGGGCTTGTATAGTGCACAACTCCCTGCCTGGCTGCAGCAAGTAACTGAGCAGAAACGGCAACAGCCAGAGGAAATGCTGGCTTTGCTGCAACAGCATCAGGCTGCTTTGCCTGGCTTGCCAGAGCCGGTACAGGCGCAGTGGTACGCTGAACAAGCTGTGCTGTTTGGCACACTGGGGCGGCATCAGGAGCAACAACAAGCGGCAGAGCAGGGGCTGGCCTTGTTAGGCGAACTGCAATCATTGTCTAAAGTGGAGCTGTTATATGGGCTGGGCTTTGCCAGAGAAATGCAGGCCGATGACGTTAGCGCTTTACAGCATTACGAACAGGGTATAGCACTGGCAACCTTGCTGGATGATGAAAGGCTGATTTTACTCGGCCAGATTAACCAGGCTGCAGTGTTTAGCAACCGTAACCAGAATCAGCAGGCGCTGGCATTGTTAAAAGATACCTATCAGCGGGCGCAGCGGTTAAACGATACCGAGGTACTGGCGGAGGTTAATGCTGAGCTGGGTTTACTTTATGCTTCGCTGGCTTACGAAAAAGACGGCATTGCGTTACTGCAAACCGCGCTGACATTATATGAACAGCTGGGCTGGCAGAAAAACCAAATCACCGTATTGTTTAATCTGGCCCGAACCTACGGCTTTTTAGAGCAATACGAATTATCACTGCAACACTACAATAAAATGCTGCAAAAAAGTCAGCAGTCGCAAGACAAGGTGAATTTGTATCATGCTTATCTTGGCCTGGCGATCACCAGTAGCCAGAATAACCGCGGGGATGCGGCCCTAAGTTATATTGCCAAAGCAGAGGAGTATCTGCCGCAGTTGCAGTCCACAACACATATTTCTACCCACTACTACGAAAAAGCGCTTATTTATCAGCGGTTAAAGCAAAGCTCGCTGGCTATGCAGCAGTTAATGTTATCTGAGCAAAGCCTTAACAGCGAAGGGGTTGAAGATGATAGCCCAATCCGGCTTAGCATTATGTACCTAAAAGCAGAGCTTCAGGCCGAGCAGGGCCAGTTTGACCGGGCTTACCGGCAACTGCATGAATTTGTTTTACTGTTTCAGGACGTGCGCAATAAAGAAAACGAGCTGGCCATAGAGCAAATGCGGCTTAGCTTTGATCACGAACAACAACAGCAACGCAACCGCTTACTGGTGCAGGATAATGAACTAAAAGCGCTGCGGCTAAGCCAGGCTGAGCGCGAGCGCCAGGTGCAATTGCTATGGCTCAGTATTTTGGGCTGTTCAACCGTAATATTACTGATTTTATTGCTGTGGCAACTAAACCGGCATAAAGCGAAAAACCGCTCTGCAGCCAGTAAAACCTCAGAGCAGACAGGATAAGCTATGACAGAAACCGTAATTTCACAAGATGGTATTGAGCAGTTACCACTGCGTCGTTTTACCGAAGAAGCCTATTTAAATTACTCCATGTACGTCATTATGGACCGCGCCTTGCCACATATTGGCGATGGGCTTAAACCGGTACAGCGGCGTATTATTTACGCTATGTCTGAGCTGGGTTTGTCGCATCTGGCTAAATACAAAAAATCCGCCCGTACTGTCGGTGACGTCTTGGGTAAATTTCACCCGCACGGCGACAGCGCCTGTTACGAAGCCATGGTGTTAATGGCGCAGCCGTTCTCTTACCGTTACCCGCTGGTAGATGGCCAGGGCAACTGGGGTGCACCGGACGATCCGAAATCTTTTGCGGCTATGCGTTACACCGAAGCCAAATTATCACGCTTTTCGGAAGTGCTGTTGTCTGAGCTCGGCGCCGGCACCACCGACTGGCTACCCAACTTTGACGGCACGCTGGAAGAGCCAAAAGTACTACCGGCGCGCTTGCCGCACATATTGCTTAATGGCATTACCGGTATTGCTGTGGGGATGGCGACCGATATACCGCCACATAATGCGCGTGAAGTGGCGCATGCCTGTGCCGCCTTACTGGACAACCCGCACAGCAGCGTAACGGACTTAATGCAGTACGTAAAAGGCCCGGACTATCCAACCGACGCCGAAATTATCAGTCCGGCGCATGAGCTGGCAGCCATTTATGAAACCGGCCGCGGCAGCGTAAAAATGCGCGCAGTGTACAGCCAGGAAGATGGCGATATTGTGATTACTGCCTTGCCGCATCAAACGTCCGGTTCTAAGGTGCTGGAACAGATAGCCGCGCAGATGCAGGCGAAAAAACTGCCAATGGTTAGCGACTTGCGTGATGAGTCGGATCATGAAAACCCAACCCGCATTGTCATAGTGCCGCGCTCTAACCGCATTGATGTTGAGCAGTTAATGCAGCATCTGTTCGCTACCACTGATCTGGAAAAAAGCTACCGGGTTAATATTAATATTCTTGGCCTGGACCAGCGGCCACGGGTAAAAAACCTGCTGGAAATTCTGACTGAATGGTTAACGTTCCGCCGTGACACTGTACGCCGGCGTTTGCAGTACCGGCTGGATAAAGTGCTGGATCGCATGCACGTATTGGAAGGTTTATTAATTGCCTTTTTAAATATTGATGATGTGATCCGCATTATCCGTACTTTTGATGATCCTAAAGCCGAACTGATCGCCTTTTTTGGCGTAACTGAACGCCAGGCCGAAGCGATTTTAGAGCTGAAGTTACGCCATTTAGCCAAGCTGGAAGAGATGAAAATCCGTGGCGAGCAGGATGAGCTGGCCAAAGAGCGCGACAAATTGCAGGGCATTTTAGGCTCAGAGAAAAAGCTGACCAAGCTTATCCGTGATGAGTTGCTGGCCGATGCCGAAAAGTACGGTGATGAGCGGCGCAGCCCTATCGTTATGCGCGGTGAAGCCAAAGCGTTAAGTGAAAAAGAGCTGTTACCCAGTGAACCGGTTACCGTAGTGTTGTCGGAAAAAGGTTGGGTACGCTGTGCCAAAGGCCATGATGTCGATGGCAATGCATTAAGCTACAAAGCCGGTGATGCCTTCAAAGCGCTGGCCAGTGGGCGGTCAAACCAGCTGGCGGTATTTATTGATTCATCCGGCCGTAGTTTTGCCACCGAAGCGCACGAACTGCCCTCTGCCCGTGGCCAGGGCGAGCCGTTAAGTGGCCGCTTTGCTGTGGTGGCAGGTGAGAGTTTTGATCATGTGCTGCTGGGCGATGAAAAGCAGGCGTTATTACTGGCCTCTGATGCCGGTTATGGTTTTGTTGCCGAATACAGTGATTTACTCAGTCGTAATAAAGCCGGTAAAGCGGTATTAAGTTTGCCGGTGGGGGCCAAAGTGCTGCCACCATTAGTGGTAAAACAGCCTGAAACTGATTTGGTGCTGTGTATCTCCAACGAAGGCCGCATGCTGGTGTTCCCGGTAGCCGACTTACCTAAATTAAGTAAAGGTAAAGGCAATAAGCTGATGTCTATACCGTCTGCCCGTGCCGCCAGCCGTGAAGAGTATGTTTGCCAATTGGCAATAGTGCCGGCTGATGGCAGCGTAACCTTAGTGGCCGGTAAGCGTAAATTGGGCTTAAAAGCAGACGATTTAGCACATTACCATGGTGAACGTGGCCGGCGTGGCAACAAATTACCGCGTGGCTTGCAGCGTATTGATGAAGTGCTGGTTAACCACGGTGCCGATATCAGCAGTGATCAAACCAGCAGTACCGAATAAAGCCGCTATACTGGGCGCCTTTTTTACGGCGCCTTTTTTGTGCCGGCGACAACAGCCGCCTGTGGCGGCGAAGCGGAGATAGCAGTGATAGCGGTAGTAAGGTTAATTTTATTGGTGCTGTTTTTTATTATCAGTACGCTGGCGGGGTTGTTAATTTGTCTGGTACGGCCATTTCACCCGAATAATGTCTATATTTTTTCGCATTGGTATGGCTGGATGTCGCATATTTTCGGTATTAGCGTTGAAGTTCGCCGCCATGAAGCTATCGACCCGGGTAAACCTTATGTTTATATAGCTAACCATCAGAATAACCTGGATTTATTTACCATCAGTAATGGTGTGCAGCCCCGTACCGTAACCATTGGTAAAAAAAGCCTGAAGTACATCCCGTTTTTTGGCCAGTTGTACTGGCTTAGCGGCAATATTCTGATTGACCGGCAAAATAAAAGCCGCGCTTTGGGGGCCATGCTCGGCGCTGCCGAACGTATCAGCCGCGATAATATCTCGGTATGGATGTTCCCGGAGGGCACGCGTAGCTATGGCCGTGGCTTACTGCCGTTTAAAGCCGGTGCTTTTCATATAGCGCTGGAGGCAAAGGTGCCTTTGGTGCCGGTATGTATGAGCAGCACCCACAGCCAGTTTAAGCTAAACCGCTGGAACAACGGCAAAGTTATTATTGAACTGATGGCGCCGCTGGAACTGCCAAAAGAGCAACTGAATATCCGCCAGTTTGCCGAAAATACCCACCTACAGATGCTACAGAAAATCGCTTTACTTGATAGCGAACTGGGCAACGACTACACTGCCAGAAATATTGCAGCTAAAGAGTAATTTTATGGAAAACTGGCAGGAATTTACCGAAGACACCATCGCCGCTTTGTTAGAAGACGGCAGCGATCCGGATGCGCTTTACACCATTGAGCACCACTTTTACGACAAAGACTTTGCCAAGCTGGAAAAGCTGGCGGTAGAACTGTTTAAATTGGGCTATGAAGTAACTGACGCCGAAGAAGTCGAGTTTGAAGAGGGGGGCAGCGCCTGGGTGTTTGACGCCATTCGTGAGCAGTCTCTGGATGCCGATAGTATTGTTACTGATGCCATTAAATTAGAAGAGCTGGCGCATAAACATAAAGTAGAGTACGACGGCTGGGGCACCTACTTTGAAGGTGACGAAGATGAACTGGATCTGGACGATGACGAAGAGTAACAGTTAACGCCTGACAAAAAGCCGCTGCCAAGCGGCTTTTTGCATTTAGGCTAGTTCGCGCTGAGGGTTTCTGCTAATCAAGCGCTGTTAAAGCAAAAAGCTTTACCGGCTGGTTTGCCCAGGATCTTGTCGCTGTGCATTACCAGCTGGCCGCCGATAATAGTGGCAATGGGCCAGCCGGTAACGGTTTTGCCATGGTAGGGGCTCCAGAGTGCTTTGCTGGCGATCCAGCTGTTATCTATAGTGCGGCTTGCTTTGGTATCTACCAGCGTTAAATCCGCGTCGTAACCCACTGCCAGCCGGCCTTTACCGTTCAGGCCAAAAATACGCGCCGGGTTGCTGCTGGTTAAATCAACCAGCCGCTGCAGGCTGAGCCGGCCGGCGGCAACATGATCGAGCATTACCGGCAGCAAGGTTTGTACACCTGTCATGCCGCTGGGCGAGGCCGGATAAGGCCGGGTTTTTTCCTCCAGAGTGTGCGGCGCATGATCGCTGCCAATCACATCAACAGTACCATCATTAATACCCTGCCATAACGCCTGTTGGTGGTTGGCATCGCGCACCGGCGGGTTCATTTGCGCCAGGCTGCCCAAACGCTCGTAGCAGTCGGGTGAGTGTAATGTTAAATGGTGTGGTGTCACTTCTACCGTCACACGGTGTTTAAACGCCGCCAGATAGGCCATTTCTTCAGCGCTAGAAATATGCAGTAAATGCAGCGGCCGGCCGGTTTGTTCCGCTAACGCGATAATACGTTGGGTTGCCAGCAGCGCGCTTTGCGCATCGCGCCAAACAGGGTGGTTGTGCACATCATTGGCAGTTAGCGGCTGGCGCTGGCGCAAACGCGCTTCATCTTCGGCATGAATAGCCACCCGCCGTTTACCGTTTTGCAGAATTTGCCGCAGTAAATCGTCCTGTTCGGCCAGCAAATCGCCAAAAGAGCTGCCCATAAACACCTTGATACCAGCACAACCTGGCAGGGTTTCCAACTGCGCCAGTTGCTGCAGGTTTGCCGCGCTGCCACCGATATAAAACGCATAGTTGCAATAACTGCTGGTGCGGCAATATTCAGCTTCGCTTGCAGATCAGCATGCGTTAACGTTAGCGGGTTAGTATTGGGCATTTCAAAAAAGCCGGTTACACCGCCCAGTATTGCGCCCTTGCTACCGTGGCTAATATCTTCTTTGTGTGTCAGGCCGGGTTCACGAAAGTGCACCTGCGTATCAATTACGCCGGGCAGAACATACAAACCGGTAGCGTCCAGTGTTTCATCAGCGTGCCAGCCGTTGCAACCAATGGCAGCAATTTTACCGTATAGCAGAGCGATATCGGCCTGAACAATGCCTGCCGGGGTGACCAGGCCGCCGTTGCGGATCAGCTTGCAGGCGTGTTTGCGCTGGATCTGCTGCAAAAATTCATTGTTATCCATTGGAGTTAGCCGCAAAGGTAACGTTAGCAACCGCATCATGCGGATGCAGGCTTTCATGGTGGGCAACAGCAATGCTAAAAGCGTCATAATGCTGGCTCAGGGCCGCATGTAATCGCCTGGCCGCATCTTCGACAAACATCAGGTTGGCGCCGTTAAGGCGGGCAAATTCCTGTTCGTCGGCGCGTTTTACCGCGGTTTGCAGCGGCGTGGCCAATGCCTGCTCGGCGCGGTCAATCAGGGGGAGGATGCCAAAATCATGCTGGGCCGGATTAAGTTTAATGCGAAGCTGCGCGGTGCTGCGCTGGCTATGCGGTGTGGCCAGGCTGGCATGTTGCAACAGCCACTGGCTGGCCAGGGCAGTGTCAACGACAGGCTGGCCAGCAAACTGCTGCTGAAACTGCTCGCTCAGCAACTGGCGGCTTAGCGACGCCGAGCAGGGGCAGGTAGAGGAATAACCAATAACCACACTGAGCTCAATGTTCAGTTCGTTGTTTATCAAGGTTGCACTAATGGTTAGCGGATAGGCTTTAAAGCCGGCCAGTGCCGGGGTTTTTAATGCCGGCCGGCGCAATAAGAGCTGAGCGCTAAGGTGCAAGCTGGCACTGGCACTGGCGCACTCTTGCTGGCTTTGCAGCAGTATCGTCAACAAATCGTGCAGCGTTGCCGGGCTGACAGACTGCACTTGTACCCATTGATACAAATGCTGGTACAGCCGGGACATATGAATACCTTTTTTATCCGGTTGGGGCAGGTTAACGCTAACATCTGCTTTTACAGCAAGGGGGTGTTGCGGTAAATCAGATAGTGTCAGGATTAAATCAATATGTTGCATACCGACGTTATCCAGCGCAACGGCGAAAGCCGGGCTGGCAGCGTGGGCAGTATCTGCAAGAGCAGGGAAATGCATTGGAGGGGTCCTTAATTCAGGTGTGGGGCACATCACAGCAGTTTTTGCACAGTCCATGCAGTTCAATATGCAGATCTTTGGTTTGAAAAGCCGAACCGGTGTGTTGCAGCATTGGCCGTGCGATGGTGGCCGGTAAGGGATATTTTTCTATCTGCCGGCAGTTATCACAGATAAAAACCTGCCAGAAACAGTGCTGCTGGCCATCGATATACAGAAACTTATTTATCGTGCGCAGATGCAGCACGCAGTGCATTTGCAGTAAAAAATCCAGAGCGCGGTAGGCGGCCATCGGGTGCAGGTTAACATCGTATTCCTGCTGCATAGCAGCAATGACCTCATAAGCCGACATGGCGGTGTTTTTTGTCTGCAGCAACGCCATTACCTGTTTACGGTTTTTCGTCATTGACGGCCGCCGTTGCAAAGCAGACTGGGCTACACAGTAATTTGTTTTCATCGGCTGCTTACATCGGGTCCAGGGTCAGCAATACCCGGGGCAAGCCAGACGCCGGAGAACGGTGCACTATAGCTTGCTGCTCATTGCCTTCCCAGCCGGAGCCTTTGAGTAAGGTAACGGCAAAAGATGAGGCGTGAGCCATGTTACCGGCAGCATCCAGCCATTCAGTGCCAGGGCCCAGATAAGTACAGACCAGGCGGCATACCAGATGATCAGTATGAAATTTCGGGCACATGGGGCGCTGCAGTGTTTCTAAGCGCAGGCCAAGTTGCTGGCAGTCCATCAGGCAGCTAAACATCTGACACAGCAGGGCAATATCTGCCAGTAACGCGGCTTTGCCTGGCGCGTCCGGCAATGCGGCGGCAATATCGGTTGATACGGTATCTGCGCCGACAATACGCTTTAACGGCATTGCCAGCGTAAGCCCGGCACAGTAGGCGCTAATCAGCGGATCTGCCGCACGTTGCCAGCTAACCAGGTTAACGTCAGGTGCAAATATTTGTGGTAATACATCGCTGCTGGTATCGCTAAGCTGACGAGTTGTTGTATGACTTAGCGGGCTGAATTCTGTAAATGCCAGCGCACTCATGCAGCGTGTTCCTGTATAAATGGGCTGGGTAGTTGTTGCCATTGCTGTTCGCCCAGCGCCAGCTCGTCAGCGGTGAGCAGACAGGCTTCTAACTGCGCCAACATACCGGTTTTATCCAACTGCTGGCCAATAAACACCAGTTCCTGGCGTCTGTCACCGTAGGGCTCTGTCCAGCTTTGCATAATAGCTTCTTGTAGCTCCGGCTCTTGCGGCCATTGCTCTGCCGGTACGGCCTGCCAGAATAAGCCCGCCATATTATAACGGGCAATGCCGCCAGCCTGATGCCACAGCCAGGCATATTCGGGGGTACTGGCCAGCCAAAAGTAACCTTTAGAGCGTAGTAGGCGGCCGCTGGGCCAGTCCTGGTGTAAAAAGGCATGAAAGCGCTGTGGGTGAAACGGAGCGCGGGCGGTAAAGGCAAAGCTGCTGATACCGTATTCTTCAGTTTCGGGTTTATGCTCGCCACGTAACTCCTGTAGCCAGCCGGGGGCTTGTTGTGCCTGCTCGAAATTAAACAGCCCGGTATTAAGGATTTGCGCTGGCTCGACCTTGCCCTGCTGCGCCTGAATGATGCGGGCACGGCTGTTTAAGCTGCGTAGCACCGCGCTAAGACGTTGCAGCTGTAATTCTGTTACCAGATCGGCTTTGCTTATAACTAACACATCGCAAAACTCGATCTGCTCAATCAGTAAGTCTGCTACGCTGCGCTCATCGTCTTCGCCCAGGCTTTCGCCACGCTCGGCTAAATCCTGGGCAGCCTCAAAGTCGGCCATAAAGTTAACCGCATCAACTACCGTTACCAGTGTGTCCAGCCGGGCAATATCGGCCAGGCTCTGGCCGTCTTCGTGCTCAAAGGTGAAGGTTTCGGCAATCGGCAACGGCTCAGAAATACCGGTTGATTCAATCAGCAAATAGTCAAAGCGGCCGGCTTTGGCCAGTTTGCCTACTTCTAACAGCAAATCTTCGCGCAACGTACAGCAAATGCAGCCATTGCTCATTTCCACCAGTTTCTCTTCAGCGCGGTTTAAGCTGATATCAGTATTAAGCTCTCTGGCATCAATATTGATATCGCTCATATCGTTAACAATAACCGCGACGCGTAAGCCAGCGCGGTTGTGCAGTATATGGTTGAGCAAAGTGGTTTTGCCGGCACCAAGAAAGCCGGATAACACGGTAACCGGCAAGCGTTTATCCGTAAGCGGGTTAGTGTGTAGCATGCTGAGCTCCTTGCAGATTGTGCAGCAGTTTACGGTTATACAAATGGGCACCAATTAACAACAAGCCACCAATAACCGCCAATACAGCCTCGGCATCGTGGCCGGCAAACAGCGAGGCAATTAATAGTAAAAAGCCACTCAGCCCGAGTACAAAAGGGGTTTTACTGCGGTGAATGCACCAGCCACCGGGCAAGCTCCAGGCCAGCATGGCGCTGATGGGCAGTAACATCAGGTAATGAAACCATTCTGAACTAAATACACCCAGCAGTAAGCCTGAACTGCCCAGTGCCAGCAATAATGGCGTGGCGATACAGTGCACCACGCACAAGCCTGATAAGGCGGCGGCAATAAGATCTTTCATAAGCTTCCTCTGGTAAGTCGTGATGACGAAGTGACGTTATTTGCCCGCTGGCGTTGCATTGAAGGTAAATAATGTTATAACATCACAAAAGTTGAAAGATGTTATAACATAACAATTGAGCCGTCAAATGCTGTGGCTAGCTGTTGCTGCAGTGGTGCGAGTGTATTTATGGGGAATAAGATGTTTAAGAAAACCATATTGGCCTGTCTGGTAGCTGGCAGCCTGTTATCCGGCCAGGTAAGTGCTGAGTCTATTTCCGGTGTGGTAACCGACAGCGCTGGCAAGCCTGTGGCTGGTGCTAAAGTTACAGTGGTTGGTGAAAATCAGCATGCCATTACTGACGAGGCTGGCCGCTTCAGTGTAGGCCAATTACTAATGCAGGATGCAGAGCTGCATATTGAAGCGTCGCGCTATGCTCACCGTAATTTTCATTTCACTGTGCCGCAGCAGGGGCTAAGCGATGTCAGCCTGGTGTTGCTCAGCAGCACAATAGAAGTAATAGATGTAAAAGCCAGCCCGTTTCATGCCTCTGCCACCGAGTCGGCTATACCGGTCAGTGTACTGGCCGGAGATGCACTGAAAATGCGCCAGGCCGGAACCTTGGGCGATACGTTGAAAAACGAAGTGGGCGTGCATTCTAATTTCTACGGTGGCGTGGCCAGCAGCCCTATTATCCGTGGCCTGGACGGCCCACGGGTATTAATTACCCAAAATGGTTTAGACGCCGGTGACGCTTCACGAGTTGGCCCTGATCACAGTGTAGCGGCCGAAGCCAGTACCGCCACCCAGATTGAAGTGCTGCGTGGCCCGGCTACGTTGTTTTACGGCAGCGGTGCCATTGGTGGGGTAGTTAACGTGGTAGATGAGCGTATTCCTACCGACAACAGCACCCGCGCCGAGTGGATGCTGCAGCGTGAGTCAGTCAATAATGAAAAGCTGGCTGCAGGCTCTTTGGTTACCGGTGTAGATAACATTGGCCTCTATGTTGACGGTTTCTGGCGCGACAGCGACGATTACCGTATTCCGGGCTTTGCAGAAGCACAACCGGACGACGACGCAGTAAAAGGCCGGGTAGCCAGCAGTGCAGCTACTGCTAAAGGTTTTACGCTCGGTGGGAGTTATTTGCTGGACAATGGCTATGTGGGTGTTTCTTACGGCCGTTTAGAGCGTGAATATGGTATTCCCGGCCACTCGCATGGTGGCCATGAAGAAGAAGGCGATGATCACGCGGCCGAAGAGCAGGTTTATGCCGATTTAACGCAAAACCGTTATCAGTTGCTAAGTGAGCTGAATTTTTCCTCCGGCCTTATTCGTACAGTTAATACCCGGTTGGCGTTTACTGACTATGAGCACAGCGAAATTGAAGGCGGAGCAGTAGGTACCACGTTTAAAAACCGCAGCCAGGAAGCCCGGTTGGAGCTGTTACACCGGCCTTATCAGGACTGGCGTGGTGGCTTAAGCCTGCACTACAAGTTTAGCGATTTTGAAGCCGTAGGCGAAGAGGCGTTTACGCCGCCATCAGAAACGCAAATGCTGGCACTGGGCTGGATGGAAGAGCGGCATTTTGGCCCCTGGTTAGTACAAGTAGGCGCACGGGTAGAGCGGGTGACTATTGACGCTACCGATGTGTTGCTGCCTGATATTGGTGCCCATAGCCATGATGGCGATGACCACGGACATGATCATGACCATGGTGCTGAGTTTATCCGCGTGTTTGATGTCAGCCAGCGTTTTACGCCTTACAGTGTGTCTGCCGGCACAGTGTGGGATTTTACGGAAGGCTATAACCTTGGTTTGTCGGTGTCACGCTCACAGCGGGCGCCTGCTGCGTCAGAATTATTGTCGTTTGGTGCGCATATCGGCACTGCTTCTTACGAAGTAGGGGCGTTGTTTGTGCTGGATGACGACGAGTTTGTGCTGAACACTCAGCCCATCGAAATGGAAGTGGCGAACAACCTGGATATTACGCTGCGTAAATTCAGCGGCAATACCGGTTTTGTGCTGAATGCCTTTTACAACCGCATAGACAACTACTATTACCAGCAGAATACCGGCTTGTTTGCTGAATCTGGTCATAATCACGGGGGCCACGACCACGGTGACGATGATCACGGTCACAGCCACGACGCAGAACTGCCGGTGTATCTGTTTACCACTGCCGATGTCACCTTACATGGTCTGGAAGCGCAGTTTAGCTGGCAAATTAATGATCCATTTAAGCTAACCCTACAGGGGGATTATATCCGCGCCCGAATTAAGGGCGGCGGCGATTTACCCCGCACACCACCACTGCGGTTTGCCGCAGAGCTGGCTTACGAGCTGGATGCACTGAGCGCCGATGTACGCGCTACCCGTTATTTTAAACAAGACAAAGTGTCCGAGCTGGAGCAAGCCACAGCAGGTTATACCCTGCTTGATGCCAGCGTCAGTTACCGCTTTGATCTGGGGCCTCAGCAGTTAACGGCCTATATCAAAGGCCAGAACCTGACTGACGAAGAAGCGCGGGTACACACCTCATTTTTAAAAGATTTAACCCCTTTACCCGGCCGCTCGGTAGCAGTGGGCATACGCGGTAGTTTTTGATTTTTTGTGCAGCAGGTTAACTCTGGTTCCTGGCCTGTTGCACCTTTTACTTATAACAAGGAGTGGTAATGTTACAAACAAAATTAAGCCTGGCAGCCTTGCTGATCGGTGCATCTTTACTCAGTGCCTGTGGTGATAGCACAACTAATATTGTCGAAAAAGATCCGATCCCAATTGAAGACGATCACGATCATGACCATGATGATGTCAGCGCCGCAGGCCGGTTGGTTATTTCTGCCAAAGATTCAAACCTGCTGTCTGTATACGAGTTGAGTGACGGTAGCCTGCTGGACAGCTTTGCTGTAGCAGATATTCCGTCAGCACTGGCTGCATCGGCTGCACACCGTTATGCGCTGGCGATACAACGCACCACAGACAGAGTCGAGTTTATTGACGGTGGCCTGTATCAGGAAGATCATGTTGATCACCTGCATGATTACCAGCAAGACCCTGAGTTAGTCAGCTTTGTTTTAAGCAACAGCCGGCCAACGCATATCACCGCCAGTGACAGCCAGTTAGCGGTGTTTTTTGATGGTGATGCCGCCAGTGGTGCTCCTGCTTCGGTAGCAGTTATCAGCGATGCCGATATTACTACCGACAGCAATGGCTATCCGGTACTAAATTACAGCCTGCATATGCATGGCGCTGCTCAGGCCCGCGGAGAGTATTTAATTTCAACTGTGCGTGATGCCAACAGCGCAACCACCTTGCCAGACAAAGTAGCGGTATATGAACAACATGGCGACCATTATCATCAGGAACTGGTGTTTGATGAGCTATGCCCTGGCTTGCATGGCAGCGCGCAAAACGAACATTTTATCAGCTTTGGCTGTACTGACGGCGTGTTGCTGATAGAGCAGGAAGGGACAACCTTTACCGCCAGTAAACTGGCCAATACCGCCGATATTACCGGCACCATGCGCATAGGCACCTTAGTGGGCGCTATGCAGGCCGAACACTTTGTGGGTTTTGCCGGTACCAGTGTTTTTGCTATTCACGCCCACGACGGCGAAATGCAACTAATAGACTGGCAAGCGACAGCTGGTGCAACACTAACCGGTTATGGTTTTGCCGACAAAGGCAGTAAGTTTGTGCTGCTGGACAGTTTGGGTTATTTAACCATTTTGAACTATCACGGCCATGAGCATGAAGGCACAGACGAAGCTGCGTTTGAGTTTGCGGCCAAAGTTCAGCTAACCACTGCCGATGTTACCGCTATGCCACAAGGCAGCCGGTTTGAACTGGCTATTTCTGCCAGCGATGACAAAGTCTATGTTATTAACCCTATTGACCGGACACTGCTAACGGTAGACACGGCTGATGCCGAGGTTGTGGCAACCAAACAACTTAATTTTATGCCGCATAAGCTGGTGTGGCTGGGTATTGCTGAGCCTGCCGAAGCGCATAATCACTAATACCGCCCGGCGTTAGTTCGTCTTAGTGTTACAAAAGGCCGTTAAAGCATATTTAACGGCCTTTTTTTATCTGTCAGGGCTTTACCTCATTGAGAATAATTCGTATTTATGCTTATATAGCCTGTCTTTTCTACCTCAACACTTTTTGGGAGTGGCAGTATGAAATCAGCTTATGCATTAACTTTACTTGGCGCAGGTATTGCCAGCGCATTAATAAATATGACAGCGGCGCAGGCTGCTGAAGTTAATATCTATTCAGCCCGGCAGGAAGAACTGATTAAGCCGCTGCTGGATAAATTTGCCGCCGATACCGGCATTAAAGTAAACCTGATCACCGGTAAGCCCGACGAGCTGATTAGCCGTATGGTCAGCGAAGGCCGCAACAGCCCGGCTGATGTACTGATTAGCACCGATGTTGGCCGTTTGTACCGTGCCAAGCAACAGGGTGTGTTGCAAAGTGTTGAGTCGGATGTATTAACGCAAAATATTCCAGCGGCGCTGCGTGACCCTGCCGGTTTATGGTTTGGCCTTACCATGCGTGCCCGGCCAATTATGTATGTGCCCGGCAAAGTAAAACCAGAACAGCTGTCAACCTACGAAGATTTAGCTGACCCGAAATGGAAAGGCCGTATTTGTGTGCGCTCGTCTGACAATATTTATAACCAGTCGATGACTGCCAGTTTAATTGCCCACGATGGCGAGGCAACAACAGAGCGATGGGCCAAAGGCCTGGTAGCCAATTTCGCTATGCCACCAAAAGGGGGCGATCGTGATCAGATTAAAGCTGCAGCGGCAGGTGTATGTGATATTGCCATTGCCAACACTTATTATTTAGGTGGTATGCTGGCCGACCCGCGTGATAAAGCTGCAGCAGAGAAAGTAAAAGTGTTCTGGCCAAATCAGGATGGCCGTGGTGCGCATATTAATATCTCCGGCGCCGGTGTGGCCAAATATGCACCGAACAAAGCCGAGGCAATTAAACTGCTTGAATACATGCTGACGCCAGAGTCGCAGCAGTGGTACGCCGAAGCGGATCATGAATACCCTGTGCGCGCAGGTGTTAAAGCCAGTGCTATCTTACAAGGCTTTGGTGAATTTAAAGCAGACCAGTTACAATTGGACAAATTAGGGGAATTAAACGCTGAAGCCATTCGGGTAATGGATCGCGCTGGCTGGAAATAATCTTTGAATTCAATTTGTTGTAAAGTGGTAAGCGCCGGATGAAGCGCAGTTTGCGTGACATCTGGCGTTGGTCGGTATTGCTGCCAGCCTTAGTGCTGGCGCTGCCGGTACTGGTCATTTTTGCCAGTGTTTTTAACCCGCAACCTGATGTCTGGCAGCATTTACGCCAGACCGTGCTGGCCGACTATGTCATAAATTCGTTGTTGCTGGCCGGTGGCACAGGCCTGGGTGCCTTGCTGCTGGGCACCGCATCAGCCTGGATTATCAGCCAATATCAGTTTGCCGGCCGGCGTGTGCTGGAGTGGTTATTATTGCTGCCGCTGGCCATGCCTGCCTATATTATTGCTTACACCTACACTGGCATGCTGGATTTTGCCGGTCCGGTACAAACTGCGCTAAGGGCTCAATTCGACTGGCGCTATGGTGATTACTGGTTCCCGCAAATACGCTCGCTCAGTGGTGCCATTATTATGCTGTCGCTGGTGCTGTATCCTTATGTGTATATGCTGGCGCGCAGTGCCTTTCGTGAGCAATCCGCCTCCTTATTTGAAGCCAGCCGTACCCTGGGGTTAACACCGAGGCAGCATTTCTGGAAAGTTGCATTACCGCTGGCACGCCCGGCTATTTTAACCGGTACCGCGCTGGCGATGATGGAAGCCTTTGCTGACTACGGCACCGTGCAGTATTTTGGTGTCACTACCTTTACCACCGGTATTTTCCGCACCTGGTTTGGTATGGGGAATCAGGTCGCTGCTGCCCAACTGGCGGCCATGTTAACGGGGTTTGTCTTGTTACTGCTGGTGCTGGAACGTTGGTCGCGGCGTAAAATCCGTTATTATCATCAGGGCCAGCGCAGCAATGCTGCGCCAAGGCGTAACATAAGTGTCGGGCGCCAGATGTTACTGCTGCTGTTATGTCTGCTGCCGGTGCTATTTGGTTTTGTTATTCCTGCTGTGCAACTGGTGAGCTGGGCACTTAGCAATTATCAGCAAACCCTGACACCGCAGTTTGGCCAACTGGTATGGAATAGCTTTTCTCTGGCAGCGATGGCTGCGGTTATTTCTGTACTGCTGGCCTTACTGTTTGCCTACGGCAAGCGGCTGCGCCCCGATGTACTGGTGCAGGCACCGGTGCGCGTCGCCGCGCTGGGTTATGCAGTACCCGGTACCGTTATTGCCATTGGCGTAATGTTACCGCTGGCGTATCTGGATGGCCGCATCGATTTGCTGGCTGAGCAATGGTTTGGCATCCGCACCGGGCTTATTTTTTCCGGTACCTTATTTGCGCTGCTGCTGGCCTACAGTGTGCGCTTTTTAGCCGTGTCACTGCACAGTGTTGAAGCCGGGCTGGAGCGGATTAAACCCAGTATGGATAATGCTGCGCGCTCGTTAGGCTATACACCACTGCAAGTATTGCAAAAGGTGCATGTGCCGCTGCTGCGCTCCAGTGTGTTAGCGGCATTATTACTGGTGTTTGTTGATGTATTAAAAGAGCTGCCCGCCACCCTTATTTTACGGCCATTCAACTTTAATACGCTGGCGGTACGCACTTATGAACTGGCATCAGACGAGCGTTTAGCGGATGCAGCACTACCGGCACTGGCCATTGTGCTGGTAAGTTTATTACCGGTGATCCTGCTGGCACGCTCAGTAGATTCAAGTTTAAAAGGAAAGCTTTAATGCTGTATTTACAACAGGTTGCGGTAGCTTACGCTGGCCATACTGTAGTGAAAGATATCAGCTTGTCATTGGCACAGGGCCAGATAGGCTGTTTAGTTGGCCCCTCCGGTTGCGGTAAAACCACATTGCTACGTGCCATTGCCGGTTTTGAGCCGGTAGCCGAAGGCTGTATCAGCCTGCAGCAGCAACCGGTTAGCAACGCAACAGTGCAACTGGCACCAGAACAGCGTCATGTTGGTATGGTATTTCAGGATTTTGCGTTATTTCCTCATCTTAGCGTGGCAGACAATATCAGCTTTGGTTTACTTACAGCATCAAAGGCAACCAAAGCGGCTAAGGTAAAACAGCTGTTGCAACTGGTAGGCTTGCCTGATTTGGGCCAGCGTTATATTCACCAGTTATCCGGTGGCCAGCAACAGCGCGTGGCGCTGGCAAGGGCACTGGCACCAGAACCCAAGGTGCTACTACTCGATGAGCCTTTCTCCAGCCTGGATACCGAACTGCGCGAAGGCCTGGCACGTGAAATACGGCAAATTTTGCAACAGCTGCATATTACCGCTGTAATGGTAACGCATGATCAGAACGAAGCCTTTGCTATGGCCGATATGATAGGTGTAATGGAGCATGGCCTCCTGCAGCAGTGGGCCACGCCTTATGAGTTATATCACAAGCCTCATAATCGCTTTGTTGCTGATTTTATCGGCCGTGGCGTGCTGTTGCCCGGCACCATGCTGGATTCGCAACAGGTGCAAACGAGCCTGGGGCTGTTTCGCCAGCGTTATGTCAGCTCAGCAAAGCCAGGTGATAAAGTAGATGTGCTGATCCGGCCGGATGACATAGTGCATGACGACAGCAGCGGTATTACCGCGCAGGTAACAGATAAAGCCTTTCGCGGCTCGCACATTATGTATCAGCTAAAACTGCAAAGTGGTGAACAGGTGCAATGCTTAGCGCTGAGCCACCATAACCATGCTATTGGCGAACAAATTGGCATCCGGCTTGATTTAGATCACCTGGTGTTATTTCCGCGCAGTTAATGCTGCAGCACTTTATAGTGTTTGGTTAAGTTAATACTAAAATGTCGATTGGAGTTTATTTTTGGCTGTCGGGGCGGGGGAGCAGGTTATCAATAATTTGCTGATACTGGCCCGATTGGCGTAACTGCTGCAAGCCGGTATTAAAACGCTGTATCAGTGCTTCTGAACGTGGGTCTTTTTTCGATAACAACAGGTACATTGGCCGTTGTTCCAGCGCTGGTGTCATCCAGTCTAATTGTCCGGCGTATTGCGGCAATTTTTCGTCAATTAAATAAAGGCCATTAAGTTTGTCTGCCGGTACTAAATCAACCCGGCCCCGCGCCAGCATTTGAAATGCCTGTTCGTCGGTTGCTACCTGCACGGTAGTAATGCCACTTTCCAGTAAACCAGGCAAATGCAGGTAGCCCTGTACCACCGCCATACGTAATTTTTGCTGCACTAAGTCGGCATAATCGTGGTAATTTACTACCATATCCTTGCGTTTAAAAAATACTATCTGGTTAGCATATAAAGGCTGGGAGTAATAAAAATGCTCTGCGCGTTTATCGTCATACCAGGCTGCTACCAGGCCAATATAATTTGCCTGCTGGCTTTCACGGTAAGCCCTGGCAAAGGGCATAAAATCGATTTCAATACTTATGCCTTGCAGTAAAAATGCCTGACGGATTATTTCGCTTACCGCACCCTGTTGCGGCAGGTCTTCGGCATAATGTGGGTAATAATTACTGCTCGACAACAGCACAGTGTCCGTTTGGGCTGGCAGGGGGGAACAAAATACTGCAACCAACAGCAATAACGTAATATAAAACCGGTTCATTAGGCACCTGCGGTACGCATTTGAGTAAATAAGTGTGGCACAGAGTGATAAAAATGCTAACAGAAGTTGCGCAGCATCTGCTGGAAAAACAGAAATTATATGAAGTAAGCTATTGATATATTTGGTGCCTAGGGTCGGACTCGAACCGACACGGAGTTTCCCCCGGCGGATTTTGAACGGTCATTTGCTATAGTAACTTCTATTTATTTCAATAACATGCTACAAACTTTGCAAATTCTTCGCACGAGAACGCTATGGCAAAACAAGTTGAACGTCACCAAATCAGCGAAGGTGTACACATCTTTAAGCAATCTAATAGTAAGTACTGGTATGCCCGTTTTCGGGCCGGTAAAAAGTGGTACTCGCTAGCCACCAAACAGACCGAAAAGCTCAAAGCTGTCGATGTTGCCTTCAGAATGGCGGTAGAGTACCAAACTAGGCACGAAACTGGAACTCTAATTAGCTCCAAGCAATTTAAAGATGTAGCTGAAAAGGCCATTCAGACCATGGAATCCGAGCTCTACCGTGAAACTGGAAAGGTCATTTATAAGGACTATATCCTCGTTTTAAGGCGATACCATATTCCCTTTTTCGACCGTACCCCAATAACCGATATCGATGGAGAGAAATTAAAGGAATTCGATAAGTGGCGTATTGAGAAACTCGGCAGAGTCCCCGCTAAGTCCACCATCCTGAACCACAATGCTGCAATGCAAATGGTGTTTAAAGAGGCTGTCGAGAATAAGTGGATGTTGCACAATCAGATCCCTGGCCTATCTGTTAAGGGTAACCACGCAGTTAGAAGAGCATCTTTAAACCCTGAAGAATTCGAACGAGTAATGGACCACCTTTATCACCTTGAGACAAGTAGCCGCAAAGAGATAACCAAACAAATACGTGAACTCACTCAGGATTATGCTGAATTCGTTATCTACACCGGTATGCGCCCCGGTACTGAAATTGATAATCTTAAGTGGAGCGATCTGCACATAGAGCGTAGTGGAGATAAAGCAACATTCTTTGTTACCGTTCGTAAGGGTAAAACCACAATTCACACTGGTACAAGGGAAGTAGTGTGCAAACGCGCTATTCAAAATACCATTCTGAGGTTGACTGAGCGCTTCCCGAGCCGTAAGCCACAAGACTATATTTTCAGGCTGCCCGATGGTTCAGAGACCAACGAGATAGGCCGAACCTTTAACTCTGCTCTTAAAGATCTTGGCCTAGACAACTCTCCACATGGTAAACGAACTTTATACTCTCTACGCCATTCCTTCATTACATGGGAGTTGATAGCCCAGAGTGTGACTATTGACGTACTTGCCCGGCAATGCGGCACTAGTATTGAAATGATTGAAAAACACTATAGCCATGTCATACCACGAATGTTTAGCCAGCAGCTCTCTGGAGTCGATTTGCCAGCAAAAGAGGAGATAGAACGCAAATGGATGCATTCAGATAAACTCAGCAAGCTATGGGAAAAGAGGTTTATTCAGTGGGAAAAGAACTACAAGAGCCGGGGAAGTATTTAACACACTCATCGCCGGATTAAGATCGATAGTATGTCGGAGTTATTAAAAAAATATTGATAGAACAAATAAATTTATGGCAATAAAAAAGCTTGCCTTACTGTACACCTTTTAAACACATATGTTAACCAGTTAGTAGCTACTAACCGACAAAAATAGCTGTTTAAAAATACAGTTTCCTACCTTGCAATATCTACATAGCCGCACTATCTTGATATGACACCACTATATGTAGTGTTGGTGAAAGTTGATTTGATCTCTGACCGAGTGCGAATCGGTCAGAGACCGTAGTATCAACCTGATTGGTTGCTACCCCTTTAGCAGGATCTGAATTGTAGCAGCCAGACATTAACTTTCAAGTTTGGAGTTTTTAGCATGGCTAAGACGCAAGGCGGTAAGAAGAAGGTTCACGTTCCAGCTCATACCAAGAAAGATGGTACGAAGGTTCCTGAACACTACAGATCTACACCCAATTGATCTGCGCTGAAAGCCCCTCATTTGTGGGGCTTTATTTTAACTACAATTTAGGAGCCTACTATGGCTAGATATATCGTCAATAAAAATGCTCAACCAACAGGTGAGCATGAAGTCCACAACGCAAACACATGTCAGTACTTACCTAATGCCGAGAATCAGGTTTACCTTGGTGAACATGACACTTGTCAATCTGCGGTAAAGGAAGCTTACCGAAAATTTCCGGGTAATAAGTTTGACGGCTGCTATTACTGCAGCCCCACTTGTCATACCAGATAAAGGCGCGGACACGGATGTCCCATATTTAAGGACAACTCAGACAACTGGTTTATTATATTTTTGATACTATTTGAAACGTTGAAGAAATTTTAGAGTATCCACACTTAATAATTTCGGGTAAGCGGATTAAATGGTTGATCTTACCTTTGCATGAGAGTGAGGCAAACCGGCATCTCATCGGATTATCTGGTTGGCACTCCAACCTACTGCTGATGCATGCTTCCCTCGCTAATTCCAGCAAGAACCCCACACGCCTTAACTTCCCGGTCATCGTTGCAACGCGCTCTTAGTGAAACGAGTTGTTTCTCAAGCGCCTGTAGAGCGGTTATCTGCGAGCGCACATGAGAGATGTGATCATCGAGCAAGGCATTGACAGCGGTACAGGACTGATGAGGGTCGTCCTGATAGCGCTTTAGTTCGTGAATTTCTGCCAGTGACAGATCCAGGATGCGGCAGCGACGAATAAAGGCCAGCCGCTCAACGTGTTTCTCGGTATAGACACGGTAACCGTTCTCCTGCCGACCAGGCGGCGGCAACAAGCCCTGCCGTTCGTAGAAGCGGATCGTCTGTGTAT
>NZ_FNXF01000024.1 GCF_900108485.1 Rheinheimera pacifica | reverse complement strand
CCGAATCAACCCTTTCAACATGGGGATAGTCGAGCAACTACAGAAGGGCGTTATAGCTCCTAAACCAGCAGCAAGAAAATAGCCTCGCTTCCCACTGGAAGTCAGTAACGCTTCCACCTTGGATGGTGGGATGTGACGTTGAAGAACTCCGACCAGCAAGCTAATGCCAATGAATAAAACCGATAGCTCGATAGCGAGAAAGGCGAACATGCCTAGAGCGTCTTGGAGTTGAGATGACATTCAATATTACTCCTATATTTCTAGTATTGTCGAAATGATGTACGCAGCCTACTTGCGTTTATCCGACCTGTCAACTATAATTCTAGAAACATCGAATTATTGGGGCGTGCTATGGATCACGAAAAGGTTGCAGCCAGCTTAGCTGAGCTAGGGAATAGTCACCGACTGTCCGTGTTCCGCTTTCTGGTCAAAGCTGGCCATGATGGGGCTTCGGCCGGAGATATCCAGAAGGGGCTGGGTATTCCTGCTTCGACGCTATCACATCACCTTGCGCGCATGGCCAAGGTAGGGCTGATCCGGCAGGAGAAACATAGCCGCACGATTGTCTGTATACCCGAGTATGGGCACCTAGAGAATTTGATCGGTTTCTTACAAGAGGAATGTTGTGCAGGTGTCCGGATTGCGCATGAACCAGAACCGCTTTGACGCTTGCCCAGCTCTCGCTGTCCTCCCTAGTCAGCATCGCTATGAAGACTCAGGCGAAGGTGGAAACAGAAAATTGGCAGTAGAGTAGGCTGAAGAGGATCAATCAGATAATCCGCTGAGAAAGATTTTCTTCTTTACATCTTTGGCATTTTATCAACCAGAAATTCCGGATACCCTAATAAAGTAACTGGCAGCAATATTGTGGTACAGCACGGCGTCAATACGTGAACCGTCAGCTAAGTACTCTGTTTTACCGATATAACGGTTAAAGTACGTTACGCTCCAGTCACCCTGACCTGCCTGAATGCTGAAGTTGTTACGCAATTCAGCATAGCCACCGAAGTTACCATCGATAGTGTTGGTGTAATCCAGGCCATCTTGTTTAAACTTCAGTAGCCAGGTGGTGTCGTTATTGATATTCCAGGTTAAACCTAAGCCTTCAAAGCGATAGGCAATATTTAAGTCAATACCGCTGGTATCCTGATTACCGACGTTAGTTAATGGGTTGGTAAAGTTAGATAAATCGCCCTCAGGCGTAATCTTGAATGTTTCACAGGCAGTAATATCACCGGCAAAACAGTTATTTAAACCGGCTTGTGCATCTAAACGCGTAATAGCGTTTGATACTTTAAAGCGCCAGTAATCTACTGTCATTGACAGACCTTCAATTTGTGCAGGTGATAACACCACACCGGCAGTGAAAGACTCTGACTCTTCCGGCTGAAGATTGGCATCTGAGGTGTAGTTCACCAGAATTTGCGGGTCTTGCTCGTTGCCCCATGGGTCGTCCAGGTAATCATAAGAACCTGTGTTACCACCAAAAAGCTCACTTACGTTAGGTGCACGGAAACCGGTAGCGGCCACACCTCGGAACATAACCTCGTCAGACAACTCATAAGTTAAACCCACTTTCCAGGTGCTGGCTTTACCAAAAGTAGAGTAATCATCAAAACGCAGCGCAAATTCACCGGTCAGTTTTTCACTGAATGGCACGCTAACTTCCTGATAGAACGACACTACATCGTAGCTGCCATTGGTAGGATCTTGTTGCGCTGCAGTACCTTCACCAGCAACAATTACCGGATCCGGGTTGTAATAGCCGCTGTCACGACGGTACTCAGCACCGATAGCAAAACCTACAGCACCAGCACTTAAATCAAACAGGTCGCCACTTAACACACCGGCAACGATATGTTGTTTATTGCCACCGTTGGCTTGCTCCAGGTAACCGATTTCATCAACAATCGCTGGTGTTAATGGCGCACCGCTAAACCAGGCAGCCTGATTCGCATACACAGAATCAGCCATATTTACGGCGTTAATTGAATTGGCGACAGAAGTATCAGCTTTGTTTTTACCAAAGGTATAAGATACATCCCAGTTCATACCGGTATGTACATCCAATGTACCGGCTAAACCGGTAGATAAACGCAGCGTGTCAGTGTCTTGCTCATATACGCGTGGGCCAACGTCGTTAGTACGGCGGCGGTAATTAATACGGCCGGTATCATCTGCTGCCAGACCACCGGCAATCATCGCAGGTGTCAGCGTAATACAGTTAACCAGATCAGCACCCGGCGCACCGCAGACATCCAACATAATATCGCCTGGCTGAGGAGCCAGTTGCTGATCAGATTTACGTTTGGTGTAAAGCGCATCGGCAGTAAATACCAGGTCATTACCCAGCTCTTGTGTCGCATTAGCAAACAAGCTGTAACGTTTGCTTGGTGTTTGGTACCAGCTGTCTTTAGTGAAATCGTAACCGGCGCCGCGGGCTACCCACTCCCCTTGTGCGTTCTGCACCTTGCCACCCAGAGTACCGGTTGGAATAAACGAGCTGTTACCCGGCTCTGTCCAGTCTCGATCTGCCTGAATAACGCCTTTACGGTCTGAGTAAGCAGCACCAAAGGTATAGTTACCGCGGTCGGTGCTAAAACCATATAATGCACTTAGCTCACCGGTTTCACCGTCGCCTTTGTCTGTGCTGCTACCGTTTAAGTCAACCTGAAAGCCTTCAAAATCTTTTTTGGTAATAATGTTTACTACACCGGCAATGGCGTCAGAGCCATATACTGCAGAAGCGCCATCTTTTAAAATTTCAACGCGGGCGATCATCGCTACAGGAATGGAGTTTAAGTCTACTGCGCTGTCAGCACCTGAGCCTGAGTTAACCATACGGCGGCCGTTCAACAATACCAGCGTACGCTGCGAACCCATACCGCGTAAGTCAACCTGAGCAACACCGTCAGCACCGTTGTTCGTAGTTGAACCTACTGCAGCGCCAGCCATAGAGGTTTGCGCCTGTAACAACTGATCCACTGATGTAAAACCTTCCATGCGAATAGCGGCAGCGTCAATTACTGTAATAGGTGATGCAGTTTCCATGTCCTGACGCTGAATGCGCGAACCGGTTACTTCAATACGTTCAACCTTGGCAGTTTCTTCCTGCGCTACTGCAACAGAACTGAAACCTACTGCAGATACTGGCGCAGCCAGCAAAGCAAAGCGCACTGCTTTGCCGATAATAGATTTTTGCATGTTATTCCCCCTGGAAGCCTTCAATGAGACTGCCGTTGTTATAAGTGGTGGTTTTTCCGGCGCTGACGCTACTGATATTCTGTTGCAAATACCAGAACAAATACGTCAATACGGGGTTTGCCGTGACAAACAGAGGGAAATGCAGTGCCGGCACGCTATGCTGTATAAACTTGTAAAAATTGCCGCCAAAGCTACATAAATTAAGGCCAACGCTATTTGGTAACTTAACGGCCTCTGCTACACTGCGCGCCCTTTAAGCCCCATGGGACAGGGAACTGACGCTCATTAACCTGGTCAGAACTGTTCCACGCCGTTAATTTTCCCGAGTCGAATATGAAATTAAGCTGTTTAATAGTGGACGACGAACCTTTAGCCAGGGCTGGCATAAGACACCTTTTAAGTCAGCAGCAGCAATTTGAAATAGCTGCTGAAGCAGACAACGGCACCGACGCACTGCGCCTGGCTGAATTGCATCAGCCGGATATTATTTTTCTGGATATACAAATGCCGGGGCTCGATGGCCTTAATGTCTTTAAACAGCTGGCGAATAAGCCAGCCGTTATTTTTTGCAGCGCCTATGCCGAGCACGCCGTTACTGCCTTTGATTTAAGCGCCGTGGATTACCTGCTTAAACCCTTTAGTGCAGAGCGGTTTCAGCAGGCGTTGTTTAAAGCCTGTGGCAAAATTATTGATAAGCTAAGCCGCAGTAATGAACAGGCCGGACAAGACAGCGGCTATATAGAACGTATCACTATTCGCGATCCGGGCCGGTTGCGTATTGTTGAGGTTAATGATATCAGCTGGATTGAAAGTGCCGGTAACTATGTCGACATCCATGTGTATTCCCAGCAAAAAAGTTACCTGCTGCGCGATACCATGGCCGCGATAGAAAGCAAACTGGACCCGGCCATCTTCGCCCGTATTCACCGCTCATCTATAGTACGCAAAAGCGACATCATTGAATTACGCCCCGGCGATAAGGGCGATGCCGAAGTCGTGCTAAAGTGTGGTACTTTGCTTACCATGTCACGCCGCCACCGGGCAGCACTGGCAGAACTGTTCGGCCAGATAGCCTGACAGCTTAGCTACTGGGCAAAGGGCAAAACCTTGGTATACTGCCGGCAACACAGATTAAGGTAAGCGCCATGACAACTGAGCAATACCCAACCGCACCTGCTAAGCAGAAAAAATCTGGCTTTCTTAGCAATTTATTAATTAACGTTGTGATCCCGGCGGTAATTTTAAGCCGTTTGAGCGGTGAAGACGCACTGGGGCCGGTATGGGCAGTGGTGGTGGCATTGGCATTTCCGCTGCTGTTTGGTGTGTGGGAATTAAAACAATCCGGCAAGGTTAACTTTTTTTCGGTATTGGGCATTGTCAGTGTATTACTGACCGGTGGTATTAGTTTGCTGCAGCTCGACCCCTCTTATATTGCGATAAAAGAAGCACTGATCCCCGGCTTAATTGGCATTATTGTGCTGATAAGCCAATACACGCCCTATCCTTTTGTAAAAAAACTGCTGATCAACCCCGAGTTGCTGGATACCGAAAAGCTGCATCAGGCTTTGGCGGCGCAGAATAACAGCGCAGAGTTTGACCGGCGTATGGCGCGGGCCGGTTATATTGTTGCGGCGTCGTTCTTTATGTCATCGGTACTGAATTATGTGCTGGCCAAAGCCATAGTGGTAAGCCAGCCTGGCACCACCGCTTATGCCGAAGAACTGGGCCGGATGACCTGGCTTAGCTACCCGGTAATAGTGGTGCCCAGCATGATTATGCTGCTGGGCTCCATTTGGTATATTTTCCGGCAAATCGGTAAATTAACCGGTCAGTCACTGGAAGATTTTATTCTGCAATAGGCGCTTTTAACTGCGAGCGCAGTGCTATCAGTTCCTGCTGTAACTGCTGCATCTGTAGCAGTAGTTGCTGTTGCGTCGCTTTATCGGCGTCGTGTTCGGCCTGATGTTCTTCCTCATGCATGCTTTGTACAGCGTTAACAATTACCGCTATAAACAGGTTTAACATGGTAAAGGTAGCAATAAGAATAAAGGGCACAAAAAACAGCCAGGCATAAGGGAATTGCTCCATCACGGGCCGGGCGATGCCCATAGACCAGCTTTCCAGCGTCATAACCTGAAACAGCGTATAGAGTGACGCGCCTAAACTGCCAAACCAGTCAGGAAAGGCCTCGCCAAACAGCTTGGTGACCATAACTGCCGCTACGTAGTACACCAGGCCCAGCACCATAGCAATAGACAGCATGCCATTGAGTGATTGCACCAAAGCGCCGACAATTTTGCGCATCGATGGCACAAAAGTTAACACCCGCAGTACCCGCAGCACCCGCAGCGCCCGCAATACCGAAAATGGCCCGCTAGCTGGCAACAACGCAATAGACACTACGATAAAATCAAATAAACTCCAGGCGTCTTTAAAAAAGGCTAGCCGGTGTACATATAGCCGCAGCGTAATTTCCAGCACAAAAATACTCAGAATAGCTGTATCCAGCAGGTAAATTGCCGGCCCCGCCACGGCCATCACGCCTGGCATAGTTTCCAGCCCCAGTGTGGCAGCGTTAATTAAGATCAACGCCAGCAACAGCCGCTGCACGGTATTGTTTTCAATAAAACGCTTACACCGCTGGCGCACCGACGGCGCTGTTTTTACTACTTCACTGCTCATGCTGCACCTCAAATTTAATCGCTGCGCCATTGTATGTCAGCTAAGAGGCAGATCAATTACCCAAAGGCCTGCGTCAGCAGAAAAACTTGCCTGATAAATTTATTACATGCCAAAAATTACTTTTAATTTACCTTTTATGATCAAGATGTTGGTTTTATCACTGCGGAAAAATTCTGATATCCGCCACAGCTTCCAGATATGGCATAGCCAGTATCAAGCCTCTGTTGCAGGCTTACCCCGCACCCGCGATAACAGCGGTGCTACAAAAAAAATCAACAGAGGATAAGGCAAATGCAATATGGCAAATCAATACGCTTGTCAGTACTCACTACAGCACTGGCATTTAGCGCTGTGGCACAGGCAAATAACCTGGCAATTACCGGCCCCGGCGCTGGTGCAGATGGTTCCAGCAAAGCCAGCGGTGTCAGTTATGGCGATGTAAAAGACGCCAACCTGCAAAGTTACTGGCAACCGTCCAGCAACAGCGGGCAACGGGTGTCGGTTAAATGGACCAGCGCCATCAACGCTAACCAGGTAATACTGCGTGAGCAGGGTAGTAATGTTACCAGCTGGCGGCTGGTAAATAATGACAACGGCGCAGTACTGGCTACCGGTACCAGCATAGGCAGCAACAGAACGGTTAACTTCAGCACAATAAGCACGAAAAAACTCAACCTGGAAATACTGACCGCCAGCGGTGCGCCGCGTATTGCTGAGTTTGAAGTGTATCTGAACACCGGTGGCGGCAACCCGCCAAACCCGACCGATCCTGAACCAGGCCCGGTAACTTCTTGTGCAGCAGCACCACAGGGGTATGCTTCGCTTAACGGCGGCACTACCGGCGGCAGCGGCAGCAATGCAGTAACGGTAACAGTAAGCACCGGCGCTCAGCTGGTATCGGCACTGCAAAACCGCGATCTAAACCGGCCACTGACTATCCGTGTTAACGGCACCATTACACCGGCTAACTCTGGTGGGGTCAGTAAATTCGATATAAAAGACATGGATAACGTCAGCATTATCGGGGTGGGCAACAATGCCTTGTTTGACGGTATAGGCATTAAACTGTGGCGTGCCAATAACATTATTATCCGTAACCTTAAACTGCGCTACGTTAACACCGGCGATAAAGACGCTATTACCCTTGAAGGCCCGGCGCGTAATATCTGGATTGACCACAACGAAATCTATAACAGCCTGGATGTAGGTAAAGATTTTTACGACGAGCTGATCAGCGGCAAAAAAGACGTTGATAACGTAACTATCTCTTACAACTACCTGCACGACAGTTGGAAAACCTCACTATGGGGCAGCAGTGATTCCGACAACTACAACCGCCGCATTACTTTTCACCATAACCACTGGCATAAGGTAAATTCACGCCTGCCGCTGTTCCGCTTTGGCCAGGGCCATATTTACAATAACTATTACAACGACATTCAGGACACCGGCATTAACAGCCGCATGGGTGCGGTAATTCGCATTGAAAACAATGTGTTTGAAAACGCGAAAAACCCGATAGTGTCATTTTATTCCAGCGGCTATGGCTACTGGGACACCCGCGGTAATAGCTTTAGCAATATTACCTGGCAGGAGTACCCCAGCGATGGCATTATCGCCGGGCCAAATGTACAGCCAACAGCTGTGCTAAACCTGCCCTACAGCTTTAACCTGTTACCCACCAACCAGGTAAAAGCCCACGTACTGGCCAACGCCGGCGTAAATAAATGTAGTTTCTAACCAAAGCAGCAGGCGGCAGTGCCGCCTGCTTACCCCCCCTTCATCCGAAACAGCAATAGAGCGGCGAACAAAAATATTATCTCAAGTAAAAGCTGCGAATTATTTGTTCCTTAAAAAAACAAACTCCATTAGCATCAGTGGTACAAAAGCACTCAACTTATCAAGTTAAAAGTTGCAAAAATTATAATAAATTGCTGGGCTTTCAATTTGAATTTACCAAAGGTTACTCGTATGCGCGTTTATAATGCCGATAGGAAGGAATCAAAATTCAACAGTAAAATTTTCAGACATTTGGGGACGTCTCCTGTTGCAGCTGCAGAACGTGTTGAAGGTATGTTTTCTCACCAACAACACTGTGCGATAAATTTAGATTATTCAGTAAGTATTTTTGATATTTTAGGTCGGGTAATTCTTGAGAAATCACTGGAACAACACCTCGTTGACTTTTGTAACTACGCAAAGACATTTCATATCTCGGAATACTGTATTATCGCGAATAACCCACTAAGATTAATAGACTTATGGGAGGATGACCCTATAGGTAGCGCAGGGCCTATGGTAATCGATAAAAGCCAAATCTCGCTCTCTGAACAACGGGAAATTCAGGCAATTTTTCATCCGTTTTACAGTGTTATTCATCCTCCCCACATATTCAACTCAATGTCTTTCAAAGATATTAAAGCCATTAAGCGTAACTATCTCAGCAATATTTTATTTAAAGAAGAACTTAAAAAAAGGAAAGACCGTTCGCATGCAATTGGAGAGGATTTCAATATTGCTCAGTACCAAGAAATTGTTTGGTTAGATCTTACATTCAAGCTAAAAAAATGGGCGCTTGGTAAAGGATATGACTCATTCGTATACTCAAACAAAAAAGAGGGAAATGGAGAAGACGCTTACATAACGCTACTTCCCGGTCAATTGAAGAGCACAGGTATTGCACTTGAGTTTCTCGAAGATAAATATTTATCAGAAATGCCTAAAGTAATAAAGGAAATGGTTGACCGCTATCGGGGAAGATCTTTAGAAAAAGTTTATCACGCCTTATGGGGGCAAAATGACCCTATGCGTTATTGGAAATAGTTAAATCAACATAACAGGCCGTTTTCAGTCCTCCATTGCGGCGGCGACTCACCCAAGCTCATGTCCATACGCAGAGCGTTTAAGTTAGGAAGATGAACAATACATGAAAGCATCCGATGTGCTAACTCAAATTAGACAAGCTCTACAGGAAACCAAAGAGCAAGGTCATACGGTTTTTTCCATTGATGCAATGGAGAACTACCTAAAGATTTTTAACACGCATCTTGAAAATGATAGTTTTCATAAATCCGAAAAATACGAATTTGAACTTGCTAAGTTTAAAGCCGAAAATGACCGCAATATTGCAAACTCTACTAATGAAACTGCACACTCCGTTGAAATGTTCAAATCTGTTATAAACGCAGGCCAATCGGCTTTAAAAGCCAGCATGGTAATTAACGGTGGCGGCGCAGCTGCACTTTTGGCATTTACGGGTAAAATCTGGGAGACCACTACGTCAGCATTGGTAGCGAATAGTTTAACCTGCTCAATACTTTTGTTTTGCCTTGGCGTTTTATGTGCTGCACTTGCGACTGGAACAACTTATCTTTCACAGTGCGCCTACTCGGGTAATTGGTCTAAAACTGGCGATTATTTTAATGTAGTCAGTATTTCCGCTATTTTGGGGTCTTACACTTTATTTGGATATGGTGCTTTTAGGGCAGCAAGTTCATTGGGCGTGCATTTTGGCTTATAACACGCGACTAAAGCGCTTTAAAATGCGCCTTCCATACATATTACGGAGAACTTGTTATGACAGTCCAACCAAGCAATCTGCAGGTGCAGCAGGTGAACTGTTTCTACAACTACACTGTAGGCTTGGATGTCATCCAAGTAGATCTTCTTAAAACAGCCGCTAAGCTTCTGAAATCGGGTATAGCGAGGACCGTTTGCTTCTCTGACCTGAAGGTCATATATCTGGATGAAGATGGCAAGTTTCAACACGAATGGCTTCAACCGCAAGGACGCCAGTGGGACAATCGTTGGACAATCAAGTTCAACGAGTCGTTGCCTAAGCACGCTATTGATGACCTTACCTTTTGCTTGGAATTATCATTCCATGAGCGTCGCATCGAAAGTGCGGAGGCAAGACAAATCCCGCCATATTTGCGCACTGCTCTCCCTCCATTGGTTCTAGAGAGTGAGGACTTAACTCTACCGATATACCCGTGGCTCAAGCTTCAGGCCGACGGGATCATGTCCATTTGCTTTCAACTCGATACGTCGTGGGACCAACTTGCAGAAGAGGATTTCATCCATGATATCGTCAACTTATTTCAGCGGTACTTTGACCGTATCTGGGTGCATGCTGAACTACAACGGATAGATGGTGAACGACTTTTACCTGACGCATTCGAGGCTGAAGTTTCCATTGGCGGGCAGAGCATCGTCAGCAGAAAGACCCGCAAGCTCATCGAGAAAATGCGACAAACAGCAAAAACCACACTCAACGACTCCCTCGGTAAAGAAGGGCAAGATTTTAAATTGCAAGGGGAATCATGGAGACTACACCAAATCGCAGGTACGGAAGATCAAACCGAATGGGAGGCAACCATTGACCTTTGTCGCTCCATCTATGCAAGTGCCGTCGCATCACAAGTAGTTGTAAAGAGCAGCAGGGGCCGGAGTGCAGGAATTCAATTGTGGCAGGGAAGACCATCTATTTCCTTGATGCGCTTTGCAAAGCAGCCTAAAGCCAAGGACCAGCTATTCAAAAAGTATGGTCCGTCAATGTCCCGAATTCTAATACGTTCTGCTGGAGTAGACGAGCCTCCGCCGCTACCAAGAGATCTTCGCCCATTCGATGATTACTGTTTTCACGGCAACAGAGCATTGTTGCTCTGGACTTGGCTACGCTCAAGCTCCGCACCCAAAAATGCTTGGAACGATCCAAACACTAGGGCTAATATACTGGACAACCAAGCTAGGGCAGAACATTTTGAATATCACAACATGCGCATAGCCCGTGCATGTGCTATAGCGAGATCACCTCAATCTGATGAACACCTTGTTTACGCCTACGAAACACTGGCCAACGCCGACGCAGTTCTTCATCAATCAAGCCAAGCAGGAGAGATTACAGAAGCACTCGAGTTCTTAATGGCTGCGGCAGGCACAACGAGACTCATTGCATCAGGTAAGGAGCAGGCACGATGGCACTTGGATGAACGCCGCTTTAGAATCGAAAAGCGACGGGCACGAGTGGATCGGTGGCTAGCTATTGTGTTTGGCTTAGTGGGAGCAGCAGGACTTGCCGATTTGGTCGTTCAGCCGTTTCTGCAAGCGACTTATCCCACATGGGCGGATTGGTACACAGGACTGTTTGCATTCACGCTTGCTTCATTAGTGGTGGGGGTTTTGGGTGTACTCATAGTGATTGCTAACAAGATGCGAGCAGAATAACTCATATTTTAGAAGGCCGCTCACTTACACATACGAGCACTCTCACACTGAATTGGTAACGCCGCTCGTCTGGCCGCATTAGCGGCCAGTCTATGGTGCAACCTCCGTCTCAGCCTGCCTGATTAAACCGGCTAAACGCTGCTTCCAAATCTGCCAGTAAATCTTCTACATCTTCCAGGCCGATATGCAGGCGGATTAACGGCCCGCTGTATAGCCAGGTGGTGGCGCTGCGCAGATTTTGCACTTTCATTGTGGCGGTAATTAAGCTTTCAAAACCTCCCCAGGAAAAGCCCATTTTAAAATGCGCCATACCTTCAACAAAAGCTTCTACCTGCTGCTGGCTACCCTGCTGTAACACAAACGAAAATAAGCCGTTACTGCCGCTAAAATCACGCTGAAAAATGCTGTGGCCGGGGTGTGTTGGTAGGGCCGGGTGTAGCACGGTTTCCACCTCCGGCCTTTGCGCCAGCCAGTTGGCTACTTTAAGTGCACTTTGCTCGTGCTGCTTTAACCGCACCGACAAAGTGCGTAAACCGCGTAGTGCGGTGTAGGCATCGTCGGCTGAGGCGCAATAACCCATTAAATAGCTGTGCTCGCGCAGTTGCGGCCAGTGTTTTTCATTGGCACTGGCGATGCCCAGCATGACATCAGAATGGCCGACAATATACTTGGTGGCCGATTGCACCGACACATCCACCCCCAGCTCAAATGGCTGGCATAAAATGGGCGAGGCCCAGGTATTGTCTAAAATAGTGACGATATTATGCTGGCGCGCCACGGCGGTAATGGCCGGAATATCCTGCATTTCAAAGGTTAGTGAGCCTGGCGATTCAAGGAAAATCACTTTGGTATTGGGCTTGATTAAACTGCTAATCGCCGCACCTATTTGCGGATCGTAATAGCTTATATCAATTCCCAGCCCGGCCAGCAGCTTGTCGCACAGGCTGCGTGTTGGCTCGTAGGCGCTGTCAACCATTAACAGATGATCGCCGTTTTTTAAGAATGCCAGCAGTGCCCCGCTGATGGCTGCGGCACCACACGGATACAAGGCACAACCGGCGCCGCCCTCCAGCTCGCAGATAGCTTCTTGCAAGGCAAAATGGGTATCGGTGCCGCGGCGGCCATAAAACGGCACCCGGTTACCGCGGTTTTGCGTGGCATGTTTTAACTGTGCAAAGGTATCAAACACTATGGTAGAGGCCCGCACCACTGGCGGGTTTACTACACTGCCGGTATAGCTTTTACGGCGGCCAGCATGAATAAGCCGGGTATCTTTTTTCATTTCTCTGCCCTTGTCAGTAAACCATTTCAATTTAAGCCGGGTATAAAGACTTCTGGATGTCTGCAATATAACTGCTATATTGCCATAAGGTTAAACGCTTGTCGTCTGCTGCGGTAATAGTTGAAGCGCGTAGCCAACTCTGGAATTCACCAAGCCTTGTTTGACAAAGGTTACAACGACATCTAGGGTTTTGAAAATAACTAGGAGAAAAACAGATGCGCAACTTTACCCTTACACCATTAACACTGGCTATTGCTGCAGTTTTGATTACCCCGGGGTTATCTGCGCAGCAAGCTGGCTCAGCCGCAGCAGCGGAAGACGAAAAAATAGAGCAAATTGTGGTAACCGGCACCCGTGTAGCCGGCCGCTCGGTATCCGATACTGCCGTACCTATCGATATTGTCAGCGCGGTTACGCTGGAGCGCTCTGGTACAACAGAGCTGAACCAGGCGTTGTCGGTAGCGTTACCGTCATTTAACTTCCCCCGCCCAGGCCTTGCCGATGGCACTGATACGATTCGCCCGGCAACTTTACGCGGCCTGGGCCCGGACCAATCACTGGTGCTGGTTAACTCAAAGCGGCGCCACTCGGCGTCTTTGGTTAACGTTAACGGCACTGTGGGCCGGGGTTCGTCGGCAGTGGATCTGAATACTATTCCCATGGGTGCGGTAAGTGCTATTGAAGTACTGCGCGACGGCGCCTCAGCCCAGTATGGCTCGGATGCTATTGCCGGGGTGTTAAACGTGCGCCTGCGTGAAGCCAGTGAAGGTGGAAATTTTACTGCCTCTTATGGTTACCGTGAAAGTAACTACACCACGCCCACTACCCCGCCACCGGTTGGTGCCAACTGGAGTGCGCCGGATCGGATAGAACGTGGTGTCAGCGATGGCGAAACGATGAACTTATCCGGCTGGAAAGGCTTTAACCTGGCCGATCAGGGCTTTGTTACGGTAGCGGTTGAATATAAAGATGCTGATCGCACCGAGCGCGGTGGCTACGATCATCGCCAGCAATATCCGCTGGTAAACGGTGAATTTGACCCGCGTGAAGCAACAATAGAACGTTTTAACGCCTGGTACGGCGAGCCTGAAGTGAAGCAGTTTACCCTGTTTGTAAATGCCGGCCTGAATGTAGGCCCCGGCAAACTGTACAGCTGGCTGAGTTATCAGGACAGAGCGGCAAAATCCGGCGGTTTCTTTCGCCGGGCAATAGATGATCGCAACGTTATTGAAGTACACTCGGATGGCTTTTTACCGATTATTGCACCAGATGTTACCGACACCAGCTCCGCAGTGGGTTATGAATGGGACATGGGCGACTGGAGCTTTGATGCTTCGGTAGTGTACGGCTTTAACGAAATGGAATTTACCATTGAGAACACCGTTAACCGCTCTATTGGCCCGGCTAGCAAAACCGAGTTTGACGCCGGTGGCTTTAACTATGACCAGGTTGTCGGTAACTTTTCTGCCGTAACGTCATTCGATGTACCGGCCTTTGCTTCACCGGTTAACCTGGCAGCGGGGGTTGAACTGCGCCGCGAAAGCTACACCATTTTTGCCGGCGAGCCAGGCTCTTACATCAACGGTGGTGTATTACTGCCCAACGGCAACCCTACCCAATCGGGTGCTCAGGTGTTTCCGGGTTTCAGGCCGGCTAATCAGGTAAATGAAAGCCGCGAATCGGTTGGCGTTTTTGTTGATCTGGAAGCTAATCTTACTGATAACGTGTTAGGTTCTGTTGCAGTGCGGGCAGAAGATTACTCTGATTTTGGCAGCAACCTTACCGGTAAACTGGCGCTGCGCTACGATATTACCGACAGCTTTGCGCTGCGTGGCTCATTGCAAAATGGCTTTCGCGCACCGTCGCTGCAACAGCAATATTTTACCAGTACTTCAACCAACTTTATCAACGGTGTGCCGTTTGATATCACTACCTTTCCGGTTAATGACCCGGTTGCAGTAGCGTTAGGCGCCCAGGCACTGGACGCAGAAAAGTCGGTTAACCTGTCGTTAGGTACCGTGTTCCGCATTGGTGATGTGTCGGTCACTATTGATGGTTACCAGATTGATATTGACGACCGTATAGTGCTGTCAGAAAACCTTACCGCGGCTAACGTGCGCAATTATCTTACTGATCAGGGTTTTATTGGCATCGGTGGCGGCCGCTTCTTTATTAACGGCGTAGATACCGAAACCAAAGGTATTGATCTGGTTGTAAACTGGGCTTTACCTACCGATGCGCTGGGCGATTTTGACTTAACCTTTGTGGCTAACTACAACGAAACCAAAGTTACCCGTACGCCGCAAACCGACGAGCTGGCTGCACTGGACCCGGCACCTGAGTTATTTGGCCGCGTAAACGTACTAACCTTTGAAAAAGGCAACCCGAAAGACAAACTGGGTGCCATTGTAAACTGGAGCCATGAGCGGGTTGGCGCCACCTTAAGGGCCACCCGTTATGGCGAAGTGTTAACACCGGGCACCACAGCAGCAACTGACTTTACGCTGGGCGCCAGAACACTGGTAGATATTGAGGGCAGGCTTGATGTTACTGATAGCTGGCGGCTGGCGGTAGGTATGGATAATATCTTTGATCAATACCCCGAAGCCTTTCCGGTGTCACTAAACAGCACCGGCAATACACCTTACTCTAACTACTCACCGTATGGCCGTTCAGGCCGGTTAATTTATGCCAAAGTAAGCTACAACTTCTGATAGCACCGATTCTGGCACAACCAAGGCGCCTTTTTTGATAAAATTCAGGCGCCTTTTTTACAGCAGGTTGTCAATCTCATCGCTTTCAAGCAGTGCTTCCAGCTGGGGTTTGGCAAAATAATAACCCTGCAGATAACGAATACCCACCGATGTCAGATAATCCAGTTCGGCTTTACTTTCAATGCCCTCAGCCAACACCTGGGTGCCCTGCAATGCACATTGCGCTATGGTTTGCTCAACAATAAATTGCTTGGCCGGGTTTTGCTCTATATTGCGGATCAGCTGCATATCCAGCTTCAGAATATGCGGTTTCAGTTCAACCAGCCAGTCAAGCGTGGCAAAACCTGAGCCGTAATCATCAATAGCAGTTTGAAACCCCCGTTTGGCATAACTGCGAAAAATACGGTTTAAATGTGCTTTATCCGGGATTTGCTCACCTTCGGTTACTTCAAAAATCAATCTACGCAGGTCAAAACCGTATAAATCAGCAGCCTCAATGGTGGCTTTAATACAGGTGTCGGGGTTATATACCGCGTTAGGCAAAAAATTGATATGCAAAAAGGTGTTACAGCCTAAGCGGGCCGCCGTTTCTATGGCTTTTACCCGGCAAGCCTGATCAAAATAGTATTTATTGTTGTCATTAATATGCTGAAACACCCAGCCAGCGCCCTCGCCCTGCGGCCCACGCACCAGTGCTTCATAGCCAAATACGGCTTTGGTTTGCCAGTCGATAATCGGCTGAAACGCCATACGGATCTGAAAACCCAGCGCCTCGCCACTTAAACAATCACTGCAGGTTTGCTGCTTAATACTGTCGGGAAACTGCATAAACTGTTGATTAACTTTAGCCCATCTGATTGCCTGACTTTAGCGCTGTTAACGCTATCTTGCCAGTGATATTGTCCCGATCTGCGCTTTTGCCAATACCCGGTTTAAGCATCATAGCCGCATAGCAGGCTAAAACTGGCATGAGCAGCACAGAGCTGTATAATGTCATCATTCTGATCTAAGTGGCATTTGTGGCGTAACTATGCCCTTTTGCTGTTAAAAGGCCGCTATGAAGTATAAAGATTTACGTGATTTTATTACACAGCTGGAGCAACGTGGCGAACTGGTGCGGGTGACAGCGCAAGTAGATCCGGTATTGGAAATGACCGAAATTGCCGATCGCACCCTGCGCGCCGGCGGCCCAGCCATTTTATTTGAAAACCCCAAAGGCAGCCGCATTCCGGTGCTGGCTAACCTGTTTGGCACCCCGCAGCGGGTGGCATTGGGGATGGGCCAGGAAGACGTTTCTGCACTGCGGGAAGTAGGCAAGTTACTGGCTTTTTTAAAAGAGCCCGAGCCGCCAAAAGGTTTAAAAGACGCCTTTAGCAAGCTGCCTATTTTTAAACAGGTGCTGAATATGTCGCCCAAACAGGTGAAAAAAGCACCCTGCCAGGACGTTGTACTTAGCGGCGACGACGTTGATTTAACTCAACTACCTATTATGACCTGCTGGCCCGGCGATGCTGCGCCTTTAATTACCTGGGGTTTAACCGTTACCAAAGGGCCGCATAAAGAGCGGCAAAACCTCGGTATTTACCGCCAGCAATTACTGGGTAAAAACAAACTGATTATGCGCTGGCTGTCGCACCGTGGCGGCGCGCTGGACTTTTACGAGTTTCAAAAAGCCAACCCTGGCCAGCGTTTTCCGGTAGCAGTGGCGCTGGGTGCGGATCCCGCCACCATTTTAGGCGCGGTAACACCGGTGCCGGATACGTTGTCAGAATACGGCTTTGCCGGCCTGCTGCGTGGCGATAATACTGAAGTAGTTAAATGTATCAGCAACGATTTGCAGGTACCGGCCAGCGCAGAGTTTGTGCTCGAAGGCTACATAGAGCCGGGCGAAATGGCCCCCGAAGGCCCATACGGCGACCACACCGGTTACTACAATGAAGTAGATAACTTTCCGGTATTTACCGTTACCCATATTACCCAGCGCAAAGATCCTATTTACCACAGCACCTATACCGGCCGGCCGCCAGATGAACCTGCCATTCTGGGCGTAGCATTAAACGAAGTATTTGTACCGATACTGCAAAAGCAGTTTCCGGAAATTACCGACTTTTATCTGCCGCCCGAAGGCTGCTCGTACCGGCTGGCTATAGTGACGATGAAAAAACAATATCCCGGCCACGCTAAACGCGTGATGATGGGGGTTTGGTCGTTCCTGCGCCAGTTTATGTACACCAAGTTTGTTATTGTCTGCGATGACGACATTAACGCCCGCGACTGGCAGGATGTAATTTGGGCTATTACTACCAGGATGGACCCGGCCCGCGATACCACACTGGTAGAAAACACACCGATTGACTACCTGGATTTCGCCTCGCCGGTATCAGGCTTAGGCTCAAAAATGGGTATGGATGCCACCAATAAATGGCCGGGCGAAACCACGCGCGAATGGGGTGAACCGATAGTAATGGACCCGGCAGTAAAACAACGTATAGACGATATCTGGCCAACGCTGGGTATTACACTGCCACTAAAGGACACCCCGCTGTGAGTTATCTGGTTACTATCACCCCGGCACAGCTGAGCTTTGCTGTGCAACAAGATGAAACCATCCTGGCGGCAGCGTTGCGTAATGGGATAGATTTTCCACATCGTTGTCGCCAGGGCGTGTGTACCAGCTGTGTCTGTAAGCTAAAAAGTGGTGAGGTACGCTATAACGAACCGCAACCGCTAACCGAACTGGACAAACAACAGCAGTTTACCTACTGTTGTTTAGCCTACCCAAAAACTGATCTGGTTTTACACCACCCTTTTATCCGTGGCTAAGCCGTAACGCCATTGCGAAGAGCACTATGACAACAATTTCCTGTAATGTAGATTTAATTGAAGCCCTCACCCCAACTGTAAACCGGGTGTTGTTAACGCCGGCACAACCGGTCAGTTTTGCCAGTGGCCAGTATTTGCAGCTGTGTTTAAGCGATAGCGATAAAAGGCCGTTTTCCATCGCCAGTATACCTGGCCAGCGCCAGCTGGAACTGCATATTGGTGGTGCAGTTGCCGATCCTTACGCCAGCCAGGCACTGGCACATCTGATGCAACAACATCAGTTGCAACAGCCGGTGCAGGCTGAAATTGGTTTAGGCAATGCCCAGTTTCGTGCCGACAGCGAGCGGCCACTTATTTTACTGGCCGGTGGTACCGGGTTTTCTTATATCTACAGCATTGCGCAAACAATAGCAGCCGCAAATATAGACCGGCCGGTGTTTATCTACTGGGGCGTACGCGAACACAGCGCCTTATATCATGCCGAGATCATGCAGGCCTGGGCTACCCAAAACAGCAAATACCGCTTTATTCCGGTAGTACAAAACCCGGACGACAACTGGCAGGGCCGCAGCGGCATGGTACACGAAGCCGTATTAAATGATTTTGTCTCACTGGAGGCTTACGATATCTATGTAGCCGGACCTTTTGCTATGGCAGGCGTAGTACGCAGCGCCTTTATTGAACAAGGCGCCCAGCGTGAGCGTATGTTTGCCGATGCCTTTGCCTATATCTAGACTGGTTTGTCCAGTGTAGCTATGCAACAATCCGGTATTGGCAATTACAACAGAGCTAAGCAATGACACATAAAACCCTGATTAAAGTACGTGGTTACCATTTAGATATTTACCAGCATGTAAACAATGCCCGTTATCTGGAGTTTTTAGAAGAAGCCCGCTGGGGTTATCTGGAAGACAGTGGCGATATCGACTGGTTTGCCAAACACGGGCTGGCTTGGGTTATTGTAAATATAAATATTAACTACCGCGTGGCGGCCACGATGGGCGATCAGCTGGAAGTATTTACCCGCTTTAGCAAAGTAGGCGGCAAAAGTGCTGTAGTCACACAAGAAGTACGTATTGCCGGTAAAGATGCTATTGCTGCTGATGCGCAGGTTACTTTTGTGTGCCTGGATCAGAAAACCGGTAAAGCAGTGGCGATTGAGGGTGAGCTGAAAGCCCGCTTAGAACACCATATCAGCGCTTAGTATTTGCGGTGCTTTTCCAGCGCCTGTTTTAGTATAGCGCTGGATGCATCTTTATCGCCACATGGCACCCTTTTGGCCAACATCAACTGCTCGAAACCGTCCAGAGCAGGGTCGCCAATAACACAAACCCCCTCCTTGATGCGAACCATATGCTGCGCCGGATCGGCGCTCAACTCTTGATGCCGTTTTTCTACTGTTATTTTTGGCTGCTGTGCCTGCAAGAACTGCTGATAACTGGCCGTTGCGGCATCTTCTATCGCACGGGCAGACGGTGTTGCTGCACTGCTTAAGGCGCGCTGAGCCAACCCGGCAGCACTGCTTTGCTCTGGCTGTGCTGAAAAAGGTGCCGAAAAAGATGCCGCAGAGGATGCTACAGCCGCTGCAGGCTGTTTTTCGCTCACAGCATCAGCCTGAGTAGCTGCGTTATCTGTGCTAGCTAGCGCAGCAACTTCCGGCTCTGGTGCTGCGGATAGCGCTGGTGTTACAGATAGCGCAGAGGGCAACGCTGCAGACTCCGGCTCAGGGGCGTTACTTTCGGCTTGCGCTGCAACAGCTTGTACTGGTGGTGGCTGGTATAAGTACGACACTACCGGCGCAGCAGGTTTTGGCGGTGGCACCTGAGTAAATTCAAGCCGTAACAAACAGGCCAGCAACAACGCATGCAGCAGTAAAGCCAACAGCGCAGCGCCGGCATAATCGGCAGCCCAATGTTTTACAGCAGAAATAACACCTGACAAAAATTAGCAGTCCGTGCAGCGGTGGTTAAGTTAACATCAGACCAGGGCGGTACTAATTAATTCCACGGTCTAAGCGTTAATTTATGTTAAGCAAAAAAGGCCTAAGCTGCTGCCATTGTTGTAGTTTTGCATTAAAATCCAGCGCCGCATGGGCCGGGCTGGTAGAGGGAAGCGTAATCAGCTTAATACCGGCGGGTACAATCTGTAATGGTAAAACATGGCGTTTAAAACTTTGCCAGGCTTTGCCGCCATTAAAACCAATAGCAGCTAAATTGGGCTGGCTGGCAAAAAAACCGGCAAAATCGTTTACCTGCTCATCACGAATAGCGCTGTCGAGGCTGCCTGCGCGCTGGCAACTGGCAATAACATCCCATAAAGCAATGCCGCTGGCATTAAGTGCACGCACTTTTTCAGGGTAAGGTAAGTTCGCAGAAAACCCAGCCAGCTCTGCCATGATCGGCCAGAACAGGTTGCGCGGATGGGCATAGTATTGTTGCTGCGCCAGCGAGGCGGCTCCGGGCATGCTGCCTAGCAGCAATACCCTGGCTTGTGGCGGGCTAAGCGCGGCCAGCCCGGTGATAGCCTCGTCAGCCATGGACTATCAACCAAGCCTGGGCTCGTATTGCCGGGCTTTTTGCAGCGCCAGCTCGGCTTGCTCCAGTTCACCTTCCTGCTGTGCTAAATAGGCAAGCAGCGCATATAAATAGCCATTGCTGCCATGGTCACGTAACCAGCTTTGGGTTTGTTTACGTAATTTCAGCACCGACTTACCCAGCGGTATTTGCCGGATGTAAGGCAACAACTGCGGCAGCTCCGCCAGTTGTAAATGGCTTAGCAGCAGCTTTTCGGCCGCATCATTCTGGCCACTTTGCGCCAGTGCCCAGGCGCGGCCAATGTTCGCGGCAGTAGATTTACGCTCTTTGGCCGGTAAATTTTGCCAGTACTCTGCGCTTTCATCAAAACGCTGTTGCTGGCTTAGCTGGCTTATTGCCGCCGGATAAATATTAAAGCGCTGCTGCTGCCATTTATCTTTATCAAACCATTGCTGATTAATCGCCGCCGGTATCATCTGCAATAATTGCTGCCATTGTCCGGCTTGCTGCAGTGCATATAAATACAACTGACCCAGGCCTTTGTCTTCGGTGTCTGCCGTCACTTTTTCAGCCAGCAACACACACGCCTGCGCGGCCTGGCCTTGCTGTAACAGTAAATCAGCCTGGATAAAAGCCGTACTGCTACTGTCTTCGGTCATGGTTTCAATATGGCTGTTGGCCAAAGCGACATTACCGGCATAAAACGCAGCATAAGCCGCCATCAGGCGCTTTTCGCTGTGCATAAAGTCATCGGCGCAGGCTTTGGTTAAATGCTGGCTGGCCAGTTGCCATTGCTGTTTAGCATAGGCCTGCAGCCCCAGCTCAAATGCCTGCTGGGCTTTGCGCTGGCGGCGCCAGCGGAAAAAGTTAAACGACAGATGCTGCAAGCGTAACAATTTACGCAGCAGCATAGTCACTAACCACACTACTACACCAGCCAACAACAACGCGACAATTAAACCCAGCGCGGTCATTTCAAATACCCGCCCGGCCAGAATTACTTTGATATAGCCTGGGTTGTTTACCAGTGAAGGCCCAAGCAACATTGCTGCTGCAAGCACCAGAATGAGCAATAGCCAGCGGATCATAAGCCGCTCTCCGTCAGTTGCTGCTGATATTGCTGCAGTTGTGCCAGGCTGGTTAACGGCGATGCCTGCGGCACAGCAACGTCAACCGCCGCCAGCGTCGCCAGTTGCTGGCTTAACTGCATAACCGCTTCATCTTCGCTGCTAAAATAACGCTGCAGCTGATCACTGGCTTGCTGCAATGCTGCAGCATATACCTGCGGCTGTTTTTGCATTGCCGCCAGTTCAGCCAGCAACAGTTGCTGATTTAAACTTACACGCAGTATCAGCTGTTGTTCGACGGTTAAACTAAAGTAATCCTCCGGCACGGCTGAGCGTACCTGAATTAATTTGCTCCAGCTTTGCTGCCAGTAGTAGCTCAGCGTCTGGCGCCAGTTCTGGATGTCGGTGTCTGGTTTAAGTTCAGGTTGGGCGGCTTTATCCTGCTGCTTTAACGGCAACGCCATAGTTGCCTTACGCATTTGTTGCAGCTGAATATGTACTTTAGTTAGATCAGGCTGGGTAATATGGCTTAACTGCTCGTTGTCTGCCGCTATCGCCTGGCGCACAGGTAACAATGATGGATCGTCCAGATTAGCCAGCTTTTCATCGGCACTGGCCAATAATGCACGGGCGGTGGCGAAATCCTGCTCTAACCAAACCTTCTGAGCTGCCAGCTGCAGCAGGTATTCTACCTCTGCCAACAACCAGTGTCGTGGTGGTGCACTGTCGCGCTCTTGCACTAACTGGCGCAGCGCCTGAATTTGTGCCTGGCTTTGTGCGGCCAGTTGTTGCTGTTGTTGTGTCAGGTTTTGCTCAAGCTGCGCCAAACGCTGTTGTTGTTCTGTTTGTAACTGCTGTTGCAATTGTTTGCTGCTGTCTTGCTGTTGCTGGCTTTGATCGGTTAAGCGCTGCTGATTTTGTTGCAAGGTATACGTTTGCTGCTGCAAATTTTGCCATTGTGGCCATGCCAAGTAGTAACCGCCTGCGGCTAAACCGCCCCCCAGCGCCAGTACCAGCAATAAACTTAACCCCCCCGTAAAGCTACCCGCGCTGCGCACTGTAGGTTCGGTTTCTATTTGTTGCTTTAACTGCTGCAATGGCGCGTCCATTTCTGTTGCGCGCTCTTCTGTTGCACGCTCTAAGGTGTCACTCATTGATATTCCCTCTTAAGCTGGCTTATTGCAGCCAGTAACGCACTGTCATTGGCATTATCGGCAAGCGTAATACGCTCAGCAGCGATACCAAGCGCTAAAGCACTGTCTTGCATGCGTGGACTAACCAGTACCCAGTCACACTGTTGCAACCAGTGGTGATGCCCGGCGCTGATCACACTGAATAACTGCTGTAAAATCTCATTGCTGGTAGCCACAATACAACGAATGCCCGCCAGCTGCCACTGTTGGCACAGTGAAGCGCCGTCCAGCGGCAGCGGCACACGCTTATAGCTTTGCACATAACGTACTGTTGCACCGCGGGCTACCAGGCCCTGTTTAATCAGTTCGCGCCCGGCATTGCCGCGCACTACCACTATTTGTTTACCTGCCACCTGCTGCAGCTGCGGTAATTGCAGCAAACCTTCACTACGCTGATCTTCAGGTACTGTTACTTCCCGCGCCAGCCAGCGCTGTAAAGCCGATGCAGTAGTGTGGCCTACGGCAAATAACGGTGCTTTAAGTAAAGCAGCATCTGTTTGATTTTGCAGACAACTTACCGCACTAACACTGACAAAGATCAGCATATCGGCGTGTTGCAAAAACTGTTGGTCCTGCGGTTTCAGCGCCATCTGCGCGGTGGTGATTAGCGGCTGATACAAATAGGCAATGCCGCTTTCGTCCAGCGAGGCCAGCAGGTTATCTGCCTTACCGGCCGGCCGGGTAATTAAAAACGGTATGGCCTCTGCTGCTGTGCGCTCTGTCATGGCGCAGCCTGATATACCGCCTGTAAAATGCGGTCTGCGCCTTGCGACAGCAGGTATTCTGCCAGTTCGGCACCCAGCTGTTCGCCTTGCGCTACCGGGCCACGCAACTGATGACGGATAATTTCGCTGCCATCCACGGCCCCTACCAGGCCTCGCAACCACAGACTATCGCCTTCTATTACGGCAAAAGCACCAATAGGCACCTGGCAACCGCCCTGCAGTTTACGGTTCATGGCACGCTCGGCCAGCACGCAACTGCGGGTTGGCGCGTGTTCCAGCGGCGACAGCAGTTGCTGCACGGCAATATCATCGCTGCGGCATTCAATACCGACTGCGCCCTGGCCGTTGGCAGGCAGGCTGGTTTCTACCGGCATTAAGCTGGCTATCCGCTGCTCAAAGCCCAGCCGGATCAAACCTGCTGCGGCCAGAATAATAGCGGCAAACTCGCCGTTATCCAGCTTCGCCAGGCGGGTATTAACATTACCGCGCAAATCGCGCACGGTTAAATCGGGCCGTAACGCCTTTATCTGGCACTGCCGGCGCAAACTGGATGTGCCCACCACCGCGCCCTGTGGCAGCTGATCTAAGCTTTTAAACTGATTAGAAACAAAAGCATCCTGCGGGTTTTCCCGCGGGCAGATGGTATGCAGCATCAGGCCGGGCGGGAAATCCACCGGCACATCTTTCATACTGTGCACGGCAATATCGGCGCGCCCTTCCAGCATGGCCTGTTCCAGCTCTTTAACAAACAAGCCTTTGCCGCCAATTTTGGCCAGCGGGGTATCAAGAATTTTGTCACCCTGCGTCGACATCGGCACCAGCTCTACTGTCAGCTGCGGATGATGGCGTAGCAGCTCAGCTTTAACATACTCGGCCTGCCACAGCGCCAGCGCACTTTTGCGCGTTGCGATACGAATGTTGTTCATATTAACCTGCTATTGGGTTCAGTAAACGCCGCTGAATAAAACTGCTGATATCGGCCACTTCCTGCGCACATACGCTATGCGGCATCCGGTATTCGTGCCAGCTAACGTTAAAACCGGTATTTTTCAGCGTATGGAATGCCTGCTGCCCTGCTGCCATGGGCACTACCGGGTCCTGGCTGCCGTGCGCGATTAACACCGGCGTGGCTTTATTTATGCTGCTGGCCTCTTCTTTTAACTTGTCTGGCGCGCACATATAGGTAGACAACGCCATTACGCCAGCCAGCTTATACGGCAAGCGCGGTAATAAATGCAGCGCTATAACGCCGCCCTGGCTAAAACCGGCCAGAATAATGCGCTCGCTGCTGATGCCATCGCTAATCAGTTTATCCAGTAATTGCTGCACTGCAGCGGCAGATTCGCGTACGCCGTCTTCGTCGGCGCGGTTGGCTAAATCCATGGTTTTTATATCGTACCAGGCGCGCATACGCATGCCGCCATTAACGGTAACCGGGCGCTCTGGCGCATGCGGAAATAAAAACCGCACGCCGGCATCTGCCGGTAATCTCAGCTCGGGTACTATAGGCGAAAAACCGTGGCCGGAATCGCCCAGGCCATGCAGCCACACTACAGCAGAGCGGGTGTCGCCCTGCGCTTTAACATCAACAAAAGGAAGTAACGCCATTACACCATTCCAAAACGTCAGCGCTTAGGGCGCCAAATTAAGAGGCTTACCCGCCTGCTTAGCAGCGGCATCATTCAGCAGTTGCCAGAACTCGGCACCGGTACGGTTATCAATCCACTTATCGCCATGCCATTCAAAGTGATGGCCGTTAAATTTTGTCGCCACCCACAGCTGGTGCAGCGGCGGCTGCTTATTGATAATAATTTTGCTGCGGTCGGCAAAGCTGATACTAAGCAAGCCACCATGCGATTCATAATCCAGATCAGCATCGGCATCTTCTACCGCCTGCTCTACTGCCAACAGCGTATTGTCGGCCAATTCATCATATTCTAGGTCATTCATCTGCTTCACCTGTTTGCTTTTATCGCCAAGGATGCGATTATAGAGCGCAACCACCATAAAAAAATAACATCATGCACGCTTTTACAACCAAAGGTCCGCTGTTAACTGTTGCTGCCGCCATTATGCTGTGCAGCATGCTGAGTGCTTGTGGTCAAAAAGGTCCGCTTACCTTACCACAACCGGCACCTGAAGTGGCAGAACCGCAGCAAAACAACGCTAATCCAACCCAACCAACGGATGAACAACGTGGACCATTTTAATTATCAGCAAAACCGCCTGTTTGCGGAGCTCCAACCTTTAAGCAGCATTGCCGCCGAATTTGGCACGCCCTGCTATGTTTACTCACGCGCCACCATTGCCCAGCATTATCAGGCTTTTGCCAGTGCAGCATCAAAGCATCCGCACAGCCTGGTGTGCTATGCCGTTAAAGCCAATAGTAACCTGGCTATTTTAAACCTGTTGGCCAAACTTGGCAGCGGCTTTGACATTGTATCCGGCGGAGAGTTGCGCCGGGTAATTGCCGCCGGTGGCGATGCGAAAAAAGTGGTGTTCTCCGGTGTGGCTAAAACGGAAGACGAAATGCGTTTTGCGCTGGAGCTGGGTATTAAGTGCTTTAATGTGGAATCTATTGCCGAACTGGACCGCCTGCAACTGGTGGCCAGCCGCATTGATAAAAAAGCGGCCATTTCTATCCGGGTTAACCCGGATATCGACGCCAAAACCCACCCTTATATTTCTACCGGTTTAAAAGCCAACAAATTTGGTATTGATATACTGCTGGCCCGTGATATTTACCGCAAGGCCGCCGGTTACAGCCACCTTGAAGTAGTAGGTGTAGATTGCCATATTGGCTCGCAGTTAACTGAAACCCAACCGTTTTTAGATGCACTGGAAAAACTGCTGACGTTAATTGATGATTTGGCCGCTGATGGCATAGCGTTAAAGCATATTGATATCGGCGGCGGCCTTGGCGTAACTTACGACAAAGAAACCCCACCCTCGCCGGCCGATTACCTGGGTAAAGTGGTAGAACGGCTAAAAAGCTACCCGCAACTGGAACTGATAATGGAACCCGGCCGCGCCATTATGGCCAATGCCGGTGTGCTGCTAACCAAAGTAGAATTTTTAAAGCCGGGGCAGGAGAAAAACTTCGCCATTGTTGATGCCGCCATGAACGACTTAATCCGCCCGGCGCTATACAGTGCCTGGCAGGCGATAGTACCGCTGGAAATTAACAGCGCGGCGCAGCCTGCGCTGTACGATATTGTCGGCCCGGTGTGCGAAACCGGTGATTTTCTTGGTAAAGACCGTGAACTGGCCATAGTTCAGGGCGATTTACTCGCCGTGCGCTCAGCCGGTGCCTACGGTTTTACCATGAGTTCTAATTACAACAGCCGCCCACGTGCCGCCGAGGTACTGGTTGACGGCGAAAAAGTGCATTTAATCCGTGCCCGTGAACAGTGGCAGGATTTATGGCGTGGCGAACAAGTCATTACCGATTAATTAAGGGCGCTGATGTTGCTACATTTCACCAAAATGCACGGCCTGGGTAACGACTTTATGATGGTCGATGCCGTAAGCCAGAATGTGTTTCTGACCAAAGAGCAGATTAAAGCGCTGGCGAACCGCAATACCGGCATTGGCTTTGATCAGCTGCTAATGGTAGAACCACCCTATGATCCTGAGCTGGATTTTCATTACCGTATTTTTAATGCCGACGGCTCGGAAGTAGAACAATGCGGTAATGGCGCGCGCTGCTTTGCTAAGTTTGTCCGCGCCAGGGGTTTAACCAATAAGCATAAAATTGGCGTTAGCACCAAATCCGGCAAAATAATGCTGTATGTTGAGGCCGATGGCCAGGTTACGGTAAATATGGGTGTGCCCCAGCTGGACCCGGCACGGGTGCCGTTTAAAGCACAAAAACAGGAAATAACCTATATACTGCGCGCAGAAGAACACACTATTCTTTGTGGCGTAGTTTCAATGGGCAACCCGCATGCCGTGGTAGAAGTAGACGATGTCGGCACGGCGTTGGTGCACCAGCAGGGCCCATTGTTTGAACACCACGAACGCTTCCCTGAGCGCGCCAATATTGGTTTTATGCAAATAGTCGCCCCAGGCCATATTAAACTGCGGGTATGGGAGCGCGGTGCTGGCGAAACGCTGGCCTGCGGTACAGGCGCTTGCGCCGCCGTAGTGGTAGGCCAGTTACAAAAAAAATTACAGCAGCAGGTACGGGTAGATTTACCCGGCGGCAGCCTGCAAATTCGCTGGAACGGCCCGGGCCAACCGGTAAAAATGACCGGCCCGGCAGAACATGTTTATGACGGACAAATACAGCTATGACAGATAGCCTTACCAAGGACAAAGACCTGCTGGCCGCCCATGTGGTGTACGACTACCTGCAGGATCACCCGGAATTTTTTCAGCAATACCCACAGCTGCTGGCCAGTTTACGCCTGCCACATCAGCAGCGCGGCAGTGTGTCGCTGGTAGAGCGCCAGCTTGAGCTACAGCGCGAGAAAATTCAGGCGCTGGAAGACGACATTACCCGGTTAATGTCGGTAGCAAGGCAAAATGAACAAATATTTCTGGCCTTTAACCAACTACAGGCACAATTGCATCAGGCCACCAACCTGCAGGATGCCGAAACCAGCCTGCAACAATTTACTGCCGCCATGCCTTATGTACAGGAATGCCGGTTACTGCGCTTTAGTGACGAGCAAAGCCGTAACCCGTTTCAGTTGTTGCTGTCACGCCGGCTCAACCAGCACGGTATTTATTTAGGCCGGTTAAATAAAGAAGAACAACAGGGTTTGTTTCCCTCGCATATTCACTCGGTGGCGCTGATCCTGATCAGTAGCCAGCAGCAACCGCTGGCCTTACTGGCCTTTGGCAGCGAGCAGGACGATCACTTTCAGCCATCAATGGATAAGCTATTTATCAGCCATCTGGCCAGCATTTTAGCCCAGTTGTTACCGGGTTATGACGCAGCCTGACACCCCGTTATCGCCGCAGTGGCAACAGCCGCTGCAGGCGTTTTTACAGTATTTGCAATTTGAGCGCGCCTACAGCAGCAAAACGCTGGACAGTTATCAACGCCAGTTACAGCAACTGGCGCTGAGTATTACTGATGCAGATATGCACTGGCTTAATATCACAGAAGATCAGTTAAAACAGCATATTATCGGCCTGCGCCGCAGCGGCGCTAAACCACGTACCATAGCGTTAAAAGTGGCAGCCTTACGTAGTTTTTACCGCTATTTGCAGGCGCAGGCTAAGCGCACAGACAACCCAGCGCAGTATTTATCAGTACCCAAGGCCGCACGCAGCCTGCCGAAAAACCTTAATGTGGACCAGCTAAACCATCTGCTGAGTTTTGACAGCAATGAGGATATTCTCGCCTGTCGTGATAAAGCCATGCTGGAATTGTTCTACTCGTCCGGTTTACGGCTGGAAGAGCTGGTAAATGCCGATATCAGCGATATTGACTGGCAACAGCAACTGCTGCGCGTTACAGGTAAAGGCAGTAAACAGCGGATAGTACCGGTGGGTAAAATTGCGCTGGCCGCTTTACAAGACTGGTTAAAACAACGCCCGGCGTTTACGGCAAAGCTGCCGCAAGAAGATGCCAATGCGTTGTTTATCAGCAAACAGCATAAACGCATCAGCACCCGCCATGTGCGCGAACGGGTGCAGTTATGGGCGAAACAACAGGGTTTAAACCAGCATGTACACCCACATATGCTGCGCCACTCGTTCGCCAGCCATATGCTGGAATCCAGCCAGGATTTACGCGCCGTGCAGGAACTGCTCGGCCACGCCAACCTTAGCACCACTCAGGTATACACCCATCTGGATTTCGCCCACCTGGCTAAAGTGTACGATAACGCCCACCCCAGGGCAAAGAAGAAATCCAGCTGATCTGACTGATACAACCAGAAGCAGAATCGATTTGCTCTAAACCAACCGTTGCAGGCCAGGATGCTGACAAATTCGCCAGGAGCGAATTTGAACAGCGAAGCTGGTCCACCGGATAAACTTCACGGATGAAGTTTATAATCGAGCCTACAGGGATGTATTTACGGCGTGTTGGTGTGGGCAAACCGGTTCGGCTTACGCGTCCGGACTAATGACGTGAACAACAAAACGCTCGGCAGAACCGGGCGTTTTCTTTGTTACTCCGCCTTAGTTAAAGCGTTTGGCCAGTAAGTTATCTATTGAGGCTTTACCGGCGCCGCTAAACAGCAATGATACGCTGGCCGCTAACAGGGCTAAACCAAATTCGTAGCCATTGTTACTCATAAACATACCGTTTGGCAGATGCACGGCAACAATCGCCACCAGCATAGCAATGCTTAGTGCCAGGGCGGCTGGCCGGGTTAACAGGCCCAACACCAGGGCGATACCACCGAAAAACTCTGCGGCCCCGGCTAAAAACGCCATTACAATGCCTGGCGATAAGCCTATGCTGTCCATCCAGCCGCCAGTACCTTCCAGGCCGTAGCCGCCAAACCAGCCAAACAGTTTTTGCGCACCGTGCGCGGCAAAGATAATACCAACCGGAACCCGTAATGCTAAAGCAGCGAAGCCAGCGTTTGAGCTTAAAATTTTGTTTACGATTGAAGTAGCCATAATGTCACCTGTCAAATTGTTTAAAGTTAAGTTTACTGCCTCTCGACAGCACTCTTTGCGTCGATGTAGTCACTATAGCCAAATAATTTTTGCGGCAAAAGCGCAATGTTTTGACTACACTATTCAAAATATTTGAATTTAGCTTTAAATGAGCCTGCTATGCATAACGTACTGAGTTTAGACGCTTTAAGAGCACTGGATGCGATAGAGCGCAAAGGCAGTTTTGCCGCCGCCGCTGAAGCGCTGTATAAGGTGCCTTCAGCCCTGAGCTACACCATTGCCAAGCTGGAGTCTGATTTAGGCGTGGCCTTATTTGACCGCAGCAAACAGCGGGCCCAGTTAACCCCTGCCGGGCAGTTACTGCTGGAGCAAGGCCGCACCTTGTTGCATGCTGCTAATCAGCTGCAAAATGCGGTAAAGCAGTTGGATACCGGCTGGGAGACCCAGCTGATGATTGCCAAAGACAGCATTATTCCGAATGCTCCACTGCTGGATGTAATTGGTCAGTTTCTGCAACTGGGCAAAATTACCCAGGTATTGGTAAAAGAAGAAGTGATGGCCGGCGGCTGGGAAGCGCTACAAACCGGCCGGGCCGATATCGCCGTTGGTGTATCCGGCGATTTACCTAAAGGCCAGTTTAATTTGCTGCCACTGGGCGAAGCAGAATTTGTGTTTGCCGTAGCGCCACATCATCAGTTGGCGGCGCTGGATCGCATTGTCGATATTGAAGATGTGCAGCAGTTTGCCGCTATTGTGGTGGCCGACTCCGCGCTGGACGCACCCAAGCGCTCGTCCGGCTTGTTCGATACCCGCCAGCGCGTTATTGTCAGTAATATGCAGGCGAAAATAGACGCGCAAAAACAAGGCCTGGGTATAGGCTTTGTGCCACGCCATCTGATCAGCGAAGAGCTGGCACGGGGTGAACTGATTGCCAAAGCCAGCAGTATACCCAGAGACAAAGTGCCGGTGTACATGGCATGGCAAAAACACAGCCAGGGCCAGGCGTTAAGCTGGTTTAGTCAGTACCTGGCGGCAGTAAACTGGCAGCAGGTATTTCAGCCAGCAACATGGTAGCGAATATGCAATTATTTAAAGCACTGAGCCCGGTTAGCGTATTGTCGTTTGATTTAGACGATACTTTGTACGACAACAAACCGGTTATCGACGCAGCCGAACAGGCTATGCTGAGCGCTTTGGCACAACAGGCTCCGGCCAGTAAAGCCACAGACAGTGCGTTTTGGTGGCAACAGCGCTTAAAGCTGGCCAGTATTGAACCTGAGATCCGTCATGATATTGGTCGCTGGCGCCTGCTTGGCATTGAAGCCGGCCTGCTTGAATTGGGTTTGGCCCGCCCTGAGGCGCGGCGCGTTGCTGAACATGGTTATGCTGCTTTTCTTGATGCCCGTACCAGGATCACCCTGTCACCCGAAGTAACGCAGCTACTTTCTGCGCTGGCAAAGCAATATCGTTTAATCGCCATTACCAATGGTAATGCCTGTATTAATAAAATGGGTATCGGCGAGTTATTTGCATTCAGTTTACAGGCTGGCCCTGATGGTCGGATGAAACCCTATGCCGATTTATTTATGACTGCCGCCGCACGCTTACAGGTGAAGCCTGCGCAAATACTGCATATTGGCGACAGCCACCGTGCCGATGTGATGGGCGCGCTAAACGCCGGTTGTCAGGCTGCATGGCTGGATCACTATCAAGGCGCTATAACTGTTTTGCCGCATATTCGCCTGACAGACGTATCGCAATTATCCGCGTTGTTGTGATCTAACAATCCTAACGGCAGGGCAGGCACCGAATAGCATGCCGGCGTACCAGCCAGAGCACAACATCTGGGGCGCCTGTCGATTTACCGCAACGCCAATCGACTATCGTTAATTTTGTTTATATTACTCAACGCTATTGGCCTTGCCAAAACACCAGGCTCCCCTCGCCTTATCCCTGGCAGGTTTAAACAAGGAATACAGTGAATGTCTGATTACTCTACCCATGCGCCACAGTCGCGTATTTCCACCGGTGAATTTACCTTACTGGTGGCGCTTATGATGTCTGTTGTTGCCATCTCTATTGATGCCTTATTGCCGGCACTGGATGCTATTCGTGCTGACATTGCGATGAGCCATCCGAATCAGGCGCAGTTGGTGGTCAGTGCGTTGTTTTTCGGGATGGCAATAGGCCAGCTGATTTGCGGCCCTTTGTCAGACGCTACCGGCCGCAAGAAAGTGCTGAACGGTGGCATAGCACTGTTTTTAGTGGGCACAGTAATTTGTTATTTCGCTAATGATATCAACAGCTTGCTATTGGGTCGTTTTATCCAGGGTTTAGGGGTTTCCGGCCCTTATGTTTCGGCTATTTCTATAGTGCGGGATAAATACTCCGGCAATGATATGGCGCGTATTATGTCGCTGGTGATGATGATTTTCGTTATGGTGCCGGCATTAGCGCCCAGCCTGGGGCAGGCCGTGCTATGGGTAGGCACATGGCGTGATATTTTTCTGCTTTATGTCGGCTATGCGCTGTTAATCGTGGTGTGGATTTTTGGGCGCTTAGAAGAAACCTTGCCCAAACCGCATCGTATCCCGATGAGCAAAAAAGGCTTTGCCGAAGGCTTTAAAGAAGTTATCCGTAATGTACCCACTGTCTGCTACATGATTTGTATGGGATTGTTTTTTGGCAGCTTTATTGGCTACCTGAATTCGTCACAACAAATTTTTCAGGACTTATTTAAAACAGGCGAGCTGTTCACCCTGTACTTTGGCTTGCTGGCGATTGTGTTTGGCGCAGCCTCTTTGGTTAACTCGCGCTTGGTGCAAAAATGGGGCATGCAGCAATTATCCACCGGCGCTGTCTGGGGCATTGTTGTCAGCTCAGCACTGTTTTTAGTGCTGCATTTAGCTATTGAAATACAGCTGTGGATGTTTTTACTCTACGCTGCAGTGCTGTTCTTTTGTTTTGGTCTGGTGTTTGGCAATATCAACGCAATGGCGATGGAGCCTATGGGCCATGTGGCAGGCATAGCTGCCGCTATTATTGGTTCTGTGTCATCCATTATGTCGCTGTGTATAGGCACAATCATAGGCCAGATGTATAACGGCAGCCTTATTCCGGTGACGGCAGGTTTCTTTATTTTTGGCTGTATCAGTATGGCAATTCTAACCTTTACCAATACCTATAAAGCAAAACATCAACAGTAACAACAGCATGCAGAGCCATCATTTGACTAACTGGTTATATATCCACTAACTGCGCTTGGCGTGCACAGCCAGGCTGCTATAATGGCCGCCACTGTGCTTAGCGAGACTTTCTGATGGATGTATCTTACCTGCTGGACGGGCTGAACGATAAACAACGCGATGCGGTGGCAGCATCACCGCAACATATGCTGGTACTGGCCGGAGCCGGTAGTGGCAAAACCCGCGTGCTGGTGCATCGCTTAGCCTGGTTAATGCAGGTAGAACGGGTAGCGCCTTACAGCTTGCTGGCGGTAACTTTTACCAATAAAGCCTCGCAGGAAATGCGCAGCCGGATTGAAAGCACCATAGGCGTCAGTTTAAACAACCTGTGGATGGGTACCTTTCATGGTTTGTCGCACCGTATGCTACGGGCGCATTACCAGGAAGCCGGTTTACCACAGGGCTTTCAGATCATCGACAGCGACGATCAGTACCGGCTGGTAAAGCGGGTATTAAAAGCGCTGAACCTGGATGAAAAGCACTGGCCGCCCAAGCAAATTCAGTGGTTTATTAATGCCCGTAAAGATGACGGCCTGCGCCCCGGCATGATCGACGCCGCCGGCGATTTCAGCCTGCAGCAGATGGTAAAAATTTATACTGCTTATCAGGATATGTGCGACCGCGCCGGTTTAGTCGACTTTGCCGAAATACTGCTGCGCAGCTTTGAGCTGTTAAAACAGAACAGTGAAGTACGCGGCCATTATCAGCAACGTTTTCGCCATATCCTGGTAGACGAGTTTCAGGATACCAACGCCATTCAATACCAGTGGCTGCGGCTGTTAGCTGGCAGCAGTGCCAAAGTGATGATTGTGGGTGACGATGACCAGTCTATTTATGGCTGGCGTGGTGCCCGGGTAGAGAATATCCAAACCTTCTTAAAAGACTTCCCCGATGTAGAAACCGTGCGGCTGGAGCAAAACTACCGCTCTACCGAAACCATTTTAAAAGCCGCTAATGCGGTGATTGCCAATAACACCGATCGCCTGGGTAAGGATTTGTGGACCGACGGCGCTCAGGGCGAAGTGATATCACAGTACACCGCCTTTAACGAGCTGGACGAAGCGCGTTTTATTGTTGGCCGCATCCGTGATTGGCACAAACAGGGCGATCGCTTAAGCGAAGCCGCGATTTTATATCGCAATAACGCCCAATCGCGGGTACTGGAAGAAGCATTAATTCAGGAAGGTTTACACTACCGTATTTACGGCGGCCTGCGCTTTTATGAGCGCCAGGAAATTAAAGATGCGCTGGCCTATCTGCGCCTGTTGCATAACCGCCAGGATGACGCCGCACTGGAGCGCGTTATTAATACCCCGGTGCGTGGCATTGGCGATACTACGTTAAATAAAGTACGTGAACACTCCCGCGCCCAGCAGCAAACACTGTGGCAAAGCCTGCAGCAAATGCTGGCGCAAAAACTGCTTACCGGTCGCGCCGCCTCTGCCATCGATAACTTTATGCAGTTAATTGAACAGTTGGATACTCAGGTGAAAGAGTTACCGCTGCACGAGCAAGCCGAACATGCGATTAAGCAGTCTGGTTTATATGCCATGTATCAGGCAGAAAAGGGCGAGAAGGCCGAAACACGGATTGAAAACTTAAACGAACTGATCACCGCTTGTCAGAACTTTGATGAGCGCCGCGCCGAGGATATGACACCGCTGGCGGCGTTTTTATCACAAGCCGCGCTGGAAGCCGGTGAGTACCAGGCCGAAGAGCACTCGGATGCGGTGCAGTTGATGACATTGCACAGCGCCAAAGGCCTGGAGTTTCCGCTGGTGTTTATCTGCGGCCTGGAAGAAGGCATGTTCCCCAGCCAGCAAAGCGGCGACGACCCGACCCGGTTAGAAGAAGAGCGCCGGTTGTGTTATGTCGGTATGACACGGGCAATGAAAAAGTTGTATTTAACCCATGCCGAAAGCCGTCGTTTGTATGGCCAGGAGCAATACCATAAACCGTCACGCTTTATCCGTGAAATTCCGGCGGAATACGTAGAAGAAATCCGCCTGACCACTCAGGTTAGCAGGCCCACCCAATTTAACCGCTTTGGCAGTGCCGCCTCGCATGTCGCCTTTGAAAACACCGGCTTTAAGCTGGGCCAGCGCGTACTGCACGATAAATTCGGCGAAGGTACCGTGCTGAACTATGAAGGCACCGGCAGCCAATCGCGGATTCAGGTGAATTTCGACGATTTAGGCAGCAAGTGGCTGGTCACGGCTTATGCCCGATTGCAGGCGGTTGGCTAAATGCCTGTAACTGCGCTGCTGGCTCAGCTACAACAGTGGCAGCAACAAGCCGCGCAGTTACATATCCGTTTGCCGGTTATTTGGCAGGGATCACAAGATAACCTGCTATCACACGCAGCGGTGTTGCTCAGCACTATTAGCTACGACAAGTTGTATTGGCTTGGCACTGAGGCGCCTGCCGATGCCGTTAACTTAACCGGCAAACAAAATTATCAGCTGCTGGGCAGTGAATGCGATGTGTTAGTGGTCAATGCGTTCAGCGGCTTTAATGCCGATCTGGTGGCAGCATCAGCCGGCTGCGTTAAAGCCGGTGGCATCTGGTTGTTGCTCTGCCCGCCTTTTGCAAAGTGGCAACAGCAAGCGAACCCGGCACATAAAAGCCTGTTACCTTACCCGCTGGATGCCGCCACGCATCAGGGCGGTTTTTTATCCTTCTGGCTTACTCAGTTACAACAGCAAAATGCGCTTTTTATTAATGAGCAACATGCCACAGAGCTGCTAAGCTGGCCAGCCATGGCACAGCCCAATCAGGCCACAGCACCTTGCATTACCGCAGAGCAACAAGTGGCTGTTAAGGCTATCTTGTATGTGGTTAGTGGCCATCGCCGCCGTCCACTGGTGCTGACAGCCGACCGTGGCCGTGGTAAATCTGCCGCTCTGGGGATAACCGCTGCACAGCTGGCTGCAGCAGGTAAGCAAATTATACTTACCGCGCCTTCACCACAAGCTGCGGCTACTGCCTTAACGCATTTTTCGCAGCACGTTCCGGCCGCACAGCAGAGTAACCTGCAGTTTATTCCGTTTGATGAACTGCTACGCAGCACTAAAACCGCCGACCTGTTATTAGTCGATGAAGCGGCCGCTATACCCACGCCGGTGTTGCAACAACTACTGCAACGTTTTAGCCGCATTGTATTTGCCACCACTGAGCACGGTTACGAAGGCACAGGCAGGGGCTTTCAGCTGCGTTTTCAGCAGTATCTTAATCAGCAATGCCCAGGCTGGCGCAAACTGCAAATACAGCAACCCATCCGCTATCAACAGGCCGATCCACTGGAGCAATTAATCTTTAATTGCTTTTTGCTGCGCCAAAGCAGCAATGAACTGACATATTCCGCGAAAGATAAAATCAGCGCACTGACTTATCAGGCGAAAGATTGGCTGAATAATACCAACAAACTACAACAGGTATTTAGCCTGTTAAGCCTGGCGCATTACCAGACTCAGATTAAAGATCTAGCCGCCTTGCTGGATAACCCCCGCCTGCAGGTCGTTACGCTGGAGCAAAATAGCCAGGTGCTGGCCTGTGTGTTAATTAGTAGCGAAGGCGATATTCCGCCAGAGCTGGCGCATCAGATATATCTGGGTGAACGCCGTGTACAAGGCCATTTGTTGGCACAAAGCCTGGCATTTCACCTTGCTCAACCTGAACTTGCCAGCTTAAGCTTATGGCGAATAATGCGGATTGCCGTACAGCCAGCCCTACAAAAACAAGGCCTGGGAACAAAACTGCTTGGGTTTATCAGCCAACAGGCCGAACAGCAAAACATCCGCTATCTTGGTACCAGCTTTGGCGTTAGCACAGAGCTGTTACAGTTTTGGCAGCGCAATGGTTATCAGGCCATACGCCTGGGAGTCAGCTCAGATAAAGCCAGCGCAGAATACTCCATACTGATGCTAAAACCCGTTACCGCAGATGGCGAGGTCGTACAACAACTTAACCGGCAGTTTGGCCATAACCTGTTTCTGACATTATCAGGTCAGTACCCGTTACTGAATACCAGACTTGCACTACAATTGGCGACACCCTTGCCAGATATTCCGGCACTAACAGAAGCTGAATTAAAGCAATTAGCGCTTTTTTGTCGCAATCAACGGCCTTACGAGTTGATTGAGCCTATTCTGCAACGCTGGTTTTGCAAGCACTACCACGCCTTGCCGCCAGAGTTAGCAGCACCACTTTGCAGCCTTTACTGGCAACATAGCAGTTGGCCTGCTCTACTTACACAATATGGTTTTAACAACAAAAATTCCGCATTAGCACTTTTTCGCCAACATATCGCAAAACTGATATCTGCGGCAATATAACCACGACGGGTAATCAACGCTGCCATTGCTTCCTTTTTTCGGTCAATCAGGCTAAGGTGCAACCATTCTGTAATGGGTACTTATTCTATATGATCTCTATTATTCCGCTGCTGAGCGTTTTATCCATGCCGGTTACTACGGCAAGCTTTTCAGGTTCAGAGCGCACAACGCTACAATCAGCGATCAGCAGTGCGCTTTATTCAGAAGAAATTCACCGGTTTTATCAGCAGTGCAAGCAAGCAGATATAGACCTGGCAGATTCAGCATCGACCCCAGATAATCAGCGCTCAAAGCTTCAACAACTGCTGCAACAAAAAGTGCATAGTACAGATATCCAATATTTACTTAATGCAGATCCAAAGCTGACTGCAGATCTTAAGCAAAATATATTAACGCTGAAAGATTGCGCTGACGCTGTAGCATTTCAAACGCTGCAGGATAGCTATGACTTAGCCTTATTTTCACTTGAAATAGCCACACCGCTGAGTAAGCCTCTTAGTGATAAAAGCTCGGTTAGCGCATCGCAAGTCAAGCAGGCGCAACAGCAGACACTCGCCTTGATAGAAAGTAGCCACGCCATCGCCTGGGCCAATGTGGCAGACAGGCAGCAGTTAAGAGCAGTGCAGCAAGCTAACTACCTACACCCAGGCTATCAAGGTCGCTATGTTTTTAAAGTTCAGCACGGATGGCGTGGTAACACTGGCCACTATCTGGGCATGCATATTTTTGTCAGCGATGCTGATATTGATAAAACAGCTAAGCAGTGGCTGATTTTTTTGGACAAAAATGGCCACTTTATTAATGCATTAGAGGCAGAACAAGCGTCTGATCACCTAAAAGCACTGCAAAATGCCGATTGGCGTTATGATGTGCACGGTAATCTGCATCGCAATTGATGCCATAACAAGCCCGCTGAGCGGGCTTTTTTGTATCTTTTCGGTCATTTGTTGTGACTTGAATTGCAATAAGCGCAAAGCAAAAAGCCCAACTCTTGCGAGTCGGGCTTTGCTTAATTGGGAGCCTGGCGGTGAACTACTCTCGCATAGCGAATGCTACACTACCATCGTCGCAGCTGCGTTTCACTTCTGAGTTCGGAATGGGATCAGGTGGTTCCACAGCGCTATTGCCACCAGGCAAAAAACTGTCGGGAACAGTTTTTAATGCACTTTAGTGCAGCCCGCTTGCGGGTCAATTCCAGGATAGGAATTGATAAAAACCGTTGCCATTATTTAGCAAGCTTTCGTAGTTAACACACTGTATCTCTAAAACATCTTGGGCGTTGTATGGTTAAGCCTCTCGGGCAATTAGTATGAGTTAGCTTAACGTGTCACCACGCTTCCACACCTCACCTATCA
>NZ_FNXF01000045.1 GCF_900108485.1 Rheinheimera pacifica | reverse complement strand
ATGACACCGCAGCATCTGGCGTATGTAATTTACACCTCAGGCTCTACTGGAAAACCTAAGGGAGTGATGGTGGAGCATCACGCTTTGCTCAACTATATCATGCATGCGGTACATCATTATTTTGTCTCAGTACAGAGCAGTGTAGTGAGCTCCTCTCTTAGTTTTGATGCAACGGTCACCAGTTTAATCTGTCCACTTATGATGGGCGGAAGTATTAATTTACTAGCTGACAATGGGCAAAGTCTTGAGTTACTGCATGAGGTATTGGTTAATCAAAGCGAAGCGTTACTATTTAAACTCACACCTTCACATTTGAGAGCTTTGATCGATCTGGCAAGCATAAATACATTGAGTGAGTGTGCCCACGTGTTTATCGTTGGCGGTGAGGCTCTTCCTGCTTCGGTTGTTGAGTTACATCAACAGTTATATATGCCAAACGCGGTGTTCATCAATGAATACGGACCCACAGAAACTGTTGTTGGGTGCAGTACTTTCGAGGTTCGTAAGATGTCATCGTTCAATGGACAAAATACAGTATCTATTGGCACCCCAATACAAAATACGCAGTTATATATATTAGACACTTCGGGCAGGTTAGCACCGCAGGGGGCTATTGGCGAGTTGTATATTGGCGGTGCAGGTGTCGCAAGAGGTTATCTGAATCGCCCTGAGTTGACTGCAGAACGATTTATCCAAAGCCCGTTCAGTGAAATTCCGGAAACGCGAATTTATAAAACCGGTGATTTATGTCGCTGGAACGCAGACGAAACATTGCACTACGAAGGGCGTAGTGATGAACAGATCAAAATCCGTGGTTTTAGAATTGAACCCGGCGAAATAGAGACTCTGCTGAAGGATCAGGCTTCGGTGAATGATGCACTGGTTACTGACTATAGATCAGGCACGTCTGACAAACAGTTAATAGCTTACATTATTCCTGAGTCTAAATTAGACGATATATCAGACTTTAATACTGAGTTGTTGCGCACAGCCCTGAAATCGAAATTACCGGATTACATGGTGCCGTCAGTTTTTGTCTGGGTGGACAGTTGGCCGGTATCCGTAAACGGTAAGCTAGACCGCAAGGCGCTGCCAGAGCCAACAGA
>NZ_FNXF01000014.1 GCF_900108485.1 Rheinheimera pacifica | reverse complement strand
CGTTGGATGATTGAGTGGAGTTGCTCCTAGTACGAGAGGACCGGAGTGAACGAACCGCTGGTGTTCGGGTTGTCATGCCAATGGCATTGCCCGGTAGCTACGTTCGGAACGGATAACCGCTGAAAGCATCTAAGCGGGAAGCCGGCCACAAGATGAGTCATCCCTTGGACTTTGAGTCTACTAAAGGGTCGTTGGAGACCACAACGTTGATAGGTGAGGTGTGGAAGCGTGGTGACACGTTAAGCTAACTCATACTAATTGCCCGAGAGGCTTAACCATACAACGCCCAAGATGTTTTAGAGATACAGTGTGTTTACTAATCAGATTGCCAAATATCGGAACACAGTTTTTATCAAATCCATCCATGGATTTGACCCTAACGGGCCGCACTAAAGTGCGTTAAAACTTGTTCCCTACAAGTTTTTGCCTGGTGGCAATAGCGCTGTGGAACCACCTGATCCCATTCCGAACTCAGAAGTGAAACGCAGCTGCGACGATGGTAGTGTAGCATTCGCTATGCGAGAGTAGTTCACCGCCAGGCTCCCAATTAAGTAAACAAGCCTCACGCGAAAGCGTGGGGCTTTTTGCTTTTTATCTCTTCAATTTTACGCCTTAACGAAATCATAGCCGCGCCTGTAGTTATTCAGTTAGTATCAAATGGCATCTATAACTATAAAACCGGATACTAAGATGAATCTAAAATATATAACCAGCGGTGTGTGCTTAACTGCCTTATTGTTATGCACAGCAAGCGGCTCAGCTGTCGCCAAAGCATTACAATATGACGATGTGTTTGAACTGGAGTTTGTATCAGATCCACAGCCGGATGCCAAAGGTGAGCAGATAGTATTTGTGCGCAACTGGATGGACAGGCAAACTGATCGGCGCCGCATGACGTTATGGTTAAGCTCTGCTGATGGTAAGACATTGCAGGCCTTGACTGATAAAGATACTAATGCAGCGTCACCACGCTGGGCGCCGGATAATAATCGTCTGGCTTATATCAGCAACGGCCAGATCCATGTTAAATGGCTTGATAGCGGGCGCTCGTCTCAATTAGGCCAGTTACAGCAAAGCCCTGCTAATCTGAGCTGGTCGCCGGATGGTAAATGGTTAGCATTTACTATGTTTACACCTAAGCAGGTTAAGCCGCCGGTTGCCTTACCAGGCAAGCCGGAAAATGCTGACTGGGCCAAATCGCCAATTTATATTGATAATAAGCAGTATCGTGCTGACGGCGCCGGCTATCTGAAAACCGGTTACCAGCATATTTATATTATGGCGGCTGATGGTGGCTCTGCTATTCAACTGACGGAAGGCGATTTTAATCATGGTGGTGCGCTGAGTTGGTCAAAGGATAGTAAAGTGCTGTATTTCTCTGCCAACCGGCATGACAACTGGCAATCTCAGCCCGTTAACAGCGAGATTTTTCAGCTTACATTGGCAGATCGTAAGCTGAGCCAACTAACTGATCGTAACGGACCTGATTCACGTCCGGCAGTATCGCCTGATGGCAAGCTGATTGCCTATGTGGGGTATGATGATCGTAAGCTGGCTCATCAGGCAAGCCGGTTATATGTGATGAATGCTGACGGCAGCAATATCCGTAATATAACGGAAGATCTGGACAGAGCCATTGATGATTTTCAGTGGTTAGCTAACAGCAAAGCGCTTTATATCTCTTACGATAGCGAAGGTAAAGGTATATTGGCGGAGCAAGCCTTATCCGGCAAACGCACTATCCTGGCAGATGACTTAGGCGGCGGCTCTTATAGCCGGCCCTATAGCGGTGGCCAGTTTGCAGCTTCTGCTACTGGTGTCATTGCCTATACTCAGATGAATACACAGAGGCCGGCTGAGCTGGCGGTAATTAATAAACGCAACAAACAAAGATTAACTGATTTGAACGCAGATCTGTTGTTTGCCCGCGAGATCGGTAAAGTTGAAGAGTTTTGGTACAGTTCTTCAGTTGACGAACGCAAACTGCACGGCTGGATTATTTACCCGCCAGAGTTTGATGCCAGCAAAAAGTATCCGCTTATTCTTGAGATCCACGGTGGCCCGCACACTGCCTATGGCCCACATTTCGCTATGGAATTGCAGTTACTGGCGGCGCAGGGCTACGTAGTGCTGTATACCAACCCGCGTGGCAGCACCAGTTACGGTGAAGATTTTGCTAACCTTATCCATCATAACTACCCCAGCCAGGATTTTAACGATTTGATGGATGGCGTTGATGCAGTACTGGCAAAAGGCTTTATTAATGTCAAAGAACTGTTTATTACCGGCGGTAGCGGTGGTGGTGTGTTAACTACCTGGAGTATTGCCCATACTGACCGTTTTGCCGCAGCAGTGGCGGTAAATCCGGTAATTAATTGGTTCAGCTTTGTGTTAAACGCCGATATGTACAGTTACTTTAGTCAGTACTGGTTTCCGGGCTTGCCGTGGGATATGCCGGAGCACTATTTAAAGCATTCGCCAATAGCCCATGTTGGCAAGGTAAAAACGCCGACTATGTTGTTTACCGGTGAGAGCGACCATCGTACCCCCATCTCGGAAACCGAGCAGTATTATCAGGCGCTGCAATTACGCGGCATAGATACGGCTATGGTGCGGGTGCCAGGCGCGTCGCATGCACTGCATACCAGACCAAGCAACATGATGGCCAAACCGGCCTATATTATTCACTGGTTTGAAAAGTACCGGCAAAAAGCCAACAACTGATACTAAGCCAGCCCGGTAGCCAGACTGCCGGGCTTATGTTAGGCTAAGCAGCTGATTAAGCCCTGAATGCTCGTTTTATATGCAGTTGAATGTATTAGCACAGCTTTTTGCTTTACCTTTGAGGCCGCTTTTGTATAATGGCGCGACCAGCTACAGGGGCATAGTTCCAATTGGTAGAACAGCGGTCTCCAAAACCGATGGTTGGGGGTTCGAATCCCTCTGCCCCTGCCACTTTTCCTTATGACAACACTTTCTTATTCTCAGCAACAGCTGTTAAAAGTTTTGCAAATCTCGCAGGTGAAATTAACCGACGCTTTTGCTAGCCAGCTATTGCCGGCAGCAGAAAGCGAACCAGCACAAAGCTCGTCAGATAATATTACCTCACTGAAAATTGAATTGCAGAGCGTAGCGCCGGACCTTAGCCAGCTATTAGCACAGGATATTGCTGCGGCTTTAGCCGATGGCCTGAACTGGCAAATTGAACCTGCCGCCGTGCACAGCCACATCGATCAATATCAGCTGCTAACACCACCGTTGCTGGCACTGCAACGAGCTGAACAGAAAAAAGCTTTATGGGCGCTGCTAAGTAGCTATGAGAAAAGTAGTTCTGAACAAAGTAGCCATGAATAAATTTGAGTTATTAAGCCGTGACGATATCGCTGCGGTTTTGCGTATTGAGCAAGCGGCCAACAATTATCCCTGGACAGAGGCTGCCTTTGCCAGCAGTTTTGCTGATAGTTACTTCAGCTACAAATTGCTGGATAACGCCGGTAATATTGTCGGATTTTATATCGCCCAGCTGATTTTAGAGCAGCTGGAGCTGTTTAATATTTGCGTTGAGTCCACAGAGCAGGGTAAAGGTTACGGCCACACCCTCATGCAGCATTTTTTACAGGAAGGTGCTGCCAGAGGGGCAACCGAAGTCTTTTTGGAAGTGCGTAGCAGCAACCTGGCTGCCATCGCTTTGTATCAGCGCTACGGTTTTACGCAAACAGGCTTACGCAAAGGCTACTATGTCAGTAGCCAGGGTAAAGAAGATGCCCTGCTGATGTGTTGTATTCTGTAACGCAACCTCGCATTTGTACTCTGTGCCAGCGCTATCCAAGCTGTTATAATCGCGCACAATATTAGTTTTTCTTTCGGGTTAATCCCTTCAAACCGCTTGGTTATCGAAGCGGCAACAGATTATTGGATATTATGAGCACTGATACTTTTTTAGCTGAAGTTAACAGCCGCCGCACCTTTGCGATCATTTCGCACCCCGATGCCGGTAAAACCACTATTACCGAAAAGGTATTGCTGTTCGGACATCTGATCCAAAAAGCCGGTACCGTTAAAGGTAAAAAATCCGGCCAGTATGCCACCTCCGACTGGATGGAAATGGAAAAAGAGCGCGGTATTTCGGTTACTACTTCGGTCATGCAGTTTCCTTATAACGATTGCCTGGTAAATCTGCTGGATACGCCGGGCCACGAAGACTTCTCGGAAGATACTTATCGTACTTTAACGGCGGTAGATTCTTGCCTGATGGTGATCGATGGCGCCAAGGGTGTTGAAGATCGCACCATTAAGCTGATGGAAGTTACCCGCTTACGCGACACCCCTATAATCACCTTTATGAACAAAATGGACCGCGATATCCGCGACCCGGTCGATTTACTAGATGAAGTAGAAAGCGTACTGAAAATTGCCTGTGCGCCTATTACCTGGCCTATTGCTTCGGGTAAAGAGTTTAAAGGCGTGTACCACATTTTGCGTGATGAAATTATTCTGTATAAATCTGGTATGGGCCACACCATTCAGGATGTGGATATTATCAAAGGCCTGAACAACCCTGAGCTGGACAAGCGCATTGGTTATTACGCTCAGCAACTGCGTGATGAAATGGAACTGGTGCAGGGCGCCAGTAACGAATTTGATCAGGAATTATTTTTAAAAGGCGAGTTAACACCGGTATTTTTTGGTACTGCCCTGGGTAACTTTGGTGTCGACCATATGCTGGATGGCTTAACGCAGTGGGCGCCGATACCGCAATCGCGCGCTACCGATACGCGTACAGTTGAGCCCACCGAGGCTGGTTTTAGCGGTTTTGTGTTTAAAATTCAGGCCAATATGGATCCGAAACATCGCGACCGTGTGGCGTTTTTGCGCATAGTGTCGGGTAAGTACGAAAAAGGCATGAAAGTACGCCATGTACGCATTGGTAAAGATGTGTTGATCCCGCAGGCGCTTACCTTCTTAGCCGGTGATCGTGAGCATTTGGAAGAAGCTTACCCCGGCGACATTATCGGTTTGCATAACCACGGTACCATTAAAATTGGTGATACCTTTACCACCGGTGAAAATATGCAGTTTACCGGCATCCCAAACTTTGCACCTGAACTGTTCCGCCGTATTCGCCTGCGTGACCCGTTAAAGCAAAAGCAATTGCTAAAAGGCCTGGTGCAGTTATCCGAAGAAGGCGCGGTGCAGGTATTTAGGCCGCTGGATAATAACGATCTTATCGTTGGTGCTGTCGGCGTGCTGCAGTTTGACGTGGTAGTACACCGTTTAAAATCGGAATACAACGTTGATGCGCTTTATGAGTCAGTTAACGTATCCACGGCGCGTTGGGTTTACAGTGATGATGCCAAAGCCCTGGACGAGTTTAAAAATAAAGCCAGCCAGAATTTGGCGCTCGATGGTGGCGATGCTTTAACCTATATCGCACCGACTATGGTAAACCTGAATCTGTCGATAGAGCGTTACCCGAAAATTAAATTCCATAAAACCCGTGAACACTAACAGGCAGGGCGCATGAATATTAAGCATTTACTAACCGAAAAAACCCAGGCTGCTTTTGTTGCGCTGGGCTTACCTGCCGACACCAATGCCGCTGTTACGGTAAGTACCAAGCCGGAGTTTGGTGATTACCAGATTAACGGCGCTATGGCCGCGGCCAAGCTGTTAAAGATGAATCCGCGCCAGTTGGCGGAGCAGTTAGTGCAAAAGCTGGAACTTGCCGATATTGCCGACAAAGCAGAGATTGCCGGCCCGGGCTTTATTAACGTTACGCTAAACAAAGCCTGGCTGGCCACGCAATTACAACTCGCCGCTGCCGACAGCCGCTTGGGTGTTACCGCTAATACGACACCGCAAACGGTAGTGGTGGATTACTCGGCGCCTAACCTGGCCAAAGAGATGCACGTTGGCCATTTGCGCTCGACTATTATCGGCGATGCCGTAGTACGTACGCTGGAGTTCTGGGGCGATAAAGTGATCCGCCAGAACCATATGGGCGATTGGGGTACCCAATTCGGTATGCTGATAGCGCACCTGGAAGATAAGCTGGCTGCCGGTATCGACCTGGAGCAGGTGGCACTGGCCGACCTGGAAGACTTCTACCGTGAAGCGAAAAAGCGTTTTGACGATGAAGAGGGCTTTGCTGATAAAGCACGTGATTACGTAGTTAAACTACAAAGTGGCGATGTGCACTGCCAAAAGCTGTGGCAGCTGTTTATCGACACCTCGATTAAACACAGCGACGAAGTGTATCAGAAGCTGAATGTGACCCTGACCCATGCTGATATTAAGCCGGAAAGTGCGTATAACAACATGCTGCAGGGCATAGTGGACGATTTGAAACAACAGCAACTGGCAGTAGAAAGCATGGGGGCCCTGGTGGTGTTTTTAGCCGAGCTGGCCGATAAAGAAGGTAATCCGTCGCCGTTTATTATTCAAAAAACCGGGGGCGGCTTTCTGTACTCCACCACTGATTTAGCGGCCTGCCAGTATCGTAGCCACGATTTAAATGCTGATCGGGTGATTATTTTTACTGACGCCCGCCAGGCGCTGCATTTTAAACAGGTAGAACTGGTTGCCCGTAAAGCCGGTTATCTGCGTGCGGCAACGGCCTATGATCATTGCCCCTTTGGTACCATGATGGGCGAAGATGGTAAGCCATTTAAAACCCGTACCGGTGGTACCGTGAAACTGGCAGAGCTGCTGGAAGAAGCGGTAGTACGCGCCAAAGCTGTAGTACAGGAAAAAGCCACCGATTTAACCGAAGCTGAAGTAGCCGACGTCGCGCGTAAAGTGGGTATTGGTGCGGTGAAGTTTGCCGATTTATCGAAAAACCGTACCAGCGACTATATTTTCAGCTGGGATGCGATGTTGAGTTTTGAAGGTGCCACTGCACCTTATCTGCAGTACGCCTACACCCGGGTGCGCAGCATTTTGCGCCGCGCTGAGATTACCGATAGCTTTAACGCAACATTAAATCTGGTTGAAGAGCAGGAAAAGCAGTTAGCGGTAAAACTGCTGCGGTTTGAAGAAACGCTGCAACAGGTAATTAAAGACGCCCAGCCTAACCTGCTGTGTAATTATCTGTACGAGCTGGCCAGTTTGTATATGACCTTCTACGAGGCCTGCCCGATGTTAAAAGACGGCATTGAACCGGCCGTGCGTGACAGTCGTTTAATGCTGAGTATTATTACTTCACGTATACTTAAGCAGGGCCTGGACTTGCTGGGTATCGGGGTTATGGAGCGTATGTAAAGATGAAGATTGACGCTATTCGCCGCAGCTATGTGAAAGACAAACTGGATTTGGATAAGCTCAATGCAGATCCTATCGCGCAGTTTGAATTCTGGTTAAAAGATGCCATAGCGGCAGAATTACCGGACCCTACAGCAATGTGTGTGGCCAGCGTCGATGCACAGGGCCAGCCGTCACAACGGCTGGTGCTGTTAAAAGATGTCAGCAGCGAAGGTTTTACTTTCTACACTAACCTGGGCAGCCGCAAGGCCACCGAACTTGCCGGCAACCCTAAGGTATGTCTGCATTTCCCCTGGCACCCGCTGGAGCGGCAGGTAATCGTATATGGCACAGCCGAGCGGGTATCGAATACGCAGGTGATGAAGTACTTTTTATCTCGGCCAAAAGAGAGTCAGCTGGCAGCCTGGGCGTCAGAACAAAGCCGGCCGGTCTCTACCCGCCAGGCGCTGATGCAAAAATTTGCTGAGATAAAACACAAGTTTGAACACGGCGAAGTGCCGCTACCATCATTCTGGGGTGGCTTTTTAGTGCGGCCGCATAAAATTGAATTCTGGCAGGGCGGCGAGCACCGGCTGCATGATCGTTTTATGTACAGTAAAACCGCGGATAACCGCTGGGATATCGACAGGTTATGCCCGTAACCAGCGACATCCCGGCTACGGTTAAACTGTTTGACACCCACTGCCATCTCGATTTACCCGAGCTTGCCGTAGCGCAAGCTCTGTACTGGCAACAGGCGCAGCAAGCCGGTGTTGCCGCTTTAGTTATTCCCGCCGTGCAACAATCCGCCTGGCAAAACCTGCTGGCATTACAGCAACAACAGCCACAATGGCATATAGCGCTGGGTATACACCCATGGTGGGCGGCTAAGCACTCGCCTGATGCTGTAGCTGTGCTGGATCAGCTATTAACAGCTCATAACACTGCTATTGTTGCAGTGGGGGAGATTGGGCTGGATTTTGCATTAGCTGAAGCCAGCTTTGCTATGCAGCAACAGCTGTTTGCAGCGCAACTGCTACTGGCAAAACAGCATAATAAACCGGTGATCCTGCATCATCGCAAAAGCCAGCCACAGTTACTGGCTGAGCTTAAACGCCAGCAGTTTAACGGCGGCGGTATTTTGCATGCTTTTTCCGGCAGTCAGCAACAGGCGATGGCCTTTATCGATTTGGGTTTTAAGCTGGGGATTGGCGGTACTATTACCTATGAACGGGCAGAGAAAACCCGTAAAACTGTGCAAAAATTGCCGCTTGAAAGCTTTGTACTGGAAACCGATGCACCGGCTATGCCGCTGGCTGGTTTTCAGGGCCAGGTAAATACCCCGGCGCAACTGGCGTTAGTGTTTGATACCTTTTGCCAATTACGGCCCGAGCCGCGCGAGCAGGTAGCGGTGACGCTGTGGCAAAACAGCCTTAACGCACTAAGGCTTAGCGCGGCGTAAACGCAATGACTGCCGCGACAAACGCGAGAAACCGCGGCGTAGCATAAAACCAACAATACCCGCCAGCACCAGCATCGCCATCAACTGTTGCATCATTTGCTGCCATGACAGGCTTATTGGCGTTAAAGACGCATCCAACCGTAAACTCAGTTTAATGTAGCCTAACAATTGCTGATCTTTAGTAATGGTTTGTACCATCGCCTGTAACTGCTCAGTTTGTGTTGGCCCATATAACAGCCGTGCCGGCGCACTGCCTTGTGACCAGCTCATGCGCACACCATTGGCGTCATACACCACCACATCATGTAAATACTGGCTGGCAGCAATGTGCTGTGTTAGTTGCTCCAGGCCATCAAGTTGATCATTTTCTATTAAATAAGCGGCGGTGTGGGATAACGCTGTCAGCATTTCTTGCATTAACTGACTGTTTTGCTGCTGCAACAAACGCTTACCTTGCTGTTGGGTTAGCACCCAGCTATGCAATAACAGCCAGATACCAATAACAGCGATAGCAATTTGCAACAGCTTAATAGTGCTTGAAGTACTGTCCGGTATTGGGATATCGTTCTGCATATTTTCCATAAAGCGCCAGCTGAGCTAGTCGTTAATGCGCGTAGCATGCCACGGCTGTAGCGCCAAGTATAGGTAATCCAGTGTCGTTTTTTTATCAGATCCCAGTGCAGCAGCAAGCGGCAACATCACCGGTAAAGCAGCTTTCGGTTAATCAATGTTATGCACTTAAAAGGCACGAAGAGATGTTGCTGCTGCACAGTAAGCAAAGCCTTGCACTGCCTGATACGGCGGGATTTGCATTTGAACTGTCCGCCAGGGTAGTAGTGCTCAGGCTGTTTGGCGATGCCCTAAACTGGTTTGCACTGAATAACGTACTGCAGTTGTGTGCTGCAGATACGGCATTGGCTTGTCGATTGTATCAGCCTCATCCCGAACTTAGCCCAGCGCTCGAGCTGGCGTTGCCCACTGCACTAACTGCAGCACAGCAACAACAATTAAATGATTTGGCTGTCAGGTTAGATATTGAACTGGTATACCTGCCAACTGCCCCTGTGCTGGCTAAGCCCGGCGTGTTGGTAATGGATATGGATTCAACCGCCATACAAATAGAATGCATTGACGAGATAGCCAAACTGGCCGGTGTAGGTGAACAGGTGGCTGCCGTTACTGCGCGGGCGATGAATGGCGAGCTGGACTTTGCCCAAAGCCTGATAGCAAGGGTAGGAGCTTTGCAGGGCGCAGATGAGGATATTTTGCAGCAGGTATTGGCTGGTGTGCCTTTAATGCCAGGGTTAACTGAGTTGGTTAACCATTTAAAAGCGCATCAATGGCAGGTTGCTATTGCCTCGGGTGGTTTTACCTATTTTACGGAAGCATTAAAGCAGCGGTTAGGCTTAACCGCCACTTTTGCCAACGTACTGGAGATTGCCGATGGTAAGTTAACCGGCAACGTGCTGGGCGATATTGTTGACGCTAACACCAAGGCGCGTGTGGTGAACGAACTTGCCGCTGAATATGCCATTGCAACAAGCCAAACTGTTGCTATCGGCGATGGTGCGAATGATATACCTATGCTTAAAGCCGCAGCGCTGGGGGTGGCTTTTCATGCCAAGCCTAAAGTGCAGGCACAAGCTAAAGCGGCTATCCGGCACGGTTCGTTATTGCAGCTGTTGTACCTGCTGGATTAAGCATGAAGCATCAGCAAAGTTCGCTTTATCTGGATTTAGACCAATATCAGCTACACCTACGCCGCTTGTTGCCAATGCAACAAGGCATAGCACCGGTGCTGATGCTGCACGGTGCTATTGAAAACGGCCGTATTTTTTACAGCCAGTCAGGTAAGGGGTTGGGCTGCTATCTGGCCGATAATGGTTTTATGGTGTATTGCGCTGATTTTGCCGGCCGTGGTTTATCAAAGCCGCATGTATCAGAAGGTTTTGCTCAAACCCAGCAACAAATGATCACCCGCGATATTCCGGCGTTAATTGAACATGTGTACCAGTTACATCAGCAAAAAGTTATCCTGATTGCCCACTCGTGGGGGGGCGTAGTTGCCGCTGCCAGCCTGGCGCGTTTTCCACAGCTTACAGCTAAAGTGGCTGCTAAGGTGTGTTTTGGCAGTAAAAGGGTTATTAGTGTACAAAGCCTGGAGCGCAAGCTGAAAATTAACCTGATCTGGAATAAGCTGGCCCCCTGGCTGAGTAACAAGTACGGTTATTTTCCGGCGCGTAAATGGCGCTTTGGTGCCGATGATGAACCGCAGCAGTTTTTGCAGGACACCGTACGCTGGATTGAAGGTGCCGCTTTTACTGATTTAACTGATCAGTTTGACTATGGCCACAGCAGTAAAATCACGCAGTGGCCACCGGTGTGGCACTTTGCCGGCCAAAATGACCGCTTGTTGGGCCATCCGCAGGATGTAAAGGCCTTTATTGCTGAAACCGTACCACAGGCACGGTTTAGTTTGCTGGGCCGCTCTGCAGGCTATAAGCAGGATTACGACCATATTTCTATGCTGACACACCCCAGCGCCGTACAGGATCATTTTGCCCAATTACGTGACTGGTTGCTTAAGCTGGAGTGTTAACTTCTGTTGCTGTTGCACTTTATGGTTAACAGGATTTGCCGCTGCACCATAACGCCAGGGCACCTCTTCTGAAATATCAATAACATCTATCACGCCTGCCACACTCCATAACTCTTCTTCTAACTGTTTAGCTTTATGAATGGCATAGGCGCTTATATAGTTCATTTCAGCTGCAATATAATCGGTGTCTGGCCTGCCGGTACGGGACAATGTCAGGCGAAAACAAAACAGGCTACCTTGTTGCAGCGCATCCAACACAAATTGATGTTTTTTCTGTTCAGAGCTGAATTCATAATCATAGCGACAGTCTGGTTCAATATTTCCGGCAGTGATACCGGCTGGCAGCGCAATAAAAAGCTCGTAGCTTCTGGCGTTGTCAAAACGTTTCATCTGTTTTAGCTGTTGCGCAAATTGCAGGCTGGCAGCGTTGTTGCGCAGGATCATATTCAAATCAACACCATTACTATGCTGATGCTGTAAATTTAGCAATTGGTACAGGCAGCTGTTGCCGCCGCCCTTAGCCACAGTATTAATTTCATAGCGAATACCTTTGCGGTGTAAAAACAGCGCAAAACTATTTTGTGAATTAAGGTACATGTTGCGTAAGCCTGCAGCCAGGCCGGGATATTTAGGGCTTTCTTCTGCCGGTGTGAGTTTGGCGCGGTTATTTTGAATAAGTTGCTGAAAGAACAGGCGGCCGACATGAGGCTCATCTGTTTCTGCTGCGCGCAGGTTCATAATAGTGTGGCTTTTGCTGACAGCCATCACTTCATACGGTAGCTCACTGAGGCTGTGACGGGTGCTGATCTTTTGCATATCAGGCAGGCGCAACTGCACAATATCGCCTTTATTAAACCGTACCGGTAAGGCTGTTTCTAACTGTAAGCCTTTTGATGAAAAATCCCGGCTGTGGCCACTCAGCTCTGTCTGGTTTTGTGGATCTTTTACCATTACCGCAGTTTTGTACAGATAGCGCGACTCTGAGCGCAGATTAACATATTGCACCGGTATGGCTTCGCAGGACGGAATGTCGGGGCGTTTTTTATGGCCAAACTGGGCCAGCAGCTTAAGGTGTTCCTGGTTCACCTGATAACTCTGATACCAGAAGGTGCTGTTGGTGCTGCTGATATCAGTCAGATTAACAATATAACGTAAATCCTGCAGCAGGCCTTTTATCAACGGCACTTGTGACGCCGGTTTTTTAACCATGTACTGTTCGGGCACTGTCGCCGGCATTTCAGCCATAGTTGCAGCTGTGCGCAGCAAGTTGCAATGTAATACCCGCCAGCTGGGTTTGCTGGCACCAAAACCAAGAAATAACTCTTTTAGCTGCTCAGAAGCCGCCAGCTCTTCACTGGTTGCAGAATAGAAAAACAATTTTCCTTTCGCGGCGTGGGTAAAGCAGTAAAGAATAGTCGATTTTTCCTCACTACTTTGCTGCAGCAGCTGCTTCAGCCGCTTTACCGACAGCAGGCTGTCAAAAATAGCCTGATGTTGCTCATCCAAAAAGTAATGCCAGATAGCCCGGTTGTATTCTGTTGTCAGCGCAAACATCGGCATGGGTTGGCCGTCTTTTACCGCAATAAATACCGGCAGGCTGCCAAGACGCGGTAAGTAAAACTGCTCATAGCCTTTGGTACGCATGCTGTGACATACGCTGTCGAGGTTCACTTTGTAACGGCGTTTGTTGCCGGTGATAAACTTCTGCAAAAAGTCAGCAAACTGCTGTTCATTGTCATTTTGCAAGCGTTGCAGACGCAAATAGTGGTTCTGGCCCTGTGACTCAGTATCAACTACTTTATACAGTACACCGTCTGACAGGCCGAGCATAAACTCCTGCTCCAGGCCGGTAAAATAGAGTTTTAGTTCGGCACCGACATTAACCTTTACCGGTTTGGTTAATTTGACCTTGCAGCCGGATACCGATAAGTCTGAGGTGCTGGCCGTCATACGCTGTTTATTCAGCTCTATTTCTACTTCAATGGCATAATTCATCCGCTCGTCGCGGCGGGTTGTATAGCTGCCAAAGGAAATTATATCGGCCACCTGGGGTGACAAATTTTCCTCTTCTTCACGGTTTTTACCGCTTGCTGATTGCTGCAGGGCGTTTTTTACCCGCTCTTCGGTTTCCTTGCGGTGCATTACGCGAAAGTTGTTTTCGGTATTACGCACTTCTTCATACAAACCAAGGGTGTAACCGCCATATTGTTTCAGGCCGTTTTCAAACACCTTAATAGCGTTATTATCCATATAGTGAGTTTTGCCTTTATATTCATAAGGCTTAACATCACCGTCAACATGGCCGCGTAAATCAATAAAGTAATTACAGGGCTGTGCCATGCGTTTTAGTTCCATTTTTAACAGGAACTGTTTGGATTTAGGAATATCGGATGTCAATAAACCGAACACCTGATCAAAGTCAGCTGAGTTCAGTAAGCTTTTCATGCGGTCAATAACGCCGACGTATTCCTGTAAATCTTCTGCTGTCATAATTCAGTCAGGTTAAATGCCATAATACCGGCACCTTGGGGTTATAATCTGTAGTACGCTACGTTGTTACAAATTGAAAAGCAATATCCATGCCTTTCATTTAGCTTGAGAAAATAAACTATGGCAAAAGTAAAAACCGCTTACGTCTGCAGTGACTGCGGCGCTGACTTTGTGCGCTGGCAAGGCCAGTGTACGGAATGTGGAGCCTGGAATACCGTTAGTGAAGTACGCTTAGGTACAGCCAGCAGTAAAAATGCCCGCTTTGAAGGTTATGCCGGTGCGGCGGTGGCAAAAGTAGTACGGCTGGATGAAGTAGATTTGCAAGACGTACCGCGCTTTAGCAGCGGTTTTGCTGAGTTCGACCGTGTACTGGGCGGTGGCATAGTGCCGGGCTCGGCTATTTTGATTGGTGGTCATCCCGGCGCCGGTAAAAGTACCTTATTGCTGCAAATTATGTGTGGCCTGGCACAACAGGGCGGCGCACTTTATGTAACTGGTGAAGAATCATTACAGCAAGTAGCCATGCGGGCGCAGCGTTTAGGCTTGCCCACCAATGCGCTTAAAATGCTGGCCGAAACCAATGTGGAAACCATTTGCCTGCTGGCGCAGCAGGAAAAGCCACGCATTATGGTTATCGACTCGATCCAGGTAATGCATCTGGCCGATATTCAGTCGGCACCAGGTAGTGTGTCGCAGGTACGCGAAAGTGCGGCCTTTTTGACCCGTTTTGCCAAGCAGCACCATATCGCCATTATTATGGTGGGCCATGTTACTAAAGACGGCTCGCTGGCCGGCCCTAAAGTGCTGGAGCACTGTATTGACTGCTCGGTGATGCTCGATGGTGACAGCGACAACCGTTACCGTACCATGCGTGGTAATAAAAACCGCTTTGGCCCGGTAAATGAGCTGGGCGTATTTGCTATGACCGGCCAGGGCATGAAAGAGGTAAAAAACCCGTCAGCTATATTTTTAACCCGTGGCAAGGAAGATCAGTCGGGCAGTATTGTTATGGTACTGTGGGAAGGCACGCGGCCGTTGTTAGTAGAAATTCAGGGCCTGGTAGATTATTCGCCGTTGAATAACCCGCGCCGGGTAACGTTAGGGATGGAGCAAAACCGGATATCGATGTTACTGGCTGTTATGCACCGCCACGCCGGTATACAAATGGCTGATCAGGATGTATTCGTCAACGTGGTGGGCGGCGTTAAGGTAAACGAAACCAGCGCCGATTTAGCCACTTTGCTGGCGCTGGTGTCGAGTTTTCGTGATAAGCCATTACCAAACGATTTAGTGGTGTTTGGTGAAGTAGGGCTGGCAGGTGAAATAAGGCCGGTACCAAGTGGCCAGGAACGTTTACGTGAAGCCGCCAAACATGGTTTTAAGCGTGCAATAGTGCCACAGGCAAATTGCCCGAAAGAGCCGATAGCGGGTATGGAAGTAATAGGTGTCAGTAAACTGGCCGAAGCATTAGAGGCTATTTAGCGCTAATAAAAAGCCCCGCTATGGCGGGGCTGTTTGGTTTAAAACTTGGTGTTTTGCGGGAAATTAAGCTTTAACACCTGGTAAGTGTCTTCTTTTAGCTTGCTCAGCCCCAGTTTGTCGTAGCTTTCTACCATTACCTCAAGCGCCTGTTCAACCAATGGCGAGTCGCGGTAAAACTCAACAATATATTTGCCGCGGTTAGCTGCGGCCAGATAAGCACCACGGCGCATATAGTAATCAGCTACCAGCAGTTCATGCCGGGCCAGCGCATCTTTAATGCTTAACATGCGTTTTTTCGCTTCAGCAGCGTATTTGCTGTTAGGAAAGCTGCTTACCAATAATTTAAAATCATCAAACGCCTGGCGGGTGCTGGCTAAATCACGGTCTGCACGGTCAATGCCGAGCATATTATGCAGTGTATTTTCGTCGGCTTTCATATTGCTAAGGCCGCGCATGTAGTACACGTAGTCCAGTTCAGGGTGGTTCGGGTTTAAGCGGATAAAGCGGTCAATGCCGGCCAGCGCTTTTTGTACATCGCCAGCCTGATAATGGGCATATATTAAGTCCAGTTGCACTTGTCTGGCTAAAGGCCCGAACGGGTAACGGCTTTCTACGGCCATTAACAGCTCAATAGCGCGGTTGTACAAGCCGTTATCTAATACTTCTTTGGCTTGCTGATACATGGTTTGCGCGGTTTGTGTATTACTGGTATCCGCTTCCTTCGGTTTACCGGCACAAGCCGTAAGGGTTAATGCCAGTAAAGAAATCAGTAAAAAATTCGCTTTCATTTAAAAATCCGTTACTACTTGAGCTAAATGGCTGTCTAGTCTGACGTAAAATCGCTAAAATACACACTATTGCGATTCTACCCCAGACCTGCCGGGGTTGCACACAGGATAACTGCTTCCGTTATGACAAAACAGCTAAAACTTTCAGAAATTGTACCAGAGCATCTTTTCGGTAAGCGCTTAGATCAGGTTCTGGCCGAAATGTTCCCTGATTATTCACGATCCAGAATAAAAGAGTGGATCCTGGCGGACGCAGTTAAGGTTAATGGCACCATGCAAAACCGGCCAAGGGAGAAACTCCTCGGCGGTGAGCAAATTGATATTCTGGCTGAGCTGCCGGAAGATCAGCGTTTTGAAGCCGAAGCCATAGAATTAAATATCGTCTATGAGGACGAGCATATCCTGGTGATCAATAAGCCCGCCGGCTTGGTTGTACACCCGGGTGCTGGCAATGCCGATGGCACTTTACTGAATGCTTTATTACACCACTGTCCGGGGATAGGTGAAGTACCACGGGCGGGTATTATCCACCGTTTGGATAAAGACACTACCGGTTTAATGGTCGTAGCGAAAACCATACCGGCGCAAACCCATTTGGTAGAGGCGATGCAGGCGCGGGAAATTACCCGTGAATATGAAGCCGTATGCCATGGCGCGATGACCGGCGGCGGTACTATTGACGAACCGATAGGCCGTCACCCCACCAAACGTACTCATATGGCAGTAAGCCAGTCAGGTAAGCCAGCCACCACTCATTTTCGCGTGATGGAAAAATACCGGGCTCACACCCGTTTACGTTTACGGCTTGAAACCGGCCGCACGCATCAAATTCGTGTGCATATGACTTATGTGAACCATCCGCTGGTAGGCGATCCGGTGTATGCCGGCCGGCCGCGGCCACCGCGTAAGGCTGATGAGCAATTACTGACTATTCTGCGTAACTTTAGGCGCCAGGCCTTACATGCTGCCATGTTGCGTTTAGCTCATCCAATTACGCTGGAGATTCTGGAATGGCATGCGCCTATTCCGGATGACATGGTGCAGCTAACTGCAGCGCTACGGGCCGATACGGCAGAACATGGCCTGGATTATGTCTGACAACCCGCTGTTACTGCCTGACTGGCCAGCCCCGGCCAATGTGCGGGCAGTATGCAGCACCCGTAACGGCGGTTGCTCAACCGGCGTGTATGCCAGTTTAAATCTGGGCAATCATGTGGCAGATAATGCTGAGCTAGTTGCTGAAAACCGGCGTCTTTACCAGCTGCTGGCTCAGATGCCGGCAGCGCCGGTCTGGTTAAATCAGGTGCATGGCACTGCTGTGTCTGTACTGACAAAGGCGTCTATTGCGGATACCGCCGATGCAAGCGTAACCTGCGAGCCCGGTGTAGTGGCCACTGTTATGACAGCCGATTGCCTGCCGTTATTATTGTGTGATAAAGCCGGTACTCAGGTAGCGGCAGTGCATGCTGGCTGGCGCGGTTTGTGTGACGGCGTGATTGAAGCCACACTGGCGCACTTTGCCAGGCCTGCTGAAGTACTGGTATATCTTGGCCCGGCTATCAGCCAAAGTGCATTTGAAGTAGGGCCTGAGGTACGTGACGCTTTTATTAGCCACAATGCACAGGCGGAGCAGGCCTTTATCAGCGGCAACAGTAATAAGTGGCAGGCGGATTTATATCTGCTGGCAAAACAACGTCTGCAAGCCAGTGGGGTGCAACATATTTATGGTGGCCAGTACTGCACATATCAGCAAAGTGAGTTGTTTTTTTCCTACCGGCGTGACGGCCAAACCGGGCGTATGGCCAGTTCAATCTGGTTAGCCTGATCTAAGTCAAATTTTTGACGTTTGTCTGCTTGAATTTGCAGCAATAACGCCCAATCTTATAACGCAACAGTGTTGTGCTTGTAGGAGCCAGAAATGCGTCTTGAAAAATTTACCAGTAAGTTCCAGGAAGCGATAGCTGATGCGCAGTCGCTGGCGCTTGGCCGTGATCAGCAGTTTATCGAGCCGGTGCACCTGATGTTTGCCTTGTTAAATCAGGAAGGCGGCACAGTGCGTGAGCTGCTAAACAAACTGGCGATTAATTTTAATGAACTGCGCTCTAAAGTCAGCCAGTCGATAGACAAGCTACCGCGGGTTGAAGGCGAGGGCGCTAACCTGCAGCTATCGTCTGCCACGGCTCAGTTACTGCAGCAGTGCGATAAGCTGGCACAAAAACGCAAAGATCAGTTTATTTCCAGCGAGCTATTCGTGTTAGCGGCGACGGAAGATAAATCTGATCTGGGTAAGATTTTGCGCTTAATCGGCGTAAGCAAAGAAAATGTAGAAACGGCCATTACTCAAATGCGTGGCGGCCAGAAAGTCGACGATGTGAATGCCGAAGATACTCGCCAGGCATTAACTAAATACACGGTAGATTTAACCGCCCGAGCCGAGGCCGGTAAACTGGATCCGGTAATAGGCCGGGATGAAGAAATTCGCCGCTGCATTCAGGTATTACAGCGGCGCACTAAAAATAACCCGGTATTAATTGGCGAGCCGGGCGTAGGTAAAACCGCTATCGTTGAAGGGTTAGCGCTGCGTATTATCAACAAAGAAGTGCCCGAAGGCTTAAAAGATAAACGGGTGCTGTCACTGGACATGGGGTCTTTATTAGCGGGCGCCAAATACCGTGGTGAGTTTGAAGAGCGGCTAAAAGCGGTGCTGAATGAACTGGCTAAAGAAGAAGGCCAGGTGATTCTGTTTATTGATGAAATTCATACTATGGTGGGCGCCGGTAAGGCAGAGGGCGCGATGGATGCCGGTAATATGTTAAAACCGGCGCTGGCGCGTGGTGAGCTGCACTGTTTGGGCGCTACCACTTTGGATGAATACCGCAAGTATATCGAAAAAGATGCGGCACTGGAGCGGCGTTTTCAAAAAGTGTTAGTAGAAGAGCCGTCGGTGGAAGACACCATTGCTATTTTACGGGGCTTAAAAGAACGTTACGAAATTCACCACGCGGTGGAAATTACCGATCCGGCGATAGTGGCGGCGGCTACCTTGTCGCACCGTTATGTGTCAGACCGGCAATTACCGGATAAAGCTATCGACTTAATTGACGAAGCGGCATCCAGCATCCGTATGCAAATGGACTCTAAACCAGAAGAGCTGGACCGGCTGGAGCGGCGTATTATTCAGTTAAAACTGGAAGACAATGCGCTGGCAAAAGAATCTGACGAAGGCAGTAAAAAACGCCGGGATGCAATTCAGGAGCAAATTGTCGAACTTGATGCCCACTACAACGAGCTGGATGAAGTGTGGGAGTCAGAAAAAGCTGCACTGCAAGGTACGCAAAATATTAAAACCGAGTTGGAACAAGCCCGGCTTGATTTAGAAGTTGCCCGCCGCGCCAGTGATTTACAGCGTATGTCTGAGTTGCAATACGGCCGCATTCCTGAGCTGGAGAAAAAGCTCGATTTAGCTTCTCAGGCAGAAATGCACGAAAATACCTTGCTGCGTAACAAAGTTACCGAACAGGAAATTGCAGATGTATTGTCTAAAGCCACCGGTATACCGGTGAATAAAATGCTCGAAGGCGAGCGCGACAAGCTGTTGCGTATGGAGCAAGCGCTGCATGAAAAAGTCATCGGCCAGGACGAAGCGGTAACAGCGGTATCGCATGCTATTCGCCGTTCGCGGGCTGGGCTGGCTGATCCGAATAAACCGATAGGCTCATTCCTGTTTTTAGGCCCTACCGGTGTGGGTAAAACCGAGCTGACCAAATCGCTGGCCAATTTTTTGTTCGACAGCCCCGATGCTATGGTGCGTATAGACATGTCAGAGTTTATGGAAAAACATGCCGTATCACGTTTAGTTGGCGCACCGCCGGGCTATGTTGGCTATGAAGAAGGCGGCTATTTAACGGAAGCTGTGCGGCGTAAGCCCTATTCGGTAGTGCTGCTGGATGAAGTGGAAAAAGCCCATCCGGATGTGTTTAATATTCTGCTGCAGGTGCTGGATGATGGCCGGTTAACCGACAGCCAGGGCCGTACGGTCGATTTTAAGAATACCGTTATTATTATGACGTCGAACCTGGGCTCAGATCTTATTCAGGAGCATTACCGTGAATACAGTTACAGCCAGATGAAAGATATGCTGATGGGTGTGCTCAGTAAGCAGTTTCGGCCGGAGTTTTTAAACCGGCTGGATGAGACAGTCGTGTTTCACCCGCTGGATAGTGTGCAAATTCGCAGTATTGCCAAAATTCAGCTGGCGAGGCTGGAGCAAAGACTGGCCGAGCGGCAGTATCGGTTTAGTATTACTGAAGCGGCACTGGATAAACTGGCCGAAATAGGTTTTGACCCGTTATATGGCGCCAGGCCGCTGAAGCGGGCTATTCAGCAGCACCTGGAAAACCCGCTGGCGCAAGCGTTGTTACAAGGCGACGTAGCGCCTGGCAGTACCATATTGCTGGATCATAACGGTTCGCAATTTATTGTGAGCAGTAAGGTTTAACCTGGTATTTGCCGGCAGAAAGTGGCTGCTTCGGCGGTCACTTTTGCCTGCAGGCTATCCATGTTAAGGTATGTCCCTTATAATCCATTGTAAATCCACAACGTAGAAGTTGCTTTATGCCTGAGTCAAAAACAAATGATACCAGCCCGCGTAAGGGCATTTACCTGCTACCTAATTTGCTGACAACCGCTGGCTTGTTCTCTGGTTTTTTCGCCATAGTGTCGTCAATGAACGGCCGCTTTGAAGCCGCCGCCGTAGCCATTTTTATCGCAATGATTTTCGATGGTCTGGATGGGCGTGTAGCGCGCTTAACCAATACGCAAAGCGAGTTTGGTGCCCAATACGACAGTATGTCTGATATGTTGTCGTTCGGTATTGCGCCGGCACTGGTTGCTTACAACTGGGGCCTTGCCGAGTACGGCAAATTCGGCTGGCTGGCGGCATTTATTTATGTTGCCTGTGCTGCGCTGCGTCTGGCGCGTTTTAATGCCAATCTGGGCGTTACTGACGGCCGGTTTTTTCAGGGCTTAGCCAGCCCGGCCGCTGCAGCTATTATTGCCGGTATGGTATGGAGCGGCAGTATTTATCAGGTTGATGGGGATAACATTGGCTACCTGGTGGGCTTGCTGACTATTGTTATCGGTTTACTGATGGTAAGTAACTTCCGCTATAACTCGTTTAAAGATCTGAACTGGCGCGACAGGGTATCTTTTTTAACCATTTTGATGGTAGTGCTGATTTTTGTCGTAATTGCTGCCCGCCCGGCAGAAATGCTGTTTGGTATATTCTTTATCTATGCCTGCTCTGGCCCGGTGACGACAATTCGCAGTGTGCGTAAACTAAAACTGGAACATGTGCTGGGTGACTCTGACGATGCTGACTTTGCCGATGCTGACAAAGAGGCTAAAGCGGCAGACTCTGCCACCAAAGACGACAGCAAGAGCCTGTAAACAGATACGCTAAATAAGTAATGCATTAAAAACTCCGCCGCGGCGGAGTTTTTTGTTTTTAGCCAAAGCTTTTATTCATATCAGCAATTTTGCCAGCTTGCTGCTGCAAGGCTGAGCTGTTGTCAGACACTATCTGAATATTGCTCAGGTTGGTCTGGGCAATTTGCTGAATATGCTCAACGCTTTGTTGCACGTCATTGGCCACAACCCCTTGCTGGGTTGCTGCTGTGGTAATTTGTGATGACAGCTGGGCAATGTGGTCAATCATGCGTGAAATTTCCGCCAGCTGCTGCTCGCTGTGCTGGGTTTCTTTTACACAAATATCCACTTGCTGGCGGCTATGCAGCATAACCTGGCCCCAGCTGAGTAAGGTTTGCTGTATTTCGCCGATGGACTGCTTAATTTGCTCTGTAGCCTTATGAGTGCGCGACGATAATGCCCGTACTTCATCTGCTACCACAGCAAACCCCCGGCCATGCTCACCGGCCCGGGCTGCTTCAATGGCAGCATTTAATGCCAGCAGGTTGGTTTGATCGGCAATACCCTGAATTTCAGTCATCACTGTGCCAATGCGCTCGGCCTCAACTGCCAGGCCGTCGGCTGTTGCTGCTGCACCCTGAACCTCTGTTGCCAGTTGCTGTACTGTTTTGGCTGTGTGCTGCATGGTGGTTTTTGCTGCTTCACAGATTTTATGCGTTTCGTTTACCTGTTGATGGGTGTCCTGAGTACGCCCGGCAATGTCCTGTACTGTACCGTAAAGCTGAGATGTCGCAGCGACAATACTGCTTAAGCGGTCGTGCTGCTGGTGAATACCTTGCTCTGTCATATGCACGGCTTCGGCCTGCGTTTCAGCAATAATGCTCAGTGCTGCGGTGCTGTCGGTGGCACGGCCTAAAACGGTGCGTAGCCTGGCCTGGGCCATTTTCTGCTGAAAATCCGCAATGCCGTAAGGGCCAAAACCAGAGTAAATCCAGCGTGACACACTGTCGAATTTGGCTTTAGCTTGCTGCAACTGTGCCGGAATAATAAACAGTTCGTCATAACAGCAAAGTAACCATACCAGCGGCAGCAGTAAGGCCAGCAAAAAATGCCAGCCAAAACTGGCGACACCAATAGCGGCAAGCAGCAGGCTAAGCGTAACGGCTACCAGGCGTTTTAAGCCAAAGCGGCTGCGCCAGTCTGATGGTATTTTACCGGCAGCTATGGCCGGATAACTTTTATTTGCCCGCTCTATCATGGCTGCATCGGGTTTTACCCGTACTGACTGATAGCCCACCAGTTTGCCCTGTTGGTAAATGGGCGTAACAAAGGCGTCTACCCAGTAATAACGGCCATCTTTGCAGCGGTTTTTTACCAGGCCGCGCCATGATTGGCCTTGCTTAAGTTTGTGCCACAGATCAGCAAAAGCCGCTGCCGGCATATCCGGGTGGCGTACAAGATTATGGTTGTTGCCCACGAGTTCTTCTGCGCTGTAACCTGCAACCTTACAAAAGGCCGGATTAGCATAGGTGATAACACCGCGTAAATCTGTGGTAGAAACCAGCTCCTGTTCAGCACTGAATTTAACTTCTTCGTTTATAGTACTTGTGTTGCGACGGTTCATGTCACCTGCTTATTTAAGTAGTTGTTGCCTTGTACCTTTTCCGGTAAGTCTAATGTATTAACGTAATAATTGCAGCCATGGCTGTGGCAGTTTAACGCTTAAGGGGGTTAAGCGACCAAATCTTCGATTGTTGAAAATGAAATTGCAGGCTAAATTAAGCACCGGTCTTGAGATTGGCCTTAGCGCCCCAATTTCAGCACAATCAGCTACCAATTAAGGAATTACCTTGGGCTCAACTTTACAACAACGTCTGGCTAAGCTGAATGCAGCGCCGAATAAACATGCTATTACAGGTATTCAGCGCGGTATAGAGCGGGAGACGTTGCGGGTTAAGCCCGATGGCCAACTGGCATTAACACCTCATCCAAAAGCGCTTGGCGCTGCTTTAACCCATCCGTGGATCACGACCGATTTTTCCGAATCTTTGCTTGAATTTATTACCCCGGTCAGCGACAGCATTGATACCACTTTAGCACAGCTGACAGACATTCACCGTTTTACCATTAAGAACATCGGTGACGAGCAGTTCTGGGCTGGCAGCATGCCGTGTTTTATTACTGATCAGAAGCAAATTCCGTTTGCGCAGTATGGCAGCTCTAATGTCGGCAGAATGAAAACCCTGTACCGCAAAGGCCTGCATAACCGCTATGGCAGCATGATGCAGGCCATCAGTGGTGTGCATTTTAACTTCTCTTTTTCACACAGTTTTTGGCAACAGTACCAGCAAATTCTGGGGCAAAGCGGCGATTTACAGACATTTATTTCCGAGCAATATCTGGCGTTGATACGTAACTACAAACGCTACGTCTGGCTGATCGTATATTTATTCGGGGCATCACCGGCGATGTGTAAGTCGTTTCTGGAAGGGCGCAGCAGCCGGTACAACTTTCAGGCGCTTGGCAAAGGTTCGTTGTATCTGCCTTATGCTACCTCGTTGCGTATGAGTGACCTGGGTTACACCAACAGTGCGCAATCCAGCCTGAATATTACTTACAACAGTCTACCCGAGTATATTGCCGGCCTGCATCAGGCGATTAGCATGCCGTCTGACGAATATAAAAATATTGGCGTTAAGGTTAATGGCGAGTACCAGCAGCTTAATGCCAATGTGCTGCAAATAGAAAATGAGTTCTACTCTACCATCCGGCCTAAACGTACTACCCAGTCTGGCGAGCGGCCAACGTGTGCACTGGCTAAGCGTGGCGTTGAGTACATTGAAGTGCGGGCGTTGGATGTCAATCCGTTTAGCAGTGTTGGTATCAGCGCAGAGCAGATGCGTTTTCTTGATGTTTTCCTGCTGTATTGCCTGTTGCAGGACAGCCCGCCGCTGTCTGCTGCGGAGCAAACTATTACAGAGCAAAACCTGAAAAAAGTTGTCACCGACGGGCGGCGCACTAATCTGGAGATCCTGCAACACGGCCAGCCACGCTTAATGCTGGATTGGGCAGAAGAATTGTTTGCCGACATGATGCCGCTGGCACAGTATCTGGATTCGGCCTATGAAACGCAGGGCTACAGCGGCGCCTTAAAGCAGTTTTATCTTGGCTTGCTGGACCCATCCCAGACTTTTTCCGGTAAATTATTAAACCAGTTACTGGCACAACAGCAGGATAACAGCAGCTATACCTTGCAATTATCGGCAACGTATCGCCAGCAGCTGCTAAAAGAACCCTACCAGTATTATTCTGCTGAGCAGTTTAGCGAAGCCGCTACACAGTCACTATTGGCGCAACAACAGGTTGAGCAACAGGATAATGTGAGCTTTGATCAGTATATTGAGCAGTATTTTGCCGAAGTACCGCAATGTGAGGATAAAAAAGCGGCTACCTAATGGTAGCCGTAACAGTATCCAGGGAGAATAAAACTTGGTTGCATCCGTGCACCTTGTTAGAATCGGTCGGATGAAAAAAGTTCACACACAAATAAAACCATTTATATTAATCACTGCAGCGGTACTGTTTATCAGCGGTTGTAGCACACCGCCGCCAAAGAATAGCTCTAATCTGTGTGAAATTTTCTATGAACACCGTGACTGGTACGACGCTGCCGCGAAAATGCGTGACAAGTGGGGTGTGCCCATTCATATACCAATGAGCATTATGTATCAGGAAAGTAGCTTCCGGCATAATGCCCGGCCACCCATGCGCTGGTTTTTAGGCTTTATCCCTTATGGCCGTGCCAGCAGTGCTTACGGTTATTCGCAGGCAAAAACAGTTACCTGGGATGAATACGTTAAAGAAGCTGATCGCTTCTGGGCCAGCCGTGATAATTTTTCTGATGCCATGGACTTTATGGGCTGGTATCTGGATAAAACCCACAGGGTTAACAAAATATCCAAATGGGATGGTTACAACCTTTACCTGAATTACCATGAAGGTTGGGGTGGTTACCGGCGTGGCACCTACAAAAATAAAGCATGGCTGGTTAATGTTGCCAAGCAGGTTGATAACCGCGCCAAAACCTATGCCGCGCAGTTAAACCGGTGTGAGGATGATCTAAAACGTGGCTGGTTATGGCGGTTGTTTTTTGGTTAACATTGTTTTTGGCGAACATAGTATAGAAAAATAAAAAAACCGGCACAGCCGGTTTTTTTACTGCCGTTTTAAGGCTTTTTCATATGCGGCAACAGACGCACGGTTTTAATCATATTGTCCTGTACGTCTACCACTTCAAGCGGATAACCGGCCAGCTTTATGCTTAGCTTACCCTGGGGGATTTCTTCCAGATATTCCAGAATCAGGCCGTTTAAGGTTTTTGGGCCATCAGTGGGCAGCTCAAGGTGCATCTCACGGTTCAGATCCCGTAAATTAATGCCACCATCAATCAGGTATGAACCATCAGGCTGGGCAATAATATCCTCGTTGTCATTGCTGGCAATATCAGTAGTAAATTCACCGACCACTTCTTCCAGAATATCGGCCAGCGTTACCAGGCCCTGAATATCGCCATACTCGTCTACTACCAGGCCGACACGGTCTTTGGTGCGCTGAAATTTTAACAGTTGCGTATTGAGCTGGGTGCCTTCAGGAATAAAGTAAATATCGCTTACTGCGCGCATCAGGGTTGATTTAGTCAGTTGCTCTTTAATCAGCAGGCGCATTAGCTCGCGCGGGTGCACAAAGCCAATGGCATCATCAATGTTGTCACGGAACAACAAGATGCGGCTATACTGCATATTTGCCAGCTGGCGCTCTATATCTTTCCAGTCGTCGTTAATATCAATACCGACAATTTCATTGCGCGGCACCATAATATCTTCAACTGTGGCGTTTTCCAGATCCAATACGCCCACCAGCATACTCTGGTGTTGCTCCGGTATAAGTGCACCGGCTTCATGTACTACGGTACGTAATTCTTCAGCGCTTAAGCTGTTACCCTGATGTTTTTCCGGGCTAATGCCCATAGCAGCCAAAATGCCGTTAGTAATAAAATTAACCAGCCATACCAGCGGATAGAATATTTTAAGCAGTAATTTAAGCACAGCAGAGCTGGGAAAAGCTATGCGCTCCGGGTGCAGGGCGGCAATGGTTTTTGGTGTGACTTCGGCAAATACCAACACCACCATTGTTAAAGCCACAGTGGCAATGGCAATACCTACATCGCCGTACAAACGCATACCAATAATAGTGGCAATAGCGGAGGCGGCAATATTTACCAGGTTATTACCAATAAGAATTAAGCCGATTAAGCGGTCAGGCCGTTTTAACAGTTCACTGACCCGAATGGCACCCTTATGATTTTCGTTTGTTAAATGTTTCAAACGATAAGGGTTAACAGACATCATGCCTGTTTCTGATCCTGAGAAATAGGCAGATAAAAATAAGAGCACGCCAAGAATGATAAATAGCGTACCCGTCGATATGTCGTCCAAGAGTCAAATACCTGTATTGCCAAACACCTGTACTTGATATTACGAAGTAGCAGGTGAGTCAAGAATTAAAGTGTATTTAGCAGCACTTCACGTACAAAACGGCTGCCAAAATAGCCAAGAGTTAATAAGGCTGCGCCGGTGATAGTTAAAATATTAGCAGTTTTACCACGCCAGCCTTTGCGGGCATGACCCCAGCACAGCACCACAAACACGCCAAAACCAATTAAACTGAACACATTTTTATGCAGGTTTTCTTTGGCGAGCCAGTTATCCATAAATACCGCAGCTATCAGCAGGGCCACGCCAAGTAGCACAGTGCCCGCCAATAAAATACGGAACTGCAGCACTTCTGCCTGAACTAAAGGTGGCATGTGTCGTGTCATGGCGGCAAAGTCTTTTTGCTTTAGCCGGTTGCTGATATAGCTAACCTGAAACGAGTACAGCATAGCCATAATCAAAATGGCGTAGGCAATAAAGGCCAGCATGATATGCAGCAGCAGAATAATATCTTGCTCAAAATGTTGTAGCTGTACACTATGAGGCAAGGTTAATACAGCAAGCTGTACCAAGCTGGCAAAGCCATATACCACAGGTAACAACAGTATAGTGGGAGTGCGAAGTGCGGTAAGGGTTATTGCCACGGTAATAAGCCAGCACACCAGTGAACTGACATTAAGCAAACTAAAGTTTTGCCCTTGCTCAGTAAACAACATCGCTGCCAGCACCAGCATATGCAGCACCAGGCCAATAATAGCTGCGCTGAAGGTGGTTTTAAAATGCGGCCCCTGTGGATGAAAAATGCGCAGCAGTACCGAACCGGTCGCAACCAGATAAGCAATTAAAGCCAGCGCAGTTAACAGCACCGTAGACATTAGCAGCATTTCCTTTTGTTTTAATGGCTAACCATTGTATTGCAACTTTTGCCAGATGCCCATAGCTGCGATCAACAGTTTCTTAACGGCTGCTTCTGCCGCTTGAGTTTGATATAATCGGCCGTATTATGGCTGTCGAGTGAAAAACCATGTTTGAAAATCTTTCTGATCGTTTAAGCGCCACGCTGAAAAATATCACCGGCCGGGGCCGTTTAACTGAAGACAACGTTAAAGAGACGCTGCGCGAAGTGCGGATGGCATTGCTGGAGGCCGACGTTGCCCTGCCGGTAGTGCGTGATTTTGTTGCTAACGTTAAAGAGCGTTCAGTAGGGCTGGAAGTAAGCAAAAGCCTGACTCCTGGCCAGGAATTTCTGAAAATTGTCCGCAAAGCCTTAGAAGAGGCGATGGGGGATGCCAATGAAGAGTTGGCTCTGAATACGCAACCGCCGGCGGTAGTTTTAATGGCTGGCTTGCAGGGCGCCGGTAAAACGACATCGGTAGGTAAACTGGCCAAGTTTTTAACTGAGCGTAAAAAGAAAAAAGTATTGGTGGTGTCTGCTGACGTTTATCGCCCTGCGGCGATTAAACAGCTGGAAACACTGGCTAAAGATGTTGGTGTAGAGTTTTTCCCCAGCGATATTTCCCAAAAACCAATTGATATTGTTAATGCGGCTATTGCTTATGCCCGTACCCGCATTTTTGATGTGCTGTTAGTTGATACTGCCGGTCGCCTGCATGTCGACAATGACATGATGGATGAAATTAAAGCACTGCATAGCGCAGTAAAGCCAATTGAAACCTTGTTTGTGGTAGATGCCATGACAGGCCAGGATGCAGCCAACACCGCCAAAGCTTTTAATGATGCCTTACCGCTTACCGGGGTTATTTTAACCAAAACCGATGGTGATGCCCGTGGTGGTGCGGCGTTGTCGATCCGCCATATTACCGGCAAGCCGATTAAGTTTTTAGGTACCGGTGAAAAAACCGATGCGTTAGAGCCGTTCCATCCGGACAGGGTAGCATCGCGTATTCTTGGTATGGGCGATGTGCTTAGCTTAATTGAAGAGCTTGAGCAAAAAGTAGATAAAGAAAAATCGGCCAAAATGGCGCAGAAGATGATGAAAGGCAAAGGCTTTTCATTAGAGGATTTTCGTGAGCAATTGGTGCAGATGCGCGGTATGGGTGGCATGATGTCGATGCTGGATAAACTGCCAGGCATGAAAAACCTGCCGGCCGGTGCGATGAACCAGATGGGTGACAAGCAGTTTGTTAAAATGGAAGCCATTATTAACTCGATGACACCCAAAGAGCGTGAGTTTCCGGATTTACTTAAAGGCTCACGCAAAAAGCGTATTGCCGCCGGCTCTGGCACTCAGGTGCAGGATATTAACCAGTTACTGAAGCAATTCACCCAAATGCAGAAGATGATGAAGCAAATGTCGGGTAAAGGCGGCTTAATGAAGATGATGCGTGGTATGGGCGGTAAACTGCCGCCGGGTATGCTGCCACCGCGTTAAGCCGCAAAGATGTTTACTTAACCCCGCCGTAGTGCGGGGTTTTATTTACCCGTACAATAACGCTGCAATAACGCTGCAATAACAGCCAAGCCGCGAAATACCTTGCAATTAAGCGTCAAATCAGTAAAATGCTGCAGCCCTTCGGTCCAACCGGGGGCTTTGTTATTTTTGATAAAACCTGAACGATAAAATTAGAGGGCCTTATGGTAACTATTCGTTTACAACGTGGTGGCGCGAAAAAGCGTCCATTTTACCAAGTTGTGGTAGCGGACAGCCGTTTTGCTCGTGATGGCCGTTTTATTGAGCGCGTGGGTTTCTTTAACCCAATCGCCGGCGGTACTGAAGAGAAACTGCGTCTGGACCTGGACCGCGTTAATCACTGGGTAGCACAAGGTGCTTCACTGAGTGATCGCGTGGCAACTTTGGTAAAAAACGCTAAGAAAGCAACTGCTTAATTAGCAAAAGGTCGTGTGGGGTAGTCAGCTTGAGTGAGAAAGATTTAGTCGTTCTTGGCAAATTTGGTGCAGTTTACGGCATCAATGGCTGGCTGAAAGTTAACGCTTACACCGACTTCCCGGAAGGGATTTTTGATTACACACCCTGGCAAATAAAATTTCAGGGTAACTGGCAACCAGTGCAGGTTTCCAGCTGGAAGCGCCATAGTAATGGCCTGATAGCGAAACTGGACGGCGTCAATGATCGGGATTTGGCACAGCAGTATGTAAATGCTGAAATTGCCGTAGCAAGCCAGGCACTGCCTTCTTTGGAAGACGGTGAATATTACTGGAAAGACCTGATGGGCTTAGCAGTAATAAACGAGGCGGGTTATCACTTAGGTGAAGTAACCGATATGATGGAAACCGGCTCTAACGACGTTTTAGTAGTTAAAGCCAACCGTACCGATGCATTTGGTCAGAAAGAAAGGTTGTTGCCGTTTTTAACCGATAGCGTGATTAAAAGCGTCGATTTAACCGAGCGTCGCATTATCGTAGACTGGGATCCCGCGTTTTAATGCCGGATGACACTAAGCTGTGGGTAGGGGTTGTATCCTTATTCCCGGAAATGTTTCAGGCAATAACGCAATATGGGGTAACCGGCCGTGCTGTAAAGCAAGGCATTATGCAACTGCAATGCTGGAACCCGCGTGATTTCACAACGGACAAGCATCGTACTGTAGATGACCGGCCTTATGGTGGTGGCCCCGGTATGCTGATGATGGTGCAGCCGCTACGTGACGCTATACGCGCCGCCAAGCAAGCTGCAGGTGAAGGTGTACACACGGTGTATTTGTCGCCGCAAGGCCGCAAGTTAGACCAACAAGGTGTCACTGAACTGGCGACGTATTCTAAGCTGCTGTTAGTAGCTGGCCGGTATGAAGGCATTGATGAGCGCGTAATAGAAAGCGAAATTGACGCAGAATGGTCAATTGGTGATTACGTGTTAAGTGGCGGTGAATTGCCGGCGATGACATTGATAGATGCAGTGTCGCGCTTAGTACCTGGTGTACTTGGGCATGAACAGTCGGCAGAGCAGGATTCTTTTGCATCCGGTTTGCTGGATTGTCCGCACTACACAAGGCCCGAAGTGTTATCAGACAAACAGGTACCAGCAGTTTTACTGAGTGGTAACCATGAAAATATACGACGCTGGCGTTTAAAGCAGTCTCTTGGGAGAACCTGGCTTAGACGACCGGATATGTTAAATCTCCTGGCTCTGACTGAGGAGCAACGACGGTTACTGGCTGAGTTCCAGCGTGAACATCAGCAAGAGTGCCGGGCGGGGCAGCAAGAAGACAGTTAATTCCAGGTAAAGTGAGATTGTTATGAGCAAAGTTAGCCAAAACATCATCAAAATGCTTGAAGACGAGCAGTTAAAGAAAGACGTTCCTGCGTTCGCGCCGGGCGACACTGTCGTAGTTCAGGTAAAAGTAACTGAAGGTGATAAAACACGTCTGCAGGCTTTTGAAGGCGTAGTTATCGCAAAACGTAACCGTGGTCTGCACTCTGCATTCACTGTACGTAAAATCTCTAATGGCGAAGGTGTTGAGCGTGTATTCCAGACGCACAGCCCAATGGTAGACAGCATCACCGTGAAACGTCGTGGTGCAGTACGCCGTGCTAAGCTTTACTACTTACGCGATCGTTCAGGTAAATCAGCGCGTATCCGCGAAAAGCTTAACTAAGCTACCCTTAAAAGGCCGACACTTGTCGGCCTTTTTTCTTTTTGGCATAGTGCACCCTATGACCGATAGCAAAGCCCCCCTGGCTACACCCATTCTTAACTTGTTGCAAGGCCAGCTGGAAAGCCTGATTTTAGGGTTTACCCCGGCACACAGCCCGATAGAAGAGCAGTATTTGTTAGCGCGCCTTGGGTTAAAGCTACACAGCGATACGCTGCAAAGCGCTGATCTTGCCCGCTTTCAACAACACTTTGTGCTGTACCACCTGTTATACCGCATTCAGCAGCACTGGCTGGCACAGCGCCACGGCTATTTGGCCATTGGCCTGGCCAAACTACAGCTATTACCGTTAACGCAAGCATTGCCGCCAGACGCCGATGCCGGCCGGCAAGACTATTATCTGAACTGGCAAAACTTTTATGCCATGACAGAGCAATTACTTGATCAGCATCTGGACGCTTTCTGGCAACAGCTGCAACGGCCGGTTGTAGCGGTAAATACTATGGCGCACAGCGAAGCGCTGGCTTTACTCGGTTTACCTGCTGGGTTTACACCACAACAGCTGAAAAAAGCTTATCGCACTAAGGCATTGCAGCTGCACCCGGATCGGGGTGGCGAGCAGCAGCAATTTATTTTACTGCAACAGGCGTATCAGCAACTGCAGCAACCCGGCTGATATTTTATGTACACTTAACTATACATGGTTTCTGTGGTGCAATTATTTGCTGCTATCTTGATTTTATTGGTCTGCAATGGGTTGACGCTGCAGTTATGGATCTTTATTATGCGCAAATCGTATTTAAATAATTACGTGTTGTATATTAAAGTTTACGTAAGGGCGCACCTTAGCAAATTTAGCGTTTTTACCTATGCTTAATGCCTGCAACACCGCACACCGGAGTTTTAGCATGAGTAAAATAGTAGACGACCTGCGCATAGTGGCAGAAAAGCCGCTAAGCCCACCGGCGGTATTAAAAAAAGTACTGCCATTGTCAGAACAGGGCGCGCAGTTTGTACAACAGGCGCGTAACACCATTGCCGATATCGTACACGGCCGCGATAAACGGCTGCTGGTGGTTACCGGCCCCTGTTCCATCCACGACCCGCTGGCGGCAGTTGAATATGCGCAGAAGTTAAAACAACTGCAGCTGCAATACGCCGATAGCCTGTACATAGTAATGCGGGTTTATTTTGAAAAACCGCGCACGACGGTGGGCTGGAAAGGCTTTATTAATGACCCGCATTTAGATGACTCTTTCGATCTGGAAACCGGCTTAACCTGGGGCCGTGAGCTATTGCTGAAAATGGTAGAAATGCAGTTACCTACTGCTACCGAGGCACTGGATCCTATCAGCCCGCAATATATGTCGGATTTAATCAGCTGGTCTGCCATTGGTGCCCGCACGGTAGAGTCGCAAACCCACCGCGAAATGGCCAGCGGTTTGTCGATGCCGGTGGGCTTTAAAAACGGCACCGACGGCAACTTAAATATCGCCCTGAATGCGCTGCAATCTGCCGCCAGTGGCCACAGCTTTATTGGTATTAATCAGCGCGGCGAAGTCAGCTTAGTGCAAACTGCCGGTAACCCGGATGGCCATATTATTTTGCGCGGTGGTGCCAAGCCTAACTATGATGAGCAAAGCATTGGCGAAGCGCTGGCCAAGCTGGATAAACTTAAATTACCGCGTGGCATAGTGGTTGATTGCAGCCACGGCAACTCAAATAAAGATCACAACCGCCAGGGTGAAGTAGCGCAAAATGTGCTGGCACAACGTTTGGCCGGCAACGAGGCCATTATCGGTATTATGCTGGAAAGCCACCTGTTTGCCGGGCGTCAGGATTTAATTGACGGTAAAGCTGAAAAGTACGGTGTGTCGGTAACAGATGCCTGCATTGATTGGGATACCACAGCCCAGCTATTGGCGGCATTACACCAGCAGATGCAGCCGGCGGTGGTGGCCGCCTGACATGACAAATCTGACAGCACAGCAGGCACTGGCACCACTGCGTCAACAAATAGACAGTATTGACAGCCAACTGGTGGCGCTGCTTGCCGAGCGCGCTAAAGTTACCGCGCAGGTAGGTAAAATTAAGCAACAATTTGCGTTGCCGGTATATGTACCCGAGCGTGAGCAAGCGTTACTTAGTGCCCGGCGTGAACAGGCGCAAGCGCTTGGCGTATCGGCAGACTTAACTGAAGATGTGCTGCGCCGTATTATGCGCGAGTCATATCAAACCCAGGAAAGTGGTTTTGTGTGTTGCCGTGATGGCGGTGGCAAGGTGGTTGTAGTTGGCGGTGGTGGTGCGCTTGGCGCCCGTTTTGTTAGTCTTTTTCAGCGCTCCGGTTACGAGGTTGTCGCGCTGGAGCAGCAAGACTGGCCACAGGCAGAGGCTATTTGCGCTAAGGCAGCATTAGTGTTGCTGGCGGTGCCAATTACCTTAACCGAACAGTTAATTAATAAACTACCTGTATTGCCGGCTGACTGTGTACTGGCCGATATTACCAGTATTAAACAGCTACCATTAGCTGCCATGTTAGCCAAACATAGCGGCCCGGTAGTAGGGCTACATCCGATGTTTGGCCCCGATATCACTAACCTGGTAAAGCAGGTGGTGGTGGTGTGTCATGGTCGGGATGAAACTCAGTACCAGTGGTTGTTAAAACAACTGAATGTCTGGGGCGCTGAGCTCGCGGTAAAACAGGCGGCTGAGCACGATAGCGCCATGCAGCTGATTCAGGCCATGCGGCACTTTTCGTCTTTAGTGTATGGCGTGCATTTAGCTGATGAAAATGCCGATCTGAGTGAGCTATTACAGCTAAGCTCGCCAATATACCGGTTAGAGCTGGCGATGGTTGGGCGCTTATTTGCCCAAAATGCCGAGCTGTATGCCGATATTATGTTGTCATCCTGCGAAGTAGCCGCTTTGCTCGAGCGTTATCAGCAGCGTTTTACTGCACTGCTACAGCTACTTAAAGCCAAAGATAAAGCCGGTTTAATGGCACAGTTTGGTAAGGGCCAACAGTTTTTTGGTGAGCTGGCCGGGCAGTTTTTACAAGAGAGCAAACAGCTACTGCAAAAAGCGGCTGACAGCCGCAGTTAGGCTGCAGCAGCCGGTTTGTCTGCTGCCTTTTATGTTGCCAGTTACCTGTTAAGTTAGATGATAATAATCCAGTATCAGTTGCCAGGCGTGTTCTGGTGTATCTGCATACTGGATAAGCTCCAGATCTGAGGCGCTGATCACACCTTCTTCTACCAGCATGTCAAAGTTAATCAGCTTTTGCCAGAAGGCTTTGTCGTACAAAATTACCGGCACCCGCGCGGCTTTTCTGGTTTGAATCAGGGTAAGGGTTTCAAACAGCTCATCTAAAGTACCAAAACCCCCGGGAAAAGCGACTAATGCACGAGCGCGCTGTAAAAAGTGCATTTTACGAATGGCAAAGTAGTGAAACTGAAAACAAAACTGCGGCGTAATGTAAGGGTTGGGCTGCTGCTCTCTTGGCAGCACTATATTTAAGCCTATGCTTTCACCGCCGGCATCCATAGCGCCACGGTTGGCCGCTTCCATTACGCCGGGGCCACCGCCGCTGATAATGGTCATGGCGCAGTCGGGGTTGCAGCAACTGAAGCGGGTAGCCAATGCAGAAAACTGCTGGGCCGCGGCATAATATTTACTGTTAGCTAACTGCTTTTTAGCTCTTTGCAGTGCCTGCTGGTTGTCAGCGGTATTGTTTTCTGCACATTGTTGTTCTGCCAGTGCTACTGCAGTTTTGCCTTGCTCAGGTGATAAAAACCGCGCGCTGCCAAATACTACTATGGTAGCGCTGATATTGTGCTGCTCCAGCACCAGTTGTGGTTTTAAATACTCCAGTTGCAGGCGCACATGGCGCAGTTCGTCCTGCATTAAAAATTCATTATCGGCAAACGCCAGCCGGTAAGAGCTATGGTCCTGCAACCTGGCTATTGCCTCCAGTGATTGCTGTGCTGACGCCAGGTGGCGTTCGTGTAACTGATGTGGGTCGCCTGACATACTGTCCTCCGGGCGCAATTAAACCAGATTCATACTATGGCATGGTAACAAACTAAGCTATTGTTTGACTGAGATTAATATTTTGCATTTGTTTTTCTGTTAGGTTAAACCATAACTGCGAAGGATGATAAATGTGGACTGACGTGTTAATGGCCTTTGGCGCTCTGGGCCTGATTTTACTCGGCATGGATTGGATGAGCCAGGGGCTGAAAGTGGCAGCCGGCCCGGGCTTGATGCAGTTTTTGCAGCGCTGGACCAATACGCCGTTGCAGGGGGTGGCTTTTGGCGCTGTTGCTACCGTGGCGGTGCAATCTTCCAGTGCTATTACGGTAACTACCATCGGCTTTGTTAATGCTGGTATTTTGTCGCTGCAAAATGCAGCCTTTGTTATTTATGGTAGTAACGTAGGTACTTCGCTAACCGGCTGGTTTATCGCTTTGGTGGGGTTGCAATTTAAGATAGATGCGCTGGCGTTACCCATTATAGGTGTAGGTGTGTTGTTAAAGCTGTTTGGCCGCAGTAGCCGCAATAAAGGCTTTGGCGAAGGCTTGCTTGGTTTTGGCTTGCTGTTTCTCGGCTTGGCGTTTTTAAAGCAGAGTTTTGATACCGCTTTTGTCGACATTGAATTTACCGGTTTGGCACAGCTGGGCATTTGGGGTATTTTGCTGGGAGTGCTGTTGGGTACTTTATTAAGTACCTTGATGCAGGCCTCCATTGCGGTAATCGCCCTGGTTATCACTGCGGTGTCGGCCGGCATTATTCCGCTGTCATTAGCAGCGGCTTTTGTTATCGGCGCTAACCTTGGCACTACATCTACTGCGCTGATGTCCACCCTGGCTGCTACGGCTAAAGCGAAACGTCTGGCCTGGCTGCATGTTATTTTTAATGTGCTAACCGGGCTGGTAGCTTTATTACTGTTATCGCCATTGCTGTGGGGCATAAACCTGTTGCAGCAGTGGTTGTTTACCGATCCGCAGCCGGCGGTTAGCCTGGCGTTATTTCATACCTTGTTTAACGTTCTTGGCGTATTGCTGATGTGGCCGGTAACCGGCCGGCTGGTGCTGTGGCTGAATAAGAGGTTCCGGCGGCAGAATAGCGCTGGTTTACGTTACCTGGATGCGTCCAGTCTGGCCATACCGGCACTGGCCATTAATGGTCTTAGTGCTGAGCTGTTGCGGGTTGGTCAACTTATTGCGGCTCAGGCAGTGCGGTTGACGCAGGCCCTGCCCACTGAAGCCGATAGCATTGATGATATCCGCAGTTTACAGACAGAGATCAGCAGCTATATGCACCTGCTGGGCCGGGAGCCGTTGCCGGCTAACGAAGCAATGCTGCTGAATGAACTGGTAAAAAGCCAGTTGCAACTTGAAATGACACTGCAGCTGTTACCGGTGCTGACACAGCATTTGGCGGCGGATATTACAGTATTTCATAACGAAGCTGAGCTGTGGCAACTGCTAAACCGGGCAATCTGGCCGGACGACGCCGGGCAGATCCGCAGCAGTTACCGCGAACTGCTGCGCCAGCGCGAGCAAAATAAAAAGCAGTTGTACACCTTAGTATTACAAGAACGGGTAAGTAAAGATGCCGGTGGAGAACAACTACTGCGCTTAGCGGAAACCAAACGTTTTACCCGGCAACTGACCCGTGCTTTGCTATCGCTTGGCGCGTTGCAAAGCCGGTTTGAACCTTTAACAAACAACCAGGAGGCAACTGATGCCGCTTAATGCCAGTTTAACTTTTGTCGGCGCTGCGCAGCAGGTTACCGGCTCGTGCTATTTAATTAAATTCCAAAATAAGCAGATTTTACTCGACTGCGGTATGGTGCAGGGCGCCGATCAAATTCGTGAATGGCATAAATTTCATTTTGCCTTTCGGCCCAAAGATATTGATTTAGTTATTTTATCCCACGCCCATATCGACCATAGCGGCCTGCTGCCACTGCTGGTAGCACGTGGTTTTGACGGCAAAATACTTTGTACCCCCGGCACCGCTGAGCTACTGCCAATATTGCTAAAAGACTCAGTGCATTTGTATTTAAAAGATCTGGAATGGCAAAACAAAAAAGCGGCGCGCTCGGGTAAAAAACTGCAAGACCCGGTGTTGTCAGTGCAGGATGCCGAACGGGTGGCGCAATTATGCGAAACCATAAGCTACAAAAAGCGTGTTACACCACTGCCGGGGCTGGAGCTGGAATTTGCTGATGCCGGCCATATCCTGGGCTCGGCCATAGTGCAGCTGTGGCTTAAAGGCGATAAAGCGATGCGCAAGTTGGTGTTTTCCGGAGACTTAGGTAACCCGGCCACGGTATTAATGCACGACCCCACTGACATTGGCCAGGCTGATATTGTACTGATGGAGAGTACTTACGGTAACCGCAACCATCAGAATATTGATAACTCGCTGGAAGAGCTGGCTACCGCGCTGGAACACGCTAATAAAGACGGTGGCAATGTGTTTATTCCGGCTTTTGCGCTTGGCCGTTCGCAGGAAATTTTGTACTACCTAGCATTGCTGCATCATCAGGGCCGGTTAAAGCAGCGGATGGTGTTTCTTGACAGCCCTATGGCGATCAGTATCACCAATATTTACAACGACTACCTGCACAGTCTGGAGCAAAAAGACTTAGCGGCCATTGGCTTTAAAAAAGGCATGCAACTGCAGGATTTACTACCAATGCTGCGCTTAACCGAAAGCGTGGAAGAATCAATGGCGATAAACCGTGTTAGCGGCGGTGCCATTATTATTGCCGGTAGTGGTATGTGTAATGGTGGCCGTATTGTGCATCATTTAAAACACAACTTATGGAAAAGCTCAAACCACCTGATTTTTGTCGGCTTTCAGGCGCAGGGCACGTTAGGCCGGCGTCTGGTAGATGGTGAGCGGCGGGTAAAATTATTTGGCCAGGAAATAGTGGTAAAAGCCAAAGTACATACTATCGGTGGTTTTTCGGCCCATGCCGGCCAGAGTGAACTGTTAGACTGGGCGCAGGCCATCGGTGGGCAGCCAGAGTTTTATCTGGTACATGGTGAGCCGGAGGCACAAGCCGTGCTGCAGCAGGAGTTGGCACAGCTTGGTATCGCAGCGAAAATTCCGGTCAAAGGCGATGTTATTGCGTTGTAAGCGGTAAAATATGTTTTGTTACTTTTAACCTATAGTCAGGCACCTATGCTGTGCCTTATAGTGTTTGCTACTTCAATGACAGCAGCGCGATAGGGAGCATCATTATGCGTAGCATCCTGTTTTTTTCCGGCTTGATCCTCAGCAGTAGCGTGCTGGCCAATTCTACTGATCCGCAGGCATTAACCGCGCAGGTTAAAGCCTTATGGCAAGCCAAAGACGCCCAGGCAGCACAAGCATTATTAACGCCTTTGGTCACTAAAAAAACCAAAGATGCCCAGCTACTGGCGTTGCTGGGGCAAACCGAGGCACTGTTAAACAACGCAGACAAAGCAGAAGACTTGCTGGAAAAAGCCGTGAAAATTGACAGCAAAAACGCAGACTATCAGCATTGGTATGCCACGGTAAGCTGTAATCTGGCATCTTCTGCCAGCATGTTAAGTGCGCTGGGGTATGCCAAGCGCTGTAAAAAAGCCTACGAAACCGCCCTTAAACTGGCACCAGATAACCCGCGCAGCTATATTGCGCTGGGCAGTTTTCTTGCTCAGGCGCCCGGTATTGCCGGTGGTGATAAAGGCAAAGCCTTGCAGCTGGCTGAGCAGTTAAAGCAGATTGATGCCTTACAAGGGGCATTACTGCAGTTAAATGCGTCGGATTTACAGGATGACGCTGTTTTTAATGCACTTTTAGCCAAAGATGAACTGCTAACGCAACGGCCGGAAACCTACCTGCAGCGCGGTGTAGCGTTTTCGCGCACTGATGAGCATACCAAAGCAATCGCATTATTTGACCAGGCATTGACCATGCCGGCCAGCGATGACGATGCTGCCGCTGCGCAAGCGCAGGCGCTGTACCAAATTGGCCGCTCGGCAGTAAAAGGTGGGCTGGCAGTTGATAAAGGCATTAGCGCTTTGCAGCAGTTTATTGCACAGCAACCAGCGGCTGATAATATCGACTGGGCAAAATTGCGCTTAGGTCAGCTATATATAGCGCAGCAACAACAGGCTAAAGCAGAGGAAATTTTAAAACCACTGTTGGCATCAACACAAGACAAAGAGTTAAAAGGTGAGCTGCAAAAGCTGCTCTGATACAATTAGGGCCTTAACAGCTTAAGGCCTTTTTTATGACCCGCCCCGTACTTAGCGCCATTCATCATGTGGCGATAATTTGCAGCGATTACGCCCGTTCAAAGCAGTTTTATACACAACTGCTGGGCCTAACCGTTATCGCCGAAAATTACCGCCAAGAGCGCGATTCCTGGAAGCTGGATTTAGCCCTGCCAAACGGTAACCAAATTGAGCTGTTCAGCTTTCCCAATCCACCACCCAGGCCAAGTAAACCCGAAGCGCAAGGCCTGCGTCATCTGGCTTTTGTGGTAGATAGCGTTGCAGAATTTGCCGATTACTTAACGCAAAACGACGTAGCGGTAGAGCTAATCCGCATCGACGAATTTACCGGCAAAGCTTTCACCTTTTTTCAAGATCCCGACGGCCTGCCGCTGGAGTTGTATCAGCGTTGATCACATTCACGTTAATAAAAATTTGAATATGAAAATGCGTTGCTTATAGATGCGTTTTTAAAGGTTATTTTCTACAAAACATCTTCTGTGAATTTGCTCAATAGCTTATAAACTAAAGTTGTCACTGTCTGGTATTTACCGGACTGCTCAGAACGGTAGCTACACAGGAATTTTAAAGTGAAAATAGTCAGCCCTGCACACCCCTCTCTTTCTCGTCAGGTCGTGTATTTTTGCTTTATTTGCCTGATGCTGAGTATAAGCCACAGCTATGCTGCGGCGCAGGAAACAGATGCTGCCCTTGAGCAGCAGTTAGACAAGCTTATTGGTTTTGCCAACTACCCGGAAGATAAGGTTACACTTAGCACAATTATTGCAGCGCTAAATGAATCTACCCCGGTTGAAAGCTATGCCAGAGCAAGAGGTTATCAAGTTCTGTCAATGGCGCTGGGCGACAACAATACAGCAGCAGCACTGGCATTGGCAGACAGTTTTCTCAACTTACCAAGAATACAATCTTCGCCGGCAGCCACAGCAGAGCTGCTGGCAGTAAAAGCAGAAATTTACTTACAAAATAATAATACAGATAAAAGTCTGGAGCTTATCCCTGCTATTGAGCAGCAACTAGAAACAGTCAGCAGCAGCCGGACACGTTATTACACGCATACTGTCATCGGTCAGGTGTTACAAAATAACCGGCAGTTTGCTGCTGCATTGGAGCATTTTCTGCAAGCTCATGCTGCTATCAGTAACACTGATGATGTCAACACGCACCGGCGCAGACAGTTTTTAAACCTGCAAATTGCCAGGATCCAGTTATCGCTACAGAATTTTAAAGCCGCACTGGAGTTACTGGATAAAACGATTGAAGACTCACTAAAACACGACCTGCAGCAGCGGCTGCCAGAGCTTTATCTTAACCGGGCTTATGCAGCACGGGAACTTAATGGCCTGTCGCTCGAAATTATTGACGCTTTTTTGCTGGCGGCAAAGATTGGCAAAGAACAGGGGAATCAGCGGGTAGAGCTTGCCGGCTATAACAATGCCGGCGCATCGTTATTGTTGCTGAAACACTATGATAAAGCAGAGCAATATTTGCTGCGCGCCCGGGATATTGCCACATCAATACATAATATTACCGACGGTACAGTTATTGATTTTAACCTGGGCTATATCCAGGTATTACGAGGTAACCATGATGCCGGCCTGAATGAGATGTTAAGTGCTGCCGAAATATTCCGCTCTTTTGCACCGGCAAGCCAGGTTGCGCAGATACAAGCGCTTATTGCCGATGCCTATGAAGTTGCCGGCCGCTATTCGTTGCAGGCGCAGGCATTAAAGGAGCAAATCCGGCTGAAAGACGAGTTTTTTCAGTCAGAGCGGGATAAAGTGTTTAGTGAACTGCAAATTCGTTATCAGGCAGAAGAAAACGCGCTGCAAATTAAATTGCTGGAGCAGCAAACCCAATTGCAGCGTAAGGAGCTGGACAACCGTAAACTGACCCAACGATTGATCCTGTTAGCTATTTTGCTGATGCTGGTGATTGCTGCCTTGTTATTTTTTGCCTATATCAGCAGCCGTAAAGTGAATCAGTTACTCAGTAAAAACAACGACATGCTGCAACAGCAATCTTTACATGATCCTCTGACCGGGCTGTTAAACCGCCGGGCATTGCAGAACTATATGCCTGAGGAGCGCCGCAAAATAACAGATAGCCATGCTATTTTTTTGCTGGATGTTGACCACTTTAAACATATTAATGACGTATCCGGCCACGCAGCCGGAGATGAAATACTGATCGCTGTCGCTAAAAGGCTAAAGGCATTATGTCGCTCTGATGATTTAGCTATCCGTTGGGGAGGAGAAGAGTTTTTGCTGGTGTTGCACCACAGCCAGGCAGAGATTTTGCCGGAACTGGCGAAACGTATTTTGCATGATATCGGTGCTCAGCCAGTATATATCGATAGTAATCCGATCAGAGTGACCTTAAGTGGCGGCTATATCTGTTTGCCGGTAAAACACATTGCGCAGCAAAGTATGTACTGGGAAACAGCGTTGAAGCTGGCTGATCACCTGTTGTACCAGGCAAAGACGAAAGGACGTAACCAAATTGTCGGCGTGGCGTCATTAAATCTCGATAATGAACAGCAGTTGTTATCCGATCAGCAACTGCTGCAGCGCCTGGTTACCGATCAATGTACTACGCTAACCATTAAAGGCCCGGTTTAGCTGCACTACTAAGACTTATTGCGGCAAAGCCTTCCGGCTTTGCTGATACTCGGCAATAGCGTTATTTAACTGCACCATAAAATCCGGTTCTTTTTCTAAAAAACGTTTACTGATATAAATGGCAAAAGGTAACTCCCGCATAGTTTTAAACTGATAGTTTTGCAACGGGTAGTTATTTTCCTTAATCACGGTTAACGCGGTTTGTTCCGGTAGCATAATGGCATCTACCCGGCGATTATTTAACAAGCGAAACAGATCCCGAATATTGTTTGGCCCACCAGCTACGCGGTAGCCTTGCGCTTTTAACCAAAGATAAATATTGCTGTTAATTTGCGCCGATACAATCGCGCGGCTGGCAAAGTTACTACTGTCGGGTGTAAGTGTTTGCTCCTGCGTTAACCATACCCAGGTCCAGCGGGTAATACTTACCGGATCTGAGAATACCGCCATATTGTTGCGCTCAGCATTTTCTGAGGCTAAAAACAAACCATCGATTACCTCATTTTGTAAATCCAGTACTGCGCGGCCATAATTTGGCACCAGTGAAATATGAAAATCACGCTGCAGGTGCTGCATAATAAAAACAAAAGCGTCATAGCCTTCGCCTTGATATTGGCCATCCTCAACATAGGTGTAAGGAGGGTAATCAGGCATGGCCATGCGCAATACGGCTTTTTCTGCTGCTGCGGCGAACACGGCAATAAAACAACAAAAACACAGTAAATGCCGCATTAAAAGCTAAACCTTATGGTTACTTATGACCGCTCAAGTCTAGTTTATTAACATGAATTTGAGTAGTGCGGCAGGGGCCTGATCCTGGAACCTGAAGCCCCTGAGCACATGTTATCAGCCGGCAGTTACCTGAGTTGGTTCAATATCTTCACTGGGGTAACAACCTAACACCTTAATAAATTTGGTGATTTTATTTAACTCTTCCAGGGCACGGGTCATGGCGTAATCATTCAGGTTGGCGAATACATCGACGTAAAACATCTCTTCCCACGGGTTGCCATTAATAGGCCGCGATTCCAGTTTGCCCATACTGATACCATGCTGCTTTAACACCAGCAAGGCATCTACCAGCGCGCCGGGTTGCTGGCCGGTATACATAATAAAGGTGGTTTTTGCCGGTATGGCTTTGGCTACTGTCACCGGCTTACGCGCCACTACTATAAAACGGCTGACGTTGTCTTTCTGGTTAGCCAGATCACGGGTAAGCACTTGCAAACCGTATAGCTGGCCGCCTTCTTCGCCGCCTATGGCTACCACTGTTGGATCTTGCTGCTGCTTAATGCGGTTAAAGGCGTCGGATGAGCTGTCGCAGTATTCAATTTTTACTTGCGATAACCCCTGTAGATACTGGCTGCACTGGGCAATAACCTGCGGGTGGGCGCACACCTGGCGGATTTTGCTTAAATCGGTGCCCGGTAAACCGAGCAGGCAGTGGGCGATAGGGTGGGTCAGCTCGCCAACAATAGACAACCGGGTATGCTGCAGTAAGTCGTATACCTCGTTAATACTGCCCGACGAGGTGTTTTCAATCGGCAGCAGGGCGTAATCGGCATGGCCGGTTTCAACCGCCTGGACTATTTCGTTAAAGCTGTCGCAGCCTTGTTCAATAATACGCTCGGCGCGGCGGGTAAAATACTTTTGTGTCGCCCAGTAACTGTATGAGCCCTGGCCACCGAGAAAAGCTACGCGTACAGCCGGGCTGTTGGTGCCGTTTAGCTGGCCCTGAATTTTAGCCTGTTGCTGTAGCACCGAGTCTTCAATAATCACATGGTACAGCCGGGTTACATATTGGGCGTCCAGCGCCAATGGTTTGCCTTGCTCAATCAGTGACAGCAGCAGCTCTTGCTCGCGCTTTTGGTCACGTATCGGTTTGTTTTGTGCCAGTTTGGCGTCGGCTACAGCCAGTGCCAGCTGACGCCGTTTTGATAATAAAGCCAGCAATTGCTTGTCGGTGTCAGATATTGCGTGGCGTATTTCATCCAGTTCCATGTTAATTCTCTTTGTCTGAGCTAAAAGTAAGCAAAAAAAAACCTCCCGGCGTGGGAGGTTTCAGGTATTACTGCGCGCGCAGCTCACCGCCTCCCGTGTAAGGTGGTAAAGCGAAAAAAGCTGAGCGCGACATTAGATGTTTTCATGGCGTCTAACATAGTCCGTCTGGATGGCTAAAGTCAACCCTGAGGTGTCAGCAGCAGCTGATATTTTTTCTCGCCGGGTAAAAACGGCAAGGCTACTTCGTTTAACCAGTACTGGTGATCGCCACGGTAAAACGGCGAAAGCGGGTGGCCAGACTGACCTGCCGGTATGGTTAAAATCCCTTTATGTTCTTGCCCCGGCGCTACCACCATACGCTGTGACTGGCCAAAACCCGGCCGCTGTACCCTTGGCATATGGCTGTCGCCATTAAGTTCGGTAGCCGGCATATTAAGCCAGCCTCCCAGCAGCGGTATGGCGCCAGACAACGGGTGATTTATACGGGCCTGATTAATATAACCCCAGTTGCTCTGGTTAATGCTGCCGTTGTCTTGCAGCAGCTGTTGCTTACTTTGCAGCACGGCAGTGAGTAATAATTCATCCCAGCTGCTGAAGCTTGCCGGTAAGGTATCGGTACGGCGTTGTTGTAACATGGCCCAAAGTGGCGTTTCCAGTGAGTATTTCAGATCCTGACTGCGGGCGCCATGCTGCTCCAGATACGCTGACAGTGGGGCAAACTGCAACTCCAGTAATTTCAGCCGAAACGCCCGTACCAGGCTGTAACCCACGGCATCAACGCTGGCGCTTTGTGAGCTGGTTAACACATGCTGGCGGTACGATTGTAACTGATGCTGCTGCACAGTGTCGTTGTCCAGCACCTCTAATAACAGCTGTTGCCAGCGTTCCAGCATGAGTGCGCGGTTATCCAGCTGAATTTTATGCAGAGCCTGTTCATCGGCACTGTGTAACTGGTTCAGGCCTTGTTGTATTTGCCAGCCTCTGGCGCCTAAGTCATAACCGCCATTGCCAATCAGCTGATAATCAGCCGCGCCGATCATGCGCGAATTTGCGGTCCATAACCTGTGGCTGGCGGGGTTCAATAACTGTGGCTGAGCTTCAGCTGCTATATAGCCAAACCAGCCAAAATCAGCATTGCTCCAGTCTTGTGCGGTATCCAGATCCGGCAGGTTGCGTTTAGGTATGCGGCCCATCAGGCTCCAGCCAATATTACCTTTATTGTCGGCTACCAGCAGGTTCTGCGTGGGTATGCCAACCTGTGGTGCCAGTTGCAGGGCATCCTGTGCTGTTGCTGAGGTTTCCAGTTGCAGCAGGTTAAAATTAACTGCCTCAATATCATAAGCAACCCAACGTAAAGCATAGGCCGGGCTATCGCCAAAGCGTACCAGCGGCCCCCATTGGGTTTGCGCCAGTTGTAACGGCTGATCAGGGCCGTTGGCAACTTTAATGGTGTCGTATACGTATTCCAGTGCCTGCCAGCCATCTGGCGTTAAATAGCGTTTGCCATCGTCTGACAGTTGCAGCGCGACCAGATCATGCCAGTCGGCGGTACTGTTGGTAAAACCCCAGGCAATATTACCGTTAGAGCCCACTACGATAGCGGGTGTGCCGGGTAGCGTAAGGCCGGTAACGGTGCGCAGTTGTGTGCCATCGCGCCAGTTTAGCTGGGCTTTATACCAGGTGCCGGGTACGCGGATACTCAGATGCATATCATCTGCCAGTATAGCGCTGCCATGGCTGGTTAAGCTGCCGGCTACGGCAAAGTTATTGCTGCCAATGTCGGTGGCATCTTTTACTGTGCACAGGTTACAGGCAGTCTGGCTGTTTGTTAACAGCTTTGGGTAGGTTGAAGTGGGCAGAGGCACGGCTTCAATCTGGCTGTTATCTATTGCGGCCTGCCAGATATCAGAATGTTGCTGTAAAAAACGATACCATTCATCCGGCACGGTTTGTTTTAGTATGGTCATTGCATAGTCGTCGCGGCCCAGTTTGCCTTGTAAATCCAGATACATGCTGTAAATAACTAAAAACGAATCTGTTTCTTGCCAGGGTGTTGGTGTTTGCTGCAGCACGGTGTATTCAAACGGCGGCATGCTAAGGGCCGCCAGGCCTTCGTTAACGCCACGGCTATAGTTGCTCAGCAACTGCTTGTCCTCAACAGGCAGTGCCGCCAGAGCTTGCGTGGCACGGCTGCGAAAACGGTGTTGGCGCAACGCCAGATCGGCCTTTAATGCGCGCTTGCCAAACAGCTCGGCCAGTTCGCCGGCGGCATTGCGGCGCAGTAGATCCATTTGAAAGAAACGCTCCTGAGCATGGGCAAAACCCAGTGCAAAGGCAGCATCACTGCGGTTTGCGGCATGGATACTAAGATAACCCAGCGCATCGCGTTCCAGCCGGGCGGTGTTACTGATACTGCTTGATTGGGTGCCATCGTAGTTTGGTAAACTCAGGTGTAGCACGGTGTAAATTGCCGCAGCGGCGAGGGCCAGCAATAAGGTTAATATGGTAAGGATCCATTTCCACCAATTCATCTTTTTGTGTCTCTGGTATAAAATCAGAAACTTAGCATAACGGAGACTACGCACAATGTCACAAAAAGTAAAAGTCTGGGATTTTGCCGTGCGGTTTTTTCACTGGAGCCAGGTTCTGTTGCTGGCAGGGCTGTGGTACACCGGTGAAGAAGGTTTAATGGCGCAGCATCAGTTACTGGCGTATACGCTGCTGGCGCTGGTGGTATCACGGCTGGTTTGGGGCTTTGTTGGCAGTCAAACCGCGCGTTTTAGCCAGTTTGCCGCTACTCCTGCTGCGGCTGTGCGTTACCTGCGTAAGCCGTATGCGGTTAATGGCCATAATCCGGCGTCTTTTTATATGATAGTGCTATTGATTGTGTTGGTACTGGTGCAATTGCTAACCGGGCTGGCTACCTTTGATAACAGTTATATGAGTGACGGCCCACTGGTCAGTTTGTTACCGGCAAGCTGGGTTGATATGGCCTCGGATATTCATAAAATCAATATCAATATTCTGCTGGCGGCGGTAGCTGTGCATGTTGTTGCGGCACTCTGGCACAGTATGCGGGTACATAATGTGCTGTGGGTCATGCTTAGTGGCAAAGACCATGCAGCAAGTACCTATACTGGCGGCGTAAAACACAGTGGCGTTTACTTTATTCTGTTTGGGTTGTTATTAGTGGTGTTGTATTTCTGGCAGGGGCATAAATTGCTGGCGCTGCTGTAAACAGCGCCGTGTCGCTCTTAGTTTTTGTATTCGTCGTGGCAGGCTTTGCAGTTGCGGGCAAAGCTGCCAAAGGCTTTACGTACTTCGGCCTGATCCATGCTGTCAGCCGCCGATTTTAATGCCAGTGCATCAGTTGCCAGTTTTTCGCCCCGGCTTTGAAAATCGCTTAGGTTCTTCCACACAGCAGCTTTGGCATCACCACCGCCTTGCTCGGCACCCGGTACCGTAAAGGCTTCCCATGGTAAGGTTGTTAGCGTAGCCAGTGCAGTAGCACGCTTGTTGACACGCTCTGCATCGTAACTGACGTCGCCTTTTAGCATATCAGCAATATCAGCCATATTATGGCGGATCAGCTGGAATGCAGATTGACGGTATTTCACGCTATCTTTGGCTTCAGTAAAGGCGCTGCCGGCAAAAGCAGAGGTAGATAGCAATGATACTAAAACGACAGTTAACAGGGGTTTTTTCATTGTTTCATTCTCTTTTGATGAATTAACATGCAATAATGATTGCGTCGTGTTGTTATAGAAAGCGATATCTTGCCAATAATCAATAGTTTTTTCAAAATCAGGCAGAGTAGTGAAGGACGTAAACTTTATTAAACCAACAGGAATGGACTCGCTGGGGCGCAAATTTGCGCTGGTGGTATTTCTTGCCATCGTTACTGCCGGTTTTGCTATAGGCTATGCAGTTATTTTGCTGCAAGAGACCAATGAATTTGAGCAACAACAGGTGGCTCTGAAACACAGTGCCACAAATCACGCTTTACAGCTGAACAAAAATTTTCTGCAAAAAGAACAAAAGGCTATTGCAGCTAATCAGGTTATTAGCCGCAGCCTTAGCCTGGCCTCGCTGTCTGGCGCCACCACTATGCAAGCCGCTGCTGATGGCAGTATCCGCGTGCAGGATGATTACTCCGGTGCTTTTGTCGCCGCGCAAAACTACAATGCCCGAGTTGCCGCGCTGTTTGATAAAACCGGCTTGTTGTGGCAGCAGCTTTCGCCACTGATGCTGCAAGAGTTTTTTAACTTCTATTTTATTTCCAAAGAGCAGTTTATCCGTATTTCACCGGCTGACTGGGCGTTGCAGGTAAGCACCCAGCATGATTTTAATCAGGATCTGTTTTACAACATCGCCACACCGGAGCAAAACCCGGCACGCCAACCACGCTGGACGCCTCTGTATTACGACAATATCTGGAAAAAATGGATGACCAGCCTGATCATTCCGGTTTATGTCAATGATGAGTTTGTTGGGGTTACCGGTACGGATTTTATTCTGCAGGATATTCTGGCCATGTTGCCACGCCAGGACGGCCGCCATAGTATGATTTTTGACAGCCAGGGCCAGATTATCAGCTCAGCCCGGCAGTTTTTGCGCACCGATCCGCCAATGAACACCCCTTTACAGGCCGACGCCGCCAGTGCTGACAGCCTGAGCCAGTATGCGCGTCAGTATGCTGCCAATCCGCGCCAAGTTATGCAGGCGCAAGCCCTGGCGCCGGAAAAGCTTATTGCGACCGATGTTGTCGAGCGCGCAGATTGGTACTTAAGTGTTTACGTTGATAAAGCCGATATTTCTACTGCTTTTAGTTCAGTGCGTTCCCGCCTGGTGCTGGTGTTTACTGCAGTGGCGTTGCTGGTGGCATTGTTTTTACAACTGGTTATTTATCATTTTATATTAAAGCGGATAAACCGCTTATCCGGTGCTATCAGTCGCTTATCCCGTGGCGACTTGGAACAGGTGCAACTGGATACACAAAACGATGAAATAGGTTTGCTTAATCAGGCCTTTGGCCGCATGTCTGATGAAATATCCACCTTAGTCAGTGGTTTAAATGCCCGGATAGAAGAAAAAGAACAGGCTGAGCGCTCAGCCAGAAAACTGAGTAAAGCGGTGTCTTTTTCCAGCTCGGGTATAGTGCTAACCGACCAGTTGCTGCGTATTGAATATGCTAACCCGTTTCTGACCGAGATGATTGGCACCACAACAGAGCAAATACATTTACAGCCGCTTGGCAGCTTATTTGCCGAAGAAATGTACCACGTGGCAGAGGAAATTCAGCAAACGCTGGCTGAGCGCCAACACTGGCGTGGTGATATGTTGTTGCAACATGCTGAGCGCCAGTTATGGGTGTCGCTGGCCATAGCGCCTATCCGCGATGAAAAAGGCGGTATAAGTAACTATGTTTGCGCCATGCAGGACATTTCTTTTATTAAGCAAAGCCAGAAAAAGATGGAGCAACTGGCGTACTACGACGTGCTGACCGGGCTGGCTAACCGCAGTTACTTCCGCGACCAGTTGCGTAAAGCCATTGCTATGTCGCACCGCGGCTACTACAGCTTTGCATTGTTATATTTTGATTTGGATGAATTTAAACGCATTAACGATACCCTGGGCCATGATGCCGGGGACGAATTATTAAAAGAAGTGGCCAAGCGGCTGATCAGTCGCCTGCGTGAAGAAGATACTATTGCCAGGTTGGGCGGCGATGAATTTGCTGTTATTTTAAGCGGCATTACCGACCGGGGCCAGGCGTCCAGCATTGCCGCGAATTTACAACAGGCATTTGCCGCGCCGGTAAAACTGGGTAACCATGAAGTGTCTATCAGTGCCAGCATTGGCATTACAGTAGCGCCGGAAGATGCCTCAGAAGAAGAACTGTTGCTCAAACATGCTGATTTAGCCATGTATGAAGCCAAAGCCCGCGGTAAAAACACCTTTCACTTTTTCAGCCATGACTTAAATGAAGCGGCCAATGAACGGCTGCTAATTGAAAACCAGCTGCGAGAAGCCATCCGTGAGCATCAGTTCCTGCTGTATTACCAGCCAAAAATTGATATTCGCGATAACAGCATTGTTGGCTATGAAACCTTACTGCGCTGGTTACGGCCAGACAATACCCTGGTGCCGCCACTGCGTTTTATTGGCGTGGCCGAAAGCACCGGGCTGATAGTGCAAATTGGCGAGTGGATTGTCTGGGAAGCCTGCCGGTTTTTATCACGCCAGCATAGCCGTGGCCATAATGTTACCTTGTCGATTAATTTATCTGTACGGCAGTTTAAAGATGATAACCTGCCGGAAATTGTTGAACGGATTTTACTGCGCACCGGTGCCAACCCGGCGTTTTTAATCTTTGAAATTACTGAAAGTATGTTGATGGGCGACACTGATGCGGCTATTAACCAGTTAAATCAGTTAAAGCGTCTCGGGGTGTCTTTATCTATCGACGACTTTGGTACAGGCTACTCTTCGCTTAGTTACTTAAAGCGTTTTCCGGTAGACGAGCTGAAAATAGATCGCTCGTTCGTCAAAGATATTCCTGATGATCGCAACGACATGGATATTGTTGCAGCGATTATTGCTATGGCGCAGAAGATGAATCTTCGCGTAGTGGCCGAAGGGGTAGAAACTGCCGAACAAGTTGAATTTCTAAGAAAAAATGCTTGCTATCAGGTTCAGGGTTACTACTTCAGCATGCCGCTGGCTGAGCAGGAGCTTAGTCGCCTGAACTACGTTATTAACAGTTAATTCTTAATTCAGGAACATGTTATGACTTCAGAGCGTTTGTCGCTGTTAAGCGCAGCGCTGCTGACGGTATTTGCCGCCAGTAGCCACGCCGACCAGACCAGCCCCTTGCAAGGTATCCAGGATAAAACCCCCAATTTAATCGCCCTGACCGGTGCCACTGTCTATACCGAACCCGGTAAAAAACTGGAAAATGCCACCGTATTAATTGCCGATGGCCGCATCAGCGCGGTAGGCAGCAGTGTAAAGGTGCCAGCGGGGTATCAGCAAATTGACGCCAGCCGCTATACGCTGTATCCGGGCTTTATCGATCCTTATACCCAATATGGTATTGAGGCAGCCAAGCCAGCCAAATCCGGCAGTTACCGTGATGCGCCGGTGTATAAAAATGAGCGCAAAGGTGGCAATGCCAGCAATGATGCCATCCATGCCCAGCAGCGTTGGGTAAGTGAATTTAAGCCTGATGCCAAAGCCGCAGAAGCCTTACGTAAGCTCGGTTTTACTGCTGCGCAGTCCGCCCGCTTTGACGGCATCTTCCGCGGTCAGGCTTTTGTCAGCTCCTTAGGTGAAGGCTTGCCCAATCAGTTGGTGTTAAAAGCCGATGGCCCGCAATTTATGGCTTTTAGCAAAGGCACGTCAAAGCAAAGTTATCCGTCATCGCTGATGGGCAGTATGGCGCTTATCCGCCAGACTTTAAGTGATGCCAACTGGTACAGCCAGGCTTACGGTAAAACCGATGTGCGTTATTTTAACCAGCCGGTCGAGTTTAATGTGGCGCTGCAAAGCCTGGCCAATATTAACCAGCAGGGCGCAGTGTTTGAAACCGGTGACGACAGATCGTTACTGCGTGCCCACCTGTTGTTAAACGAGTTCAAACTGAACAATGCCGCTATGGTGGGCTCAGGTTTTGAATATGTGCGGCTGGATGAAATTAAAGCCACCGGGCGCAGCCTCATTTTACCACTTAACTTCCCTGCTGCACCTGCTGTAGAGCAGGTGGCTGATCAACTGGATGTGAACCTGGCCGATTTACGCCACTGGGAGCGTGCACCGGCAAACGCTGCGGCCCTGGCGCAGGCTGGCGTGCCTTTTGCGCTAACCACCTACAAGTTAAAAGACACGAAAGACTTCTGGCCTAATTTACGCAAAGCTGTGCAGTATGGTTTATCTGCCGACACCGCTTTGGCTGCATTAACCACAGTGCCGGCCCGTTTGAGTGGTGTAGCCGACAAACTGGGTAAAATTGCCCCCGGTTATCAGGCTGACTTAGTACTGGCCAGCGGCGATTTATTTGCTGATGGTGAAATTGTGGCCACCTGGGTGCGTGGCCAGCAGCACAGCATTAAAGCCATAACCCCGGTAGACTTTGCCGGTGATTACCAGCTGTCTGTTGCGGGTAAGGCTATTAAAGTTACCTTAACCGGCCATGCCGATAAACTCAGTGGTTCTGCGGTGTTACAGGCTGGCGATGCTGCAGCAAAAAGTGTTAAGTTAGAGCATATTCACAGCCAGCAACAACTGTTGCAGTTTAACCTGAATCTGGCTGAGCTTACCGGCGATAAGCAGGTAGCGCAGTTTAGTGGCAAGTTAGCGGATAACAGCCTGACAGGTAAATGGCAGCTTGGCAGCAGCACCGAGTTGGTAACGGCACAGCGCCAGCCGCTGACAGAAAGCCCGGCCAAAACCGCAGCCAGCAAGCCTGACACCGTTATGCTGTCTAAATTAACCTTTCCCAACCGGGCTTACGGCTTACCGGCCTTAGCTAAACAACAGAATGTGCATATTAAAAATGTCACAGTATGGACTGCAGAAAAAGACGGCATCCTTGAAAATACCGACGTGATAGTGCGCAACGGCAAGTTCGATAAAATTGGTAAAAACCTGGGCACCCCAGGTGGTTTTGACGTTATCGACGGCACCGGCATGCACCTTACACCCGGTATTATTGACGAGCACTCGCATGTCGCTATTGAGGCCGGTGTCAATGAAGGTACCGACGCAGTAACATCAGAGGTGCGTATTGCCGATGTAATAAACCCGGAAGATATTAACCTTTACCGTGGTTTAGCCGGTGGTACCACTACCGCACAGCTGTTGCACGGCAGTGCCAACCCTATTGGTGGCCAGGCGCAGGTTATTCAGTTCCGTTGGGGCGAAAATGCTCAGGGGCTGAAAATGAAAGCCGCACCGCCAAGCATCAAATTTGCCCTGGGTGAAAACGTTAAACAATCTAACTGGGGCGATGCCTTTACCGAGCGTTATCCGCAAACCCGTGTTGGCGTTGAAACCACCATTCGTGATGCTTTTGTTGCCGCCAAAGAGTATAAAGCCAAACTGGCCGCTTACGACAAGTTGTCTAAACGCCAGCGTGAGCAGGTCGCACCGCCACGTATTGATTACCGCTTAGAAGCCCTGGTAGAAATTCTGGATAAGCAGCGCTTTATTCATACCCACTCTTATGTCGCGTCAGAAATTCTGATGCTGATTGAGCTGGCCGATGAAATGGGCTTTAACATCACTACCTTTACTCACATTCTGGAAGGCTATAAAACCGCTAAAGAAATGCAGGCCCATGGTGCCAGCGCTTCTACCTTTGCCGACTGGTGGGCGTATAAAATGGAAGTGCAGGATGCCATTCCAACCAACGCCTGTTTAATGGCCGAGCAAGGGGTAAATGTCAGCATTAACTCAGACGATGCCGGTTTACAGCGCCGGCTGAACCAGGAAGCGGCTAAATCAGTGATGTACTGTGGTATGGACGAGCACGAAGCGCTGAAAATGGTCACCATTAACCCGGCGATGCAGCTGAAAATAGACAGTGTTACCGGTTCAATTAAAGCCGGTAAGCAGGCCGATTTTGTGCTGTGGAACACCCATCCGCTATCGGTATACAGCCAGGCACAACAAACCTGGATTGAAGGCACTAAGTACTTCGATATCAATACGGATAAACAACTGCAACAACAGCTGGAAGCTGAAAAAACCGCGCTGATCCAAAAAGTGCTGAGCGCAGATGACAGCGCTAAAGCCGGCAGCAAAGATGCTTATAAGCAGGATGAACCAGAATGGCACTGTGAAGATCAGGGCGATTGGTGGAACATCGGCAGTTATATTCATAGCCACGTTCATGGCCACAAACACTAAGGAGCAGCAGCATGAAACTTTCTAAAACCTGTTTAAGCCTGTTTGCTGCCTTAGCGGGCAGCCTGGGCGGTACACAAGCGCTGGCGCACGATATGGTGCCGGGTAAAGCCGCCGAAGGCCCGTTACTGTTAACCGGCCTGACAATTCATACCGTAACCGATGGCGTAAAAACCGACAGTGATATATTAATTGTGGACGGTAAAATTGCGGCTGTGGGCCAAAACCTGAGCGCGCCGCAAGGCGCAACGGTGCTTGCTCTGGACGGTAAGCACCTGTATCCGGGCCTGATAGCCCTGGCTAACCAGCTGGGCTTAATTGAAATAGAGGCTGTACGCTCTACCGACGACTCGCGTGAGGTAACCCAGACTAACCCGGATATTAAAGCTAAAGTGGGCTACAACGCCGACTCAGAGGTTATCCCAACCATTCGCAGCAATGGTTTTGCCTACAGCATGATTTACCCCGACGGCAGTATGCTGATGGGGCAGTCCAGCCTGATGCAGTTAGATGCGTGGAATTATCAGGATGCGGTAGTCGCTGACGGCACCGGTTTGCATGTGCGCTGGCCTAATGCCAGTACGCTGGGCTCGCGCTGGAACCCAAAACCGGCCGACGAAGTGCGCAAAGCCAATGCTGAGCAACTGGCTAAACTACAGCAGTATTTTCAGGCAGCAAAAGCATATTATGATGCTGAGCAAGCCGGGTTAAACAGAGGCATAGACTCGCGCTGGCATGAAATGCTGGCCGTGTTTAAAGGTGAACGGCCACTGTTTGTGCATGCCGATGACGAGAGGCAAATTCGCCAGGCTATGTTACTGGCTAAAGAGTACAACCTTAAGCTGACTATTGTTGGTGGCCGCGACAGTTGGCGCCTGGCCGATGAGCTGGCAGCAGCTAAAGTGGCAGTTATTTACACTGCTCCTTATGGTTTACCCAGCCGTGGCGATGAAAACTACAGCCGGGCTTTTACCGTGCCGAAAACCTTGCAGGATGCCGGTGTTAACTACGCGTTGTCGCTGGACGGTTACTGGGATACCCGCAATCTGGTATTTGCCGCCGGCCAGGCCATAAGCTTTGGGTTAACACCAGAGCAGGCGTTACGTTCTGTTACCATTAATGCCGCGCAAATTGCAGGTGTTGCCGATAAAATTGGCAGCATTGAAGTGGGCAAGGCAGCCAGCCTGGTAGTGTCTGAAGGCGATATTTTCGATTATCTCGGCCACAAAGTCACCCATCTGTGGATTGGCGGCCGGGAAGTTGACTTAAACAACCGCCATAAGCAGTTACACAACAAATATAAGCAACGGATAAACTAAGCTGAGTCTGTTGCCGTAAAGTCAGTGCCAGCTCATGCTGGCACTGTTGTTTTTAAAGGAAACCCTATGAAAAGCAAATTTATACCCGCTGCATTGCTATTGGCAGTAGTAGCCGGTTGTGCTGCAACGCAGTCATCAGTTCCAGCCCCCGCTGCTACGGCGGCAAGCGCGAAAGCAATAGAAGCCCATATGCAGTTTTTGGCCGCAGATGAGCTGGCCGGGCGAGAAACCGGTAGTAAAGAGCATGAAATTGCCTCGTTGTATATTGCCACGCAATTACAGGCACTGGGCCTGGAGCCTGCCGGTGACAATGGCAGCTATTACCAGCGTGTGCCGCTGCGCCAGGCGCGGTTAGCACAGGAAAGCGCGAAATTTACCCTGCATACCGATGGCAAAGATACCCAACTTAGTTACCCCAAAGCCTTTTTTACCGGCCCGAGTTTGCAGTACACCCAAACCGATATTACCGCACCGCTGGTGTTTGCCGGTTATGGCATGGTATCGGAAGAATTTGGTTTAAATGACTACGCTAATCTGGATGTAAAAGGCAAGATAGTGGTGCTGCTAACTGGCCGGCCGGAAAGCCTGCCAAGCGAAGAAGCTGCGCACTTAAGCAGCCAGAAAACCCGTTTAGCAGCAGAGCGCGGTGCAGTAGGTATTATTACCCTACACACCCCGGCACAGGAAAAAGTGCGGCCTTATGCCAACAGCCTGTTGTATTTAAATACGCCCGGCATGGAGTGGCTGCAAGCCGATGGCACGCCGGCCGACAGCTTCCCGGATTTAAAAGGTGGAGCCTACGTGCATCATGAAGCCGCTGCTGCACTGTTTGCCAAAGCGCCGCAATCGCTGGCGGATATTTTTACCCAACTGGAAAATAAGCAGAACCCTGTGGGATTTCAGCTTGGTGTATCGGCTACCTTAAGCCGTAGCAGCAGCCATGAAGATATTTCCAGCCCCAACGTTATTGCGGTATTACCGGGTTCGGATCCTGTACTGAAAGACGAGTACGTTGTGGTCACGGCGCATTCTGATCATATTGGCTACAGCAACGACTTACGCATCGAAGATAAAATTAACAATGGCGCTATGGATAACGCTGCCGGTGTGTCTATTTTACTGGAAACTGCGCGTTTATTTGCCCAGTTGCCGGTAAAACCAAAGCGTTCGATTTTGTTTGTGGTGGTAACCGGTGAAGAAAAAGGCTTGCTCGGCGCCGATTACTTCGCGCACTTTCCAACCCGGCCAATAGATAAACTGGTGGCTAACGTTAACCTGGATATGCCGGTATTACTGTATCCGTTTGCCGATATGATCGCTTTTGGTGCTAACCATTCATCGCTGGGTAAAGTGGTAGAAAACGCCGCAGCGAAAGAGGGCATAGCGCTAAGCGCCGATCCTATGCCGGAGCAGGCTATTTTTACCCGTTCAGATCACTATACGCTGGTGAAAAAAGGCGTACCGGCAGTGTTCTTAATGACCGGTTTTAAATCGCAGGATCCAAAGCAGGATGGCGGTAAAATCTGGGCCAGCTTTTTTGCTAAGCACTATCATAAGCCATCAGACGATATTCCAAGCCTGATTAAAGACTACGGGGCAATCCGCTATGACGCTGGTGCGGTGTTTGCCAATATTAACTTTAATATTGCGCTGGATATTGCCAACACCACCCAGCGACCTTACTGGTTAAAAGACAGCTTTTTTAATGGCGCCGTTGGTCAGCCGTATAATCGTGAAGCGGTGAAGTAAGGCAGCACAACGTTTTGTGCTCCGGACTCGAACCGGTTTGCTCACGCTAACGCGCCGTAAACCCGTCCGTGGGGGCTCGACTCAGGCATCCATGCCTTCAACGGTTAGCTTAGAGCAAGCCGGTTCTCTTCTCGCTGAGAGATAATGAACCGGCACTTTTGCGTCTATCAACCACCGGCCCATTTAGTTTTAAAACCCTCGGCCTGTAATAACTGCTCTACCAGCTCGCGTTTATCACCCTGGATTTCAATCACGCCATCTTTTACCGCACCGCCACAGGCACATTTCTTTTTCAGTTTCGCTGCCAGCAACACCAGTTCGTCATGCGGTTTGGCAATACCACTAATAGTCAGCACAGCTTTGCCACCACGGCCTTTGGTTTCGCGCCTTATGCGTACTGCGCCATCGGCAAAAGCTTCTGCCACCGGTTTGGCTGCGGGTTTTGCATTTATTTTGCCGCTGTCGGTGCTGTACACCAGATTGGGATCGTCTTTTACTGCAGCAGTTGCACCTGCCGGGTTCATTTTGGCCTGCCAGTCGGCCAGAGAAATTTTATTGCCTGCCATAAGTGGGTTCGCTTACTTCGCTTACTTTACAGAACTGTCAGCTTAAACATCCACTTAAGCCGCGGCAACAATTTCCTGAACTTGTTGCCGGCTGGCTTGGTTTTTTAACCGCTTCTGGTAGAATGTTTACCAATTTTTAGAAATCTGGATGGCTATAATGTCACGAGATGCTGTTTCTGTATCAGACTATGTTGCACGCGCCGGCATACAGGCGTATCTGGGCGACGTTTCACCGGCGGCTTTTGCTGAAAAAGTACAACAGCGCCAAACCGAACTGCAGGCTTTTTTAACAGCAACAACTGCACCAGCGGTGCAATGGCAATATAAAGTACCGGAGTTAGGCGAGGGCGGTGCTTGCTCGCTGTTTGGTCAACTGGCAGATGAGCCCTATGATTTAACGGCAATTCTGGGTGGGCAAAACGCGGCCAATCAGCACGCACTTGCGCAACTAAGCCTTATTGCCGCATTTTACCGTGAACATTCTGCACTGGACTGGTTTGGTATTTATCAGGCCCGTACCAACGGCGCCGGTGAGGCTGTGCTAGTAAAACTGGCTTATTATGGTGCGCCATCAAGGGCTGAATTTCCGTTAAATAGCGAATTTGCCAAAATCAGCAATAACAGTACGGTAGGTTTAAGCGGCAAAGCCAAAGTTATTAATGATGTGGCGGCTTATTTAGGCACAGGCGGGGAGTATTACACCTGCGATCCTAAAGTGCAGGCAGAGGCCTGTTTGCCTCTGTTTAACCAATCAGGCAAAATAGCCGGCATTGTCGATGCAGAAGATTTTAATAAAAACGTATTTACGGCGGATGCTTTGGCTTTGTTGGTGGCGGTATGTTTAACCGTGCCGGCGTATTTACCATAACCGTAGCTTTTTTCATGCAACTTTAACTCAGGTAGAACACTATGTTTGCTCAGTTACAACCGGTGGCAACCGATCCAATTCTAGGTTTAATGGCAGCCTATAAAGAAGACCCAAACCCGAACAAAGTAGACCTCGGCGTAGGGGTGTATAAAGACGAGCAAGGCCATACGGCGGTACTGAAGTGCGTAAAAGAAGCTGAAGCACTGCGCCTGAAGCAGGAAGACAGCAAAACCTATATCGGTATGGCCGGTGATTTGGGCTTTAATGCCCATATCGAAAAACTGGCGTTTGGCATTGGCCACAAAGTATTGCTGGCCAACCGTGTTACGACAGCACATACACCAGGCGGCACAGGCGCGCTACGTGTAGCTGCTGAGTTTATTAAAAAAGCCAACCCGAATGCGACTATTTGGGTAACCAGCCCAACCTGGGCTAACCATATCTCTATGTTTAAAGCCGCTGGCCTGAACGTAAAAGAATACACTTATTACGATTATGACACCAAAGGCCTGAACGAAGACGCTATGTTTGCCGAGCTTGCTACAGTGCCGGCCGGCGATGTAGTGCTGGTGCACGCTTGTTGCCACAACCCCAGCGGGATGGATTTAACCTTTGCCCAGTGGCAGCGTTTTACTGATATCGCCAAAGAGCGTGGTTTTACGCCTTTAGTTGATATGGCGTATCAGGGGTTTGGTACCGGCCTGGATGAAGACGCCAAAGGCTTGCGCTATCTGGCAGATAATGTTGATGAGATGATTTTGTGCAGTTCGTGCTCAAAAAACTTTGGACTGTATCGTGAGCGTATTGGTGCAGTATCTATCGTTGCAGTAGATAGCAAAGTAGCGGATGTTGCCAAAGTAAACCTGTTAAGTGTAGTGCGCAGTATTTATTCTATGCCACCGGCACATGGTGCCATTATTGTCGCCAATATTCTTGATAGCAACGAGCTGACCAGCTTATGGCATCAGGAACTGGCCGAAATGCGTAATCGCATTAACAACTACCGCCAGCTGATTATCGACACCCTGGCCGCTGAAGGTGTGCAGCAGGATTTCAGTTTTATTACCCGTCAGCACGGTATGTTCAGCTTTTTAGGTATTAACAAAGCGCAAATTGATCGCCTGCGCAGCGAGTTCAGCATTTATATGGTGGGTTCAAGCCGGGTCAGTATCGCTGGTTTAAACCACAGCAATATTAATTACTTCGCTAAATCGGTGGCAACAGTATTAAAAGGCTAGGCTGGTTTTATACAGCAAAGTAAGTAAATGAAAACGGCCTCTTGCGCCTTACAGCGCAAGAGGCCGTTTTGTTATGCAGCTATTTTACCTGTGCATCTATAGTCTGGCCGTTAACAGTAATGCTGTCGTCACTCATCAGATAAACATAAAGCCACATTAAATCTGCCGGTGTTTTTAACAGGTTAACATCCTCGCCCGGATAGGCACGGCTGCGCATTTTAGTGCGGGTCGCGCCCGGGTTTATACAGTTTACCCGTATGGTGCTGTTATCATACTCATCTGCAATAACCTGCATCAGGCCTTCAGTGGCAAACTTAGATACCGCATAAGGGCCCCAGAATGCTCGGCCTTTGCGGCCAACGCCGGAAGAGGTAAAAACGACAGATGCGTGAGCGGACAATTTCAGTACCGGCATTAATGCCTGTGTCATCAGCATTGGGGCGGTGACATTAACCTGCATAATGTCTTGCCAGGTGGGTAAGTCAATATGTTCAAACGGGCTTAGCACACCCAGAATGCCGGCGTTATGCAGCACACCGTCCAGTTTGCCGAATTCAGCGGTAATAGTGGCAGCCATATCGCGGTAATGTTTCGCGGTAGCACCTTTTAAATCAAGTGGCACTATGGCCGGCTCTTTACCACCACTGGCCACTATTTCATCATAAACCGCAGTTAGCTTGCTGACTGTTTTGCCCAGCAGGATAACGCTGGCACCGAAACGGGCATAGGTTAATGCGGCCTCTTTACCAATACCATCCCCGGCACCGGTAACTAAAATTACTTTGTCTTTTAATGCATCTGTAGCTGCTTGATAATTGTGCATAAAATGTCACCTGTTGCTGCAAAAACGGCGAAAGCATACGCCCAAATGGGGCTATTTGCACCTTTCTTCGTTTATTCTGTATTTTTCAGCTAGCGATTTTGCCTGGTTTGAGTTAACTTTAACTGGTCGTAGCTGTTACCGGCTATATATACAACAGGTTTCCAATAAGCAAGGTAAGTTTTTGCTTTGCATATAAAAAATAAGAGACAGGATAGGGGAGAAACTATGAATAAGCTGACACTGAGTGTGGCTGTTGCTGTTGCATTAGGTTTAACCGGATGTGGCGGTGATTCTTTAGATGATATTAAGCAAGATACCGGCAACAACACTGTTAAACCATATTCCAGAGTAGTATTCGATCCGGGTGCCGCCACACCAAGACTGTCTGTGCCAAATGATTTACTGTTTCAGGGCACAACGGATGGCACGTTAACCACTGACTCTGGTGCTGAGCCTAATTACACTAACCCACAGGTGGCGTTAGGTGCATTAGATGGCTGGTCTACGCAAAGCCCTTATTCTATTGCTGTAGATTTAGCACCAGGTGCGGCTTTAGAGCCAGGCTCTGTGCAACAGCCCGGTGCGGTTTTGCTATTTGAAGTGGTGATGCAAGGCCCTACTTCAACAGTAGAAGAGTGCAGAACAGCGAACCAGGGTTTTGCTTGTAAAGTTGTGGCAGAGCTAACCTTTGGTCAGGATTTTGTTACTACTGTCAGTGGTAACAGCATAGCTGTGGTGCCACTGCGGCCGCTGAAACCCGCTACCACTTATATGACAGTACTGACGTCATTAATTGAAGACAATAATGGTAACTCTGTTGCGCCTTCAACCTCTTATGAGCTGGTAAAACAAGACGACGAAACACTGCCGTTGGGCACACCAGCGCAATTATCGTTACAAAGGCTGATCAATAGTTTTGAAGACGTTATTGAGGCTGAAGGCGTTGACCGCGACAGCATTATCTACACTGCGGCAATGACTACACAATCGATCTCAAATGTGCTGGCAACGGTAAAATCATTAATGGCCGCCCCGGGTTCGCCTTATGCGCCATCTGCGCTTGAAGTGGCCGCTGTCGCGCCGGTATCAATGATTCCGGGAACTCCGCTTACCGGTAATCCGTCTTTTGATAATGTGATGCTGTATCGCGGCAGTTTTAACCTGCCGTATTATTTAGGAGCACAAACCGGCAGCGCACCTTCAGCACCATTAAGCACCCGCTGGTCAGCGGCCTGCGATAGCGGTGCTATTTTGGCTCAGGCCCCTGCAGGTACTATCCCTGCTGCACCACAATCCCAGAATGATGGTGTCTGTATGGCATTAACGGCGCAACAGCCCGTGCAGTTACGTGATCTTGGTCTGGATAGCCGCCGCCACCTGACGAAATTTAACCCGATCCCAAAAATCAATTCGTTTCAATCGGTTGACGTTATTATGACGGCGCCGAATGCACCAGCACCAGCTGCTGGCTGGCCGGTAGTGATATTGGCGCACGGTATTACCTCTTGCAAAGAAAATATGCTGGCGGTTACGGCAGCGTTAACTCAGCAGGGTTTTGCTACAGTAGCGATTGACCAGCCTTTACATGGTTCACGTGGTTTTATCGATATTAATGCTTCAGGTACAGGTTGTGGTGTAGCCAATGGCAATGCCACCGTGTACATGAACCTGTCTAACTTACTGGTTACCCGCGACAACTTACGCCAAAGTATTGCTGATACGCTGGCGCTGCGTTTAGCACTGAACAGCATTGACGGTATTAGCCTGAATATGGCCAATGTTCAGTTGCTGGGTATGTCACTGGGCTCTATCACAGGCTCATCCGCGGTGGCCGTTGCCAATACACCTTCAGGTATTACCGCGGTTGATGCTGCATACAATATGAAATCTGCTGCCTTATCTGTACCAGGTGGTGCGGTAGCCAATTTCCTGCTTGAATCTGGCAGTTTTGGTGCATTGATCCGTGCCAGTGTTATTCTGGGGGCAGACACCCTCAAGCCTGGTTTTGTCGATTACCTGGAAGATGAAAGCCCCTGTATGGCAGTGGCGGCAAATCCGGCCAGTTTTACCGGCTGTGCTGCGCAATACGTTGATGCCTATTTAGCCAGCCTGGCCCAGAGCGAAAGTACTGCTGCCACTCTGGCAGCTATCAGGGCGACTATCTCTCAGTTTGCCTTTGCAGCGCAAACTATTACCGATGCCGGCGATCCAAACAACTACGCCCAATTACTGGTTGCCAGCCAGACCCCGGTGTACATTGCAGAAGTGATTGGCTCGGGTATTAACTCTGCTACCTCTGATCGGGTTATTCCAAACCAGACTGTGGGTATGCCGTTGGGCGGTACTGAGCCGCTGGCCAGACTGCTGGGCGCTACCGCTATTAACGCCGTTGCCGGGCCGCAGCAACTGGCAGGCAATGTTATTGCCCGCTTTACTGCCGGCTCTCACAGCTCGTTACTGGACCCAGCTGCTGGCAGTGCGGCCGCTACGGTTGAAATGCAAACCCACGTAGCATCTTTCCTGGCTACTCAGGGGGCGGCAGTGGTTGTTGCTAACCCGGCAGTATTAGCGCCTGCTAATTAAGTTGTACTGTTCTATCATGTAAAGCCCGGTTCGCCGGGCTTTTTCTTTTTGCCAAAGCCGTTACAATGCAGCAAAACTTTATTGAGGAGCCTGTCTTGGAGTTTATATACGAATATGGGATGTTTCTGGCCAAAGCGGTAACGCTGGTAGCGGCCGCAGCTTTAATTATTGGTTTAATCGCCGGTGCCGCTGCGGGTAAAGCCAGGCCGAAAAAAGGCCAACTGCAATTTACCGATTTAACGGCGCAGTACAAGGCCGTAACTGAAGATATGCAGCAGCAGTTACTGGATAAAAAACAGTTTAAGCAGTGGCAAAAAACACAGCAGAGCAAAAAGGCAGAAACCAAACCCAGACTGTTTGTGGTTGATTTTCATGGCAGTATGGACGCACGCGAGGCCGAGTCGCTACGCGAAGAAGTGACTGCAATACTGGCTGTTGCCGGCAAGGAAGATGAAGTATTACTACGTCTGGAAAGCGGTGGCGGCGTAGTGCACGGCTATGGCCTGGCTGCATCGCAGCTTGACCGTTTGCGTAAAGCTGAGGTAAGCCTGACGGTTGCCATCGATAAAGTGGCTGCCAGCGGCGGCTATATGATGGCGTGTATTGGTCATAAAATCCTGGCGGCACCTTTTGCCATTGTCGGTTCTATCGGCGTTATTGCGCAATTGCCTAACTTTAATAAGTTATTAAAAAAAGGCCATATCGATTTTGAGCAATTTACTGCCGGAGAGTACAAACGTACCGTAACCCTGTTTGGTGAAAACAACGACAAAGGGCGGCAGAAATTTCAGCAGGAACTGGAGCAAACGCATCAGTTGTTTAAACAGTTTGTACAGGATCACCGGCCACAGCTGGATATAGATCAGGTTGCCACCGGTGAGCACTGGTTTGGCTACCAGGCTTTGCCGCTTAAACTGGTGGATGAGATCCAGACAAGTGATGCTTATTTATTGTCGCAAATGTCACAGCGTGATCTGTTTCAGGTGCGGTATCAGCTGCGCAAAGGTATTGCTGAAAAAGTCGGTATCGGTTCGGCAAATATTTTATCGGTGTGGTGGCAAAAACTGATGCAGCAATCAAGGCTAGGGTAGCAGGCAGCGTACACTGCCTGCTTAGCGACTAGCGCAGATGAGCAGTTTAGCGGTTAGCGCAAATGATGAAAATCGACGCTTTCTTCTTTGCTTCCGGCGTTAATGTCATTAAAGACATTAACGTCGAACTCATTCTCACTTTTACCCACAATACACGACACCATCGCATCGCCGGTAATATTCACAGCGGTGCGGGTCATATCCAATAAGCGGTCCACGCCAATAATCAGTGCAATACCTTCTACCGGTAAACCAACCTGCTGCAACACCATAGCCAGCATAATCAGACCTACACCAGGTACACCTGCGGTGCCGATAGATGCCAGCGTGGCGGTAACTATTACCATTAAATAGTCGGTTAATGTCAGGTCAACCACAAATACCTGAGCGATAAATACCGTAGCCACGCCCTGCATTATTGCCGTACCATCCATATTAATAGTGGCGCCAAGCGGCACGGTAAAGGAGGCTATGCTGTTTTTAACCCCCAGCTTTTTGGTTACCGCTTCCATGGTAACCGGCATCGTAGCGTTGCTGCTGGAGGTGCTAAAACCAAACAGGGCTGCATCACGCATTTTGCGAAAGAAAATAAGCGGGTTCAGGCCGGTAAGCAGCTTTAATATCACGCCATAAGTAACCAGGCCGTGCAGTATCAGCACTGTCATTACCACGCCAAAGTACTTTATCAGGCTGGCGATAGTTTCAAAGCCCAGCGTGGTAAACAGTTTTGCCATCAGAAAGAACACACCATAAGGTGCCAGATTCATCAGCAGGGTTACCAGCTTCATAATGACTTCGCTAAGATCATTAAAAACAGCCGCCAAACGCTCACCAGCTTTGCCACTTAATGCCATTGCCAGGCCAAACAATACAGCAAAAACAATAATTTGCAGCATATTGCCCGAAGCCATTGACTCAATAGGGTTGCTGGGGAAAATATTAATAAATACCTGAGATAACGGCGGCGCTTCGCTCACATCAAAGCTGGCATCAGAGTGCATTTCGACACCTTTACCCGGGCTTATCAGCAAGGCAGCAAAAATAGCCAGAGTAATGGCTATAGCTGTTGTTACCATGTAGAGGCCGATAGTTTTGCCACCCAGCCTGCCCAGGCTTGACGTGTCAGACAGTGAACAGGTGCCACACACCAGAGACACAAATACCAGCGGCACAACCAGCATTTTTAAACTGGCAATAAAGATCTCGCCACCAATATGAAAAATACCGTCAATAAAGAATGTTTTAAGTGGCAGCTCCATCCCCAGAATATACAGTATCCGTTCATCCTGGCCTGCAAGCAGCCATTTGAAGAAAAAGCCGACCAAAATACCTGCCGCCATACCAATTACAATACGGGCAGTTAACCCAAGTTTTTTATTTCCTGTCATAACATCAGACTAGTTTTAATTAAGCAGTGGCACTAAGCCTAACAGGTTGGCTTCTGGAAAGGCAGATTGCGCTGGTTTTTTTTTGAGAATAGCTATCACGCTTGCCAGATTATTGGTTTAAGATGCAGAATTAACAAAAACTATATAATAAAAAAACAGCTTGGGAGAGTTTAATGCGAAACGTTCAGCAACTTATCGTTGCGCTGCTTTTAACTATGTTAGCAGCCTGCGGTGGCGGTGGTACTCTTGACTCTGACGGCGGCACAGGTGGTGGCAGCACTACACCCGTTTACCGTGTAGCTTTAACCATAACTAACTCTGCAGGCACTGCTGCAACAGCATTATCTCAGGCAACCCCTTTAACAATAACCGCAACGCTGACGGCGACAAATAGCGGTAATATTGCCAATCAGGTTATCAACTTCGCCCTTAGTGATACCGAGCTGGCCGTGTTGGGTAATGCTGCTGGCACTGCACTGACTAATAGTAACGGTGTCGCAACTATCAGCCTGCTGGTTGGTAGTAAAAGCGGCGCGGGTACTGTATCCGCTATTTTTGCTGGAGCAACGGCTAATGCTGGTTTTACCTCTGCCGGTGATGGCGGGGAACAGGTTGGGGTGACAGTAGGGTCGGTTGCATTAATTGCTGATAGCTTGCTGTTAGGCTCTGGGGCGTCCGCTAAAATAGAACTGACGGCACTGGTTCGTGATGCCAATAACGTTGTTGTGCCTGGCGTTCCTGTTACCTTCGCAAGCGACTCCGGAGAATTAGTGCAGGTTGATGCAGTAACTGCCGTTAACGGCACTGCGAAGGCTACTCTGACGACTCAAACCAACAAAAACAACCGCGATATTGTGATTACTGCACGCGTACAACAGCAAACATCACGGTTAACCGTAGCGGTGTCTGGCACTTCAATTGAGGTAGCTGCCCCTAATTCAGTGGTGCTGGGGGATACAACATCAATAGATGTATTCTTAACAGACTCAAATGGCATTGGTATTCCAAACACCGAAGTTGAAGTAGCGTCAGCTCTGGGTAATACCTTAAGCGATACCAGCCCGGCAACAGTTGGCTCGGCCGGCAAGGCCAGTTTTACTTATACTGCAGTGAATCCCGGTACCGACAGACTGACGGTTACCGCCTTAGGCGCAACCAGCACAATTACTCTAAATGTTAGCGCGGATGAGTTTGCATTTGTGGCTGGCGCAAATGAAGCTGCAGTGCTTGAAATTAATTTGAATACGGCTCAGGAGCTTGCAGTAGAGTGGTTGGTTAACGGCACAGCTAATGTGGGTGAAAATATCGTATTTAATACTACCCGTGGTGCAATTGCCGATGCTGCAGCTAATCTGGGGAATGCTGTAACTGCTCAGGATGTGACAGACGCGAATGGTCTGGCACACACTTTTGTACGTTCGCAATTTGCAGGCCTGGCAACAATCAGTGCAACTGGCGGCGTGGGTGAGGATGCTGTTAGCGCGAAAAAGGTAGTGGAGTTTGTTGCTGTTAACCCGACAAAAGTTGAAACCCAGGCATTCCCGGCCCAGATTGGTGCTGGCGAGTCCAGCGCTATACGCGCCATCGTTCGTGATGTTAACAATAATCCGGTAAAAAACCAGGTTGTTGTTTTCTCTCTGGATAACGCCGCTGGTGGTGTTATTAGTACCGGTACTGCTGTAACTAACTCTCAGGGTATAGCCTCTACAGTGTTTACAGCTGACGCTAATACCGGCGCCGGTGTTGAAGGCTTGAATCTGGTTATTAAAGCGGCATTACAAAACAACAACGCTATATCGGATGAGACAGATATTGCAGTGGGTAAACGTACATTGTTTTTCCGTTTTGGTACGGGCAACGTTATTACTAAACCCAGTATCAGCACTTATGCAAAACAGTTTTCTGTTATCGTAACTGATAGTTCAGGCAACCCCGTACAGAATCAGTCGCTGAATGTCTCTGTTGCGCCGGTTGCATACAGGAAAGGGTATTGGGTTGAATCTCCACCAGCGCCTGCAGCTTTTAAAGTTTGGGTCCCGTTTGTCACTGTTCGTGACGCAAACAATTTGCCACTTGATTGTGTAAGCGAAGATGCAAATTTAAATGGTATGATCGATGCCGGAGAAGATATCAATGGGGACGGTCTGTTAACGCCGGGAAATCCTGTAACGGTCCCTGCAACTGTTACCGCAGATGAGAATGGGATAGCGGTGTTTAACATTATTTACCCTCAGGATGTCGGAGCCTGGTTAGATGTCAGACTGCAGGTATCAGGTTTTGCTGCCGGTACTGAGAATGTGACCTATCGTAATTATGGTTTACCGGTGTCATCTGAAGATACCACCAACGAGACATCTGCTCCTGCTGCAAATCCTTACGGGGTTGCTGCAAGTTGTGCAATAGCAAACTGATAAAATGCAGTAACCAAAAAAGGGAGCTAAATCAGCTCCCTTTTTTTACCTGAATCACATTATTTATTCTTGCTGGAATTGATACACCGAACCCAGAGCCAGAATTTGGGTTAAATCATCCAGTGCGGTACGGGACTCCAGCAGCAACTGCGGATCGGCCAGGTCGGCTTCGGAAATCTGATCACGGTAATGTTTATCTACCCACTGGTTTAACCGGGTAAACAACGCATCGTTCATCAGCACGTTCTGGTTTACGGCTTGTTTTTCCTGCTCGCTCATGGCTACACGCAAGCGCAAACAGGCCGGGCCGCCGCCGTTACGCATGCTTTGTTTAACATCGTAGTAGTGGATCTGTTTTATCGGCGTATTGCGCTCTGTCAGCGCAGCCAGATAGGCCGACACGGCGGTGCTTTCGCTGCATTCAGTTGGCGCAATAATGGCCATTTCGCCGCCGGGTAACGTCACTACCTGAGTATTAAACAGGTAAGTTTTAATCGCTTCTGCTACAGAAACCTCGCTGTCTTTTACTTCAATCAGGTGCAGCTGGGGGGCATTACCAAACTTACGCTGTAACTCGGTTAGCTTTTGCTGGCTGTCGATAAAGGCTTGCTGATGGTAAAACAGCACATTCTGGTTACCCACAGCTATAACATCATTGTGAAATACACCCTGATCAATCACATCGGGGTTTTGCTGCATATATACCACGTGCTCTGCACTTAACCCATGTAACCGGGCTACCGCTTCGCAGGCTTCCAGTGTATGGCGGGCCGGAAAACGCTTTGGCGCCGGTTGGCTGCTATCGAATGCATAACGGCCAAATACAAAGAGTTCAATCCCCCGTTTACCATAAGCGCTGCAAAGTCTGGTATGATTCGCGGCGCCTTCATCGCCAAAGTGATCATTGTCCGGTAAATGTGTATGATGCGCAAAATGTTGAGGATCACGGAACATTGCCTGCAAAATCTTGCCTGTAGTTACAGGCTCAAGTGAGCGGTGAAATTTGTTGGTAAGATTTGCAGGGGTAAAATGCACTTTGCCATCAGCAGTATCAGCAGAGGGTGATATGGTGGCGGCGTTGGCTGTCCACATGCTGGAGGCCGAACAAACGGCTTTAAACACAGCAGGTGCTTGTTTGGCAGCTTTTTCTATTACCTGTGCATCAGTGCCGGTAAAACCAAGACGGCGCAGGGTGTATACATCGGGTCGCTCTTGTGGTGCCAGCACACCTTGTACTAAACCCAGGTCATGCAGGGCCTTCATTTTACTTAAGCCCTGTTTGGCCGCCTGACGCGGGCTGGAACTGTTTTTAGCGTTAGATAATGAGGCAACATTGCCGATAGATAAACCGGCATAGTTATGGGTTGGGCCTACCAGCCCATCAAAGTTTGCTTCGAAGTATTTCATTTTTGCTTTATATCCTTGTTTGGAAAGGGCACTGTTTTTATTATTTTTGCGGCCGCTTGAGGATGCTTCATTTGGATTGGCGAAGGTTTCGCCAGGCAGCTCTGAAAATGAGCTGGTTTGCATAATAATGAGTTTATTCACTTGTCACAACTGCGGTTTACGGATATACGTTAAAAAAGCAGCATAGTTGGCATGCACAAAATGTTAGGGATCTCGGGATTAAGATGGCGAAATCACTGGTTATAGTCGAATCACCGGCAAAAGCGAAAACAATTAACAAATACCTCGGTAATGACTTTGTTGTAAAGTCCAGCGTAGGTCATATTCGTGATTTACCCACCAGCAGCAGCAAAGAAAAGTCTGCGGCGAGTAAATCACTGAGTAAAGAAGAAAAAGAATACCAGGCACTGGTTGATCGCATGGGTATAGATCCGGCGCATGGCTGGAAAGCCCGCTATGAAATTTTGCCCGGTAAAGAAAAAGTGGTGAAAGAGCTAAAAGCGCTGGCAGAAAAAGCTGACACCGTTTATCTGGCAACGGACTTAGACCGTGAAGGAGAAGCTATTGCCTGGCATTTGCAGCAAATTATCGGTGGTGATGAGCAAAAGTTTAAGCGGGTAGTATTTAACGAAATTACCAAAAATGCCATTCAAAATGCTTTTAAAGAACCTGGCGAAGTGAATGTCGACCGGGTAAATGCACAGCAAGCCCGCCGCTTTTTAGACCGCGTTGTGGGCTTTATGGTGTCGCCTTTACTATGGAAAAAAGTCGCCAGGGGGTTATCAGCCGGGCGGGTACAGTCGGTTGCAGTGCGCCTGGTAGTAGAGCGTGAACGCGAAATTAAAGCCTTTGTGCCGGAAGAATACTGGACCATAGCTGCCGATACGCAAACGGCAGCAAAGCAGGCCTTACAACTGGATGTTATTAAACAGCAAGGCAAAGCCTTTAAGCCGGTAAACAAAACCCAGGCTGATGCGGCCCTGGCCTTGTTAAACAAAGCCAGCTATACCGTGCAGGAGCGTGAAGATAAACCCAGCAGCAGTAAGCCGCAGGCGCCTTTTATTACCTCAACTCTGCAACAGGCTGCCAGCACACGGCTGGGCTATGGTGTAAAGAAAACCATGATGCTGGCGCAGCGCTTATACGAAGCTGGTCATATCACTTATATGCGTACCGACTCTACCAATTTAAGTGCCGATGCGGTTGCCGCTTGCCGCGATTATATTGCTGAGCAGTTTGGCAAAAAATATCTGCCGGAGCAGCCATTAAGCTATGGTAGTAAAGCCAATGCTCAGGAGGCGCACGAAGCTATCCGGCCATCCGATGTTAACGTACTGGCATCCAGCCTGGCCGATATGGAAGCTGATGCGCGTAAATTATATGAGCTGATCTGGCGTCAGTTTGTGGCCTGCCAGATGCCGCCAGCGCTTTACGATGTAAGCAACATTATTGTACAGGCCGGCGATTTTGAACTGAAAGCTAAAGGCCGGGTGTTGCGTTTTGACGGCTGGACTAAAGTACAACCGGCAGTGAAACGTAAAGATGAAGAAGACAACGTATTACCTGACGTTAAACCCGGCGAAGTGCTGAGCCTTGAAGAGCTGATAAGTGCGCAGCACTTTACCAAGCCTGCGGCCCGCTTTAGTGAAGCAAGCTTGGTAAAAGAGCTGGAAAAACGTGGCATTGGCCGGCCATCTACTTATGCCGCCATTATTTCGACTATTCAGGAGCGCGGTTACGTGCGCGTTGAAAATAAGCGCTTCTACGCTGAGAAAATGGGTGAAATTGTTACCGATCGGCTGGTAGAAAACTTTAACGACCTGATGAATTACGATTTTACTGCCAATATGGAGTTAAAGCTGGATGATATCGCCAATGGCCAGGCGCAGTGGCGTAAAGAGCTGGATAGCTTCTACGGTGATTTTTATCAAAAACTGAAAACTGCCGAAAACGACCCTGAGCAGGGCGGCATGCGGGTTAATCAGTTTGTGCTAACCGATATTGCCTGCCCAACCTGTGGCCGGCCTATGGGTATTCGTACGGCTTCTACCGGGGTATTTTTAGGCTGCTCAGGTTACAACCTGCCGCCCAAAGAGCGCTGTACTACTACGATGAACCTGGTTTCGGGTGATGTGGCAGTGAATGTCAGCGACGAAGATGAAATGGAAACCGAAGCGCTGCGGCAGAAAAAACGCTGTACTAAGTGCGGTACGGCCATGGACAGCTATCTGATTGACGAGCAGCGTAAATTACACGTTTGTGGTAATAACCCGGCTTGTGATGGTTATCAGGTAGAGCAGGGCAGTTTTAAAATTAAAGGTTACGATGGCCCACTGATTGAGTGTGATAAGTGTGGCAGTGATATGCAGTTAAAATCAGGCCGGTTTGGTAAGTATTTTGGCTGCACTAACAGTGACTGTAAAAACACCCGTAAGCTGCTGCGCAATGGCGAGGCCGCGCCGCCAAAAGAAGATCCTGTACATTTGCCAGAGCTGAAATGCGAAAAGTCAGATGCTTACTTTGTACTGCGTGATGGCGCTGCCGGCTTGTTTATGGCGGCATCTACCTTCCCGAAATCACGTGAAACCCGGGCACCGTTAGTGGCAGAGTTAGCTAAATACCGTGCTCAGCTATCGCCGAAGTTCTATTATCTGGCCGATGCGCCGGTAAAAGATCCTGATGGTAACCCGGCTATAGTACGCTGGAGCCGTAAAACCAAGCAGCAATATGTGATGTCGGAAAAAGACGGCAAAGCGACCGGTTGGGCTGCCTGGTATGAAAATGGCAAATGGGTGGTGGCTAAATAAAGGCATTGCCAACAGTAAAAAAACAGGCCGCTAATGCGGCCTGTTTCGTATAACACTATAAGTGTTACCATTTGCGTTTGGGTGCAAACAGCTCGTCTAAATCTTTGTTTTCTTTTTCTTCTTTCTTCTCACGGTCGCGCACATTGCCCTCTTTTAACTGAGTGGCAATGTCTTCCAGTGCTTGCAGCACTTCAGATTTACGGGTGTTGGTGTAGTCGTCCTGATGAGGGGTATTAGTCAGTGCCGTTAAGGCTTTTTCAAAGTACTGCCGGGCAGAGCCCAGCATATTATTGGTACGGGCCTGATTACCGCGCTTAATCTGGCTTTCAACATTAATGCGAAGCTGCAGTACTTCCAGCCGGCGATCTTCCTGAATAACCATCTGGGTATCAACATTGCCCCTGGCGTGCTCACCACGCAGCACAGTACGCAGGCGCTTTATGCCTTTAATCATCCCTATCAGTTGCTGGTCGTTGTCTGGCAGCGTGACTGACTCAGCAGAGGCATTGTTATCGGTATTAGTGTCAGTTAACTGGTTTTCAGTTTCTTGCAGGCGTTGTTTAAGATCGCGTGCGCCAGGTTCAAGCTCTACCATTGCGCGTAGCGTAAAAGCGACACGTTTTAACAGCATCTGGTTGACAGCGGGCGATAACGGCACATTGGCAGAATTTACTAATAATTCTTCACTGTCTTCCAGTACAGCACGTAACTTGCTGTACTCTGCCCGTTTTAACGTTGCCAGCCGTTCCTTATGCTGCTGAATAGCACTGACAATAACGGCAATAATTACCAATGCAATTATCAGTGTAATGATCAAGGTTACCAGCATTCCAACCTCATTATGGACAGGTTCAACAACTCATATTAATCACAAAACAACTGAAATAACAGCTATCTGTATTACTCAGGGCAAAGTAACCCGGAATACGCCACCGTGATAGATACCGCCGTTGAACAATTCAACCGCGCCATACTGGCCTTTATTGCCGTGGGCTTTGGCAATAAGCTTAGCAAAAAATATTCCAAGGCCGGTGTGGTTATTGGTTAAATCGGGCGTATTCATATCAAGAGTGTCGGTATTTAGCATAAACTCCGGAAAACCGGGGCCATCATCATGCACTTCTATCTGTAATTTGCCTGCCAGTTGTCCGAACCTGAGCAATATGTGTTTGTTGCCATAACGCATCGCATTGGCAACGGCATCGTTCAGCAGGTTCGACATCAGATCGTAGTCAAAAAACCAGTGCAGGTCAGCGGCTTGTTCTACTTGAATGGAAAAACCACGCTGTTCAGTATAAAACTGATTTTTTAGTAAAATCTCTTCAACTAGATCAGCAATGTAATGCTGATCAATTTGTACCGGCAGTTGGTTACGCTCTAAGCGGTACAGCGACAGCAACTGCAACAGATTAGAATTCAGCCGGTTTGCTTCATAATTTAGCCGGGCCAGTTCGTCTTTTGCCGGCTCAGACAATTGCTCACTTTCCTGTTGAATAAATTCTGTAGACTGTATCAGCATGCAAAGTGAATTTTTCATATCATGCACGGTAGAGGCCAATACAGAAGCAAAGTCTATGGCCTGAACATCTGATGTCATGTAACCTCCGATAAAGGCGCTGGCAATGCAGGTGCGCCGCCTGTTTTAGCTACCATTAGTTATAGTAAGTAGATAAATAAAAATTAGTTGGAATATCCTGCCATATATGTATATTGAGCAATGATATGCCATTACCGGACCAGTGACACATGAAATTGCAGCAGCTGCGTTATATAGTTGAAGTGCTGAACCACAATCTTAACGTTTCCTCTACCGCTGAAAGCCTATACACCTCACAGCCTGGGATCAGTAAACAGGTGCGTATGCTGGAAGATGAACTGGGTATTCAGGTTTTTGGCCGCAGTGGCAAGCACCTGACTCACGTTACCCCGGCCGGGCGTGATGTTATTGATATAGCCCAGCAAATTCTGGCAAAAGTTGAAAGTATCAAAGCGGTTGCCAAAGAGCACACGCTGCCGGATCAGGGCAAGCTGAATATTGCTACCACGCATACCCAGGCGCGATATGCCCTACCGCCGGTGATCAGTGGCTTTATGCATAAATATCCCAAGGTATCGTTGCATATGCATCAGGGCACGCCACAACAAATTTCTGAAGCAGCTTCACGCGGCGATGCCGATTTTGCTATTGCTACCGAGGCCTTGCATTTGTACAGCGATCTGGTGATGTTGCCGTGTTATCACTGGAACCGCAGCGTTATCGTGCGGCAGGATCATCCGCTACTGCAGCTTGGTGGAAAAATTACCGTAGAAGATGTCGCACAGCACCCGATAGTAACCTACGTATTTGGTTTTACCGGCCGCTCTGAGCTGGACAGAGCTTTTGCTGCTAAGGGGCTGGAGCCGAAAATTGTTTTTACCGCTACCGATGCCGATGTGATTAAAACCTATGTCAGGTTGGGGCTGGGCGTTGGGGTTATAGCGTCTATGGCGATGGATAAAACGCTGGACAAAGATTTAGTCGCTATAGATGCCAGCCATTTGTTTGATGCCTCCACCACTAAAATCGGTTTTCGCAAAGGTGCATTTTTACGTACTTATATGTACGATTTTATCGAGCGTTTTGCTCCGCATCTGACAAAAGACGTGGTAGAAAAAGCCAATATGCTGCGTAATCAGGAAGAGATTGATCGTATGTTTGCCCGTTTTGAGTTACCGGTGCGCTAATTTACTGTTATCGCTCGCGCCCTGACATTAATCAGCATTGCTGAGTTTTGTCCGGCGCGGTCGCGTCCTGCCCGTATTAATATCAGTAATACGTTAAATCTTAGCAATAACATCCTTTGAACAGGTGTGCATAAGTCTGGCTTATACACTACGCTTAGGGCGTCACATAACGCCTTGAGGTGTAATATGAAAACTTACATGCTGTTGGTCGTTGCCGTATTTTTACTGTTACCTGGCTGCAAGCCTGTCCCAGAGCAAAGCATGCCTGTTGCTGCCACTGAAGCTCCCGCCCAACTTACATCATGCAACTTTACTATGGGGTTAGACGCCTGGGAGCCGTACCAATATATGACCGTAGGTAATACCGTTACCGGGCTTGATGTTGAACTGGTGCAACAGGTGGTTGCAGATATGGGCTGCACGTTGGATGTAGTGCAGGGCAGCTGGCTTGAACTTTTAACACTGCTGAAAAATGGTGATGTAGACTTTGTATTGGGAGCATCTAAAACAGCAGAGCGCGAAGGGTTTGCTTTTTTCTCCGAGCCATACCGTCAGGAGCGTTTTCAGTTGTATGTCCGCAAAGAGCAAGTCGGTTTGCCTTACTCCGGGTTAAAAGAATTTGTTGCTGCCGGGCATAAGGTCGGCGTAGTAAACGAATATTATTATGGCGACGAAGTAGCAGAACTCTATGCTGATGATAAGTTACGGCCATTGTTTGTTGGCGCCATTATTAGTGAGCTGAACATGGCGCGGTTACTCGATGAAGAAATTGATGGCCTGCTGGAAGACAGTTTCGTCGGCGCGGCAATTTTACGGCGTAAGGGCCTGGATAAGTACATTCAGCCACACAATATCAGCCTTGGCAGTTCTGATGTCTATGTTATGTTCAGTCAGGTCTCGGTATCTGCAGATCAGGTTGCGCAGTTTAATACCGGCTTGGCTAAACTGCGTGAGAATGGCCGGTACAACCAGATTGTCGACAAATACCGTAACTAATTAAAACTCGCTAAGCGGCAGGGCAAACTGCTGTTGCAGCAAGCTGGCAGTAAAGCTGGCTTTAAGATAAAAGCCGCGGGGTAGGGTGCGGATTGGCTCGCCATCTGCCCCTATGGCATCGGTCAGTGCTTTGCTGTTAGCAGCTTTAGGGCGCAGTTGCAGTACTTTGCCGGTGGCGCCTTTGATGTTATGTATACCGCCAAGGCTGATAAGCTCCATCAGTTCTTCCCAGTCCTGCTGCAAGGCCTGTTGCTGGCGTGGGTCTGGCTGCCATAAAAACGCGCTGCCAGCCATTCTGTCTGGTAAGGGAATTTGCCGCTCTGCCAGCACCGGCAACCACAATACTTTTTGCAGTTTCTGACAAACCCAGGATTCATGCCATTGCTGCCCGGCCACACCGGTTAACGGTGCTACGCAAACATAGGTACTTTCCAGCGGTTTGCCGTTACGGTCTATCGGCAGGGTTTTTAATTCAACCCCTAATTGCGGGAAGTCTGGCTCAGCTTTAGAACCTGCGCTGGCACCCAGTACATGTTCCAGCAACTGACCAACCCAGCCTTTATCTTTTTTCAGGTTAGCCGGAACCTGCAACTGTGCCTGTGCGGCAATTTGTCCCAGAGTCAGCCCTGCCAGTGCCTGGCAGCGTGCCAGTAATTCTTCTAATGAGGCCGGTGGTGTAAACATTATCATCGCCTTTAGCAAATACCGGATAACGCTAGCATTTTTTACAGCTTTTGGCTGCTTAAAAACACAGCAAACCAACTTACGCACAGCGGCAGTATAAAATTATTAGTGTCGGGAAATGATTAACTAATTGAATTTATTAATTAATGCTTAGTGGTTCTGTCTGGCATTTTTTTGCTATATCAAGTTATGCAACGGCTAACTAGCGGCTATGCACAGTTTTATCAACAGTACCTGTGAAAAAGTGCACATTCGCTGGTGCCATAATAACGTAACTGTGGATAACTCTGTAAAAGGTGTGGCAAAAATACCGTTTGCCGAAGTAGCGACTTTATGAAAGAATCTTTGGCATAGTGATTTGTGATCCGCCAGAGGTTTGTGTGATCGATGCCGAAGGTTTTCGGGCCAATGTCGGCATAGTGATTTGTAACCACCAGGGACAGGTGTTTTGGGCAAAACGGTATGGTCAGCATTCCTGGCAGTATCCACAGGGTGGTATTGATGACGGTGAAACGCCGGAACAAGCCATGTTTCGCGAATTAAATGAAGAAGTAGGTCTTAGCGCTGATGATGTGGAAATTATTGCCACAACCAAGCACTGGTTAAGATACAAACTACCCAAACGCTTAATTCGCAAAGACAGTAATCCGGTGTGTATTGGCCAGAAGCAAAAATGGTTTTTGCTACGCCTGACCTGCGCTGACGAAGATGTAAACTTACTTAAAACCACTCATCCGGAGTTTGATAGCTGGCGCTGGGTCAGTTACTGGTACCCGGTGCGGCAGGTAGTGGCGTTTAAGCGTGAAGTTTACCGAAAAGTCATGAAAGAGTTTGCTCCGGTCGCTTTGCCGTTTATACGCCGCGAAGGTAAGAAAAAAAGTTAATTCAACAGGATAGCACCTGTGACGACGAGGCTCTTATGTTAGGCCAGTTACGGCGAATTGTTCAGGATGTAGCACAAGAGCCAGTGCTTCAAAATGCATTAGCTGGCTTAGTGACGAGCGTAAAACAGGCACTGACAACGGAATGTTGCTCAGTGTACCTTGCCGATTATGAACAGCAACATTTTATGCTGATGGCAACTGACGGTTTAAACCCGGATGCTATCGGCAATATTGCTATCGGTTTCTCTGAAGGTTTAATTGGCTGGGTAGGCCAGCGCGAAGAGCCCATTAACCTGGCCAAAGCCCATTTGCATCCCCGTTTTAAAGTTACCCCTGAAGTAAGCGAAGACCGTTTCTCTGCCTTTCTTGGTTGCCCTATTATTCATCATCGCAAAGTGCTTGGCGTGCTGACTATTCAACAAGCGGCAGAGCGGGTATTTAACGAAGATGAAGAGTCTTTTCTGGTTACACTGGGCGCGCAGTTAGCGTCAGTGCTGGCCAATGCCGAGATGCGCCAGGCAGCCAGTGAAAGCAGCCCCAGCCAGACACAGACCGGCCAGCTAAAAGGTTTACCCGGTGCGCCCGGCATTGCTATCGGCGAGGCTTTTGTACTGGAACCGGCGAATGACTTTAACGCTATTTCGTTAAAGCGCGCAGATGATCCGGAAAAAGAGCTGGCGCACTTTTATCGGGCAGTAAAAATTACCAAAGCAGAATTTAACCGTCTGGCGGAGCGAATGAGTGGCCATTTACCGGCTGACGCCCTGGCTATTTTTGATGTTTATCATCAACTGCTGGATGCGGCCAGTTTGGGTAATGAAATAGAGCTGCAAATTGCAGAGGGCTGGTGTGCTAAAAGTGCACTTAAGCGGGTGGTAGAAAAGTTTGCCCGCCAGTTTGATGATATGGACGATGCTTATTTACGCGAACGCGGCACAGATATACGCGATCTGGGACAGCGGGTACTGAACAATTTGCTCGATACTGAGCAGCGCAAAATTAAACTGCCGGAAAAAGTTGTGTTGGTGGCCGATAATGTTACGGCCACTATGCTGGCAGAAGTGCCACGCGAGCAACTGGTGGCCATAGTGTCGCTAAAAGGCTCGGTAAACTCACATGCGGCTATTATGGCGCGGGCATTGGGCATACCTGCGGTAATGGGGGTTGACGAGTTACCTTTGCTGCACTGGCAAGGGCAGCGGCTGATTGTAGATGGTTATCAGGGCCATATTTTATTGTCGCCGGTAGAAGCCATTTGTGCGGAGTATCAACGCTTAATCAGCGAAGATGTGGCATTAAACGCCCGGTATCTGGCTGAAATAGCGCAGCCGTCCCAATCATTATGCGGCAAGCAGTTTAACCTGATGGTGAACTCCGGGCTGGCGATTGAACTGGAAACCACTAACCCGGTGTATACCGACGGTGTTGGCCTGTACCGTACTGAATTTCCGTTTATTATGCGTAACCGTTTTCCCACCGAGCAGGAGCAGATAGAGCTGTACCGTAAAGTACTGGAGAACTATCCTACTAAACCGGTTGTCATGCGCACGCTCGATGTTGGTGGCGACAAAGCTTTACCTTATTTTAGTATTGTTGAAGAAAACCCATTTTTGGGCTGGCGCGGTATCCGCCTGACGCTGGATCACCCGGAAATTTTCCTGGTGCAAATCCGCGCCATGTTAAAAGCCAATCTGGCGTTGGATAATCTGCATATATTATTGCCGATGATTTCTGACTTGGCCGAGGTTGATGAATCTGTGCGGCTAATCAAGCAAGCCAGCTTTGAAGTGAGTGATGAGCTTGCCATTGAGCTGCCTAAACCTAAAATCGGCGTGATGATTGAAGTGCCGTCGATTATGTATCAGTTACCAGAGTTAGCCCGTAAAGTGGACTTCTGCTCTATTGGCACCAACGATTTAACCCAGTATCTGCTGGCGGTAGATCGCAACAATCCACGTGTTGCCAGCCTTTACGATGCCATGCACCCGGCGGTACTCAGGGCTTTGCATCAGTTTAGTCTTCAGGCGCAGGGCCTGCAGTTTCCTACCAGCGTCTGTGGCGAGCTGGCGGGTGAACCGGCTGGTATCCTGCTGCTGGCTGCGATGGGATACAATAGCTTTAGTATGAACAGTAGTAACCTGGCAAAAATTAAATGGCTGCTGCGCCGGGTAGAGTTATCTGAACTGGCATTGTTACTGCCACAGGTGCTTGCCTGTCAGTCTGCCAAGCAGGTGCGGTTGCAGGTACAACGCTTTTTAGATCAAAAACAATTACTAAGCCAGCTACGTGCCTGATATCCACCTTTTTATCCGGCCAGGCTGTTATACTGCTGCGTTATTAAACATGAAGAGAAGCTTGTGCTAACTGTTGTTCTGATCTCAATTGTGCTGGGAGCTGTGGTTGGCTTTTTTGCCGGTTTACTGGGTATTGGTGGCGGCCTTATTGTTGTACCCGTGCTGGTTATGTTGCTTCCGGCTTTTGATATCGTTACACCACAGCATGCCATGCTGGTCGCTGTGGCAACTTCGCTTGCCTCCATTATTGTTACCGCCAGTTCCTCTGTGTACGAGCACCATCGCTGGGGCAATGTACCCTGGTCACTGGCTGGTACCATCATGCTGGGGGCAGCTCTGGGGGCCTGGCTTGTTGGCTATATGGCGCACAATATCAGTGGCGATGTATTGCAGCTTATTTTCGGTGGCGCGGTGTTATTGCTGGCGTTACGTATGTTGGGCTCGCGTTCGGCCGTGGGTAAAAGAGCACTGCCGCATAATAGCATCGTGGCGCTGATTTCATCGGCTTTGGGCGGCATTGCCAGTTTGCTGGGCATTGGCGGCGGAGCCTTGTTTGTACCGGTACTGAATTACTTTTCGGTCGATATGCGCCGTGCCATAGGTTGCGCTGCTGCCAGCGGTATTGCCATCGCGGTTTTTGGTACTCTGGGCTATGTTATCGCCGGCTGGCAGCATTATGAATTGTCGCAAGGCTTTATTGGTTATATTTACCTGCCGGTGCTATTTGGCATAGTACTGACATCGGTATTTACCGCGCCTGTTGGTGCACGTTTGACACAACGCTTGCCGGTACTGGCAATGAAGCGGGTATTTGGTGTGTTTCTGCTGTTGGTATCCGCAAAAATGATTCTGAGTTAAGGGTAGCTATGTCTGCAAGTTATATTACATTTCCACAAATTGATCCGGTGATATTTTCTGTTGGCCCGGTAAGCCTGCGCTGGTACGGTTTAATGTACCTTATTGCTTTTGCCATTGCCTGGTGGCTGGCTAACCGGGCCGCTAAAAAGCCGGGCTCTGGCTGGACGGAGCAACAGGTCAGCGATTTATTATTTATTGGCTTTTTAGGCGTGATCCTCGGCGGGCGTATTGGCTATGTGCTGTTTTATCAGTTCGAGCTGTTTATGCAGGAGCCGTTATATTTATTTAAAATATGGACCGGCGGTATGTCATTTCACGGCGGCCTGCTGGGTGTACTGGTAGCAATGGCCTGGTTTGCCCGCAAGAATAACAAGCCTTATCTGCAACTGGGCGATTTTGTTGCTCCGCTTATTCCACTTGGCCTGGCGGCTGGCCGCTTAGGTAATTTTATTAATGCCGAGTTATGGGGCCGCACTACCGACGTGCCCTGGGGCGTATTGTTCCCGGGCGCAGGGCCTGCACCGCGCCATCCGTCACAGTTGTACGAGTTTGCGCTCGAAGGTTTGGTGCTGTTTGTACTGATTATACTGTACCGGCGTTTTTCCCCGCCGGTAGGCGCACTGGGCGGGTTATTTCTTGCCGGTTATGGTAGCGCGCGGTTTTACGTGGAGTTTTACCGTGAACCCGATGCACATCTGGGTGTGCTGTCGGCAGGCATGTCGATGGGGCAGTGGCTGTCGTTACCGATGATTATTGCCGGTATAGGGCTGATTATTTTTGCTTACGTACATAACAACAAAGCGGCTAAACGGGTAGTAAAAGTATGAAACAGTACCTTGATTTAATGCGCCATGTACTGGAACAAGGCCATAAAAAAACTGATCGCACCGGCACCGGCACTATCAGTGTATTTGGTTATCAGATGCGGTTTGACCTGCAGCAGGGGTTTCCGCTGGTGACCACTAAAAAATGCCATCTGCGCTCTATTGTTCACGAGTTGCTATGGTTTTTAAAAGGTGAAACCAATATCGAATACCTCAAAGCCAATGGTGTGTCGATATGGGATGAATGGGCCACGGCAGACGGTGAGCTGGGGCCGGTGTATGGTGCGCAGTGGCGTAGCTGGCAAGCCGCCGATGGCCGGGTAATTGACCAGATCAGCCAGCTTATTGCAGATATTAAACGCACACCGGACTCACGCCGCCTGATTGTCAGCGCCTGGAACCCGGCACTGCTGCCTGACACCTCGGTATCGCCAAAAGAAAATGCCGCCATGGGCAAACAGGCGTTACCGCCTTGCCATACGTTGTTTCAGTTTTATGTTAACGACGGCAAGCTGTCATGCCAGCTGTACCAGCGCAGTGCCGATATCTTCCTCGGGGTGCCGTTTAATATTGCCAGTTATGCGCTGTTAACGCTGATGGTGGCACAGGTGTGTAATTTGCAGCCGGGAGACTTTGTGCATACCTTTGGCGATGCCCATCTGTACCTGAACCATTTAGAGCAAGTGAATACGCAGCTGGCGCGCCAGCCTTATCCGTTACCGCAAATGCAGCTGAACCCGGCGGTAAAAGATATTTTTGCTTTTACTATTGCTGATTTTACGCTGCAGAATTATCAGGCGCATCCGCATATTAAAGCGCCCGTTGCTATCTGAGTGCCAAAAGGTTGCCATTTTTTATGGCGCGTATTTTGCTTAACTTCTGCAGACATTCTGCCGAGGTTGCTTATGAAAGCGATATTTTATCCTGTGCTGGCCTGCCTGCTGCTAAGTTGCAGCAGTGCTGTGCCGGTTGCTAAATCCAGAAATCAGCCAGCGCTGAGCGAATATCCGTTGCATTACTACACACAGCAACTGGCCGACAACTTATTTGCCCAGTTGCCAAAACAACAGGGTATTTTCTACGTGGCACCGCAAATTGCTGTGGCGTCTTTTCTACCGGTTAATACGCTGTCATTGTCGGATGCTGATGCGGGTGAAAAACAGCTAGCCAATCAGCTTAGCGAAAGCATGCTGGCACATGCCCGTCAGCGCGGCCTTAAAGTGTATGACTACCATTTACGCGCCCAGGTATTGCTGGGCGGTGATCATGAGCAGGCATTGTCGCGCCAGCTTAGTGATATAGAAAGTGTCAGCGATGCCGATACCTTGTTGGTGGGTACTTACAGCGCCATGGAAGATGGTTATCTGGTTAATGCCAGATTGATCAGTATAGCGGATAAACAGGTACTGGCCGCAGCCAGCGGCTATGTGCCCCATAACGTATTGTGGAGCCAGCAGCGGGTAGGCAAACGCGGTGACAAACTCTACCGGCAGGACCTTACAGGAGTGCAGAAATGAAAGCCTTATTAATTATTGTTAGCCTGATACTGCTGGCTGGCTGTGCCAGACAACCAGAGCAAACAAGCAGTGTGGTTGCAACCTCTGAGCGTGGCGCACGGTTAAATACAGCAGCAGATTACCAGCTGGCAGCTGTGGTGGCTTCGCCTGCAGAAAACCAGCCAATGCTGACAGCGAACGAGTATTCCCGTGCGCTGGTGCACGAGCTGATGTCAAGCCAGCGCCAGATGGAAGAGGGCGGTATAGTAGGCGTTACTGACTTTGCCTTTGTAGATACCGGCCTGGATCAGGGCAGCGTGCTGAGTAACCACATGAGCGAAGCCATGATTTATGATCTGCATAAATTTGGTGTAGTAGTACTGGATTACAAAGCTACTGATTTTATCCGGGTAACACCCAGCGGTGATTTTGCCCTGAGTCGTGATTTTACTGAGCTAAGCGGTGAGCTGCCTATTCGTTATGTGATAACCGGTACTATGACGGCCCACAAGCAAGGCGTGCTGGTAAATGCCCGCTTAATCCACATTGGCACTAAGCAGGTTATTTCTGCCGCCCGTACTTTTATGCCGCAGCCGGTAGTGCAAGCCATTATCAGGCGCAGTGGTAACGACAAGCTGCAGCTAAAACAAGGCTAAGTTAATATTAAAGAAAACCCATACCACGGCCGATACCTGTTTAATCAATAGTTTATCAGGCCGGGGTTAGAATGAAATTAGCGGTTGTATGTAGTGCAGTCGTTCTGCTATCAGGTTGTCAATTCCAATCGGCTGACATGGTCAGCCAAACATCTCCCCCGGCAGAACCATTGCCAGAGCATGTTATATTGCCAGGTAATAGCGGCAATTATTTACCTGCTGCTACCGTACGGGCAAATACCAAACCGTTAACCGATTATGCCGCAGATCTGGCGTTACAGCTGATGATGTCAATGCACTACACGCCACCTCAGCAGGCGGTAGCAATAAGTTCTCTGGTTTGGTTTGATCATCAGCTTACTAACAGCAATGCGCTGGGCAACCAGTTAGCTGAGCACCTTTATGTGCACTTACAACGCCTGGGCGTACCGGTTGCCGATATTAAAGTGGGCCGTCAGATCCGTGTCACCCCGCAGGGCGATTTTGCCTTAAGCAGGGGCCGCTACCTGGACCCGGCGCAGGATGTACGCTACGTCCTGACAGGCACCTTATTGCAAGATGCCGGCGGCACTGTGGTAAATGTACGCGTTGTGCATGTGCAGCATAAAACCGTTATTGCCACCGGCCAGGTGCATATTCCTGACGCTGTGCTTAGCCAGACTGGTGCTAACGTGCAGTATATTGCCTCGCCATAGCCACTCATCCGTTGCTAAACTGGCATTTGGCCCCCTGATACGGGTATTATCAGCGCCGGATCTTTAAGCTGCGGAGAACATGCATGGATACACTGAGCGCAGTGGCGCTGGTAAGAAGCCTGTCGGCGCAGCCGTGTCCTGTTACTTTACTCAGCACCTTGATCGACTGGCTCAGTTACAGTGAGTTTGGTACTGAGCCGGCGCAACGGGCAGCAAAATTACGTGAAGCATTGCAAAATAACCCGCGCCACAGTGCAGAGATAGGCGATGTGCTGTTTAACTGGCTGGGCGAAGTAAATATTTACCCGGCACTGGTTAACTTAGGCTTATTTTCCCGCTCTGGCTTTTTGCGCGAAATGGGCTCGCGGCTATACGAACGTTTTAATCCGGCCCCGCGGGATCAGAATGATTTTGCTGATGTGCTGGTGCAAATGTGCGACGGTAAAAGTGACGCCCGCTGGCTGCATAAGCTCAATAAAGATGATGTGCTGGCCTGCTTTAGTTTAATTGCTCAGCATTGCAGCGCCGGTGCATTGCAGAAAATGACCGCGCATTTTCGTGAAGAAAGTTTATACGCACTGGAAATGCTGGCTATCTGGGTTGCGGCTGAAGAAATTGAACCTGATCTGATGCGGCTGGACCGGCGCCTTAGCAGTATTGACTCACCTTTTATCGCGCTAAGCCGCGAGATGAATCTGTTTGTGGAAAGTGGCCGGCGCCGGTTGATTGAGCCGGATGTAGCATTGCACGACACCGCACATTTACAGGTAATGATGCAGCAATCACGTGAGCAGGTAGAACGCTTACGGCGTCGTGGTGCCGGTGTAGGCAGTTCAGTGTCGGTAGCGCATTTGCTGGAGCGGCTGGAGCAAACGCTCGATCGCATCGACATGCTGCTGGATGTTCTTACCAGCGATGCTGACACTCAGCCGGTTAAAGTGCAGGTGATGCTAATGGTACTGGTTGAAGCCAGCGGCGAGCACAACAGTATTTCAGCATTGTGGCGCAGCAGTACCCAGATGCTGTCAAAAAGTATCACCATTAATAAAAGTGGCCATGGTGAGCATTACATTACCCGCTCCAGGGCAGAGTTTTTCACCCTGATGCGCTCAGCAGCAGGTGCCGGCGTTATTATTGCGCTGATGGCGCTGATTAAAATTTATGTTGAAGGTCAGGGCTTTAGTCCGTTACATAAATCGTTACTGGTTAGCCTTAACTATGGCCTGGGTTTTGTGCTGGTGCATATGCTGCACTTTACCATCGCCACCAAACAGCCCGCGATGACGGCCGCCAGCTTTGCGCAGGAAGTAGAGCGCGGCGAAAACGGCAGGGCAGTAAACCGAAAACTGGCTGGCTTGCTGATCGACGTAAACCGCTCGCAGTGGGCTGCGGTATGGGGTAACGTCAGTAGTGCGGTATTGCTGGCTAGCAGTATTGCTTTGCTTACAGTAGTGATAACCGGCATACCACTATTGAATACTGAGATGGTGGCATACCAGCTTAAATCGTTGTCACCGGTTAGCGGGCTGGCATTGTTTTATGCCGCTATTGCCGGTGTCTGGCTATTTTGCGCCGGTATTATTGCCGGTTTTTTTGATAACCGCGCCAACTGCCTTGAGCTGAGATTGCGTTTGTACCACCATCCACTGTTAAAACGCCTGCTGTCAGACAATTGCCGGCAGCGTTTTGCCGATTACCTGCATGATAACTATGGCGCGCTGGCCGGAAATTTTTTCTTTGGTGTGCTACTGGGCATGACTGGCTATCTGGGGTATTTAACCGGTTTACCACTGGATATCCGCCATGTGGCGTTTTCATCGGCTAATTTAGGTTACAGCGCCGTAAGTGGGGAAATCGGTATACTGAATTTTTTGCTGCACCTGGTGTTTGTATTGCTGATTGGCTTTGTTAATTTATGGGTTAGCTTTACGCTGGCGCTAACTATCGCCCTGCGGGCGCGTGGTACTAAAATAAGCCGGTTTCGTTTACTGCTTAAAAGTATTTGGGAGCAAGCAAAACAGCAGCCTCTGCAGGTGTTTTTTCCGGTTGATATGATACGGCAAACGCTGGCTGAAGCTGACAGAACCGATAGCAAAGCAGCAAATAAGCACTAATATAAAACCCCGCCAGACGCATTTTCGTCTGGCGGCTATAACGGCTTGATTCCGGGCCGTAGTTATTCCGGTAACGGGATAAATTCTTCCTCATCACCCACTACTTTAGCAAAGCGGCCAGCAGCCCAGTCTTGCCTTGCTTGCTCTATGCGCTCTTTACGGCTGGAAATAAAATTCCAGTTGATAAAACGCGGGCCAATATTTTCGCCGCCAATAATAGCAATTCGGCTATCCTGATTGGCGGTAATAGTGACGCCCTTAGCGGCAGAAAACACCACCATACTAAACTCTGGCACCAACGTGTCTTTTACCTGCAACTGGCCTTTAGCCACATACACCGCACGCTCTTCGCAATCGGGCAGAGTGAGCGACTGGCCGGGTTGCAGGTGTGCCTCAATATACAAAGTGTGGGCATAGGTTTTTACCGGCGATTTTATACCATAGGCTTCGCCCATAAGCACCCGCAGCGCTACACCATCAACGGTTTTCGCCGGAATATCGCGCTTAGGGTAGTGATAAAACGCCGGTGCAATTTCTTCATCTTGTATCGGCAGAGCCAGCCAAAGCTGAAAACCGTGCAGCCGGTGCGCGCTGCTGCGCACTTCTGGCCGCTCGCGCTCTGAGTGCGCAATACCGCGGCCTGCCACCATTAAATTAATATCACCGGGTGTAATAGTCTGGTAACTGCCCAGCGAATCGCGGTGCAGTATTTCCCCTTCAAGCAGGTAGGTAACGGTTGCCAGGTTAATATGTGGGTGCGGCCTTATATTAATGCCGGAGTCTGGTGCAAAATCAGCTGGCCCTATATGATCAAAGAATATCCAGGGCCCCACCATTTTACGCTGCCGGGTAGGTAAAGTGCGCTTAACCTTAAACTCACCTAAATCGGTTTCATGTGGTTGTATGATCAGCTCAATAGCGTCACAACCCTGATTAATATCGCATTCAAGTTCAGTATTTTCTGTTTCAACGCTCATCTGCAATGCCCTTTAGTTGCCAATCTTAAGTAAAAGATTACTTAGCCCAGAATGGACATTAAAGGCTTTAAAATCAAGTTTGCCGGCAGGTCGATTAAAGTTTGCAATGAAGTTTTATATGGCTGCCCCAGCAGGAATCGAACCTTTAGGTATATCAGGCCTTAGAGCCAATATTTTTTGCTGTGGTGCTATCTGTGGTGCAAAAATGTTTGCTTGGGTTTAGTAACGTTTTGCGCTTTTTTGCGCTGCAGTCGACTATAGTCAAATTCATGACAGCGGGCAAGTGTTACCGGCGCTAGTTTTCCGAAGGTATTATTGAAAAAGTGCCGGCATAAAACAGCCTTTATTTTCGCCAAAATAGACCCTGAATTTTTCAGCAACAAAATCGCAAATGCGTTTGGCACCCTAAAAAGAGGGTTTTCATGTGCGCAGCGTAATGACAAAATATTTTACATCGAAAACTAATAAAGTTGTCGCGTTGCAAAGGCTGAGATAATTTTTTGAATCAGGATATTGGCACTGCTTTTGGATTGGTGAATTAGTGTTGATTGACAGTCTTGCCAGTAATAATTAAACCGGACAGCGATTTGGGAACATGGCTAAAAATGATTGGATTGGGCAAGAATGAGTATTCGTACTCATCCGAAACATGCAAGCTGCAATCAAACGTATTAATAGCCGGCAGGTTTTTTTGCGGTGCTTATCAAACGCACATCTGGTCTGATATTCGGTCCAGATCACTTTGCCAAGCAGCAGGAGTAAAGTACGCTCTGATAAGCGAATATGTAGGGCAGTATACGGTCAGGCTGATTTGTCGGGTAATGGAAGTTTGTACAACTGAACAGTATTTTCGTATAAAAGGAAGAGTAGATGTGGCGGTAGTTATGAATGGATTTATCTTTAATGTGCTGGAATACAAACTGGATGAGATGGATTTCCTGGATAACAGTGTAAAAATTCTATATTGCCATTTTGACAAGTCAAAATACGTTGATGAGTATTACCCAGCTTTGAATGTGAATTTTCCGTCTACGTTGTCAAAAGCAGTGGATTCTCGTAAAGCTGAATACCTTATTGGTCGGTATCTCGCGAAAACGATCCTGAAGGATTTCGGTCTGTCTTTTGCAGATATCGGTATAGGGCGAAATCGAAGCCCTGTTTGGCCAAGTGGTATCTCTGGTTCCATCTCGCATACGTCGGACATGGTGATGTGTGCTATTTCAAACTCTGAATCGACAAGGTACATTGGTATTGATATCGAATTACCGCTATGCCGGTCTACTGCCTACTCTGTTAGTCAACAGGTCTTAAGGAAAGATGAAATTCCCATTGCGCTTAATTGTGGTTTAACGTTCGAATTTGTGGTTTCCTTGGCTTTTTCTGCCAAAGAAACTTTATTCAAAGCGATTCACAAAGACGTCGGTCATTATTTTGGATTTGAGGCAGTTCGAATAACTCAGCTCTCTGTTTCAACGCGAACATTGTTTATGACACTAACAGAAAATTTGTCTCCAGGGTTAGTCAAAGGTAGAGAGTTTACCTGTCAATGGGATTATCTTGAGGGGGTGTTGTTTACATTTTTACTAGAATTACGCGGAGCGAGATTGCGCGCGGGAGCAGTTATTTAAAAACAATATTTCAAATAATTTTCTTTTTTAACTGGTTTCCGCAAAGCGTTTACTTTTAAATTCAATGGGATTAGTATCCCATTAGTAATAACATCCTATAACCGGCTAACTTTCAGAGGCTTTGGTTGGATGTTATCAAGGTGGGGTGATCTTAATTGACCATGTTGACCTAAATCAGTTAAAAAATTTTGGTAAAATTGCTATGTTGAGGACGTTACCTGCTTATATTTGACTTAGTAAGGTTTATTCGGAACAATTAAATTGTTAAAATTGAAGTAGAGACGTTCATGAAACTGTATTATTTCAAGTCAGCAATACCAATAATAATGTCTGTCTTAGTGTCCGTTTGGTTGCATAGCAGCAATTCCAACGCTACGGTAACCGCCAAAGATAAATTCGTTCAGCAAGTCACTTTTGAAACCCTAAATGCCGTTGACCACCAAGTCATCGTTAAAGCCTGGGGGCAATTGGAACCGTGGCAACAAACTTCACTTGCTAGTCAGGTTGCAGGCAGAGTGGAATACGTTCACCCCGACTTTGAAATTGGCAAAGTGGTTCAGGCGGGAACCATAATACTTAAACTCGATCCAGCAGATTACGAACCGCCGGTGGCGGCTGCAGCGGCAGAGTTGGCGTTAGCTGAAGCTCAGTATCTGGAGGCAATGGCAACGGCCGATGTAGCACGAGTGCAATTGCGTGACAGATTGGATACTGCCTCACCACTTGCCCTGCGCGTACCTCAACTTGCCGCAGCTAAAGCCAGAGTGGACTCGGCAAACGCTGCACTTCAAATTGCAAAACGTGACCTGGCTCGGACCAATGTAGTTGCACCCTATACTGCGGTAATTAGAGAGTTGAATGTTGGTGTCGGTCAGGTCATTGCATCAGGTGAATCTGTTGCAACACTTTTCAATGCAACTAAAGCTCGGGTGATATTACCTGTTGCTATGTACGACGCTCCTTTTATTGCAAATACTATGAAATACTCATCCAGTGAAATCCGGGTCACAGACACATCAAATCGAAATGTAGTAAGAACCGCGCGCTTTGAAGGTGTGCTAGCCTACGTCGAACAGCGAACACGCATGCAGCAGGTAGTGGCTATAATTGAAGATCCGTATTTGGTTGAAACCGACAACGGATTCTCGGAGGCAAGATTAAAATTCGGGTCATTTGTTGAAGCCGAACTGCAGGGGCCATTGCTACAAAACGTTTACGCAATTCCTCAGCATTTACTCGACGACAATAAAATTTGGTTAATCAATGAAGAAGATCAATTGCAGTCACGAGAAGTGGAAGTGCTGAGAGAAGAACAGGAACTGGTATACGTTCGAGGAAAAATTAATGACGGCGAAAGACTTGCCAAAACTCTACCTGACTATCCAACCAATGGAACTCGTGTTAAAGCTGTTAAATCTATTGTTTCTACGCACAGTGCCAGCGGAGATTTGTGATGCAAAGAAGCGGAATAACAGGGTATTTTGCCAACAATTCTGTAGCCGCAAACTTGTTGATGATTTTCATCATCATCATGGGACTAGTAAGTTGGAATAATATAAAACGGCAACTTTTCTCTACTTCCGAAATTGCTAAAATTTCTATTAACGTTAAATGGCCTGGCGCAGGTCCGGAAGAAGTTGAAGAAGGCATAACGGTAAAAATAGAGGAATCTTTAAAGAACATTCCTGAAATTACGAAAGTTATTTCTGGCTCTGGTGAAGGTTCGGCCGTTTTCATTCTGGAGGTGAAAAAGGATGTGTCGGTAGATTCGGTTGTACAAGATATCCAGCGCAAACTTGATGCTATTCCGACCTTCCCGGTAAACATGGAGCCTCTAATCATTGATCGCTTTCATTGGCATCAGCCCGTCATGCGTTTGGTATTGACTGGTCCTCTAAGTCCGCTGGTATTCAAAAAGCTTGGCAGTGAAATTCGTACTGAACTGTTACAATTGGATAATGTTCATGTTGTTGATTTCCTTACCTTACCTGAAAATGAGGTTGCGATCGAAATCGATCCTCTTATGTTGCGTAAGTTCGGAATTACATTAGAGTTTATCGCCAATCAAATTGTCCGTTTTTCGCAAAATGTCTCGGCGGGAAAAATTCGTACAAAAGGTTCTGAATTATTTATCCGCCACGAAGGCCAGGCCTACAGTGCCGAAGAATTTGGCAATATTCCTATTATAGTCGGGGAGTCAGGTCAGCGAGTCGTGCTGTCAGATATTGCTAATATCAGCGATACTTTTGCCGAAGGAATTCGTTACAGTCAGTTCAACTCAAAACCCGCAACTTCTTTAGAAATCTATGCCACGGAAAAAGACTCCATGCCTCTGGTGGCAGAGAGCTTGAAACTTTATGTCGCCGACAAGTCGGCAAAACTTCCGGCAGGAGTAGAGCTGGTGATGCTCGATGACACCACGACTTACCTTGACCAACGAATTGATATGATGTTGAAAAATCTTGTTCAGGGCGCCGTATTGGTATTTTTGGTTTTAGCCATATTTTTGCGATTCCGGGTCGCTGGATGGGTTATGTTAGGTTTGCCGGTGGTGCTGCTCGGAACGGTTATGTTGATGTATACCTTTGGTATTTTGATAAACGTGACTACGTTATTTGCCTTTATTATGGTTCTGGGAATTGTCGTTGACGATGCTGTCGTTATTGCGGAGAGCGCTTATAAAGAGTCTTCAGAAAAAGGGCACAGCGTCGAAAGTATTGTGGCGGGTGTTAAGAGAGTCTCTACGCCTGTAACCTTTGGTATTTTGACAACTATTGCGGTATTCATGCCAATGCTATTTGCAGATGGCAACGATTCAGGGCAGTTTATTGATCTGGCAGCCGTCGTAATTATTTGTTTGCTGTTTAGTTTACTGGAATCCAGACTTATTCTTCCGAGCCACCTTGCCCACACTCAATTAGACCCTTTACCAGCTAATCACTGGCGTCAAAAAGTGGATTCCGGTCTCATGAGGTTTATTGAAAACCGCTATTTACCTATGTTGCGTCGTTGTATAAATGCAAAAGCTCTCACCATGAGTTTATTTCTTGGGGCGCTAATAATTTCAGTCAGTATGCTTACCAGTCAGGTCATCAAACCAGTTCACCTACCTAAAGTGGCGGCCGATACTCCCAAAATCTCTGTAGTTATGAACAACCTTGTGACAGAAGAACAAACCCAACACATCATGCGAGAGATAGAGAATATCGTCTGGGAAACGAACAAGTCTGCAGAAGTTTTAACAGGGCAAAATGTCGTGGCAAACATTCTCACGTACGTAAGCCGCAGGGGAAGAGGAGAATTACTTGTTGAGTTGGTGGGCGAAAATGCTCGTTCTATAGATGCCTTTGAGCTTTCACGTTTATGGTACGGTAGAATGTCTGTGATTCCGGGAGTATATTCGATTAAGATCCAAGATGAGGCGATTGCTAACACTGAGGGGGGCGCTATTGGCTATCGCTTCTTCGGCAATGATTTTGAGCAGCTCAGCAATGCTGCGTTAGAATTAGTGGAAAAGGTTAGCGAACTGGAGGGGGTTTATAATGTCACCTCGACGATTAACCCTGCGGTTAAAAAACTGACTTTTGATTTGAAACCTATTGCCTATAGCATGGGATTAACACCGGTAATAGTTGCGCAGCAAATCAATGCCGGTTTTCACGGGTTTGAGGCGCAAAGGATGAATCGCGATGGCAGGGATATCCGTGTTATGGTGAGGTATCCTGACAATGTTCGTTCACAACGTTCTGCTCTGAGAGAGACCCTTATTTTCACGCCTGCGGGACACGAAGTGCGGCTTGGTGATATTGCAGTGATTAATGAAGATGTGGCAATGCGCTCTATTAGACGTGAAGATGGATTTCGTTCTGTATTAGTACTCGCTGATGTTGACACCACTATCACTACCGCAACACAGGTAACAGGGCATATCAGTGACAATATTCTGCCAAGCATTCTCAGTAAACACAAAACAGTTAAGACTTCGTTAGCTGGCTCTTTTAAAGAACGGGCTGCGCAACAAAGTCAGATGATGCAATTTTCAATCGTGGCACTGATCCTTGTATTTACGCTTTTAGCAATTCCATTAAAAAGTTATGTGCAACCGCTCTTAGTTCTATCAGTAGTGCCTTTCGGTATAATTGGCGCGGTGTGGGGCCATTTACTATTCGGTTATAATTTTAGCTTGTTTAGCTTGTTTGGTGTAATTGCCGCAATTGGTGTCATGATAAATGACTCGCTTGTATTAGTCTGCGCAATTAATACCTTAACTGAACAAGGTTTTAAAAGAATTGACGCTGTTTTTGCCGCAGTAAAGACTAGATTCCGTCCAATTTTGCTGACTTCTGTTACTACATTTGTAGGCTTAATCCCAATTATGTTTGAGTCCAGTTTACAGGGCCAATATGTAGCACCTATGGCCATTTCACTTGCATTTGCATTATTGATATCGACTTTTGCATCTTTGATTCTAGTTCCATTGCTATACATGTCATTGGGTGATAAAAATAAAGAAGCTCACAATACAAATAGTGAGGAATCTAAAGAATTCGTAGTGTAGTGGCAAACAGAATTTGGCCACCTGATTAGAGGTGTTATGATCCACCTCGTATGACATTAGGTGACATGATGAACAAGAAAACAAGACCTACATTCAGCTGTACTAGCCCAGAATTTCGTCTCGAATGTGCTCAGTTAGTCGTTGACCAGAGCGGGCCACTGTGCAGACACTTTTCCCGGATCAGCGTTTGCTCCAGCAGCTTTGCTGCGTGTTCACCTGACTCTTGTTCATGCTCCTCAGAACCAACAATTTTCCGGCTGAACAAATCTTCCAACATATACAGGTAGTAAAACTGCCCACGCACCGTACTTGGCAAGTAGGTGATATCCCAGCAAAACACCTGGCAAGGCCCGGTTGCGGTATAGGTCGTTGGCAGCGTTGACACCTTCGGCGCTAAACTCCGGGCACGATGATGCAGTTGACCAAAGGTTTTGAGCACCCGATAAATCGTTGATTCAGAGCCATAATATTCATCATCATCCAACAGCGTTGGTACGATTTGCAATGGCGGCAAACTGGCAAACTTTGGTCTATTACACACCTCGATGATCTTTGCTTGCTCTTCTTCCGTCAGCTTATTCGAGGGTGGTGGACGAACCGCATCAGGCCTTTGATCAGCGGTGATCTTGCCATCCCGATACCAGCGCCGATAGGTGCGCAACGTAATGCTAGCTTCTTCACAGGCCAGAGGAAGCCTCGCTCCAGCCTGGTTCGCTTCCTGTATCAAGTTCACACATTCAGTGCGCTCTGAGACCAAGGTTAATCGTCCTCGTTGTCGTTCTCCCAAAGCGCATTTAACTTTTTTCTGAGCACCAACAATGCTGCGGTTTCAGCTAAAGCTTTTTCTTTGCGCCTCAGTTCGCTTTTTAACTGTTTGATTTCTTTATGGTCGGCCTGGCGCTGCCGTTTAGCTTCCACCCCTCAGTAATGCGGCGCTTAAGGCTGAAGCACTGTTAATCTATGCCACAATGACCCACTTGTACTAAATTTGGCCGGCTGGATGCAAATGCGTTCAGAGCTTACGTGAATACTATTGCTCATCTATTCATATGATTAGTGCATTTGCCAGCGCCAATTGTGTGGTAATGGAACAAGTTAAAACAGACGAGAAGAGCAACGAAATTAACGCAATACCTCAGCTTCTAAATTTTTAGAACCCAACAGTTGCCATGCCAACCACACTACCGAGTGGAGAGGCACTGTGTTGAATGCGGTCATTACATTTTGCAAACAGTGGGTTTACAATATTGCAAATAATATTGTAGGTATTGTGTAAAATATAAGTGCCTTTTAATCACGAAAAATTAAAAATGTGTGCGTATAGTGTCGGCTGCCCAAGCTGGTATTCTCTAAGGAAGTGAGGGGTATGTAAACTGTTTTGGTTAGTAGTGTACTCGCAAAAGAAAGAAAAAAGCTTTTATCTGTTAATTACTTATTTATCTATCTAAAAATATGTGATTTAATCGTTTGTAAAAGCTTTTTTAAGTAAGAAGAAAAGTGACAATATATAATAATAAAATCACTCGTTTTGTTCCGTTCAATTCAGTAATTAGGAGGCGGCCAATCTTATGGAGGTTGGTGTCGCTGATTATTATTCCTGTAGCTGTGATGTTAGTTTTAGTCAGGCTTTATCTGGGCACGTCTTTGCCCCAAAGTGATTATTATAAAGGCGAATTTAAGGCTTATCCTGAACTATCAATTCAACGCGATGCACAAGGTGTGCCTCTTATCTCAGGTGATGAATTGATAGGCATTTATTACGGTTTAGGTGTTGCGCATGCCCAGGACAGACTGTGGCAAATGGAGCTACTAAGACGAAAGGCTGCCGGGCGCCTGAGCGAAGTGTATGGCGCGCAGAAGTTACATATAGATAAATTCGCCCGAACCATGGGTTTTTATAATCAGGCCACGAAAGATCTTGCGGCGATGTCTGATTCGACATTGGCTATTTTAAACGCCTACAGCAACGGCGTTAATTATTGGTTAGCGCACGCTCAACAACTCCCATTGGAGTTTTCTGTTTCCGCAATCAAGCCTCAACCGTGGAGTCCCCTGGACACATTAGCCATTTTCAAAGTATATGCGTTTGAGCTAAATGCCAGCTTCCACAAAGACTACGAGCGTTTACAGCTGTTGCAATTGTTTGGCATTGACTACCAGAGCAGTCTATTTGCAGGAAATAGCGAAATTGATATTGATTTCTCCAGTCAGCTGCTTTTCACACCACTCAAAAGCAAGTCTTTGGCTTCTGTAACAGAGCTACAAAAAGATTTCAATTTTGGTGGTGCGTTTACTGCCATAGAAGGAATCGTTACGTCTCCTCAACTGCTGCAAAAAGATAAGGCGTATCTTGCATATACCTTGCTTTCAGCTACGGAATACTCGGCGACGCCATATTATGCAAGGCTAAACGCAGAGTCACATAAATTGGCTGGCGTGACTTTACCTGGAGTCCCTGCAGTAATGTTTGGCGAAAATGGCAGCATATCGTGGGTGGGTAGTCCGGCATTGGCAGACACTCAGGACTTAATTGTTGAGCAGTTCAATCCCGCGAAGCAGGGCGAATATCTTTACGGTGGTAAATGGTTGACCGTCGATTACAGGGTAGAAGCCATCAAGGTCAGGGCCAATTTTCCAAGCTTTTTACGCAACCCCATTCAAGATGTTCAGCTCACAGTGAAATCAACCAACAATGGCCCATTGTTATCCGAACTACTAGATACCGATTTGCCTGTCAGTTTAGTGTGGACAGGTTTTAATGATGCTGACACGAGCTACGAGTCCATCTTAAAACTTAGCCACGCTGAAAACTGGAGCGCTTTTGTGGAAGCGTCTGCTGGTGTCGTCGCTCCCGCAATGAATTTTTTGTATATTGATTCAGAAGGTAATATTGGTATGCAGGCCAGTGGAAAAGTTCCTGTACGCCATTCAGGAGAAGGTAAGCTGCCGATACAGGCTGGTAGCACGAATTCAAGTTGGACATCATTTGTGGCACCGCAAAACATGACATCATTGATTAACCCCGAAAAAGGCTGGTTAACGTTTACATCAGGTAAATCTAATTCGGTTGCACGGGTTGCCTCTAAGCAAAGCTATGCATTGTCTCTAGATGCATTGTCTTTAAATGAACTGCACTCAATTTTGTCAGAAGTCGGAAGGAACGATAATAAGACACTACTTCCATTGCTGTTGGACTTAGTGACTGAAAACAGCGAAAGAAAAACTGTGCTTGCTCGTTTGCGTGATGAAATGTCCTCACAACAAAGCAGTACGGTTCCGCAGGTTATCTATGCAGCATGGCTCACCCACTACCGAAAACTGTTGGTGCTCGATGCTTTTGAAGATAACAAAATTCTTCGAGTGTCTGATCAGCATGCTTCTCAGTGGGGGGCTGCCTTGTCCGTTGATTACCTGCAGCAAAAACTTGAAGCAACAGCATCCCGTTGCCGAGCTGATGCAAGTGAAACTGGCACTCAGTGTGCGTCAATAGTTGAGCAGGCCTTGGACAGTGCCATAGGAGAAATCTCTCTGCTTGCAGGTCGAGACATAAACAACTGGACTCTGGACAATTTACAGCATGGGGAGTTTGCTCATAGCATCTTTGGTCAAACTAACATACTTAAAAGTGTGTTGAATCAACCAATTCAGCTTGAACCTTCCATTACAGTTTTAAAACCTGAATTAAATCAGTATAAATTCGGTAAAGGTATTGTCACTAAACAGACTCCTGCAATGAAAGTCATTCATCACGGAGAGGAAAATATATCCACCAGCTTGCTTTTGTTAAGGGGGCAGTCAAGCAACATGTTCAGTCCCTGGTATGAACATCAGTCCCCCTTAGCAGATGACTGGGTAAACAGGTGATGAATTCTTTGTCTAAAAACACCCTCCGTTTTTCTGATTTCACAATAAGGAAGTAGCGGCAAATGAAGTTGTTCGATGTGTTTGTGAAAGAGTCAGCAAATAAGGTTTTTATTGGCCTGGTGACAGGAGTTATAACCGGTATAACCTTTTCTTTGTTGATACCATTGGTCCTGATAGCCCTGGATGCTCCAGACGCAGAACTTCAGGAAGTCGTTCCTGAAACCATCAACTGGTTGAGGCTTGAAGTGACTAATCCAGTGCTGGCGGTAGTCTTTTTCGCTACCTGTACATTCATTATTGTTCTTAAAACCTTCTCTCAGTCCCTGATGGCTAGTGTTGCCCTGAACGCGGCTTCTAACTTGCGACTTAGCATCTACCGCAGAATCAACAGCGCACCTATAGCGCAAATTGAATCAGTTGGTCAGTCCAAACTTGTGTCGATTGTTACAGGCGATATACCCAGAATTATTGCTGGCGTTTCTGCCATTCCCGATCTGATTATCAGTTTGATGTCGGTGCTAGGGGTACTCGCTTTTATGGCGTTCATCAGCTTTGAAACATTCTTATTTATACTGGCGACGATCTTTTTCGGGTTGGTTACCTACCAGGTGCCATTGATTATAGGTCAACGCCATTACGCTAGAGCCAGACCAATTTACGATAAACTTCACGAGTCAATTCGCGGCATCATCTTTGGTGCAAAAGAGCTGAAGCTCAACGAAGAAAAACGCGAAACTTTTTACAAGGAAGACCTTGAATCTCTGGAGCTGCAAATCCGCAAAAAAGAGAAATCAGGTTTTATTTTGATGCAGGGAGCCAATAATTATGGCGATCTGATAAGTTTTCTGGCGGTTGGAGTGGTGACTTTTATCATCAGCAACTACATCACATTGAGTCATGCTCAGCTGGTTGGTGTGGTGATGGCGCTCATCTATATGATTAGTCCAATCCATTCCATTTTACAGTGTTTACCCTTGATCTCAGTTGGCAATGTTTCGATGGGACGCCTCAACTGGTTGTTGAGTAATCTTCAGGAAGAGACACTACAATCAACCCAAGAAAAAGCGCCTGAGTGGCAAAAAATACATTTAAAAAATGTATGCTATGACTACAATCTGGGCGCCAAAGGCAAGGATAAGTTCCAGCTTGGGCCGGTCAATCTAACCTTGTCTAAGGGTGAAGTGACCTTTATCGTTGGCGGCAATGGCTCCGGTAAATCCACCCTGTCAAAGATGATAACACAGCATTATTTGCCATCAGCTGGTGCAATCTATTTCGATAATGTTCCGGTTGATGATGCCAACCGTGCAAGCTATCGACACACAATTACTTCAATTTATTCAGACTACTACCTGTTTAATCGCATTCTTGGTTACAAGGATTCTGAAGTAGACACAATTGTGTCTGATTATCTCTTGGAGTTGGGGCTGGCTGAAAAAGTTACTGTACAAAACGGCCACTTCTCTACCATCTCATTATCTGATGGTCAGAAACGTCGCCTTGCTTTGCTTGTCGCACTATTAGAAGACCGCGAACTTTATGTTTTTGATGAGTGGGCGGCAGATCAGGATCCGAGCTTCAAAGACACCTTTTATAAACACTACTTACCTCAGTTGAGAGACCAGGGTAAAGCGGTTGTTGTAATCACACACGACGACCGATATTTCGATCTGGCAGACAAAGTTGTTTGGATGGAGTCCGGTAACGTGTCGCGTATATCAATGTCCGATGTAATTAAAACCGACAAATATCGTTCTGAAGACGAAAAACTGGGAACCGCATAGAGGCCCGCAAGCATTATGTACTGCTCTGCCATCGAGCTGAGTAAAAAGATAGAGTAAAGGAAGATTCAGTTATGACATACAGCAAATCTGATGGCTCGTCGCACGGCACTTTGATTAGTGTACTTCAAAAGCACGTTGCCCAACAAGGCGATAAAATCGTCTACACATTTTTAGATGCCGCACAAGACACTAAAGCTACCCTTACTTACCGACAACTTCGCGATGAGGCACAAGAGCTGGCTCTGCATTTGTTGACGAGAGTAAAAAAAGGCGATCGAGCCTTACTATTGTTCGAAAACGGCGCAGAGCTAATTGTAGCGTTTTTTGCGTGTTTAATGTCGGGCATCGTTGCAGTACCGGCTTATCCACCGCGCAAAAATCGTAATATGGAAAGGTTGAAAAACGTGGTAATCGATGCGGATGCGTCACTGATTTTGACTTCCGCTAAAATTGCTGTGATTTCGGAGTCTCAACTTCAGGCAGATGAGGTATTAAAACATATTGCCGTATTGGTGACGGATAACCTACCCGCAGCCTCACAAGCCCCTAAATTACCAGAAATTCTACCAACCGATTTGGCCTTTCTACAGTATTCTTCTGGCTCAACTGGCGCGCCAAAGGGCGTCATGATCAGTCATGACAATATCGTTCAAAACCAATTACGTATTACCGCAGCCTTTGAACATGATCAGAATTCTAAGGTAGTGAGCTGGCTGCCTTATTTCCATGATATGGGCCTTATCGGCGGTATCTTACAGCCCTTGTTTGTAGGCTTTCCTGTGTATTTGATGTCACCAACCTGGTTTCTACAAAAACCAATACGTTGGCTAAAAGCTATTTCAGATTTTGGAGGAACAACATCTGGTGGACCTAACTTTGCGTGGAAGCTGTGCGTAGACAAGATTACTGATGAAGAGCTTGAAGGGATAGATCTGAGCAATTGGCGAGTTGCGTTTAATGGCTCCGAACCGATCAACGCGCAAACACTGAATGAGTTTACCAAGAGATTTGCACCATACGGCTTCAAATCTAATGCACATTTACCTTGTTATGGAATGGCCGAGGCCACACTGATGATCACAACGGTTAATTGCAAAGATGAACCCACCGTTTTCGAAGCAGAAAAGATCAAGCTTTCAGAAAATATAGCAACGCCAGCTAAATCGAACGAAGAATCTTATTCTCTGGTGTCTTCAGGACATACCTGGTTTGATGACCAACTTATTATAGTAGATCCTGAAATGCGTGAGCAGAAGGCCGAAGGTCAGGTGGGCGAAATCTGGCTGCGCTCGCCGTGTGTTGGTCAGGGTTACTGGAAAAAAGACGAGCTAAACGAAGAAATCTTTAACGCCAAAATAGCCAGCACCGGGGAGGGGCCCTATCTCAGAACTGGAGACCTTGGCTTTGTTCAGGGTAGGGACGTTTTTATCACTGGCAGACAAAAAGACCTGATTATCATAAGAGGTCGTAACTACTATCCTCAGGATATTGAGTATACTGTTTTTAACAGTGTACCTGCATTCTCAGAACACTGTGCCGCCGCGTTCACTGTGCCCACCAAAGACGGTGAAGGTATCGTTGTGGTGCAAGAAGTCAAACGCACCGAGCTCAAAAATATCAATGCCAGCGAGGCAATACATGCCTGTTCTCAATCAGTGGCAGAGGAAATGGAGCTACCTCTGCACGACATCGTGCTGGTGAAACCTGCTACAGTCGCGAAGACGTCCAGCGGCAAAATTCAACGAGCTGTAAATCGCCAAATGTATTTGGACGGCCAGTTCGAACGTGTCGCTTCCATGCTAGAACTTACTGAAAAGTCTGCAATTGCGAACAATGAAAATTCACAACAATTAAGCGAATCAATACCTGCTATCAATGTTGACGCTGACAAGTTGATTCAATGGATTTGTGACAATATTGCCGAAGCCCTGGACAAGTCTGCGAGTCAAATCGATATTGATTCAAACTTCTTTTCTTTGGGTCTGAACTCTGCTGTATCTGTGTCTTTTATGGCTGAACTAAGTGAGCGTATTAATCGCGAATTATCTCCCATTCTGATTTATGACTATCCCACTATCCGCAAACTAGTGGACTATATACTTTGCAGCTCAGAAAACCAGCAACAACAAAGCAAAAGCATTGTTGTTGACAGGGATATCGCCATTATCGGAATGTCTTGTCGTTTACCGGGTTCCGACGAGCCGGAAGAATTTTGGAAAAACCTATTAGACGGGCTCTGCCATGTTAGTGCCTATCCACAATCACGCGCCTATGGCGCTGACGTAGATAGTGCAGTGTATTCTGGAGGGTTTTTGGATGATATAGAACATTTTGACAACGAATTTTTCTCTATCACAGGCAAAGAAGCACCTCTAATCGATCCGCAACATCGCCTAATTTTAGAATTGAGTGAAGAGGTTATGCGTCATGCAGGTTATCACCCGTCTGAACTGAAAGGCAGAGATATTGGTGTGTTCGTGGGGATCGGTCAGAACGATTATATGCTTATGGGGCTGGCATCGGAAGAGCATCACAATCCTTATTCAGGTGCGGGTACCGCAATGTGTATGGCTGCCAACCGCGTGTCTTATTTTTATGACTTTACAGGCCCCAGTATGGCTATTGATACCGCCTGCTCTGCCGCTCTGGTTGCTGTTCATGAAGCGGTGAAAAGTATTCGAACTGGCGAGTGTGAGTCCGCTCTGGTGGGAGCGGTCAAACTCATAATGTTCAGCCAAGCGCACACCATTCTGAGAAATGCTCAAATGCTTTCGCCTGATGGACATTGTTTCTCATTCGACGATAAAGCCAATGGTTACGTACGCGGAGAAGGCGCCGGAATGGTGATGTTGAAGCCCCTAAACAAAGCCCGCGCTGACGGTGATAACGTGCTTGCGATTATCAAAGGTACTGCGAGCAACCAGGATGGAAAGAGCAACGGTATTTCAGCGCCTAACGGCCTGGCTCAGCAACGGGTTATCCACAAAGCGTTAAAAGATGGCAATATCCTGCCAGAGCAGGTGGATTTTGTAGAGGCGCATGGAACAGGAACTGCGCTTGGAGATCCTATCGAAGTCGGCGCCCTGTCTAATATTTATGGTATCGGGCGCGAAAAGACTAACTCCTTGTTGATTGGTTCTGTGAAAGCGAATGTTGGTCACCTAGAACATGCGGCTGGCATGGTTGGTTTATTGAAGGCAGTACAGTGTTTACGCCACGAACAAGTACCCTCACAAATTAATTTTAATACCCCTAACAGGCACATTCCATGGAATAACATTGCTATCAAGGTGCCTGTAGAGCAAACCAAACTTAATAGTACCGCAAGTCGCCCATTACACGTTGGGGTCAGCTCCTTCGGGTTTGGCGGCAGCAATTCCCATATAGTGTTGAAGCAGGGAGACAAAATTCAAGTGCCTGAGCGCACTGAATCAGTTGAAACCAGCCCGCATTTACTGGCATTGAGTGCTCGTCAGGCCGCAGCAATAAAGCCCATGCTGGCGAACTACGCAGAGCATTTAAATAAATGGCAACATCTGCCGTTTGAGCAACTTTGCTGGAGACTCAACCAGGGACAGAGTAACGACACTTATCGCGTTGCATTAGTGGCAAATAGCGTTAGCAAAATGATAAGCAAGCTAAATAGCCACAAGGTTGAAAACAAAGGACAGGAAGAAGCCAGCTTGGCTTTTATGTTCACTGGGCAGGGCAGCCAATACCATGCAATGGCAATCGAGTTACTGGACAGCCAACCCGTATTTAAAAAGGCAATGGAACGTTGCGACCAACTCTTTTCTGGTTATCTGGCGCATTCTCTGATGGATGTGATTTATACAGATTCACTGGATGGCGAGTTACTCAACCAGACGGCTTACACGCAACCTGCCATATTTGCCATTGAATATGCACTGTCACAACTGTGGTCATCCTGGGGGGTCGCTCCCGCTCTGGTTATGGGCCACAGTATTGGCGAATTTGCTGCTGCTGTTGTAGCTGGAGTAATGAGTCTTGACGATGCCGTCAAATTGGTGGCTGAACGAGGCAGACTTATTCAGAGCTTGCCAGTGGGAAGTTCAATGCTTGCGGTCAGAGCGGTGCGAGCAGACGTAGCCGAGTTACTGACTGAAGAAGTTAACTCTGTGAATTTTGCCGCCATTAATGGCCCGGAAGCATTGGTGTTGTCCGGACTTACTGAGCATCTGAAAATCGTTAAAGCGCAACTGGATCAACAAGGAATTGCATCTACTTTACTCAATGTATCCCATGCATTTCATTCCAAACTGATGCAACCAATCCTCGAAGAGTTTCGTTGTTTGGTGGCCAGCGTTACTCTGCAAAAACCTAAGATCCCATTTGTATCATGTGTGACTGGAGAGCTGGAGACAGCGCAGTTTACACGCGCTGATTATTGGGTGAATCACATTGAACAGCCTGTGTTGTTTGAAGCTGCATTACAAACAGCGCTGGGGCAGGGAGCCAACACTTTACTGGAGATTGGTCCATCAGCAGTACTGGCTAAAATTGCTCGCTCACAGACAAAAGACTCTGAAGCGCAATGTCACTGGTCTCTCGACAAAGGGCTGAGCGCATCTGAGCACATTTTGCACGCTCTTGCCTGGGTGTACATGCAAGGTACACATGTGCGTTGGGATAAAGTCAACCCTTGTGTTGAAGCACCTCGACTGCCACTGCCTAATTATCCATTTCAGAGAAAGCGTTTCTGGATCACCCTGGATCCTAATTTAAGCGGCAACAGCGAGAGTGCAGGCAGGGTAGCAACAATAACCGCCGGCACAGCCGCTGACCACTTATATCGGGTTGAGTGGCGGGATCTACAAAATAGTATAGCGCAAAGAGAGAGTAAGAAACCTCGCAACTGGTTGATGGTTACTGATAAACACAACGCGGAAAATATGGAACTGGCCGGTCAGTTGAAAGCCGCTATCGAAAAAGAAGGTATGGCTTGCGCTACAATAGAACTCGCTGATGCTTATCGCATTCACAGTACCAAGCACTATCAGGTAAACGGCCTTGAAGCGGCTGATTTCAAAAAGGCTTTGACGGCACTGACTTTAAACTGGGGTCAACCTCAAGCGTTAATAGACTGCTCCAGCGTTGGAGCCAATATTGATGAAGACACTTGTATTGATGCGATGTACGACAGGCTTGTGCCCGGTTGTTATTCGTCTTTAACTCTGATTCAGGGGTTGATGCAGGCTCACCTAGACGGTGACTTAGAGAGCCTTCCTCGCTATTTCATGGTAACGCAGCAGGCTCAATTATTTGCTCCAGACCAGCCTGCTATGGGTATCGTGCACAGCACTTCCTGGGGGCTGAGCAAAGTTGTCGCTCAGGAATATCCGGAATTGCGTTGCAAAAATATTGATTTGCAGGCTAACGAAGCAAAAACGCTGCAGGCACAGCGAATCATTCATGAAGTCTGCTCTGACGATATGGAAACTCAGGTAGCTTATCTAAACGGAGAGCGCAAGGTGGCTCGCCTGACAAAAGTGGTTAAATCCGAGTTGGCTTCCCGCAAACCGCGCTTCAACGCCAACAGACAGTACCTTATTACCGGTGGCCTGGGCGCGCTGGCACTGAAAACTGCAAGATGGATGTTAGAGCGTGGTGCCAAACACATCACTTTAATGGCGCGCAGACAACCCAGTGCAGACGAGAAAAATAGTATCAACAAAATGAACCTGACAGGAGCCTCGGTGCAGGTTGCCATTGGTGATGTTAGCATTGAGGCTGATGTAAAAAGCATCATCGACAGAATCCAACAGTCGGCCAACCCTCTGGTAGGCATTGTTCACACTGCGGGTGTTCTGGATGACAAGAGTGTGCAGAATCAAACCACTGAATCGTTTGCCAGGGTTATGTCACCTAAAGTCAGAGGTGCATGGCACTTGCACAAAGCCTGCCATGCTATTGAACTTGAATTTTTTGTCATGCTTTCTTCTGCCGCCTCCTTGTTTGGTTCTCCAGGCCAGGCCAACTATGCGGCCGCAAACTCCTTCCTGGACGGGCTGGCTAACTATCGTCACTCGAAAGGACTACCAGCGCTGGCATTACAGCTGGGTATGGTGGATGAGATTGGTATGGCTGCGCAACCTGAGCGCGAAAAATCTCTAAACAATCAGGAAATCCGTCGCATTACCCCTGCTGAATATCTGGAAGCACTGGAATTAAACCTAAGCAGTCAATACCCCCAGATTGGATTGGTACCTATAGATTGGGATAAATGGCAGTTATATGCCACTCAATGGATGTTTTTGGAAGACTTTAGTGATGCTGATGCCCAAAGCGCGTCGCAGGCGAATTCTTCGGTCATGCTGGATCCCGAGTTAGTGGCAGATATTAAGGCTGACAAAGCGGGTAAGGCGCAAAAGCTTATGGTGAAGTACTTACAGCAACTGATTGGCACGGTCAGTGAGACCGCGCCGAACATGGTGGAGACAACGGTTTCTCTCACGTCCCTTGGACTTGATTCTCTTCTGGTTGTGGAACTCCAGAAACAATTGAAAACTGATTTTGAATTAACAGTTCCGATTGCATTGATGTTTAAAAGTGAATCTCTGGAACAGTTATCAGGGGAGTTAATCAGACAGCTTCACGACATTTCAGAAGGTAAATCTGCAGAAGATGAAGAATTTTACGAGGAAGGCATGCTGTGAGTGTAGAAATATTCGTTCGTTCACTAGTTATTAAAGGCTGGAAATTTTGGTCCAAAGACGGGCAGCTTGCTTACAGAGCTGTTAAAAGTGATGACACCCCTAAAATTTTAGGTCAATTAAAAGATTACAAAAGCGAACTGCTAAGTATTTTACAGGCGCGACCTGAGATACTTGCGGTGGGACCGGTTTCCGACGCTCAACAGTCATATTGGTTCCAGTGGCAAACAAACCCTAACGACGCCAGTGTTATCCTTCCATACAGCGTGAGGCTGCGCTCTAAGGTGGATGTGAAAAAGGTACAACACGCTATTAATGCCGTGATGGCTCGCCATGAATCGCTGAGATCAATATTTATGTTTGAAAACGGCGAACTGATTCAGCAAACCCTGCCTCCTCAAGGCGCCATTGTGCCTTTTGAGCACATCTATGTGGAAAACCAAAGCGAAGCTCAGTTAATGGAGCGTATTTCGTTTGACTTAAAAGCAACGTTTCAACTGGACGAGAATCCTGCCCTAAGAATGAACCTTTATACCCTGAGTGACAGGGAACATGTGCTTACCTTATCCATTCATCACATCATCATTGATGGCTTGTCACACTCTATAGTATTGCAGGAGTTCATTGACAATTACGAAAACTTATGTAGGGGTAAGTCTGTCAATACAGCGCCGCTCGATGTTACTTTTAGTGATTTTGTGCACTGGCAAAAGCAGTTGATTGGCAGCAATAAGTGGCAGCAAATGGAGGAATATTGGACCGACAACCTCAAGGGTGCGCCTACTAGGTTAATGCTTCCTATACGAGATAAAAGCAAACCTCCTTGCGACGTCAGTCAGGCATGGGTATCTGTTGACTTAAGTGAAACTTTGTACACTCGTCTTAGTGCTTTCTCGAAGCAATCTGGCTACACAAAATATGCTATTTTGTTGTCCACATTCCAGGCTTTGATATACCACCACAGCGCTCAGGATGATTTACTGATTGGCTCTCCTTTGTTGGGCAGAACAAATCATAAATTCGCTGAGGTAGTCGGCTTCTTCCTCAATACCGTCGTGTTGCGCGCCAAAATGTCATCCGGGCAAACGTTCAGTGAGCTTTTGGCGCAAACTTCAAATACGACGCTTGGCGCAATAGATAACCAGGATTATCTATTTACCCATTTGCTGAAAACGCTGAATCCAGTACGTCACCCTGACAGCACCCCCTTCTTCCAGGCAATGTTTAATCTCAGTAAGTATTGGCAGTTCAATGAATCAAATCAAAAGCTTAGAGATAAGTCGGCCATGGACTCTGGACTTCTAATGGAGCCGTTGGATATCGGTGGTCAAGACGCCAATTTTGATTTGGTCATGCTATTTGAAGACAATAATAAGCAACTTATCGGCAAGTTTAAGTTCAATGCCGAAAAGTATGATAAAGACCTAATTGAAACCATGGGGAAGGATTATCTCATCATGCTGGATGAGGTAATGCGAGACCCGGATCAGGTAATCACTGAGCTTAATTTGACGGGGCAGTCGCTGGTCAAACAAGCGGAATCCGTTAGTGACGGTTACGCGCTATCTTCACAACAAACCAGGATTTGGCAGCACAAAGACCAGGTATTAAATCAAGATATATTGCTAGGTCTTGAGTTGCAGGGAGTCATCGACAAAGCTGTTTTAAAATCTGCTACTGAAACTGTGCTGGAACAGCATGAGATATTTAGTACACGATTTGCCAATCACCCTCTTTTCAAAAACTTACTGCAGACCATAGAGAATGAGAACCTGCGCTGGCGGCCCGGGAGCAAATGGGTAGACAAAGAAGGTAGCTTAACCGTTTCAGAGGCCTGGAAGCAGGCGCTTAACAATCAACCTAAATATGACAGTGCATTGCCACGTTATGAAATCTACCTGGGCATTGTCAACTGCAGCGACTACAGTCATTTATTACTCATCAGTGTGCCGCCAATGCTGATCGATGCCACTATAGCCTCTAATTTACCCGCTCAAATTCTGAAGGCCTACGAATTATTAAGTTCCAATAGCAGTGATATTGGAGAAAATCCTGTGCAATACATTGATATAGCAGAATGGGCATCGGAATTCTTCAGCTCAGATGATGCGAGGGACGGCAAAGCATTCTGGCAGCAACTTGAGTTGAGTAAAGATCAAATACAGCCGCTGTGTTTGGATAAGCTTGGTCTGGACATAATCCAGTTTGAACCGGCAGTTGCTGCCAGTCAAAAAATGGACACTCAGGTCTTGCGCCAACTCCTGCAAAGGTCTGATGGAGTGACACCGGAAGCATGGCTGTTTACGGCATGGCAGATTTATTTAAACCGCCTGGTGGAAAACGCTATTCATCTGATCGGTAAGCGTTTTGATGGTCGTCCTGACGATGATATTGCCACTGTCGTTGGACCGTTGGCACGTTTTTTACCTATCCCGTCTCATATTGAAAACGACCAGAATATCTGGCAAGTACTGGACGCAACAAATAGTTTCCTTGGCGAAGCAGAAACTTGGCAGGAGTGCTTTCAGTGGCCAAAAAGTGAAGAACATAGCAGTCGATTAAATGCTCTGCCTTATTTATTTGAATTTGATGAGAATGAAAGCCAATGGCAGAAATCCGGCTTCCATGCCAAATTGATGCCGTTTGCTGTCCATAGTGAACCGTTCAACCTGAAGCTGAGCTGTTCCTACGACTCACGCAACAACGCTCTTGATCTGACTTTGTTTTTTAATAGTAAGGCATTCGACGCATCAGTGGCTGAAGTGATGTTAGGCCAGTTTAGTCACGTACTTGCGCAAATGCTGAACAATCCAGAGCAGTCTGTGTTGCATCTGGAACTATTATCAAAGGAAGAAAAGCTACATACCAATGCGCAGTCCGACCAGACTGTCTCCTATGATATTAAGTTAATTCATCAGCGCATCAGAGAAGCCGCAGCTCAGTATGCCAATAAACCTGCAATTCGGTGTCAGGATGAACAATACACTTATTCGCAGCTCAACCAGATCACCGTGTTTTATGCTAACAAACTAGTAGAAGCAGGCGTGAAGCCCGGAGACTTTGTGGGTGTGTACGTGCGGCATAGTAATGAGTCAGTAGTTGCTATGCTGGCAATTTTGAACGCGGGAGCTATTTATGTGCCGTTGGATCCTGAATATCCGGCTGATAGATTGGCCTACATAATAGAAGATTGTGCCCTGAAAATTGTCTTAGTGGCAGCCGAAAATGATAATGTTGTTTTTTCTGATGGTGTCGAAACAATCACATTAAATGCCTCACAGGCACACCAGAAAGTTGCAAAAACTACACCGGTAGACTACCCATTGGTGGAGATTTCGAAGGACGATATCGCCTATCTTATTTATACCTCTGGATCTACTGGCCAGCCGAAAGGGACACTGGTCTCTCATGCTGCGTTGGCAGATCACTGTGCCAGTATTGCTTTGCGTTTTAATACGAAAGCTGACGATATTATGTTGTTGTTTGCTCCTCTTAACTTTGATCCGTCAATCGAACAAGTCCTAGTGCCGCTGATGGTGGGCGCTACAGTACACGTCAAAGAGCCAGGTTTGTGGCAGCCCTCGGAGATCGCGGAAAAAGTCAGAGACTATGGTCTGACGATTGTAAACTTCCCAACGGCATTCTGGCACCTATTAGTGGGAGAATGGCAACGTCAACTGGACCGTCAGGATATTGCTACCCTGAAAATGGTAATTGTAGGTGGTGATAAACTACAACCTGAGATTCTTAATCGTTGGTGGCGACTGGATATTAGTCAGGTGAGGTTGTTAAACGCATATGGTCCTACTGAGGCCACAATTACTACTACTACCGCTGACTTGTCCCACAAGAGAGAGCTTGATTACGGTCAGTTGACAATCGGGACACCTCTGAATAATAGAAAACTATACATTTTGGACGCTGCTGGTAAACGTCTGCCCGTAGGGGCTTTAGGAGAGCTATACATTGGCGGAAAAAGTTTGGCTAACGGCTACCTGAATCGCCCAGATTTGACTGAAAAAGTATTTTTAACAGATCCTTTTGACACGTGCGAAACCAGTAAATTGTACAGAACCGGAGACCGCGCATATTTTGATGACAACGGCGAGTTTTATTTCGTAGGTCGTCAGGATAGCCAGGTTAAGATTAGTGGTTATCGCATCGAGTTAATGGAAATCGAGCGCACCGTCTTACAGCTTGAAGCTGTACAAGATGCTGCAGTGATAGTGACACAGTCGTCTGAAGACGCCGACAACAAACAAATAGTAGTCTGCTTTGTTGCCCGAAGCTCTAACACCATGGCAACTAATATTTCAGAGTATCTCGCCAAAAAAATGCCTGTTTTCATGATGCCTCACGGTTATGTTCAGCTTGAACAAATGCCATTGAACCCATCAGGTAAAATCGACCGCAAGCAGCTTGCCAAAGTTGCCATAGATAAGCAGGCGACTCAGGATGCCCTGGATCCGCCAGCCAGCAAGACGGAAATCGCCTTGGCTGAAATCTGGCGAAGCATTCTCAATATTGAACAAATTAATCGTCAGGACAGTTTCACTCTACTTGGTGGTCATTCACTACTTTATCTGAAACTGTTGTCTATTATCGGCGAGCAGTTTGGTATCAACCTCAAACTTAAAGATGTGTTTGAAGCCAATGAACTGTCTAAGCTGGCAGAGCTAATCGACAACGGCATGGCTGGAGAAGATGAAACACTCCAACAGTTGCCACTTGTTCCCGCTGATCGTTCACAGCCATTGCCGCTTTCTTTTGCACAAGAATCTATGTGGTTACTGAGCCAACTAGGGCATGGTATGTCCTATCAAATGGCCGGCGTGATGAAATTTAGCAAGGCCCTGAATGTTGATTCGCTCAAGCAGTGTATGGCAGTGATTGCGAACAGACACGAAGTGCTGCGTACGCGATTTGTTCAGACAGAGCAGGGGGCTATTCAGGAAGTGGTGGATAGTGTCTGCATCCCGTTTGATATTGTTGAAAATACTAAGCCAGATGATCAACAGGCTATCTTGGATCACTGGAGACAATATGAAATGGATCTCACTCAGGCTCCTTTGATGCGAGTGATCTTGATCCGTAGTGAGTATGGAGGTGACCGTCTTGGCGTAAGCTTGCATCACATTATCAGTGATGGTTTATCTGTCGGGATTCTGCTAAGGGAAGTAGCCAGCTTATATGATGGTTTGGCCAAAGGTGAAACATTAGAATTACCCGCGCTAACCATACAATATCCTGATTTTGCTGCCTGGCAACGTAAAGCCTTTGATGAGTCGAGCTTCAAGGACGACTTGGAATACTGGAAGTTGAACCTGGCGGGGTATCAGAATATGGATGTTATGCCTCGTCAGAGTCGCCCGCAGGAACTATCCGGGGAAGGACGCAGAATAAGCCATACCTTTGCTCCCGAGCTTGATAAGCGTATTTCAGCATTGACCGGGCATCTGGGTATCAGTAAAGCATCGTTTCTAGTGACGGCAGTTCATTTGTTATTGAGCAGCTACTCACAAAATAAAGACTTTTGTATTGGCATGCCCACCGCGAACAGAAATCGAGCTGAGCTGGAAAGTATGGTGGGTATGTTAGTCAATATTTTAGTGGTGAGACTAGGTGAAATTGATTCTGACACCAGCACCCACCAATTGCTGAAGCACACAAATGATGTGATTAAAAACGGCATGGCACATCAAGAGATCCCATTTGAAAAACTTGTGGAATCCCTGAACCCAATTCGTGATGCAAGCCGCAATCCTCTGTTCCAGGTATTTTTCAGTTTCATGCAATTTGACAGCGTATTGGAATTTGCTGGCGAAGAAGTGGTATTTGAGTCAGCTCAGGGGAATCAGTCTCGCTTTGATTTGGCATTCGATTTTTTGGGGGGGATCAGAGGTCTGAATTTGGACCTTGAGTACAGCACTGAGTTGTTTACTGATAACTTTATTTCTCAGATGCTGGACAATCTGACATGGTTGCTGGAACAGTTGTCTACTATACGGAATACTGTTGTTCAAAGTCTTGAATTCCTCGCGCCTCAACAAGCACAGGAACAAATCCTATGGGGGCTTGGTGAAAAGCTTCCGGAAGTTAATCCGCAGGAATCGAACGTTATAGATCTAATACTCCAGCAGACCAAAATGCGACCGCATGCTCCCGCACTAACATGTGGTAATTGCTCGTTAAGCTACGGTGAATTCGCCAATAAAGTGGCAAAAATTGCTGCAAGGTTGACGTCTCATGGTGTTAAGGCTGGAGATTTTGTTGGGGTTTCGGTACGACGCGGGCTGTATACATCTTTAAATATGATCGCAGTGATGCGACTTGGTGCCGTTTATGTGCCGGTGGATCCTACGTTACCAGCAAAGCGAATCGACTACATTTTCAAAGATAGCAATACGGAAGTCGTGCTTACTGATGAGTACAGTATAGCTGCTTTGCAAAACGCAGTACCTCAAGGTGTGCAGTGGATACTACAAGATGGTCAACACGAAGATGCGATCAGTGTTTTAGATGTTGAGTATGAAAAACTTGATGCCGAAAAACCTGCCTATGTGATTTACACCTCTGGTTCGTCAGGTAAGCCTAAAGGCGTGATCATTAATCTGGCGTCGGTGACTCACTGTATACATGCCATGGCAAAATTAACCGGTTTCGGCAGTAAGGATAAAACCCTAGCTGTAGCCACAACAAGTTTTGATATCTCGGTGCTAGATTTACTTATGCCTCTTAGTGTTGGAGGAGAACTGCTTATCGCTGATGATGAGTCAGTAAAAGATCCCCAAGCGATGGCTAATTTGTTGGTTGAGCATAAAGTAACTTACATGCAAGCCACTCCTACCACTTTTGAAATGATGTTTAGCGTGGGTTGGACTAACCATACCAAAGTGCAACTGCTATCCATTGGAGAACCTGTAACTGCAAAATTGCAGAGAAGTTTTGAACAGCATAATTGTCGTGTATGGAATGGCTATGGGCCTACTGAAACCACTATTTATGCTACAGCAAAAGAGCTGGTGCCCGGTTGTCAGATCAGCATTGGTAGAGCCATTGGCAACTACAAAGTGTACATCCTCAATGAGCAGCTCAAGCCGGTACCGACAGGGGTGCCAGGGGAACTGCATATCGGTGGCCCGGCCGTTGGTCTTGGGTATCATAACAAGCCAGACCTCACCAACAAAGTATTTTTGGATAATCCATTTTCTGCGGGAGAGAAAATCTACAGAACTGGGGACCTTACGCGCTGGATTGAGCAAGATGGCGAAATGGAAATCGAATACATCAGCCGTATTGACCAGCAGGTTAAATTGCGCGGTTACCGCATAGAACTGGGTGAAATAGAAGCTGCTCTTGATAGTCAAAACTTGTTTGACAGTGTTGCTGTGGTGTTGAAAACGACACCCACCGGTGAACAGTTAGTCGCTTATGCACTGCCTAAGAAAGCACAGGATAAACCAGACAAAGCAGACATCAGAACACAACTTAGCGCGCTGCTACCTGGCTACATGGTGCCTAGCTATATTGAGTTCCTCGACGAGATGCCCATGACCGCAAGTAACAAGTTGGACAAAAAGCATCTCAAGAATCTGCCCGTTGTATTGGAGAGTTCTGCCAAGATCTCAGATGTTTCACCCGTCACAGAAAAAGAGAGAGAGCTACTGGCGATTTGGCAGCAGTTGTTCAGTTCACAACAAATTGCTGTAACTGACAACTTCTTTGCATTGGGTGGTCATTCGCTATTACTTATACAGCTGCAGAATCAGCTACAGAAGAAGTACGACGTCAATCTAACACTCGCATCCTTATTCAAGGCGCCGGTTCTGCGGCAAATGGCCGAAATGATTCAGCACGCGGCGGTGGATAGAGAATCGAGAATTAAGCCCGCGGAAACGCCTGAAAATGTTGGTTTGTCTTTTAACCAACAAGGCTTATGGCTGGTTGATAATATGGCTGGGGGCACCAGTGCGTACAACATCATTTGCAGTTTCAAACTTGAAGGGCATGTTAGACCTGATCTTTTACTGGTTGCCTGGCAGATGGTACAAAAACGCCAGCTTTCGTTGAGAACCTACTTCGAAATTGTCAAAGGCCAGGTTATCCAAAAAGTACGCGATGAGGTGTTGCAATCTCTGACTGTCACTGACCTGTCAAAAATAGAAAGTTTTAAACAACAAACGGTTATCAACACGTACGTAGACATAGAATTCAGCCATGTGTTTAACCTCAAGGAGGATACATTATTCCGTCTGAGGATGTTCAAATGCGACACAGCGGAATACATTGTTGTACTCAACTTACACCACATCACAATGGATGGTTGGTCTGTACGCTTGTTGCTGAATGAAATAATGGCTTGTTATGAATCCTTACTCAATGACAAGCCGCTGCAGTTGCCAACGCTACCAGTTTCCTATGCAGATTTCTCGCACTGGCAACGACAAGCAGTCAACGACAATCGATTCGCAGAACAATTTAAGTATTGGAAAGCGAAAATGGCTAATTGTCCTAAGCAATCGGCCTTGCCATTCGACAGTCCTTTTACTGAGAAAAACAACTTCAATGGTGTGGCACTGGATGCCAGCTTCACTGTGTCCGAGTTACAACCGCTTCAAGAACTTGCTTCCCGTTTAGACACAACACTTTTTACCGTGATGCTCAGTGGTTGGAATGTGCTTCTGTATCTGGAAACCGGTGAAACTGACATTCAAATTGGCACGGACGTAGCAAACCGGACTATGCCAGAAACGGAATCGGTGATCGGTTTATTCATGAATCAGGTACCGCTGCGCACTCAGGTGAAGCCATTTCAGTCTATTGAGCAACTTGTGAAGAGTGTGAGTCAAACCTGTATTGACGCTTTTGCTAATCAGGAGGTGCCGTTTGAACAACTGGTAAGCGCGCTGGGTATAGAGCGCCAAAATGGCGTGGCTCCACTGTTCCAGAGTAAGTTCTTTATGGATCACTTGGCAAATGACTTACTGGTGACGGAAAGCTTCAAAATTATTCCCATGGCTATTGAGCAGGAAGCTGCCAGGTTACCCCTCAACTTCTCGTTGACGGACACCGGAGAAGGTATCACAGGCAAGCTGGTATATGACACAAATCGGTTTAAACATACCACAGTGGAAAGGATGCTAACGCGTTATCACACATTATTAACTCAACTGACAAAAGCTCCGGCGATGTCTGTTCAGTCTATTTGTGACGAAGTGCTGGATGGAGAGCTGGAGCTGCAAGATCTGGCACGTCAGTCTTTGCGGGAAGCGAAGCTCAAGCCATTCAAGTCTAAACCTCGCAGAAGAAGCGAATTGAATTGAGGGCTGTGACAATGTCGGAAAATCAATCTCAAATTATTTCACAAGACGCATCAGCAGCTACCACTCCCGTGCGTAAAGAGTTTAAGCGTGGCGCCGTCAGGTTATCTATTGACAAGAGCGCTCTCAATCTGGTTGTGTGGGAAAGTCTTTATGATACGCCCGATTCACCGCTGGTTATCAAGCCTGCAGCGAGTCATATTGATGCCCATGTCTGGGCCAGCGCCAACCGCTCGGTTATTGATAAGTTGCTCGTGGAGCATGGAGCTCTGTTGTTCAGAGGCTTTTCACTGGCAACCGTAAAAGGCGTTTCCGACTTTTCAAAGCTGGTGATGGACTCAGTGTTTAAAGAGAATACTGAGCACCAGCGAATTGATGAGGCTGGTGAAGTTCAGATCCCGGTTGAATACACCAAAAGTGAATTCCTGCTTTGGCACAACGAAAACACCTTCAATCTTCGATGGCCGAGAAAAGCCATTTTTGCTTGTGCGCAGCCTGCCGTTACAGGGGGGCAGACACCTGTTGTGGATAGTCGTTCTGTTTACCAACAGATGGATCCTGATATCAGGCAAGAGTTTGTCGATAAGCAAGTCATGTACGTCAGGACTTATGGGCCCGACAACAGAATTGGATTGGGTTGGAAGACTATCTTCGGCACCGACAACAAAGCCAAAGTGGAAGCACTGTGCAAAGAACAAAAAATGGACTTCGAATGGCGTGGTGGAGATCGATTGTCCACTTTTTCCGTCAGACCAGCGGTTTGGCAGCACCCGGTCAGCGGTGAGTGGAGCTGGTTCAATCAGGCTCAGCACTGGCACTTTTCTTGTCTGGATAATAACACCCGAGCGGCACTTCAGCGACTATACAGTGACGAAAAAGACTACCCCCGCAATTGCTATTTTGGTGACGGAAGTCCAATTGGAGACGACATCATGAGCGAGATTTTGGATCTGTATCGCAAAAACCACATTGAATTTGACTGGCAACAGGGTGACTTGTTGTTGGTAGACAACATCTTAAAAGCGCATGCTCGAAACCCGTTTGAAGGAGAGCGTAAAATCCTGGTGTGTTTCGGAGATATGGGCAGTTTTTAACACTTAATAACTAAAAAAACAACATCAAAGTGCTTCACGTTTCAAAAGGTGGGGCGCCGCACTTATTAATGCTAGGGATGCTATTATGGCGTTAAACGAAGAACTCAATTTCCTGATATCACATCAGCAACGACAAGTATTAAATTCAGCATCTGTGGGTTCCCAGCTGCCTTATTATCGGGCAGTTATACAATTAGACTCTAGTCTGGAACCGCAGCAACAGAAGGCAAAATTTGAAAGTCTGGTCAATCGCCACGAAATCTTTCGCACCCGATTTGTCCAGGAACTTGGCATGAAAGAACCTGTACAGCAGATCTCTGAAGAAGCTACAGATATGAGATGGGCAGTCAGCCAAGAGGAACCAGATACCATTGACGGTAATGTCTCGTTGAGCCTTGATAATCTAATTGAGGCCACATTATATGTTTCAGACTCTGGCTTACAGACACTGCATTTGAATATTTCATCTTTAGTTTGTGATCATCATAGTCTTGAACAGATTTGCTTTGAACTGGCTCAATCTGACGAAACTGACGAGTCGGTTCAATATGTGGACTTTTCCCAGTGGCAGGATGATGTGGTGCAGGAAGACGAACCTGCCAGAGCATTCTGGCAGAAGAACGCCAATAAACAATTACCCTTCGCCAAATTGCCTGGCGAATCCAATACCAAGGGTTATGAGCAGCGATCAAGCAGTGAGTTTGCACTGTCAAACACGGCTCCCGGGCAAGCTGATAGCTCATGGCTATTGTCTCTGTGGATGACAATTCTGGCACGCTTCTCTGGTGCCGAACAGTTAGCTGTTCTGGTTCATTTTGATGGCAGGATATCGGAAGATTTTACTCTGGGTATAGGGCCCTATTCACGTATGTTGCCACTTGTAATGGCAGTAAAGTCAGAAATGACCGGTGAGCAGTTACAGGGCCAGATTAAACGTAATATTGGTCAGCTGAATAGCAATCAGATGAGTATGCCAGTGATACCTAACACAGAGCTGGCGGGCAGCATCGGTTTTGAATGTCTGCAAAATACTGTTTTTTCCGACAAATTCTCAGGCGAGGTTTGTTTACTCAGCAGCTCATTGGTTAACGACCAGTGTGTTCTTAAGCTCAGCTGTCGCTTTGCAGATGGCAACTTGCAAGCTCGGATTTTATATAATGCTACCCGCTATAGTCAGGAGTTTATAGACGTTTTGCGTAAGTCTCTGGTAGCTTTGCAGGCCAACTGGGATACTTCTAAGAGTCTCGATGCGCAGCACCTCGTCACGACGACAGATGACGCAGCTCACTTACGTAGAGCTACAGAATATAATCATGAGTTAAAAGTCGTTGACATGATTCAGCAAACAGCGGCTATCTACCCTCAGAATATCGCAGTGGAGTCATATGATGACAACCTGACTTACCAGGAGTTAAATCAAAAAGCTAATCAATTAAGCCATCAACTTTTAGCAGGTGGTATTGGCGTCCAAAAACTGGTGGGAATTTGTTTCGAAAGAAGTTTTGAATTGAGTATCGCTATGTTAGCAGTACTCAAAACTGGCGCAGCATTTATTGCCATCGACCCCAAAACGCCGCCACAGCGTGCCACTGTGATTTTGGAAAATGCGGATATTGTTCTAACCGATAAGAAGTCTGGTAGTTATGATGCGCTGAAGGTGTGGCAGGGTACGACTATATGCGTTGACAAAGATGGCTCTGAACAACTCCAGTTGTCCACGGAGAATCCAGAAGTTGCTATTCACAGCAGCAGCCCCGCGTACATCCTATATACTTCGGGATCTACAGGTAAGCCAAAGGGGGTCGTGATTTCCAACGCCGCTCTTAGCAATTATATTCAGCACAGTACTCACACATATCTCACCAACAGCAGCGGAGCAGTGGTTCACACATCAATAGGTTTTGATTTGACCATCACTGGCTTGCTTGCACCACTGACGATTGGCAAAAAAGTCGTGATGGTAGCTGATGCAGTAGGCGTGGATGCCTTGCAAGCTACTCTTGCGAAGCAATCTGAAAAGGTCATGTTAAAACTGACACCTTCACACCTGAAAGTCCTTGCTACCTGGCTGGAAAACACAACGGCAGAGGATTTCCCCATAGACACTTTGGTTGTGGGTGGTGAAGCTTTGTATAAGTCAGATATTGCAATGCTACAGCGAGATTTCCCGAGCCTCAATATTTTCAATGAATATGGTCCAACTGAAGCCACTGTAGGTTGTTGTTTATACAAGTGCCGCAGTGAGCAGCCGGCAGCCCAGATGATCCCCATAGGTCATCCCATCAGCGGCACAGAACTTTATGTTCTCGATAATAATATGAAAATTCTACCTCGTTATTGCACAGGGGAGCTGTACATAGGTGGCTTAGGGTTAGCCGAAGGTTATCTAAAACAGCCACAACTCACTGCGTCACGGTTTATTGAGCTCGCCTTGCCGGATGGTACTCACAAGCGACTCTACAAAACTGGTGATCTGGTGAGGCTAGAAGCCGATGGTTTTGTGTACCTTGGACGCAATGATAGTCAGGTGAAAATTCGTGGTCATCGCGTGGAGGTTGGTGAAGTCGAAGCAGTGCTCAAAAAGGCGCTTCCGGTTGACGATGTCGTGGTCAAAGCCGGTCACAACCAGTTCGATGAAGTTGAATTAATCGCTTATGTGAAAACTACACAGCACCTTACTTTGGAAGACTTGCACAAGACGGTTTCAGATACTCTGCCAGCGTACATGTTACCCGCACATATCATTTGTCTGGAGGAGTTTCCGCTCACTCAAAATGGCAAAGTAGACATGATTATTTTACCTGATGTAGCAGATTTAATTAATTCTAAGGTGGAATATGTAGCCCCAAGAAACGACGTAGAAAAGAGTTTTTCGGACGCATTCCGGGCAGTGCTCAAGTTGGAAAATGTGGGTATTAAAGACAACTTTTTTGTCATGGGGGGTGATTCTATTCGCGCCGTACAGTTGGTTTCCAGCATTAACGAGTCTGGCTACGAACTGTCGGTAGAAGACTTGTTTAATCTGCCTAATATCGAAGCGCTGGCGCAATTCGCATTAGAAAATAAAGTTCAGGTTAACTCCGAAGATGCATGCACTGTAGAGGCTCTGTTGAATGAACTAAATGATCTCAGTGAAGAAGAAGTGGCCCTTAAGCTAGCCGAGTTGGAAGAGGAGCTATAAGCATGACTCAACAAGATGTACGCCTCGTATCACTTAGTCCTGAAAAACGTAAACTTTTTGAACTGATGCTTAAGAAGAAGAAGCAATACCAACCTTTTTCCCTCCTGTCGGAACAGGACAAAGAGCGGCTGCCAACTGATATTGAAGATGCTTTTCCACTGGGAACAGTGCAACTGGGTATGCTTTATCACATGAACAAGCGGCGCAAGTCTGATACGCCACCTGATTACCACAACGTGGCAACTTTTATATTCAAGGTTGAAGAAGCCTTCGATCTTGCCGTGATGCAAAAAGCGGTAGACACCCTTTTGGCCCAAGAGCCCATGCTGCGCACCTCGTTTGATCTGAACGCTTTTAGCCAACCTTTGCAATTGGTGCATAAACACGCTGAATTAAATGTAGGCTATGAAGATCTGCGTCACATAGACGAAACCCAACAAAAAGCAATTATGCACGAGTGGATCGATCGAGAAAACTTCAAACTGATTGACATCAAAAAACCTTCGTTAATCAAACTATATATTCACCTGTTTTCAGATGTACGTTTTGCCTTTTCCATTATTGAACCTCACTCAATTTCTGATGGTTGGAGTACCCATCTTAATTTAATCGACATTTGTAACCTTTACTTTGCCTTTAAGTCTGGGAGCGAACACACATTAGAAAAAAGCCCCGTGACATACGCGGAATTTATTCAAAAGGAACGAAAGACCATTGCTTCTCCTGAGGCCAAGGCGTATTGGCAGGAAGTCATGAAAAACTGTGCCGTATCAGAACTTCCAACAAAAGCCGACGACGCTGAAATGGCCGTTTTGGGACAGCACCGTCATGACGAATACCTGCCGCCTGAAATTCTCGAAGGCTTGAACAAAGTGGTGGAGAAAGCCGAAGTGCCATTAAAATCAGTACTGCTTGCGGCTCACGCTCGTCTGGTTTCCCTTATGACAGGTCAAAGTCGTATTACGACAGGGCTAAACTTCAACGGCCGTCTCGAAGCTAAAGGTGGCATTAATACCCGTGGTATGTTCCTCAATATTTTGCCTGTTACCTTAACTCTTGAAGGTGTAGCGAGCTGGATTGAATTGGCAAAACAGGCCTATAAGGCTGAAGTTGCAGTACTTCCACACAGAAATTACCCACTGGGTGTTTTGCAGGCAGAGTACGGCACGCGAAACCTTTTTGACACTGCTTTTAACTTTCTACATTTTCATTCTATTGCCAGTGCCGGCCTGGGACGAAGCGGTAAAATTGAATGCGAAGAGGTTATTGACTACTCAAAAACAAACTTTGATTTTAACTCAGTTTTCAATCTGCATCCTACAGATAGTACCTTATTGGAGCACAAACACGATGCCAATCTTGATCGTTTTGCACCATCGCAATTGAAGGAGTTTTACGCATTTTACGGGCTTATTCTTCAAGACATCGGGAGCAATCCTGACGCGGATCCAAACCGGTTAGACTTCCTAACACAGGAAAAACGCCAGAAGCTCATCCAATTTGATCAGGAGACCGATAGCGAGTCTCAGGCATTGCTGCCAATTTTTAAATGGTTTGAACAACAGGTATTGGAAACCCCTGATGCCATTGCTATTGACGATACTTCCGGCAATGACGCCTTAAGCTACAACGAATTAAATAACAAAGCTAATCAACTGGCTGCTCAACTAGGCGAAATGAAAATTGGCGTGGGTGATAAGGTTTCAGTTTTTATGCCAGCCTGCACTGATGTGGTGGCAGCGATTCTTGGCATCATGAAATCCGGCGCGGCCTATATTCCACTGGATCTCAGTTTACCCGTCGCTAGGGTGAATCAGATAACGACAGACAGTGATACCAAACTTCTGATTTACAAAGGAACTGAGCCAAAGGGCTATGAAGGTCAATCTCTGGATATAACCACGATAGCCCATAGCAGTCTGAGATTTGACAATCCCGATATTGAGGTTGCACAAGATTCACCCTGCTATGTGCTGTTCACCTCGGGTACCACGGGCAAACCCAAAGGGGTTGTAGTACCGCATAAAGGGGTTAGCAACTACATTAACTGGGCTGTGAAAAGCTATGGCATATCAGTTGGTGATAAGATGCCATTATTCACTTCGCTCGGCTTTGATCTGACAGTAACAACGCTGTTTGCCCCTCTTGTATGTGGCGCTGGCATTCGGGTTTTTGCCGAAAGTGATATTGTTAAAACACTGGCGAAACTGGTGGCAGATCAGCAAATGTCTTTAGTTAAATTGACTCCGGCACACCTGAGCCTGATTAGCGAAATGGATATCAGCCAATCTGCTCTGAACAGGTTTATTCTTGGTGGCGAGCAATTGTCCTCCTCATTGGCTGCCGGAGTCTTATCGAAACTGCCACCAGGTGCAAAAATCTATAATGAATACGGACCCACAGAAGCAACGGTGGGCTGTATGATTTACCAATTTGATGCCGCGACAGACGTCTCTGCAGCAGTGCCCATTGGCAAGCCTATCGACAATACCCGCATTTACGTTCTGGACGAACGACTACATCCTGTATTGGAAGGTATCAAGGGAGAGATTTACATAGGTGGAGCGGGCCTTGCTACCGAATACTTAAATGACAGTCTCGCAACTACAACTGCTTTTGTGAATGATCCCTTTTACCCGGGCCAAAAAATGTATAAAACCGGTGACCTTGCGCGACGGGGCAATGATGGAAATATCAGCTTCATCGCTCGCAAAGACAATCAAACTAAACTCAATGGTTATCGGATTGAACTGGGTGAGATTGAGTCATATATTAGTCAGTTGAGTAGAGTTTCCAATGTAATTGTGCTGGTGCGTGACATCAATGGGGAACAACAATTAGCGGCTCATGTCATCCCGACAGAAGCTGTCGATTTGTCTGATGTGACCCAGCGTCAGGCACTAATTGATGAAATCAAAACATATCTTAAGCAGCGTGTCCCCAAATACATGCTGCCTAATCATTACGCGTTCATGCCGGCATTCCCTCTCACCGAAAATGGTAAAATTGACCGCGATGCCTTACGGCAACATTGGGGATATGAGGTCCGGGGAGCAGCATTTAGCAAACCTAAATCTGTTGTAGAAAAGTCCCTGCTAACCATTTGGCAAGATTTGTTGAAGCGAGATCCAATCAGCGTTCTGGATAACTTTTTTGATATCGGTGGTAACTCACTTTTAAGCTTCCAATTAGTTGTAAAAATGAAGGACATGGGTAGTTTTGATGTAACAGTGACAGACATATTTGAATATCCCACTATTCGTTCAATGGCAGCTTTTATCACAGGCCTCGAAGAAGATTCAGCAATCGATGAACATCACGACATCGAAACTCAGCTTAGTGTTGAACCCATCGCCGTTATTGGTATGGCCGGCCGCTTTCCAGATGCCGGAGATGTCAGTACTTTCTGGGAAAACCTGAAAGTAGGTCACGAATCGCTGCATTGGTACTCTGAAAAGGAACTGGCTGAAGCTGGTGTTCCTGAAGAATTATTCAATAATGAAAATTACATTAGTGCAGGCGCAGCAATAGACAATATTCGAACTTTTGATGCGGATTATTTCGGCTACACACCGCGTGAAACACAGCTAATGGATCCTCAGCAACGCTTGTTGCTTGAGGTAGCTGTTGAAGCTCTCGACGATGCAGGTTATGGGAATGCAGCTAAAAAACGCAATGTAGGTGTATTTGTGGGGGTGGGCGAGAGCTTCTACTTCATTAATAACCTGATAACTCACAAAGAGATGGTAAAAACCTTGGGTATGGAGGTGCAGTTCGGTAACGGTCGTGATTTTGCCGCTACGCGTTTATCCCACAAACTCAACCTCGATGGACCAGCATTGACCGTATCCACGGCGTGCTCCACTTCACTGGTAGCTATTCATCTGGCGATGACGAGTATTTTGCGTAACGAGTGTCGCATGGCAATCACTGGCGGCGCAAAAGTAGGGCAATTTGGATCTGAAGGCTATACCTATCAGGAGGGTGGTATATTGGCAAAAGACGGCCACTGCCGCACTTTCGACGCAGACGCGACGGGCACCCGAAGTGGTGATGGCGGCGCTTTGCTGGTGTTAAAACGGCTGTCAGATGCCATCAGAGACAAAGACAATATTCATGGTGTTATCAAAGGATCAGCCTTGAATAATGATGGTAAATACAAAGCAGGTTATACAGCACCAAGTGTTACCGGTCAGGCTGATGTGATCCGTAAAGCCCTTGAAAATGCGCATGTAGATCCAGAATCTGTGGGGTACGTTGAAGCCCACGGAACCGGGACTTCATTGGGCGATCCTATTGAAGTTAAAGCGCTAAACCGTGCATATGGCAAACAGGGGCGACAAGGCGCTTATCTTGGTGCTGTAAAGCCCAACATTGGTCACCTTGATGCCGCTGCCGGAGTGGCCAGCGTGGTCAAAACGCTTCAGGTTTTAAAGTATGGCCAAATACCACCATCTATCAACTTTGAGCGAGCGAATCCTTCAATTGAGTTTAGCAATGGTCCGTTCACGGTGAACAGTGAGCTGATGGACTGGCCAGAATCGAAAACGCCTCGCCGGGCAGGGGTTAGTTCATTTGGCATCGGTGGCACCAATGCCCATCTTATTCTGGAGCAACCGCCTGAACAACCAAAGCATGCTGATGGACAACAGTTTAGCTCGCTAGTGATGGTATCGGCACGTACCAAGGGGGCGTTGGACGAGACGCGCAAGCGGTTAGTTAGTCATTTAAAGCAACATCCTGAATTATCCATTTCAGATGTTGCACATACCCTAAGAATGGGCAGAACGGCATTTGCTTGGCGTGATACACAGGTTGTTAGCAGCGTTGCAGAGTTGGAAGCCGCTTGGCGTGACCCAGTAACAAGCAGACCTGCTGTTGAAGATGTCGCAGTTATATTTATGTTTCCGGGGCAAGGCAGTCAATATTACGGAGCCGCAAGTTCTCTTTATAAAGAATCTGCGCATTTTGCCAGTTACTTTGATTTCTGTGCAGATTTATTCGCACACGAACTGGATGTAGATTTGCGTCAGTTTCTGGCTTTAGAGGATGAGCGAAGTAATGAGATATCGGAGCTGGTCAATCAAACTCACTACGCTCAGGCTTTGCTGTTTACTTATTCATGGAGCCTTGGCCGGTTGCTAATGGATATGGGAATCAAGCCTAATGGCATGATAGGTCATAGTATTGGGGAATATACGGCAGCGTCACTGGCTGGTGTTATGTCGGTGGAGCAGGCAATTAGAATTGTCGCGCGCCGCGGTATCTTGATGAATTCCATGGAACCCGGGTACATGGTTTCAGTGGCACTTGGTGAGCAAGACTTGCAATCTGTACTGGCTGAAACTGGGACTGAACTGGCAATAATTAACGGACCAAGGGCTTGTGTTATCTCGGTCTCTGAACGGCAATTATCGCCATTACAAGACAAACTGAAAAACCTGAATGCGGATTTCAGAATCCTGCAAACCTCACACGCTTTCCATTCGTCAATGATGCAGGCTGCGGTTGAACCTTTGGTAGAGAGCATAGATGCGACTTCTCTCAAAGCCCCTGAATTGCCGTTTATTTCCAATTTGACTGGTATGCAAGCAAACGAGTCGGTGTCAACGGCGGAATACTGGGGGCGACATTTGCGCGAACCGGTACGCTTTGGTGACGGTCTGAAATGTCTGCTTGATGCTCATGCAAATGATACCGTAATTTTGTTGGAAGTTGGACCTGGTACCAGCCTTTCCATGCTTGCCCATAAGCAAAAAGGCAAGGGCGATGTAAGAGTCCTTTCTTGTTTGCCTCACGTAAGGGATAACACAGATGATTACACATTCTGGCTTAAAACCCTTGGGGAGTTTTGGAAATTCGGTGGACAAGTTGATCGAGAATCTATTACATCGTCAGCAATCAATTATCGGGTTTCGCTACCTTCATATCCATTTCAACGCAAAGAATACTGGATTGACGCCGCCGAAACGAACGATGTCGGCAATGAGCACGTCGCCAACCCCGAAGATGTTGAAAACACTTTCTATCGCAGGTGCTGGCAGCTGCAATCCGTTAAAAAACTCGCATCAGAGCAACCAGCGCAAAGCGATGTGTGGATGGTGCTCGGCGAGGATTCTCAGCTGACTAACGATTTGATTGCGACCCTGGAAAAACAAAATCAGTTGGTCGTTCAGGTGCGTTTGGCTGCGCAGTTCGCACAAAATTCAGCCAATAGCTTCACCGTCAACTCTCAAAGTAAAACTGACTTTGAACGTTTAACTGAAGTACTGCAGTCACAGTCATTGTTTCCGCATCGAATGATCCACTGTGCAGGTGTGAGTTCGTCTTTGGGGGGGGCATCATCGGTAGATTTCGATGTTTGTGAGAGAGTCGGAAACCGCAGTGCAGTGCTGGCTTTACAGGCGTTTACAGCCAATCCGGAGCTGGGCAAATTACAGGTAAGCTTTGTGACTGCCAATAGCATACAGGTAAATGGCTGTGAGCAGATTAACCCTGCAGCAGCCACCACCTCTGGCGTAGCTTTGGTTGCTCCTCAAGAATACCCCGGAGTGCACTGTCAACTTATCGATCTGTCTCTGACTACAGAAACCTCCTCTCAGGTCACAGAAAATTATGCGAAGGCCATCGTTAAAGAATCACTACTCAAAGACAAGCCTTTTCAGGTAGCGTTAAGGTACCAGCAAAGATGGATAAGTCACTACCGCAAAGGCGTGCAGGCTGCAAAAGGTGCCAGCAACCAGATTCGTAAAAACGGGGTATACCTCATTACAGGTGGTCTTGGCAAAATCGGTTTGACAATTGCTGCTGAACTTACAGAGCAATACAAGGCCAACGTGGTGTTGGTGAGCCGTCGTCAATTTCCTTCCGACGATCAATGGCAAAGGTACATTGATGGTGCGGAACAAGGTGATGAACTGGCCGTGAAACTCTTACAAGTTCAGCAACTGCTTGCCCAAGGTGCAAAGGTGAGGCTAGTCCAGGCTGATGTGAGTGACGAGCAATCTCTGGAGAGCGCATTTTCGTTCGCTGAGCACACTTACGGTACGGTAAATGGTGTAATCCACGCCGCTGGCCAGGTACACAATTCTGCAGTTCCTCTGAGCTTGTTGAACGCTGAGCACTTTGAGCAGCAATACAGTGCCAAAATCAAAGGATTGTTGGTGCTGGACAAGGTGATTTCAAGTCGGGAACCCGACTTCATTGTTTTAATGTCGTCGCTTGCCGCCATATTGGGTGGTCTTGGATTTACTGCCTATGCCGCAGCAAACGCCTACATGGATAGTTTTGTGGCAGCAAAACACCTGTCTGGGGAAGACAATTGGCTGTCCATCAACTGGGATGGATGGGATTTCGAACAACAACCGAGTCAGAGTTCAGGGTACTTTGCTGTAACTCCAAAGCAGGGTATCAAAGCGCTATTGCATGCTCTATGCACGGCAGATGCACCACAGATTGTGCACTCATGCGGCAATTTAGACAGCCGCATCAGCAAGTGGGTAAATTCAGATATTGAAATAGGTAAGCAGGTACAAACGTCGGACCGTCCTGATGTCATCAATGACTATGTAGCACCTAAGGGGCCTGTAGAGTTGCGACTCGTGGAAATCTGGCAGCAGTTGCTGGGTATTAATCAAATCGGTGTTTTGGACAGTTTTTTCGAGTTAGGTGGGGATTCTCTGCTTATTACTCGTGTTATTGCCGCGATCCGTCACGAATTCAAAGTCCCGGATAAAAACCTGTCAATTCATGAGTTCTTCGCTAACCCCACTATTAAAATGTTGGCCAGCCATATTGTGACGCATCACTCACTTGCTCAAATCAGGCACAAGGAGCTTAGTGAAGCAGGGAAAGAGATCGAAGAGGGAGAGCTTTAATCATGTCAGTAAAAGAACTTGTTGAACAAACAAAACAACTCGGCATCGCCCTGTATGTTAAAAACAATAAACTCAACTTTGTGGCCGAAGCCGGAGCGTTTCCTGACGAGCTTAAACAGAAAGTTAAAGAAAACAAAGAGGATATACTCTCTTATTTAATGGCTCAAGAGCAGCGTAGCGGTATTGGCTCAATTGTGCCAGTAGTAAGACAAGACCTGATGCCGTTGTCTTACTCTCAGCAACGATTGTGGTTTATAGATTTGTTCGGCAGAGCAAATACCGCTTTTTACAACATGCCAACGGCGTTGAATGTCAATGGTGACTTCGATGTTGATGTAGCTGAGCGCGCTTTTTTAACCATAATCCAACGTCATGAAATATTGCGCACCGTTTATGAGCAATCAGACCAGTCCCCCATGCAGCGCATTAGATCCGATGTACACTGGAAAATAGCCCGACATGACTTAAATCAATACGAGGGCGATGAACTGGAAATGGAAATCAAATGGGCTGTGACACAAGATGCTGTAGGCACCTTTGATTTGGCGACGGATGTCATGCTGCGCGTCACTTGGTTAAATACTGACAAGGACGCGAAGCAAGGCATATTGCTGTTTAATATGCACCATATTGCCTCCGATGGCTGGAGTATCGCGGTTCTGATCCAGGAGTTTCTGACCCTATATAAAGCGTACAATGTCGGCTTGCCCAACCCCTTGCCTGAGCTGGGCATTCAGTACGCCGATTATGCACATTGGCAGCGCGAATACCTTAGTAGTGAAGCGTTAGAAGAGGAGCTTAACTACTGGATCCAGCAGCTGGACGGCGCACCCAAAGTACACAGCTTGCCCATGAGCAATAAGCGTCCCATGATGATGCAGCATGCTGGTGAAGTGGTAAGCCTCACGCAGTCTGCTGATGTAGCCCAAAAGGTGATTGCGCTGGCCAAACGCTATGGCGTCACGCCGTTTATGTTTATGCACGCGGCGTTAGCCATATTGATCAATAAGCACAGTAATAGCGAAGATATCGTCATTGGTACGCCTGTGGCCAATCGATTACAAAGCGAGCTAGACCCGTTAATTGGTTTTTTCCTCAATAATCTGCCTTTGAGGTGTCAGGTTGACCAGCGTCAAAGCTTTTTGGATTTTCTAGCAAAAATCAAACAAGTGAATCTGGATGCCCAAGCTCATCAGAGCCTGCCATTTGACACCATTGTGGATCAGCTAAAGGTTGAGCGTTCAACACAATACGCGCCGCTGTTCCAAATTCTGCTCAATATGAACACTAATGAAGAACCGGTTATCCATTTACCTGGGGTAAGGCTGCAACCCACAGGTACCGGAATCGCGACGGCGAAGTTTGATTTAGAAGTGTGCCTGAGCGTGTCAGATAAAGGTATCAAAGCCGAGTGGATATATGATGTTGCCTTGTTTAAAAAACAGAAAATCGAAGCGTATGCGCAGCATCTTAGCAATCTAATTGAAAGTATTGTCGCTACGCCTGAAGCCTGCCTTTATGAACTACCGATGCTGAGTTCGGCTGAGCAAAACTATCTGCTAAACGAAGTAAATGAAACCGCATTAGCCCTGCCAGAGGGCCAGCTCATCCAAGATTTAGTGGCTAAACAAGTTAAACAAAACCCATCAGCGACAGCTTTGCAATTTGGTGGTCACTCCATAACTTATCTCGAGCTGCATCAGCGCACTAATCAACTAGCCTGTCTTCTAAGGGACAAAGGCGTGCAAACCGGTACCATGGTAGGTATTGCAATGCAGCGCAGTATCGATGTGGTGGTGTCTTTGCTGGCGACATTAAAGGCCGGCGCCGCTTATGTCCCGCTGGATCCAAATTATCCTGCTTCAAGACTTGAGCATATGATTGCCGACAGCGGTCTGGCCATGATTCTGACTCAGTCTGCTTTACACAGTCAGTTTTCCAGACCCGGCGTCCAAATTTTTGCTGTTGATAATTTGCATGAAAGCTTGAGTCAATATGATTGTGAAGAATTTCAAATCCCAGATTTAACTCCAAGCCACCTTGCTTATGTGATTTATACTTCTGGTTCTACCGGAAAGCCTAAAGGCGTCATGATAGAACACAAAGCGGCTGTTAATTTTATACAGGGCATGACGGGCGCTTTACCACAAATAGACATTCCAGCTCCGTGGCTGTTACTCACTACTATTTCATTTGATATTTCATTATTTGAATGGCTGGGATGCCTGACAACTGGCGGCACCTGCGTGATCGCCAGCAATGAGATGTCTGATGATCCTATTGCCCTGGCACGCTACATTAATGAGAAGCCTTTCAGCGTTATACAGACAACGCCATCACGCTGGACTCAACTGATTGAGGCTGGTTTAAAACCAGCTTACAGTTTTAATGCCTTAACGGGTGGTGAAGCCCTTTCTAAAGAACTGTTGAAAAAGTTCAAACAATTAAAAATTGAACCTCTTAACTGCTATGGCCCTACGGAAGCAACTGTCTGGTCCTTGACCAATCACGTCACTCGCAAACTGGCTAACAATTACAAACTTTCCCTGGGCCATGGACTGGCTAACTATCAGCACTTTGTACTCAACGATCAACATCAATTATTGCCTCAGGACAGCATTGGTGAGCTGTATATTGGTGGAAATAGTTTGGCAAGAGGTTACCTCAATAATGAAAAGCTGACGTCAGAGCGTTTCATCTACGTTGATTTGGGTGATGGTCAGCGTCGCCGATTGTACCGAACAGGGGATCTGGCGCGTGTATCCGAAGGCGGTTTTATTGATTATCTTGGGCGCGCAGATGATCAGGTGAAAATTAGAGGTCACAGAATCGAGCTGGGTGAAATCGAACAGCAGCTGTTGGTATTACCCGATGTGAAAAACTGCGTGGTAGTGGCCAAAGATTTTGGCACAGGAAGCCTGCAACTGGTGGGTTATCTCGAAGCAGCCAAAACCATTAAAGTATCCATGGAAGACTTGATTAGTCAGTTGAAAATGGGCTTAGCCAGAGTTTTACCTGAACATATGATCCCGTCGGCGTTTGTCCTCATTGATAAATGGCCGCTGACTCCCAGTGGTAAAATTGATAAAAGCACGCTTCCTGAGCCAATAGTCTTCGGTAGTAACAAGGAATTCGTCGCTCCCAGAGACCAGTTAGAAAAAGACCTTGTAGATATCTGGTCTGAGCTTCTCAACGTAGCGGAAGACGTGATAAGTGTACTTGACAACTTCTTCTCTTTAGGTGGTCACTCTTTATTAACAGTTCGTCTGGTGTCGGCGCTCAGAGACAGACTGGGATATGAAATATCGGTCGTAGAAATATTTGAAAACCCTACTATCGAATCGTTGGCGCAATTTATTAATGCTAATGCTTCTGAAGTGGCGGCTGACCCTACGCGACCAGCTATTTCTGAAATTGATAGAACTCAACCAATACCTTTGTCGTTTGCTCAGCAGAGACTCTGGTTTATCGATCAATTGGAGAGGGGAAGTTCGGCACTTTACAACATGCCTATTTACTTCAAGGTCCAGGGTCAGTTTAACCTCGAAGTCGCTAACTTGGCGCTATCTCATATCATTAAGCGGCACGAAATTTTACGTACCGTGTATCGATATGAAAATGAGCAAGCCGTACAGATCATTTTAGATAATGTAGAGCCCAATGTAAGAATGCTGGATCTGTCAACTATCGACGATGCAGACAAGGAGGCAGAAGTGATCCGCCTCGCTACTCTGGACGAACAACAACCTTTCGACATTAAACAGGATGTCATGCTTAGAATAACCTGGCTGAAGCTGGATAGTGAGCAAGGGGTATTGCTGTTTAACGTACACCATATTGCCTCTGATGCCTGGTCGATGAGCATATTGGTCAAAGAGTTTGTTGCCTTATATCAAGCATTCATAGCGGGTGAAGAGGTAGTTTTACCGTCAATGACTTTGCAATACGCTGATTTCGCTGCTTGGCAACGTAATTATCTTACGGGTGACGTGTTGCAAAAGCAGTTGGATTATTGGGCGGAACAACTTGTGGAAGCGCCAGTTGTTCATAGCTTACCGCTGGATTACCCCAGACCTAAGACCAATACCTTCAATGGTGCTTATGTTTTTTGCGAGGTAGATGCTGAATTGGCATCCAGGTTTAATGAGGTGGCAAAAGCTTTTAACTACACTAATTTCATGGTGTTACACGCCTTGCTAACCTTAGTGATAGCCCGCAATGGTAACAATGATGATGTGCTTTTGGGCACTTTAGTTGCTAACAGAACTGATAAGGCCACGGAAGGTATGGTGGGCTTTTTCATTAACACACTGGTGCTGAGAAACAATATTCAGAATGTAGAAAGTTTTTCTGCTCTACTTGAACAAACCCGCAGTGTTAACCTTACTGCTCAGGCCCACCAGGACATTCCATTCGAACAATTGGTGGATCAGCTCAACGTCGAGCGCAGCACGCAACATAATCCTCTGTTTCAAATTGTTCTGTCCATGAACACCAACAAAGCCGAGCATTTTTCCATTGAAGGCCTCCAATTTGAGCGCTTCTACACGGATTTTGTGATGGCAAAATTTGATATTCAGTTGGATGCAGTGGTCAGAGACGATGGAATAAGCTTGCAATGGGCTTATAACACCAACCTTTTCAAGGAAGCCACAATTCAGCGCCTTTCTGATCACCTGTTAGAAGTCATGAAACAGGTGTTACCAGATACAGCATGTTGTCTCTCTGACGTGACCATGTTAAGTGCGCAAGAGGTACAGCATTTAGTGCACGACCTGAACCGCACAGAAGTGGCGTATCCGCAGGATGTGTGCATGCATGAGCTGTTTGAGGCGCAGGTGCGTCAGCAGCCACAGGCCACGGCCCTGGTATTTGAAGGACAGTCCTTAAGTTATGAAGCCCTGAACGCGCGGGCCAATCAGGTAGCGCGTTATCTGCGTGCTGAACACGGCGTAGGGCCTGATACGCTGGTGGGGCTGTGTGTCCCGCGCTCTCTGCAGATGGTGGTAGGACTGCTGGGTATCCTCAAAGCTGGAGGGGCCTATGTGCCGCTGGACCCGGATTATCCGACGGCGCGCCTGAATTACATGGTGGAAGAT
>NZ_FNXF01000008.1:10414-168906 GCF_900108485.1 Rheinheimera pacifica | reverse complement strand
CGTTGTTTTAGGCGTTTGTTATGTGAATTTCTATCCAGACAAACGACCGTACAATATTTCTAAATTCTCAAGATAATCTTCACTGATTTCGTCAGCATTCCAAGCCCTACGTTCCTTTGAAACTGTATTGAACACTTTTAGGTGTGGAGCTTGCTCAATCGGACAGCAATATACCGATAAATACTGTCTTTTCTTCTTTATTTTGTTACTTAGCGCATTATCAGAAATCAGGTTAAATTGATCAGCGGTTATATCGATTAATGTACTACCACTTTCAACCCACCAATGCCCAACTTCACTGGCACGCATTGGAGATACACCAAACACAAGATCTAATGGCCCGCTAAAACCTTTCTTTCTCATGTGGAAGCAATATAACAAAGAAGCATGCTTACATGCGTTTATTGGGAAATCAGGACTGAAAAGGATCGTATCATCGTAAGCAATGGACTCGATTTTTTTCCTCATCCAAAGTGCTTCTTTCCTTAAAATGCTCATATTCCCCAATTCACATAACGCCGCCAGCACGCGCGGCTTTGTAGCGAAGGCAAAGCCGTAGCGAAAAAGACGTCGCCGTGCCTGGCCTTGTTATAAGCCCAATGCTCGATGTTTAAATAATGCACTAAAATAACCCAACTATTTTGATTAGTGCTACAAATACCAACAATACGACAATTACATTTGGAAAATGCGGATGTTTTGTCTTCATCCACGCTAGAGCCGGTGATTTTTTAGAAGTACCAAGTACACCGCCAAAGTGCAACGCACCGACTATGCAAATAAAAATTACTAAAATGCTGTTTGCTGGTTCAGAGATCAACGTAGCTCCTTGGGCTTATAACGCATAGCACATGGGCGGCGATCCACGCAGCGGGTTGACGTCCCAGCGACCAGCGGGAGCGAATGTTGCGCATTGTTAGCGACGACAAACACACTACCCACGCGGCACTGCCGCCAAGCGATGCCAACCAACAGCACCCATGTGCAAAATTAAAAAACGTAACCAGCCAGGTGCGATACAGCGAAATGGCTGGAACTTAAAAACCTGTTGCAAGCGGAGCCAATGAGCCAAAAGGAACAACGCTACCGCAACATCCGAGATTGCACCTAACCAACAAACTAGTGAACCTGACAGAATAAATTAACAACTGAGATACAACTTAACTCAAGCAGACCAAAAAAGTAAAACAGATTTTTGTACCTAAACCTTCTCGACAGCCGGCTAACGCCTCAAACACAGGCTTGGTGAAGCTGGCAACTTTTTTGGAACAAAAAAGGTGACAGCTTTGCCAAGTCCGGGTGCTTTGACTTGTTAGGTGCTTTATTCACTGTAGATTACATGACCATTTAAATCATAAACCTCTTCATATTGCAGGAGGTTTGATACAAACTCATTAAAAGTATTTGCCACAACCAGACTATTGCCTTCATCCGTCTCTGTGACAATAACCTTGGGTTCAGTAAAGGAATCTCCATAGTCTAGGGCCAACCATGTGTGGCCATCACCTTCTAGCGGCACATATGTTTTCGGAAGACCCCACTCTCTGCCAGAGCTTATGGAGCTATATATTGAATGTTCCGAATTAGGATCGACGCTTGCAAACGTGCCAATTTCGTAAAAGCCTTCACCAAAATAGTATTTTAGAGTTTCGTTTTCACAAGACGGTAGTTTAACTACCTTAGTTTCTTTTGATTCGGATAGTTTCACGTACTCTTTAGGTAGCATGAAACCATATTTTTCCTTGAAGTAATTAAGAGACTCTTCAATTGTATAAAGTCGATAGTTTTCAACCTCACGAACATCACCGCATTCAGGGCAAACAAAGTAAGCAGTTCCATCAACGATGTCTGGATTTGTAAGTTCTTTTTTACAACATCTCATACTTTAATACTCGTTCACCTAACGCTCAAAGCAGCTGCGCGGTACGCGTCAGCTGCCTTTGCTTGTTAGGGCTACCACAAACCACAACCCTTAGCTTCTTGACCTTGTAGCCAACCAGCTATTCTTGCAGTGTGTTTTTCCCAGCCAGAACTGATTTCATAAACCTGCACTAAAGTAGTATTATCTTTGTCTGCTTTTACTTCTACTAACTGCTGGTAAAACCGGTTCCAACCTGCTTCGCCCACAAGAGCAAGCTGCCTAGTACCATTTTCCAAAATGTCATATTCAACATAGGAAGACTGGCTTAACTTAACCGCCGTTCCGACTGCAGGAATTGGGATGGTTGAAGACGATTCTCGTTGATAGCATTTCACTAGCTCAGTGAACAATAAATTGTGAGTTTTCTCTGGGCTATAAGGGGAAGATAGATCTCTTACTGCAAATTTCCCGCTATAAAACTCGTTGATATCCTTTGGTGGGGAAGCACACCCAGACAAAAGAATCACAACAAACATTACTAAATATTTCACAGATACTCCTTTGTAGGCCTAACGCAAAGCACACGGGCGGAAAAACGCGTTAGCGTTTGACGTCCCAGTGGCCGCAGGCCAAGAGTGATGCGCATTGTTATACATTTACTGCACCGTCGCATTAAACACAATTGAAAGGCTACTGAGAATAGCCGTTGCAAAAGCGACAAATTGCATGCGTTTTTTAAATTTAGTTGGCTCTATGGCATAACGTTGTGTCCGTTGTGCGCTTAGCATAAACAGCAGTGCTGCCATCATTAGTAATGCAGGCGACAAGAACGGTGCTTTACCAAACAGGACAATAATTGCAGATGATGCAACAGCAAGCGCAATTGCGAACCAGATAGCTGCAACGACAATATTTTGATTTGGCTCCGCAGAAAACACTCTAAACTCTCCTAAATGTATAACGCTCAAAGCAGCTGCGCGGTGCGCGTCGGCTGCCTTTGCTTGTTAGCAGCCCACACCAAACTTACGCGGCTTGCCGCACTGGCAAACCCGAACAACGGCACGGCTGCTTTTGATTAAAAACTACACCGGCCAGCTGCTATACGGCGAGCCAACCGGAACCTGTAAAACTGTTAAGCGAAGTAACAAAGAACAACGCAACCGCCACAACCGTTTGCAGCAAAACCTTTAAAACCCGAACACCTGCTAACGCAAAGCACACGGGCGGAAAAACGCGTTAGCGTTTGACGTCCCAGCAGCCACAGGCTGCGAGTGATGCGCCTTGTTAGGTGTATTTGGCTAATTTGATATTGCCACGTTAACTAATACCCAATAAATTTTCTAGTTGATTTGCTAGCAAGTAAAACTCTTTACCCCAACCATTTTCAAGTGACAACTCTTGTAGATTTGAAGTGGGGAGAAGTAGATATTTTACACCTTCGGTTGACGGCGAGGACAATAATGAATCAATGTCTTTTAAGGCGCGTGATTTATCGCCGTAAATTGAACCGTCATTGCCAGCGGATAATTTTTCACGAAGTTCGTTGAGTATTTCTCTTGCTTGTTGATCAACGCTCATTAACACACCTAACGCCCGCCACACAGGCGAGCAACTTGTTGCGAGTCCAGCGCCCAAAGGGCGCGTTTGTGCTGGCGCTTGTTATGTGCTGACTTAAACATTGAAACCACTAGTCCAGCCCTTTCTAGATGTTGGATCAGCCAGAAGCTCTCTAAGAATGTAAAAACAAGCTTCCGACTCGGATTTAAAGTTCTGCTTGCCTGTTTGCAAGCCTCGCTCACTGTAGTAAACAACCCAGCCTGAACCTTCTTGGCGAAGGCATAGAGCTTCATCAGGGTCAAAGTTCTTTGCTTCTAATGAGAAACTAGTTGATTTTACGCTTTCTTGTTCTAGCTTTTCTTTCAGATCAATTCGATTCATGTGATTTCACTCGGGCACATAACGCCGCAAACACCGGTGGCAAAACCAGAGCGAAGCGACGGTTTTGACATCCGCGTGATTTGCCTTGTTAGCTTTTTTAAATAATGCGCAAAGGCTCATAAACCACCTTTGAAAAATCAACTTTAAGCTCGTTGGTAAATGACTCTTCGTATGCTTTTGCATCAAAACCAACAAACTCAACCCCTTTTACTTTCAACGCTTTGAAAACTCTGCAAACAGCTGAAATAAAAATAGGCATGACATTTATATAGACCTGACCATCAGGGTAACGATCGGCCTTTGCTCGTTGCTTAATATCTTTAAAGTGCAAGTCAGAGTCTAACTGCTCTATGAGCTTCTTCCGGTTCGGGGCTCCCATTCGCTTCTCAAGATACGGCGAGCTAAGGCTCTCATCGACTCTCAGGTAAAAATCTTCAAGCTTGTAGAAATAGCGCATCCTAGCTGGCGAATCTAAAACATCATAACCAGCTAGAAAAAATTCCGCGCCGAGATACTGCTTATAGCCGTCATCAAGCGCCATATCTTGATTCCAGCTCCTAAAAAGCAAATGGTCTCGATGATGTATTGCGTTGCGCATAAGAATTAGAGCTGCTGTATCTCCGTGCGCAAAAAAATCTATATCTGACTTTGATACGTCATATAAGCTATGAAACGCTTCTAGCTTTGCTTCAAAAGCACGATCAAGGTTGTCTACAGCCTCTTCTTGATCAGTGTTTTTTAGCCGATGAAAATCTAAGTGTGTTTCTACATAGATTCTCATTGAATTTGCTAGTTTCTTTATTGCTTGCTGTTGAATTTCCACAGAACTCTCTTAAAAGCTAACGCCCGCCACAAACGCGAGCAACTTGTTGCGAGTCGAGCGCCCAATGGGCGCGTTTTTGATGGCGCTTGTTAGGTTCGTTTATTGCGGCCATTAACGTAACCTTAAAAAATAGCTACCAGCGTAGTTTTTACGAACATTTTCATCAGAATCAAATTCGAAAACGACTCTGGGGAATTCAACAAACGGGAAATCATAAAATTTCAGTAACTGAAGATACTGCTGTTTAATAGTTTCTGAGGTGCCGTTTTTTTTGAAATCATCTAAATCTTTATTCGATGGATAGAAAATCCATATTGAGTGTAAATCACTCCATGCTTCAAAAGCAGCAACGAATTCAATTCGGTAAATTACTATCTCAGAGTCTTCTGCCCATTTCTGCAGTGCTTTACGGGCTTTATCAATAATCTCGTATGCCGGATGGCTCATACCTGATTTCACCTAACGCCTCAATCACGCGCTTGTCGCGTGCATTGCATTGTTAAACCATTCATTGGTGTGAAGTATCGCCACAAAATTCGAGAGTCAACCTAAGCATATCTTTGTGCTGAACCCCATCTTCAACTATTGGTTCTGGATAGTTTCTCAAAAAGAAGTCCTTATCAATGCGGTCAACCCTGAAGCCCTGCCGTTGATAGAAGGTCAATTGGTAACCGAAAGTGCCAGTTCCGACCTCTAGCCCCCTTGCACCTGACTCTTTTACTTTGTCGATAACATTTCTCAGAAGTCGCGTTCCAATGCCGCTCTGTTGATACGATGGGGAAACGGCAATGTTCATTAACTCTACCATTCCTCCTGCGATCGGCTTGAAGACACAGGATCCGACTACAACATCGTTGTTATATGCAACGAAACATCTAGACTGATTCAGGTACTCTTTGATCGCCTCTTCAGAGGGGTCTGCCAAAAGAAGGAGGTCCATTGGAGCCTCTGAAGGCGGCACTTCATCTATTTGCAACGGTAGTACACCTCGGAACTCGATATTTGGTTTAACGCTTATTGGGCGGGTCGACCCGCACTTAAACACGGGTTGATCCGCATTTGTAAATTTAATGTTTTGCAGATTACCGAGCATTTAGAAAAAATACAACGACTTGAACAAGTCTTTGTATTTTCCCTGGCAGAAAGTACGGGTTGACCCGCCTAACAGAGTTAACTTGACATCTTAAAATAACTGTATGCTTAAACAGTGCTTATTTCGGGGTTGCTTTATGACTGAATCATCGCCTTTTATGCAGTTCATTGCTGAGGAAATGTATACCCGACGCTATGCGAAACGAACTGTTGAAACTTATTTGCATTGGATAAAATTTTTTTATCTTATTTCACAAAAAACAGCACCCGAAAGATTTGCTGGAAACGCACGTAGAGCAGTTCTTAACTCACCTGGCGGTTACCCGAAATGTAGCAGTGCAAACGCAGGCGCTTGCACTTAATGCTTTGAGCTTTATGTATAAAGAAATACTTAAAAGGCCTTTTGCGTTAGCGCGTAAATACCCGACAGCGCCAAAAGAGCTGGGTTGGCAGTATCTTTTTCCCTCTTCCCGCTTAAGTGTAGATCCGCCATCATATTGATGAAACGTCATTGCAAAAAGCAGTACGCACTGCAAGTAAAAAGGCTGAGATAACCAAACACACTACCTGTCATACCTTACGCCACTCGTTTGCAACGCATTTACTCGAAGCAGGTATGGATATCCGCACGGTGCAGGAACAACTTGGCCATACCGATGTAAAAACCACCCAAATTTATACCCATGTATTAAAGCAAGGCGGCAATGCCGTAAAAAGCCCGCTATCTCAACTGCTTTAAAAAAGGCGCCGCAGCGCCTTTTTTTCAGAAACAATCACCCGGTACACGTACCCAACCTTCCATTAATACCCGCGCGCTGCGGCTCATTATGGCTTTGGTTACTGTCCACTGCCCGTTTACCTGGGTTGCCGCGGCACCAACACGCAAGGTGCCGGACGGGTGGCCAAAGCGCACGGCTTCGCGTGCGGTGCCGCCAGCAGCCAGGTTTACTAAGGTACCGGGTATGGCTGCTGCGGTACCAATGGCTACGGCTGCAGTGCCCATCATGGCGTGGTGCAGTTTGCCCATCGACAGCGCCCGTACCAGCAGGTCGATATCGCCGGCATTTACCTGCTTGCCGCTGGATGAAACATAACTTGCGGGCGGTGCAACAAAAGCGATTTTGGGCGTATGTGCCCGTGCGGCAGCTTCGCTGATATCGCTAATCAGGCCCATTTTTACCGCGCCGTAAGCACGGATGGTTTCAAAACGTGCCAGTGCGGCGGTGTCACTGTTTATCGCATCCTGCAGTTCAGTGCCGCTGTAACCGATATCGGCGGCATTAACGAAAATAGTCGGGATACCGGCGTTAATTAAAGTAGCTTTAAAAGTACCGATACCCGGCACATCTAATTCATCAACCAGATTGCCGGTGGGAAACATAGCACCACCACCCTCACCTTCATCGGCGGCCGGGTCTAAAAACTCAATTTGCACTTCTGCCGCCGGGAAAGTAACACCGTCCAGTTCAAAGTCACCGGTTTCCTGCACTTCGCCGTTGGTTATTGGTACATGAGCAAATATGGTTTTATTAATATTCGCCTGCCAGATGCGCACAGTGCAGATACCATTTTGTGGCATCCGCTCAGCTGCTACCAGGCCGTTGCTGATAGCGAATGAACCCACAGCAGCAGTTAAGTTGCCGCAGTTACCGCTCCAGTCGATAAACGGCTTGTCTATCGCTACCTGGCCAAACAGGTAGTCAACATCGTGATCGGCTTTACTGCTTTGGCTTAAAATCACGGTTTTGCTGGTGCTGGAGGTAGCGCCGCCCATGCCATCGGTGTGTTTACCATAGGGATCCGGGCTGCCGATAACCCGCAGCAGCAGGTTGTCACGCGCCGGGCCAGGCACTTGGGCGGCCTTGGGTAAATCGTCCAGTTTAAAAAATACGCCTTTGCTGGTACCGCCACGCATGTAGGTGGCCGGGATTTTTATTTGTGGTGCAGACATAAGTACTGGTCTCTTTTGTTGCTGAAATTGTTTAGTCCGAGCCGAAAATCTCTTTCTGCTCATAACGACATATACATCGCTTAGAGTACGAGCCGACAACCCCATTTTGCTCGCCGCAGCAACTCCTGAACGCTTACGCGTTCACTCAGACACTCTACGGCGACAAAACAGGGCATCGGCTCTCCCTCATCAAATGAGGAGTTAAATTCCTGTGAGATTGCAGCTCTTTTTTAGTCGATATCAGCTGAAAGTGATAGCGCAGGTTGGAATCCCCGAAAAGTCGACACAGAGTGTCTGAGCGAGCGCGCCAGCAGCGAAGTGACAAATTCGTCTGGAACGAATTTGAACAGCCTCTGGCTGGCCTCCGGCGATGGGCAGGATTGACCAGCGTAATTGCTGTGGCGAGCTATTCGGGGAGTTGCAACCGAAGCCCCAAAAGGGCTCTGGCAATCCGTTACAGTTAAACCGCGCCCTGCAAAAAGTCCTGCGCAAAACGCTGCAGTACACCGCCGGCTTCATAAATCGACAACTCTTCTGCCGTATCCAACCGGCATCTTACCGGTACCTCCAGCTTTTCGCCGTTAGTGCGGTGAATAACCAGCGTTAGCGTGCTGCGTGGCATACGCTCACCTGTTACATCGTAGGTTTCGGTGCCATCCAGCTGTAGCGTTTTGCGGTTAGTGCCCGGCATAAACTCCAGCGGCAATACGCCCATACCCACCAGGTTAGTACGGTGAATGCGTTCAAAGCCTTCCGCTGCTATGGCTTCCACCCCGGCCAGCCGTACGCCTTTGGCCGCCCAGTCACGTGACGAGCCCTGGCCGTAATCGGCACCGGCGATAATAATTAACGGCTGCTTGCGCTGCATATAGGTTTCTATCGCTTCCCACATCCGGGTAACTTTGCCTTCCGGCTCAAGCCGTGCCAGCGAGCCCTGTTTTACCTTGCCATCTACCACAGCCATTTCATTAATCAGCTTGGGATTGGCAAAAGTAGCGCGCTGCGCAGTTAAGTGATCACCACGATGGGTCGCGTAAGAGTTAAAATCTTCCTCCGGCAGGCCCATCTTGTGCAGGTATTCGCCGGCGGCGCTGTCCAGCATAATGGCGTTCGACGGTGATAAGTGGTCGGTAGTAATATTATCCGGCAATAGTGCCAGTGGCCGCATACCTGTTAACGTGCGCTCGCCGGCAATGGCGCCTTCGCCCTCTTTTTGCCAGTACGGCGGGCGGCGGATATAGGTGCTTTGTGGCCGCCAGTCGTACAGCGGCGATACTTTGTCACCATAATCTACTTCTACCGCAAACATCGGCTCGTACACTTTACGAAACTGCTCCGGTTTTACGCTCTTTGCTACTACCGCATCAATTTCCGCGTCATTTGGCCAGATATCTTTCAAGGTGATAGCATTGCCTGCAGCATCATAGCCCAGCACATCTTTTTCGATATCAAAACGGATAGTGCCGGCGATGGCGTAGGCGACTACCAGTGCAGGAGAGGCCAAAAACGCCTGCTTGGCGTACGGATGAATACGGCCGTCAAAGTTACGGTTACCGGATAACACTGCCGTGGCGTATAAATCGCGGTCTATCACTTCCTGCTGGATCACCGGGTCCAGTGCACCGCTCATGCCGTTACAGGTAGTGCAGGCAAAACCAACGATACCAAAGCCCAGTTGTTCCAGCTCGCCAAGTAAATGGCCTTCTTCTAAATACAGTTGCACCGCTTTAGAGCCGGGTGCCAGTGAGGTTTTTACCCAGGGCTTACGCGTAAGCCCAAGTTTATTGGCGTTGCGGGCTAATAAGCCAGCGGCAATAACATTGCGCGGGTTAGAGGTATTGGTACAGCTGGTAATAGCAGCGATAATCACCGCGCCATCGGGCATTTTACCCTCTTCCAACACATATTTACCGGCAATGCCTTTAGCAGTTAAGTCACTGGTAGAAAGCCGCGCATGCGGATTTGATGGCCCGGCCATGGTGCGGCCAACGCCGGATAAATCAAACTTCAGTACCCGCTCGTACTCAGCGGTAGTTAAGCTGTCGCTCCATAAACCGGCCTCTTTGGCGTAGGTTTCTACCAGCTTAACCTGCTCAGGCTCACGGCCAGTCAGGGTTAAATAGTCGAGCGTTTGCTGGTCAATGCTAAACATTGCCGCTGTGGCACCGTATTCCGGCGTCATATTAGAGATAGTGGCTCTATCGCCCAGGCTTAAGCTGCTGGCGCCTTCACCATAAAACTCTAAATAGGCCGACACCACTTTTTCTTTGCGTAAAAACTCGGTCAGCGCCAGTACGATGTCGGTGGCCATGATACCAGGCTGGGCTTTGCCGGTTAGCTCTACGCCGATAATATCCGGCAAGCGCATCCAGCTGGCGCGGCCTAACATCACGCTTTCCGCTTCCAGCCCGCCCACACCAATGGCGATAACGCCCAGCGCATCGACATGCGGCGTATGGCTATCTGTACCGACTAAGGTATCCGGAAATGCCACGCCGTCTATGGCGTGTATCACCGGTGACATCCGCTCTAAGTTAATCTGGTGCATAATGCCGTTGCCAGGCGGTATGACATCTACATTCTTAAAGGCTTTTTTTGTCCAGTTGATAAAGTGAAAACGATCGTCATTACGCCGATCTTCAATAGCACGGTTTTTTGCAAAGGCATCTTTTTCAAAGCCGCCATGTTCTACTGCTAAGGAGTGATCAACGATTAACTGGGTAGGCACTACCGGGTTTACTTTGGCCGGGTCGCCGCCTTGTTCGGCAATCGCATCACGCAGGCCAGCTAAATCAACCAGTGCGGTTTGGCCTAAAATGTCATGGCACACCACCCGGGCCGGAAACCACGGAAAGTCTAAATCACGCTTGCGGTAAATCAGCTGCTTTAACGCATCAGTAAGCATGGCCGGGTCGCAGCGGCGCACTAAGTTTTCAGCATGCACGCGTGAGGTATAAGGCAGTTTGGCATAAGCGCCCGGTTCTATAGCATCGACAGCGGCCCGGGTGTCGAAGTAATCCAGCGCTGTGCCGGGCAGTTTTTTACGGTATTGGCTGTTCATAGTGTTTACTCTTGTCTTGTCTGGCAAAAAGAGGGCTGAGCCCTCTTTAAAATGTTCTTATGTCGCTGCGATGGTAGGTTGGAACCCCATTTGCGCAGCCATAGAGTGTCTGAGCCCTGCCGTAGGCATTAGGGCGAGTTGCTATGGCGAGCAGAATGGGTGTTGCAACCGTGCCAATACACCGAATTTCAAAGTTCTTTTATCAGCCACGCTCTGCAAGAGGTTTTACGCTACGCGGCTCTACGCCAACATAATCAGCGCTTGGCCGGATAATACGGTTATCCGCGCGTTGCTCCATCACATGGGCTGCCCAGCCAGTTAAACGGCTGCAAACAAAAATCGGTGTAAACAGCTTAGTCGGAATACCCATATAGTTGTAGGCCGAAGCATGGAAGAAATCGGCATTACAAAACAGCTTCTTCTCGCGCCACATCACCGCTTCACAGCGCACAGACACGTCGTACAAGCGGCTATCGCCGTTAGCCTTTGCCAGCTTTTCTGACCAGGCTTTAATAACCGCATTACGCGGGTCTGATTCTGCATACACCGCATGGCCAAAGCCCATAATTTTTTCTTTGCGCTCCAGCATGCCCAGCAGTTTTTGTTCGGCATCATCCGGGTTGGCCATTTTCTCAATCAGCTCCATTGCTGCCTCATTTGCACCGCCGTGCAACGGGCCACGCAATGAACCTATAGCACCGGTAACACAAGAGTGCATATCGCTAAGGGTTGAAGCACAAACGCGGGCAGTAAAGGTAGAGGCATTAAACTCATGCTCAGCGTATAAAATCAGCGAGGCTTGCATCACTTCAACATGAAGCGCATTTGGCTTTTTGCCGTGTAAGGTCCACAAGAATTGCTCAGCAACAGAATCGGCGTCGGTTTCCACTTCAATGCGCTTGCCATGGTGGCTGTAGTTATACCAGTAATTGACCAGACCAGGGAAAATCGCCAGCAGCCGATCACTGGCATCCTGTTGCTGCTCAAAGCTTTGTTCGGTTTCCAGGTTACCCAGCATAGAGCAACCGGTGCGCATCACATCCATCGGATGGGCGCTGGCCGGAATACGCTCCAGCACATCTTTTAATGCCTGCGGCAGTGCCCGCAGGCTTTTTAATTTGCTTTTATAGGCATTAAGCTCGCTGCTGTTTGGCAACTCGCCTTTTAAAATAAGGTGCGCCACTTCTTCAAAACTGCAATTGGCGGCTAAATCTTTTACATCATAACCACGGTAGGTTAAGCCTGAGCCGGTTTTACCTACAGTTGATAATGCCGTTTTGCCTGCAACCTGGCCACGCAGGCCGGCACCGGTAAGTTGTTTTGCATTTGCCATTTGTCTTCTCCCCGTTTTCTTTGAATTTAATCCGGCTTATTTTTGTTTGCTGCTAAACAGCTGATCCAGCTTTTGCTCAAAGCTATGGTAGTTTAAAAAGTCGTACAGCTCGGCGCGGGTTTGCATGCTGTCTACCACTGCCTTTTGATCGCCATTGGCTAAAATAGACTGATACACATTTAATGCTGCTTTATTCATTGCCCGAAACGCACTAAGCGGATAAAGCACCATGGCTACCCCCACAGCTGCCAACTCAGCTTTATTAAACAGCGGTGTCTGGCCAAATTCAGTAATATTAGCCAAAACCGGTACCTTAAGCGCGCTGGTAAAGGCCTGATATTGCTCCAGCGTATGTACCGCTTCAGCAAAAATGGCATCGGCCCCGGCGGCTTCGCAGGCCAGCGCGCGCTCTATCGCCGCCTCCAGCCCCTGCTGCGCTAAGGCATCGGTGCGCGCCATAATAAAAAAGCTTTCATCAGTACGGGCATCCACACTGGCTTTTACCCGGTCGACCATTTCATCTGAGCTAACAATCTCTTTATTTGGCCGGTGGCCACAACGCTTTTGCGCCACCTGATCTTCAATATGAAAACCGGCGGCACCGGCGCGGGTCATTTCTTTTACCGTGCGGGCAATATTAAAAGCCCCACCCCAGCCGGTGTCGGCATCCACTAACAGCGGTAAGCTGGTCGCAGCGGCAATACGGCGGATATCTTCACAGACATCGTTTAGTGACGTCATGCCCAAATCCGGCAAGCCAAAAGAGGCATTGGCCACGCCGGCGCCCGACAAATACAGCGCCTGATGGCCGGTGCGTTCTGCCATCATCGCCGTGTAGGCATTAATAGTACCGACGATTTGCAGCGGTTGGTTTGCCTTAATCGCGGCGCGGAATTTTTGCCCGGCAGTATGTGTGCTCATGTTAAGTCCCCGTTTGTTCAAGTTGTTTTTCAATATTACGCCTTGATGCGGCAATATGGCGGCGCATCAGTAAATCGGCCAGTTCACCATCGCGGTTGGCTATGGCATTAAGAATAGCTTTATGTTCGTCAAATGCCCGTGATACGCGCGGCCCGTTCATACCCAATTGCACACGGTACATCCGTACCAGGTAATACAGCTCGTCGCACAAAATGTTAATCAGATAAGCATTTTTACTGCCCAGGATGACACGATAATGAAAATCCAGATCGCCGGCTTCCTGATAGTAGCTTTCTCCTTCGCGTACCCTTTGTGTACTCAGGTGCTGATCCAATAAGGCGCGCAGCTCGGCTATTTCACTGTCGGCCATATGCTCGGCAGCCAGCCGGCAGGCTAAACCTTCCAAGGTTTCGCGCAGCTGATACAAGGACAACAGCCCTTGTGTCGACAATTTCACTACCCGGGCACCGGCGTTAGGGATCCTCTCAATTAAGTGGCAGCGCTCTAACCGCGCTAATGCCTCGCGCAGCGGTGCGCGGCTTAAATCAAAGCGTTTCGCCAGCTCTGGCTCACTTATTTTGCTGCCTGCGGCAATTTCGCCTTCAACAATAGCACGCTGAATTTCCAGCAAAACCCGATCGGCGGCGGTAATAGGAGAGCGTAATGATGGATGTTGCATAAAGGCTGATTGTCGACATAAAAATAAATTACCATCGTTTTAACGGCTTTAATCGACTAAGTCAAGCCTGAGCGCCACAACATTGTCGACAATCTGTGCAATTTTGTCTTTATCAGTTTACAGCTTAGCGGAAAATGGACCATTTAACATGAAAGTACGGCTGAAGATGATTTTTTAGATTTTTTACTTATAAAGTAACCAATGTTAATACAATGATGTACTAAAAATAGTAGCGGCGAATATTGCACCGAAATCAGGGGCAACACAGTCACCTTGCCTGCTCCACTGCATAAACTGGGGATAACTTACGTATAAGTTGGGTATAAAAGGGTAAAAAAGGATAGCTATCAGCACCTTTGTTTCAAATGTACTAACAAGCAAAAATTTGTGTATTAACTAAACTGGAACTTACCTTCTGAATATTAGCAGTTGTAACGATAGCGCACGGCTCATTCCCTATGAGCCATTCCCCTAAGCCCGGAACAATGCGGATTGGTTCCGGGCTTCTTTTATCAGGCTGTTGAAATTAAGCGGCTTTTTTTACCAATTTAAACAGATTATAAAAGTTCTCTGTTGTGGCCTGCGCCAGATGTTGCAGGCTAACGCCCTTTACCTGCGCAATAGCCTCTGCCACAGCCGTAACATAAGCCGGCTGATTAGTTTTGCCACGAAACGGCACCGGTGCCAGATAAGGTGAGTCGGTTTCTATCAGTAACCGGTCCAGTGGCAACTTTTTTACCACATCACGCAGTTCATCAGCATTACGAAAAGTCATAATGCCGGAAATAGAGATATAAAACCCCAGGTCCAGCGCAGCTTTGGCCATATCCCAGTTCTCGGTAAAGCAGTGCAGCACGCCGCCGGCGTTATCTGCCTGATGGCTGCGCATTAGGGCTAAGGTATCTTCGCGCGCGTCGCGCGTGTGGATAATCAGCGGTTTATTTACCTGGTTAGCCACCTGTATATGGCTGACAAAAGCCGCTTGCTGGCTTAATTTGGAGTCTGGCGAGTAAAAATAATCCAGCCCGGTTTCACCTACCGCAACCACGTGTTCCAGGCTGCAGTTTTGCAACAATAATGCTGTATCAACCTGATCGTGCTGATGTAAAGGGTGCTCACCACAAGATACTGACACCATTGGATACTCAGCCACCAGAGATGACATCTGTTCAAATTCGGCCAGACTGACGCAAACGCATAACATATGCTGCACCTGTTTAGCCTGAGCGGCACTAATAACCTGCTCTAAGCTAAGGCCCAGTTTTTCCAGCTCGAGCCGGTCTAAATGACAATGAGAATCTACAAACACAGTACTGATTACCTGTTAAATAGTATAAGTGGCTTCGGCAGAGTTTTGCAGGCCACCTAATAGTTTTTCAATCCGGGGGCCCAGTTGCGCTTTATCATCAATAAAGGCAACACCAATACCTGCCGGGCTGGAGCTTTGTGAACCAGGCGGCGTGATCCAGGCTACCTTACCAGACACCACCATGGGTTCCAGTGCGTCAGGCAAGGTAACATTTAATGCCAGTGACTGGCCCATTTTGTATTGGCGGGAAGTACGCACAAAGAGCCCGCCGTTTTTCAGATATGGCATATAGCTGCGGTACAGCTCTTTAATATCGGTGAACCCTAACGATAACTCTTCCATATCTCCTCCAGCTAGCCTTGCAACCGTTTTAATTCAGTAAGAAATGCACTTAGCGCAAGCACTTTATTCTGCCCTAAAATTTGCATTTCGTCACGGCACCAGCGGCTGTACAACTGATGAATGGCTAAGATCCGTTGCGGGTCTTGGCCCGTCATAGCAGGGAGTAACTGCTGCGTTAAAAACCAGCCAAGTAACTGACGCAGTTCGCTGACACCATCAAGTTGTTTAACTATGTCCTGTAATGTCAGTTTATCCGCCAGAAACTGGTTTAGGTTATGCAGTGTCAGTTGTAATTGATCAGCCTCGCCAGACTCGAGCATGCTGAGCGCTTTTAACGGCCCACCGGCACAGTAGGTCAGTAAAAACTCCGGCACGGCCCTGTTACTGTGCTGGGTAAGCCAGTGCAACGTAGCCGCGCTAAATTCAGCAGCTAGTGCCCAGTGCTGGCAGCGGCTTAACAAGGTTGCCGCTAAGGTATTACTGGCCCGGGTTTGCAATAACAAAAAGCTGTTTTGCGGCGGTTCTTCCAGTGTTTTTAACAGCGCATTGGCCGCAGCCTCAGTTAATTTCTCAGCATCAGCCAGCAGTACAACTTTATTTAATTGCTGCTGGGCCCGGCCATACATAAACTGGCTGAGCTGACGCACGCTGTCTACACCAATACTGCTGCCTGAACTGTCAATAATCAGCAGATCTGAATGGCTGCCGGCCAGGCGCAGTAAGCAACTTTTACACTTACCACAGGGTTTTAACTGCTCTGTACATAACAATGATGCTGCCAGCCAATTTGCCAGCACACTTTTACCAATACCTGCCGGGCCTGATATTAACAAGCCGTGTGCCAGCTGATTATTCTGCAATAGGGTTGTTAACTGTTGCTGATAAGGTATAAGCCAGGGCTGCAGCTGCATTTACTGCCCCAAAGCATTATCAAGCGCAGTGGTAAGTTGCTGCTGTACGCTGGCTACCGGCTGGCTGGCGTCAATCACGATAATATTCGCTTCGCTGGCAGCAATTTGCAGGTACTTCTGCCGGGTACGTTGGAAAAACGCCAATTGTTCCTGCTCTATACGATCCAGCTCGCCGCGCTGGCGGGCGCGCTCCAGCCCGATGGCCGGATCAATATCCAGATACAAGGTTAAATCAGGTCGTAAATCGCCCAGCACCGCCGTACGTAACTGATTAATAAACGCCTCGTCTAACTGGCGGCCGCCGCCCTGATAAGCGCGCGATGACATGTCATGCCGATCTGCCAATACCCATTTACCCTGCGCTAAAGCCGGCTTTATAACATTAAGTACCAATTGCATCCGCGCGGCATACATTAGCAACAACTCTGTCTGCGGTGCCACGGTTTCTGAGGTTTGCACCTGCTTTACTAGGTTGCGTAAACTTTCAGCCAGCGGCGTACCGCCGGGCTCACGGGTACAGATCACGTCCTTGCCGCGTTGCTGTAAATAGTGCTGAATATGGCTGATTGCGGTACTTTTGCCTGCGCCTTCCAGGCCTTCTACCACAATAAATTTAGCTGCTGCCGTCATGGCGTAGATCCCAGAATATATTTTTGAACTGCGGCATTATGCTGCTCTAAGGTTGATGAAAACTGATGTGTACCATCGCCTTTGCTGACAAAGTAATACAAATCAGTTTCAGCTGGCTGCACTGCGGCCAGCATAGATGCCCGGCTCACCAGACTGATTGGTCCCGGTGGCAGGCCATGGTGACGGTAAGTATTATACGGATGCGGATTATTTAAATCTGCCCGGGTGATATTGCCATTAAAATCATCCAGCCCGTAAATAACGGTAGGATCGGTTTGTAGGCGCATATTTTTGCGTAACCTGTTAATAAACACCGAGGCCACCAGCGTTTTCTCCGGAGGATGGCTGCTTTCTTTCTCAATAATAGAAGCCAGGATCAGCAACTGATATGGGGTTTGTAGCGGTAAGTCAGGCTGGCGCTGCTGCCAGGCATTCTCCAGCTCGGCCAGCAAAGCCCGCTGTGAGCGTTTAATCAGGGCACTGGCCTTACTGTTTGCCGTGTAATAATAAGTGTTCGGGTACAGTAACGCTTCAGCGCTCTGCGGTTGCTCGCCCCATTCTGCCGGCCATGCCAGTTCCTGCAATACCTGCTCTGCTGTGGTTACATCCTGCAGTAAGTACTCGGCTTTATTTATCCGATTCAGGCTTTGTTGCAGAGTTTCACCTTCAATCAGCGTAATAGCGAACTGTGCCTCTTTACCACTGCGAAACAGTGCCAGCACTTGCAGTAGTAAAGTCTGATCGGCAGATAGGCGATAAACGCCTTGTTGCACGCTGGCTTCTTCAGGATGTAATTTCAGATAAAGCCGCAGCATCAGGCATTGGGTATCACTTAGCAGCGCCTGTTGCTGCCATTGCCGGCATAGTCTGGCGGCTGAGCTACCGGGGGCCACAGTGTGAATACCGGCAGGTAAATTAAGCGGAATTTGCTGTACATAACGTACACCAAAGTAATAACTCAGGCCGAGTACTACCCCCAGCAACAGAATAATTTTTAGTGTTTTTAACATAGTACCTGCTTTGAAAACTGTTGTACCGTACTAACAGATAGGGCTCTGCCTGCTATACTGTGCACCGGCACTATACCCATTAAAGCATTACAAATAAAAATAGCGTCAACCGACGCCAGTTCAGTAATACCCCAATTAACCCGTGCAATATCTGCCTGCTGTAAAATATGCTGGCGCATTACCCCTGCCACCCCGGCACGCTTCAGCTCTGGTGTATGCCAGGAGCCATCGCGGTGTAAAAACACATTGGCTGCACTGACTTCAGTAATAAAACCCTGCTGATCCAGCACCAGTAAATCATCCACATCCATGCTTGCCAGCTCTTGCTTTAGCAGCACCTGTTCCAGCCGGTTATTATGCTTAAGCCCGGCCAACAGCGGCTGTACTGCCAGCTTTAATGTTGCAATACCTAAACTGATGCCTTGCTGTTGTGCAAGGCGGTAATCTGGCATGGGGCTGGCCGAAATATAAATGCCCGGCGTTCCGACATCAGCTGCAGCATAGCCACGGCCCCCCTCGCCGCGCGACACCAGCAATTTAATCACCTGCTCAGGTGCTGTTATTGCTGCTTGCGCTTGCTGCTGCACACGTTGCCAGTCAATTGCGCCAAACCCCAACTGTGCTGCAGAACGCTGCAAGCGCTGTAAATGCAAAGGCCACAGCTGAATGCTGCCACAACGCACCTGCATAGTGGTAAAAATACCATCGCCATAATTAAAACTGCGATCTTTGGCACTGATAAGGGTTTGCATGGCCACTACCGGAAAAGTCAAACTAGCGGCAGTATGCCTTAAAATGCAGATAAAACAAAGGCTGCACTATGGCAGCCTTGTTTGGTTAAACAACAAGTTATACTTGTTAAAACAGCAGATTATACACGCTTAAACAGTATAGAACCGTTAGTACCGCCAAAACCGAACGAGTTACACAAGGCATATTCCATTGATACCTGGCGCGACTCATGCGGTACATAGTCCAGATCACAACCATCGTCCGGGTCATCCAGATTGATGGTAGGAGTTACCAGTTGATCCTGCAGCGACAACACCGTAATAATAGATTCAACCGAACCTGCAGCCCCCAACAGATGACCAATCATTGACTTGGACGAGCTAACCATCAGCTTATCCAGATTATTGGCAAATACCGACTTAATTGCCATAGTTTCAGCAATGTCACCGGCCGGTGTTGAGGTACCATGCGCATTAATGTAGGCAACCTGCTCTGAGCCTACCTGTGCATCTTTTAGCGCATTTTTCATCGCCAAGGCTGCACCGGCACCGTTTTCTGGTGGTGAAGTCATATGATAAGCATCACCGCTCATACCAAAACCTACCAGTTCAGCATAGATTTTAGCGCCACGCGCCTTGGCATGTTCATATTCTTCCAACACCATAACACCGGCGCCATCCCCCAGTACAAAGCCATCACGGCCTCTATCCCACGGACGGCTGGCTTGCTCTGGCGCTTCATTACGGGTAGATAAAGCCCGTGCAGCACCAAAACCGCCCATGCCCAAAGGCGTAGAGGCTTTTTCAGCACCACCGGCTATCATCACATCAGCATCACCGTACACTATCATCCGTGCCGCATGGCCAATGTTGTGTACGCCTGTAGTACAGGCAGTCACTATACTGATATTCGGCCCTTGTAATCCAAGCAAAATGGATAGCTGACCAGCAATCATATTAATAATGGTAGATGGCACAAAAAACGGCGATAACCGCTTCGGGCCACTATTGATCAGTTTAGTGTGGTTTTCTTCAATTAACCCCAAACCACCAATGCCTGAGCCAATTGCCGCCCCAATGCGCGGCGCGTTTTGCTCAGTAATTTCGATGCCTGAGTCACGAAATGCCTGAATACCGGCAGCCACACCATACTGAATAAACAGATCCATTTTTTTTGCTTCTTTAGCTGAAAAAAACGGTTCTACATCAAAGTTCTTTACCAAACCAGCAAATTTAGTGGTGTATGCGCTGGTATCGAAATGTTCGATCAGCGATATGCCACTTTTACCTTGCTGTAAGCCTTGCCAGCTTGAGGCAACATCATTACCCAGCGGCGTAAGCATGCCTAAACCGGTAACAACCACACGACGTTTTGCCACAAAACCCTCCGCCATGGAAATTTTCATCGATCTTAAAACGAAAACGGGTAGCTTAGCTACCCGTTCTGTAAGCTGATAACTTACTCAGCGTGTGCTTTGATGTAATCAATAGCAGACTGAACAGTCGTGATTTTCTCAGCTTCTTCGTCTGGAATCTCAGTATCGAACTCTTCTTCCAGCGCCATAACCAGCTCAACAGTGTCCAGTGAGTCAGCGCCCAGGTCATCAACAAAAGAAGCTTCGTGTTTCACTTCGTCTTCTTTAACGCCCAGTTGTTCAATAATGATTTTCTTAACGCGTTCTTCGATGTTGCTCATCTTTTCTTCCTTTTTCTCATATAAATCGCAACAGTTCGTGCAATTTTGTGTGGCGCTAGTTTATGCGTAAGCTTAGTGGGTTGCAAGTGATGCGATCAGCATTTTACGCTGGTCAAACCTGCTTTTAAACCCCGGCTTACACCATATACATACCGCCGTTAACGTGAATTGTTTCACCGGTAATGTAGGCAGCCTGATTTGATGCCAAAAATGCTACAGTGGCAGCAATTTCTTCCGGCTGGCCTAAACGATTAGCCGGTACCTGGGCAAAAATAGCTTGTTTTTGTTCATCCGACAGCTCTTTGGTCATATCGGTATCAATAAAACCCGGCGCAATAGCATTAACAGTAATACCGCGTGATGCTACTTCGCGTGCCAGCGATTTGGTAAAACCTAACACACCGGCTTTCGCTGCAGCATAATTTGTCTGGCCAGCGTTACCCATCGAGCCCACTACTGACCCTATGCTGATAATACGGCCAAAACGTTTTTTCATCATAGTGCGCATAACGGCTTTACTTAAGCGGTACACCGATGTCAGGTTGGTTTGTATAATGTCAAACCACTCTTCGTCTTTCATGCGCATTAACAAGTTATCGCGCGTAATACCGGCATTATTAACCAGAATATCAATATCTCCAAACTGGTTTTTAATTTGTTCTAAACATTGTTCAATTGATGCAGTGTCGGCCACATTTAACACCAGTCCGCAGCCTTTGTCACCTAAATAACCACTGATATCTGCCGCACCTTTTTCAGAGGTAGCTGTGCCGACAACTTTGGCACCCAATGCCGCTAATTGTTCGGCAATAGCGCGGCCAATACCACGGCTGGCGCCGGTAACCAATGCTACTTTACCTTCCAGTGAAATAAAACTTGTCATGCTCAATCCTTATTCTGCAGCCAGCGCGGCCTGTAAAGAGGCAACATCGCCAATCGAAGCTACAACCAAATTCTTATCAATACGTTTAATCAGGCCACTTAATACTTTACCAGCCCCCAGCTCCAGCACATCAGTAACACCTTGCGCAGCAAGCCATTCAATGCTTTCAGTCCAGCGCACCGGGCTGTGTAACTGCCGTACCAGGGCGTCTTTTACCGAGGCCGCGTTGGTCGCAATAGCAACATCGACATTATTCACCACCGGTATGACAGCATCGTTAAAATTAAGTGCCGTTAAATCTATGGCTAATTTTTCCGCTGCCGGGCGCATGAGAGCGCAGTGCGACGGTACGCTGACCGGCAGAGGTAATGCACGCTTGGCACCGGCGGCTTTACATAACTCACCAGCACGCTCAACTGCGGCTTTATGGCCGGCAATAACCACCTGGCCCGGAGAATTATAATTAACCGGCGATACCACTTCACCTTGTGCCGCCTGCTCACACGCTGTGGCAATAGCCGCATCGTCCAAACCGATAATGGCAGACATAGCACCTACTCCGGCCGGTACGGCCTGTTGCATATAGTTACCGCGTTTTTCTACCAGTTGTACCGCATCGGCCAGCGATAATACCCCGGCACAGACCAGTGCCGAGTATTCCCCCAGCGAGTGGCCGGCAAAATAAGCAGGTTGAGCACCACCTTGCTGCTGCCATAAACGCCATACTGCAACAGAAGCAGTTAACAAGGCCGGTTGGGTACGGTGAGTCTCATTTAAATCGGCTTCCGGGCCATTTGCCACCAGTGCCCATAAGTCATAGCCCAGTGAGCTTGAGGCTTCGGCAAAAGTATCTTTAACCACATCAAACTGCTGATGTAAATCAGCCAGCATACCAACACTCTGCGAGCCCTGCCCCGGAAATACAATTGCAAGTTTTGTTGTCATCTTTAGTCCTGCGAATAAGTAAATTAACGATACGCTGATTTAGTACTTAACGAGCGCCGAAGCCCAGGCAAAACCGCCGCCAAAAGCTTCCAGCAACAGCGTTTGCCCCCGCTGAATACGACCATCACGAATGGCCTCATCCAGTGCAGTGGGCACAGTAGCAGCTGAGGTGTTGCCATAGCGGTCAAGGTTAATTACCACCTGGTCCATCGACATATCTAATTTACGCGCCACAGCAGCAATAATACGCAGGTTAGCCTGATGCGGCACCAGCCAGTCAATCTGCGATTTATCCAGCTTATTGGCTGCCAGCGTTTGCTCTACTACTTCAGATAATTTGGTCACGGCAACTTTAAATACGTCGTTGCCTTTCATGGCTCCCCATGACTGATGCACAGATTGCTCGTCGCCGCGAATCGGGTTATCGACATATAACAATTCTGAATATTTGCCATCAGCATGAATGTGGGTAGATAAAATACCCGGCTGCTCTGACGCTTCCAGTATCACTGCACCGGCGGCATCACCAAACAGGATCACCATGCTTCTGTCTTCCGGAGATATTAAGCGCGATAAACAATCAGAGCCGATTACCAGAATGCGTTTGGCAATACCGCTTTTAATATACTGATCTGCTACGCTCAGGCCGTAACAGAAACCAGCACAGGCAGCGGCAATATCAAATGCCGGAATGGCAGGGATTTCCAGCTCACGCTGAATTTCACAGGCTGAACTGGGTAAGGCGCGTGATGCGCTGGTGGTAGCACAGATAATCATATCGATGCTGTTTTTATCAATGTCGGCCGCTTCAATGGCTTTTAATGCCGCCTGCGCGCCCATCGTTGCCACGGTTTCGTTGTCACCTATAATACGGCGCTCTCTGATCCCGGTGCGTTCAATAATCCATTCGTCTGTGGTTTCTACCATTGACTCCAGATCAGCGTTACTACGAACCTGCGACGGGAAATAACTCCCGGTACCTATAATGCGTGAATACATGAGGACCTACGCTTTATCAATTAATACGTGTTCCAACCGGTCTTTAATTTTTGCGGGTACCTGACGTTCAACTTCACGCACCGCTTGCCGGATGGCACTGAGAAATGCATCTTTAGTCGCATTTCCATGACTTTTCACTACAATTCCGCGCAATCCTATCAGACTTGCACCATTATAGTGGTCGGGGTTCACGCCCTGATAAAGGTTTTTTATAAAAGGTTTGATTAACCAGCCGAATAATTGCGCAGTTACCCTGTCTTTAATGCTGGACTCGAAGCGGCGCAAAATAAGTTTAGCCACACCTTCACAGGTTTTAAGCGCGACATTACCAACAAAACCATCGCAAACGATAACATCCGCTTTGCCGGTAAAAATATCATTGCCTTCGATATAGCCGATATAATTAATGTCGTTGCAGTCAGATAGCAGCATAGATGCCCGCTTTATCTGATCTGAGCCTTTAATTTCTTCTTCACCCATATTCAGCAAAGCAACTTTAGGCTGACTGATACCAATCACTTCCTCGGCCATCACCGCGCCCATTACCGCAAACTGAAATAAGGTATCGGCATCGCAGTTTACCGTAGCACCTAAATCCAGCATATAAACCGGATTGCCTTCCACTGCAGGTAAAGCACTGATCAGTGCCGGACGGTCAACCCCGTTTAGCATCTTTAAGACAAAATGCGCCATAGCAATTAATGCGCCGGTATTACCGGCGCTAACACAGGCCTGAACCTCGCCTTTATCAACCAAATCAAGCGCCACCCGCATAGACGAGTCGCGTTTTGAGCGCAACGCAACGGAAGGCTTATCAGCCATGGAAACAATTTGAGTACTGTGGCGGATATGAAGCTGAGGATGAGGAAATACACCGTGCAACTTTAGTTGCTCAGTGAGCATGGCTTCATCACCACATAAAATAAGGTTTAGCTCTGGAAACTCACAAATCGCTGCCAGTGCGGCAGGAATAGTAGAATGGGGGCCGTGATCGCCCCCCATCATGTCTAATGCAAGTGTCAGCTTAGTTGGCTGCACCAGGTGCATCCAGACTTATTTTACTTTACGGCCTTTGTAGTAACCATCGGCAGTAATGTGGTGACGACGATGCGTTTCACCAGTAGTAGAATCAACTGACAGCGTTGGGCCAGTTAATGCATCGTGTGAGCGACGCATATCGCGACGTGCACGTGATTTTTTGTTTTGCTGAACAGCCATGGTATTTCTCCTAAACTCACTTTTTCTTTAATTCTGCCAGTACAGCAAAAGGATTGGGTTTTTCCGGTTCCGGGCCTATATCGCCAAAGCTCATCGATGCCGCACTAACGGCGCAAACCGCTTCGTCGTGCATCGGGAACAGTGGCAGAGCCAGAATCAACTCATCTTCCACTAACTGTCGTAAATTTATTTCGCCGTGTTCGTCTTTCTCGATCACGTCGTAACGCTCAGGAATTAACTCCAAAGCACTGTCATCACCCGGCTTAACCGGAGTGTATGCAAAATTGCAGTCCAGCGACACCATCATGGCTTCACCACAACGTTCGCAGGTTACACTCACTTCGCAAGAAGCGCTACCCTGTATTACAGTCAGGCCTTGCTGGTCAGTACCGCATTCAACTCGTACCGTTACCTCGCCCTGCGGATTAAGCAAGCTTTGTGTTAACCGGGTTAAATTTACTAGCGGCACGAAGCCTTCGTAATCAGAGCGCTTTTGCGCTGCTTTAACCGGATCTATAGTAACGGGTATTTTTACTTTTTGCATAAGGCGCGCATCATATAGAAGCGCCCCTTTGCTGTCAAAGGGATCTGGCAGATATTTGTGGTTTTTCTCGCGCATTTTTATCATTCTGATTATAGTGCCGCACATTCTGCATAAAAAGGCTATTTATCAATGACTGAGCCCACTTTGCCAGCGCTGTATCTGGCGTCTACCTCAACCTATCGCCGCCAGTTGCTGGCAAAGTTAACGCCGCAGTTTCACACTGCTAAACCGGACGTTGACGAAACGCCATTAGTAAACGAAAGCGCAGAACAATTGGTGCGTCGTTTAGCCGTTGCCAAGGCTCAGGCTGTGGCCGCAAGTTTAAGCACAGGTTTGGTTATTGGCTCAGATCAGGTGGCGGTTTTTAATAACGATATTATCGGCAAACCCCACACCGCAGAAAACGCACTTACACAATTACGCCGTTTTAGCGGCAACTGCGTCACTTTTCTTACCGGGCTGGCACTGGTTAATGCCCAAAGCGGCAATATACAGGTTATTGTTGAGCCGTTTAACGTTAGCTTTCGCACTTTAACCGATGCAGAAATTATCGCTTATATCAAAAAAGAGCAGCCGCTGGACTGTGCCGGCAGCTTTAAAAGCGAAGGCCTGGGCATTAGCCTATTTAACAAACTCAGTGGTGACGACCCCAATAGCCTGATTGGCCTGCCGCTGATAAGGCTAAACCAGATGCTGTTAAATGAAGGCGTTAATGTGCTGCTTAACTGACACGGTCGGTGTAAAGGTGAGTTCGGTTTGCCCACAGCAACACGCAGTGAACCCATCCATGGGGGCTCGATTCGGCCATCCTGGCCTGCAACGGTTGCCTTAGAGCAAGCCGAACTCACCAAGCATTATCTGATTTTACAAGACATGTAGTAATTCCGGTATAGTATCGATAATAGCTTTGGGTGCAAACTGGCTTAATACGTCGCGGCCATGCACGCCATGGGTTACACCAATTCGCGGCATTGCTATCGCCTGAGCCATCTTCATATCATGGCTGGTATCGCCTACCATGATGGCATGCTCAGCTTTTATATCCAGTTCCAGCAGAATTTGCTGCAGCATATCCGGGTGTGGCTTAGATTGCGCTTCATCAGCACAGCGGCTGGTATCAAAATATTTTGCCAGCCCGGTTTCATCAAACATACGCTGCAGCCCTTTACGTGCTTTACCGGTAGCCACGGCTAACAGCACATTTTGTGCCTTTAACTGTTGTAACACCTGCTCCACACCGTCAAACAACGGCGTTGGTGTGGTATCGTGAATCACATAATGATCGCGGTAATGCGTAAATAACTGCAGGCGTTTGTCAGCCGTTACGCCGGGAAATAATACATCTAAGGCCGGGTCCAGGCTTAAACCAATAATTTGTTTAACGGCAAAGTCACTGGGTACGACTAAATCGGAATGCCTTGCAGCGGCCTGCATAGACGACACAATACGGCCGATGGAGTCCATTACGGTGCCGTCCCAATCGAACACCACCAGAGATGCTTTATCTGTTACAGCATTTTGCATTGAATTATTTTCTCGTCAGTTTTGCCAGCGCCTGTTCCAGGCTGGGGTCCAGCGGTGCTTCTACCCGCATGGTGGTCTCGGTCATCGGATGGATAAAACTCAGGGTTTTAGCATGTAAAAACAAGCGGTTTAAGCCAACCTGTTGCATCTGTGAGGTAAAGGTATTGTCGCCGTATTTATCATCACAGGCGATCGGGTGGCCTTTACAGGCGGTGTGCACGCGAATTTGATGTGTGCGGCCGGTTACCGGAAAAGCTTCTACCAAGGTGCCCTGCTGATAACGCTGCAAAATACGAAACCGCGTTTCGGACGGTTTGCCGTCGGCTTCATCTACCCGCACGACCCGCTCACCGGACTGTAGCGTATTCTTTTTCAGTGGCTCGGTAACTTTACGGACCTTGTTGTCCCAGTCGCCGGCAACCAGTGCCCAGTATTTTTTCTCTACGGTTTTATTACGCAGCTGTTCATGCAAATGTGTCAGCACAGAGCGCTTTTTTGCAATCAGTAAACAACCTGAAGTATCACGGTCCAGCCGGTGCACCAGCTCTAAATGCTTCGCCAATGGCCGCAGTGCCCGCAGTGCTTCAATCACACCAAATTGCAAACCACTGCCACCGTGCACCGCCATACCGGAGGGTTTATTAAGTACAATCAGGTCGTTATCTTCAAATAAAATATGCTGTTCGAGGTTTTTTACCATCGACAGTTTTACCGACACTGGCTCACCTTCGGCGGCAACGGTTAACGGCGGAATGCGTACCACGTCATCCTGCTGCAGTTTGTATTCAGGTTTGATGCGTTTTTTGTTCACTCGCACCTCTCCTTTTCGCAAAACCCGATAAATAACACTTTTTGGTACGCCTTTTAGCCGTGCCAGTAAAAAATTGTCTATGCGCTGACCAATAAAATCAGGTTCTATTTCAATTAATTGCACAGCTAACTTGATTTCATCGCTCATGGGTTTTGAATACTCTGCTAATATTAGATTTCAGTTGCTATCGGCTGCGCATTAGTGGGATAATCCCCCCGCTAATTCTGCCAAAAACTGGCAATTAGGGCGCTCAAAGTGACGTAAGAGAATTTGTGCGGCAGCGCTTGGGGGACTGATCATACCGAAATCGTGGTGAAAACCAACGTTTTTTATACCCCCGGCGTAAACCAAACGCCATTTGCCTGAGATAATGTTGCGTAATCTGTTATCAATAGCGGCAAAACATGAGTTCCGGTCAACCAGAGCATAAAAGATATTGCTATAACGCAGCGCCACAAGGCGGTGTGTTTCAGATCCAAAAACGAAAACAGCATAAACTGCGAAGCCATCACAAAAGCCCACGCAGTGACAATTTGGTTTCTTCAGACATTCCAGTCGTGAGACTGCACCCATTAGTGTTTGATAACGTCTGAACACGCAGGTGCCCGCTGGGCTGCGTTGTGGCTGCAAAATGCGAGTCACTAACGATGAAAAGAATGTTAATTAACGCGACGCAGGAAGAAGAAATCCGCGTTGCGCTGGTCGATGGCCAGAAACTGTACGACCTGGATATTGAAAGCCCGGGCCATGAACAAAAGAAAGCTAATATTTACAAAGGTAAAATCACCCGTGTCGAACCCAGCTTAGAAGCTGCATTTGTTGACTACGGTGCTGATCGCCACGGCTTTTTACCTCTGAAAGAAATCTCCCGCGAATACTTCCCTGCTGGCTATAGTTTTGATGGCCGCCCCAATATTAAAGAAGTGGTTAAAGAAGGCCAGGAAGTTATTATCCAGATTGATAAAGAAGAACGTGGCCAAAAAGGCGCTGCGTTAACTACCTTTATCAGCCTTGCCGGCTCTTACTTAGTATTAATGCCGAATAACCCGCGCGCTGGTGGTATTTCACGCCGTATTGAAGGCGACGAGCGTCAGGAATTAAAAGACTCTTTAGGCCAGTTAGAAATGCCGGACGGCATGGGCTTAATTGTACGTACAGCAGGTGTGGGTAAATCCTACGAAGAGCTGGACTACGATTTAAAAGCGCTGTTAAAGCACTGGTCTGCTATTACCGAAGAAGCGCAAAAGCGCCCTTCACCATTTTTAATCCATCAGGAAAGTAACGTAGTATTTCGCGCCATTCGCGACTACCTGCGCCGCGATGTTGGCGAAATCCTGATCGATAATCCGCGTATTTTCGAAGAAGCCAAAGTCTATATTCAGCAGTTCAGGCCCGACTTTGCCCACCGTGTTAAGCTGTATCAGGGCGAAGTACCACTGTTTATGCACTTTCAGATTGAAACCCAGATTGAATCAGCGTTTCGCCGCGAAGTGCGTCTGCCATCTGGCGGCTCTATCGTTATCGACAGCACTGAAGCCTTAACCGCCATTGATATCAACTCCTCTAAAGCCACTAAAGGCGGTGATATTGAAGAAACGGCGTTTAACACCAACTTAGAAGCAGCCGATGAAATTGCCCGTCAGTTACGTTTACGTGACTTGGGCGGTTTGATCGTAATCGACTTTATCGACATGACGCCAGTGCGCCACCAGCGCGAAGTAGAAAACCGCTTAAAAGATGCGGTAAAACACGACCGTGCCCGCGTGCAAATTGGCCGTATCTCACGTTTTGGTTTGCTGGAAATGTCGCGCCAGCGTCTGCGCCCATCGCTGGGTGAGTCAGCTACGCATGTGTGCCCTCGTTGCCATGGCCGCGGCACTATCCGCAGCACTGAGTCATCTGCCCTGTCTATCCTGCGTTTAATTGAAGAAGAATCAATTAAAGACAATACCAGCCAAATTCATGCTCAGGTGCCGGTATCTGTTGCTACCTACCTGATGAATGAAAAACGCGATGCGATACGCCGCATCGAAAAACGTCATGGTATCCGCGTGTTTGTTATTCCTAACGAACATATGGAAACACCAAACCATGAAGTTATCCGCATTCGTATTGATGAAGAAATCGATGATGTCAGCTACAACATGGTTAAAGTACCAGAGGCAACATCAACCTTGTTTCATCCGGCTTCTGATGCAGTAAAAGAAAAACCTGCTATTTCGGCTATTAACATTGCCGATAGCACTGCAGCACGTCCGGCAGCTGCGACTGCCGCCGCGGTAGATAAAACACCAGAGCAAAGCGCAGGGCTATTTCAGGCAATCAGTAGCTGGTTTGGTAAGTTGTTTGCACCGGCAGAAACCAAAGCCGATGTGAAGCCGGTAGCCAAGCCAAATGAGCGCAGCAATCAACGTAGTGGTAACCGTGAAAATGGCCGTGATGGTAATCGCGACAACAGCCGTGATGCCAACCGAGATAACAACCGTCGCCGTAATAAACCGCGCCGCCGTAATGAAGGTGACGATAAAGCAGTAGCACCGCAAATAAAAGATGAAGCAGTTCAGAAACCTGAGCGTCAGCAACGTCCACCACAAGAGCCGCGCGCTCCACGCCCACAGCAGGAAGCCAGAAAACCTGTTGATAAAGCGCCGGTGGTGAATAAAGAGCCTGAAGATGACAATGCGCCGCAGCGTATAGTTGAGCGCCGTCAGCGTCGCAATAATACGCGCAAGTCAGTGCGTATGGATAAAGCGCCTGCAGCAGAAACTACTCAAGTGGTAGCAGCAGTAGTGGCTGGCGAAACCACAGCTCAGGCATTGCCTGAAACAGCGGTTCAAGTAGTCAATGCCGAACCCGTTACTACCACCGCGCCTGTTACTCACGCTGAACATGCGGAAGCAGCAGTTGTAGTGCAATCGGCAGCTGAGCCAAAAGATGACGTTGCAACCGCTGCGCCTGCTGAAGTAGCAGAAGCCGCCGTTGACACAACTGAAGATGCTGCAGCTGACACGACCGGGCAGGAAACCGCAGAGCCACGCAGCCGTAACCGCCGTTCACCACGTCATTTACGGGCCGCAGGCCAAAAGCGTAAAAAAGAGCAGGAACAAACCGACGCCGATGCCGGGCTGGCAGAAACTGACGTTACAACAGCAGATGTTGTTGCTGTAACCGAAGAGCCAAAAGCTGTGCCAGCACAGGTTGAGCAAGTGCAGCCCGAAGTAGCCCAGGCAGATACTGCGGTGGTGGTTGAGGCTGAGGCTGACAACACTGAGCAAGCAGAGCCTGCTGCAGAAAAACCGAAAACGCGCAGCCGCCGTAAACCTGCTGCCAAAAAAGCAGATAAAGAAGCCACTGATACGGCCAGCGCAAGCGACGTTGCACCAGCTACTGAGAAAGCAGCGGTTAGTGTTACAGCAGAAAAAGCTGAAACGCCAGAGCCTGTTGCCCCTAAAGCAAAAGCTGTTGCAGCTGAAGTTGTTAAAACTGAAGTTGTTAAAGCTGAAGCAGCGCCTGCAGTGACAGTACCTAAGGCTGCAGCAGTAAAAGCAGAAACGGCTAAACCTGCAGCTGCGAAGCCAGCTGGCGGGCGCTATGCACAGATGGTAGTTGCTACCATGACCAAGCCAGAAGCCAGCACACAGAGCAGCGAAGCTGAAGTAGCAGCGCCGGTTGTGATGCCAGCACAAGAAAGGCCTGTTGTAGCCAGCTCTGAGCGCCCTGCCGGTTCAGCGTTTGCCCGCCAGGCGGTTACTGCACCAATGACCAAACCTAAAGCTGATGAGTAATCCTCTCAGCTGACACAGCAAGGTGTCAGACAGAAAAAAGCCAGACATTGTCTGGCTTTTTTATTGGCTATTAATTTAAGCAGAAATCATAGCTGGATTAAAAATCATATTTGGCGCTGAACTGAACACGGTTCATATCGCCATCCGCGCCTGACTCTAACTCACGGTTAGCAAACTTATACTCAATACCAACCATCAGCTTTTTCGTCGCCTGATACAACAGGTTAGCACTGTAACTCTGAGTGGTTTTAGTAGCGCCAACGCCGGTTAAAGCCGTATCGTTATCTGCCATCAAAGTTGAATACAGGAAGGTAGAACGCCATTGATCATTCCACAGGTGGCGGTACGCCACTGAGAATGCTGTAACATCGATAGCTTCCAGCTTACCGTTGGCATCCAGCACAGCACCGTTTATGGCATTTAAACCAACATAGCGGCCAAGGCCTTTACCGGTATTTAATGTAATACGAATATCGTCTTTATTGGCTAAATCAATTTTGGTACTTACTGACAGGCCATAAGAAGTGACTTCGTCGTCGTAACGCACACCATTATGAGTACCATCAATGGCTATCTGGCGCAATAAACCGGCTACTTTTACCACACCCCAGTCTGTTTTGAGGTTATAACTGGCAGTGAAATCCGGAGTAGCATTTGCATCAGTGGTAATACGGGCGCCGCCACCGAAGGGGGTAACGGTACTTTCAGGGTTTTCTACTGCAAAAGCAAAGTTACCATGGGTATAACGCACCTGCGCCTGGCGGATAAAGACAGCGGCATCAGGGTTACCAACAAAGTCTAACGTATCGGGTAGTGACGCCAGATCCATAAAGTTCGACCAGGTTTGGCCCACTGTCCAGTTTTTGTATTTAATAAAAGCATGCCGTAACACCGGGCTATAGCCATTTACAGTGCGCTCATCATTGCCATTAACACTGGTCATAAAATCCAGTTCAAGCATACCGTTAATTTTGCTGCCATCTTCCAGCTCTGTTGCTGTTGAGAAGAAGAAGCGTGATTGGCGGGCGTGCATATCAAAACGTGTGGTGCTCTCTCCCCCAATCGGTGTTAATGCTGGCACGTAGAAATCACGCCCTACAGCTGCAATTTCGCCGTCAGCACTAGTCACCATGGCATCGAGCTTTACATAGCCGCCAAAGTTTACCGTGGTGCCGCCGATATCAAAACCAGCAGCCTGTACACTGCCGGCGCCTAGTGCTACACATGCAGCAAGGTAAGATACTGTTGTTATTTTTTTCATTTGCCGTCTCTCCATCTTCGTTCTTGTAATGGTAATTTTTCGGTTCAACTGTGGTTCAGACTGGTCTTTACTGCAATTAGCCTTTAGTCGCAGATATAGCGCATATTAATAGCTATATCAGCTAAAAAGGCCAGGTTGGCTACCAGGCAAAACTTTGGCTAGACTAAGGTCTAATTTCAAATAACACGCGGCTTCGATAGAAAGAGAACAGTAAATTTAAGCAGCTCTCACAGGGGAAGTTATGTCACATCCATTAGTTTATCCGGTACCCGCCAGTGCAGCAAAACGCTCACTTTTAAATAACGAGCAATATATGCAGATGTATCAGCAATCTGTCAGCTCTCCGGAAGCATTCTGGGCGGAACACGGTAAACGTCTGCACTGGTTTACCCCTTTTACCAAGGTTAAAAATACCAGCTTTGACAGCGGCAAAGTGCATATTAACTGGTTTAGCGACGGTGCACTTAACGCCAGTTATAACTGTCTGGACCGGCACCTGCCTGAGCGGGCTAATCAGGTTGCCTATTATTGGGAAGGCGACTCACCAGACGTACAAAAATCGGTTACTTATGCGCAGTTGCATCAGCAAGTATGTAAACTGGCTAACGGCATGAAAGAGCTGGGCGTTAAAAAAGGTGATCGGGTAACAATATATCTGCCAATGATCCCGGAAGCCACCGTAGCACTGCTCGCTTGTGCCCGCATTGGTGCTGTGCATTCTGTGGTGTTTGCCGGCTTTTCGCCGGATGCGCTGGGCAGCCGTATTGTCGACTGTGACTCTAAACTGGTTATTACCGCAGATCAGGCATTACGCGGTAGCCGGGTGACCAACTTAAAAGATAACACCGATATGGCGCTGGCTCACCTGGGAGCAGACTCACCGGTTAAACATGTGCTGGTGGTTAAGCATGTAGGTAAAAATGTTGATATGCAAGCCGGACAAGACGGCCGTGATGTCTGGTATCACGATTTACTGAACCGGCAAAGTGCTGACTGCCCCGCCGAACCAATGAACGCTGAAGATCCGCTGTTTATTTTGTATACCTCTGGCTCGACCGGCAAACCTAAAGGCGTATTGCATACCACTGGTGGTTATATGGTGTGGGCGTCAATGACTCACCAGTATGTATTTGACTATCATGATGGCGACATCTACTGGTGTGCAGCTGATATCGGCTGGGTAACCGGACATACCTATATTGTCTATGGCCCGCTGGCCAACGGTGCTACCAGCGTGTTGTTTGAAGGTGTACCAAACTACCCCAGCGTTAAACGCATGGCGCAAATTGTCGACAAGTATAAAGTAAACATCCTTTATACCGCCCCTACTGCTATTCGCGCACTGATGGCCCATGGTGACGCGCCGGTTGAAGGCGCCAGCCTGACGTCACTGCAAACCCTTGGCAGCGTCGGTGAACCGATCAACCCTGAAGCATGGAACTGGTATCACGAGAAATTCGGTAACGGTAAATGCCCTATTGTAGACACCTGGTGGCAAACCGAAACCGGCGGCATTTTGATCACTCCATTACCAGGTTGTACTGAACTTAAGCCCGGCTCTGCCACCCGGCCATTCTTTGGTGTTAAACCAGCCATCGTTGATAACGAAGGCAAAGAATTAAGCGGCGAGTGTGAAGGCAATCTGGTGATTAAAGACAGCTGGCCGGGGCAAATGCGCACGGTATATGGCGATCACGAGCGCTTTGAGCAAACCTATTTCAGCACTTACCCGGGCTTATACTTTACCGGTGATGGCGCCAAACGCGACGCGGATGGTTATTACTGGTTAACCGGCCGGGTGGATGATGTACTGAATATCTCTGGTCACCGTTTAGGCACCGCGGAGATTGAAAGTTGCCTGGTTGCCCATGATGCGGTAGCTGAAGCCGCCGTGGTGGGTTACCCGCATGATATTAAGGGCCAGGGCATTTATGTTTATGTTACACCAAGGGTGGGTATTGAACCCAGCGCAGAGCTAACCAAGGCATTGCGTGACTGGGTACGGGAAGAGATATCGCCGATTGCCACACCGGATTTAATTCAGTGGGCCCCTACCGGTTTACCCAAAACCCGTTCCGGTAAAATTATGCGGCGTATTCTGCGTAAAATTGCCGCTAATGAGCATGACCAGTTAGGCGATATATCTACCCTGGCCGACCCGTCTGTAGTGGAAACGCTGGTGACCAACCGGTTAAACCGTAAATAAGCTATCTGGCAAGTACGCGCTTGACACCGCGCTCTGCTAACCTCAGTATAAAAGGCCGCATTTGCGGCCTTTCTCACAAGAATGGCATAATAATTATAATTCCCTTCGCTGGAGGACAAGATGGCAAAACTGATCGTCGCGGACGACCACCCGCTGTTTCGCAATGCGCTGATAAACGCCATCAGCAGCACTTTTGCCACCAAAGCTACCATTGAAACTGACAGCTTTGAAAGTACTTGTGTTGCCCTGGAACAACACCCGGATACCGACCTGCTGCTGCTGGATCTGCATATGCCGGGGAACTGCGGTTTTCTCGGGTTAATACAGTTACGCAAAAACTACCCTGCACTGCCGATAGTCGTTATCTCTGCCAGTGAAGAGCTGGATGTTATTCGCCGGGTTATGGCATTTGGTGCTTCAGCTTATGTGCCTAAATCTGCCAACCCGCTGGATATCAGCGCGGCTTTAAATGCTGTCATGGCCGGAGAGTTATGGGTGCCGCTGCGGCTGAAAAACCAGGTGCTGGATATCCACAGCCGCGAGGCAGAAGATGATCTGGATCTGGCAGCCCGTGTGGCTCAGTTAACTCAGCAGCAATATAAGGTTTTGTACTATCTGACCGAAGGCTGGCTTAACAAGCAAATCGCCTACGATTTACATATTTCAGAAGCCACCGTAAAAGCGCACATTACTGCCATATTTCGCAAACTTGGCGTGACTAACCGCACTCAGGTGGTTATTCAGGCTCAGCGCCTGACGCTGGAGCCACCTGTCGACAGAGCCATGGCACAGCAACATTAAGATTAAAACGCATTAAGATGGCGGGTTATTTTGCTCCTGCGCACGCTTTAGCATTCTGAGATGATTAAGGCTGGCACGCAATGCTGCCGGCTTAATGGGTTTAGCCAGAAACATCAAACCGTGTTGTCTGGCTTTAAGTGCCAGGCCGGTTTCCGGCGACGCTGACACTAAAATGCCATTCACCTGCCCCCATACCAGTTTAATTTTTTCATACACCTGCAGGCCATTTAAATTCTGCCCCAGCTGATAATCTATTAGTAAAGCATCAGGGGCACTGTGCTGCTGTGCATACTCCAGTAAACTCTGCTCATCATAAAAACATTGCACATCCTGCACCTGCCATTGCTCTAACAGCACTTTTAATGCCGCCAGGTTTGCCGCATCATCATCGACACATACCACAGATAACCCCAGCACAGGCCGGTGTACTGCAACAACCGGCAACGGAAATTCAACCCTTTGTGCAATATCAACCAGCGGCAAACTGATACTAAATACACTGCCCTTACCTGGCCATGAAGCCACTGCCAATGTATGGCCGAGTAATTTTGCCATACGATTGACCACACCCAGCCCCAGGCCAACCCCCTGCTCACCTTTGGCTGTCGCGTCAATACGGTAAAAATCTTCAAAAATACGTTGTAAATCAGCCTCGCCAATACCGGGGCCGGTATCCCATACCTGAATTAACAGCTGGTTTTTCCGCTTTCTGCAACCGAGCACAATACGGCCTTTTTTCGTGTATTTTATCGCATTTGACAGCATATTCTGCAAAATGCGCCTTAAGTACATTGGGTCGGTTTGCACCTGATAGTCAGCCGCTTTTACTGCCAGCCCCAGGCCTTTTTGCTGCGCCAGTAAATTAAATTCGTCTGACAACTGCGACAACAGCTCTTTTAACGACACCGTTTGTACGTCAGGCGATAGCTTACCATCATCCAGTTTGGCAATTTCCAGCAAGGTAGAGATCAGCTCTTCAGACGCCTTTAGCGAGTTATCCAGCTGGCCAATAATATGTTGTTGCTGACCGGTATCTTTACTGCCCGCCAGCGCCGCGGTAAATAGCCTTGCCGCATTCAGCGGCTGTAAGATATCGTGGCTGGCCAATGCCAGAAAGCGGGTTTTAGAGGCATTGGCGGCTTCTGCTTCAGCTTTGGCCTGCAGTAACTGCAGCTCGGTTTCACGCCGCCGCCGCACTTCGCCCAACAATTCATGGTTAATTTCAGAAATAGTCTGGGTACGTTCCTGTACCCTGTCTTCCAGATGCTGCTTTGCCTCAGCCAGCCCCTGCACCGCTTTAACATGGTCAGAAATATCGGTAAAACTGGTAACAAAGCCGCCGCCCGGTATCGGGTTGCCGCGCATTTCTATTACCTTACCGTCCGGGCGTACCCGCTGAAATACATGTGCTGTACCGTTTTGCATATGGCCGATGCGTTTTTCTACGTGTTCATCAGCTGTACCTGGCCCGCACAGGCCGCGCTCTGCGTTAAAGCGCACTATGTCGGCTATCGGCCGGCCTACCCGTACCATGGCTTCGGGGTAATCAAACATATCCAGATAAGCCCGGTTCCAGGCCACCAGTTTTAACTCTCTGTCTACTACACTAACGCCCTGGCTTAAGTGCTCCAGAGTAGAAAACAGAATTTTACGCGAAAACTGGATCGCCTGCGTTGTGTCATCAAATAAGGTAACCACATCTTCAAAACCGAGCTGGCGGCCTTCCAGTACAGCGTTAACCATGGCCGATGCTGAAGAGGCACCAATAACTCCCGCCAATTCGCGCTCTACATGCTCAACCAGGCCCACACTGGGTAAATCATCCAGTTGCAGTGCAGTATGCTGACGGCGGCCATATTCCAGCAAACATTCGTTGGCCCGGCTGGCACCAACAAAACGCTCCAGCAGAATTTTTAAATCTTTATTGCGAATGCGAATGCGCCGCGCGGGTGTATCCTGATGGTTTACCGGCAAATTAGGTTTAACAAAGGCAACAGCCTGTAGCCTGTCTTGCAGGTTAACCTGCATTATTAACGAGCCAAGGATATAAAACAGCAGGTTAAAACCTAACGAGAACAACACGCCGTGGCTTAAGCTGTCCAGCTCAGCACCAAATAGCGCTGTCGGCACCAGCCAGGGCCAGCCAAACAAGCCGGTTTGCATAATGTTACTGTCAATAGCGCCGGTACTGACTAACTGCGGTAGCATCAGGGTGAAAAACCACAGCGAAAAACCCACTGCCAGCCCCAGATATACGCCCCAGGCATTACCCCGGCGCCAATACAAGCCACCGATCACTGCCGGTGCCAGTTGGATCACCAGCGCAAACGCCAGCAAACCGGTTTCAGCCAGCTCATAATTACGGGCAAACACGCGGTAATATAAATAGGACAGCGCCATCACCAAAATGATCATACTGCGCCGTACCAGCAGGATCAGCAGGCTGTAATCGTGTGGCAGGCCCTGTTTTTTACTACTGCGCAATAAGCCGGGCATAATCACATCATTGCTAATCATTGTCGACAGCGCCAGCGTAGCGATAATAATCATTGATGTGGCTGCAGAAAAACCGCCGATAAATACCAGCACACTTAGCGTGCTCCAGCCCGACTGTGCCGGAATAAGCAATACAAAGCTATCAGCAGCATTAAGCGCATTTGGAAACAACTGCATGCCGCCAATAGCGATAGGAATAACCACGATGGTGACTAAAAATAAGTACAGCGAAAACCAGCGCCGGGCATGGCGCAAATGATGATGTGAGACATTTTCGACAAAAGCGACATGAAACTGCCGCGGCAACAGAAACACTGCCGCCATAGCCAGAATGGTTTTGGTTATAAACTCTACCACGCCGTGGCCGCTGCTGTTTTGCTGCTGCGCCATCGCATGTTCGGCAAAACGCTCAAATACACTGGTATCGTCTGCCAGCACAAACACATACACCGCCAGCCCCAGCATCAGCAAAGCAAATAACTTTACGACTGACTCAAAAGCAATAGCCACCATAACACCGCGGCTTTGCTCGGTTAGGTGCAACTTACGCGTGCCAAACAAAATAGCAAAAAATGCCATTGCCAGGGCACTTAAAAAGGCACTGTCCTGCCACCAATTGGCCGCTTCGTCACTAAAATCGCCGCCGAGCAGCACATGATAAGAGCTGGCCACGGCTTTTAGCTGCAATGCGATATAAGGCACCACCACCACCAGGCAGATTAACGACGCCAGCAGAGCAATATTTTTACGTTTACCGTAACGGGCAGAGATAAAATCGGCAACGGAGGTAACGTTTTGCTTTTTTGCCACATACAGCAGCTTAAATAAAAATGGCTGGGCAAATATAAACAGCAAAATGGGCCCCAGGTAAATGGGAATATAATCCCAGCCCTGGGTAACAGCAGTACCTACAGCACCATAGTAAGTCCAGGAGGTGCAATACACGGCTAATGCCAGACTATAGATCAGCCCCCCATACTTTCGTATTAGTTTGTCATCAGCATGGCGCTCGCCCCAGTTGGCAATAAGGAACAAACCACCGACATATAACAACGCCAATAAGGCAACTACCCACGCGGCCACTGCATTCTCCCATTCTTATTCTGCTTTACTTTTGGCTCAGCGCGGGCCACAAGTCAACTATCTGCGCTACGGCTTCGACTAAAGTCGGGCTTTCACTTGTGTTAACTACTGCTAGATTAACTTTGCGAGATAAAAATAACAAAGGAAAGGAGTGTATTTATGACAGAGCACGATCGCAACGCGGCGGCTTACTGGTCAGCGAACCTTCGCTTGATCATTGGCAGCCTCATTATCTGGGCTTTGGTGTCATATGGTTTTGGGATCCTGTTAAGGCCCATGCTATCAGGCATCACAGTAGGCGGTACCGACATTGGTTTCTGGTTTGCACAACAGGGGTCTATTTTAACCTTTATCGTCTTAATCTTCTTCTATGCCTGGAGAATGAATAAGCTTGATAAAGAATTTGGCTTAAGCGAGGAGTAAACCCGTCATGAGTCAATTTGCAATTAACTTAATATTTGTACTGGGATCATTTGCACTCTACATCGGTATTGCATTCTGGGCCCGGGCCGGTTCAACCAAAGAGTTCTATGTAGCCGGTGGTGGCGTACATCCGGTAATGAACGGTATGGCAACAGCCGCTGACTGGATGTCTGCCGCATCTTTTATTTCTATGGCAGGCTTAATAGCTGCCGGTGGTTATGCTAACTCTACTTATCTGATGGGCTGGACTGGCGGATATGTGCTGCTGGCTATGTTACTTGCGCCCTACCTGCGTAAGTTTGGTAAGTTTACGGTGCCGGAATTTATCGGTGATCGTTTTTACAGCAAAAATGCCCGTTTTGTTGCAGTAGCCTGTTTAATTATTGCCTCGGTAACTTATGTTATCGGCCAGATGACCGGTGCCGGCGTGGCGTTTTCGCGCTTTCTGGAAGTGGAAAACAATACCGGCCTGATGATTGCCGGTATCGTAGTATTTTTCTATGCAGTTTTGGGTGGCATGAAAGGTATTACCTACACTCAGGTTGCGCAATATGTGGTACTGATTATTGCTTACACCATTCCTGCGGTGTTTATTTCATTACAACTGACAGGCAATTTCCTGCCACCGTTAGGTTTGTTCTCTAACCATGTTGAATCCGGTATACCGTTATTGCAAAAACTGGATATGGTTGTGCGTGATCTGGGTTTTGTTGATTACACCGCTGATGTCTCAAACAAACTGAATATGGTGTTATTTACCCTGTCACTGATGATTGGTACCGCCGGTTTACCACACGTTATTATTCGCTTCTTCACTGTGCCTAAAGTATCTGATGCACGCTGGTCTGCCGGCTGGGCTCTGGTATTTATCGCCCTGCTGTATTTAACTGCACCAGCAGTAGCCTCTATGGCTCGTTTAAACCTGCTAACCACTATTTACCCAGCTGGCCCTACTGCTGACGCTATACAGTACTCAGAGCGGCCGGACTGGATCAAAAACTGGGAACAAACCGGTTTAATTAAGTTTGAAGATAAAAATGGTGATGGCCGTATTCAGCTTTATAACGACAGTGCCGCTTTTAAAGCGACAGCTGACGAACGTGGCTGGAATGGTAACGAACTGACTGTTAATAACGATATTCTGGTATTAGCCAACCCTGAAATTGCCAATTTACCAGGCTGGGTGGTAGGTTTAATTGCCGCCGGTGGTTTAGCAGCAGCATTATCTACCGCTGCAGGCTTGTTACTGGCAATTTCGTCGGCTATCAGCCATGACTTAATTAAAGGCTCAATTAATCCGAATATCAGTGAAAAAGGTGAATTGCTGGCAGCGCGGATCTCAATGGCTGTTGCCATAGTGGTGGCCACCTGGCTGGGGATGAACCCGCCTGGTTTCGCCGCGCAGGTAGTGGCACTGGCATTTGGTATAGCCGCGGCGTCTATTTTCCCGGCGCTGATGATGGGTATCTTCTCCAAACGGGTAAATAACAAAGGTGCTATTGCAGGTATGCTGGCAGGCTTGCTATCAACTGTAATTTACATCTTCCTGTTCCTGGGCTGGTTCTTTATTCCTGGTACAGCAATGCTGGCTAACACGCCGGACAACTGGCTGTTTGGTATATCGCCACTGTCATTCGGTGCTGTAGGTGCAATGATTAACTTTATTGTTGCCTTTGCCGTATCGTCTGCCACAGAAGCGCCACCGGTACGTATTCAGGAACTGGTTGAAAGCGTGCGTTATCCCAAAGGCGCAGGTTCAGCTACCGGCCACTAAGAAACGCAGTAAACTTGCTTTAGAAGTCAGAGCAAGGCAAAAATAATAAAGCGGGCTTTCATGGTGAAAGCCCGTCTTTTTCAGGGACAACACTATGCTATGGGAACTGATTGCAACGGTATTCGCAGGGCTTGGCGCTGCAGGTATTGCACTGTTACTACGTAAATTAACTAAAAATCGCGCTCCACGCTGGCTAATACCCGTATTCGCCGGAGCGGCGATGTTAGGGTTTCAGATCCAAAGTGAGTATACCTGGTATCAGCATACTGCCAGCCGCTTACCCGCTGGTGTGGTAGTGATAAAGAAGATAGAGCAACAAACCGCTTTGCGGCCATGGAGCTACCTGTATCCGCAAACGTTGCGCTTTATCGCTGCAGACGTAGCAAATGCGTCAGCAAATAATATTAACCCACACGTAAAGCTGGTTGATTTGTATTTTTTTGAACGGCGTGCCCAGGCCCGGCGTGTGCCGCAGGTAGTACATTGTCGTCAGTATGCCCAGGCCGACTTTAGTGCCCAGTTGCAAATCCCAGAGGGTGATACAGCCGTTAATGCCAGCTGGAAAAAGCTCAGTAATGATGATCCTTTACTGACTGCACTGTGCAGGAACGAAGAACATACTTAACCCTGTAGTTCGGTTTAACCGGAGAAAAAATGGAAATTGCTGACGTTACAAAATTTCTTGCCGAAACTACGCCATTCGATCAACTCGACGGGGCAGCACTTGGCCAGTTGTCAGCCCATATCAACGTTTATTATTATCAGGCCCAGGACAGTGTAAAAATTAACACCGACCGGTTACTGATAGTACGCACCGGCATTTTTACGCTGTATAGCGATCAGCAACAACTACTGACTAAGCTGCAAAGCGGTGACTTCTATGGTTATCAGCAGTTGCTCACCGGCCTGACCGACAGCGACACCCTGATATGTGAAGAAGATGGCCTGGTGTATTGGCTGGCCGCAGAGGCTTTCCATCAATGCCGCTATCAGTACAAAAACATCGATATTTTTTTCCAGCGCCTGTTTAGCCGGCGGCTACACCAATACCGTGAACAACAGCAGGCTTCACGCTTTACCTTAAAAATCAGTGATATTGTACAACAACGTAAAATTGCCATCCGGCCGGAACAAACGGCGCAGGAAGCGGCAAAACTGATGTCTGACAGCCGGGTATCCTCGTTACTGGTAGAAGAAAACAGTAAGCTGGTTGGCATACTGACCGACCGCGATTTGCGCAGCAGAGTACTGGCGCACGCCTTACCTGCCAGCACTCAGGTAAGCCAGGTGATGACACGCCAGCCACAAAGCATTGACCGCCATGCTTATCTGTATGAAGCCGTACAACAGATGAGCCAGCACAATATTCACCACTTGCCGGTAACCGATCAGGGTGTTTGCTGCGGCATGCTGACAGCCACAGATATTATCCGCAGCCAGCAGGATCATCCGGTATACCTGATTGGCGAAATACACCGGCAGCTGTCCACAGATGGCCTGGAGCGTTGCAGTCAGCAAATAGCTGCGCTGGCTATTACACTTAGCAAGCAACAAGTGCCGGCATATGAAGCCGGGCACATTATTACCACTATTACCGATGCGCTTACCCAGCGGCTGATTTATCTGGCACAGCAAAAACTGGGCGAGCCGCCTTGTGTATTCAGTTGGCTGGCATTTGGCTCTCAGGCGCGGATGGACCAAAGCCTGAATGCCGATCAGGACAATGCGCTGTTACTGGAAAAAGAACCCGTTGGTACTGTCGGTGAGTACTTCAGTGCGCTGGCTGAATTTGTTTGCCTGGGGCTAGCGCAGTGTGGCATTGCCCTGTGCCCTGGCAATATTATGGCCACCAACCCGGAGCTGCGGTTAAGTTTAAAAGGCTGGTCTGGCCGCTTTGCCCGCTGGATTGCCACCCCAACGCCGGAAGCGCTGCTCAAAGCCAGTATTTTCTTTGACCTGCGGGTGATTGAAGGCAGCAAAGGCCTGTTTAATGCGCTGCAGGAAGATATTCTGCAGCGCACTACTGAAGCGCCATTGTTTTTATATCATCTGGCACAGGCGGCGCTGCAGCGCACTGCCCCGCTGGGTTTCTTTAAAAATTTTATCCTCGAGCAAGATGGTAAACATAAAAAAGGCCTGGATTTGAAGAAACGGGGTATCAGCCTGATCACCGATCTGGTCAGAGTATATGCACTTTACGCCGGCATTCATGAGGTAAATACCCGCGGTCGCCTGCAACAACTCGCAGCACAAGGTATTATTGATAGTAAAGACAGCCAGAACTTAAACGATGCTTTTGATTTATTGGCACAACTACGCTGGGAAAAACATCAGCATGATTTACAACTGAGCCATGATGTGACCAATTTACTGAACCCGGCTGAAATTTCCGGCCTGGCACGCCACCAGCTAAAAGACAGTTTTGCCGTAATAAACGAAGCACAAAGTCGGGTAAAACAGCGTTTTTGCCGGGAGCTATAAAGTGTTAAGCTGGTTACTGCGTAAAAGCACCGCACTAAGTGAAGTGGTAAACCATTTTATCAATACACCCTTTCCTGCCTCTTCAACGCCGGTAGATCAGGCAAACTTTCTTGCATTGGACCTTGAACTTACCGGGCTTAATCCGCGCAAAGATCATATCGTCAGTATTGGCTGGGTGCCTGTAAGGGGGCAGGAAATTGTACTGTCTGAAGCGAAGCATTATCTGATTAACAGCCCGGTCAGTGTCGGCCAGAGTGCGGTCTATCATGGCTTACATGATCATCAGTTAAAAAATGCCCATGATCTGGCAGAAATACTGTCAGAGCTGTTAGCGCAATATGCCGGTTATATATTTGTTGCCCACAACAGCCGGCTGGACGAACAATGCCTGCGGTTTGCCTGCCAGCGCTGTTTTGGCAAAGCGCCGCGCTTTCGGTTTATTGACACCATGCAAATGGAATGGCAACGCCTGCTGCGCCAGGGCAAGGTAGTAAAACATGATGCCCTTAAACTACCCAATTGCCTTAAGCGGCATGGTCTGCCCGCTATGGCAAATCACCAGGCATTGGAAGATGCCTACAGCAGCGCCTTGCTGCTGCTTAGCCAGTTAAAACTGGGTGGCAATACGATGACACTAAGTGATTTATACTTACTGTCGCGTTAATACGCTACAGCCGCCCCTGCTGTTTGCTGTCGATCGCAGTCACTTTGCCGCCTCTGAGTGTCAGCGACACCAGATATTCCCCGCCGATATCGCCTTTTAGCCGGTAAGACCAGGTTTCAACCGTAGTGCCTTTTACCGGCTCGCCAATATCTACACCCAATGTCTCTACATCTTTTGCCAACGGCTCGCCTGCCAGCGACAAGACTTCAATACGTGTCATGCCGCAGCTTAGCAATTTACCATCACTTAATCTGAAACCGCAGGCGCTGGCTTGTGCGGTAAATAGCAAAGCAACAATAGCAGCAAAAAATAATTTCATCGTAACGTCCTGATAATATACATTGTGCTCAGTATAGTGACAAATCCGCGCCAGACACCAGACACAGCACTGATAATTTTATGCCTTCAGTAACTTTTGCATATAAACCGCATTCTGGCCGGTATAACTTGCCAGTGCCTGTAAAGCGGTGGTCTCGGTAAGTGTTACCATTTCAAAGCCCTGCTTTTGCCAGTAAGGTACAGAGCCCTGCACAGCAACCAGTGCCAGCCTGTTAAAACCCAAATCAGCGGCATATTGCTCGGCGAGTGCTAACAGCTGCGGCGCCAGGCGCATTCCCCTGGCGTTATGGCTTACCGCCATATCATGCAGGTACAACAGCTCTGCATCGGCGTAACTACCAAAACTACTGCCAAGCGGCGCCACCTGATTATCACGCGACGGATAGCTAAACAAATACGCCAACACCTCACCTTTACTATCTTCTGCCAGCCAGCAGCTTTGTGGCTGTGATGCCAGGCGCCTGCGGATAAGACCCGCATCTTCAAATAGTTCAGCGGCATAACAGCTATCTTGTATCGTCACTATGGCGCCAAGATCTGCCTCATTAATCAAACGAATATGTATCGACATAACTTCTACTGCTTACTTATTAAATTTTACTTAACTGATCGCTGTACCTTACTCATCAGATACAGCTTTAATTACCCGGCACGGGTTACCGCCTGCGACTACCCCTGCAGATACATCTTTAGTTACCACACTACCAGCGGCCACAACGCTGCCCTTGCCTATCGTTACGCCGGGTAACAGTATGGCCCCGCCGCCAATCCAGACATCGTCTTCTATTGTTACAGGCAACGCCCGCTCTATTAATGTGCGCCGCTGTGCAGCATTTAGCGGGTGGTTTACGGTATAAATTTGTACTGCAGGGCCAAAAAACACATTATTACCAATGTTTACCGGCGCGACATCCAGCACCACGCAGTTAAAATTAAAAAACACTTTATTGCCGGCACGGATGTTATAGCCGTAGTCGCAGTAAAACGGTGGCTCAGCATAAAAATGCTTACCGGTATTGGGCAGCCACTGTTTTAACAGTTGCCGGCGCTGCGCCTCATCATCCGGCGCGCTGTGGTTAAACTGATGCTGTAACTTACGCGCCGCCATACGTTCGGCGCTAAGTTCCTTATCCAGCGGGTTATACCAGTCTCCCGATAGCATTTTGTGTTTTTCTGCTGTCATAAAATAAACCATTAATAGTGCACATATTTTTACTAAGGGTAACAGAATACAAAGCCAGGCGGCTATTGTATTTTGGGTACATTAACAGTAATGTTCCGTACATTAAATTTACAATAGCAGATTAACCCAAACTCAAATACGCTCGCCCGCGGCTGCTCGTATTAAACACTAAATCATAACGAGGAATTTTTAATTTATGGATAACAAAGAGTATGCCGGTTTTTGGATCAGACTTGGGGCTGTACTAATTGACATGGTAATTCTCTTCATCGTTTTATTTATACCGCTTAGTTTTATTTATGGTGAAGAGTATTGGCTTGGTGATAAATTTGTCTACGGCTTCTGGGATATTATGCTGAGCTATGTTTTTCCGTTTATTGCAACAATATGGTTTTGGCTGCGCTTTCTCGGCACACCAGGGAAAATGGCCGCTAAACTGGAAATCGTAGATGCTACAACCGGCAATAAAATGAGTACTGGCCAGGCGATAGGCCGGTATTTCGCATATATTTTAGCTGCTCTTCCTTTGGGCCTTGGGTTTATCTGGGTTGGTATAGACAAGCGAAAACAGGGGTGGCATGACAAATTGGCAGGCACGGTAGTGCTTCGTAATACAGGCAAAGAGTCCGTCAAGTTTGAAGAAAAGCTTTAGCACAATCTGTGCATAATCAGGTAATAAAAAAGGCGCCGAAGCGCCTTTTTTACTTTCAACCTGCCAGTATTACTTGGCGCGGCTGCGGTACTCGTCGGTACGGGTATCGATTTCGATTTTGTCGCCTTCTTCAACGAAAGCAGGAACCATTAGCTCAAAACCAGTTTCAATTTTAGCTGGTTTTAATACTTTACCTGAAGTATCACCACGGGCAGCTGGTTCAGTGTAAGTAACAGTGCGCACTACAACCGTTGGCAGGTCAACAGAAATTGGCCGTTCGTTATAGAACACTACTGAACACTCCATACCGTCTACCAGGTACTTCAGTGCTTCGGTCATGTTTTCTGCTTCAACTTCAAACTGGTTGTATTCCTGATCCATAAATACGTACATAGGATCAGAGAAGTAAGAATAGGTTACTTCTTTAGTTTCCAGCAGAACCTGCTCAAACTTGTCATCAGCACGGTATACCGTTTCCATGCCCTGCGCATTCAGCAGGTTTTTCATTTTCATTTTAACCACGGCAGAGTTACGGCCGGATTTGTTAAACTCGGCTTTTAAAATTACCATTGGTTCTGTGCCAACCATAATCACCTGGCCAGCACGCAGTTCTTGAGCTGTCTTCATCATGACTGAAATATCTTCTCGTTAGGAAAAATTGCGTCGCATTATAAATTTTTTTTCAACAAAGTGCACGAGGTTGCTGGCAAGATCTCCGTTTGCCGTTAACGCTGTGCGCCAATAGCGGTTATATTCGGCGATTTGCGCCAGCTTTGCACTACATTTTTGCCAGCTATGCTCAAGCTGGCTGTTGGTATTCCAGGCCAGCCAGAATTCTTGCAAATTATCAGCAACATCTTCAGGCATTTGCGCACAGTAACGCTGCATAAAAGCCTGCAGCTTATCCAGATGCGCCTGCTCTGCCTGACGGTAAATTTGCCAGATAAACGGCTTAGCGGCCCAGTGCGCACGAATAATTGAGTCTTCACCGCGGACAAAGTTGATATCACAAGCCCACAGCAGTTTGTCGTAATCGTCTTGCGCCATAAAAGGCACTATTTTCAACGTCAACTGATTTAATGTCAGCTCAGCATCTTGCTGCAACTGCGGGTATAAAGCAGCAAGTTGGTTGGCCAATGCGCCCTGCGGCACTATACAAAGGCTATTAACCGGCGCTTGCTGCCAACAGGCGAGCAACGTTTCCAGCTGCGGATGATCATAAGCAAACAGGGAAATTTTCTGCTGATAGCGCGCGTGCTCTGCCACCCCCAACTGCTGCCAAAACGCCTGCTGTGCATCAGCATCCGCGATAAACAGTGCGGCCTGCTGTTGTAAAGTACGCTCTTGCAATAAGCCGCCGGTAGCAGCGGTAAAGCCCGGGAAAAAGAAGTGTTTATCCAGCGCCAGCTGCGGTTGTGGTGAGGGCAAAGCATGGCAGCCCTCTACCCAGGCTTCGGCCGACAAATACTCCAGGTTCAACCACAGCGGTTTAACCGCTTGCTGTGCCATTTTTTGCTGATACGGCAGCGGAATAGTGCAGGCCAGCGCTTCTATTACTACCTCAGCTACGGTGCACTGTTGCCAATCAGTCGTGGCCGCCCAGCGTTTAATCAACACCCCGGCCTGTTGCTGTTCATCGGCGGTGACATCAATTTGCGGGCAAATTTTGCTGAAGCTGGCTAAATCATCCACCCACAGCTGCACTGTTATATGGTGTTCGGCCACTAACTGCCGGCACAGCCGCCAGCAAATACCAATATCGCCGAAGTTATCAATCACAGCGCAGAATATATCCCAGCGCACAGCGGTGTTCTGCATAGTTAATGCTCAGCTAAAAAATAAGGCGGCTATTATACTTTTAAGTACACGCAGGCCAAGGTAGGTGGTTGCCAACAGCAGCAGCGTGATCAGCAGCGCCAGCAGATAGTAAAACAGCCTTACCAGGTTGGTTTTAAGCTTCAGCAGCAGGCCTTGTCCGCTGATTACCACCGGCAACTCACGGTTAAATAAACCGGCCCATAACCACAGCAGCAAACTGCTTACGGCTAACAGCACACTGCTTAGTTGCCAGCGCTGCGCCTGTTCCACAGTAGCGGCAAATAATAACCAGCCAAAAGCGGCTACCGCCAAAATGCATAACAGCAAAAAAAAAGGCCGCAGTGGATACAGTCGCCGTGCCCAACGCCGGTAAAACGCCAGCATCAGCCGTGCTCCAGTACAGTTAGCGTGGAGGGATACAGTGCCAGAATGCCGCTTTGGCCCTGCATATCGCCGATTAACCAGATTTGTTCAAACGGGTGGCGTTTGGGCATATGCAATTGATGGTAATGCTGCAAAATTTCGCGCCTTGTCCACAGCGGATTAGCATTGCGGATCACCAACCAAACCCGCTCGGTATGGTAGGTTTTTTCTGCTTTATTACTGATCAGCCGGTTCAGTGCCGTCAGCAAACGATGTTGCACCGGGGTGCGCAGCAATGCCAACAGCTCTTTGTGGGTGTTACTGCCAAGCTCGCGGCCGAGAATATGCATTGCTTCCACTTCACTGCCATACAAGTGGGCAATTTCCAAATCCAGCTTTTGCTCGTCGTAGTAACAGGATACATCCGGCCGCGCCGGCTCGTTATGCCAGATATGGCGCATAGCAATACCAAAGCGCTGTTCGTACAAGCGCATAAATAACCTTGCCGCTTCATGCTCCAGCTTTATTTTTTCCGCACTGCCATTCATCTGCACAAAACCCAAACTATCAAACCACAATTACATTGCCGGCATAAAATAATAATGCCAGATTTCAAGCACAACCGGCACTACCGACAACAGTAAAATAATGGCCATGCAAATATTAAATATACGCTGAAACAGAGGTTTAGTTAGCACTGCTCTGAGGGCTGCACCAAATACCAGCCAGGCCCCCACACAAGGAAAAGCAACCAGTAAAAAAGCGGCGGTAATTACGCTCACTTCCAGCCAATATACGCCCCCTACCGTGGTAAAAGCGGCGACAGCACCACTGGCCATTACCCAGGCTTTGCCATTAACCCATTGAAACAATGCAGCCTGTATAAAGCTAAATGGCTTACTTTTGCCCTTTTCTATTGCTTTGGGTTCGGCGCTGGCAATGTGCCAGGCCAGCCAGATAAGATACACAACCCCCACCACTTTAATCAGTTGATGCAGGTGCGGATAACGCTCGAACACAACGCCAAACCCCAGCCCCACCAGCAGCACCATCAGCGGAAAACCTAAACATATGCCCAGCCAGTGCGGCACACTGGCTTTAATGCCATAGTTTACGCCAGATGACATAATCATCACGTTATTAGGACCAGGTGTAATAGTGGTAGAAAAGGCAAAAAACAACACCGCTAAAAATAGCTCCATCGTACATCCAGAGGTTAGGCAAAGTGTGATACTTACTGCGGATAATACCAGAGTCGGCTATCTTTAATAGGCGTTTGTGCAGGCAAAAGCGGATTCTCCAACTTTATTATTTGCCGTTTATCCAGCTGTAGCTCGGCCAGATGGTTGGCGAAAAACTGATAAAAAAGCCGATCAAAAGTACCATCAGCAATAATTTTATGCAGCCCGCTTTCAATGTCCTGTGCTAACTGCTTATTGGCATAATTAACAAAAAAATAGCTGGCTGTGGGGTAATAAATAACCCAGTTTTGCTCAGTTACTATATTACGCTCAGTAAGCAGTGCGGCTTCATCAGCAATTTCCAGCGCATTACGTGGCACCGCATCCACCCGGCCTTTTTCCAGCATCGAAAATAAATTGTCGTAACCGGCTGCGCCAATCACCGAAAAGCCATTAAGTTGCAGTACCTTGGCATCAACCCAGTCATGGCCCTGTGCATACACCAGGCGGCGGATCTGCTCTGGTTTAGCAGTGGGTGCAAACTTAGCTTGCTGATCTTTGCGGATCAGCATAATACGATAACCGCTTAGGCCCTTAAAAATAGGAATGCGAATAGGTCGTAAATCCAGTTCACGCTCAACAGAGGTCATCGTCCACAGTACATCCAGCTCGGCCTGTTCTTTTAAAAACACTATACTGCGTGATTTAGACATACGCTCAGACGAGCTTTGCAGCTGATACTGCCGCTCCGATTGTGCCAGTGCCAGCTCCAGCAACGCTAGCGGATAAACAGACCGCGGATCTTCAACATGCGCAATTGCCGGGTATCGTACTAACTCTGCCGCCCCGGCAAACGCGGGCAGAAAAAAACAAAGTAAAATGATACGTATCACTATTTTTCACCGGATAACTGTGCCATGTTATCACTGAAGTATTATCCAATTTGCTGCAAATAGTCAGCATAAACTTGATATTTACTTGAGAATATCGAACAACAGTGTGATAAAGAGAGAAGGCAGGAGATAAACATGAATAAAATTCTGGGTTTAGCAATTTTAGTCGCCGGTGTCATTTTGTTATATTTTGGTTACAATGAATATAATTCAGCTGCTTCTCAGGTAACTGAGGTGGTAACAGGCAGCCCAACTGATAACGCCATCTGGTTTTTGATTGGCGGTGCTATAGCTGCAATTGTGGGTTTGGGTGTGTTACTGAAAAAATAACCCGCTTAACTTAAAGGCCGCAGTATCTGCGGCCTTTAGTTGTCTGACTGAAGAGAATTATTCCTCTTCTTTACCCCAACTGTCCCGCAGCCCTACGGTACGGTTAAATACCAGCTTGTTAGGATTGCTGTCTTTATTATCTGCACAGTAATAGCCTTCACGCTCAAACTGATAGGCCTGCTCTGCTTTAGCCGTTTTTAGTGATGGCTCCACCAAACCTTGTTTAATCACTAACGACTGCGCATTAATCACCTGCAGGAAGTCGTCTTCTGCTGCCGGGTTAGCCACGCTGAACAACCGGTCATATACACGAAACTCAGCTGGCACTGCGTGTTTAGCTTCAACCCAATGAATTACGCCGCGTACTTTACGCCCATCAGCCGGGTTTTCACCCAGGGTTTCCGGTAAGTAACTGCATTTTAATTCAACAATATTACCTTCGCTGTCTTTTACCATTTCATCAGCATGGATCACATAGGCATTACGCAAACGAACATCGCCGTTTAATACCAGGCGTTTATACTTCTTGTTGGCCTCTTCGCGAAAATCGGCACGGTCGATATACACTACCGGTCCAAACGGCAGTTTGCGGCTGCCCATGGTTTCATCTTTCGGATGATTTGGCGCCTCAACCCACTCAACGCCATCGGCCGGAAAGTTAGTAATAGTTACTTTCAGCGGATCAAGCACCGCCATAGCACGTGGTGCAGCTGCATCTAAATCTTCGCGGATACAGGCTTCCAGTGCGCTCATTTCAATTACATTGTCTTGCTTGGTAACCCCGATGCGTTTGGCAAACTCACGAATAGCCGCTGGCGTGTAACCACGACGGCGTAAACCAGCAATGGTTGGCATACGTGGGTCGTCCCAACCGGATACAACGTTTTTTTCTACCAGCGTTTGCAGTTTACGTTTGCTCATTACTGCAAATTCCAGATTTAAGCGTGAAAACTCAATCTGCTGCGGGTGACAGGCAATAGTAATGTTATCCAAAATCCAGTCATATAAACGGCGGTTATCCTGAAACTCCAGTGTACACAGTGAGTGTGTAACCCCCTCCAGCGCATCAGAAATACAGTGGGTGAAGTCGTACATCGGGTAAATGCACCACTTGTCACCGGTTTGATGGTGATGGGCAAACTTAACGCGGTAAATTACCGGGTCGCGCATAACCATAAAGCTGGATGTCATATCAATTTTGGCGCGCAGCGAACACTCGCCCTCTTTAAAACCACCGGCCCGCATTTTTTCAAACAGCGCCAGGTTTTCCGCCGGGCTGGTATCCCGTGTCGGGCTGGGTTTACCCGGTTGGGTTAAATTGCCACGGTACTCACGCATTTGTTCGCCATTTAAAAAGCAAACATAAGCCAGGCCTTTGTTAATTAATTCAACTGCATAGCCATATAATGTATCAAAGTAATCTGAAGAATAACGTACAGCGCCATCCCACTGAAAGCCCAGCCAGTTCACGTCGTGCGAAATGGAATTCACAAACTCGACGTTTTCTTTTTCCGGGTTAGTATCATCAAACCGCAGGTTGCATTTACCCTGATAATCCTGGGCAATACCAAAATTCAGGCAGATAGATTTAGCATGGCCAATGTGTAAGTAACCATTGGGTTCAGGCGGAAACCGGGTTTGCACAGCACTGTGTTTACCGGAGGCTAAATCAGTATCAATGATCTGACGAATAAAATTAGTTGGGCGATGTTCAACGTCCGCCATAAAATTCAAATCCCTATCTGAAAAACCAGCGCGGCTGCACTGGCTAAAATTACTGAAATATGGCGGCATTATAACAGCAGAAATGCTTCTGACTACCGCCTGCCAGGTCTAATTATTCTGGTTGAATTAAAATAAACACAGGTAGTAGGTAACGGTAGAGAATTCCACCGCAGATCAGTTTACTGGTAACGATGGGGAACAAAGCGCCGTGCTGGCATTTTTCTGTTCCCGATATAAGTAGGATGGTAATTGCACCAAAGCCAACGCTGTATTTTTATCTGCCTGAGAAACTGCCCGCCCGCTTATACTGAGCTTTTGTTGCCGGAATCGATACGTGGCTTCTACACTTTTTCCGTCAGGCTTGAGGATCACCAGTTTGTCGCCCTGCATCAGAGCAAAATAATCCCCAAACTGTAACAAAGCCCGGCCGGGGCTGGTTTTATCCAGAGTAAAATCCCGTCCTGTCATGGTATGACAACTGGATACGCCTATCATGGACAACAAGGTGGGTGCTAAATCAATCTGGCTGGCCAACATTTGTAGCTTTTCGGCTTGGATGCCAGGTCCTAAAATTAACCCGGGGATATGAAATTTATCTACAGGGATCAGGCTATCGCCGTATACCCTGTTATCATGATCGGCAACAATTAAAAACACTGTATCCTGCCAATAGTCACTTTGTTGTGCCTGCCGGAAAAACTGGCCCATTGCCCAATCAGCGTATTTCACCGCATTATTTACTGTATATTTTGGAGCTTCGTGCAACGTTATACGGCCATCGGGAAACTCAAAAGGCTCGTGATTACTGGAAGTAAAAATCAGGCTGAAAAACGGTTGATTTTGCTGATGTAGAGCGGTTAATTGTTGGTGTGCCGTATTAAATAAGTCTTCATCGCTGACTCCCCAACTACCAGTAAATACAGGGTTAGCCATTTGGCTTTGATCTACAATTTGCTGCATTCCGTTACCGGTAAAAAAGCTGCGCATATTATCAAAATGCGCTTCGCCGCCATAGATAAACTGGGTGTGATAGCCCTGAGCTTTTAGAATTGATGCAAGAGTAGTAAAGTGTTGCTGACTGTTGGATAATTTCACTGTGCTTTGCGCAGGTGTGGGTGGAAACCCCGCTACAACTGCTTCAATACCGCGCACTGATCGGGTGCCTGTTGCATATAAATTCTCAAACCATAATCCCTGCTGTTTCAGCTTATCCAGCTCAGGTGTTACGGCTTCGCCACCTAAAGATTGCACAAAAGTGGCCCCCATACTTTCTTGCAGCACAATAACCAGATTCAGCGGCTTAGCACGTTTTACCGTGGCTTGTTGCCAGTGTACTGTCGGGTAATCCGGATTGCTAAACTGATAAGTCTTTAACCAGGGCCAGTCCAGACTCAACTTCAGCATCTGCTCTGTAGGCAAGCGGCCATAGATTTCGCTAGAATGTGCTTCATGCTTTAAATTATAAATGGCATAAAGTACTGAATAAGCAGAATTTAAAACCAACGAGTTGACCATAGCATCGGCAGTAATTGCAAAAATTGCAGGATTAGCAGGCCGATGATCAGTAGTAGAGCGGATACCGGCAAGAAGCAGCAACACCGCCAGAGCCCACATACCCATAGTTTTAACAGCAGACCACTGCTTTAAACTGCATTGCCCCAGCAGAAATACACGCCGTATCAACCAGGCCAGAGTGACTGTCGCAATAATGCCCAGAACTAAAGATAAACGAAAACCAAACCATAACGTTGACAACACTTCTTTGGGGTACTTCAGGTACTCCACAAAAAGCCGGTTTGGCCGCACATCATATTGCAAAATAAAGGCCGGTGACGCCAGTTCCATAAATACCAATAGCACCAAAGCGCCAAGGCACCACAAATAACTAAACTGAAACCAGAGGTTACCCATAGCGCGAACTGAAGCCAGTGGAATAAGCAGCACAGGCACCAGCAGCAACAAGCCCATCATAATAATGTCAGCCCTGACACCTTGCAATAATACCTGCCACAGCAAACCAGTTTGCTCTACTCTATCATATTGCCATAGCACTAAAGCCAAGCGGCTCAGACTAAGCAACACTAACCCAAGCACCGCAGTACGGATTAAATAACGGTAAGGACCAAGGCAAAACCATGAGGAGAAAACAGGCGCTTTTATAGTTTTTATTGCAGACATGAACCAGCCTCAGAAAATATTTAAAGGCCAGCATAGAAGTGAAAACTTAAGAGAGCCTTAAGATTTTAACTCTCTAAGAGATTGTTTTAAAACTCATACTCCAGCGCAAAACGTAAAGTACGATCAACCGTATCGTTATCAATCGCCATAATTACTGCCAACTCCCATTTTAACTGTTTTTGCTTATCAAACTTATGCACGCCCATTAAGCTTGGGCCTGCGCCTTTGTAATTTTCACCGACATACAGTTCAATAGCCGGTTGTATGGCAGGCCGCCAACGGTAACGGTACTGCGCCCTGAATTCAGCCTCCCACTCTGAATTGAGCGTTTTACCCCATTCATACACAGCCAGCATATTTAGTGTCAGGCTGGTGGGGCCAAACTCTTTTTCCATTAAAAGCCCGGTAGTAAACTCATAATTATCCTGGTTGTTTTGCCGCTCCAGTTCAAACAACATGCCCCAGTCGGCACTATACTGGCCTTGTTCTGTCAGCATCCAGCGCAGCTCCAGCTCATAGCCAGACAGCTTATAATCTTCAGGGCTTACTCTGTCAGCTACCAGATAAATTTCCAGTGCGGCGCGCTCAGCTACCGAAAAACCATAACCCAGCTTTTGCCCCATAGTGTTGTTGTCGGGGTGATCAGCCTGGCGCTGATAAAAGTAGCGGTACTCAACACCGCGTTCCAACGCCTGCACATAAGGATGATATACCTTGTCTACTACCCGGCCATCGGCCAGGCTATGCCCGCTTACCAGCAACATCAGAGCACCAGAGACCGCATAAAACACTGAAGGGGAAAACCTCATTGCGCACTCCTTATATTATTTTGCAGGTTGCGACTACACCAGAGCAATAGCCCCAGGCCAGCAGTATATGCCAGGCCTTGCGATAAAACCGGGGTGGCTTCATACCCCATTAAAGCCTGCAAAAAGAAACCTAACTCAGATTGCTCCGGCAGCCATTGTCCGGTTTGCCATAACTGTGGGCCTGCGGGCAGCCAGTCGGATTGAATAAGCAACGCTGATGCCATCATCAGCTGGCGAACTCCAAGTAGCGACAGAAGCAGCCTGTAACTGAGCATACGCCATTGTTGTAACTCGGTTAGCAGGTAGTACCAAAGCACGGCAATACTGCTGCCAATACCTACACCTAAGGCCATACCCAAAAGTAAAGCAGACGGGTCGGTATTGCCCTGAGTGGGCAACCAGATATACAGTAGTAAGTTGCTGCCATTAATACTAAGCAAACAGGCACAGGCAAAGGCCGACAACTGCATTGCAACAGCGCGCTTAGCGGTAGCCATACACAGTAGTACAAAGCAGCCGGTGTATAACAGGCTGTACAATAACTCCAGCCCAAAGCCATCAAGTTGCTCAGAGATCCACAGCATATTGCTGCTAAAAAGTGCCAACATCAGCACGGCTGGAAAAGAAAACAGCAGAATAAACCGCTGCCACCGGCTTCTGTGCCACACCAGCAAAGTAGCCAACAGTAAAAACAGTGGCAACAACTCGCGTAAAAACATCAGCACGGTATTAATTAGCATTGTCGGCCCTACGCTGTTGCCACTGCTCTTCGGGTAGTGCTATCAGCACCCCCTGGGCACTGTCGGAATTATATTCGCCAAAAAAATGGTATTGGCCAGGTTGCAGTGGCCCTATAAACAAAGTCGCTTTGCTATTGCCTAAAATGACCTTTTCCCGATTTAAGCTAAAGCTTTCAAATTCCTCAGGTGATGGGTCCTGGTTTAACACCAGCAGTTTTATTTTTTCACCGGCCGGCACATAAAGCACCGACGGGTGAAACAAGTGATCTCTAATCTGCAATTCAAATAGCGCGGGCTCTGCCAGCACAGGCAAAGCCAGACTCATTAATGCAAGATGTTGCCAGGGTATTCCCTTTATCCTGTTTAATTTCACAAAGGCAGTTCCACTGTCACTTTTAAGCCGCTGAGAGAATCTGAGGCACCAAGGCGCACCTGGCCCTGATGCAAATTAACGATATCGCGCACTATAGCCAAACCTAAACCAGAACCCAAAGTGCCCGATTGATGCCTGTCACCACCTACCCGGTAGAACCGATCGAATACCCTGCTGTATTCTTCTGGCGCTATACCAGGGCCGTTATCCTGCACCGTCAGTACCGCTTTTTCGGCATGGGTCGTTAGCTCCAGTTGAATAGCACCACCGGCCTGGGTGTATTTACTGGCGTTGCCTACCAGGTTACTGACTAGCAACCGTAACGCAAAAGCATCGCCTTTTAGCGATAAGTGCTCAAGCCCAATAAGCTCAATCTGTTGCTGCTTTTTCTCAATCTGTGGGTACCAGTCGGCAACTACCTGGCGGCATAAGCCGGCTAAATCCAGTTGTTCGGTACGGGCCTGAAAATGTTCCGGGTTAGTGCGGTTTAACAGCATAATTTGTTCTATCAGGGCACTCATACGTTCAACACCGGCCCGTAACGCCAGCATAGAACCTTGCGGATCAGCAATACCCGATTGCTGCCATTGCTGTGAGGCATTATGTAAATTCACCTGCAATACACTCAAAGGTGTACGCAGCTCATGAGCAACATCAGAGGCAAAGCGTTTTTCCCTTTCAAAAGCCTCCGCTAACCGGGTAAATAGCAGATTGGTGGTTTTCAGCATCTGGTCTAATTCAGCAGGTACCTGCTCCAGCTCTACCGGTGTTAAGTCATTGGCTTTTTTTGACGCTAGCTGAGCAGAAAAGCGTTTAATTGGCGACAGTGCTTTGCTCACCACCAGCCAAATCAGTAATGCCTGTAGCGGTAAGCTAAGTACCACAGGATAAATTGATGCGGTAATCACTTCATCCGCCAGTTGCTGGCGTTGCTGCAGTGGCTGGGCCACTATCACAGTCAGCAATGCTGTTGGCGTTTGGTGAAACACCCGCCATCTTTTGCCAGCAAAATTATGCTCGCTAAAACCCGCGGTTTCTGACATGGGCGTTTCAGGAGCTAAAGGGCTGCGGTACACCAATTGATTGTTTTGCCAAACCTGCAGTGCCAGCCCCAACTCTTGCTGCGAGCCAGCCTGATATTGCTGCGCCAGACTGGACGCCAGCACTTGTAAATCCTGATCAAACAACGCCTCAGCCCTACTGGCACTTTGCCTGTAGCTTTGTAAAGCGGCTAAAAAACTGATTAAAGTAAAAAGCGCAATAAGGACAGTCACTAAATAGCGGCGAAGTGAACTCATAGCAGGTTCATCCCACGCTCACGCTATAGCCCACACCACGTAACGTTTTAATAAAATCTTTCGGTAGTTTTTTGCGTAAATTGGAAATATGCACTTCTAGTGCATTACTGGCCACTTCCTCCCCCCAGGCATACAGGCTGGCTTCCAGTTGTTCGCGGGTCTTTATCCGCCCGGCTGATTCCATCAACTCTTTGAGCAGCATAAACTCGCGGCGCGATAAGCTAACAGCTTCATCTTCTACCCGTACCAGATGCGCGCTGGTATCCAGTTCTACCTGCTGCAGCTTAATTAAATGCGTGGCCGCTGTGCCAAGACGCCGCTCTATCACCCGCAAACGGGCGAAAAGCTCCGGCATTGCGAAAGGTTTTACCAGATAATCATCAGCGCCTAAATCCAGGCCCCGAATACGATCGTCGATACCATCTCGGGCGGTAAGTACCAACACCGGCAGATTGCCCTCTCTCTGCCGGCTTTGTTTGAGTAAATCCAGGCCGTCCATATCCGGCAGGCCCAGATCGAGGATCACCGCGTCGCAATCTTTGGCTTTAATGCTGCTTAACGCATGCTTACCTGTACTGACATGATTAACCACAAAACCCTGAGCGGATAACGCCAGCAGCAAACCTTTGGCTAAATCTAAATCGTCTTCTACCAGTAACAGTCTCATTGCCTCTCCAGCCTTCGTACTTGAAGCTGCCGTTTAACGTTTTAGTTTTTTAACCACTTTTGCTTCCAGTGCAGCAAGCTCCTGCAACCGGCCCTGATCGGCAGTCTGACGCTCCGGGCGGGGCGGTGCCTGCCTGGCCTTTTCAATGTAGCTCAAGGCCGCTTTATAGTCGCGCTTTTGCGTTAAAAATTCTGCATAAAAATAATTAGGATCAATACCTTGTGGATTAACAGTTAAAGCCTTTTCCAGCATCAGTTTTGCTGTTTTATCACTGCCAAAACTAATAGGCCAGCCCGGCACTTTATAATACAACACGCCTAAACTGGTATAAGCCGAACCTTGTAACGCCTGGCTATCCAATTGCAATGCCGCTTCCAGATCAGTTTTTGCCCCCTCGGCAAGCGACACCGCGCCCAAACCACCTTTAGCACCGGCATAACTGGATTTAATAATACCACGCCAGATCAGTGCTTCCGCCTTATCAGGGTTAGCGGCCACAACAGCATTAGCTTGCTCCAGCAGTAGAGAAAACGCGTGTTCTTTTTGCTCGTCACTTATGCCGTAATTTACTTCTGCCCAGCGGTCCTGCAGGGGTTTAATATCCTGCAGGACATCGGCCTCAGCTGCAGCGGTCAGCAATAACGCCGAGGCTACCGCCAGCAACTGTGCCATTTTATAAAAAGCTTGCGTCATTGTGCTCATAGTTACCTCGCTAATGGTTTTTGCCCTCGGCAAATAATTCGATTACTGTTAATTTACTTTTTAAAGCCATATCTACCAGTGCCGGAAAAACCCCATTCAGACGGACAAAAATTCGTTCAGGCCAGCCAAGAAAACGGCGTAGCTCGTTGGACTTCAGTTGTTTAATCAGCTCTTCAGCCACCCAAACCGGGCTATCCATGCTATTGCCAAGCTGTTGGTTCAGCTGCACTACATCGCTGGAATTAATACTGGTTTCTGTGGCTCTTGGCGCAAAATACTTCACCTGAATATCGCTGCCCGCCAGTTCACGCTGCAAGGCTTCCGTAAAACCGCGTAAGCCAAATTTAGTGGCGCAATAGCCGGTAAAGCCGGGGTGGCCGATGCTGCCAAAGGCTGAGCCCACATTAACTATCTGGCCCTTACGCTGGCGTAACACCGGTAAGAACAGCTGACAAAGCTGCATAGGTACCAGTAAATTAATGCTGATCAGATCATTGAACTGCTGTTGCTGGCATAAACCAAACTGGCTGATACCGGCATTATTAATCAGCACATCTATACCGCCGTGCTGCTGGCAAAACTGCAGTAAGTCTTGTTGCTCGGCCGTACTGGTTAAGTCGCAGCAATACATCAGGGGTTCAACTGCCAGTTGGTGTTGTAACACTTTTAATTTTGTCGCAGAGCGCCCGGTCAGAATAAGCCTGGCCCCTGCAGCGCTTAACTTTCTGGCCACTTCAGCACCTATTCCACCGGTTGCACCGGTGAGCAGCACCGTTTTACCGGCTAAAAAGTTCATGCTACGCACTCCTCTGCCTGCATTTTTATGCTCAGGCCGTGAGGCTGTTCCAGACTACGGAATACATCGCCGTATAAGTGAAAAAAGCGTTTGGCACTGTGAATAATCAGAGCCTGATCAGCCGGTTCAGTAATTTTATCCATCAGGCTTTTGAAAAACTTTATATGGTCCTGATCTAAAGCACCGTGTGAGTTTAAATAGGTAAAAGCTTTACGTGGCAGCTGCAAAGTAGCGGCAATTTTGGCGGCCGCTTGCTCAGCTAATGCGATGGAAGTGCCTTCAAGCACCAGTACCATGCCAAAAAAACACAATGGATTAACCCGGCGCACTGAATCATAGGCATAAGACACCATCAGCTCAGTGGCAAAAGCCGGCGTGCTGGTACGGGCCTGCTCTTTGTCATAACCACAGGCGGCTATGTCATCTAGTACCCATTCCTGATGACCCAGCTCTTCTTCAATATATTCAGCCACAGCTTCGCGTAACCATTCTTTTGATTCTGGCAGTAAAGCACCAACCGACATTAACAGTGGTACTGTGTGTTTAACATGGTGATAAGCCTGGGTTAAAAAAGCCACATAATGATCCAGCGTAAAGTCGCCGGCAAAAGTGCGGCGGATCATCGGAGCGTCCAGCAAATAAGCCCGCTCTGCTTGCGTTGCGTTAACCAACGTTTGATAAAAACTCATAGGACTCTCCAATTGCTGTAGTAGGTACAAATAAATCATGAATTTGACGTTGGTATTTTTTAACCACCTCAGCACGGCGCGGCCGGCCATTGGCTGTTAAGGTGCCATCTGCCACAGATAAAGGCTGGGTTAGCAGGTGATAAGCTTTTATTTGCGCATAGTCTGGTAGTTGCAGGTTCACCTGCTGCAGATAGGCAGGCAACAACGCTGCCGACTTGGGATCAGCAAGGTATAAAAGTGCCGCACAGTAAGGCTTGGCATCGCCAACCAACACCGCCTGGCGAATTAAACCGCTTTGTGTAAGCAAGGCTTCAGGCCATTCCGGTGAAATATTTCGGCCCAGGCTGGAAATAAGTAAGTTTTTACGCCGCCCCAGAATGCGTAACTGCCCTTTTGCATTCAGCTCGCCTAAATCACCGGTAAAAACCTTATTGCCAGCAGAGGCTGCATCGCCCAAATAGCCCAAAAAAGGTTGGTTTACGACAATTTCGCCATCGATAATCTCGATATCACGATGCGCTAACGGCAAACCGACTAATTCGAGTTCCAAGGCGGTACTTTGCCGGGCATCAAAACCTGATAGCGCGACCACAGATGCACATTCACTTAAGCCATAGCCCTGGAACACGGGCAATCCAAGCCGTGACGCCTGCAGCAGTAGCGCAACAGAAACATGAGCACCTCCTACAGCGATAAATTGCAGTGACGGCGGAGCTTGCCAGCCCTGAGTTCTCGCCATCACCAGCAGTTGCAGTAATTCCGGTACTAAAATCAGACTTTTGGGTGCTACGCTAGTTATAAGCTGAAGTAAAGCCTGTGGGCTAACCAACTGGCTCCCGTTAAAACCGCGCATTAAATCCGGTGCAATCAGCACCTCGCCACCCGCTAACAATGGCGCATAAATACCTGCGATGTTTTCCAATAGCGTACTTAAAGGCAATAAACACAGGTGTTTAGGTGAAGGTTGTTTAATACGTTCAATAAGGCTGTGCGCCACATCAAGCTGACTTTTTGCCGATAAACACACACCTTTTGGCTGTCCGGTTGAACCTGAAGTAAAGGTGATTTTTTGACAACCCGGTGTAATAGCTGCACCAGAGCCGGCTAATTCACGGCGATACATTAATAAATCACCGACTTGTTCCAACAGGGTAAATTCGGCTGTCAGTTGCTCAGTATCTGAAATATAAATATCTGGCTGCAACTGCGACATCACGTGCGTCAGTTGGCTACCAGTCAAATAAGTTGGCAGTGGCACCAATAATAAATCTGCATCCAGACAGGCTAAATCTAGCAGCGCCCACTGCGCTGAGCTATTGGCAGCCAACGCAATACGCCGCGCACCATAGCCTGATAATAGTTCCTGCCAGAAGCGCATCTGTTTTTTGATCTGGGCTTGCGGGTAACTTATCCCCGTTGCCAGATCGCGCAGCATAGCCGTCACGGGTAATTCAATACGCATTAGCAATCTCCTTCCGGCAAACGGGCAACTAACTGATGTAACTGCGGCCAGTGCTGATGCGCTAAAGCAGTGAGCTTCTCTTCGCGATGAATAAGCCGGGTCACGGCGGCTAAATCCATCACGCACACTTTTGGATTGGTGTCGTAGTAGGTTCCCCAACTCGCCGCCTGTTCACCTAAAGCATCCGCTTTTGCCTCAGCCAATTCGGTCAGCTCAATGCCATGGCGGCTTAAAATACCGCGTACCTGTGTCGTGGCGGCACATAATAAATAGCGGTAATTTAACTGGTCCAGCGCATAAGCCATCAGTACGAAGAGTTGTAATAAGCTTTGCGGGTTTGACGCATACAAATGGCCAATTTCTATCAGCTGGCGACGCTCAGCAGACAAACCGTGAGTGGCAAGTAATTGCTCTACGGCATCGGGCAAGTATTGCTCAATAAACAACGGAGTTTTAGCAGCACTGCGCAATCCCAATACGGCCTGCCACTCACCATTGCGGCTTACACCTAATAAATTAGGCATAAAATGCTGCACTTTAGCCTGATAGTTAGTAGCAAAACCTTGTTGAATAAATTGCTGCAATGAACTGCGTTGTGGCTGATCAGGTAACACTAACTGTAAGCAACTTTCGCCGGGCTCAGTTACGACGTTGTTGACGCTTGTACTACCGCTGAGTTTGGCGCTGTGCATAAGACTGGTCATAACGGGCTCCTGTTTTACCGTTGTAACCAGTCTGTACGGGAATACTTAAAGTAACCTTAAAACAATGTCAGGCGGGGGATTTATTTTATATCGCTGATCCAGCATTGTCATAAAGCGACTTTTCAACTGCCGCGATACAGTCTTCAAGGCGTTGATAGTAGTCTGGCGCATCAATCGCGCAAAAGTTACTAACATCAAAACCGTAGCTTTGGTACAGCGCCATCAACTGATCAAAACTCAATTCGCGGGTAGCCTGATCGCCGAGCTCGCGCATACCATCGGCTACCCATGGCACTGTGGGTTTAAGCGCGATCACCAGATCGTACTTGGCTGGATCAATAAAACTTTCTACCCTGCTGGCCACCTGGCCTAAAAATACCTGGCTGAAAAATGCCGTAACGACGGCATCGGTATCAAAAAAGCAGACCTTGTTGGCGCTACGTAAGGCGGTTAAATCCTGCTCGTACTGCAAATGCGTTATGCGGTTAAAATCTTCCAGATCAAATAAGTCACCATTGCCGCCAACAACATCATGCTGATAATCACGGCCCAGCTCTTCTGACCAAGACGTGCAATACACTTTGGCCAATTTGCGTGTCAGCGTAGTTTTACCGCAAGACTCCGGCCCGGTGATCAGCACCTTACGGGCGAAAAATGGCCTGGCAGAGCCGGCGATATAGTCCCAGTGCAAATACGGGTGATTACGAATTTCTGTGCCGCTAATGGGCCATTGGGTACGCTGTGGGTCCAGCACTTTATATTCAATACCAGGAAAATACCGGCAGTGGCCTTCGCGGTAACTTTCTTCACCGCCATAAATCACGCCAAAAGGCTGTGGCACAGTTTGTTTAAGCAGCGAGGCGTAAGCGCCCCAGCCTTGTGGGAAAGGCGCCATCGCATCTTCATTTTGCAGCAGCACCTCGATACCCAGCCCCTGTAATTCCTGCGATAACCAGCGCTGGCGCAATACACCACTGATATAAGCAATACCGGCGCTTTTACACAGTTGCCCATCTTCCTGCGTACGCTTACTGATCACCACATACAGCTTGTCACACAAAGCATGGGCGCGCAGTATCGCGGTAATATGGCCGCGGTGCGGTGGTAAAAACTTGCCCGGAAATACCCCTACTTTCATCTTGCCGCTCTACTTAGATTACCATTACCGGCACCGTACACCGAAATCAGTAAAAAGGCTATGCAGCGACCTTACAGATTATTCAACCTTCCCAGCCGTCGCTAAACGGAAAGCGTTTACGCCAGAAAGTCTGTAATGCCGACAAAGCATCTACCTGTTTAACAACCTTTGCCATAGCGGGCGCTTCGCTGTAAAAACGTTTGCGTCCGGGTGTCCAGCGACTGGCCACGGCGACATAGATATCCAGCACGCTCAGCTGATCCCCGAGCAGAAAACAACCTGGTGTCAGTTGGCGGTCCATGACCTGCCAGCAATAGGCTATACGCTCTGCGGTACGTTGCTGCAACTGCGGATATAATGCGGTGTTTGGCCCCATCAACCGTTCAGGCTCGTCCCGTACCCAATACATGGAATATATCGCAGCCGGAATAAAGCTCATCCAACGCAAAAACTGTGCTCGTGTTGCCGTGCCGGGTAATGGTGCCAGTGCCGCTTCAGGATGTTGCTCGGTTAGCCATAATAAAATGGCGGCACTTTCGGTTATCACCTGCTCTTGCGGTGTTATTAACACCGGCAACTGCCGCATTGGGTTTACCGCCGCCACTTTGTTGCGTTGGTGCTCTCCTTCCCAGGTTGGCGCCTCTACCAGCACCTGATAGGGTGCACCAATCAGCTCAAGTGTGGCTTCAACGGCTACCGAGCCTGAACCTGCCGCGCCGTAAATGTTGTACATAACCCCTCCTTAATCTAAATCAGCAGAGATAAAAAAACCCGCTACATAAGCGGGTTTTTATAAGCTAAATCAACAGCTGTTACCAGCCGGTCAATTCTTTCAGTGCTTTACCGATATCGGCTAAGCTCTTAACAGTTTTAACACCGGCGTCTTCCAGCGCAGCGAACTTCTCGTCAGCTGTACCTTTACCACCAGAGATGATAGCGCCTGCGTGGCCCATGCGCTTACCAGCTGGTGCAGTAACACCGGCGATGTAAGACACAACTGGCTTAGTCACGTGTTGCTTGATATAAGCAGCCGCTTCTTCTTCAGCTGAACCACCGATTTCACCGATCATAACGATGGCTTCAGTTTGTGGATCGTCCTGGAATAATTTCAGGATGTCGATGAAGTTAGAACCTGGGATTGGGTCGCCACCGATACCAACACAGGTAGACTGGCCGAAACCGTAATCGGTAGTTTGTTTTACTGCTTCATAGGTCAGAGTACCTGAACGTGAAACAATACCTACTTTACCCGGCAAGTGAATGTGGCCTGGCATAATACCAATTTTACATTCGCCTGGCGTGATAACGCCCGGACAGTTAGGGCCAATTAAGCGTACGCCTAATTCGTCACAACGTACTTTAGCGTCCAGCATATCCAGTGTAGGAATGCCTTCAGTAATACATACGATCAGCTTGATGCCACCGTTTGCCGCTTCCAGGATAGAGTCTTTACAAAAAGCAGCTGGTACGTAGATCACTGATGCTTCTGCACCAGTCGCTTCTACGGCTTCTTTTACAGTATTGAATACTGGTAAACCTAAGTGAGTTTGACCGCCTTTACCCGGAGTCACACCACCAACCATTTTAGTGCCGTAGGCAATGGCTTGTTCAGAGTGAAAAGTACCCTGAGCACCCGTGAAGCCCTGACAAATTACTTTGGTATCTTTATTAATTAAAACGCTCATTGATAACCCCTTATGCCTTAGCCGCTGCAGCAACTACTTGCTTGGCAGCGCTAGTCAGGTCTGTGTCAGCGATAATATTCAGGCCGCTTTCAGACAGCACTTTAGCACCCAGCTCTGCATTATTACCTTGCAGACGTACAACCACAGGCACTTTAACGCCAACTTCTTTTACTGCGCCAATAACACCTTCAGCAATCATATCGCAACGTACGATACCGCCGAAAATGTTGATGAATACCGCTTTAACTGCAGTATCAGACAGGATAATTTTGAACGCTTCAACTACGCGCTCTTTGGTTGCGCCGCCGCCAACGTCCAGGAAGTTAGCTGGTTGGCCACCGTGTAATTTAACGATGTCCATAGTACCCATAGCTAAACCTGCACCGTTAACCATACAGCCGATGTCGCCACCTAAAGCTACATAGTTCAATTCCCATGAAGCAGCATGTGCTTCACGTGGATCTTCTTGTGATGGGTCCTGCATTTCTTTCAATTCAGGGTGACGGTACAGTGCATTACCATCGATAACCAGTTTGGCATCTAAGCAGTGCAGATCGCCGGCAGGAGTAATAACCAGTGGGTTTACTTCTAACAGAGCCAGATCTTTTTCCTGGAACAGTTTAGCCAGGCCCATAAAGATTTTTACGAACTGGTTAATTTGCTTGCCTTCCAGGCCTAATTTGAATGCTAACTCACGGCCCTGGAATGGCTGAGCGCCTACCAATGGGTCGATTGCTGCTTTCAGAATTTTTTCTGGTGTTTCGTGGGCTACGGTTTCAATTTCCACGCCACCTTCAGTAGAGGCCATAAACACGATACGACGTGAAGAGCGATCTACTACTGCACCTAAGTACAGTTCTTTAGCGATATCTGTACAAGGTTCAACCAGGATACGGCTAACCGGCTGACCTTTTTCGTCAGTTTGGTAAGTCACCAGGTTCTTGCCAAGCCATTTTTCTGCGAAAGCTTTGATATCTTCTTTGCTCTTAACCAGCTTTACGCCGCCCGCTTTACCGCGGCCGCCAGCGTGAACCTGGGCTTTAACAACAAACATATCGCCGCCGATTTTATCTGCAGCTGCTACCGCTTCTTCAACTGTAGCTGCGGCAATGCCTTTAGATACAGGCAAACCATATTGGGCAAACAGTTGCTTACCCTGATACTCGTGCAAATTCATGGCTATTTTCCGTTCATTTGAATATGAAAGCTGCACTGTTTAGTACAGCCTGACTTTGATCGGCGCATATTATAGTGCCAACCGGTTCGATAAAAAATGCTGTTGTCAAAAAACAACAGCATTTTTGCTTACTTTTGCCGAATAATCAGATATCCAGCAGGATACGGGTTGGATCTTCAAGTAATTCTTTAATGGTTACCAGGAAGCCTACAGACTCTTTACCGTCGATAATACGGTGGTCGTAAGACAGCGCCAGATACATCATTGGCAGAATTTCCATCTTGCCATCGACTACCATTACGCGATCCTGGATTTTGTGCATGCCCAGAATAGCAGATTGTGGCGGGTTGATAATCGGTGTAGACATCAGCGAGCCAAATACACCACCGTTAGTGATAGTGAAGTTACCGCCGGTTAAGTCGTCCATAGACAGCTTGCCGTCACGGCCTTTTAACGCTAAGTCTTTGATGGCTTTTTCAATTTCAGCCAGATTCATTTTATCGCAATCACGTAATACCGGTGTTACCAGGCCACGTGGCGTAGACACCGCAATGCTGACGTCAAAGTAGTTGTGATACACAATGTCATCGCCGTCAATAGCAGCATTTACTTCAGGGAAACGCTTCAGCGCTTCAGTTACCGCTTTAACATAGAACGACATAAAGCCTAAACGGATACCGTGACGCTTCTCAAACACGTCCTGGTATTGTTTACGCAGATCCATAATTGGCTTCATGTTCACTTCGTTAAACGTCGTTAACATGGCGGTTGAATTTTTTGCTTCCAGCAGACGGTTAGCGATGGTTTTGCGTAAACGTGTCATAGGCACACGTTTCTGGCTACGATCACCCGCTACTGCAGTTGGGGCAGAGGCAGCTGGCGCTGCAGTTTTCGCTGGGGCACCGGCGACAAACTTTTCTACGTCTTCTTTAGTCACACGGCCATTTTTGCCAGTGCCTTTAATTTTGCTGGCGTCTAAGCCTTTTTCAGCAATCATGCGACGCACAGACGGGCTTAGAGCATCATCATTACTGTCGTCTGAACCTGTAGCAGGCGCGGCATCAGCTTTGGCATCGTCTTTCTTCGCTGGGGCGTCATCTTTTTTCGCCGCTGGTGCACCACCGGCTTCCATTTTACCAATAACTTCTTCAGCAGTTACGGTAGCACCAGTGTCATGAATGATTTCGCCCATTACGCCATCGGCCTGAGCAACAACTTCAAGTACCACTTTGTCGGTTTCAATATCAACTAATACCTGATCACGTGTTACGGCTTCGCCTGCTTTAACGTGCCAGGTGGCGATGGTTGCATCTGCAACGGATTCTGGAAGTACGGGTACTTTAATTTCCACTTTTTCACCTTTTACCGGTTGGTCTTATTTCGTTTAACCGGCCCGTTATACAGGCCGGACAATCAATTATTTAATAGTCAAAGCGTCGTTAACCAGCGCCTGTTGCTGCTTGTTATGCACCGACAGATAACCTACCGCAGGCGACGATGAAGCATCGCGGCCGGCGTAAGTGAGATAACCCGCTTTAGGAATAGCAGCACGGAAATGGTGCTGGCTGCAATACCAGGCGCCCTGATTCTGCGGCTCTTCCTGACACCAGACGAAGTCAGTCACATGCTGATACTGGCTTAATACTTCTGCCATTTCGTCATGTGGGAATGGGTACAGCTGTTCAACACGGACTATAGCCACATCTTTTTGTTCGCGCTTGCGACGCTCTTCCAGTAATTCGTAGTACACCTTACCGCTACAGAACACCACACGCTTCACATCAGCTGGTTTAATATCATCTATCTCGCCAATTACGTTGTGGAACTTGCCAGCGGCCAGCTCTTCCAGCGTAGAAGTTGCCAGAGGGTGGCGCAGCAATGATTTGGGCGACATAACAATTAGCGGACGACGCATTGGCCGTACCATCTGACGGCGTAACATATTAAATACCTGCGCCGGCGTAGTCGGGATACAAACCTGCATATTGTGATCAGCACATAATTGCAGGAAGCGCTCCAGACGGGCTGAAGAATGCTCCGGGCCCTGGCCTTCGTAGCCGTGCGGCAACAGTAAGGTTAAGCCACACAAGCGGCCCCACTTTTGCTCGCCTGAGCTTAAGAACTGGTCAATTACCACCTGAGCACCGTTGGCAAAATCACCAAACTGGCCTTCCCAAATAACCATTGCCCGTGGCTCTGCCGTGGCATAACCGTATTCAAACGCCAATACGGCTTCTTCTGACAACGCAGAATCATATACCTGGAACGGGCCTTGTTGCTCACTGATATGTTCCAGTGGCGTATGGGTGCTGCCATCCGTTTGGTTGTGCAATACCGCGTGGCGATGGAAGAAAGTACCACGGCCCGAGTCCTGTCCCACAATACGGATACGGCTGCCCTCGGCAACAGTTGAGGCATAGGCCAGAATTTCAGCAAAGCCCCAGTCGATTTTTTTCTCACCAGAGAGCATTAAGGCACGGTCTTCATACACACGGCCAACCTGACGTTGCAAGGTATGCGATTGTGGAATGCTGGTCGCCTTTTTGCCCAGCTCTACCAGTTTTTCTACCGATACGCTGGCATCATAAGTGGCATCCCAGTCATGGCCCAAGAACGGAGTCCAGTCAACTGACGTTTCGGTCATTGGCCGCCACTCTTCCACCACGCAATCGCCTTTATCCAGCGCGTTGCGGTACTGCTCAGTCATCTCACTGATTTGCTCAGTGCTGAATAAGCCTTCAGCTACCAGCTTTTGTGCATAAATTTCACGTGGCGTTGGGTGTTTTTTAATTTTCTGGTACATCAACGGCTGCGTTGCATTTGGCTCATCCGCTTCGTTATGGCCATTACGGCGGTAACATACCAGGTCAATTACCACATCACGCTTAAAGGTATTACGGTAATCTACTGCCAGCTGCGCTACAAACACTACGGCTTCAGGATCATCACCATTTACATGGAAAATCGGCGCCTGTACCATTTTAGCGATGTCAGTACAGTATTCCGTCGAGCGGGTATCTTCCTGTTTAGATGTAGTAAAACCAACCTGGTTATTAATGACTAAACGGATGGTACCGCCCACTTTAAAGGCGCGGGTTTGCGAAATATTAAAGGTTTCAGCTACCACACCCTGGCCGGCAAAGGCTGAATCACCGTGAATAGTGATTGGCAATGCCAGTGAGCCGTCGGTACAACCACGACGGTCTAAACGTGCGCGTACTGAGCCCATCACCACCGGGTTTACAATTTCCAGGTGCGACGGGTTAAACGCCAGCGCCAAATGCACATTGCCGCCTTTGGTTTCAAAATCAGATGAGAAACCCATATGGTATTTCACATCACCGGCGCCCACTACTTCATACTTACCGGCAAACTCATCAAACAATTTTGACGGGTTTTTACCCAGTACGTTAATTAAGGTGTTTAAACGGCCACGGTGCGCCATACCAATAACGCAGTCTTTAGCACCCTGCTCACCGGCGCGGTGGATCATGGCCTTCAGCATCGGGATCATGGCATCGCCACCTTCCAGGCCAAAGCGTTTGGCACCCGGGAATTTCGATGACAAATACTTCTCTAAACCGTCAGCAGCAACCAGACCATTTAAAATATGGGTCTTGGCAGCTTTATCATAAGAAGGTGCTGACTGAATGGATTCTAAACGCTGTTGGATCCAGCGTTTTTCATCGGTAGAGACAATGTGCATATACTCAGCACCGATAGAACCACAGTAGGTTTTTTCCAGTGCTTTGTGCAATTCGCCCAGTTTCATGGTTTCTTTGCCAATGGCAAAGGAACCAACATTAAACTCGGTATCGTAATCACTTTCTGATAAGTCGTGGTAAGACAGCTCTAAATCACGCACACGTGATTGCTTCCACAGGCCTAGCGGGTCAAGGTTAGCTTGCTGATGGCCGCGAAAGCGGTAAGAGTTAATCAGCTGCAATACTTTAACCTGACGACTGTCCGCAGCTGTACCGGAATTGACCACCACCACTTCGCGGTGTTTATTACGGGCCAAATCTGCAAATTGCTGCCTGACATCAGAGTGACGGGTTTCAAGATCGACGCCGTCAAGTTTTGGCAACTTGGCGAAAAACTCCCGCCATTCGTCACCAACGCTGGTAGGTTCAGCTAAGTAGGATTCATAGAGCTCATCAACGTAGGCCATATTGCCGCCGCCAAGATGAGAAGACTCTAACCACGCCTTCATTACACCTTCGTGCATTTAGTTTCCCTTAATTTCCGCGCACCTGGAAAAAGTAGCAAAAAAACAGCCTGCTTGCATGCAAGCCTGGCTGTCTTTCACGCACATACCAAAAAAGGGCGCATTACAGCGCCCGGTTTAACAACATAGATTTAATTTCACCAATTGCTTTGGTTGGGTTTAAACCTTTCGGACAAACATTAACGCAGTTCATAATGCCGTGGCAGCGGAATACGCTGAAAGCATCATCCAAGTCGTTCAAGCGTTGCTCTGTTGCCGTATCGCGGCTGTCTGCCAGGAAACGGTAAGCATGCAGTAAACCGGCCGGGCCGATAAACTTGTCCGGGTTCCACCAAAACGATGGGCAAGAGGTTGAACAACATGCACACAGAATACACTCATACAGGCCATCAAGTTTAGCACGTTCTTCCGGTGACTGCAGATACTCACCCGCTGGTGGTAACTTACTGTCGTTGATTAAGTACGGCTTCACTTTTTCGTACTGGGTGTAAAACTGGCTCATGTCGACAACCAGATCACGCACTACCGGTAAGCCCGGCAGCGGGCGAATAACAATTTTACCGCCTTTTAAGCCTGCAGCTGATAAAGGGGTAATACAGGCCAGACCATTTTTACCGTTGATGTTCAAACCATCAGAGCCACACACACCTTCACGGCAGCTGCGACGGAACGATAAACTTGGGTCTTGCTCTTTTAATTTGATCAGCGCATCCAGCACCATCATGTCCCGGCCTTCCGGGTTGTCCAGCGTATATTCCTGCATGCGCGGCGCTTTGTCGACATCAGGGTTGTAACGATAGACTGAGAAAACTAACTTCTTCATCGCTGTGCCCTCTTAGTACGTACGAGCTTTAGGCACAAAGGATTCACGGAACTTAGGTTCCAGATTCACTTTACGCTTAAACATAGATTCGGTTTCCGGTGTGTAAACACTGTGGCATAACCAGTTTTCATCATCACGCTCCGGGAAGTCAAAGCGCGCGTGCGCGCCACGGCTTTCGGTACGGAAATTCGCTGCTACGGCAGTTGAAAACGCAGTCTCCATCAGGTTGTCCAGCTCTAAACATTCAATACGCTGGGTATTGAAGTCTGAACTCTTATCATCCAGACGGGCAAACTTTAACCGTTCGCGAATTTCTTTTAACTCAGCCAAACCTTCAGCCATGGCGGCACCTTCACGGAATACCGAGAAATTCAGCTGCATACATTTTTGCAGGTCTTTCTTAATTTGCACCGGGTCTTCACCCTGGCCAGGCTTAGTATCTTCCCAGCGCTGCGTGCGGGCTAAAGCAGCATCTAAGTCTGATTGCGATGCCACACGGGCTTCAGAAGTCGCCGCCAATGCTTCACCCAAGTGCAGGCCGGTTGCACGGCCAAATACGACTAAGTCCAGCAGTGAGTTGCCGCCTAAACGGTTAGCGCCGTGTACTGATACACAAGCGATTTCGCCACAGGCAAATAAGCCTGCCACGATAGTCTCTAAGCCATCGGCAGTAGGTTTAAGCACCTGACCATGTACGTTAGTTGGAATACCACCCATCATATAATGGCAGGTTGGAATTACCGGAATAGGTTCTTTTACCGGGTCAACGTGAGCAAAGGTTTTTGACAACTCACACACGCCAGGTAAACGGCTTTCTAATACTTCAGCGCCTAAGTGATCCAGCTTCAGTTTGATATGCACGCCCCATGGGCCATCGCAACCACGGCCTTCACGGATTTCCGTCATCATTGAACGGGCTACAACATCACGGCCGGCTAAATCTTTGGCGTTTGGCGCATAACGCTCCATAAAACGCTCGCCGTCTTTGTTCAGCAGATAACCGCCTTCACCACGACAGCCTTCTGTTACGAGGGTACCGGCACCGGCAATACCGGTTGGGTGAAATTGCCACATTTCCATATCCTGCAGCGGCACACCGGCACGCAGGGCCATACCTACACCGTCACCGGTATTGATATGCGCATTGGTAGTAGAAGCATAAATACGGCCAGCACCACCAGTTGCCAACACCGTTGCTTTGGCTTTGAAATAAACGATTTCACCGGTTTCAATATCAATAGCAGTACAACCTACTACAGCGCCGTCCTGGTTTTTCACCAGATCAAGCGCATACCACTCAGAAAATACCTGAGTTTTATTTTTTACGTTTTGCTGATATAGCAGATGCAGTAAAGCATGGCCGGTGCGGTCTGCAGCGGCGGCTGTACGGGCAGCTTGTTCGCCACCAAAATTTTTAGACTGACCACCAAACGGTCGCTGATACACACGGCCATTTTCAAAGCGCGAGAAAGGCAAGCCCATATTTTCCAGCTCGGTAATCGCTTCCGGACCGGTTTTACACATATATTCGATAGCGTCCTGGTCACCGATATAATCAGAACCTTTAACAGTATCAAACATGTGCCATTCCCAGTTATCCGGGTGGCTGTTACCCAGTGCTACAGTAATACCGCCCTGAGCAGATACCGTGTGCGAGCGGGTTGGAAACACTTTAGATAATAAGGCGCAGCTTAAACCAGACTGCGTAATTTGCAGTGCAGCACGCATACCTGCACCACCAGCGCCAATTACAATGGCGTCAAACTCTCTTACTGGAATATTCACTTAAGCACCCCACAAAACAAACAGGCCAACCGCAACATAAGCGAAAGCCAGCGCATAAAGGAAGAATTGCAATACTGCGCGCAGAGCAGCTGATTTGACATAGTCAGTCAGTACCTGCCACAAACCAATGCGGGTGTGCACGGCAATAGACACTAAAGCTAACAAGGTAAACACTTTTACCAGCGTGTTGGCAAACAAGGCTTGCCACACATCAAAGGTTACTTCCGGCGTAATAAGGAAGAAACCGAGAATAAATACACTGTACAGCGCCAGCACAATGGCTGTTGCCCGCAGCGATACATAATCCTGCACGCCATCGCGTTTCAGACTTGCCTGGTTTAAAACCATAACCATACTCCTGCTAATACTGCTAATACTACCCACAGCACTATTGTCACTTTTGCGCTTAAGTTGCCGGATTTCAGCTCTTCCCAGTGTCCCATGTCCATGATCAGATGGCGGATACCGCCAACCAGGTGATAGATAAGAACAGTGATAGTGCCCCAGGCAATGAATTTAGCCAGATGAGACGTCATCAGCGCTTTAACATAGTCAAAGCTCTGCTGATCCTGAAGCGAGTAAGCCCAGGCCCAGATAACGAATACCAATGCAAAAAACAATGCCACGCCCGTAACACGGTGCAGAATTGACGCTATGGCAGGTGCCGGAAACGATATGGTAGAGAGGTCGAGATTTACTGGTCTTTGTTTTTTCACAGTGCTTGCCCATCGATGCCCATTATCGAGCTCTTGTTGTCATTGTCGTTGTCATTGCTGTATAAACAGTCAACACCCAAAACCAATACACCTTTTTGCTCAAGCTGGATCAGTCCTGCCAGATCAGCAAAAAGTGCTTGCTGAGTGAACTGTTTAAAAACCGCAATAGTATATATTTCGCGACTCGGTATTACAATTTTTGTTTGGTTTTACTCGAAAAAATCCGTATTTGGAACATTACACATTTTACAGACTAGAGCAATAATACTAGAGTCGAATACTTATTAAGCAGAAACGCATTAAAATTGACTTTAAGGGGTCGTTTGCAGGTAGAATAGCGACCAATTTGCTAAATTCCTTTAACCCGATACTACAACAACAGGAGAAATCCAATGGCAGATAAAAAGGCCGTCGTGCAGGTCGATGGGAAATCGTTCGAGTTGCCAATTTACTCTGGCACCGCCGGCACTGACGTAATTGATGTTCGCGCCTTGGGTCAGCATGGTTACTTCACTTTTGACCCGGGTTTTATGTCTACCGGCTCATGTGAATCCAAAATCACCTACATTGATGGCGATGAAGGCGTGCTGTTGCACCGCGGTTATCCTATTGAGCAGTTGGCTGAACACTCAGATTACCTTGAACTGTGCTACCTGTTATTAGAAGGTGAATTACCGCAGGCTGAGCAATATAACCAATTTAAAAACACTATCACGCGCCACACCATGGTGCATGAAAAAATCGCTTCGTTCTTCCAGGGTTTCCGTGTTGATGCCCACCCAATGGCGATGCTGTGTGGCGTAGTAGGCGCACTGTCGTCTTTCTATCACTCCGATTTGGACATCAACGACCCTGAACAACGTAAACGCAGCGCGCACCGTTTAATTGCCAAGTTGCCAACTATTTCGGCGATGGCATTTAAATACACTGTTGGTCAGCCTTTCGTATACCCACGTAACGATTTAAGCTACTCAGAAAACTTCCTGCATATGATGTTCTCTGTACCGGCAGAAGATTACAAAGTCAGCCCTATCCTGGCTAAAGCCATGGACCGCATCTTTATGTTGCATGCCGACCACGAGCAAAATGCCTCTACCTCTACTGTGCGTTTAGCCGGTTCATCAGGTGCTAACCCTTATGCCTGTATCGCGGCTGGTGTAGCATCTTTATGGGGCCCTGCGCATGGTGGTGCTAACGAAGCCTGTCTGAAAATGTTACAGCAAATCGGCTCTGTGGATCGTATTCCTGAGTTCGTGGCACGGGCAAAAGATAAAAACGACAGCTTCCGTCTGATGGGCTTTGGCCATCGCGTGTATAAAAACTTTGACCCACGGGCCAAGGTAATGCGCGACACCTGCCATGAAGTATTAAAAGAGCTGAACGTTAAAGACCCACTGCTAGACGTAGCGATGGAGTTAGAGCGCATTGCGCTGTCAGACCCATACTTTATTGAGAAAAAGCTGTACCCGAACGTCGATTTCTACAGCGGTATTATCTTAAAAGCTATCGGTATTCCAACCAGTATGTTCACTGTGATTTTTGCTATGTCACGTACTGTGGGCTGGATTTCACACTGGGACGAAATGCTGGGCGAGAAAGGCCACAAAATCGGCCGTCCACGCCAGTTATACACCGGCTACAACACCCGTGATTTTAAGCCGCTGAATAAGCGTTAATCCCACTGGTTTGGCAAAGGCGGCTTCGGCCGCTTTTTTGTTGCCTGTTTTTTTAAGCGCATTTGCGCCCGCTTAAGAAAACAGGCAAAATCGCGCAATCTTAGCCAGTGGACCTCCCTGCCCTTATGCCCACTTTTGATGTTCAGCAGTTTCGCCAGCAATTTGCTTTTTTTCAGCAACAACCAGAATGGGTGTATCTGGATAATGCCGCCACTATGCATAAACCTCAGGCGGTGATTGATGCCGTTACGCAGTTTTATCAGCAATATAACAGCAATGTACATCGCGGCGCACATCAATTAAGCCAGCGGGCTACGACGCTGTTTGAGCAGGCCCGCAGCACTGTTGCCAGTTATATTAATGCCCAGCATTTACATGAAATCATTTTTTGCAGTGGCGCCACAGCAGCACTTAATCAAATTGCTTTTGGCTTAATGCATACGGTGCTGCGACCCGGCGACCGTATTTTACTGACGCAGCTGGAGCACCACGCCAATATTGTGCCCTGGCAACTGCATTGCCAGCGCTTTGGTGTGATCATTGATGTCGTACCGTTAACACCAGATCATCAGTTGGATATGGCGGCATATCAGCAATTATTGCAATTAAAGCCTAAAGTAGTCAGTTTCAGCCATATTTCTAACGTATTAGGCCACATCCAGCCAGTGGCAGACATGGTTACGCTGGCAAAAGCAGTAGGTGCTATAACGGTAATAGATGGGGCTCAGGGCATAGTGTACCAGCAGCCGGATATGCAACAGCTTGACTGCGATTTTTATGTTTTTTCCGGCCACAAACTGTATGGCCCAACCGGCATAGGCGTGCTGTACGGCAAAACGGAACAACTGGCACGCTTAACGCCTATTTTTGCCGGCGGTGAAATGATTGACAGTGTCAGCTTTATTAACACTACCTTTAACAAATTACCTTTCCGGCTGGAAGCCGGTACGCCAAATATTGCGGGCGCTATCGGCCTGTCTGCCGCTATCGAATGGCTACAAAAATATAACAACCAGCAAATCGTACAACATAAATCGCTGTTATTAAAAGAGTTCTACACAGGCTTAACGGCAATAAAAGCCATAGATATTTTATCTTCGTCTGTGCATAATGCCGGTATAGTGGCATTAAATGTTGACAGTGAGCACCCTGCTGACGTCGCTGAGTTGCTTAACCAGCAACAGATAGCTGTCAGATCGGGGCAACACTGTGCTATGCCATTATTTAGCTACTTAGCGCGGCCAGGTGCCATAAGGTGTTCCTTTGCCGCTTATAATACGCTGGATGATGTAAACCGGTGTTTGCTCGCATTGGAGCAAGCCGTGGAGATTTTAACTGCATGACACTAGAACAACTATTAGCAGATACCACGCCCGCCTTGCTGGATATTCAGCAACGCGATTTAACGGAAATAAAACAAGCCAAAGACTGGCAGGCAAAATACCGGGTGCTGATGCAACTGGGTAAAAAGCTGCCTGCTATTCCGGAAAAAATGAAGCAGCCAGAACTGCTGGTAAAAGGCTGCGAAAGCCGGGCCTGGCTGATGCATTATCATGACAAGGCTACAGATAAACACTACTTTGTGCTCGACAGTGAAGCCCGTATTGTTAAAGGGTTGATGGCGATTATGCTGTGCCTGGTTAATGGCATGACAACCGCTGAACTATGTCAGTTTGATTTATGCCACAAGTTTGACCAACTAAACTTAAAACCTTATTTAAGTCAGTCACGTGGCAATGGTTTAACAGCCATGGTCAGCCGGATAAAGCACTGCTGCGGATAGCGCGTTCAGCTAAAGTTCAGTTTTATTCTATAGACTACCGCGCCTGTATATCTCAACTACAGGAAACCTGCACTGGTAACGTCAGGTTACGGCGATATGGATAGTTACGCGTTGCAACAGCATGTTGAAGAGCTTCTGTCCCGGCACAAAGCACGTTCGTTTTCTACCCAGTGGCAAAATCAAAAGCTGTGGATTAAACAACATGAACCCAAAGGCGCCACATTGTTGCCCCTGCTCACCAGACTACTTAGAAAACTAAGTAATAACCCACTGTATTACCCGTCAGCAGAGCCGAAGCAGTGCCTCAAACGTGAAGCTACCCGGCTGACTTTACTGAAATCCAGAGGCATACGGGTACCTCAGGTGGTGTTAAGCCACGACAACTATCTGGTGATGACTGATCTGGGGCCATCCATCAAGTTTTTCTTAACCGAAGCCAATATCAGCGCACTGGAAAAACAGCATATTTTGATGGCTGCAGCAGCCGCTCTGGCACAATTGCATCAGCAAAATCGCTGGCATGGCCGCCCGGCGTTACGCGATATCTGTTGGGACGGTGAGCAAATTGGCTTTATTGATTTTGAAGAAGATCCGCATCAGCATCTGAGTATTGACCAATGTATGGCACGTGATGTACTGATTTTTGTGCATGGTTTGTACCGCTATTTACCCGCTAATGATCCGGCTATTCTGTTAACCATAAGCGAATATCAACGGCTGGCACCGGGGCGCGTCTGGCGGGAAGCCTTACAGATAGCAGAGAATATGTGGCTGGCCTATCCCTGCCTGCTGACATTGCGAACCGTATTGGGTAAAGATGGCCGACAGGCTTTTCTGGCGCTGAGGCAATTACGCCGGTTCAACAGCCCACGCCGCTCACCTTTATCAATAATCCTACTGTCTATCCTTATGGCGTTCATGCTTGCCGATCAGTTTGACTAACACTTTTGATACCGCAGCCAGTCCAAAGCTGGCTGTTACCACGGTAACTGCGCCAAAACCGCCGCTGCAATCCAGCCGCATACTACTTACCTCCCCGTCTGCTGTCAGCTGAGCTGTTTTTTGCTGGCAAACGCTACCATCTGGTTGCGGGTAGACCAGTTGCTCGGTTGAATAGACACATTCAATACCAAAACGGCGTTTTGGATTACGGCTGTAGTTATAATCACGTCGCAAACTATTGCGTACTTTGGCCAACAGTGGGTCGTTAATGGTTTGGGTCAAATCGGCAATCCGGATTTGCGTCGGATCTGTTTGCCCACCGGCACCGCCAGTGCTTATTACCTTGATTTTATTACGTTTACAATGCACCAGCAGCGCCACTTTTGCTTTAATTGAGTCAATCGCATCAACCACATAATCCATATCGGCTGTTATCAGCTCGCGCAGGTTGTCGGGAGTGACAAAATCTTCTATCTGATGCACGACGCATTGTGGGTTAATGGCCTTAATGCGCTGCGCCATCACCGCCACTTTGTCCTGGCCCACGGTATCGCTCAGAGCATGCAACTGGCGATTAATATTGCTAATGCAGACATCATCCAGATCAATCAGGGTGATTTCACCAATACCGGAACGTGCCAGCGCTTCAGCAGCCCAACTGCCCACGCCGCCAATACCCACAACACAAACATGCGAGTTGCGAAAAGTCTCCAGCGCGGCCACCCCATATAACCGGGCAATGCCGGCAAAACGTAATTGATAATCGGACATCTTTATTCGTTAACCTGCTGAGGTAAAATGTAATTTGGCCAGTTCAGTTGCCAGGGCTGTGCCCAGTGTGACAGTGCCCCGCTTTGACCAAGTTGCTGATATAAAACGCCTTCTGTTGGCGCCTGTATATACTGGTATTCGGTATTATGCAAACAAAAGCGCAGCGCATAGGCATGCAGATACACCCGGTCTGCCGCTGCACCCTGATACAACGTATCGCCGGCAATGGCCGCCCCCATACTTTTTAGCGCAACTCTGATTTGGTGGGTTTTGCCACTGTAGGGTTTAACTAAAAATGCCCGAAACGGCAGCTCTGCAAAACCCTGACTAATAAAATAGGTTACCGCCGGGTTTTGCTGGCTGCTTAGCAATTTCCAGGCGCCACGCCGTGCTGATGCCATATCGCCTTTCACCCAGCCCTGCTTTTTTGCCGGCTTGGCTACACTTAGCGCCAGATAATATTTCTCTACCTGGTGCGTGCTGAATAGCTGAGTTAACTGTGCCGCTGCAGCACTGCTGCTGGCCAGCACAATTAAACCCGAGGTCACTTTGTCCAGCCGGTGCACCGGGTACAACTTATAGCCCAGTTGCTGCTGCGCTAAAACCACTAAACCCGGGCCATCATCGGAGTGAAAACTAATACCGGCAGCTTTATTCAGCAGCACGAAATCTGCAGTTTCAGCTATCAGTGTAAAAGCGATGGTCATCAGTTCAGGCTGGCAGCATAACTGCGGGCATGTTCCAGATCAGCCGGCGTATCCACACCCACTGCCGGTGTTTCCAGCGCAGTATCAACATGAATTGATTCACCATGCCACAGTACCCGCAGTTGCTCCAGGCTTTCAATCTGCTCCAGCGCAGACGCTGGCCAGTCGATGTAATGCTGAATAAAGGCAGCCCGGTAAGCATAAATACCGATATGGCGGCGATAATGGCTGGCTAATTCAGCCTGAAAAGTGCCGTCACGGTCAAACGGAATAACACTGCGGCTAAAATACAATGCATAACCGTGTTTATCGCTAACCACTTTGACAATATTCGGGTTGGCAATTTCAGCCGCATCCAACAGGGGCACGGCTAATGTCGCCATTTGGGCCTTTTGCTGAGCAGCCAGATTTTGCGCAACCTGGCGAATAATCAGCGGCGGAATAAACGGCTCATCACCCTGCACATTTACCACTACCGTATCCGCAGCAAGCTGTAACTTACTCACTACTTCTGCCAGGCGCTCGGTGCCGGAATTATGATCGGCCCGTGTCATACAGACTTCGCCACCAAAGCGCTCTACTTCTGCGGCTACCCGGCTGTCATCAGTGGCAACGACAACACGATGGGCCCCACTTTGCAGTGCCTGCTGGTAAACCCGTTCAATCATCGTTTTACCGGCGATATCAGCCAGCGGCTTGCCCGGCAAACGGCTGCTGGCATAACGCGCCGGAATAACCACTATGAACGCCATTGTTCGGCCTCTTCCAGTGTCAGTTCACGGGCTTCATCAGCCAGCAATACCGGAATATTATCACGCACCGGATAGGCCAGGCGATCAAAGGTACAAATCAGCTGCGGCGAAGCCTGATCATATTTCAGTTTGCCTTTACATAACGGACAGGCCAGAATTTCGGTTAATGCTACTTTAAGTGCCATAACTGCTCCGCAGATTAGTTAAAAGGGTATCTAGTTTTTGTTGTAGTGAGTTATCCAGTGCCGCATCCACGCCAAGGCTAAACCAGTCAGCACGGGCAAAATCGCGACACTTCACCGCATCTTTCTCTGTCATCAGCACCGGGCCGTGGATAGCAGTAAAATCGGCCGCGCTGAATTTATGATGATCAGCAAAATAATGCCGCGCTGTTATGGTAAAACCGGCTGCCAGCGCCGTGCGCTCAAAGCGCTGCGGGTTGCCAATCCCGGCGACCAGGGTTACCGGGCCGGGGGGTAATCTTGCTTCGCTGCACAGCGCTTTTGCCGTTGCGGCTTTTAGCTGCATCACACCATCGGCCTGAGCATAAGGCAGGCTGTTTGCCACTACCAAATCAGCCTGTTTTAAACGCCAGGCGCCTTCACGCAATGGGCCGGCCGGCAACAACTGACCATTGCCCAGACCCCGGCTACCGTCAATCAGCACAATTTCCACATCGCGTGCCAGACGATAATGCTGCAGGCCATCATCACTGATAATAATATTGCAGTTAGTTTGCTGCAGTAAAAAGCGGGCTGCGGCAACGCGATCCGGGCATACCACTACCGGGCAACCACTGCGTTGTGCCAGCAACAATGGCTCATCGCCCACCTCGGCAGCGCTTGCTACTTCAGGCTTTACCAGTATGGGGGCTTTGATATCAGCGCCATAGCCACGGCTGACAATACCCGGCTTCCAACCTTGCTGACGCAGTGTATCGCATAGCAATAATGTAAAAGGTGTTTTACCGGTTCCGCCAATACTGATATTGCCGACCACGATAACCGGGGCCTTTACCCTTATCTGTTGTTTTATGCCTGAGCGAAACAGCATACGGCGTAAGGCCGTGAGCACGCCATACAGCCAGGCCAAAGGCAATAACAACCAATAAGCTTTATGGCCCTGATACCATAGCCGCTCAGTAAAGCTCACTGCTGCTCGCCAAACTGCAGCTTATACAGCTGTGCATAGGCACCGTTTTGCGCCAGCAGAGTATGATGATCGCCCTGCTCTACAATACGGCCCTGGTCCATCACGATAATGCTGTCGGCGTTTTCAATAGTGGACAACCGGTGTGCAATAACAAGGCTGGTACGGCCTTTTAAGAGCTCATTAAGTGCGGCCTGAATTTTACGCTCTGATTCTGTATCCAGCGCGGAGGTAGCCTCATCCAGAATTAAAATCGGCGCCTGACGCAACAATGCCCTGGCAATGGCAATACGTTGGCGTTGTCCGCCGGATAAACTGACACCATTTTCGCCGACAATCGTGTTGAGGCCATCGGGTAACTTAGTGGCAAACTCCAGCACATGCGCTTTTTCGGCAACATCCAATAAGTGGGCGTCACTAACCGGTTGCGTCATACCGTAACAAATATTATTAGCAATGCTTTCATTAAACAGCGTCACATGCTGGGATACTACCGCAATTTGAGCCCGTAAAGACGCCAGTTTATACTGCCGGATATCCTGGCCATCAAGCAGGATTTGTCCTTGCTCGACCTGATAAAAACGCGGTAATAAACTGGAAATAGTCGTTTTACCACTGCCGGAACGCCCCACTAATGCTACCGTTTGCCCTGGATGAACTACAAAGCTGATATTGTCCAACACTTGTTGCTGATGGCCGGGATACTGAAAACTTACCTGCTCAAAGCGGATTTCGCCCTGAACCTGCGCCACCTCAAGGGTCCCGCTATCCTGCTCAGGTAACTGGTCCAGTATGCTGAAAACGCTGGCTGCCGCGGCGATACCACGCTGAAAATCGCTGTTCACTGTAGTCAGTTGTTTTAGTGGCTTAAGTAATACCACCATGGAGGTGACAATCGCCGAAAAACTGCCGGCACTCAATTGATTAAGCATTTCAGGAGAGCTGGACAGATAAATGACAAAAGCCAGCGCAAAAGAAGCAATCAGCTGGATAATGCCCGAGCTTATAGCCTGAGCTGAATCCATCTTAATACCCTGAGTACGGGTATTATTATTAATATCCGCAAAGCGTTTATCCTCCAGCGCCTGACCGCCAAAAGACAAAATAACCTTATGGCCATTCAGCATTTGCTCTGACGATGTGGTTACACCGCCCATGGCATGCTGAATATGTTTACTCAATTGGCGAAAACGTTTTGAAACAAAACGGACGATAATAGCAATCAGAGGTGCAATCAGAAAGAAAATCAATGACAACTGCCAGCTGTGATAAAACATCACGGCGATCAGGCCAATGATAAAAGCGCCTTCACGCACCAGCACGATCAACGCTTTAGTCAGCGATTGTTTAACCTGCTCAGCATCGTAGGTGATTTTCGAAATCAGCTCCCCGGTAGAATGCTGATCATGAAAGCTCACAGGTAAACGCATGATATGGCTGAATAAATGTTGACGGATATCTTTTACAATATGGCCCCCCACCCAACTGATGCAGTAGGTGGCAATAAAATGGCAAATACCGCGCAGAATGAACATCAGGATCACCACTAAAGGCGCGTATTTAAGAAACTCGGTGTCTTTATCCTGAATACCATGGTCAATAAACGGCTGGATCATTGAAATAAAAGTAGCATCCACCAGGGCATAACCAATCATGCCCAATATCGCTGCAATAAATCCGGCCCGATAAGGTTTGGCGTAGCGCAATAAACGCTTATAAATAACGACGGGATTTGTAATATTCTCTACCAAAATAAAACCCTGCTTCCTGAATCAGCCGCTATTCTAGCGTGTTGTTAGCAAGGTTTCAGCATTTCCCACCGGCTTTTGCAGCCAAAAGGGTATTCTTTGCGCCCGGTATTCGTGAACATGCAGGGCCTGCTCGCTGATATCAAGCCTGATGGCGCCGCCATGAGCTGTGTTATGCAGCGGAATACCCAGCATCTGCAGCCGTTGTTGCACAGCAATAGCCGGATGCTGATGGCGGTTATATAAACTGGCGCTGTTCAATGCCAGTTGCGGCGCCAACTGGTGTAAAAAAGCAAAATGGCTGGAACTGTTACTGCCATGATGAGACAACACCAGCACATTAGCGGTTAACTGCGGGTAGCGTGCAATAAGCTGCTGCTCAACCTTGGCACCAATATCGCCTGGCAACAAAATCTGCCAGTCATACAGCTGTATTAGCAGCACACAGGAGCTGTCATTCTTATTGCCAAAATCCCCACCGGCATCCAGCATATGCAGCCGAGCGGCTAAATATTGCTGCGGTATAGCGCTGCAGGGTTGCGCATTGTCTATATGGTCAATATCAGTGTAAATCTGCACCTGCGGATAAAAGGCTGTCAGCAACTGCCAGTCACCGGTATGGTCGCTGTCATCGTGGCTTAAAATTAAATAGTCCAACTGGCGTACACCACGCTGGCGCAAATAAGGTAATACCTGCGATGCGGTGGCGCTGTGCTGGCCATAACGCGGCCCTACGTCGTACAACAGGCCGTGTTGCCCATGTTGCAGCAATACCGCCAGCCCCTGCCCGACATCGATCAGATGTAACTGCCACTGTACCGGCCGGGTAAACGCCAGTATTAACGGCAGCATCAGCACCACGCCAAGATAAAGAAATATGCGCTGGTATGACACCAAAAATAACAAACAGATAAGTAGCAGGCTGCAAATCCATAACCAGTGCTGATCCGGCCAGGCCCACCAGCTGCTGCTTTGTAACGCGCTCCAGTTAAGCCACCCCAGCAGCGGCTGAAACAGCATATCTGTTAGCTGCCACAGCATACTACTGCCGGGTAGCTGAACCAATTCAGCCAACAGGCTGATAAACAACAACGGAATAGCCAGCAAGCTGCACCAGGGTACCCATAACACATTTGACAACCACGCCAGCACCGAACTGCCATCAAATAACAACAGGCTGAGTAACGACATCAGTAATGTCAGGCAAAAGTGAAAGCGCAAAAACAAGTAGAATTTGCTGTGCCAGTGGTTGCTGTGACGCGGTTGCAGCCACAATACGGCAAAAATAACCGCCACGGCCAATACCGATAGCCAGAAGCTTTTGCTTAGCACAAAAAAGGGCTGAGCCAGCAATAACAATGCCGTAAGCAATAACCAATAGTGGCTGTAGCTTAGCCGCCGGTATTGCAGCCAGGCCAGCACCATCAACATTAAGGCAAATGCCGCTCTGATGGTTGGAATAGCAAAACCGGCCAGCCAGGCATAGGCAAAGGCCGCCAGTAAAGCTCCGGTTAACGCCACACCCTGACGCCAGGCTAAGTAGCGCAGCGGCCAGGGCATAAAACGCAGCAGGTAAAAGCTCCAGCCAAACACCAGGCCAATATGCAAACCGGAAATGGCCAGCAAATGCGCTAAGCCAGACTGCTGCAAGCCTTGCCATAAGGCTGGTGAAAACTGGCGCTGCCCCACTGTCAGTGCCAGTAACAGCGGTGCGCTGTCTAAATCTGCCGTTGCTTGTTGCAACCGGGCTATCAGCCGCTGGCGCAAAGACACTGAGTGGGGCAGCAATTTCGCTTCAGGCTCGGTCATTACTGAACCCTGCGCCAGCACGCCCTGCAGTAAAGCCTGTGCTTCTCGGTTAACTCCGGCCGGGTTAGCACTGCCAGCCACCGGCCTTAACCGCGCACTCAGCTGCCAGCGCTGGCCCTCTTGCAAAAGTACCGGAGGTTGTGACCAGTTCAGCTGGATCTGATACCCTGTAGCGGTGCTGTTTTCCAGTTGTAATGTAAATTGGCTATACTCAGCGTACTGTTTTGGGATACCAACAATAATACCTTGCAGTGGGCCGCTGTAATTCAACAGCCGCTGCTGTTCGGTTTCATAGGTAGCAAACTGGGTTACCCAGCAACAAAAAAAAGCAGCCAGCCCGGCACAAAACCGGTAGCGCACCGCAAACAAGAGTATAGTTAGCGGCAGCAGCAAAAATACTGTGAAAAAAGGTGGCACTATTGGCAAAAATAATGACAATAGGCTGCCTGCAAGCACACCGATACAAAAAGATTTCATGTTTGTTTTTTGTGAATAGGTTGTAATGCCAAAGAACTTTATTAAGAAATATCTACCATCGCCAGAAAAAATCAAGCAGCAGAAGCTGCTAAAAATATTTGGCTCGCTGTTACATGATGGTAATTTGTGGCACCTGAACCGACGCTCGGCCCGCGGCGCTTTTGCGGTGGGGTTGTTTTTTGCCTGGATGCCCATTCCGTTTCAGATGGTAGCATCGGCTGCGGTGGCAATACCGATGCGGGTTAACTTACCCATATCGGTAGCCTTGGTATGGTTAACCAACCCAATAACCATGCCGGTTTTATTTTATATCAGTTATCTGGTGGGTTCTGTGGTGTTAAGAACACCGCTGGAGCCTTTTGCCTTTGAAGCCAGCTGGGACTGGCTGGTGCACAGTATTCACACTATTGGCAAACCTTTTCTGGCCGGCTGTTTGCTGATGGGAATTTGCTCAGCCATTATTGGCTATTTTGTTATCGACTGGCTGTGGCGTTTATCAGTAAGAAAAGCCCAGTTGGGCAAAAAATTAAAGCGGAAAAACCAGCCACCGCTTTAACGTTTTTAACGCTGCCCCAGCACCCGCGCAGGTTGTACCTTACTGGCACGCCACGCCGGATATAACGTAGCCAGCAAACTCATCACTATTGCCACACCAAAGGTCAGCAGCACATCCTGCCACTGCAATAATGACGGTACAAAGTTAATAAAATAAATACTCGGGTCAAGCAACGACTTCCCCAGTACGCTCGTTACAAAGGCAAACACCGGTTCAATATAACTGGCCAGTAATACACCAACAACTAAGCCTGCTACAGCACCAATTAAGCCATTAAGCCAGCCCAGCCACATAAAGGTGCGTATAATTACCGCTGGCGAAACGCCCATGGTTAGCAAAATGGCAATATCGCCTTCTTTTTCCCGCACGGCCATCACCAGTGTGGCAACGATATTAAAACTGGCTACAGCAATTACCAATGCCAATACCAGATATAAAATACTGCGTACCATCTGGATATCCTGATAGACATGGCCCTGGCTGCGAAACCAGTCCAGCAGATAGACATAATCTTCTGATACCCGGCCCAGCTCGCGCGCCATTTGCGGCGCCTGAAAAATATCGTCCAGCCGAAATGCAAAGCCCTGCACCGTGTCCGGTTCAAACGCCAGTAAGCTGGCCAGCGTGGCCATATCAAGCCAGACATGGCTGTAGTCCAGCTGGCCGCCCACGGCAACTATGGCACTAACCGTCAGGCTGGCCGTACTATGGCTGGCCAGACGGCCATCTTCGGTTAAGCGGGGTAATAACAGTTGTACCTGCTCGCCTACTTTGACATTCAGCGCATCGGCAATACCCTGCCCCAGCACAATGTCGCTCTGTTGCAGGGTATCAAGCTGGCCCGCGCTGATATAACGGGCAAAATCACTGATACCGCGCTCTGAGGCAATATCAATGCCGCGCACCTCTGCCGCTTTCACTTCTGTTCCGACTCTTAGCATGCCGTTACTTTTAATGTAAGGTGCTACCGCCTCAACACCGGCAACCTCAGCAAACAGCTGTTGCTTACGCTGCCAGTCGTGCAAATTCTGTTGTACGGCTTCCAGTTCAACATGCGGGATCACCGACAACAAGCGCTGTTTCAGTGCCAGCTCAAAACCATTCATTACCGACAACGCCAGGATCAGAATAGCCACGCCAAGCGCAATGCCCAAAGTAGAACTGGCTGAGATAAAGCGGATAAAACCACTGCTATGGCGGGTAGAGCGGTAACGCCGGGCTAACTGCCAGGCCAGACTAGCCATGGGCAAGCTCCAGGCGGCCATCACGCATAGATACGTGGCGATCTAACCTTGCCGCCAGTGCCAAATCATGAGTTACCACAATAAAACTGGTACCAAGCTCCCGGTTTAACGTACGCAGCAGCTGATAAATACTCTCGGCAGTATGTTGATCCAGATTACCGGTCGGCTCATCCGCCAATACCAATGCCGGCTCGCCTACCAACGCCCGGGCAATTGCAACACGCTGACGCTCACCACCACTGAGTTCTGCCGGTTTATGGTGGCTGCGGTGTGCCAGCGCTACGCGTTCCAGCATCACGCTGGCGCGCTGCTTAGCTGCTGTGGCAGATAAACCGCGAATTAGCAGCGGCATAGCAACGTTTTCCAATGCGGTAAAATCCATCAGTAAGTGATGAAACTGATAAATAAAACCCAGCTGACCGTTACGCAATGCCGCTTTTTGCTGCGATGTCATCCGGGCAACATCCTGGCCCAATACGTTTAAGCTGCCGCTGTCGGCCTGATCCAGCGTGCCTAAAATATGTAGCAAGGTGCTTTTACCAGAGCCCGAGCTGCCGACAATCGCCAGCATGTCAGCGCGTTTAATGGTTAAATCTATACCGTGCAGTACTTCAGTAACCTGCAGGCCATCACGGTAGCTTTTGCACAGTTGTGTTGCCGTTAATACATTACTCATCGCGTAAAATGTCCGCCGGATTTATTGCCACAGCACGTTTTGCCGGATACCACACTGCCATCAACGTTAAAGCCAGTGCACTTAGCAAAATTAATAGAATCTGCCCGGCCTGAATATCCACCGGCAGCTCCACTCCCGGCGCTACTGACAGGCCAAACAGATGTAACAACGGGTTTAACTGCCAGCATAACAGCACACCGGCAACAGCACCGCTTACAGCACCGGCCAGGCCGTTACTGATCCCCTGTACGGCAAATATGGTAAACAGCTGCCGATCGGTCATGCCCAGGGTCTTTAAAATAGCAATTTCAGCTTGCTTGTCGGTTACCATCATTACCAAAGCAGAGACAATATTAAATGCCGCTACCGCAACAATCAGTAGCAGCATCAGCCACATCATGGCTTTTTCCATCGCCACGGCCGCAAATAATTTGCCATGGCTTTGCCGCCAGTCCTGTACTTTTAAACCGGATTCTGCCGCCAGTTGCGCGCCCAGTGCCGGTGCGGCAAAGGGCTCTTTGAGCGTAACGCGCCATTGCTGATCTTTACCGCCGGCACTTAACAACCGGGTTAAATCGTCCAGTGCGGTTACGGCAATCAGTTTATCGACATCAGAGCCGGTTTCCAGAATGCCACTTACGGTAAACAAGCGCTGGCGCGGTACCCAGCCCATAGGCGTATAGCTGCCGGCCTGGGGCAACATAAAGCGTACCGGATCGCCCACCGACACCTCCAGTTGCTCTGCCAGGCCACGCCCCAGCACCACACTGTAGCGCTGTGAGGCAAAGTCCTGCCAATTACCAACCAACAGTGCCTGCTGCATAAAAGCCGGCAATGCTTCCGCAGTTACGCCTTGCAATAACACAGCCGTTAACTGCCGTGGCGATTGCACCAGCGCTTCTGCCTGTAAAAACGGATTAATTTGCAGCACCGCAGTATCAGCCAGCAAACGTTGCTGCCAATGTTGCGGGCTACTGGCCGGTGTAGTTACCACCAAATGCGGAATCACACCGAGAATACGCTTTTTCAGCTCGCCCTCAAAACCGTTCATTACCGAGCTGACAATAGTTAATGCCATGACACCCAAAAAGATCCCGGCCACGGAAAACAATGTAATGAAGGAGATAAAGGCATTACCCTTTCGGCTCTGGCTATAGCGTAAGCCGATTAATAAACTGACTGGCAACTGCATCCTAATATTCAGGACAAGACCTGCGTTAGATGGTAAAGTGGCGTCGATCATAGAGATTATTGCCTGTCGTGACAAGCAGCTTGCAAAGGTATTGCCATGAGTGATTTCACATTACAGCAGTTAGATGATGCCTATCAGGATTACTTTAGTATTGAGCATGCCATCAGCCTCAATGCCCGGCCTCTGGATATCGCTTTGCCTGATGCGGCTGCATTGCAAAATGCCATCCCGGCACCTTTTTTAATGGCCTCTGAAGCCAGCAGCCTGAACAACTCCGCGTTGCGCGCGTTAAACCGCTTAGGCGAACTCGCCGAAGAGTTAGCACTTTATTTGCAACAACAAGCCCGTAAAATAGATTTACTACTGCAGTATGTGTTGCAACAGCAAGACAATAACAGCCAGCGTTATCACACTCTGAGCTACGGCGGCAGTGGCTGCTGTTTTTTAGCCGATACGGCCATGGCGCCTTTACAGGTGCTTGAATTGAAAATTTTTCTGGATAATAACGATGGCGCAGTATTCTGCTACGGCCAGGTGCTTAGCTGTGAGCCTGCTGCAGACGGCCAGTGGCAGATAAAAGTGGTGTTTAACCGCATTCGGGATGAAGATCGCGAACTTATTGTGCGTGCCAGCCTGCATCAGCAATCGCGTTTGCTAAAACAAAAAGCCGATCAACGGCAGCAAAAAAATAGCTAAGCGCACAATAACAACCCAATTTTATTATTTGTAAGGCTTCGTCGTTTTAATGGATCTGATCACTTCTCTGCCACAGCTTAAACATGCCCAGGATCAGCTACACTGGGGCAATTTACAAGGCGCAGCCCTGCCACTGGCGCTGGCGCAGCTGATTACACAGCAACCGGCATTATATCTGCTTATTGTACCCGACACGCCAACTGCATTAAAACTGGAGCAGGAGCTGGGCGTATTTTATCAGCAACAGGATTGCCCGCTGCTTACCCTGCCCGATTGGGAAACCCTGCCTTACGATGTGTTTTCACCGCATCAGGATATCGTTTCGCAGCGGTTGAAGACGCTGTATCAGTTGCCACGCCTGACGCATGGCCTGGTAATAGTGCCGGTTAGCACACTGCTGTTACGTATTTGCCACCGCGATTATCTGGAACAAAACAGTTTTCTGATTAAAAAAGGCCAGCAGGCGGATTTGGCTGCCTTAAAGCGTCAGTTGGCAGCGGTCGGTTATCGTAGTGTTGAACAGGTAATGGAACACGGCGAGTTTTCAGCCCGCGGTTCAATATTAGATTTATACCCGATGGGGGCCAATGTACCCTATCGCATCGACTTTTTTGACAACGACGTCGATGGTATCCGCACCTTTGACCCGGATAACCAGCGCAGCCTGCAAGCGGTAGAGGCGATAGAACTACTGCCAGCACGAGAGTTTCCAACCGATCAGGCAGCGATAGAACGCTTTCGCATGGCGTATCGTGAACGCTTTAACGCCAGAAACGAAAAAGAATCGCTATACCAGCAGGTTAGCCAGGGCGTATTACCGGCCGGTATTGAATATTATCTGCCGCTGTTTACCGAAAGAACCGCCACTTTATTTGATTATTTACCGGCAAACAGCCGCTGCCTGCTGCTGGGAGATATCGAACACAGTGCCGATAAATTCTGGCAGGAGCTAAAGCGCCGCTTTGACGATCGCGCCATTGATTTACTGCGGCCGATATTGCCACCAGCACAGCTTTACCTCAGCACCGATCAGCTGTTTGCCAGCTTAAAAAATTATGGCCGGATCCGTTTAAGTATTGCGCCACTGCCTGCCAGAGCCGGTAGTGCCAATGCAGAGGCAGAAACCCTGCCGGATTTAAGCGTGAATCACCAGCTGAAAAACCCGCTGCAAGCGCTGCAACAGTTTATTTTGCAGCTAAAGCAACAACAGGGCCGGCTGCTGTTTTTTGTCGAAAGTGAAGGCCGGCGCGAAAGCCTGCTGCAACTGCTGCATAAAGCCGGGGTGCATGTATCACAATTTGATGATCTTAACGCCTTTAGCCGCAGCAGCGACGATTTAGGCATAGTAGTAGGCGCATTAGAGCAAGGCGTATTGCTGCGCCGGGCTAAACCACTGGCGCTGGTAAGCGAAAACGAGCTGTTTGGCCAGAAAATCAGCCAGCGCCGGCGGCGTAAACGCAGCCAGCAGGTATCCAGCGACACTGTTATCCGCAACCTGGCTGAGCTGAGTATTGGCCAGCCGGTGGTGCATTTGCAACACGGTATTGGCCGTTATCAGGGCCTGCAGCTACTTGATGCAGCCGGTATCAGCGCCGAATTTGTTACCATTGAATATGCCGGCAGCAGTAAGCTGTATGTGCCGGTTACCTCACTGCATTTACTCAGCCGTTACAGTGGCAGCGATGCCGAACATGCACCGCTGCATAAACTGGGTAATGACACCTGGGAAAAGTCGCGGCGCAAAGCTGCTGAAAAAGTACGCGATGTGGCTGCAGAGTTACTCGACGTTTACGCCCAGCGTGCGGCGCATAAAGGTTATGCTTTTGCTTTAGATGAACAGCAGTATCTGTCTTTTGCTGACAGCTTTCCGTTTGAAGAAACCGCCGATCAGCAAGATGCCATCGATGCCGTGTTGCGTGATATGCAAAGCCCGCAGCCGATGGACCGCCTGGTATGTGGTGATGTCGGCTTTGGTAAAACCGAAGTGGCCATGCGGGGGGCTTTTGTTGCAGTTAATGATGGTAAACAGGTCGCCATCCTGGTGCCCACTACATTGCTGGCACAACAACACTTTGAAAACTTTAAAGACCGCTTTGCCAACTGGCCGGTACGGGTAGAAGTATTGTCCCGCTTTGTCAGCAGCAAAGAGCAAAAAGCCATTTTAGCCGATGTGGAAAACGGCAAGGTGGATATTCTGATTGGCACGCACAAACTGCTACAGGATGACATCAAACTGCATGATCTTGGCCTGCTGATTGTCGATGAAGAACACCGTTTTGGCGTGCGCCAGAAAGAAAAAATCAAAGCACTGCGTGCCAATATCGACATTCTTACGCTAACGGCCACGCCTATTCCGCGTACGCTGAATATGTCTATGTCGGGTATGCGGGATTTATCCATTATTGCCACGCCGCCGGCGCGGCGCCTGGCAGTAAAAACCTTTGTGCGTGAATACGAAACTGGCTTGATCCGTGAAGCGGTAATGCGCGAAATTTTGCGCGGCGGCCAGGTGTATTTTCTGCATAACGACGTGGCCAGTATTGAAAAAGCCGCTGCCGATTTAGCTGAGCTACTGCCAGAGGCGCTGATCGGCATAGCACATGGCCAGATGCGTGAGCGCGAGCTTGAACAAATCATGTCTGATTTTTACCATCAGCGCTTTAACGTCTTACTCTGCTCTACCATTATTGAAACCGGTATCGACGTGCCTACGGCCAATACCATTATTATTAACCGGGCTGACAATTTCGGCCTGGCACAGTTGCATCAGCTGCGGGGCCGCGTGGGCCGTTCACACCATCAGGCTTATGCCTATTTACTCACGCCACCGCCGAAGCGTTTAACCAAAGACGCCGAAAAACGCCTGGAGGCGATCGCCAGCCTGGAAGATTTAGGTGCTGGTTTTGCACTGGCAACGCATGATCTGGAAATTCGTGGCGCCGGCGAACTGCTGGGCGACGAACAAAGCGGCCAGATTGAGTCAGTGGGTTTTAGCCTGTATATGGATATGCTGGAACAAGCCGTTAACGCGCTGAAAAATGGCCGCGAGCCCAGCCTGGATGCCATGCTAAGCCAGCAAACAGAGATTGAGCTGCGTATCCCGGCCCTGCTACCAGACAGCTACATACCAGATGTCAACCTGCGGTTGTCCTGCTATAAAAAACTGGCATCTGCCCGCAGCACCGACGAGCTCGATGAAGTACAGGTAGAACTGATTGACCGTTTCGGTTTACTGCCCGATGCGGCAAAAAATCTGGTAGCATTGTCTGAGTTTAAACTGCAGGCAGAGCAACTCGGTATTCGCCGCATTGAAGCCAGTAATAAAGGCGGTGTGATAGAATTCAGCGACAGAACCGCCGTATCACCCGGTTATATTATCGAACTTATACAAAAGCAGTCGCGCATCTTCAAGCTTGAAGGCGGCCAAAAACTACGGTTTAGTATTAATACAGATGACAGCAAAGCGCGTTTAAGCCTGATAGAAAACATGCTGTCTGACTTTGCCAGACATAAGGTAAGCAAATGATTAAAGCCCTGAAGTATTGCCTGTTAAGCAGTGTTTTACTAACTAGCCCGCTAAGCGCTCAGCAACAACGCTGGTTTGAAGTGGAAATGCTGGTGTTCAGCCAGACACCCGGTGCAGCAATCCAGGAAACCTTTGGCGACAGCATTAAAGCCATTAAACCCGGTCGTGCTTATGATTTATTAACCCCGCGCTATCAGCCAGATATCGCCAATTTACTGTCTGAACTACCACTGTGTTCGCAAGACACCGGCTTTGCCAGTGAATTTAAGCTGATGCCACTGCGCTCACACACCATGTGCATTTTTGAGCCGCAAGTAAAGCCGTGGCAACAACACAACCTGTTTCAACCACGTAATACCATTAATAGGGTGGCCTATCCGTTACAACTGCCAACCGTAATTACCGGCCGGGGTGAGCATCAGAATACCCCTTATCTGGCTGATGACAGCGCACTGCAACTGCGCGATATTGCCCAGCGCATTAACCGTCAGGCCGGCATGTCACTGTTGCTGCACACCAGTTGGCGCCAGGCACCGGTAACAGAGCGGCGCGCCATAGCCAGCCGCTGGTTTGCCGGAAAAAACTTCTCGCAACAATTTGACTACTGGAGCCAGCCACGCAATTTGCTTGTAGCAACTGCTGATACCACGCTAACCAGTAACACGCCAACCTATACCATGACCGACACCGGCAGCGATACCCAACTGCTAAGTCAGATTGACTCATTGTTACAACAACTCAGCGCCAACAGCCAGTTACCGCCACCGCCAGGGGAAGAACTGGCGGCCATAGCACCAGAGCAACAAAACCTCAGTAGCTTGCCGGATCAGGTGTGGCAGCTTGATGGCTTATTTAAGCTGCATCTGGATCACTATTTATTTGTTAACACCGAATTTAATCTGCGCATTCCGTCGGCAGATAAATTAAACACCGTTTATGTACGGCAAAGCCGGCGGGTGATTAGTGGCGAGATACATTATCTGGACCACCCTCACCTGGGCATTATTCTGCAGATCCGCCGGTTTGATCCGCCTGCCGCAGAATAATGTCAGGCAAACGGGCCTCTGTAGTAAAAAAATTGCTATAAATGTATTGCTAAAGCAGGCGTAAATGCCTAAGCTTGCGCCCGTATTACATATTTAAACAAAACAGTGCGGGTATATAACAAATTGTTTTTCTATAGTATCTATACCAACCTGAAATATTACAGAGCAAAATGGAAAATCTGAGCCCTTTACCGGAATTTAGTGCCAAGCACTACTTACTGTTAGTGGCATTACTGGTTGTTGCCAGCAGTTGCGCACCAGCTTTAAGCTGGCTGTTTCCTTCTCTGGCCGGTACTGTCTGGATAACGCTGGTGCCGCCTTTGCTGGGCCTGTACCAGCTATTATTGTTATTTCGCAACCTTGGCATTGTTAAGTTGCCCGGTGTTGCCTGTTATTCAGCCCTGCTGGCACCACTTTCGGTGCTGAGTTTTTATCAGTTCGTACTGCACTAACATAGCTTTTACCATTTTTGAGCGATTCATTTTGCGCTATCATAGCAGCGCCCATTAAAACAGTGGGTGCTTTTGCTATATGGCTGCCACTGCCTGCCATATGCTATTTTAAGGTTGTAACGGATGTCTATTAACTGGTTCCCGGGCCATATGCACAAAGCCCGTAAAGAAATCGCTGAAGTGATGCCGCAGGTCGATATTATTATCGAAATGCTCGATGCCCGTATTCCCTTCTCCAGCGAAAACCCTTTAGTACCGCAGCTGCGTGGTAACACGCCCTGTATTAAAGTGCTGAACAAAGCCGATTTAGCCGATCCGGTGCTAACCCGACGCTGGGTTGAACATTTTGAGCAACAGGCCGGCGTAAAAGCTATTCCGATCAGCCAGCAAAACCCGGAGCAAATCCGGGCGTTGCTGCAACTGTGCAACGACATGCTGCCAGAGCGTAATCTGGATATCCGGGCTGCACGGGCAATGATAATGGGCATTCCTAACGTCGGTAAATCGACCTTAATTAATACCCTTGCCGGGCGTACCATTGCCAAAACAGGTAACGAAGCCGGTGTGACAAAAATGCAGCAGCGCATTAAGCTGGAAAATAATGTAATTTTAACCGACACGCCGGGCTTTTTGTGGCCCAAACTCAGCCCGCCTACCTGTGGTTACCGCTTAGCCGTTACCGGCGCAATAAAAGATACCGTGTTTGATTATGCCGATATTGCCATGTTTGCTGCTGACTATCTGTTAAAAACCTACCCGCAGGCGGTAATGCAGCGTTTTGGCTTAACCGAACTGCCAGAAAACGATTTAGCTCTGATGGATGCCATTGGCCTTAAACGCGGAGCCATGCGTAAAGGTGGTATTGTTGATCTGGAAAAAGCCGGCAGCATATTAATTACTGAGCTACGTTCAGGCAATCTTGGTCAGATCACTCTGGAAACACCGGAAATGGTTAGCCAGGAACAAATAGACGCCAAAGCTGAAGAAGGCGCCAAAGCGAAAGAAAAAGCCGAACGTGAAGCCGAACGCAAACGCAAAGCACAGAAAAAGTATCGCTAAAGAAAACCTGAACAAATAGGCACTTATTCAGGTTTTCACGCTTAATGAAGCCTGCAGGGCTTCCCTTTTATATTCTTATATATGAGCACAAGTTCTCCTGATTTTGTCAATCAAACTCAGGAGCGTCCTCCCTGTTGATGTAATCTTTTTTATGCCACCAGTGATACAAAGCCGGTAATACTAACAACGTCAGCAAGGTTGCCGAAATAATGCCGCCGATGACCACGGTTGCCAGCGGGCGTTGTACTTCAGCACCGGTGCCGGTGTTCAGTGCCATTGGCACAAAGCCAAGGCTGGCGACCAGCGCCGTCATCAATACCGGGCGTAACCGGATCAACGCGCCTTCAACCACGGCATACAGTAAATCGCCTTTTTCCTGCCATAGCTGGCGCATAAACGATACCATTACCAGACCGTTCAGCACCGCGACACCAGACAAGGCAATAAAGCCGACACCGGCTGAAATAGACAGCGGCATATCGCGCAGCCACAGTGCCAGTACGCCCCCCGTCAGTGCCAGTGGCACACCGGTAAAGATAATCAGTGCATCTTTGAGCGAATTAAACGCCATCACCAACAAGGCGATAATCAGCAATAAGGTCACCGGCACTACGATTGCCAGCCGTTTACTGGCCGACTCCAATTGCTCAAAAGTACCGCCATAATCCAGCCAGTAACCGGCTGGCAGAGTGACGTCGGCACTAATCCGCTGTTTCAGTTCGGCAACAAAGCTACCCAGATCGCGCTCGCGCACATTAGCCGATACCACAATACGGCGCTTACCATTTTCGCGGCTGATTTGTGCCGGTGCCGGTTGAATATCCAGCGTAGCAATTTCATTTAGCGGTACATAGCCTCCATCCGGCGTTGGAATAGGCAGCCATGACAGGCTATCAATATCACTGCGGATTTGCTCCGGTAAACGAACTATTAGCTGAAACCGGCGATCACCTTCATAGATTAGCCCCGCCTCTTCGCCACCAATCGACATGGCGATGATATCCTGAAACTGGCTGACTGTTAGTCCGTAACGGGATAAAGCCGTTAGCTTTGGCATTACCGACAGTACCGGTAAACCGGATACCTGTTCTGTTTTCACATCTGCCGCGCCGCTAATACTGTTGGCAACCTGCTCAATGCTGTTTGCTACGCTTAACAGCACATCCAGGTCATCACCAAACACTTTAATGCCCACATCCGAACGCACACCAGAAATCAGCTCGTTAAAACGCATCTGAATCGGCTGGGTAAACTCGTAGTTATTACCAGGCAGTTGTTCCAGTGCCTGTTCCATTTCAGCTACCAGCGCCGCTTTGGTTTTACGCGGATCCGGCCATTCGCTGCGCGGTTTTAAAATAACAAAGTTGTCTGCAACGTTCGGCGGCATCGGATCAGTTGCTACTTCCGGCGTACCAATTTTGGCAAAAACCTTATCAACTTCAGGAAATTGCTTAATCCGCTGCTCCAGTACTTCCTGCATTGCAACTGACTGCTCCAGCCCGGTACCGGTTACCCGCATCGCATGCAAGGCAATATCGCCTTCATCCAATTGTGGGATAAATTCCGATCCCAGCGTGGTGGCAAGCCATAAACAAACCGCGACCAGCAGCGTTGCCAAACCAGCAACCAGCAAACGCAGCTTGATTACGGCATGCAACACCGGACGATACAGTGATTTTGCAGCCACAATAACCCGGCTTTCCTGTTCGTTGATTTTACCGCTCATAAACACGGCAACGGCGGCAGGAACCACAGTCAGTGACAGCACCATAGCGGCCAGTAATGCCATTACTACTGTAGCGGCCATTGGGTGAAACATTTTGCCTTCAACGCCGGTCAGGGCAAAAATCGGGATATACACTACCGTGATAATCGCTACCCCAAACAAACTGGGTTTAATCACTTCGGTCGTTGCAGCAAACACCACGTTTAAGCGTTCGCGCAGTGCCAGCAAGCCACCATTTTGGTGTTGTGCCATTCCTAAGCGCCGGATACAGTTTTCGACAATAATCACCGCACCATCGACAATCAGGCCAAAATCCAGCGCTCCCAGGCTCATCAAGTTAGCTGATACGCCTTGCTGTACCATACCGGTAATGGTGGCCAACATTGCCAGCGGGATTACGGCGGCGGTAATCAGTGCCGCGCGGATATTCCCCAGCAGCACAAACAGCACCACAATGACCAGTAATGCCCCTTCCAGCAGATTTTTTTGCACAGTCGCAATGGTTTTATCTACCAGCGTGGTACGGTCATATACCGCTTCAACAATCACATTTTCTGGCAGGGAAGCTTTTATCTCTTCCAGCTTTTGAGCAGCATCGCGGGCAACGGTCCGCGAGTTTTCACCCAGCAGCATCATCACCGTACCCATTACGGTTTCGTGGCCGTCACGGGTGGCGGCACCGGTACGTAACTCTTTACCAAGCCCTACTTCTGCCACATCTTTTATCCGGATAGGTACTGAGCCATTTAGCGCTACCACCACATTTTCAATACTGCTGATAGTACTGAGCTGGCTGGGCGAACGCACCAGTAATTGCTGGCCATTACGCTCAATATAACCTGCCCCACGGTTAGCATTATTGCTAAGCAGCGCCTCTGACAGTTGCGGCAATGTCACACCCATGGCCAGCATTTTTGCCGGATCAGGCATCACGTGGTACTGTTTGTCATAACCACCGATGGTATTAACCTCAACCACACCGGGCACTTGCGCCAGTTGCGGTTTGATAATCCAGTCCTGTACTTCACGCAAATACATGGCATCAAGCGGTTTGCCATTTGCATCAGTAGCGCCGGGTTTAACATCGACGGTATAAACAAATATTTCACCCAGGCCAGTAGCAATGGGTCCCATTTGTGGTTCCAGTCCGGCAGGCAGTGCATTCTTGATACTGCCAAGCCGCTCATTAAGCAGGTTACGGGCAAAATAAATGTCGGTGCCTTCTTCAAACACCACCGTAACCTGTGACAGCCCGTAACGTGACAACGAACGGGTATATTTTAGTTTTGGCAAGCCATAAAGCGCCGTTTCCACCACAAAGGTAATCCGTTGCTCGGCTTCCAAAGGTGAATAGCCAGGCGCTTCAGTGTTAATTTGTACCTGTACGTTGGTAATATCAGGTACTGCATCGATAGGTAATCGCTGGTAACTCCACAGCCCGGCGCCAATCAGTAACAAGATCAGGCCCAGCATCAGATACCGTCGCTCAATTGAGAAACGAACGATAGCTTCAATCATGTTTATCTCCTTTTCATCTGCCTGAGCGAGCAAAGGTTACGCAAGGCAAGAACGGGCGAAGCAGCGCAGTTTACATGCGGTAAATGAGCATGCTGAGCCGGTTTTTAACGCCGCAGAACCAAAGCGCAGCCAGGCAAATTTTAGTGTTCGTGAGCTGCGCCGGCTTTTTCGATCTCAGCCTTAATCAGATAACTATTTACCACCACATACTCTTCAGCAGCATGTAGACCAGACAGCACTTCAGTAAAGCGCCCATCGGTGCGGCCTAGCTGCAGTGGTCGCGGTTCATAGCGGTTGCCTTCGCGCACAAACACCACCTGCTTACCTTCCAGATCCTGTAAGGCCTTGTTATCTATCACCAGAGAAACAGCTATGATTTCAGCATCCACCAGCGCATTGACCCGCTCTCCGGCAGAAAAATGGCCGTTGCTGTTATCCAGTGCAACCCGCGCCAATACATAAGGCTGGCCGGAGGCAGGCAAAATATGGCTTATCTGACTATCAACCCTGCCACCGCGAGCTTCAATATGCACCGGCAAACCGGTTTTTATCTCATCCATTGCCGCTGGGAATACTTTCAGCTCAGCCCACAATATGCTGCTGTCTGCCAGTGAAAATAACGTTTCACCGGCTGTGTATTCGCCCTGACTGGCATATTGCTGTAATAACACCCCCGCTATCGGCGCGGTAACCGGATAAGTGCGCAGGCTGTCATTGGATTCCACCAGCGCCAGCACCTCGTCTTTTTTCACTGTGTCGCCCACGGTAGGCCTGATCTGGGTAATCATGCCGGGAAAACGGGCTCGCACCTGTGCCTGACGGTTAGGTGGGATGACAAGCTCACCGTATAACGGAATATGGCGTTCAATGGTGCCAGCACCTGCCGTCGCCACTTCAATCCCTACCCTTTTTGCCATGTCGGCATCAATCGTTGCGGCTTCATCGTGATCATCATCATGGTCGCTGCCATGATCGTGCCCGCTATCATCATGGGCATGAGCGCTGTTTGTTTGTGCCGTTTTCGGTTTTTCATCATGGCTATGGCCCGGCCCGGCCTGAGCAGGTGCAACAGCCATACCCTGAGCGATCAGTAATGCAAGGAATAACGCGGAATATTTCATTTGGAAGATCCTGATTCAGTAGTGATAAGCTGAGTGGGTGTCTTTATCGCCAGAGGTGATGCCGCAAGCGCAACACCGGCAAGCTGTTCAATCAGTACCTGATTGCTCAGTGCGGTACTGGCAGCATTAACCAACTCAAGCTGAGCGTCCTGTAGTGCCTGACGAGCAGAAATCCACTCTGCATAGCCATAACGGCCACGGCGGTATGCGTCTTCAGTTTGTTGTAGTGCCTGCTCCAACACCGGCAGAATATCGCGCTGCATATCTTTCACAGCCATACTGCTGTAACGGTGAGTTTGCCAGGCCTGATACAAGCGGGCGCGTAAATCCAGCAAGGCAGTTTCTTTTTCAAACTGTTCCGCTTGAGACTCTGCCTGCGCCGCAGTTATCGCACCCTGATTACGCTGTTTACTAAACAAAGGCACTGACACGCCGGCAACCAAACCAAAATCCCGGCTTTCTTGTGAACGCATGGCTCCAATCTGCCAGCGTACATCACCCGCCGACTGACTTTGCGCCAGTGTCAGCTCAGCATCACGCAAGCGTTGCCGGGCTGCAAAGACCTCTACGGTGGGGGTTGCCAGCACTTGTTGATAAAGTGTTTGAAAGGAGGGGCTTTGCGCCAGCTGAAATAAATCACCACTAACCTGATTAAAATCGGCTTGTTCCGCCCCCCATAAACTGACCAGCGCCAACTTGCTGCTATCCAGCTCGGTTTGCAGTAAGCCATGCTGCAACTGTGCTTGCTTAAAAGCCACTTTCGCCCTTAGTTGCTCGGCCTCCGGTGCTGCACCACGCTGCACCCGCTGCGTCACCAGCGTTAAAGCCTGCTCAGTCATACTGACGGTTTGTGCCGCCAGCGCCGTTTTTTGCTGCAATGTCAGCACAGTTACAAAACGCTGGGTCAGCTCGCCCAGTAAATCCAGGCTCGCGGCCTGGCGCTGCGCCAGCAATAATCCCTGACTTGCACTGGACACCGCCATCCGGGCCTGGCGCTTATCGCCAAGCTCAATAACGGAAGACAACGACACCGTAACTTCGAGGCTTTTAACACCCGACATATCACCAGTGCCAAAGGCATTATCGGCCTGCACGCCGAGTTCATAGCCTGGCGTTAGCTCTGCCAATTGCTGCTGACCCGCCGCTGCTTTTAAGCGCCAATCAAATACGTGTAGCTGTGGATGTTGTTGTAACACCCGCTTTGCTGCCTGTTGCAGCGTTAACTCTGCTGTTGCAGGTTCAGCGGCATTTACTGTCAGGCTCAGCAGCACACTGCCAGCAGCCAATAAACCTAACGCTGCAAAGCGTTTGCAATTCATTTTTAAGAACATAGCAAAATCCTGTTATAGGTAATGTAAAAACCAAAAAAACAGAATCAGCTGATGGGTGGGCGGTAAATGCTTCGTTTAGGGGAAGAGGGTAGATAATTTAAGTAAGACACCAGCAATTCATTACCAATTACCGGCAAAGCCGGAGCTGGTTTAAACAAGCCAATATGTGCGGCATGGCAATGACTACAATGGTCGCAACCTGCATGAAGTGAGGCATCAGTTAATGATGATTGTTCTGCGGCTACAACCGTACTGGTGTCAGACCATGATATTTGATGATGAATATCATCAGCAGAATGTTCAACAGCGAAAGCGCTGGAAACTACGCATAACAATTGCACCACCAGCAGTAATGCCATCAACATTCTGCTTAGTGGTGTTTTAGTCAGTGCGTAGTTGCTTATCAAAATAATGACCGCCTTACTAATTTAACGAAGTTAGCTTTTAAGGTACGAGCGCAATACGCTAATAACCTGTTCTACATCCGCGTCGCGCTGTAAAGGCTCCAGGTTATCGCCTGCCAGATGATCACGAATATGGTGTTCCAGTATCTCAGTCATCAGGCCATTTATAGCACCTCGCACCGCAGCAATTTGCTGTAGTACTTTACTACAATCACCTTCGGCCAGCAGCTGTTTTTCCAGCCCTTCAACCTGACCTTTAATCCGCCGTACCCGCGTCAGTAACTTGGGTTTATTGGTAATTGAATGAGTCATACCGTACTCCGTAACTATACTCCCCTATAGTATAGTCAGTTTTAATCTTTCTCAAGTCTGTAGCTATAAAAGCTGTCTCTTATTTTATGTTGTTTGTGGCAAAAAGAGCTCTGTTACAAAACGCCCGGTTATGTCTTGTGAAAAAACTAACTTTCCGCCGTGTAAGTTAACAATTTTGCGGGTAATCGATAATCCAAGGCCAGCTCCTGCAACATCCTGATGACCATAACTCCGGAAAAAGCGCTCTCCCAATCGGGCTAGCTCAAGCGTAATATCACCATTAATTGCATTACTCACACTTATCACTACAGCGTGCTGTTCTATACGCGCCTTGATACTGACCTCACTTTGAGCAGGTGCATACTTAGCCGCATTGTCCAGTAAATTACGCAATGCAGCATGAAATAATGCAGGATCGACACGAACCTGTAGCTGCTTTGGTATATCGACCACCCAAATTACGCGATCAATTAGCGGCAAATCAACCGACGCCAAAGCATCTTCTGTTAGCCTAAGAAGCTGAATTTCCTGATATTGCAGTACAATATTATGCTCCAGTTTTTCTGTTTCCATTAACTGCTTAACCAGGTGTGCCAGACGGCGTGTACTTTTTCCAATGGCTTGTATCGCTGTACGTTGCTCTTGGCTATCGGTCGCTTTTTCCAGATTATCGGTATGCACTTGTAAAACACTAAGCGGGGTTCTTAATTCATGAGATACATCCGCAATAAACATTTTTTCTTTTTTAAGATAAGCTTTTAACTCAGCCATTAGTTTATTCACAGCGTCCTTGAATGGCTTTAACTCTCGCGGCAACGGCATCTCAATAGGTTGTAATTCAGTAGGGTTGGTTTCTGCCAGCTTTTTCGATAATTCCCGCACCGGCTTCGTGCCCCATTCCACAGCAAGCCAAACCAGTAATATTATTGGCAATATCGCTATCCCCAGCGGTAACAACTGATTCAGTGTTAAATGCCAGCTTAACTCGTCCCGAACATCTTCCCGTTGCGCAGTAAAGATCCAGGCTTTTTCATCAGGCACATATAAGCTAAAGCCAATCCACAGGTATTGATTATGCCGGATCTCGTGAAAACCTGACTGTTTGGGCAACAATGGCGTTTTGCCGACATTACCGGAACGGATTAACAGTTGACCATTTTCATGCCAGACCTGAACTGCAATTTTGCTTTCGTACTTATGCCCCTCGGAATACCGTTCTTCTGCAGAAGTACGCTCTATGCCATCGTCCAGCAAAAATGGCATTTCAATGGCGTGATCACTATCTGCAGTCAGGGGAGTATTGGGCTCTACCAGTAAATGACGAACTAACCGTGCATACTGTGCCAACTGAGCATCAAATAACTCGTCAATTTCATGATGAACATTAAACCATGTGTTCAGGCTGGTAATCAGTAACATTAACAGGATAACCGCATTAACACTGAGCAACAGCATCCGGCGAATACTGTTAATTTTCACGATGACTCACCAGCATATAACCGACTCCTCTGACCGTTTTTATCAGCGATGCTGTAGTTTTTTTACGGATATTATGAATATGCACCTCTATGGAGTTACTTTCTGTTTCGCCTGTCCAGCCCGAACTGAGTTCATCCAGATACTGTCTACTCAGAATTTTATCCGGATGTAACATAAACTCTTTCAGGATCAAAAACTCACGTGAAGTCAGTACTATATCCCGCCCCTGATAGCGGCAAAGATGCTGCTGCATATTCATTTCTACTTCCTGACAAGTCAGGATGTCCTGCTGTCGTTGCTGATAACGCCGCAGTAATACTCTTAAACGGGCTTCAATTTCTCTGCTATCGCAGGGTTTCAGCACATAATCATCAGCGCCGGCATTTAATGCCTCAACCTTGGTTTCAAGATGATCCCATGCCGTCAGCACCAGAATAGGTGTTGTAACCTTTTTAGCCCGTAAGGTTTTAATTACATGTAATGCCAACCCGTCTGGCAACCCCAGATCCAGAATAATCACATCAAACCCGCTACTGGTTGCTGCCACTATGGCTTGCGAACCGGTAATACAGTGTTCTGTCCGGTAATGCATACGTGATAATGCAGTAATTAACCCCTGCGCAAGCAGGCTATCATCTTCAACCAGTAACAATCTCATAAAGGCTTTTTCCAGCTAGCTTAGAGTAAAATACATAACCAGACGGCGGCACTGGCAACGAGCGTTATTAATACAGCTGCCGACCCAATATCTTTCGCTTTACCGCTTAGCTCGTGATATTCACTGCCAATGCGATCCACCACCACTTCAATGCCGGTATTTAATAGCTCCACGATCAGAATCAGTAATGCACTCAATAACAATAGCGCACGCTCGGCCGCAGATACATCAACCCACAAGGCTACAGGTAGCAATACCAGTAATAAGATAATTTCCTGCCGTATTGCCGCTTCTGATCTCCAGCTACTGGCCAGCCCTTGCCACGAATTGACTCCGGCCAGCATGATCCGTTTAACCCCTTTAGCCTCTGATTTCATATACCCCCCTATGATTGGAGATAACAGTATAAAAGCACAGTCTTAAGAAAGTCTTAAGCATTGTTCGTTAGCCTTGCAGCCACTCTATCTGGCAGTACGGCGAGCCTCTATGACTAAAGTTTCTGCAGTAAAATTCCCGGTATTACGACAAATAACATGCGGTCCCTACACCTACTTACTACGTATGATTCTTATCGGGTTGGTACTATTAAGTGCGGCCCGGCTTGGTCTGGTGCTATGGCTATATGACAGGGTAGCACCTACAGACCAATTGGGCATGATATTCCTGCAGGGGATTCGGGCCGACCTGATTCTACTTTGTATCTGGTCTGCAATACCCGTTCTGTTATCGCTGTGCTGGGCGCGTCCCGGATTACAGCACAGCTGGTTTCGTTTTAGCTATTGGTGGTGCCTGACGGGTTTAATCCTTATTGCATTTATCGAACTATCCACCCCTGCCTTTATTCAGCAATACGATATACGGCCAAACCGCTTGTACATTGAGTATCTGAAATACCCGAAAGAAGTTTTCTCTACCTTATGGCATGGCTTCCGATTGCCACTGGTGGCAGGAACCGTGTTAACTGTCGCAGCCGCTCTACTGCTGCACCGGGCGCTAAGGCTACCGAAGCACACATTGCAAGTATGGCCACTGCGCCAGCATTTACTACTGTGGCCCCTGGTGGTTTTTATGGTATTTGCCGGCATCCGTTCCACTACAGCACACCGCCCTGCTAACCCGGCGCTGTTTGCAATTACCTCTGATGCTATGGTGAATTCTCTCGTCATCAACTCGGGCTATTCGGTTTTATTTGCCTTGTATAACCTCAAACATGAAGCCCGTTCCAGCGAAATATACGGTAAACTGCCAGAGACACAAATGCTGAATTTAAGCCTTAACTGGCCCTGGCTGCAGCAATATGATTTTAATAATGCAGAATACCCAACCTTACACTGGCAACAAGCCGTAAAACAGCGTAATAAACCGCTGAACATAGTAATAGTGTTGATGGAAAGCCAGGGCGCCACCTTTGTTGAATCACTTGGCGGCGCACCGGTCACTCCAGAGCTGGAACAGCTGAAACAGCAAGGCATCTGGTTTGACAATCTGTATGCTACCGGTACTCGCTCAGTACGCGGTATTGAAGCGGTTGTTGCCGGCTTTATGCCGACACCGGCCCAAAGCACGGTAAAGCTGTCAAACAGTCAGCAAGGTTTTACCACTCTGGCATCCATCTTAAAAAAACAGGGCTACCACACTCAGTTTATTTATGGTGGCGAAGCACACTTTGATAATATGCGTAGCTTTTTTACCGGCAATGGTTTTCAGGAGATTGTGGATTTACCTAAAATCAGTAATCCGGTGCTGGTAGGTAGTTGGGGAGCCAGCGATGAAGACTTGTTCAGAACTGCACATCAGCAGTTATTGGCCCTGCATCAACAGCAGCAACCGTTTTTCAGCCTGATATTTTCCTCTAGCAATCATGAACCTTTCGAATTCCCGGACGGCCGGATTTCACTATACCAAGAGCCTAAAAATACGGCTTACAATGCAGTGAAATATGCAGACTGGTCAATGGGCCGCTTTTTTGAGCAAGCAATGAAAAGCCCTTATTGGCAGGATACGCTGTTTCTGGTAGTAGCAGATCATGATAACAGGGTATATGGCAGTAACCTGATCCCGGTGGAAAAGTTTCGCATTCCAGGACTAATTCTGGGCGCAGACACTCAGCCTGAAATACTCACAACCTTAAGTAGTCAGATTGATCTGGCTCCCACTCTGCTTAGCATGGCTGGGATATCGTCCTGTCACCCGATGACGGGACGTGATCTGTTGCTGGACAGTACCAGTTCTGGGCGGGCTCTGATACAGTTTGACAATCTGTTTGCCCTGATGACAGAGGATAAACTTACTATTCTGAAACCCGATGGTAAGGCGGTTAGTGCCAACTATAATCGTGAACACCAGCAATTAACGCTCTCTGAAGAAGCGGTAAGCCCCTTGCAACAACAGCAGGCTTTAGCACAGGTACAACTTCCTTCTTACCTGTATCGTGAACGTAAATACAACGATGATATCCCTTGTGAAAGCCCTTAAAGGGCTTTCTGCTATAGGTAGCAGCAATAGTTTGTTAAGGATCCACAGGAATTTAAGCATTTCTTAAGCACCGCCCCATAAGCTGCGTTGCATATCAGTAGATTATGGAAAGCTTATGTCAGACCTAACGCCCACCGCACATTTGCAAACAGTACCCCTGCCCCGGCAAACCATAGCATTTAACCATAGCTCGCCACTATGGCATCCGCTCTGGTTTGCTTTTGTCGGCGCTTTGGCAATGACCCTACTACTGAACACGCCCTTTTTCGATGCCATACAAGCCAGGGCAGCAGGCCAGTATTCATTACAACTCAGCCTTGTATCATTATTATTTTTACTGAATTTTCTGTTACTCACCTTGTTCAGCTTCCGGCCTGTACAAAAGCCGGTATTTTTATTGCTCTTTCTGCTGGGCTCAACCGCACTGTATTTTAATACCAGTTACGGTGTCGTCATTGATAAAAGTATGCTGCAAAATGCACTGGAAACCGATCCGGCTGAAGCACAAGGGTTGTTGTCTGGCGGGATGTTGTGGCAATTGACCAAGCTGATGCTGTTTCCATTGCTGGCGGTTACCGTTATCCGAACCAAAATGGTGCGCAGCAAACGCTTTTTACTGCACTGGCTGGCGGCAATACTGCTGATTATACTAACGCTGCTCAGTATTGTTACAATCAATTACTCACAGTTAGCGCCTTTTTTTCGCAACTTCCGCGAAGTACGTTATCTGGCACTGCCCGTCAGCACCCTGTCAGCCACAGTATCGTTGGCCAATAACATCCGTAAAACGGCATTTCCGGTCAGTTTTAATCAGCTTGGTCTCGATGCCAAACAGCTACCTGCGGCAACGTCCTCGACAAAACCCAAGCTGATTGTTTTGGTGGTCGGAGAAACAGCCAGGGCCGATCACTTTGGGCTAAATGGTTATGTCAGAAATACCACCCCGCTGCTCAGTGCACTGCCTGTATATAGCTTTAAACAAGCGTCATCATGCGGTACGGCTACGGCTCACTCTTTACCTTGTATGTTTTCGGCTCTGTCGCGTACCGACTATATAGAAAGCACTGCCAAAAACAGCAGTAATGTTCTGGATATACTGCAACACGCCGGTGTTGAAGTGTCTTGGCTTGATAATAACTCAGGCTGCAAAGGCGTGTGCAACCGTGTACCGTCAGAGTTTTTATTTGAGCAACAAAATCACTCCAGCTGTGACAAAGGCCAGTGTCTGGACAGTGTACTCACCGAGCGGCTACCGGTTTACCTTAGCAAGGCTAATACCGCCACAAAAGACCGCCTGATCGTGCTTCATCAACTGGGCAGTCATGGCCCGGAGTATTACCGGCGCAGTGCAATAACCGACAAAGCTTTTGTGCCGGAATGTCAAAACAAGCAACTACCGTTGTGTTCACAGCAAGATGTGATCAATGCGTATGATAACAGCATTATTGCAACCGACCAGTTGCTGGCTACCGTTATCAAGCAGTTGTCAGCGGCCAAGGACTATCAAACCGCCATGCTATATGTTTCAGATCATGGGGAATCTCTGGGCGAAAATGGCATTTACCTGCATGGGCTACCGTACTGGATGGCTCCCACAGCTCAGACACATATACCACTGCTATGGTGGATGTCCGAAAACTACATCACAGGTCAAAAGGTAAACACCTCATGTATACAGCAGCAGACAGAACAGAAAGCCAGCCACGACAACCTTTTTCATACCCTGCTGGCAATATTTAACGTACAAACCACGATGCGAGAAACACAACTTGAATTGTTTAGCCAGTGCCAGAATGATCTATCAGCGTATAAATAAAATCTGCTCAGCAATTGATCCTGCTCAAAACAGCAACTACTATACTGGGGTATAGTATAAAGGTGAGATATAAGGAGCCGATATGAGCGATAAACATAAAGATCACTCTCATTCTGAGACAGAACCCCATTCACATGCCGGTTTTTTAGGCGCCAATACAGAGCTTTTGTTCGCACTTGCCAGTGGTTTTATGCTGGCGGCTGGTTTTATTATCGGTAAAGTGTCAGCAAGTACGCCTGCCTGGCTACCTTTTATCTGTTACCTTAGCGCCTATTTTTTCGGTGGCTTTTTTACCCTGCGTGAAGCCATTGAAAACCTTCGCCATAAACGTTTTGAAATTGACACCTTGATGCTGGTTGCGGCGGCTGGTGCGGCTGCTTTGGGTGCCTGGGCTGAAGGTGCCTTGTTATTGTTCTTGTTTAGTCTGGGACATGCGCTGGAACACTACGCCATGGGCAGAGCTAAACGGGCTATCGAAGCACTGGCGGAGCTGGCCCCTAAAACAGCGATGGTTCGCCGTAATGAGCAACTGCTGGAAATTCCGGTAGAAACATTGGAAGTGGGCGATATTGTGGTCGTTCGCCCCAACGAACGCCTGCCTGCAGACGGTTTTCTGATTAAAGGCACCAGCAGCATTAACCAGGCGCCGGTTACCGGGGAAAGTATTCCGGTTGATAAACACCCGGTTGATGATCCGGAGTTTGCCCGCAAGCGCCCGGATTCTATAGAAGCTGCCAGCAAAGTGTTCGCCGGAACCATAAATGGTGGCGGAGCCATTGAGATAGAAGTGACCAGCCGCTCCAGCGATTCCGCTCTGGCCCGTGCGGTCAAGATGGTGAGCGAAGCAGAGATACGCAAGTCCCCTACTCAACGCTTTACCGATAAATTCGAGCGTATTTTTGTGCCCGCCGTACTGGGACTGGTCGTGATATTGCTGTTTGCCTGGGTCGTTATTGACGAGCCTTTCCGCGATAGTTTTTACCGTGCCATGGCGGTACTGGTTGCCGCCAGCCCCTGTGCACTGGCCATTGCCACCCCCAGTGCCGTATTATCCGGTATTGCCAGAGCTGCCCGTGGCGGCGTATTAATTAAAGGCGGCGCACCATTGGAAGAGCTGGGCGCACTAACCGCCATGGCGTTTGATAAAACCGGCACGCTGACTGAAGGCCGCCCGCATATTACCGATATTGTTGTGGCACAAGGTGTATCAGAAGAAGAACTGCTGCGTGTAGCCGTTGCAGTAGAAGCACTGAGTGACCACCCGCTGGCCGCAGCAATCACCCGTGATGGCCGCAAACGGCTGGCCGGTAAAGAACCAGCCCAGGCAGAAAACCTGCAAAGCTATGCCGGTTTGGGAGTAAGTGCACAACTGGATGGAAAAACGGTCTGGATTGGCAAAGCCAAGATGTTTGGTAATGAAGAAACCGGTCAAGCTATCGCGCCACTAAACCCGCAGACAACAGAAGCCATCAATGATTTGCGCAACAGTGGCCGTACTGTTATGGCAATACGCCACGGAGAGCGCGATTTAGGCGCTATTGGCCTGATGGATACCCCCCGCCCTGCCGCTAAAGCTGCGTTAGCGACCTTACGGCAGCTGGGTATCTCAAGAATGATTATGATCTCCGGTGATAACCAGCAGGTTGCAGAAGCTGTGGCAAAAGAAGTTGGCCTGGATGAAGCCTGGGGCGATTTAATGCCACAGGATAAAGTCACTGCTATCCGTAAATTACGCGAAACAACCCAGGTTGCGATGGTGGGTGATGGTGTTAATGATGCACCGGCCATGGCGAATGCCAGTGTCGGCATTGCCATGGGCGCCGCCGGCTCTGATGTTGCACTGGAAACCGCAGATGTTGCCCTGATGGCAGACGACCTGCACAATCTGCCTTTTGCGGTAGATTTAAGCCGTCGTACCCGCCGCATTATTCTGCAGAATGTATTTGTCAGCCTTGGTGTCGTAGCATTACTGGTGCCAGCAACCATAATGGGGCTGGGCATCGGTGCTGCGGTGGCTGTACATGAAGGTTCAACACTGATTGTGGTATTTAACGCCCTGCGTCTGCTGGCTTATACTCCAGCCAAAAACATAGCGCCAGAAGCATAAATATCATCCCCAAAAAATAATTACAGGCGGCATAATAACGGTAATCATACCAAACGGGCAGTTACTGCCCGTTCTGTACAAGTTGGCACACAACAAGCAGCATTAATATTTTGCCATGGCAGCGCTATATTTTTGGGTGCCGCCATTGCGAAAATAGCAGCAGCCCCCCAAATCTGGGTTTGTATTTGTTTTATTACCCCGGAGGACAGACTATGTTTTACGATATTACCGTAGTGCAATTTAGCAAAATGCTGCAAAATTTAAGCGCCATCCTTGATAAAGGTGCCACCTTTGCTGAAAGTAAAAAAATTGATGTCGCGGTTTTACTGAATTCGCGTTTAGCGCCGGATCAATTTCATCTGATCCGCCAGGTACAAATTGCCTGTGATACTGCCAAATTAGGCGTAGCACGTATCACCGGCAAAACAGATAGCGCCCCCAAGCATGCCGATGATGAAACGACCTTAGCAGATTTACAGCAGCGTATCAGCGATACTGTGGCCTATCTGGCCAGCTTTACCGAGGCTGATTTCAGCCATGCCGCCACGCAAAAAATCACGCAGCCACGCTGGGAAGGTAAATACCTGAGCGGTTATGAGTTTTTAATCCAGCATGTAATACCCAACCTGTATTTCCATATCACTACCACCTACGCTATTTTGCGTCACAATGGTGTCGATGTGGGTAAAAAAGATTATCTGGGTGCGATGCCGTATAAAGTTTAACGCCTAGTGTAAAACGCCGGGCATTAACCCGGCGTTTTCGTCTTTGAAGCTTAGCGCTCCAGTACAATCCGATAGCGGGCTTTACCGCTTTTTAAATGTGCCAGCGCCTCATTTATTTGCTCAAACTTAAACATTTCCACTACCGGTTTAATATTGTGTTGCACGGCAAACTCCAGCATCTTAGCAATAGTTGCCGGGCTGCCTACCGGCGAGCCAGACACAGAACGCTGGGCCATAATCAGGCCAAATACGCCGATATTCAGCGGCTCCAATGTAGCGCCAACAAAGTGCAGCCGGCCTTTTGGCTTTAATGTCGACAGGTATAAATTCCAGTCCAGCGCCACATTCACGGTAGAGATAATTAAATCAAAGCGCCCTGCTGCCTGCTCTATGTCCGCATTATTGCGTGAATTAATACATTGATGCGCACCCAGCGTTTTGGCTTCCTCTGTTTTACTGTCACTGGAGGTGAAAGCTGTTACTTCACAGCCCCAGGCCCGTAAAAACTGCAGCGCGATATGCCCCAGCCCGCCAATACCAATTACGGCCACTTTATCGGTAGGTTTGATATCAAACTGCACCAATGGGTTAAATACGGTAATACCACCACAAAATAGCGGGCCGGCCGTTTTCGCATCCATGCCCTGGGGCAGAGGCACCACGCTGGCAGCATTAGCACGCACTTTATCGGCAAAACCGCCATGGCGGCCCACTATGGTGCCTTGCGCCTGGTTGCAAAGGTTATGATCGCCGCTACCGCAGCTGCTGCACACTTTGCAATAATCTGAATGCCAGCCCAGCCCCACAGCTTGCCCGGTTTTAAGATGGCTAACCGCTTCACCCACAGCACTGATGCGGCCCACTACTTCATGGCCGGCAACCAGCGGGTAAGCTGACATGCCCCATTCATTATTTAACATCGACACATCTGAATGGCAGATCCCACAATAATCCACCTCTATTTCTACATCATCGCGGCCCAGTGTACCCGGTTCATATTGCCAGGGTACCAGTGTACTGTTGGCCTCCAGTGCGGCGTAAGCGTTAATCATATTCTCTCCTGCAAGGTTGCGGTTTAGGTTAGCAATACAACTAACAGTATTAACCAGATCCGCCAAGTTGCGGTGAATTTGGTAAAAAAGACGACCAGGATGCGATACCGTAGAAAATTTAAGCTAAAAAAACCTGCTTTGTGACTATTGGTAACTAACTGTAAAAGCTCTACTTTATCCGTTTTAACCACTGATACACTAGCCGCTTCGCAGTAAGTTGGCTGGTGGTATATATGCAATCGCAGGTTTTGTTGTCTCTTATTGTACCGTTTTACAACGCTGCTGATTATTTTGCTCAGTTGTTGGCGTCGGTTGAAACACAGCTGACAGATGCGGTACAGGTAGTGTTAGTGTGTGACGGCGCAACAGACAACAGCCTGGAGTTAGCACAACAACATATTGCCACATCGGCTAAGCCCGGCAGCTATCTGCTGCTGGAGCAACCCAATAGCGGCGTGAGTGTGGCCAGAAATCTGGGTATTGCCCACAGTACGGGCTGCTATATCGGCTTTCTTGATGCTGATGATGTGATCTTACCCGGCTATATGGCTCAGTTACTGCACGTTATCACACAGCATCAGCCTGATCTGATTGAAATAGGCTATAAACGTTTTAGCGATATATCGGCCCTGCCAACTGCCAGGCCACACTACATGCGCCACAAAGCCGGCAAGCACAAGGTTAGCGCTGTTGCTACTGCTGTATTCCAGTCAAACCGCTGGTTTCCCTGGCTAAGAATATACCGTAAAGCGATAGCGCCAGATTTTAATTTCCCCTCTGGTATCGCATTTTGCGAAGACGTTATGGCAGTACCCACCTTGTACCAGCAAGCGTTTCAGCTGTTTCATTTACGTTTACCGCTTTATGGCTACCGTGAACACAGCTCAAGCGCATCATTTAATGTTAAACCAGAGCAGCAACAGCAACTGCAGCAGTTTATTACCGGCTTGCAGCAAGGCACCTTTTACCCGGCAATACCCGCACGCTGGCGCAATATTTTATTGTTAAATCTGGCTTATTTGTTTTACAGCTTACAACTCAACAACCCGGCAGTTAAAGCACTGCCAGTAGCCTTTGAGCAGCAGTTCAGAACACTGCTGAAACAACTTTGGCTAACACCGGGTTTCTCGCTGCGAAAAAAACTAACACTGGCATTTGCTTCACACTTTTTCCATAAGAATCGGTTGCGGCAGAGCTGAGCAAGCCTGCTCACAGTATTTGCCAGGTATACAAGGCCAGCGTCAATACAATCTGATGATTAAAACACCGGCATTGGTAGCGGCTACGACTATATCTGTTTGTTTTTTGCACAACCTGCTCTGTATCTTTAGCCGGATTCAGGTATAATCCGCCGACTTTTTTCCGGCTACGCCAACTTTAAGAGACACTATGACAGTACAAACCTTTGACCCGACGCAAACCACCACTTTGGATACCGCAACCAAAGCCTTAGCCGAGCAAGCTAAAGCCGGTGCCGGCAAAGGTAATACTATAGGTTTCGTTTCACTGGGCTGCCCGAAAAACCTGGTCGATTCTGAGCGCATTCTTACCCAGCTAAAAAGCGAGGGCTATAACATAGTGCCAAGCTATGACGATGCCCAGTTGGTTATCGTTAACACCTGCGGCTTTATCGACTCGGCCGTGCAGGAATCGTTAGATACCATTGGCGAAGCCTTAGCAGAAAACGGCAAAGTTATTGTTACCGGTTGCCTGGGTGCGCGCGAAGATGAAATCCGCCAGGTACACCCAAATGTACTGGGCATTACCGGCCCGCACTCGTATGAAAACGTGTTAAAGCAGGTGCATGAGTTTGTGCCTAAGCCTAAATATGACCCGTTCACCATGCTGGTGCCGGACCATGGCGTGAAATTAACGCCCAAGCATTATGCCTATTTAAAAATTTCTGAAGGCTGTAACCATCGTTGTACCTTCTGCATTATTCCATCAATGCGTGGTGATTTAGTCAGCCGTCCGGTTGGCGAAGTGCTGGATGAAGCGCAGCGGCTGAAGAATGCCGGTGTAAAAGAGCTGCTGATTATTTCACAAGACACCAGCGCTTATGGCGTAGATGTCAAACACCGCACCGGCTTCTGGAACGGCTCACCGGTTAAAACCTCGATGCAGTCACTGTGTGAAGCACTTGGTGATATGGGTATCTGGGTACGCTTGCACTATGTTTACCCCTACCCGCATGTAGATGACATTATCCCGCTGATGGCACAGGGTAAAGTACTGCCGTATTTGGATATTCCGTTTCAGCATGCCAGCCCGCGCATATTAAAACTGATGAAACGCCCCGGCCAGGCTGATCGCGTATTAGAGCGGATTAAAAAATGGCGTGAGATATGCCCTGAGCTAACCATCCGCTCCACCTTTATTGTTGGCTTCCCCGGTGAAACTGAAGAAGACTTCCAGATGCTGCTCAACTGGTTACAGGAAGCGCAGTTAGATCGCGTCGGTTGCTTTAAATACAGCCCGGTAGAGGGAGCCAAAGCCAACGACTTGCCAGATCCGGTAGCAGAAGAAGTAATGGAAGACCGTTACCACCGCTTTATGCAAACCCAGCAAGCTATCAGCAGTGCCCGCTTGCAAGCTAAGATTGGCAAAACCATTAAAGTGCTGATTGATGAAGTAGACGAAGAAGGCGCTATTGGCCGAAGCTACGCCGACGCGCCGGAAATTGACGGCGCAGTGTACTTAAACGGTTTAACCAGCGTTAAACCAGGTGATGTGATTGATGCCGTGGTTGACGAAGCCGATGAGTATGACTTATGGGCATCCTTGGCAGAATAAATCTTTTTAAGTAAATAGCTAGCAATTCAAACAGGCAGCCGGGGCTGCCTGTTTTCATTTTTACTATGCTGCATTACCATTTTTGCTGTGCTGCTACCGCACTACCCCATAAATACTGCAACTGAGTGTTAAAACTATCAATATTGCCGCTGGTATAAAATATGTCTGTGGCTTTGCCTGCACCGTTGTTTTTGGTGTTTAGTAAATCAGCCTCAGTCAACCGCCGTTGCAGCTCCTTAGCGACTGCCATTTCAGTGCGGATAATGCTGACGTCAGGCCCTGCAATTTCTGCAATGCTGTCTGCAACAAAATTATAATGCGTGCAGCCCAGCACCAGCGTATCAGCGCCTTGTGCCAGCAAGGGCTGAATATAGCTTTTTAGCAAGGCGCGAATGTTGTCGCTGTTAAAAGCCAGCGCTTCTATCAGGGGCACCAGTTGCGGGCAAGGCTGTAATATCACTTTGGCCTGGCCGGCATAACGCTGCGTTAACGTGGCAAAGGCTGGCGTTAATAAGGTGCGTGGCGTGGCCAGCACCCCCACTACGCCGCTTTTGCTGGCCAGTACTGCCGGTTTTACGCCAGGCTCTACTCCGATAATGGGCAGCGGGTATTGCGCCCTCAGTTTGGCAATAGCTGCGGTGGTAGCGGTATTGCAGGCTACCACTATAGCTTTAACCCCACTAGCCGTTAAATGTTGGGTAATATGGTCCATACGCTGGTAAATATAATCGTCGGTTTTTTCACCATAGGGCGCATGGCCGCTATCGGCGACATAAATCAGGCTTTCGTTGGGTAGAAGTTCACGTACCGCACGGGCAACAGAGAGGCCACCAATACCGGAGTCGAAAATACCTATTGCAGCAGAATTAGCCATCAAATGCCCACTTGTAATTTAAGGCAGCAAAATTAGCATATTTTCAGGCTTTTTTTTCGGGATATCGGCATAAAACTGCAATACCGACCAGAGCGGCGGCCAATACAGCGAACAACAGCCAGGCTTCAGTTGCCTGCAGTACCCATAACGTCAGGCCTGACAGCAGCAGCCAGAGCATGGGAATACAAGCGACCAGCCACAAACGCCAGCCCCGCAGCAGCATAAGCGCCAGGCCAAGCGTGCTGATAGCGGTTGGATCGGCATGTATGCCAAACACCTGAGCCTGCCACCAACCGCCGCCGCTAAGCGTTGCCATAAGCGGCAAGGCAAGCAGGCCGGTAAGCGCAATGCCAAGCCCAATCGCAACAGCTGCCGGGCGGCTGTTAGCTACAGCAGACGTATTAGCGGCAGATACCTTGCTGCGGCTAAAACCGGCTAATGCCAGCAATAACAACAATATGGCCTGGGCCAAAAAAGCGTAGCCAACATAATGACCGGCCCAGTTAAGCTGGGCATAGTACTGCATAAAAAACACCACGGCTACAAAAGCCCAAACCGGCGCGATTAGAAGCCAAACCAGCCGCTCACGTTTTTTTAATGCCAGTACCAGCGCTGTAGCACCCAGTGCCAGGCCAAGTAAATGCAGTGGCCACCATGTCTCGTTTATGCGTTCCAGCAGGCGAAAGTACACATCAGCGCTAAAGGGGATAAAATCCTGCAGCTGGTAGCTGACGTAATTATTCATAAGTCATAGTGCGCCTGTGTTAGTCATAGCGAGTCAAAAAAGCGCACCATCTGTTTGCGGTTTTCAGCAGATGGCATCGGGTTAAGGCCGGCGCGCATATTTTCCTGCAAATGCTCAAGCCGGGTAGTGGCGGGAATAGCGCAGCTAATGGCCGGGTGGCTAACAATAAACTTCAGCAAAAACTCAGCCCAGCTAGTGCAACCACACTCTGCCGCCCAGCCGGGCAAGCGCTCGCCACGGCGCTTCAGGTTATTAATCAAACTGCCGCCGTTATAAGGCCGGTTGGCAATTACCGCTATGCCCTTCTCTTTGGCCAACGGCAGCAGCCGGTTTTCTGCTTCGCGCTCGCTAATGTTGTAAGTCAGTTGCACAAAGTCGATGTTTTCAGAGGCCATAATCTGCTCAACCTCGCTGTGCCGGCGGCCATGTGAGGTAGTAATACCGATATAACCCACCTTGCCTGCGGCTTTTAGCTCACGCAGCACCGCCAGGTGTTCGCGCCAGTCACTCAGGTTATGTACCTGCAATAAATCAAACTGCGGTATCTTCCAGCGCTTTTGCAAATCAGCTACCTGCTCACGCGCCGAACCGCCGGCCGGGCTCCAGACTTTCTCGGCGGCAAATAAGCTGTCGGCCATATCTAACTGCGATAAGGCATGGCCCATTACATCGGGGGCCGAGCCATACATGGGGGAAGAGTCAATCATGCCGCCGCCCAGTTCGAAAAAGGCTTTTACCAGTTCAGTGCGTGCCGCAAGCAACCTGGCATCGTTACCCACATTAAAAGTACGCCAGGTGCCCATACCAATTACCGGCAGGGTTTTATTGCTAGCACCAATGGCTTTTTGCCAGCGCCCGCTACTAGCAGCAAAACCGGGCCATGCCGGCAATAAGCTGGCAGCCATAGCCGCCGCAAGTAATTTAATGCTGTGTCTGCGGGTTAAGCGGTTGCTACCAGTGAAACTATTGCTCATGCTAAGCGCCCCTTCAGCTTATTCTGGCCCGGCACTTGTGGTGCCCGGCAGCAAAATAAAGCATACCAGCCCAGCCCCCCAATGCCAAACCAGCACCAGCAACGGAGTATTTCCGCTAACAATTCACGCTATAACACCGGAGACATTAAGTTAGCGGCTTGCGACGCGGCTCTTTTATACCAGGGCCGGCTCTGTACCTCATCTAGTGTCATTTGCCGGGACTGCGAAAAATCGAGCAGAAACTGCTGCTGTAATTGCTGATTAAGTTCAGCATCCGCCAGCAGTGCGGTAATTTCAAAATTCAGCCGAAAAGAGCGATTGTCTAAATTTACCGTACCCACTGCAATAATCTGCTCATCCAGCACAAAACTTTTGGCATGCAAAAAGCCCTGCTGATAACGGTAAATTTTAATACCTGCATCCAGTAGCGGCCCGACAAAAGCATAGGCGGCTAAGCTAACCAACAGGTTGTCTGTACGTTCGGGGATCAATATCCGCACATCAACGCCGCGTAAAGCTGCCAGTTTTAACGCTGCCACTGTGCCTTCATCCGGCACAAAATACGGGCTGGCGATCCAAATCTGTTTAGTGGCACTATTTAACGCATGTTGCATCATCAGGCTGGCCGTTTCAAAACGATCTGCCGGGCCAGAAGGTATGATTAATACCGGAACGTCACTGCCATTTGCCGGTTGGGCCTGCCAGTTTAAATTCGGTAGTTGCTCGCTACTCCAGTACCAGTCTTCGACAAACGATAATTGCAAGCCTAATACCGCCGGGCCACTTAGCTTTAAATGGGTATCGCGCCACTGGCCAAAACGCGGGTCATCACCAAGATATTCATCGCCAACATTAAGGCCGCCCAACCAGCCATGATGGCCATCTGTGACCACAATTTTACGATGATTACGAAAATTCAGCTGAAAGCGATTACCCGGCCCTTTGGTAGAATGAAAAGGCCGTACAAATACACCGGCATCGGCTAATTCCTGGGTATAACGTTTAGGTAAACGGTAACTGCCTATTTCATCAAACAAAAAATAAACTGCCACACCGCTGCGGGCTTTTTCAATCAGCAATTGCTGTAACTGGCGGCCTATCTGGTCGTCGCGCACTATATAAAACTGCACCAGCACATACTGCTCTGCCTGGCGAATGCCGGCAAAAATGCTGTCAAAGGTTTGTTGGCCATCTATCAGCAGTTGGGCGTTATTACCGGTTAAAAATGGCATTTTCGCCAGTGTTTCAACCGCTTCAATGCTGCCACGGATCCGGTTAGACGCCATAACATAAGGCTCAACACCGGCGGTTTTTAACTGATGCTTAGCAAACAACTCATGGTCGGTTTCTTTACGCGAGATCACATATCCCTGAAACCGGCTGCGGCCAAATACCCAATAGGCAGGCACTGCGGCATAGGGGAAGGTATTTAAAGACACTATCCAGGCAATACTGCCCTGTGACGTGCGCGATGACATTAACGCATCAAGCGAGGATAAAGCACCCAGCGTATGAAATAATGCTAACAGCAGAAAAAACACCCGGCGCCGTTTACTGGTTTTTTTGGCTGGACGCCCAGCAGTCGCAGTGTGCGAAGCAAAAGCTTGTTTTAATGCCGAGCTAATTCTAAACATTGGGTGCCTATCAGGCTGTATTTATGGGCAATTTTAGCACGCCCCAACCAACTATGCAGTTGGCTATTTGGCCTGCCTCACTTTACTTTTATTAGCGCAGTTCCAGTTTCCACGCGCGCGAATTGAGCATGCCTGGCGCCTTGTTATATGCCCTTGCGCCGTTGATATGTGTACAACCCCGAGAGCGCATTGTAGAGTCCTGCGGCCATCGTAAAATCATGGCCAACAGCATCGAATTGATTTAACCTTAAGTCCAACTCAGTTGAGCGGTTTCTCATAATCATTTTTGCAAATGAGTCATACACATTTCGCAGCTCACCATTTTCGCTTCCAATATTCATGTACAAATAGCTCCCTACGCTTTCGTTTGAGACAATGTAGTTTTGAGCCGATGTTACGGTTTCTCTCGCCCCCCACCATACAGCTGGGCTAAACGCCAAATAGGCCTGGAAGAGTTTGGGCCGAGAATGAAAAGTATGGATAACAAATAAACCTGCGATGGAGTGACCTGCAATAACATTAAATTTTGTCGTTCGATATTGTTTATTGATGTGAGGAATAAGCTCTGACTCCAGAAAGTCCAAAAACTTATCTCCTCCACCGCCTTCACCAACGGGACCTCTGGGATCTTTGTTCACAGTAGGAGCAAAATCTCTCAGGCGATTACTGCTGGTGAGACCGACAATAATATGCTCGTTTGAGCCATTAGATAGATGCAACCTGTGGAGCATACCGTTTACCAGCTCACCATTAAGTTCGCCATCCAGAACAAATAAAACTGGGTAGGCTTTTGCTATATCTGATTTGTAAGATGACGGTAGTGCAACGGTTATATTCGGTGTTTCCGCGATAATTTTTGACTGCGGTATTTTAAGGCTTACGAAATTCGACGCGTTAACGCCAGTTGAAATAAAAGCAATAATTACCAAAATAACAATTTTCAAAATCGAGAACTCCTTTTCTGTGAAAAAATACTCAAAGGCTTAACTCCCCGTTAACGGGCAGACGTAGTTTGCAAGTCCGTGCCAGTACGGTTTGCGGGTACATGCTTTAAACGGCTGGTTAGACGACTAATTACAACCCATGGTGGCGTCTTATATATTTTATTTTGCCCATGTCGTTGAACTCTAAAGACATGATATTAATGGCAGTATACTCAATAGGTTTATCCATGTAACCAGGTTGCCCTTTGGCGTGTTCTTTAAATTTTACAAAGGTAACGTTGCGGCCGGTCATCATTTCCAGAATATCTATGTTGCTGAAAAATACTTTGTATTACGATCACGAGCAGGCGCAGATTATCTTTTACTATTCCGATTTCTTTTCCAACCTGCAACATGTAGTCCTGATCCAAACTTGCCCCGTATTGCTAACGCCGCCAGCACGCGCGGCTTTGTAGTGAAGGCGAAGCCGCAACGGAAAAGACGTCGCCGTGCCTGGCTTTGTTAGCCACTCAAACTCTGCGGCCAGAGTATTGATGTTGACCAACTTTCTGAATATCAAAGAACAAGTAAATCCGTTCCACATACTCCGACATTTCCACATTCAGGCAGTCCTTTCTTGCCCTAATCAATGTGGTGTCAATGTAATCCCGAACCCAGTTTAAATCTGGGAACCGCTCATCTTTATATATTTCATAGCTAAAAATTCCGTCATTGGTCGTAACATCAAGATGAACGATTTCAATTAGATCGCCAGTGTGCTCACTTGTTACTTTTTTAATGACAACGGCATGGCTAATTATTGAGCATCCATTGACTTTAAGCTTTTTCTTTCTAGGCATGATGTCTCCATATTTGGCTAACGCTTATTCGGCGGGTTGACCCGCACTTAAACACAGGTTAACCTAGATTTGTAAATTTAATATACAGAAAACTACACCGCTTCTTTAAAACTTACAATAACTTATCGGTACAGCTTATATTTGTGCTGGCGACAAATACGGGTTGCCCCGCCTAACAAAGTCCGTGTGGCCTTAGCACCGAATTGGATATAAATACAGCGATGTGAGTGCAAGGAGGTATACCAGATGGTATTTCTGCTTATGGCACATAGCTACCGCTCAAAGCGACTCACCCTGCAGGATAAAACCAAGCATTTATTATTAAGCCATTTTGCATTTCATACACCACTACTACTTCATACGGCTGTTCAGCCATGCCGTATACTCTTTCATGGTCGATAACCTTATTACCCACTACCATGCGTTGCAGCACTTCTGCTCGCAGTGCGGCTATGCTAAAGCGCTCGGTTTTATAAAACGCTTCCAGTGCAGCTCGGCCTTTTAAGGAAGGTGCTGCTGCCGGCATGCGGTAAATGGCAATGTCCTGGTGGTAACAAGCGATAAAAGCAGCGAGATCTTTAGCGTTGTAGGCATCCAACTGGCGTTGTATCGGCAGTGCCGTTTGTTCGTTATTCATAGAGTGGCTGCCTTATTCCAGCGTTTTGGTCATAAACATACTATTCGGGTCGTCCGGGTAATCGGCGAAGCGGCCGCAGTAGTTAAAACCGGCGCTTTGATACAAGGTGCGGGCTGGCAGGAAAAAGTCCATCGAGCCGGTTTCCAGGTAAAGCTGCTTAATACCGCTTTGGCTGGCCTCTGTTAGCAAAAACTGCAGTAAAGCGCGGCCTATGCCCTGCCCCCGTGCTTCGGGTGCCGTGCGCATAGATTTTATCTCAGCCATATCGCTGCTGTGCTGCTTAAGTGCTACGCAACCCAGTAACACATCGCCTCGCCAGGCGCCCCAAAAGCGGATGCCGGGTGCTTGTAATTTACTGATATCCAGCGCATGCACACTCTCTGGCGGCGAGGTGGCATACATATCGTCTAAATGGCCTTGTAATAACTGTATAACCGCTGGCGAATCCAGCCTGCCGGGAATAATTTTCATCGTTGCATTTATTGCCATTGTCATCGTCAATTCCACCGCCACTAATTATCATCTGCTATGCCATTGATAACGCAGCACAACTGTATTGCGTATCAACTTAATCTGTTTTCATTTTGCTGACAACGCTAAGTTAGCCGCTGCTGATAAATAATTCTGCACGGCGGTTAGCAAAGGTCAATTTTGTGCAATACAGCGCTGCTGTTGCCAGCGATAGTAGCGGCCCTGTTGCCTTAATGCGGAATACCCTACATGACTTTTTCACTGATCACGTCGATGGCGCTGTTTGCTTTAGCTGCTTCACTTTCTCCGGGGCCGGTTAATCTGGTTTCTGTTAGCCATGGTGCCCGATATGGAGTAGCTGCCGGGCTGGGCTTTATCAGCGGAGCCACACTGGGTTTTGTCGGGTTATTTCTGCTTATTGGCTTAGGCTTGCAGCAAATTATCGTCGCATTGCCCTGGATCACGGTGACAATACAGTGGCTGGGCGTTAGCTTTTTATTGTATCTGAGTTACCGTTTATTTATTGATAATGGCGAGCCAAACAACCAATCTGCAGCCAAAGCACCAAATTTTATTACCGGTGCCCTGATGCAATGGTTAAATCCCAAAGCCTGGCTTGCGTCTGTCGCCGGTATTGTCGCTTATATTCCTGATGCTAATGCCGAGCTGGTTTTAGTATTTGCCGCGCTGTATTTGCCGGTTTGCTGGCTGTCGTTAGCCGCTTGGCTGTGGGCTGGCATTATACTTGGGCATTACGTGCAAAACCCCGCCCGCATGCGTTGGTTAAATAAAACTCTGGCGGTATTGCTGGCACTTAGTTGTACCTTACTCTTGCTGTAGATCGTGCTGTAACTCTTGCTGCAATAGCGCGCTTCTATACTGAGCAGGCGTTGCCGCCACGCGTTGCTTAAATGCCCGCTGAAAATGAGCCTGATCGCTAAAGCCTGTATCATGTGCCACAGTCGCAATTGTCTCGCCCTGCTTCAATGCCCGCTGAGCAATTTGCACCCGCCGGTTTAACCGGTAAGCATGCGGTGTCATATTAAAATGGCGTTTAAAGGCACGTACCAGATAACCGGTGCTGAAACCGAAAGTGGCGCTAATAACATTAATAGCGGTGTCTTCTGCACAGTGCTGTGCCAGATAATGCGCAACCTGGTGCAGCTTATGCGGCACCACCGGGGTATCGACGATACCGTCGTGATTGCCCAGGCGTAAAAATAATACTTTCAGGTAAGCCCGCAAAGCGGTGTCTTTCTCTGCGACAACACAATGCGGCGACAGAAGAGCCTGTGCCATAGTAACAAAACCGGTAAATAACGCCGGGCAACTCAACATATCTGCCCGCGTATCGCACCAACTATGTTGCGCTGTTATACCTTCTGCATACAAAAAAGCGGCCAACCAGCTTTTATCCAAATGCATCATATAATACGCCCACGGCGAGTTTTGCTGCGGGTTACACGCATGCACCTCATCAGGGTTCATTATAACCAGTGCCCCGCTTTGCACATAATACAAGCGGTCGCCGCAGACAAACTCACTCTGTCCAGCCAGAATAGCGCCAACAGACCATTGTTGATGTGTGTGAGGCGCATAGCTAACCAGGCGGCCGTCCAGTACCTGGCGCAGCTCAACATACGGCATAGCCACATTACGCCAGAACAACGGCTGAGTTGAAGGGGGCATTCATTACTCCTGTAAATAAACAATACACTGTAGCGGCGCAGCAATGCCATAACCGGATAACCCAACGCTTTACCGCACCTAAGTTTATGCTGTCAGCCTGCTTTGACAGCATGGAGAAAAAATTAGCCGCCGGGCACATTTTTTTTCCTGCAAAACGTTTTGAAATCCTGTATATTACCGCACTATTTTCAAACCCTAGCTTATTGAGATTACTATGTCAGCAGATTTATCCTTATATAGAAACATTGGTATCTTCGCCCACGTTGATGCCGGCAAAACCACTACTACCGAGCGTATCCTGAAACTGACCGGTAAAATCCATAAGTTAGGTGAAGTTCACGAAGGTGAATCTACTACCGACTTTATGGAACAGGAAGCCGAGCGCGGTATTACTATCCAGTCAGCAGCAGTAAGCTGTTTCTGGAAAGGCTACCGTTTCAACGTTATCGATACACCAGGCCACGTTGACTTCACCGTTGAAGTTTACCGTTCTCTGAAAGTATTAGACGGCGGTATCGGTGTATTCTGTGGTTCAGGTGGTGTTGAGCCGCAATCAGAAACCAACTGGCGCTATGCTAACGACGCTGAAGTATCACGTCTGATCTTCGTTAACAAACTGGACCGTATCGGTGCTGACTTTATCCGCGTTACTGAGCAGGTGAAGAAAGTTCTGGGCGCAAACCCACTGATCATGGTGTTACCAATCGGCCGTGAAGACACTTTCAAAGGTGTGGTTGACCTGTTAACGCAAAAAGCGTACATCTGGGACGAAACTGGCTTACCAGAAAACTACTCGATCACTGACGTACCAGCCGATATGGCCGATGACGTGGAAATGTACCGTCAACAGCTGATCGAAACAGCATTAGAGCAAGACGACGACCTGCTGATGGCTTACATGGAAGGTGAAGAGCCTTCAATCGAAGATATCAAGCGTTGTATCCGTAAAGGTACACGTGACCTGGCATTCTTCCCCACTTACTGTGGTTCTGCCTTTAAAAACAAAGGTATGCAGTTAGTTCTGGACGCCGTTGTTGATTATCTGCCAAGCCCGACTGAAGTTGTACCACAGCCGCTGACTGACGAAGAAGGTAACGAAACCGGCCAGAGCGCTATTGTTTCTGCTGACGAGCCATTCCGCGCTTTAGCGTTCAAAATCATGGATGACCGTTTCGGCGCCCTGACTTTCGTGCGTATTTACTCTGGTGTACTGAACAAGGGTGACACCATCCTGAACTCTTTCACCGGTAAAACTGAGCGTATCGGCCGTATGGTTGAAATGCAGGCTAATGACCGTACCGATCTGACTACTGCTCAGGCCGGTGACATCATTGCTTTAGTAGGTATGAAAAATAACACCCAGACTGGCCACACTCTGTGTGATCCTAAGCACCCTTGTACACTTGAGCCAATGGTATTCCCAGAGCCGGTAATCTCTATCTCTGTTACGCCAAAAGACAAAGGTTCAGTGGAAAAAATGGGTATCGCTATCGGTAAGATGGTTGCTGAAGATCCAACTTTCCGTGTTGAAACTGATATCGACTCAGGTGAAACCATCCTTAAAGGTATGGGTGAACTGCACTTAGATATCAAAGTAGACATCTTAAAGCGTACTTACGGTGTTGAATTAGTTGTAGGCCAGCCGCAGGTTGCTTACCGCGAAACTATCACCCGTGAAGTTGAAGACAGCTACACGCACAAGAAGCAATCTGGTGGTTCTGGTCAGTACGGTAAAATCGACTACCGCATTCGTCCGGGCGAGCAAAACTCTGGCTTCACATTCAAATCAACGGTAGTTGGTGGTAGCGTACCAAAAGAGTTTATGCCTGCTATCGAGAAAGGTTTCGAGTCTATGATGTCAACCGGTACTCTGGCTGGATTCCCGGTATTAGACGTTGAAGTTGAAGTATTCGACGGTGGTTTCCACGCAGTTGACTCATCAGCTATCGCGTTCGAAATCGCTGCTAAAGGCGCTTTCCGTCAAACTATGCCGAAAGCTGGCGCGCAACTGCTTGAGCCAATCATGAAAGTTGACGTGTTTACACCAGAAGATCACGTAGGTGATGTTATCGGTGACTTAAACCGTCGTCGCGGCATGATCTCTGGTCAGGAAGCTGGTGTAACTGGCGTACGTATTAAAGCTGACGTACCACTGTCAGAAATGTTCGGTTATATCAGTACTCTGCGTACTATGACTTCTGGCCGTGGCCAGTTCTCTATGGAGTTCTCGCACTATTCACCGTGCCCGACTAACGTAGCTGACGCTGTTATCGCCAAAGAAAAAGAAAAGAAAGCTGCCGCTGCTAAAAACTAAGCAGTAAGCTGGTTGGAAAAAGCCCCGCGGTGTAAACCAGCGGGGCTTTTTTATTGGCGCTATCGCGCCGGGCTCAGAGCTTCAGCTTGGTTTTCAAAGCTTCGCTCAGAGCTTTCTCAGCCAGATATTACGAAAACTTACGTTATCACCATGGTCTTGTAATTTCAGCGGCAGGCAACCGTGGGCTTTTACCTGCGGCTGGCCTATCCATTCAGTGGTACCGCTAATTTCAGTATGGTTTTGCACTAACACACCATTGTGCAGCACGGTAACATAGCCCGGCGATACACGTTTTTCACCATCAAACCGTGGCGCGGTGTAAATAATATCGTAATGTTGCCATTCGCCTGTCGGGCGGGTGGCATTAACCAGCGGTATGCTTTGTTTATATACGGCAGCGGCCTGACCATTCGGGTAGGTTTTATTCTGGTATGAATCTAAAATCTGAATTTCATACATTTCCTGCAAAAAAATGCCGCTGTTATTGCGCAACTGGCCTTCTTTATCCATCCTGTCGTTGCCAGCCCGCCATTCCAGATGCAACTGAATATCACAGAACGATGCTTTACTGCGGATATCGCCTGTACCCGGCTTTACCGTTAATACGCCATCGGCCATAGTCCACTGCGCTTTAGCGCCGGTATTAACCGATTGCCACTGCGATAAAGTGTTGTCCAATAGTTGGATTGCATCTGACGGCGCCTGGCCTTCGGCTGCGGTAACCACCGGCGGCACCGGCGCCCAGACTTCCGTTTTAGCCGCCAAGGCATGGCGCTGTGCATCAGTCAGTTTGCTGATATCCGTATCTGCAATAGCAGCTGTGGTAAAAGACAACGCTGCGCCAATCAGTAAATAATTCATCATTAACACCTTAAAAAAGGCGGCCGCAGCCGCCTGTAAACACACCAACCCCGGCTCAGGTTGCCCAGGCACGATCGCCTTTTTTATACGGCAGATTGCCATCATAGCGGCCCGGAATAGCAACATAACGCAGCACTTCAGTCGCACCCACTTTGGAGGTGAAAAACACCATCAGCGTAAGCTGTTTAATCAGGGTAAAGTAATGCGGTAACGGGTTGTTTATACTCTGTTTTGCCTGCTGATCCAGCGTATTCAGCAACTGGTGTTTTTGCGCGGCGCTCAGTTGCATAAAGTCTTTGCCAAACTGTTGTTTTGCTAAGGCTTTTATTGTTTTTAAGCCGTCAAAAAATACCGTCTGGTATTTCAGCTCATAACAGTCGGCTACCATTACTGCCATCATAGCGCCACAGGCGGCATCTTTCGCTCCTGGCGTAGTGGTTTTTGGCAAAATGGTTTCGGCAATTTCGTCCATAAAAGCAGTATCAGAGGGTGTAAACAGCGTTGTACCGGCATCGGCTGATTTGAGCCCCGCAGCCCATAAATCGCCGCCTACCAGCGCCATACCGGTAGCTGCTGCAATCATTTTTAACAGATCACGTCTGTCCATATTACAGCTCTCCTTTTTTCAGCGCGTCTACCGCATAGGCCGCAGCACGGGCCGTTAGCGCCATATAGGTTAACGACGGATTGACACAGGAAGCTGACGTCATACAGGCGCCATCAGTGATAAACACGTTAGGCGCATCCCATACCTGGTTAAAACCATTTAATACCGAGGTTTTGGGGTCCCGCCCCATACGGGCGGTGCCCATTTCATGGATCCCTTTACCCGGATGGCATTCGCCGTTAAAGCCGCGGACGTTTTTAGCCCCGCCCGCTTCAAGAATATCGATACCATCCTGCATCATATCTTTACGCATTTTAATTTCGTTGGCTTTAAGCTCGGCGTCCATCGCTAAAACGGGTAAGCCCCATTTATCTTTAACTGTGCGGTCTAACGAAATTTTATTGCTGTGGTCCGGTAAAATTTCACCGAAGCCACTCATACCAATAGTCCAGGGGCCCGGCTCTGCCAGCGCATTTTTTAAATCGGCACCAATGCCTACCTCAGCCACGTTGCGTTGCCAGCCCTGACGGCTTGCCGCGCCCTGATAACCAAAACCACGTAAATAATCACGTTTATCGCCGCCCCAGTTACGAAAACGCGGAATATAAAAACCGGTAGGGCGACGGCCAAAATAGTATTTGTCGTCAAAGCCTTCAACTTCACCAAAGGCACCGGCGTTTAAATGGTGGTCCATCACATTGTGACCCAGCTCACCGCTGCTGCTGCCCAAACCATCCTGCCAGATATCGGTGGCGGAATTCATCAGCACCCAGGTGGAGTTAAAGGCAGAAGCGTTCAAAAACACAATTTTGCTGGTAAATTCATAAGTCTGGTTGGTTTCACTGTCCAGCACTTCAACGCCACGGGCGCGTTTTTTATCTTTGTCGTACAGCACCTGGGTAACAATAGAAAACGGCCGTACAGTTAAATTGCCGGTTTTCAGCGCCACAGGCAACGTAGCTGACTGAGTACTGAAATAAGCGCCAAAAGGACAACCCAACCAGCATTTATTGCGGTACTGGCAGTTAACCCGGTTTTGTTCGGGTTTGGGCTGCGAAATATTAGCGGTGCGGCCACAGATCAAATGCCGGCTGCCACCAAAGGCTTTTTTCAGGCGTGCGGCTACTGCCTGCTCTACCACGTTTAATTCAAAGGCTGGCAGGTACTGGCCGTCCGGTAATACATCCAGGCCGTCGCGGTTGCCGGAAATACCGGCGAAACGTTCAACGTAGTCGTACCAGGGCGCTATATCGGCGTAGCGAATTGGCCAGTCTACCGCTATACCTTCGCGTAAGTTGGCCTCAAAATCAACTTCATTTAAACGGTAACTCTGGCGCCCCCACAACAATGAACGGCCGCCCATCTGGTAACCACGGAACCAGTCAAAACGTTTTTTCTCCACATAGGGCGAATCCTGATCGCTGGCCCACATGCCATAGGTGCTTTCATTTAGCGGGTAATCCCGCTGCAGCACCGGATGCAGTGCTTTCATTTTTTCGGTTGGTCTGTCGCGGTGCGGAAAGTCCCACGCTTCTTTATGCGCATTGGTGTAACCTTTGATATGTTCAATATCGCGGCCACGTTCTAACAATAATACTTTCAGGCCTTTTTCAGTCAGCTCTTTGGCAGCCCAGCCGCCGCTGATGCCGGAACCGACCACTATGGCGTCGTAATGATTTTGCGCAACTGTCATGCTGTTGCTCCCCGTTGAAACCTTATGCCTTGCTAAACTTCAGCTGTAAGGTTCTATTTTCATTATAATTAGCAAAACGGTCTGGCCGCTTTGTCCCGGTTTAAACGTCACAAATACTAATGGCCTGCGCCAGCGACTGCACTCTGCCGGCTTTGGTTTTGGCAGTGGGTATAAATTCCTGCGCCAGATAGCCGGTAAAGCCGGTGTCACGAATGGCTTTGGCTATGGCGCCATAGTTCAGCTCCTGCGTATCATCAATTTCATGGCGGCCCGGCACGCCGGCGGTGTGATAGTGGCCGAAATACTGATGGTTATTTTTAATAGTGCGGATAATGTCACCTTCCATAATCTGCATATGGTAGATGTCGTACAACAGCTTAAAATTGTCTGAGTTCAGCCGTTTACACAGTTCAATAGCCCAGGCTGAACTATCTGCCAGATAATCAGGGTGATCAACTTTGCTGTTAAATAGCTCCATTTGCAGCACTACCCCGCGTTTTTCCGCCTGTGGCAGTATTTGTTTTAGCCCCTGTACGGCGTTTTGCAGCGCGGTTTCTCTATCCATGCCACGGGCATTGCCACTAAAACAGATCAGGTTTTTATAGCCGGCCTCTGCCACCAAATCTATATGCGTTAAGTAGCGTTGTATCAGCTGCGGATGAAACTTCGGATCCGACCAGCCATCTTCCAGATTAAGCTCAGCGCCGTTACACATCGAGCTATCAACACCATGCTGTTTTAATACCGGCCAATCTTGTGGCCCAACCAAATCTATCGCAGTAAAGCCTAAAGATTTAACCAGCAGACACAGCTCTTCGATGGCTAAATCACCGTACGTCCAGCGGCTGACAGAATGGCGGATATTACCTTTGAGCGCGCTGTTAACCGGCACAGCCTGCACTGCACTACTTAACAACAAACCTGGCCCCAACACCGAAGCGCCGAGTGCGCCGGTAGCCAGTTGTTTTAACAGTTCACGGCGGGGTAATTGCTGCTTCATGCCACTTATCCTCTGCTTAACGCGGCTTGGATGACTTTTTTGCAGGCGGTGATCAGAATCAGCCCCTGGTGCAAAATTAAAGCACAAGCAAAATGTAACGGATTACATTTTGTTTCGTCAACACAAAATCCGCTATTTGCCGCAAATATTGCACTTTATTTGCGCAACATCGCAAAACACCCACCAAAAAAGAGCAAAAGCACTAAAAGAGTTTGCTATATTTTTGCCGCTATTGCCTTCACTTTTATAACAAATTGCCTTATAAATGTTATCGGTTACATCAATGTCATCTGGCAGGCGTTTTCAAAGGCATAGGTGCACATAGTTGAATATCCAGATAAAATCCGGGATACATTAATAAGATGAAAATTATCCATGTCCAATATTCGTGATGTAGCACAATTGGCTGGAGTATCGGTGGCCACTGTGTCCCGTGCTTTGCAGCAACCTGATTTAGTGTCATTAAAAACCCGCACTAAAGTACTGTCTGCCGTAAAGCAGCTTGGTTACAGACCTAACCTGATGGCGGTACGATTTCGCTCCGGTAAAACCCGTAACCTGGTGGTACTGGTGCCTACTGTTGCCAACGTGTTTTTTGCCAGGGTGATCAGTGGCATGCAACAAGCCGCACATGACAAAGGCTATTCATTGCTGTTATGCAACACGCTGGCGGACGAAGCCATGGAGCAAAGTTACGCCCGTATGGTACATACCTCACAGGCCGACGGTTTAATTCAGTTGCGGGCGCATAACCCTTTTGCTCAGTTGGAAATGAAAACCGGCAGCGTATTGCCTATGGTAAACGCCTGTGAAGTACTCGACCGTATTGCCTGCCCTACAGTGCTGTTAGATAACCGGGCTGCAGCCTGTGCAATGACTGAACATTTGCTGCAACTTGGCCACAAACGTATTGCGATGATTAAAGGCCCGGCGCGCAGCCCGCTTACCCGTGACCGGGTAGCAGGATATCGTGATGCATTAGACGCCGCCGGCGTCGCTTTTGATGAAAGCTTGTTGTATCCGGGCGATTTTACTTTGCAATCCGGCCATAAAGCCGCTACCGAGTTATTGGCGTTAGCTACGCCTCCTACCGCGTTATTTTGTGAAAACGATGAAATGGCGATAGGCGCGATACAGGGCATCAAACAAGCAGGTTTAAGCGTGCCCGGCGATGTTTCGGTGGCAGGTTTTGATGATATTTCTTTTGCTGCCTTTAGCGATCCCCCTCTGACAACCATAGCCCAGCCGGCTGAGGAGTTTGGCAGTACAGCGGTAAGCTTATTAATAGATTTACTTGACGGTCGTTTAGGTAAAGCACCTAAAGTTATTTTACCTTTTGATCTTATTCAACGCGCCAGTACAGGCCCTGCTCCGGCAGTATCAGGCTGACGTAAACCAGAGCAGGAGTATCTGATGGCATACGACAATTCAACCTTTAGGCAACAGCCGCAACTGCCGGATAAGCAAAAGCGACAATTTTTGCAACTCGGCGCCCTGGGTTTAGGTATGGCAGGTTTAGGTTTAACGTCGTTGCCGTTAGCCGCAACCACCACAACCGCTAAAGTTGTACCGGGTTTGCAGCTGTATACACTGCGCGATCTGATGGCACAAAGTGTCGCCGATACACTAAAACTGGTGGCTGGCGTGGGTTACACCCAGGTAGAATTTGCCGGTTATTTTGACCAGACTGCCAGGCAGTTAAAAAGCATTATCGACAGTGAAGGCCTGAGCGCACCGTCATGCCATCAGCCGTTAGAAGCGCTGCAACAAAATCTGGATGGCGTGATTGAACAAGCTCTGATGATGGGCCACCAGTACCTGGTTTTACCTTACCTGTATGAAGCCCAACGTCAGACGTTGGATCAATACAAAGCCCTGGCAGGGTTTATGAATCAGGCGGGCGAACGCATCAAAGCGGCGGGCCTGCAGCTGACTTATCACAATCATGAGTTTGAATTTATTCAGTTGTCCGGCGCCATGCCTTACGATGTGCTGCTTAATGAAACCGACAGCAATCTGGTACAAATGGAGCTGGATTTATACTGGGTGATCAAAGCCGGCCTGAATCCGCTGGATTATATCGCCAAACACCCAGGCCGCTTCCCGCTGTGGCATGTCAAAGATATGGATAGCAACGGTGATTTTGCTGATGTAGGCAAAGGCGTTATTGATTTTAAATCTATTTTCGCTAAAGCCAGCCAGGCGGGTTTAAAGCATGCCTATGTTGAGCGCGATCACACAGACAACAAAATTGAAACCATACGCCAGGGTTTTAGCAGTTTAAGTTCGTTATTGGCCTAAACCTTTACTTTACAGAGCGTAATCCGCTCCCCAGAGTACTGCAACTTAACATACCATCAGCCCCGCCCGTGCAAACCTGCGGGGCTTTTTTATCTGCGTTTTTTACCTGCACTTTTTATCTAGATCATGCAGTGGCACAACCTTTGCTCTGTATCCGTTATGAACAGCATTCTGTCTGCTGTGCGGTGCAAGGAGTTGCTGATGAGTGTAAAAAGCTTTACCCGCGGTGGTTATCCGTTAACCGAAAACTGTTTTGATGAACTGGTTAGCAGTGACGGCAGTGTAAGACCAGTAGCAGCGGCGATTGCCCGCTTTATTGATAAACATGGCGCCACTGAACTATGCCAGCGACAAGAGCAGTTAAATCAAACCATTAGCGATATGGGCGTGTGCTTTACACTATACAGCGACGGCAATAATATCGACCGGGCCTGGCCGCTGGATGTCATGCCGCGCACTATCCCCAGCACTGAATGGCAAAGTACCAGCGCCGGCTTAAAGCAGCGTTTAACCGCGCTGAACCTGTTTATTGATGACTTGTACAACAAGCAAAGTATTCTTAAAGACGGCGTGGTACCGGCAGATTTAGTGTTGCAGTCACGCAACTACCTTGCACCATGTCAGGGCATTTCGCCCCGTTTTGGCGTGTGGGCTAATATTTGCGGCACTGATTTGGTTCGTGATGAAGACGGCCGCTTTCTGGTACTGGAAGATAACCTGCGGGTGCCATCTGGTGTCTCTTACATGCTGGAAAACCGTACCGTAATGAAACGCGTCTTTCCGGAGCTGTTTGCTGAATCAACCATTTACCCGGTAGACGATTACCCACATCAGTTGTGGCGTATGCTGGCATCACTCTCCCCCCGCCACAGCGATGTGCCCTGCATAGTGCTGCTCACCCCCGGCATTTATAATTCGGCTTATTTTGAACACAGCTTTCTGGCGCAGCAAACCGGTATAGAGCTGGCCGAAAACACCGATTTATTTGTTGAAGATGACATTGTCTACTTAAAAAAACTACACGGTAAACAGCGGGTTGATGTGATTTACCGCCGCGTCGATGATGTTTTTATCGACCCACTGGCATTTCGGCCCGACTCGGTGCTGGGCATAGCCGGCCTGATTAAAGCCTGGGCCAAAGGCAATGTGTCTATAGCCAATGCGCCGGGCTCCGGTGTGGCAGATGACAAAGTGATTTACGCCTATGTACCGCAGATTATTCAGTATTATCTGGGCGAAAAACCGCTGATTGATAATGTTGAAACCTTTTTATGTCTGGACCCAAAGCAAAAAAACTATGTGCTGGCCAACCTGGATAAACTGGTGGTAAAACCAGCTAATGAATCAGGCGGTTACGGCATTTTAATTGGCCCGCGTTCAACCCTGGCAGAGCAGCAACAAATGGCCGAGGCTATTAAAGCCAACCCGCGTAATTTTATTGCCCAGCCTACGCTTAACCTGTCTACCGCACCTACGCTGTGCGACGGCGCACTGGAGCCACGCCATCTGGATTTACGGCCGTTTATTTTGCAGGGAAAAGAGCTGTACTGCACAACCGGTGGTTTAAGCCGGGTGGCACTGAAGCGCGGCTCACTGGTGGTAAATTCGTCACAAGGTGGCGGCAGTAAAGACACCTGGATTATCAACGATGAGGTATAAACTATGCTACTGAAATCTGTAGATAATATTTTCTGGCTTGGCCGCTATCTGGAACGGCTGGATGACACCGCCCGGCTGGTTAATGCCACCAGCCATCTGTTAATTGACAGCCACAAAGATACCCAGTTTAGCTGGCCGGTATTGCTGGATGTGATGGGGCTGGACAGCAAAACCGCACTGGCAAACTATCAGTTACCGCCAGATGCCACGCCCGAGCAAGCCAGTATAGAATATGCCGTGATGGCACATTTGATCAGTAACAGTGCCAGCACAGTATCAATACGGCATACCTGCAGCCAGCTTAAATACAACGCCCGCTCTATCCGCCAGCTTATTCCGCGTGATATGTGGGAAGAGCTGAATAAACTGGACATATTTTTACAACAGCACTGCCAGCAACCGGGCGGCCGGCAACAGCGCTATAACCTGATGACTGAAGTCAGCCGCCGCTGCCAGATGGTAGTGGGCGTGCTGGACGGCGTAATGCTGCGCAGCGATGCCTTTGACTTATTTAATATTGGCCGCCATTTAGAGCGCGCCGATATGACTACCCGCATTATGGATGTAATGGTGCTACAACAGCTGCAACCTACGCAGATTAAACGGCCCAAGTTTCGCTGGACCTCTATTCTTAACGCCCTTGGCGGTATAGAGTCGTACCATTATTATCTGGCGCACCAAAGCGGTGATGTCGATGCCATTGATTACCTGCTGACGTATGCAGATTTTCCGCGCTCTATCGCCTATTGTTTAAACCGTGTTGCCGCGTCGGCTAAAGGCTTGCCGCACAGCATCAGCATCTTGCAACAGGTGCATCAGCTACAGGCTCTGCTTAAAACAGAGCCGCTGACCGAGTTGTCGACAGAGCAGTTGCACCAGCTGATTGATCATATTCAGGCCGGTATTATTAACCTGCACAAAGTGATTGCCACACCGGCAGAAAATCTTAGCAGAGCCCAGCTTTCTGCCTGATTAACCCGCACAGGAGCAGTATGTCAGTGAGCGTTACGCCACAGCCTATCCACGAGCAGCAACACTGGCAGGACTTGCCGCAATGGCGCCAGTTACTGTATTGGTGGCAGCGCCAACCGGCACAGCGCCTGCAACAGCTGTATAGCGAATTGCAGCACCAGTTGCGGGAAAACGGCACCACCTTTGATCCCTGGCATCAGCAACAACGCCAGCTGGATTTAATGCCGTGGCTGATTAGTGAAACCCAGTGGCAGCAACTTGAAGCCGGCATTGCCCAGCGCCATCAGCTGTTAAATGCGATTCTGCACGATTTATACGGCCCGCAGCAGCTATTACAGCAACAGGTTATTCCGCCAGAAGTAATTTTTTTAAATAAAGACTACCTGCTGCCCTGCGCCAACTTAATTGATACCGCATCCTGGCTGCCTATGCTGGCCACCGACATTGGCCGTAACAGCGATGGCCAGTTTTGTGCCTATAGCGATAACACCCAGCTGCCTGCCGGTTTAGGCTATGTGCTGGAGCACCGGCTGGCGTTTAACAACACCACAACCGAGCTGAACTCCAGCGTTAAAAAAAGCCAGCTGGCGGGGTTTTTCCGCCAACTGCAACAGTTGCTGCAACAAGGCTGCCAAAGCGATAACGAGCATAAACTGGCCGGCTTACTTACCCACCATAAGCGTGACGCAGCCTATTTTGAGCATGCCTTTTTAGCCAATTACCTTGATATCGCGCTGGTACACGGTGCGGATCTGATGTTTAAAGACAGCAAGCTGTGGTTAAAAACCCTCAGCGGCCTGCAGCCATTGCAAAGCCTGCTGCGCTATCTGCCAGACAGCAGCTGTGATCCGCTGGAGCTGGATCCCGGTAGCAGTGGTAGTGCCGGCTTATTACAAAGCATCCGGCAAAACCAGTTGTTATGTGTTAACCCGCCCGGCAGTGCCCTGCTCGACTCAGGTGCACTATTGCCTTTTTTATCCCGCTGCTGCGAATTTTTGCTGCAACAGCCCTTGCTACTGCCCACCGTACCGGCACTGTGGTGCGGTAACGCCAGTCAGTTAGCACAAGCCCAAACCAACAGTAGCGATTATTGCCTGCAGCATCTGTTAAGCGCCCAGCAATGGCAACTGGCCGATCTGCCACCGGCTGAACTGACAGCGCTGTGGCAACAGGTAGAGCAACAACCCGCGGCCTATATTGCCCGCCAATTGCTGCCGCTAAGCCAATTGCCCTGTTGCGATAAAAAAGGCGAATTACACCCCCAGGCCGGTGTGCTGCGTATTTTCAGCTTACTGACTGATCGCGACGTCGGCCAGGCCGACGTCGCGGTTATGCCTGGCGCGCTCGGCCGGGTAAGTACACATAGCAACACACTGCAACGTTCTGACCGGGCCGGTTTTAGCGCCGGCTTTACCGCCAAAGACGTTTGGGTGCTGGCCAATAAAGCCCAGGCCGTCAGCTTACTGCAAAGCGCTAAACATCAGGTTACGCTGTCGCGTCAATCCGGTTTGTTACCCAGCCGGGTGGCCGACCATTTATTCTGGCTTGGCCGTTATAACGAACGCCTTAACCTGATTTGCCGTGCACTGAGGGCTGCGCTGACACTACTCAATAACAGTGACAATAGCGACACGGGACAGCAGGATGCACGACATCTGCTGAGTTTTTGTTTACGCGCCAACAGCAGCATGGATGACGGCACAGAACAATCGTTACCGGGCTTACAACCTGCACTGGACAAATTATTCAGTGCCGATAATGCTACCGGCGTGGTGGCGATACTGAAAAACCTGCTGTATAACGCCCAGTCGGTACGCGAATATTTCGGTGAAGATACCTGGTATGTGCTGGATAAACTGCAAAGCGCTATTTACCAGTGGCCTGCGCGGCCACAGTGGCAGCAACCGGCAGCCCTGCTACGTACGCTGGATGAAATAGTACTGTTGCAAACCGCCATTTACGGCCTGAACAACGAAACCATGAGCCGCACCCAAACGCTGCGTTTTATGGATCTTGGCCAGCATTTAGAACGGGCCCAGCAAAGCTGCAGCCTGCTGCAGGCGGTGTTTGCCAATACCCCGCCAACCGACGCCCTGATGGAAGCCCTGCTGCGCCTGGCCGATACATTAATGACCTACCGGCGGCGTTACCACACCGAATTGCACCCGTTAGCGATTATGGATTTGTTGTTGCTGGACGACAGCACACCACGCTCTGTCAGTTATCAGTGTGCCCGCTTACTACGTCAGACCGAAAAACTGCCAGCGTTGCATAATGATGCCAGCATAACACTAAGCCGCGAGCAGCGCCTGGCCATGGAACTGGTCGCCATACTGCAACAAATTGACCTGCAACAGCTGTTTGACGCTCAGCAGCACGCCCTGCCCGGCCTGAGTTTGCTGTTGCACCAATTGCAACAAACGCTGCGCCAGCTATCCGACAGCGTAACCTTGTCTTACTTTAATCATGCTGATTTAAGCAGCCAGTGGCAGAGTTTTTAATGAAATATCAGCTGATCCACCAAACCGAATATCGTTACGCCCAAACCGTGGCAAACAGCTATAACCTGGCCTGGCTCACACCACGCCAGTTGCCGTATCAGCAGGTAGAACACAGCAGTTTAAGCGTAAACCCGGCCCCGTCGTTGATACAACAACGCTGCGACAGCTTTGGCAATACCCAGCACTTTATTCATGTACAGCCGCCACACAAACAACTCTGTGTCACCTCACGCAGCACACTGCAGGTTATGCCGCGGCATAATATTTTAAAAATACGTGATGCCACCGACAGCAACGGGCTCTTTGCCCATTTACGCCAGCATACCGATGCAACAACCTTAGACGCCTTATTGTGCCAGCATGCCAGCCGGATGATCCCGCTACTGCCTGCCGCTAAAGCGTTAATCACGCCCTTAATGCAACCCGGCCAGAATATACTGCAGCTGGCACAGGCATTAAACCAGCTGATATTTACCGAATTTCAGTACGACCCTGAATTCAGTACCGTAGTCACGCCTTTATCTGAAGTGTTAGCGCATAAAAGAGGCGTATGTCAGGATTTCGCCCAACTTGCGATCAGCTGCCTGCGCTGTGTCGGTATACCGGCGCGCTATGTTAGTGGTTATCTGGAAACCCGGCCGCCAGAGGGGCAACCGCGCCTGGTTGGCGCCGATGCCTCGCATGCCTGGTTCGCCGTATTTGAGCCCACGCTGGGCTGGATAGATTTTGACCCGACCAATAATATTCTGGCCGACGAGCAGCACCTGACACTGGCCTGGGGCCGAGATTACGCCGATGTAGTGCCGCTAAAAGGCATACTACACGGCAACGGTGAGCATCAGCTTAGTGTAGCGGTAGATGTGGTACCGCTGGCTGACTAATATCAGCCCGCATCATTATTTGCTGCCACACTGCGCAGCCAGCGATAACCCAGCCAGGCCGCAGCCAGTATATAAGGCAGTGCGCCGGGCACCCACATCAGCAAACCGGCCAGTTGCTGATCGCTGAGCTGATGTGTCGGGTAATACAATAAACTGTCGGCAAAGGTCAGAATTGCACCGAGAAAGCCGGTATGCATCAGCGTAAACAACAGCGCCAGCAACGCCCAGGAGCGGTTTCGCTCGTTGCACTGCAACACCGCCCACCACAACATTGCCGCGGTGAACATAAAGCAAATATGCTCAACCAGATGCCACCACGGATGCTCCAGCGCCAGCACATAAAAATACGGCGTATGCCAAAACCAAACGACTGCAGCATGCAAATAAGCCAGGCTAAGTGGATAATGGCTCAGCTTTAGCAAAGGCTGCCAGGCTAGCCGGCCCCAACTGCCGGTAATAGCAGCAAACTGCGCTAACGGCTGGCTTAACGCCCATAGCGGTGCTATTACCACCATAAACAGCATATGCTGCACCATATGAGCGCTGGCGCTGATTTCTGCCCAGTCGTCCAGCGGGCCCGTCACGGCAAAAGCACACAAAATACAGCCAACATGAAACAGCAATGCCTGCCACAGTGCTGGCCGGCGCTTTACACTGCCAAGCAGATACAACAGCCAGAATACTGCTAATAACAGTATCGCAATCAGCGCAGCCCAGAATGATTCGCCGTCATGTTGCAGCACACTGTGTGCCTGTAACGGCAAGCTCAGGCTGCTAAGCGCCAACAACCACACTAAACGCCAGCAATGTAAGCGCAGGTTTAGATACATGGCGGTAATACCAGCACCGGTAAAGCACCGGCCAGTGTCGCCAGTGCAGCCATTAAATATAAAACGGTGCTAACATAACCAACAAAACGTTGCGGGCGGTTGTCGTGCTGCACGCTTTGACAATAGCGCCAACCCCGCCAGGCCAGCAGCAACAACAGTGTTATAACAATCAATGTTAAGCCGAAAAGTGCATAATTCAGCCAGTTGGCAGCGCCATCTTGCGGCGCAGGTGCTACAAACTGACACACCACAGATAACCCGGCATACATAGCAATAAACCAGATCCCCCAGATACTCAACCCCAACACCAGCTGGGCCGGGTGGCCCGGTTTACACCAGCGCCGCCAGCTCATAACACCGGCCCCCAGCCAAGCGGTAAAATAAAAAATAGCGCAATGCTAAGCCAGTAAACAGCCAGATAATAAAACCAAAAGGGTTTTACCACCTGAGGCTCGTAAGGCCGTTGCTTACTAACATAACCCCGTGCCACCCTTAACGCCTGTAACATTGTTAATATTACAGCCAGGCCGGCATGGCCGAGCAAATACAGTAAAATAACCATAATCACTGCATCATGTGCGCTGCTGGTATAGGCCAGCGGCGCCATCATAAATAAGCTCAGTAATAGTATAAAATGCGCGCTGCCGGTTAAAACACAAAGCCATAACTGCCTGTGTAAATGGCTGTCCTGGCCATCAGCCAGTTGCACACTCAACCGGTTAAACTGCCATACCGCAACACTTGCCAGCGCACCACACAGCAGCAACAGGGTTACCGGCAGCGGCCCATCCGCAGGCGCCGACCATTGCGGTGCCGCTGTCCACAGGTAAAACCAGCCAAACAGCAATGCCATAAACAGTGCGCCATTTGCCAATAAGGTTACTACCATGCCCCAGCGGCCAGGCCCGTCTGTACTTTGGCTCTCTAACGGCAAAGCCAGCTTAGCATCGGCTGGCGATGCTGCGGGTTGCAGGTTGGCACCGTTATGCCAGCTCCAGCACAGCAGTAATACCAATGCGCCGGCGGCGGCAAGCAATGCCAGCGGATACCAGCGGCAGAGCAAGCTGATACAAACAGCCGCCAGCGCCAGCGCACTGCACAGCGGCCACCACGAGTTGCCGGGCAGGTGCAGGTTTTGCTGTACGCGGGCGCTAACGGCCGACGTGCCCCAGTTTTCCCGGCGGCCGCTGGTGGTGTTGGTCATACCACCTTCTCCGGCGGCAATACGTTGTGGTAACGTCGGGTCATGCCACAGTGGCTGACGGCTGGTAACTACCGGCAAAGAGGCAAAATTATACTGTGCCGGTGGCATATCCAGTGCCCACTCCAGCGTGTCGGCATGCCAGGGGTTAGCACTGGCGCGCTTGCCAAACCAAAAATGCAGCAGTAAATCCAGCAGCACCATCGCCACGCCAATTGCCATAATAAAGCTGCCGACCGACGACAGCAGATTAAGCCAGTCCCAGCCCAGGCCGGCTTCATAGGTATAAACCCGCCGCGGCATACCCAGCAGGCCGGTCAGATGCATCAGCAAAAATGTCAGATTAAAACCGGTGAAGGTCAGCCAGAACCCGCAGCGGCCAATCTTCTCAGACGGCATACGGCCAGACACCAATGGCAGCCAGTAATACAAGCCGGCAATCAACGGGAAAAACATACCGCCCACCAGCACATAGTGCATATGCGCCACCACAAAGTGCGTGTCATGTACCTGCCAGTTAAATGGTACCAGTGCCAGCATAACGCCGGTCAGGCCGCCACAAACAAAAATCAGCAGAAAACCACAGATCCACAGCATCGGCAAACGAAACACCACCTTGCCGTACCACAGCGTTGCCAGCCAGGCAAATACCTGAATAGCAGTAGGCACCGCCACCAGCATACTGGCAACAGAAAAAAATGCCTGTGCCAGCTGCGGAATGCCCACCGTGAACATATGGTGCACCCACAGTCCGAAACTGATAAAGCCGGTTAAAATAATGCCGATTACCACCCAGCGATAACCCACTATCGGCCGGCCGCTGAATACCGGGATCAGGGTTGAGACAATACCGGCCGCCGGCAGAAAAATGATGTACACCTCAGGGTGGCCAAACAACCAGAACAAGTGCTGCCACAACAGCGGATCGCCACCTGCCGCCACAGTAAAGAATGGCATACCGGCAGCACGCTCCAGCTCAAGCAGAATACTGGCAAGAATAAGCGGCGGAAAACCAAATACGATCATCAGCGCCATCACCAGAATATACCAGCAAAACAACGGCATCCGGTTTAGTGTCATACCTTTGGCCCGGCTGCATAAAATAGACACTGTCAGTTCAATACCAGCTGCCATGGCAGAAATTTCGACAAAAGTAATACCCAGCAACCAGAAATCTGAGCCCGGCCCCGGCGAAAACTCGCTACTGCTAAGGGGCGTATACATAAACCAGCCGGATGCCGGCGCAATGCCCAGCACCAGGCTAAACATAATAATGATGCCGCCAAACAGGTAGCAGTAGTACCCCAGCGCGCTGATACGCGGGAACAATAAATCCCGGCTGCCGGTCATCTTCGGGATCAGATATATGGCTAACCCTTCCAGTACCGGTATAGCAAACAAAAACATCATTACACTGCCATGCATGCTAAACAGCTGGCCGTAAACATCAGCACTAATGATACTTTGTTCCGGTAACGCTAACTGCGTGCGGATCAACATCGCCAGCACACCGCCAATCAGAAAAAACACCATGCCGGTAACCATAAAGCGCAAGCCAATCGTGCTGTGGTTTACCGCCGCCAGGCTGCCCCAACCAGGTAAGTTAGCCCAGATCTGCGCCAGCTTATTAATATCGGCCGCTGACGCTGTCGCTTTTTTCATATCAGTCATCAGCGCTATGCTCCTTTAACCAGCCGGCAAATGTCGCTTGCTCGTGCGCAATAACGCTAAACTGCATATGCGCATGGCCCAAACCACAGTATTCAGCGCACTGGCCGCGGTAAATGCCGGCCTCAGAGGCTTGCAGCCGCAGTACGTTTGTGCGCCCCGGCAGCATATCCAGCTTTACCCCCAGCCTGGGCACCCAAAAAGAGTGGATCACATCGGCGCTGGTCAGCTGCAGGTACACCGGCGTATTAACCGGAATGTGTAACTCGTCGGTTAATTCAATAGCATGGCCGGGATAATGCACCTGCCAATACCACTGATGGCCGGTTACTTCGATTTTTAGTGCGTTGTCGTCGGCCAGCGGTAACATACGCTGGCCAACCGGAATACCGATAAGCAGCAGTACCGTAATGCTGAGCAGCGGCAAGGCCAGCCCGCCCCAGCACAACCAGGCATTTGGCCGAATGGTCTGGCTATCATCGCTGCGGCGCTTTATCGCGTAAAACCACAGTGCCGCCACCAGCAGCAATATCAGCGTGGCAACACCGAACATCCCCCACCATAACAGCGCCACTTCAACAGCCGCCGGGCCTTTAGGATCCAAGCTGGAAAAGGCGCCAGAGCAGCCTGTCAGGCTTAACAACAGGCCAGTTGAACAAACAGCTGCTAGACTGGGTTGGTAACGCTTTTGTTTATTAATCTTTAACTTCAGCTGAGATGTATTATGTCGATGCAGCCCATTACCAGCCAGATTATGATATTTGGCCACCCTCTGCACCCTGGTCTTATTCACTTTCCGGTAGCCGCCCTGATCGGGCTGATTGCCACAGATCTGGCCTTTTTGTACAGTGGTGATCTGTTCTGGGCCAGAGCCAGCCTTTGGTTGGCAGGGGTTGGCGCTATTGGTGGCTGGATTGCCGGTTTGGCCGGGTTGATGGACATACTGCTGGTAAGCCAGATCAGACGGCTCATAACCGCCTGGTGCCATGCCATACTGGCAGTGATGTTGCTGTCGCTGGCCACGCTGAACTGGCTGTTGCGCCTGCCGGACCCGGCCAGCGTAATTCTGCCACAGGGGCTTTATTTGTCGGTACTCAGTGGTTTGCTGATCACCGTAACCGGCTATCTCGGTGGCAGATTGGTGTATGAATACGCCGTTGGTGTCAATATCGATGACATGTTGCAGCAAGACGCTAACCCCTGAGCCTGCAGGCTGATATGTCACAGAAACCATAACAAGCTGTCCTGGGTGGGTTTAACCAGCACTAACACAATAATACCCAGCAGCAACAGTAGAATAGCTGCAAACAGGATGCTACATTTTGCGCCGATAGCTGTGGCGTGTTCTCGCTTTCGATACAGGATTAGTAAGCCAGCCAGCACATGGCAAACTACCAGAGCGGTAACCAGCGTTAGCTTTACCAGCAACCAGCTGTCAAAGTTACGGCTGACGGCAAAAATAGCCGTGCCTGACACTATAGCCAGTAACGCTACCGGGCTGGCCAGACGGGTAAACCATAGACGGTCTACCGCATCGCCTTTACCGGCAGCCTCAGCCAACTGTGTTTGTGAATGATGGATCAGCAACGGTAAGATCAGTAATGCAGCAGCCCAGATCACCAGGGCGCAAATATGCATAAACAACAACCAAACCATCAACAGGTACCCACAACATCAGGTCTGACAAAAAAAATCATAAGCAAATTGTTAACTACGTAGTTTGGGGAAACAACGTTAACCCTAGCAGATTATTGCAGTTCTGCCGCTTATTAATTGATTTTGTCGGTATACGTAAAATTTACACCCGGTACTGAGACAAAATAGTCACCAGCGTTTCGCATTGCTGCATTAATGCCGTACTGGTTTGTTGCGCTATTTCAGACTGCTGTGCGCTGTCTTGCGCCAACTGCCTAATTTGCCGGGTTTTCTGGTTAATATTTTCTGCCACTGTGCTTTGCTGCTCGGCCGCACTGGCAATACCGGCATTCTGGCTTTTTATCTGATCCACCGCCGATTGCACCGCATGCAGCGCATTGCGCGCACCTTCGGCAAATTTAACGTTGTCGGCCACGGTCAGCTTATAACGGCTGTTAATTTGCTCAACAGAGGCAACGCCGCTTTCTAAACCCGAGATCATCTGTTTTATTTCACCGGTAGAGGCCTGCGTTCTGCCGGCTAATGATCTGACTTCGTCGGCTACCACGCTAAAACCGCGGCCCTGCTCACCGGCTCTGGCCGCTTCAATGGCAGCATTAAGTGCCAACAAGTTAGTTTGCTCAGCAATACTGTTAATCACTTCCAGCACCTTGGCAATATCCTGGCTGGCTTTGGTCAGCGAATTGATTGCCTGTTCAGATTCAGCCATCGCACGCATCTGCTGTTGCGAGTTGGTTACGGTATTTTCAATAACCGTCATCACCTGCTCTGCCCGCGTTGCCACTTCCTGCGCGGCGGTTTCTGCATCCAATGCGCCTGTTGCTACGGCATGTGAAGTGGTGGTCATTTCTTCTATCGCATTAGCAATCGCTGCGGTGTCGTGGGTTTGCTGGGTAATTTTCTGCAATACCTGCTTAGCAGCGTGATCCATAGTAACTGCAGAGTGTTTCAGGCCGCCGGATACCTGCTGCACATCAACAATAGTGCGCCGCACTCTGTCCAGCAACGCATCAAAACCGCTGGCCATAGTGCCTATTTCATCTTTGCGGTTAAAGTTAAGCCGGGCAGTTAAATCACCCTCGCCTTCAACAATATTGGCTAACGAGGCATTTACTTTATTCAGTGGCTGAATAACCACGTAACGGGTAAGAAAAAACACCATCGCAATCAGCAAAATGCCAAATACCACCACTAAAGCAATCAGCGAGCGCAAGGTCTGCCACACCAGGCTATTTCTTTCAGTTTCGGAATACACCAGGTGCACTTTGTAGCCCCACGGAGCAAACTCCAGCGTTTGTTGCTGCCAGCCATCGTTTTGCCCGGCCAGAATTTGCTGTACCGCATCAGCGGCGATGTTGTCAGAGTTTACCCGTACCTTGCCGCTGCGATCTTCAATAGCCACAAAGCCCTGTGACAACAAGCGGCTTTGCATCACTATGCGGTTTAACGCTTCTAAATCAGCGCGATAACCCACATAGCTGATACCAATAACATTGTTGCTGCTATCGGTTACCGGTTCATACCCGGTAACAAAAGGGTTGCCCAGAATATCAACCACGCCATAAAACGCCGTGCCCCGGCGGATGGCGGCAATAGCCAGGCCGTTAGGGTCCAGTACTGTGCCAATGGCTCTGTTATTATTGGTAATCACATTGGTAGAAATACGCACAAAGTCGTTGTTATCACGGCTGAATAAGGTAGCGGTACCGCCCATAATATCGGTAACGGCATCGACCAGTTCAAAACGGTTAGCCTGGCCGGTACCATTAAACACTAAATCGTTTACCCTGCGCCCCGCCACTTCTACCGGCTGGCCAACACTTACAGCACCACTTTGGGCGATACGTTGGTTCAGCAAGCGCATACTGCTTTTTACCTGCGCCTGCATCAGGTTATCGGTCAGCGTCAGCAGTGCCACTATCTCGCCACCCAGTTGCTGGCGTTCGCGCTCAAGCTGCTGGGTTAACTTACTGGCCTCACGCCCGGAGATAAGTGCAATGACAATTACAGCCATAACAACCACTAAGCTGGTAAGCCATACAATAAAGGTTTTTTGTAAGGTCATAATTTATCTCATTCAGTACTGTAACGTGTTGTCAGGGTTGTATCAGCACCGGATATTTCAGGTACTGGTTGTCGTAAAACGGCATTTGCCGGTAAAACCAGTTATAGCGCTCGCGCGGGTTACTGCGCAGTGCTTCATCTTTTGCCAGTGCCTGCTCAAACTGCTGTTGCAGTTCGGGTTGCTGCGCCAGCATCCGCTCAATCAATGGCTCTATGGCGTAGGGTTCAAAATACTCGGTGCGTTCGAACATGCCGGGGAAAAAGCCCCAGCTAAAAAATGAATCCGGTGCAGTTGGCTCCAGTAAAGCGACCACCAGGCGGCCTAACTGTTGGTCGGTGTCTACTTTTACCCAGCCTGCACCGAGCGTGCGGCTGATGTTACTGCGGCTAAAACTGGCGTCCTGTAGCATAAATCGGCCCTCAAAAGGCTTTGCAGCAAAGGTGTGCGCCGTAACACTAAGCTGTTGCAGTGTAACTTTTTGCGCTTTATCCAGTACCGTTACCTCAATACCATGCAGCTTTAACCGCTCTATCACTGTATGCTGCTCAGGTGGCAGCCAATAGGCTTTGGGTATGATAATTTCGTTTTGGGCTACTTTGTCCCAGTAAACCGGCAGTTTTTCATACAGTTTAGGTTGGCCAGTCCAGGCAACATAGTTATCACCACTGATAGCAGATTGCTTTAGCTGATAACTGATACCTTTAAAATCGATATAGTCTGGCTGCTCACTGGCAGTATAGCTTAGCGCCATACGTCGTGGCCTGGCCTGCAAATCGGCCTGACGGGCCAGAATAAGTGCCTTACCCTGTTCATTTAACAGTTTCAGGCTTTGCTCCAGCAATATGTAGGTGCCCAACACCCGCTGGCGGTAAGGTTTTAAGCTGTGGTTTTCTACCAGCACTGTTGGTAAATGGCGCGCATCACCATAGCCGTTGGAATAACGCGGGCTGGCGGTCCAGCCGCTTATACCTTTGCTGAAGTCTTTGCTGTCGATACCAAACACCAGCGGGCCGGGAATATGCCCGGCTTGCTCCAGCGCGGCGTTCACTGCCGGGCGATATAACCTGGCCAACCAGCTGGCACCGTTCGGGCTTAAGGCGGCAAAAGGCTCGTTAAAACCGTAGGTAATGTCGTACTGGTAATCTTCGCCGTCTGTTACATGAACATCGATATATAAATCGGGCTGGTAGCGGTTTATTACCCCCAGCAATGCCTGCATTTCCGGCGCATCGGCTTTGGCGTAATCACGGTTTAAATTCAGGTTTTGCGCCGTAGAGCGCCAGCCTTGCTGCAACGGACCGCGCTGGTTCATCCGGTTGTAAAGCGAGCGGCGTTCATGGCCATCAGCTGACAATACCGGAATAAATAGCAAGTCAGCATCCGCCAGTAAATAGGCTTTATCGCCCTGCGCAATATCGCGCAGTAACATTAAACCGGCATCTTTGCCGTCAATCTCACCACTGTGAATACCGGCCTGCACCAATAGCAAAGGCCGGGCCGGGTTTTGCGCTATTTTATGCAGTGCTTTACTGGCTTTAACCAGATACAGGGGCCGCCCTTGGGCGCTTACGCCAAATTGCTCCAGTTCCAGCAGCTCTGAGCTGTCTACCAGTTTACGCAGGTAAGACAGTGTGGCGTTATAGTCGGGGCTGTCTGTCAGGCCGGTAAGTTCGGCCGGGGTTACCCAGGGGGCATTCTTGGCTTTTATTAAACTTTCGCTTGCGCCACTCCAGGCGGGTAATGGCGGCAACCAATCTGCCGCCGGTAACTGAAATGGCAGTACAACACCGCCGGCAAATACTAAGGCTAAAAACCTGTTCATATTATTCCTGTATCGTTTTTATTTTAAATACGCTGCAGTACAGCACAGGTAAAAACAGCAATGTCAGTATGGTGGCAAAACCCAGGCCAAACATAATCACTACTGCCAGACTGGCAAAAAAATCATCACCCAACAGCGGCAACATGCCCAAAATAGTGGTAATAGCCGCCATTGACACCGGCCGCACCCGGCTTACCGCGCTGTCAAATACCGCGTTAAACGCCGCTTTGCCTTCCTCCAGCTCCAGCTTTATCTGCTCTACCAGCACAATACAGTTTTTGATCAGCATGCCGGATAAGCTTAAAAACCCAAGCAGCGCAATAAAACCAAAAGGCGCGCCCAGCAGCAGTAAGCCAAAACTCACACCGATAATAGCCAGTGGCACACAAGCCCAGATCACCAATGCACTGCGCAGTGAATTAAACAGCAGTACGGTAATAATAAACATCATCAGATAACCCAGCGGCAATGAGCTAAACAGTGCCTTTTGCGCTTTTTGCTGGGCTTCATATTCGCCACCCCAACTGAGGAAATAGCCGGTTGGCAAGTCAATCGCTTCAATGCCAGCTTTTACCCGTGCCAGCAATGCTGAAGCGGTATCATCAGATAAGTTGTCATGATCGGCCATTACCGTGACCGTGCGTTTACGGTCACGGCGCTGAATTTGCGCTTCTTCCCATACCAGCTCAAAACCGGTAACAACCTGGGTTATCGGCACATAGCGCTGCAGTTTATTGCTGTAAACCTGCAAGTCATACAAGGCGTCGAGGTTATCCCGTTCAGCCAGCGGAGAGCGGGCCACTATCGGCAGCAAATGGGTACCGTCCCGGTAAATGCCGACAGTGCGACCCGACATACTGCTTAGCAACACATCATCAATATCCTGTTTGCTGATACCGGCGCGGCGCGCCATGGCTTCATTAAAGCGCGGCCGGATCACTTTGGTGCGCTCACGCCAGTTGTCACGCACACTAACGGCGCGGCCATCGGCCAGCAGAATGCTTTGCGCTTGTGCCGCCAGTTGGCGCAGCACATCAGGGTCGGCACCGCTAAAGCGGGCTTCTATTTTCGCCGGTGTCGAGGGCCCCACTTCAAGCCGCAGTAACTTGTACTGCAACCGTGGTAACTGCTCGGTAATATAATTGCGGGTTTGCTGCATTAGTGCCGGTAACTGCTCACGATCTTCGGCTCTGACAATAAGCTGGCTGTAGGCAGCAAAGCTCTTTTCCGGCTGATAGGTCAGCATAAAGCGATCGGCCCCGCGGCCACTGGTGCTGGTAACATGGCTAACCCCTTCAAGGCTGGTGATATAATTCATCAGCGCCACGGCATCTTGTGCAGAATGACGAATATCAGTGCCTTCGGGTTGCCATAAATCCACCAGGAAAATAGGCGTATTCGACGGCGGGAAAAACACCTGTTTTACCTTACCAAAACCAATAACCGCTACCACCAGTAAGCTTAGTGTCAATGCATAGGTTGCCAGCCGGTAACGCAAAGCTATATGCAATACCTTACGGTACAGCGTAAAAATAACCCCCTGATACAGCTCTGTTGGCTCGCTGCTTTGTTGCAGTTTGTCTTTAAACAGCATACTGGCAAAAAATGGCGTCAGGGTAATTGCCGTTACCCAGCTTAATAACAACGACACCAATAACACCCAAAATAAACTGCCGGCAAATTCGCCGGTGGCATCACTGGACAGCCCTATCGGCGCAAAAGCAGCAATGGCAATAACGGTGGCGCCCAGCAACGGCCACTGCGTTTGTTTCACAATTAAACTGGCCGCATCAGCCAGTTTTAAGCGCCGCTGCATACCAATTAAAATGCCTTCGGTAATAACAATGGCGTTATCGACCAGCATCCCCAGCGCAATAACCAAAGCGCCCAGCGAAACACGTTGTAGCTCAATATTCATCTGGCGCATAAAAATAAAGGTGCCAAGCACTGTAAGCAGCAAAATCAGACCAATTAAAATACCGCTGCGCAGCCCCATAAATACCAGCAGCACCACAATAACAATGGCAACAGCTTCTGCCAGGTTAATAATAAAACTGCTGACCGAGCCGGCCACTTCGTCTGGCTGGTTATAAATGGTATGCAGCTCTATGCCCACCGGTTTGTTGTACTCCAGCTGGGCCAGGCGTTGCTGAATTTGCTCTCCGGCATCCACGACGTTAACCCCGCCAGAAAACGACACGCCCAGCGTCAGGGCATTTTTGCCACCAAAACGGATCAACTGGCTGGGTACTTCAGCATTTTCACGATACACGCGGGCAACATCACCTAAATAAATCAGCTCCTTTGAATCCGGGCTGCTGATAATCAGGTTTTCCAGCTCGGCCACCGACTGAAACTCGCCGGTAGGGTAAATACGCAGCCGATCCGGCCCTACTTTAATTGAACCGGCATTGGCCACCATATTCTGGCTTTGCAGCAAGGCTGATAAGGTTTGCGGTGCTATGCCAAGCGCTGTTAAGCGCGGGCGGGAAATTTCAACAATAACCTGCTCCTGCTGTACACCGCCTACCGCCACTTTGCCTACACTGGGTACCAGTACCAACTCACGGCGCAAAAAATCAACGTAGTCGCGCAGTTCATCTTCGCCATAACCGTCACCGGTAATGGCAAATAAAATACCGTACACATCACCAAAATCATCTTTTACCTGTGGTGTTTGCACGCCAGGTGGCAATTGCGGCTGTAAATCATTGACTTTGTGGCGCAGCTCATCCCAGATTTGTTTCAGTTCTTTAGCGCGGTAGGTGTCTTTCATTTCTACCATCAGCTGCGATAAGCCTGCGGTAGACACTGAAGTAACATGATTTACATAGGGTAATTGCTGAATGGCATTTTCCAGCGGGTACGTCACCTCTTCTTCTACCTGTAACGGCGAAGCACCGGGGTACGAGGTAATAATTAACGCCTGCTTCAAGGTAAATTGCGGGTCTTCCAGCCGCCCCAACCCAAGGTACGACACTATACCGCCAAACAATAAAATGGCAGCAAACAGCCAGGATGATGTGCGGTAGTGAATAAAATAACGCGCCAGATCCATGCTTACAGCCCCCGCTCACGCACCCAGGGCCTGACCTGCTGGCCTTCAGTTAACTGTTGCACACCAGCGCTCACCACCTGCTCACCCACTGCCAGGCCAGACGTTATCGCCGCACCGGCACTGGTTAAGCTGCTAACGGTAACGGCACGCTTGCTAACAGTGCCGCTGTCGTTGTCATAAACCCAGACATAGCTTTGCTGTGATGCCAGCGGATCGCTGCCGGGCATAAAAATAGCACTGGCCGGAATAAACAAGGCGTCAATATACACATTGCTGATTTTACTGACCTCAGCAATAACATTCGCTGTCATACCCGACAGCACATTAAAGTCTGTTGGCGTGGGCATACTAAACACCACCTTAAAGCTGTTGGTAGCCGGATCTGCCTGGGTGTCCCATTCACGAATACGGGCGCGGTAACGGTATAGCGGGTGCGAGTCGAACACCACCTCGGGCTGGTAGTCGAAGTCTTTACGCACGTTAGATATCACATCTTCCGGCACCTGGATCACCACATCTACCTGATCGCGCACCTGCAGCTCCATAATTGCCTGCTGTGCCGCAACATTCTCGTGGTTCTCAACCAGTAGACGGGAAATATTACCGGCAAAAGGCGCTTCCAGCCGGGTGTAACTCAGAGCCGTTTCAGCCGTGGATAAATCGGCCTGCGCTACCTGTAGCTGGGCTTTGGCTTCATCATATACGGCTTGTGACACCAGCTTCTGGCTTATTAACTGCTCAGAGCGGGTAAACTGGGTTTGCGATAGCTCAAAGCGGGCACGGGCCTGATCCAGCTTTAGTTTAAAATCGGTATCATCCAGCCTGGCCAGCAACTGGCCTTTTTCAACCGCCTGCCCCGGCCTAGCCACCAGCTGTACCAGTTTACCGCTGACACGAAAGGTTAAACTGGCACGTTCTGTCGGGGCTACCACCGCCGGAAACTGCCGTACGGCGCCGCTGGCATCTGCACTTATCTGATGCAGCTTTACCGGCCGTACCAGTTGCGGCGTTAATTCGGGTTCAGGTTTTGAACAAGCGTTAAGCAGAAATACAGCGGATATTGACAGAAAAACAAGCGGCCGAAAGTGCAGCATAGGTATCATCCTGAAACAGTAATAAAACAAAGGTGCTGTTAAAGCGTAGCCAAGTCTGGGCGGAACGCTGTATTTAACATTAAAATCAGCCTGTTCACAGCATATTTTGTGCTTGGGCCATGAAAAAACCCGCCACCAGGGCGGGTTAGCTTCAGCCAGGCTGATGTTAATCAGAAACGGTAGCTGGCGCCCAGCATGTATACGTCATCAGCTGTCGCCAGATCGTCAAAAATTACCGCAGCATGTAAAGCCAGATTCGGCTGTAAATACCAACTGCCACGTACAGTGATGCTGTCTTTATCAGCACTGACTACGTCATCTGACAACCAGTTATACGCCAGACCTACAGAAATATTGCGGCCAAAATAATAATCGGCGGCAACACCAAACTCAGATTCATCCAGTTTTTTCTGATCCATGTAGCTGGCTTCGATATTAATAAAATTACCGTTTTCCAGTTTCAGTAATTTTTTCGTGCTCACGCCATATTCAGTATAGCTGCCCTCACCGTCTGGCCGACTTTGGCGTGCATCGAGTTTTACCAGCCAGTCGCCGCTGACAAAATAACCCAGGCTGGCTTCAATTATGCGATCATCAGAACCGTTAAATTCATTAACATTAATTGCCGCATAGAAGTTATGCGCCATATCCTGATACACACCACCCACTTCCCAGCCGCTGATGCTATCGTCAGGCTCACCCGGGAAATCTATATTGCTGTAGCTGTAACCTGCATGTACGCTGGCATTACGGCTGATAAACGCCGCTTCAGCATAAGGTACTGTGCCGTAACTTACCGGCGTTAAATAAAATTCATGCCGTAACGACCAGTTTTGTATTTCGCCGTTGCCGACGTCACCCCAGCCAAAACCGGCATCGGACTGGTGCTGATATGTGTTTGCCATCGCAGAAACAGAGAAAGCGGCGATAAAAGAAGCTAATAAAGTACGTTTCATAATTGTCCTTCCTGATTGAATGCACAGGGGTTGCGTGTCAGGCACCAACCCGCGCGCATACTATGCAGTTATCACTGAACAATCAATGAACCTTAGTGGCTTTAAGGCCGCTGTTTTGCAACAGAATATTGCCGGTGTACAAATTAGCGGCAAAGCGGTTAAATCTCCAGCAACGCTTGTTTTAACATATGCACTTTATCGCGTAGCTGGGCAGCCTGTTCAAACTCAAGATCACGGGCATGCTGCAGCATTTTTTGCTCCAGTTGCTTAATCTCAGCTTCTACCTGATAAGAAGTTTTACCTTTAATCATTCTGACTCTTTCCGCCACCATCGGTAGTGCCGGGCTGGCATCCTGACCTAAGTCCATAACATCGGCAATTTTCTTCTTAATAGCAGTAGGTGAAATACCATGCTCAAGGTTAAATTGCTGCTGCTTGGCGCGACGCCGGTCAGTTTCGTCTATCGCCCGTTGCATAGAGCCGGTAATGCGATCGGCATAAAGTATGGCCCGGCCTTCGAGGTTACGTGCTGCACGGCCGATAGTTTGAATAAGCGAGCGCTCAGAGCGTAAAAAGCCTTCTTTGTCTGCATCCAGTATCGCCACCAGCGACACTTCGGGAATATCTAAGCCTTCACGCAGCAGGTTAATACCGACCAGCACGTCGAATACGCCTAAGCGTAAATCGCGGATAATCTCCATCCGTTCAACGGTATCAATATCCGAGTGCAGGTAACGCACTCTGACACCATGCTCATTCAGATAATCGGTTAAATCCTCGGCCATTTTTTTTGTTAGCGTGGTAACCAGCACGCGCTCTTTACGCTCAGCCCGGATAAAAGCTTCCGACAGCAAATCATCTACCTGGGTTGCCACCGGGCGGATCTCAATCAGCGGATCAACCAGGCCGGTGGGCCGCACTACCTGCTCGACCACTTCACCGGCCGATTGCTCCAGCTCATACACGGCCGGTGTTGCCGACACATAAATACGCTGCGGCGCTATAGCTTCAAACTCATCAAATTTCAGCGGCCGGTTATCCAGCGCCGATGGCAGGCGAAAGCCATAATTAACCAGGTTTTCTTTACGTGAGCGGTCACCTTTATACATAGCGCCAATTTGCGACACCGTAACGTGCGACTCATCAATAAACATCAGGCCGTCGGCCGGAAAGTAATCCAGTAAGGTTGGCGGCGGCTCGCCGTTGGCGCGGCCGGATAAATAGCGCGAGTAGTTTTCGATGCCCGAGCAGTAACCCAGTTCTACCATCATTTCGATATCAAATAAGGTACGCTGGCTTAAACGTTGCTCTTCTACCAGCTTATTGTTAGCCAATAGCTCATCACGGCGCTGTTTCAGCTCAACTTTAATTTCATCTACCGCAGCAAGTATTTTTTCGCGCGGCGTAACATAGTGCGTTTTCGGATAAACGGTATAGCGGGTTACTACTTTTTCTACCGAGCCGGTTAACGGGTCAAAAATACTGATGCGCTCAATTTCTTCGTCAAACAGCTCTACCCTGACAGCAATGTCGTCTGACTCGGCCGGGAAAATATCAATCACATCACCACGCACCCGGTAAGTGGCGCGCTGAAACTCGATGTCGTTGCGGCTGTATTGCAACTCGGCCAGGCGGCGTAAAATAAAGCGCTGATCAACAATGTCGCCTACTTTTAAATGCAGCAGCATTTTCATATAGGATTCCGGATCGCCAAGGCCGTAAATAGCCGACACTGAAGCAATAATCACAACATCACGCCGCTCCATCAGTGCCTTGGTTGCCGATAAGCGCATTTGCTCGATGTGCTCGTTAATAGAGGCATCTTTTTCAATAAAGGTATCGGTAGAGGGCACGTAGGCTTCGGGCTGGTAGTAGTCGTAGTACGACACAAAGTATTCCACGGCATTATTCGGGAAGAACTCTTTCATCTCACCATAAAGCTGTGCCGCCAGCGTTTTATTATGCGCCATGATCAGTGTTGGCCGGTCTACCCGCGCGATAACATTGGCCATAGTAAAGGTTTTACCTGAGCCGGTAACGCCGAGCAACGTCTGGTGTGCCAGACCGGCTTCTAAGCCTTCTACCAGTTTATTAATGGCTTCGGGCTGATCACCGGCGGGTTGGTAATGTGATACCAGCTCAAATGCACGTGTCATGTTGTGATCTCCTGCTGTGAACGCTGTATAGCCCGGTTAAACCAACTCCAGGCCAGGGCTGCAGTAAATATATTTGCGACTACGCAGCCAATAAACAAGCCGGTAACCCCATAGAGTTTGCCACCAAGCCAGGCCAGCGGCACATAAAACACAAATAAGCGGATCAAACTTAACAACAGCGCACTGCCTGGCTGGTGTAACGCATTAAAAGAGGAATTGGTTAAAATGGTAATGCCCTGCAGGCCATATGCCAGCGGCACTATCCAGAGAAACTGGCAGATAATACGCACTACTTCTGCTTCACTGCTAAACAGTCTGGCCAGCGGCACCGCCAGTACTGCCAGCAACAGGTAAATAGCCAACTGCCATAACAGCACAAAACGGCCACATAAACGGTAGGCTTGCTGCACCCGGCCTAATAAACCGGCACCATAGTTCTGGCTGACAAAAGGCGGTAATGTCATCGACAGTGCCAGTACCACCAGACAGGCAATACTTTCAATCCGGGCGCCAACGCCAAATGCCGCTACTGCCGAGGCACCGTAATTGGCCAGTATTGCCGTTAGCACAGCCATCGCCAATGGCGTTAACATATTGGCGCCGGCGGCCGGTAAGCCGATACGCAAAATTTTACGACACACCAGATTTAACTGGGTGGCGTTGATCCAACTGGTGCTGATCAGATCGCGCTTAACCAGTAAGTAAATAATTAATACCGAGCCAAATACCCACGAAACCAGCGTGGCTATCGCCGCGCCCTGCATGCCAAGCGCCGGTATCGGCCCCAGGCCAAAAATCAGCAGCGGGTCAAGCACCGCATTTACCAGCCCCGAGCACGCCATAATAATGCTGGGTGTTTTGGTGTCGCCAGCGGCACGCAACACAGCATTGCCTACCATTGGCAACGCCAGCAGCACGGCACCGGCAAACCAGACATCCATATACTGGCGGATATACACTAAAATCGTGTCACTGGCCCCCAGCAGGCCGAACAAGGTATCGCTAAACAAATAGCCCGGTATCGCCAGCAGTGCCACCAAAATACCGGATAACCACAAAGCCACCTGGCCATCGGTACGTGCTTCGGTTAAACGCCCGGCGCCCAGTGCTTTGGCAATAACCGCAGAAGTACCAATACTCAGGCCTATCACCAGGCTGATCAGGGCAAACGAAATGGGAAAAGTAAAACTGATCGCCGCCAGTTGCTCAGTACCGAGCATACTGATAAAAAATGTATCAACCAGGCTGAATGTCATTAATGTGATCATCCCCACCAGCATGGGTAATGTCATCGCCACCAGCGTCGACTTAATATCATCATGAATTAATGAAGGTTTAATACGGGAAGAGGTAGTCATAATTACAGCTTTTAACCGGCATGGCGCTATTGTAGAGAAAAGCCACCGCTACGGCCACGTTAATTTCCCGGCTTTTGCTGCTAACGCAGGCTTATTTTGCTGAAATTATCTGCTAAACGGCAAAATAGTTCACAATTCCGCCGTGCTTATTTCGTGCCAGTTATTTATTTTCCGGCAGATCATCAATTTGCAACAATAATATATATGCCATTGTTTTTATTACATTAAAAAATTCATCGCAACTTGCTTGACCTGCTTGCATCTCAACAGAATCAAGCCTTCGCCGAAGAAACCACCGTACAACTCACAGACTTATCCACAGCTTCTGTGGGTAAGTGTGGCCAGCACCCGACAACACTGGTGTAGCAATAGCCAGCCTGCCCCCCGTTTATGACTAAAGTATTGCGCTGTTACTGCAGCTAAAAGCAGCGCTTTGTTTAAACATTATGCAAGTGATACAAGATGGCGAAAATCCCTGTGGCAAAGTGTTGACAGAGGGTATAGCTGGCATTAGTATTGCGCCCCGTTGAATGCTGTTCCCTAGTAGCTCAGTTGGTTAGAGCGGCGGACTGTTAATCCGTAGGTCACTGGTTCGAGTCCAGTCTGGGGAGCCA
>NZ_FNXF01000008.1:0-10289 GCF_900108485.1 Rheinheimera pacifica | reverse complement strand
TTCCCTAGTAGCTCAGTTGGTTAGAGCGGCGGACTGTTAATCCGTAGGTCACTGGTTCGAGTCCAGTCTGGGGAGCCAAACTCAACTGCTGTTTTCCCTGCGTCTGTCGCTATTTGTTTATTTCCCACTATTTTTTTGATTTAATTAGCTTTCTATTGCGCCTGCCTAAACCTATATTAAGCGTTAGGACAAGGAAACAGTTAATCTGGTGGTCATTGCTTATGAGAATATTCCGTACTTTGCTTATCAGCCAACTGCTGTCTGCGTTTTTATTAGCAGCCATCGCCCTGACCGCTCTGGTGCTGTACACCCAACAACAACTGGATAACGATCAACAACACGCCACCGTAGCCATTGAGCAAATTCTCAGCCACCACCTTACCGGTGACGGCAAAATACTCAGCCGCCAGCTCGACCGCAGCTTCGCCTTAAAAAGTTTACGTATCAGCCAGTTAGATGGCACGGTATTGCATGAACAAAACCAGAATAACAATAACGCGGCTGTTGCTACTGCGGTACTGGAACTGTTTGGCAGTGAGTTTAAACAGCAAACTGTGCGCAATCAGGATCAGAATATTCAAATCAGCTATCAGCTGGATTTCAGCCAGCGCTTACAAGCATTTTTGCAATTAGTGTTACTACTGATATTAGCGCCTTTTGTTATCGGCTGGTTGCCGGTGCTGATGAGCAAAAGCAGCATTAACCGCAGCTATAAGCGCACCACCGCTGCAGTTAACGATTTAATTGACCGCTTTATTGTTGATCCACAAAAAAGCGAGCCCGACTGGAATAAAATTCCGCCGGAATTTGCCGATATTAATGTCGCTTTACAAAAGCTGGCACATTACACCCGCAGCCAGTACAACGAAATGACCAGCAATGCGCATCAGATTGCTGAAGAAGCTTATAAAGATCCGGTTACCGATTTACCAAACCGCAACCGCTTTGTGCAATATTATGAAGAAAACATCCGCCAGAACGAGCAAAACGATTTTGGTGTTTTTGCTATTACCCGCTGTACCGAGCTGCAGGCATTAAACCAAACCCGCGGCTATCAGGAAGGTGACAGCTATATTCGTGAAGTAGCCACTATCGTTAAAAAACTGGCCGACAATTATAAAGACAACCGCGTTTACCGGCTAAATAGCTCAGACTTTGGCATTTTGCTGCCAAGAGTCACGCCCAAAGAAGCGGAAAACTTTGCCCTGCAACTGCAAAGCAGGCTGAATGAATATCAAAAAATGGCTGAGCTTGATTCAGTTGCCTATTCAGGCCTGGTCAGTTATGAATCCGGTAAAGCCCTGGGTGAGCTGCTGGCCGTGGCCGATACCTCTATCAGCCTGGCACAAACCAAACAACCTAATGCCTGGCATCTGCAAAAAGAATCGTCCGGTTTAGATATGACCAATGGCAGTTACGGTAACCAGAACTGGCGCAATGTTATTGATGACGTGCTGACCAATCACCGCATCGCCCTGCTGGTGCAACTTATTCAACCGGCTAACCGTTCAGCCAAAGCTTACTCTGAAATTCTTGTGCGGTTTAAAACTCAGGAAAACCAGGTACTGCCTACCGCCTCGTTTTTAGCTATGGCAGAAAAACTGGACCGCATAGTACAGGTTGACCGGCTGATCATTGAAACGGCGTTAACCACTATTAAAAATAAAAACCTGCAGGATCAATATTTTGGTTTAAACCTGTCTGCCCGTTGTGTGCACGACGACCAGTTTATTATCTGGCTGGAGCGGCGTTTATTAAAAGATGCCCATATCGCTGCCAAACTGATATTTGAAGTCACTGAGTTTGGTTTGCAGCAAAACCTGAAAACCAGCAAACGCTTTATTGATATGGTGCACCGCGCCGGTGCCCGTGTCACCGTAGAAAAATTTGGTGTCGGTATTACCTCATTTAAGTTTTTCCGTGATCTGAAGCCCGATTACGTCAAAATGGATGGCAGCTACACCCGCCATATTAATGATGATAAAAACAACCAGTATTTTATGCGGCTGATGATCGACTTAGCCCACCGTATTGGTGTCGGCGTCTTTGCTGAAAGTGTTGAAACCCAGGAAGAAAAACATATGCTGGAATCCCTGTTTATTGATGGCAATCAGGGGTATTACATCGGTAAGCCCGCGCCAATTTAATACCACAACGGTGGCTGTTACAAATACCAGCCGCCAAGCCCCTACGCTTTGTCTGGTTGTGTCACAAGCCGCTTAATTGCATAATATGCGCCTGATTTTTGCCTGAGCGATACGATGACTGAATTTCTGCTGTTGTTAATCAGTACTGTGCTGGTAAATAACTTTGTACTGGTAAAGTTTCTTGGCCTGTGCCCCTTTATGGGTGTGTCCGGCAAACTGGAAACGGCCATTGGTATGTCGCTGGCCACTACCTTTGTGCTTACCTTAGCCTCACTATGCAGTTATCTGGTTGATCACTACCTGCTGGCACCGCTTGATTTACTTTATCTGCGTACGCTGGCATTTATTCTGGTTATAGCAGTAGTCGTGCAGTTTACTGAAATGGTCGTGCATAAAACCAGCCCTACTCTGTATCGCTTATTAGGTATTTTTTTGCCGCTTATTACCACCAACTGCGCCGTGCTTGGCGTGGCGCTGTTAAATGTCAATGAACGACATAACTTTATTAATTCCGTGATTTACGGCTTTGGTGCAGCGGCTGGCTTCTCTCTGGTATTGATCCTGTTTGCCGCCATGCGTGAACGGCTGGCAGCGGCCGATGTGCCGGTACCGTTTAAAGGTGCCGCTATTGCCATGATCACTGCCGGTTTAATGTCTCTGGCCTTTATGGGCTTTACCGGCCTGGTAAAAGCCTGATGACTTTACTCACTGCCCTGATTGCTTTAGGTACACTGGCGCTGATATTTGGTGCTGTGCTGGGTTATGCCGCCATTCGCTTTAAAGTAGAAAGCGACCCGCTGGTTGAACAAATTGACGACATACTACCGCAAACCCAGTGCGGCCAATGTGGTTACCCCGGTTGCCGGCCTTATGCGCAAGCAATCGCCAACGGCGATGATATTAATAAGTGCCCGCCGGGCGGTGAAGCCACTATTCGTAAACTGGCCGATTTAATGGGTGTTGAAGCCAAACCCCTGAACGAAGCGCAGACCGAAAACGTAAAACGTGTTGCTTATATCCGTGAAGATGAGTGTATAGGTTGTACCAAATGTATTCAGGCGTGCCCGGTTGATGCCATTGTCGGCGCATCCAAACTGATGCACACAGTACTGGCAGACGAATGCACAGGTTGCGATCTCTGTGTTGAACCCTGCCCGGTAGATTGTATTGATATGATACCGGTTGCCACCACACCAGAGCGCTGGAAGTGGGATTTAGCGGCAATTCCGGTTCGGATGGTGGAGTAACGCCATGCCAGGTTTATTTCAGCAAATTCAGGCCGGTAAGCTATGGGATTTCCATGGCGGCATTCACCCACCGGGCCGCAAAGAGCAAACGAATCAAAAACCGATCGCCGTATTACCGATACCAGACCGGCTGTATTTGCCGCTGCGACAGCATATTGGTGTGGCTGGCCAGTTACTGGTAAAGGTCGGTGAAAGAGTATTAAAAGGCCAGCAACTCACCGGCGCAGATAACTCTATGGCCGTGCCGGTGCACGCCCCCACCTCAGGCACAGTATTGAGTATAACGCCGCATACCAGCCCGCACCCTTCGGCATTGCCGGAACTGACCCTGGTGCTGGAACCCGATGGTCTGGACGAGTGGCGCCAACGCGAGCCGCTTAATTTTTTAACCTGCGACAATATGACGTTGCTCAGCCGTATTCAGGACAGCGGTATAGCAGGTATGGGCGGCGCCGGTTTTCCTACCCATATTAAAGCCGGTCTTACCCAACCGGTCGATTATCTGATTATTAACGCGGTTGAATGCGAACCCTACATCAGCGCCGATGATTTACTGATGCAGGAAGCCGCCACCACTATTGTTAAAGGTATTGATATTCTGTGCCGCTTGCTTAACCCCAAAGCGGTATTAATTGGCATTGAAGATGACAAACCTATAGCCGCTGCGGCAATGATGGCCGCCTGCAGCCAGCGCGAGCACTACTATGTGCGCATAGTGCCAACTAAGTATCCGTCTGGTGGTGAAAAACAGCTTATTCAGCTGCTAACCAATAAAGAAGTGCCCAATGGCCGCCGCCCTGCCGATATTGGCATCGTTATGCAAAACGTCGGTACCGCCTTTGCTATCGCCCAGGCAGTGCTGGACGACCACCCGCTGCTGTCACGCATTGTTACCGTTGCTGGCGACACCTTAAACCAGCCACAAAATGTGCTGGCATTGCTCGGTACTCCGGTGTCCGCTTTACTTGATGCCTGCGGCTTTCAAAGCCAGCCACAACAGCGGGTTATAATGGGCGGGCCCATGATGGGCTTTACCCTGCCCGATTTAAGCGTACCGGTAGTTAAAACCACCAACTGTATACTGGCCCCCACCGCACAAGAGCTGCCGGCAGCCAGTACAGAAATGGATTGTATTCGTTGCAGTGCCTGTGCTGATGCCTGCCCGGCCAGTTTATTACCACAACAATTGTTGTGGTACAGCAAAGCCAAAGACAGCGATAAGCTGCAAGAATATAACCTGGCCGACTGCATTGAATGTGGCGCCTGTGCTTATGTCTGCCCGAGTGAAATTCCTCTGGTGCAGTATTACCGTGTGGCCAAAGCCGATATTCGCGAGCAGCAGCGCGAAGCGTTAAAAGCCGAACAGGCCAAAGCCCGCTTTGAAGCCCGCAACGCCAGGTTAGAGCAAGAGAAGCAAGAACGGCAGCAACGTAACCAACAACTGGCAGCTGCCCGGCAGCAACAACAACTGGCCAGTGGCGCCAATACCGCTGTAGCCGACGCCCTGGCACGTATTAAAGCCAAACAGGCACAGGCGGCACCAGCAGATGAGCGCAGTAAAGAGCAAATTCTGGCCGAGCGTGAGCTGAAAAAACAGCAGGCGCGTGCGCATCAGCAACAAAAAGCCCAACAACAAAAAGAGCAACAACAAAACGCGCAGCAGCAAGCCGCGGAACAGCCCAACGGACAGCCAGAGCAAACGCCGGCAGCAACTGTAAATACCGACATCAAAGCGGCTGCCTTAGCCGCAGCTATTGCCCGCGCTCAGGCCAAAAAAGCTGCCCAGGCAACAGAGCAACATGCGACAGAACAGCAAGTAATACCGGCACCAGGCACTGACAAAAGTGACGAGGCAGTGGTATCAGCAGAAACTGATCCACGTAAAGCAGCTATTGCTGCCGCTATCGCCAGGGCTAAAGCTAAGCAACAGGCGCAAACTGAAAATGAAAACGACACCAGCGCACCACTCACTACAGCCGGGGCAGTAAATGAACCAGTCGCAGTGTCTGATGCCGCTGCAGAAGATCCGCGCAAAGCCGCTGTCGCCGCAGCGCTGGCTCGCGCCAAAGCAAAAAAGCAGGCCAATGCTGAGCCCAGCGGGCAAACGGCAGTCAGTGCAACAGATGCGGTTGTAGCAGATGCCGTTGTGCCAGATGCTGTTGTAACAGAAGATCCGCGTAAAGCGGCCATTGCCGCAGCCATTGCCCGCGCCAAAGCACGTAAACAAGCCGACAGTGAGAACTCATGAGTTTTAAAATAGCCAGCTCGCCACATCAGCATAACCAACGCAGCACAGCGCATATCATGCGCCTGGTGGCACTGGCATGTTTACCCGGTATTGCCGTGCAGGCGGTACTATTTGGCTATGGTGTACTTATCCAGTTAGTACTGGCAATCGTTACTGCCTGGCTAAGCGAAGCGCTGATCTTAAAATTACGCGGCAAGCCGGTATTCGCCCGCTTAAAAGACAACAGTGCCTTGCTGACTGCGGTATTACTGGCGATAGCCATACCGCCCTATGCGCCCTGGTGGATCATTGTTATTGGCACTGCCTTTGCCATTATTATGGTTAAACAACTTTACGGCGGCCTGGGCAATAATCTGTTTAACCCGGCTATGGCAGCTTATGTATTGCTGCTGGTGTCATTCCCGCTGCAAATGACGCAGTGGCTGCCGCCACTGTCTTTGCAAAGTGTTGATTTAACCCCGCTGGACGCTGTCTGCAGTATTTTTACGCACTACAGCTGCAGTGGTTTTAGCCTGCCCCAGCTACAAGCCAATATAGATGGTATTACCATGGCCACGCCGCTGGACACCTTGCGTACCGATCTGGCCCGCGGCCTGACACTGGATGAAAGCCTGAACCGGCCGGTGTTTTTTGCCTTTGCCGGTACCGGCTGGTTGTGGCTAAACCTGGCCTATCTGGCCGGTGGTTTATTGCTTATTCAGCAGAAAATTATTAGTTGGCGTATTCCGCTGGCCGTTATTGCCAGCCTGTTTGTGTTATCTGCTATTGCCACTCTGGCCGCGCCGGATACCATCGCCGGGCCGCTGTTTCATCTGTTTAGTGGCGGCACTATGCTGGCAGCGTTTTTTATTGCTACCGATCCTGTGTCAGCCTCTACCACCAACAAAGGCCGTTTGGTCTACGGTGCCCTGATTGGTCTGCTGGTGTTTTTAATCCGCAATTTTGGTGGCTACCCTGACGCCTATGCCTTTGCCGTATTGCTGGCCAATATGGCCGTGCCGTTAATTGATTACTATACCCGGCCCCGTACTTACGGCCACCGGCCACGGAGCGAACTAAAATGATCCGAGCCATCAGCAAAAATGCCCTGGCGCTTGGCGCCGCTGCCGTGTTTTGTGTAGCCATACTCAGCCTGGTAAACCAGCAAACTGCCCCCCGTATCAGCGAGCAACTGCTGGCCAGTAAGCTGGCTATATTGTCTGAAGTACTGCCCGGTGTAGACGCCAGCCAGTCATTACTGCAGGATTGTCTGCTGGTAACCAATGAAGCACTGTTGGGCCGCAGCAGCGCGCAAGCAGTGTATCGCTGGCGCCAGAATGGCGAGCTGGCAGGCTTTATTGTCGAAACCACAGCACCAAATGGCTACAGCGGTAATATTGATTTAATAGTCGCCTTAACCCCGGACGGCACTATTTTAGGCAGCCGGGTACTGGATCATAAAGAAACACCGGGCCTGGGTGACAAAATAGAAGCCCGCCGCTCGCCATGGATTTTCAGCTTTAGCGGTAAAACAGTAACCGACGACAACGCCGGTAAATGGACAGTGCGCAAAGATGGCGGTGATTTTGATCAATTTACCGGCGCCACTATTACGCCGCGCGCAGTAATACATGCAGTACGCAATGCCGCTCTGCTGATACAGCAACAGCCTGAACTTGCCGACATCCCGGCCAACTGCGCCCTATAACGAGGCCACAATGAGTCAGTTTAAAGAATTAACCCTGCAGGGTTTATGGAAAAACAACCCCGGCCTGGTGCAGCTGCTGGGCCTGTGCCCGCTGCTGGCCGTTACCGCCACCGTTACCAATGCGCTGGGGCTGGGGGCTGCAACCCTGTTGGTGCTGCTCGGCTCTAATATCGCCGTATCTTTGGTACGTAACCACGTTGCCAGCGAAATTCGTATTCCGGTGTTTGTGTTAATTATTGCCAGCCTGGTTACCGTGGTGCAACTGCTGATGAATGCTTATACCTATGATCTGTACCTGTCTCTGGGTATTTTTATTCCCTTAATCGTCACTAACTGCGCCATTATCGGCCGGGCTGAAGCCTTTGCCTCAAAAAACCCGGTGCTGCCCTCTGCCATCGACGCCATTATGATGGGCTTAGGTTTTATGCTGGTATTACTGGTACTGGGCGCCATGCGCGAAGTACTTGGCCAGGGCACTTTGTTTGACGGTGCCGACTTATTGCTGGGTGACTGGGCCAAAGCACTACGGGTAGAAGTGTTCCACGCCGACAGCCATTTTTTGCTGGCGATGCTGCCACCCGGTGCATTCCTTGGTATGGGCTTGCTGATTGCGCTGAAAAACGTTATTGATAATAAACTTAAACAGCAGAAAACGGTGGAAAAAGGCAGTATTGCCCGAGCCCGCATTACCGGCGCTGCGCAGTAAAAAAACAGATGAATAAACAAAAACGCATTGAAATACTCAGCCGCCTGCGTGCGGCTAACCCAACGCCCACTACCGAGCTGGAGTACAGCTCGCCATTTGAGCTGCTGATAGCAGTGCTGTTATCTGCCCAGGCCACCGATGTGGGGGTGAATAAAGCTACCAAACATTTATTCCCGGCCGCGCGCACCCCGCAGGCAATGCTGGATTTAGGCGTAGACGGCGTAAAGCACTACATAAAAACCATTGGCCTGTTTAATACCAAAGCCGAAAATGTGATTAAAACCTGCCGTATACTGGTAGAACAACACGGCGGCGAAGTGCCGGAAAACCGCGAAGCACTCGAAGCCCTGCCCGGCGTTGGCCGTAAAACTGCCAATGTGGTGCTGAACACTGCGTTTGGCTGGCCCACCATAGCAGTAGATACGCATATTTTTCGCGTATCTAACCGCACTAAGCTGGCACCGGGTAAAAATGTCGACGAGGTAGAACACAAATTGCTTAAAGTGGTGCCCAACGAGTTTAAGCTCGACGTGCACCACTGGCTTATCCTGCACGGCCGCTATACCTGCGTAGCGCGTAAACCGCGCTGTGGCAGCTGCCTTATTGAAGATTTGTGTGAGTTTAAAGACAAAACCGAATAACAGAATGTCTTTTTGTAACCATAGGCACATTGGAATTTATCTGGCAAAAGCGGTCGAGAAAAAATGTAATTAGTTAGGAGGCACAATGCTCAGAACGTTGGTTATTTTGGTATGGCTGAGTAGCTTTATTTCAATTTTTGCCACACCCTATAAAGGCCTCTTTGTGGTTGTTACCGCTGTCGCTACTGTTGCGTTGTTTTTCTTCCCTATTAAGTATGCTAACCGTGAGACAGTATGTGAAACAGCTCAAAAAGACCTTTCTTTTCTGGGTTCTCCCCTTCCCTACCTGATAGTTGCCTTTTTAGCAATTATTGGGTTCTTACTCTGTGGTCATTAACGCATCCATTAACTCTATCGAGGATTCGGGTGTCAGAATCAAAGCAACACCGGTCGATGCAGGTATATATACTAAATCTTTATCTCTAGTCTGAACCATAAACAACTGCCGAGACGAGGGAGATTCAAACCATCCGAAATTAGCGATGAGCAAGCCAATTCCGTTAGTGCGTACCTTGGGACGAAAACTAGGATCAGTCAAGTTATCCAATCGCTGGATCTGTTCAATCTCGATCGAATTTCTGGGTATCGAAACTTCATAGAATCCGGCTTTTACAGTTAATGTATTTGGTGAAATCTTTATTTGCGCGCTCAATAAACTGTACAGAATAAACAGATAAATGGGTGCGCTGGCAACCAATGCAATCCCCAAAGTCAATATTGCATTAGTCTTGCCAACAATAACAACAACAAGGCTAATGAGCCCAGGGATCCCTAATATTAAAAATAGTATGACTAGGTGAGCCAAAACAGAGATTGATTGTATTGAGAGTGTTTTTTCCATTACATTATATCCTCTATATCGTATCGGCCAATTGCAGCTTCACACACTAATTGATGCGATGCAAAGCAGCATGAACTTTGCTTTTATTGCTTCCAAAGTTCACAATACCTGCCTGTTCCGAAGCATCAAGTATCGCATCTAATTCCAGGGCCAAGGTATGCTGGATATTGTTCCGATACATAGCTTTGCTGCCCAAAATAGTCGCTACTCTGGATGTATGCTCAGTCTTGTTTTTAAGGTTATCATCAAACAGAAGCAAATCTTCAAAGGTACTAATGTCTCTCATCTTTTCTCTCGCAACCACAATTGAGTCTAACATTGCATTAGGTTGAACAGGGCCACCACTCACCGTTATTGCGGTCATCACCGCTAATGATATCGCAAACCCTGCTGTGATCCCAACGGTCAAGGTTGCGTATTTCGGGATGATCCGGCCAGCGATTTCGGCATGAGTCGGCCACCCATTTCGGTATCATCCGGCCACTGATTTCGGCCTTATCCGGCCACCTGTTTCGGTATCGTCCGGCCAGTTTGTTCTTCCTTCGTTTTACGGACTTTGGCATAACAGTTTTTTAACTGTTTGCCGGAGTAGTCATGACACGTAAAAAGAAAATGGTAAGGACAGATATGCAAACTTATCTGGATATATTCCGTCTTAAATTTGAGGCCAGACTAAGCGACAGGCAAATCTCTCAGGCTTTAAATATTGGCCGGGCAACCATCAGTGATTTGGTTATCCGCTTTAACAATTTAGGCCTCAGCTGGCCGTTGG
>NZ_FNXF01000004.1 GCF_900108485.1 Rheinheimera pacifica | reverse complement strand
TCCTGGCGCAACAAATGGCAAACGCTATCAGCCTATTTTAAATACCCTGACTACGTCAGAACGGCTATCTACACCACCAATGCCGTGGAAGCCGTGCATCGCCAGTTCCGTAAACTGACCAAAACCAAGGGCGGATTCGCCAATGAAAACAGTTTGCTTAAGCTGCTTTATGCCGGTATCTTGCAGGCATCTGAGCGTTGGACACACCCGGTGCAAAACTGGAATCTGACGCTGTCACAGCTGTCGATACACTTCGAGGGGCGCTTAGACGCTCATATCGACCTGTGACCAAGCTGACACAGAATATTGAACACCCTCTGTTGTTACCTTGCCGTAGTAAGGGTTATTTTCGTAGCCCTCAAAACTTCGACCTGTTCTTTGTGCTATTTCCTCTACTAAATCTAGATCAAGATCATCTTCATCAAGCATCAATATTTCAAAGAGCGTATCTGAAGCCTTAATAGGAACATGCTGCTTAGTCGGAAGCGCAGCTTGGAGTTGCTCATAAACCGCGCGAATAATCCAAGTATCTACAACCTTTGGATCAAACTCTCTTGCAAATTCACAAATTGATAATCCATTACGCTCCTTGCACAGGTCAATAAAATGCCTTTCTACTTTGGGCTGATCGATTGCACTCCATACAACCACTAGTAAAGCTATTCCCGCAATAACAGCAAGATACCAAGGCTGGTATAAAACAATCGCCAATGAAACTGCAAGAAAGGCAATCAGAGCTGCTTTACTTGCTTTTCTAGGTTCGTACTTGGGCATAAACCTTGATGCTTGCTTCATACTTCACCTTGCAACGTAACGCCACGCGCATGCGCGCGAACTTGTGAGCGTCGCAGGGGCCGCAGGCCCCGAATGACGCGGTTTGTTATATTTTTTTGTGAACAACAATCGGCTCCCCTAACGCAAACCACTTCTCAGCCCACATAGATTCCCAGTCCGCTTTTTCTTCTATGTTTAAGTTGTTTATATCACTATTTACTTGATCAAGATCGATAAACATGGAACAACCGCCAGTCACGTAGAGACCATCGCTTGATACATGTGAAAATATAAGAAATCTACTTCCGATTTTCGGCGCTGGACCACCACAAGAATTAGTCTCTATATTAGTTTTTATAAACAAGACTCGCGGCACATCATGACTTTTCCAGACATCATGAACATGCATTTCTGTCTTATAAAATGCAGAACTCCAATCACCTGCAACTTTCTCAGCTTTTATGGCTGTAGCCGAGAAAATTGCATCATACTGTTGGAACTCTTCATCGAAACTTTTAGCTTTACTGACGCAAGAACAAGCAAACGCGTGCGTTGATATAATTGAAAGCAAAAGAAAGATACAAATTTTCAAAATGCGAGCCCCTGCAAAATATAACGCCGCTAGCACGCGCGGCTACGAAATGAAGGCGAAGCCGCAATGCAGTAGACGTCGCCGTGACTGGCCTTGTTATGTACGTTGTCGAATTTGACCACTGAGCTTGCTCTTAACCAACCTCGAATTAGGAGAGTATTTCTCAAGTAGCGCCTTTACCAAAAGCTCATCAGCAAATGAACAAAGCGGACCTAGTGTAATTGTAAGGCATGAAAGTTTTTTGGGACAAATGTCTACGTCTATAAACTCAGTTTCAGGAGCTAATCCACGGTAGATAGAATTGATAGCTGCATTTGATATTTCAGGAATATTTTGAGTTGAAAAACCGCCTGCTGGAGGAGGAAAGGCCAAAAGGTTGTACCTATATTCTTCTTGAAATGCCCAGACCTTATTTTTGTGAATAGCTAGATCACCTGCGCTGGGAATGCTCATATTTGCAGTCCCATCTGGATTTACTTTTAAATCAACAGCGTTCTCATACATACCCGTGACATCGTCTACATACTCTACCGCCTTTCCAAAATGTTCCTTCATTAAGAAACTGGGCATGATGAAATATTTATCAGACATCATTTGATTAAGAGGTATGGGAGATAAGGTATCATCTGTAACCGAAATATTTAAACCGGGCATTTCCGATGGATTTGGTTTCCTCATATGAAAAGGATCATAGCTAAACGTGATTCGAACACCTTTCATATCTGAAGTGTACATTTTCCATAACGGAATGCTTTCTTCCTCGTTAATAGTCCAGCAGCTTATGTAGATAAAACGGGAAAGATCATACTTACCGTAATTTTTTGATTCTTGTATGTCATCCACATTAGTTAAACGATTAAATCGAATCTTTTTAGAGTTTAGAATCAATGCAAGCGTTTCTATCATCGTGTAATGATGTTTGTTCATTCAAGTCCCTTGAGTACATAACGCTTATTAGACGGGTCGACCCGCTTTTAAATACAGGTTAACCTGCCTTTGTAAATTTAATGTACAGAACATTACACCGCTTCTTTAAAACTTACAATAACTTACAGGTACAGCTTATATTTGTGCCAGCGACAAATACGGGTTAACCCGCCTAACAAAGCACGAACCGGGCTTGGGCATTATATGCATACAAATACAGCGATTTTCAGACGTTAAATACCAACACCAATATCCGCTTTTGGCACTCTGCTATCCTGCCAGGGCAGCAGAATATGTTACCATTACCCCCTGCACTGCGAGTTTTAAGACCAAACCGGATAGGAGTTTGTATGAGAATGCTACATACCATGCTGCGCGTGGGTAACCTGGAAAAATCACTGGCGTTTTATACTGAAGTGCTGGGCATGAAACTGCTGCGCCAGTCAGAAAACACTGAGTATAAATATACGCTGGCGTTTGTGGGCTACGGTGACGAGAGCGAAAATACCGTGCTAGAACTGACGTATAACTGGGGTACCGACAGCTACGACTTAGGCAATGCCTATGGCCATATCGCACTGGAAGTGGAAAACGTATACGACGCCTGCGATAAAATACGCGCTAAAGGTGGCGTAATAAGCCGCGAGCCGGGCCCTGTAAAAGGTGGCACCACTGAAATTGCCTTTGTGCGCGATCCGGATAACTACGCTATAGAACTGATCCAGAAAAAAGACAGTTACGACACGCTTTAAGTTTGCCACAAAGTAAACAGCATAAAGCCAGCGTAAGCTGGCTTTAGTATTTTGGCTGAGCGGCAAAGTCTTCCAGCCGCCGGATAATCTGCTCGCTATACACAGGCTGGTAAAGCTTGCGCATGGTGCCATCGCGGTAGCTTTGCTCCAGTGCCGCTTGCCAGCGTGCAATACGCTCGTCTGACACATTGCGGGAAAACGCTAAATAGCGTCTACGCTCGCTAAAGTACTTCAGCATAACCAACTGGCTGCCAGCCGCTGCGGCATTGGCCGAAAACTCCGGAGCCGACAGCTCGCTGACAGCCATTAAATCGGCCCGGCCTAACAGCAGCATATCCAGACAATCGCCGGATTTACTGGTGAGTATCAGGTTTTTTCCTTCGGTAAAACCCAGCGCTTTAATTTCATCTATAGTGGCAGAATTACGATAATTACAGGCGATATAGTTTCCTGGCAACACAGTCAGGGGCGATATCTCCCCCAGGCGGTGTTTTAAGCCGTATAAAGCCATCTGATAATGCTTAAGCGGCCCAACCCATTTAAACCAGGGGTCACGCTCGGCTGTGCGCACGGTTTCAAACAACACTATATTAGGCCCAGCTTTGGCAATGTTCAGCGCCCGCCCCCAGGGCATCAGCTCAATATCACCGGGTTCATTTAGCCGTTGTTGCAGTATACGCACCAGGCTGGCTGTTACGCCGCTGACCTCGCCCTCCTCGTTCAGATACTCTCCCGGCGGGTTGTGCTCGGTAAGAAAACGCAGCGGCTGTGCCTTTACCACACAGCCTGAAACACATAACACTACACTTAGCACCCAGGCGCTTAATTTAACGTTCATTCGGCACCATTGACATAGCCAGACTGAATCATCGATAACAGTTTAATAACACAGTGATTGCCAAAAGAAAACTATAATAATTAACATGATACAGATGTCAGACCAAACAGTATTACTCCAGCGTAATAACAACTTTTTCATTTAATGACATCGCCAGATTATTGTCGTAATAGGCAGCTTCGTTAATAAAGGTTGGGTATACCGTCACGTCACCGTCGTAATAAATCTCAGTGCCATCAAACAGGGTAAAGATCGGATCGCCGGGGTTAATTGGCTGATAATCTTTGTCCTGCACATTTTTATGCACCATGCCCAGGCGCTCACCTTTTTCATTCATTGGCAGTTTAATGCTGTGCAGATAACGAAAAGCTTCTGTCTGTTTTGGTAACGCCGGCAAGGTATTGCTGTTGTACAGCTGAACAAAGTCAAGAATATGCCGCGTCATGGTGTCCATCAGCTCCAGCACGTCCTGGCGTAATACTGATTGTGGCTGTGGCCCTACTTCTACCAGTACACCGTAACGGCCAACAGTACACATCAGCGCGTGATCTTCGGCGGCAAAGTGATCTTCGTCACGGGAAATTATCGCTTCAGGCATCACCATTTTTACATAAGCGGCCAGCTGGTTATAAAACGGCCCTGCCTGGGTCAGTATTAAACAAGCGCCCATATTGCTGGTGGTGTTGTGTAAATCAATCAGTAAATCGGTTTTGGCGTTGCCCTTAGGGCCAAGCCGGGAATTAAGCACCTTGGCGCGGCTTTGTTCGTAATTGGCAAGCTCGGGGTTGGCTAAATCGGTATTTTTAAACTGGCGGTTTAAATCACTGTGCAGATAACGTTTGTTAGCATAATGCGCTTCTGGGTTGGCCCATACCAGTTCGGTATTAAAACTGGCGCGGCTGACTAAATCTGGCTTAGCCTGATATTGCTTAACTAAATAAATACCTGAAAATTCATTACCATGCACACCACCAACAATGGCAACCTGATTAATTTTATCCATAATTTTTCCATAACTGCTGCGGTTATACCAAGCATGAGCTTAGCCTAAATCAATAGCGTTATTATGACCAGTGCAGAGCGGAAAAAGAATAGAGACAGAATTTAAATGCCTGAAATAAGCATATAAATGCAAATTATGCAGCAGGTTGTGCCAGTTCTAAAGAGGCGTCGGAAATACGGACCAGTTCGTTATGTAGAATTTGTTGCGCCTGACAGGTACATTTACCACATTGGCTACCCACACCGGTGCACATTTTCAGTTCACGCATGGTGGATACACCTTCAGCCACTTTTTGTTTAATGGCCTTATCGGTAACAGCTTTACATAAGCACACGTACATAACAGTACTCCGTTAACACAACGCCGCCATTTTAATATTATTAAGAACCATTATCAATAGTATTTGTAAAATGGAATCTGTCGTAATAACAACGCCGGCAAAAGCCGGCGTTGTGTGGGTGCTAAAGCCTTGGCAGTATTAGCGAAACAGCACTTTCTCTTGTTGGAACCAGTGCACGCAAAATGCAATCAAGGCTGCCGCTATCGCTACAGACGAAGCAAAAATAAGGCAAATTAAGCTCAGCTCAGCAGTGCCTTTCATTAACTCTTTAATTGCAAGAGCAATATTAGTAATAGGCACAAGAGCGGTGCTGGCTGTTAACTCTATCCCAGGTGCCATAGCTACCATCAGAGGCATTAACACGATAATAGTTAGAGGACTGATATAGTTTTGCGCTTCTTTAAACGTGCGGGCGTAAATTGAAATGGCCAACAGCAAAGCAGCAAACATTGCTGAAGTAGGAAGTAAAAGCAAGAACATTAACATTAAGTCCGATACTGCTATGCTTTGCACTATATCAACAACAGCATCTGTTTTACTGAGGCCACCAATCACCATTCCCCAAAGACCTAAACTGGCAACTGTTATTAACGCCGTTAGCAACGCCGTGGTAAGTATCGTCATAAACTTACCAAGCACTAACGCCGTACGGGAAATAGGACAAATCAATAACGTTTCTAATGTTCCCCTTTCCTTTTCACCAGCGCCTATGTCTACAGCAGGATAGGCTGCGCCACTAAAGCAAAGTAAAATCAGCGCATAAGCCAAGATTGCACCTATCTTTTCACCAACATTTTCGCGTTTGTCAGCAGAATCCACTTTAACTACTTTTACCGGCTTTATAATGGCCGGCAATGCTCTCTCGTCAAGATCCAATTGCTTCAGCGAACGCTTTTGTAAGTCTTCGGTATAGCCCTGCAATACTTCATTAAAATAGTTAAACATAAAGTCATACTGTGAAGATTGGTTGTAAATAATTTTCCAGTCAACTTGCTCAAGCTGATTTTGTTTTTTGCTATTATCTGCCGGAATAATAACTGCAACATCAATTTTATCTTGCTTAATTGCCTCAATAAGCTGTGCTTCAGTGGTAGCAGAAACTTCCATTTGCTTAAAGTTTTTATGATAAAAAAGCGCCTCAGCAAACTCCGGAGCCTGCTCTTTGTTTACAATGACATATCGATGCTCTTGCTGTTTAGCCTTATTCGCGGTAAACGCCATCACGCTTCCAACGATACCAAACAACATCGGAAAAATGAAAATAGGTAGCAATATCACAAAAATAAGTGTTTTTTTATCGCGCACCAGCTCTAGCAGTTCTTTAAAATACACTTGCCACATAATTAAGCTACTCCCTGCTTTTCCGCACTAACATCACGCTTTAATAAAGATAGAAACGCTTCGCGTAAATCACCATTGCCGGATAACGCCCTGAACTGGCCGATATCACCGGAAAAAGCACTGATGCCTTTATCAATAACCACCACTCTGTCGCAAAGTGATGCCACTTCATCCAGATGGTGGGTAGAAAAAATCACCGGCGTACCGGCGGCTTTTAAGCCTTTGATAAAATCCAGCACCGTTTGCACTGTCATAATATCGAGCCCGGTGGTGGGCTCATCCAGAATCACCACTTTAGGGCTGTGCACCACAGCGCGGGCAATAGCGGTTTTTTGTTTCATACCGGTCGACATATTGTCGGCACGGCGGTTGGCAAAATCATGCATATTGAGCAGCGTAAACAGCTCGTCGATACGCTGCTTTAAGGCGCTCTCTTTCATGCCGTGCAAACGGCCAAAATAGGCGATATTTTCAAAGGCGGTTAGTTTGCCATACAGGCCGGTATCGGCCGATAAAAAACCGATTTGCTGGCGGGCTTTTACCGGCTGTTTTAATACATCAACGCCATTTAGCAGCACTGAGCCGGCATCAGGTTTTAATGCCGTAGACAGCATACGTAAAGTGGTGGTTTTACCGGCACCATTTGGCCCCAGCAGCCCCAACACTTCACCCGCGCCGCAGCTAAAGCTGACATTGCGCACCGAGTGAAACGCCTCTTTGCTGTAACGTACGTCTTGTTTTTCGGTATCCGATAACTTGCTGTTTTTACCCAGTGCAAACGCCTTGGCTAAATCCTGAATATCAATCATGCAACTGTCCTGTTGTCGGGGCTTTAGCGCTGACGCTTTGGCCGGAAATAGTCAGTATTGTGGTAAAACCCCGCTGTTTCATTGTCGTTATACCAGCGCGGTACGCCCAGCAACGGCAAAGGCGTTAGTTGTTGATTATCAAGAAGTACTGCCTCGTTAGCAATTTGTTCATGCAATTTTGCATCAACAAAACTGTAAGCAGCTGTTAAAACCGTTTTACAAGATGATGCATCGACACCGCCGTAAGGTTTTAGCAGCCTTGTTTGACATACCCCCAATTCGACTGGATATCCTGCTCAATCAGAACTCCCGGCGTTTGCACCCGCACACCAAATAAATCAAACTTAAACCGTTTAAGCTGTTCTGGCTTGATATCAAAGTAATCGTATAAATTTACACTAATAGTAACCGACTGCCGGGGTGGCAGTTCCAGCATCTGAGGGGCTTTGTCGCGGGTGTAAAGGTATTTTTGCCGACCAGTAAATAATGCCAGGCTGTCATCCTGGTTTTGTACAATAAAATGGTTCACCACATAGCTACCATCTTCGGCAAACTTATGTGCAGGCAGCATTAAGTTGAAGATATACTTCGGGGTGTCTTTATGCACAATATGGGTAGCATTCATTATCTCCACTTTAGCAATAAAGCGCTTACCCGGCGCTTCGCACTGCAAACTCAGTGTCGCCGGCAGATAGTTATCGTAAATCAACGTCCGCTTTTCTGCTGCATAGGCAGAGCCAAACATCAGTAACAAATACAGCACCCATAAAGGCTTCATTGGCGCGGCTCCCTTGTGCAGTAATCATCAAAATTCATTCTGTCTGACTCCACGCGTATAGACCGGATACTTCCGTCGGCAAACTCAACACCACCCCAATAACTCGTATACCAAATACGATTAAAACCCTCTTTCGGGATATAGTATTGCTCATCGAGATTTATAATACTTTGTAAAACTCCACCCGCCGGCAGCACCACACTAATATCCTCCAGCACCCGGTTTTCATAATGAAACGAATTTATTCTATCCCGCCGCGCAAGATCATTATTGGTAAAAATCTTAAAGCTATAGCTATTCCAGTAGCCAGCAGGGTCAACGTCTGCTAACTGCAATCGCAGCGGTTCATTAACGCGGTTGTAAAAACGCACTGTCGCCACATAGGGCCGCTCGCAGGTGAACTCCATCTCCACAGCAATAATATTCTCCAGTGCAGGTGCAAAGTCTTGCTTGGCCGACAATAAGGGTGCAAACGCTAACAATAAAACATACCAACGGCGCATATAGCCTCCTACCATTCCTGAGCTAACAACACTTTTAAAAAGTAATAACCATCAAGAATATACAGCAAGCGATGTAACAGGCCGAAGAGTCCGGATTTCTGACGTTTCAACTAATGAGTCTCTCGACATAATTTATCGCCTGCTTCGTGTCTCGAAAAACCCATAGTTGCTGTTTGCCCCTTTCGAAGGTGTGAATTCACTGTCAAATGAACCACATCTGCAGAAAGATTATGTTCAATTAGGCAAGGTATGGTGATGGTTAATTTATTTATTGCTTCATTAACGGTTACCAACGGATAGGAAAAACCGGAAAAGCGTAAATTCTTTTCTTTAATCGTCGAATCAATAACAACTAAATCACCTGATGGCATTGATAACCTATAAGCAACAGGCAAAGCATCAACAATTGTATTTTCTATTGATAATTTACCCAAAAAAGCTTCTGACTCGTAATAGAAAATTTGGCTACCGTAATAAGGCTTAGAAAGAGACATTGCTGGAAAATTAAATACAACATTTTCATTATATTCAGATTTTGAATCTCTAGCCGAAGGCTCTTTATACTCCCGCATAAATTCACGATATTGTTGCTCAAGTTTTACCCCGTCTTGATAGGTGTCGTCGACTGTAAGCTTAAAATTACCCCGCCCGCTAATATTTAACTTAACTAACTTAAAATACTCTTGCGCAAAACCGTCAACAAACGTTATGGATCGCGGTTCATCCATTTGCCAAACCATTGAAATACAATCTTGCTGAAACTCAGGACAATCTTTTTTTAGCATGATTGCATTCTGGTCAGTTAAAGACTTCAAAGGTAACTGTCGAAGTTCTTCTGATAAAAACTGCCAACTACCAGTTGCCGTAGTCATTGCAACTTCACTGATAACTCTTTGATTATCTTGCACCGTGGTTGAAAACACTATCGTAGTTTTACCATAAGGCTTCGGCAGCGTAGCTAAGATCTCATACTTTGTCCAAGGCAGATTATTTTGTGAGTACACAAAAAAACTACTGCAGGCTAAAAATAAATAAAATATCTTAGCGATGGTGATACTCATTCACAACCTCCTGCTGTTGGAGCTATAAAACAACTTCTCGCTTTACGCTGATAAGAATTAATTTCATTTATAAACTCTGTATCAAGTGCATTTAATCTACCTTCAACAGGATCACGCCTGAAAATACCTAGCGCGTTAAAATTATCAACCTGCCATGTAGTTGCATTAATCTCACTTTGCCATCTGAATCTGTTATCAATAGCTAAGCCAAGTTGCTTTCGGTAATTAATGTCATAAACATGAACTATTTCATGACCAACGATTGAAGCAAAGTGACGCTCTTCAAGTGGGTTATCTGGTCCCGTCAACTCAAGAACATTCACGAGGATAGTATCAGGATCGGTTGACTTAACCTGCATTAAACCGGGAATAGTATTATCTACTTTAAAGCGAATATTTTTTCCTTCAGGGAAGTAACTTTCAAACATCTGCAGTACTCCAAAACTTTCAACCGCCGCTTTAATAAAATTTAGATTATCACTTTGATAAATGGCCTTAACTAAAGATTCCGGTTCAGAACAGTCATCTGCCAAAGCCGATGCCGCCCACACATACATAGTGCCAGAGGCTTTTTGTGCTGCTGTCGCCGGGCACATGCCGCCACCTGAGCCCGAGCCAGAACCGCCTGAACTTCCACCACGGGCGTAGTAATCACCGAAGCCCTTATCCCGGCTGGCATCATCACGCGCTTTGCCGGCGTAGCTTTAGGCTAAATCCAGCATATCGCCCTTCTCTTGCTCTGGCCAATGACAACACCTGTTTATATACAGCTGTACCTGTGGCGTCTGCATGACCCACCACCACAAAGCTGCTGTTGGGGTATTGCCTGCAGCTACGCGCCTATATGCTGAAGTATCGCGGAAACCTCAGAAAGCGGGATCCTATTCTACGACAACAGCCCCCCCAGACCAGTCACAGTAATAAGCCACACCAAGGAAGTACTGTTCTCTTAACCATTGTTCATTAATTTCAGCTCTATCTTCAAATCGATACTTAACAGTAACTGTATAATTGTAGTTCAACAGGGGTTCCCTCAACTCTGTAACAATCCCATTCAGGCGTTGTGAACAAGCATCCGCCTGCTGCCTTTCTATTGTATGAAAATCAAGGCTTAGCATTACAGGTTGATTTACTGGCAAGGTTGAAATGTCATTTAAAAAACGTCTACTTAAATGCTTTAAACTAAACTCACAGTCAGCGCCAAACACAGGGGATATCGTAATAATAAATAAAAAATACAATAATCTCATACACACCTCACAACCAATGAAGATGGTGGTCTACCCGACAAAATTCGCCATAGTACTTCGCCATAAAATCGTTAGTTTTGCTAATCACATCAAGCTCTGAATGGAGCAACGGCAGTGTATTATGTATGAGCTCATGTACAACTATTCTTTGCAAACTAAACTTCACTTGTACACCTGCTGCACGGTGATCATCATTTTTTTCAATATAATCGTCAACACAATTAAACCAATCATCGTCGCTAAGATGTCCACACACCGTTTCCTCAAAATCACCTAAGTTTGCGTTATATGTCGTTCGTTCCCTGCCCTGCCAATTCCTGTGTAATAGCCGCCATCTGGCTGCGCTGTACACCACCAAAATAGCGAAACGCTGTAATACCGCTTATAGCGACTAACGCTACTATAATGGCATATTCTGTCATGCTCTGGCCCAGCGCCAGCCGCCGTTTCATCATCTGAAAACGTCTTTGTCACTTATGTCGGTGTCAATACAAAGAAAGTTATAAGTACTTTTAGCTAAAGATAGTCTTATTTCAGATTGGCAAGATCTCGAAAATCTTTAATGTAGACTCTCGTTTTCTCGTCTATATTTCGGGGTTCAATACTCATGCTCTTACAAAAAGTAAAAAAACCTCGCGCATCAGTTACAAATATATAGCGGGCGCCGACTGAGATAGTACCTCCACAAGAAGATTCGCTTAAGTTAGTACTGACATTAAATTTTCTTTCATCAGTCAGCCCTTTGAATCGTTCTTCAACCTCAACATCAGCGACAACATAAGAATAAGCTCCTTCATGCTTCATAAGCTTTGCAGAAGTTACAATTCCTATGAAAATATACTTATTGAATTCAAAATTCAGCATATCCAGCGCTGTAATTTCACTACAACTACAAGCATTAGCCCTACTAAAAAAAAGTGACAAAATAAAACCAAAAACCAACAGAGTACGCAAAAAGTATTTCATTTTTTATTCCTTACAAATCGAAAGGTAACGATTTAAAAACCACCACAAGAATAAATCTTCAAAATTAAACAGCTTTAATTTTTTTAAATTTACAAAAGCTGCAGAAATAAGATCTCAAGAAAGTATGTATCCATAATATTCTCTTTCAGCTTTTCATCGCGCTCTGACGTCCATGGTGGCATATGCAGAACTTCCAGTCGCCGACTCTCAACGTGTTCGATAGCGGCTTCTAATGTCAGATGCCTATCATGCACCACACCTACTTTATGTGAATACTCATGTACGATAGTTCCAGTTTATGTTTTTGCTCCGTATTTAATATATCAGCATCGCCAGACAATGCCGTGATTAGCTTGGCTAATACCGGCAATGCGGTTGTAACTCTATCTTCAAATTAATAACATGGCTAATGCATTGACATGAATCCGCTACCACCAACACCGTCTTACGAAAAGACGCGCTTTTCATCACATCAAACAACAAAGGTGCCTCAGTGCCTTTGTTGTTTGCCAGCGTCTAGGCCGCAGGTGTTAGCAGCCTTCGTTGAGATATACCCAATTCGACTGGATATCCTGTTCCATCAGGCTAAAAGGCGTGTGCACCCGCACACCAAATAAATCAAACTTAACCCGTTTAAGCTGTTCTGGCTTGATATCAAAGTAATCGTATAAATTTACGCTAATAGTAACCGACTGCCGGGGCGCCAGCTCCCGCATTTGAGGGGCTTTGTCGCGGGTGTAAAGGTATTTTTGCCGACCAGTAAATAATGCCAGGCTGTCATCCTGGTTTTGTACAATAAAATGGTTCACCACATAGCTACCATCCTCGGCAAACTTATGTGCAGGTAGCAATAAGCTGAATATATACTTCGGGGTGTCTTTATGCACAATATGGGTAGCATTCATTATCTCCACTTTAGCAATAAGGCGCTTACCCGGCGCTTCGCACTGCAAACTCAGTGTCGCCGGCAGATAGTTATCGTAAATCAACGTCCGCTTTTCTGCTGCATAGACAGAACCAAACATCAGTAACAAATACAGCACCCATAACGGCTTCATTGGCTTTGCTCCCTTATACAGTAATCATCAAAATTCATTCTGTCTGACTCAAGACTTATCCAGCGCTTACTACCATCGGCAAACTCGACATCCTCCCAATAACTACTGAAGCGAATAGAGGTAAAGCCCTGTTCCGGGATAATAAATTGCTCGTCCAGGTTAATAATGCTTTGTAAAACCCCGCCCGCCGGCAGCACCACACTAATGTCCTCCAGCACCCGGTTTTCATAATGAAACGAATTTAGCCGGTCCCGTCGCGCACGACCATTATGCGTGTCAATCTTAAATTCATAAGAATTCCAATAACCGGCCGGGTCAACCCTTATAAGCCGCCCCCGCAGCGGTTCATTAACGCGGTTGTAAAAACGCACTGTCGCCACATAGGGCCGCTGGCAGGTAAATTCCAACTCTACAGCAATAGCGTTCTCCAAAGCCGGCACAACGTCTTTGTTAGCTGACACATATGGCACAAACAGCAAAAATAAAACAATCCAAACGCGCATATGGCCTCCTACCATTCCTGAGCTAGCAACACTTCTAAGAAGTAGAGCTCGTCAATATTGTCTTTCAATGCTTCTTCCCGTTCCGGATCAAAAGGTGACATATAGAGTACTTTAAGCCTATCACGCTCAACATGAGCTGGTGTAAAACCTTTTTTATGATCCAGTCCTACCTTATGTGCATACTCATGCACTATGGTTAAAGCCTGTTCTTTAGGGTTATCTTTGAAGAAATCCTCTGGCAGATAAACATTTCGATTCACAATATTGTAACCGCCCTTAATGCCTGACGCGCTTGCCCTGAATACTTTCGAGGAGTCATCCCTTGCATGTTTCAGTTCAGTATCTATAGCTTGAATAACCGGTAACAATTCACTTTGCAAAAAGCTAAAGAGCATATCACCGCTACCACTTAAACCATAAAACCGGGCTATCCGCTCTCGCAATGCTTTTTGCTCTGCACTTAATGCATCACCATCGCCGGACAACGCTGTGATTAGCTTGGCTATGCGCGGCAGTGCAGTTGTAACTCTATCTTTAAACAGCTCTTTTTCACTATTAATTAAAGGTGATACTTTGATGGTTAAACTAAACTCTTCATGTATGACCCATTCCCGACACTCTTCTTCACTTTGTGCTGCCCACACATACATAGTGCCAGAGGCTTTTTGTGCTGCTGTCGCCGGGCACATGCCACCACCTCCGCCCGGAGGTGGGAAAATACCACCGCCAGGTGGAGTCCAGCCTCCTCCTGGTGGCGTCCAACCACCTCCTCCTTCACCTGAGCCCCCACCTGAGCCCGTGCCAGAACCGCCGCCTGTACTTCCACCACCGGCATAGTAATCACCCAAGCCCTTATCACGACTGGCATCATCACGCGCTTTGCTGGCGTAGCTTTGGGCTAAATCCAGCATATCGCCCGAATCCTGCCCTGCCAATTCCTGTGTAATAGCCGCTACCTGGCTGCGCTGTACTCCACCAAAATAGCGAAACGCTGTAATACCGCTTATTGCTACCAGCGCCACTATAATAATGTATTCTGTCATGCTCTGGCCTAGCGCCTGCCGCCGTAGAGTTATCATCAGCAAACATCCCTGTAAAGAAGGTTTAAATAAATGACCTGGCTACCGTCGCGGCAGCGTTAATTCGCTGCTACTAACACCGTTTTACGAAATGATGCATCCGAACCGGTGATACCCGCACCTGCTGCACTCAGCTGCCGGGCATCAACACCGTGCTGTGTTATCAGTTGCTTACGCACTTGTTCGGCCCTTGCTAGTGACAACGATTGATTATACAGCTCATTGCCACTGGTGTCGGCATGGCCTACCACCACAAAATGTTGTTGTGGATCAGCCTGTAATTGCGCAGCCATATGCCGCAGCGTAGCGTCAGAACCAGCCAAAGGTATGCTGCTGTCCAGCGCAAAATACAGCGTGCTACCGGTTACCAGTTGTTCAGCTTTATAATTGAACACCTCGTTAAACAACACCATATCCAGCATATGCCGTAATGAGGTGTCCGCCATAATCATATCGGCAACAACCCGTGGCTGACCATCAAGGTCGGCCACATGCAGCGCCACATAACCCATACCAATAGCTGCCGGTGCTTTGGCCAGTATATAAAACTGCGTGCCAGACTCGCCGTCTAACAATGGATCGGTCAGCGCTTGCCAACCTCTGATATCACCGCATATCTGTGCCTTGCATTGATACTCACTGACAAAACCATAGCGGGCAATTTTTTGCTGCAAGATGTCAAATAAAAACTGCGCAGTTAATGTTCGGCTGTAATCAGCAATTTTACGTAGATGTAACCCTGCCGCTGTTACCGTAGCCGAAGGATAATAGCCTTCTGAATGGCTTTCGCTGGACAGTTCACGGAGCATCACCGGTCCGGCAATCAGCTGATGCTCAGCACGTAGCCACTCTCGCTGCTTGACCAGTTCGCTTTGTAACGGAGCTTTAGCCTGAACTTGTCCGCATACCAACAGCAGCCACAGCCAGCTACTACGTTTAATAATATTAACCACTTGTAAGATCCTCATTAATTTAAATTACTGCCGTCTGAAACAACATGGCTTTGCATTCGAATAGTTGACTGAGACGTGAGCGCCATATACACACCACCATTCGCTAAACCAATAGCGTTACAAGTCTTCTGCTCATCGCTGGCAGTAAGAATACCGCCCCAAAAGCCTGACACCGCCGTATTAATTAGATTTTTCAATAACGGTACTTTCATGTTGTAACACCAGGCAGTTTTAATTTTCAATAGATTTGCATCCTGCACATTCATGTCAATCTCTTCACCACCTGAATTTAATTTCACACTTTGTGCAGATCGAAATAATAAATTATCATTCGGGATAAACTCATGCTCAGAAAAATTTGTTTCATACTGCAACTTCACTGAGCGCTTCACTTTAAAACGATCAAATATTGCTTGGGTTGGGCTAATAATGCTGACACTTTTAACATTGAATGCAGGCACTTTATCTATTGCCACCGCCATCGCTTTAGCCGTTCCATACGCAACTGACATATTAACCATTGCTAATGCGCTATCATCAACAGTTTTTCCTTTCATATACAGTGGCGTCATACCTTTTGCCAGCGCATCCCGCATTGGTGCGATTCGCGCATGATGCAAAGCCCCGGCCCTCGCAGCTTCAAATGTAGCAGTGTTAAGAGTCGCTTTAGCGCGATAAATGTAAGCAAACTCAAAGATGCCAAACAATAAGATAAAAAATATTGGCATCACAATAATAAATTCAGTAATTGATTGGCCACGGTTACCTTTCAGTGTCATCATGCCGGTTGCCTGATACTTTATTTAACTGTAACTGTAATTGCAGCAAATACTGATAATACGGTGAATCGGGCGCGATTTCTTGCTCTGCTATATCCAGCGTTGCAACTGCTTGCTTAACACGTACTAATGCAAGATTATGCCACGCACGGCCATCGGATCTATCAGCCGCCAGTGCTTGTTCATACTTTATTACTGCAGCATCCAACCTTCCTTGTCGACTATAAATATTACCCAACTTAAAATTTGCTTCACTATAATCAGGGTTGCGCTGCAACACCTGTAAATATAATGTTTCTGCAGTATTCAACCTGGCCTCATTATAGGCTTGGGTAGCTTGAGCCACTAACCGATAGAAAGACTGCTCTACAGGTTGCTCAAGCGGTGCAGAACTGCAAGCCGTTAGCGTTACCACGCCAACCAGATACCACCATTTATTCATTTATCCCTCACCACTAACTGCTGACCAACGGTTAAACTCATATATGCTATTGCACCTGCCGCAAGTTCCAGCGTGTGGCTGGCGCCGGCGTCAGAGCACCAACTAAAGGGGGCAAGTTCAGACACCGTACTGGTAATAACGAAGTCTTTGTCTATAAACACCACATCTATGCGATAGCGCATAAAAAACATATGGACTGCATGACAATTCGCCAACAGCATTCCCTGAGACAGTTGTAATGCGGGGCGGCCTATCAGCCCACGTAAGCGCCCCCAAAAACCTGCGGGCAACCATAGATGGGATAACAAAAGTTCATCCGAAAACCGATACAAAGCTTTATCTTTTAACACTTCACATAATGTCCATTAATTGGGTAACTATAGGAAAAAACAAAATAATGAATGTTGTCGGGAAGATAAACAGCACTAAAGGCCCCACTAATTTTACCGGTGCCTGCATCGCCAATTTCTCCGCACGCTGAAATCGCTCAACCCGACGTTGATCTGCTTGTATTCTTAACGTATTACCCACACTGGCGCCGGACTTTTCTGCATGCGCCAGGGCAGAGACAAGATTTGCTATCTCGCGCACCTGCACCCTTTCACTCATATTCCGCAGAGCTTCCAGTTTGCCCACCCCGGCTTTAACATCACGTAGCACTTTACTAAACTCAATATTCAGCGCCCCTGGCGGGCCTTTTTCTACTGCCTGCACTAAAGCCCCATTTAGATTCATCCCGGCTTCTACAGCCATAGTAATGAAGTCCAGGTATACCGGTAACATTCGGATAATTTCTTTTTCTATTTTCTTACGCCTGTCTGTTAAGTTAATTTCCGGAAATATAAAACCAAACAGCGCAAAGCCTAAAGGCACCAAACCAGGTGATATGTCCAACATTGTCATACACCACCATGAAAACAGCATAAATAACAATGCAGAACACAGTTTCACACCAAAAAATTGCTGAGGTGTCATCAGGTAACCTAAACCTGACTGACGTAACCGTATTTTAGTTTTTTCAATGTACTCCACGCCAAGATGCTCACCGATGTAATATGCAAAGAAATTAATTACCGGCCAGCATAGCCGCATTAACAATGGCAACGGATCCATATATTCACGGTCATCTGTCGGAATAGTTTTACGGATCTGAGCTATTGCATACACTGCGATAAAAACCGCCATAGCGACAACCACGCTAATTATTAAGGTAATAGATTTTTCAGACATCAATATTCACTATCTTACGAATAAAAAAGTAACCCAGGGCTTCCAGCGTTATAACTACCCCCACAACCACCCAGCCGTACCATGTTTGCCACAACAAAGCCATTTGCTCCGGTTCCATTTGATACAATACTAAACCCAGCAGAATAGGCAGGCCGGTCATAACATAACCCTGTGCCCTCCCCTGGGCTGTTAACGCGTCTATTTTTCCTTCCATCTCCAGCTTTCGCCTTAAAGTATCCGCCATTCTCTCGATTGTTTCTGCCAAGTTACCCCCTATTTCCCGTGATATTTTCATACCGGAAATTACCAGCTTCAAGTCAATCAGAGGAATACGTTGATACATGTTGTCTAACGCGTCAGCAAAGCTGACCCCTATCCGCACTTCACGCATAAAAAGATCAAACTCCTGACGAATAGGCCCTTTCATTTCAACTACTACTGATTCAATAGACTGCGTCAGGCTGCCGCCGGATTTCATCGCTGTTGCCGTCGCCTGAAGCATATCCGGCAGCTCTTGTAAAAATGATTTACGGCGACGGCGTTGTAGAATACGGAACACAATCGGCGGGGAAAAACCAGCTACTACACTAGAAATTAACGCCGGCGCCCAATGCCCCAGCATTAAAAAAACCAGGAAAAACACCGCCGCCAAGAAGGCAATATTCATCATGAACAGCTTTTCAGGCTCAATAAATAAAAATAAGTCAGACAATTTTATTTTAGCATTTTCAGTAAAGTTGGTGCGGTACAAACCAACAGCTCTGCTAAACAATACAGACACTATCCACGCAAGGATCGCTGCGGAGAAGGCAAAAAATAACGCCAGCAGCAGTACTTCTGTACTCATGCTCATAGCAGCTCGCGCCCTTCGGCAAAAATGGCAAGGTCAATATCAATGCCGCGCTTAGCCAAATCTTCATAGAACTGCGGTACGATACCGGTAGTTACAAACTTCCCTTGCACCCGTCCTTGTTCGTCATATCCAGTTTGTTGAAAGCGGAAAATCTCGCCCAACTGTACGCGATTACCTTCAACCCCTGAAACTTCGCAGATACTCGTCACTTTTCGGGTGCCACAGGCGAAGCGGGTTTGTTGCACAATAATATTTACAGCTGAAGATATTTGTTCACGAATAGCGAGAATTGGCAATTCCATACCGGCCATCATTACCATGACTTCTAAACGAGAGATACAATCACGCGGGCTGTTCGCGTGCGCCGTAGTTAAAGAACCATCATGGCCCGTATTCATTGCCTGCAACATATCCAGCGCTTCGCCGCCTCGGCATTCGCCTACAACTATTCTATCTGGCCGCATTCGCAAACAGTTTTTAACTAATTCCCGAATAGGTACTTCACCTTTACCTTCCTGATTTGATGGCCTGGCTTCAAGTGAAATTAAATTTTCCTGATACAGCTTCAGTTCAGCCGCATCCTCTACAGTAATAACCCGCTCATGTCTTGGAATAAAGTTGGACAGCACATTGAGCAGAGTTGTTTTACCCGACCCTGTCCCACCCGATATAATAATATTCTGTTTGTGTTTAACGGCCATTTCCAAGAAACGCACCATAACTTCATTCACCGAACCAAAATTAACTATGTGCTGTGCCGTAAGCTTCTCCTTCATAAACTTACGGATAGTAATACAAGGGCCTTTAAGCGCTATTGGCGGTACCACAGCGTTCACCCTAGAGCCATCTTTTAATCGTGCATCTACCGTTGGCGAAGCCTCGTCTATGCGTCTGCCTAAAGGGGTTACAATACGTTCAATTGCAGCCAAAACAGCTTTATCGTCAGTAAACGTGACTTCAGAACGGTAAATCCGCCCTGCTTTTTCGTAAAAAATTTCATCTGCCGCATTTACCATTATCTCGCTGATATCCTCAATCGCGATCAGCGACTCCAACGGGCCAAGCCCTACAGCTTCATTTAATACCTGTTCGGCTAATTGAGCTCTATTAATATTTATTGTAATATCAGCCATCTGTTCAATAATATTTTGAATCATTCGCTCAGTAAAAGAGCGCAGCTCATCATCCGACATACTGTTAACATTAATCCGCCGTAAATCCATTTGCTTTAACAGCTCAGCATGCACCTTGCTTCTTAAAGACCGTAGTTCTGATACATGCTGTTTAATTTCAGTAGCGGCAACCGCTGTGTGAGTGGTTTCATCAGACACTAACGGCATGGGTTGTACAGCTACAGTTTTATCTGTCAGCGCCACAACTGGCTGCTGTGGCTTATAATCCATATCACGCTTGGGCGTCTTTACTTTAATGGTGTAAGCATTAATTTCAATCAAATCAGTATCTGACAGCGGCCCATAGTCTTTTATGAACTCGCCGTTGACCCTCACTCCTGCCTTACCACTGATATCCGAAATATGTACACCATCGTCATTACGTTGCAGCCTGGCGTGCTTTTTTGCTACAAACCAGCCATGCAGGTTAACGAGACAGTCTTCATCTTTACCTAAAAAGCAACTTTCTGTTTGGCAAACAACATCAGCTACTCTGGTACCTTTATGGGTTTGTACGTTTATATGAAACATAGACACCCTTAATTTAACAATTGGTCGGTAATGGAATCAGCAGAGCGCAGCTGCTGCAGTTCTGATAATTGCTTAGTGACACTTTCAGGCAATTCTGTTAACACCCCGGCAATACGTGGTGTAACCAAAATAATTAACTCAGTGCGTCCCTCAATAAAATTACGTGAGGTAAACAGCTCGCCTATAATAGGAATATCGCCCAATAACGGCAGTTTACTTACTGCTTTACTGTCTTCAGTTTTCATTAAACCGGAAATCACCATAGTTTCGCCGCTACGCAAATTCACCACGGACTCGGTATTGCGCGTTAAGATGCCCGGAATACCATTTACCACCGTAGCAAAATCAATAGAACTCATTTCTGCCCGCACACGGGAAATAATATTACCGTCATCATCTGTTACTGGTTCAATATCAAGCTGAATACCATAATCCTGCATTTCAATCATTGGCTGGCCAAACTGATTCAATACCGCGATAGGAAACTGCCCACCTGACTGGAAGCTGGCCATCTCGCCACTGCGGGTACTTAAAGAAGGTTCGGCTAACATTCTGGCATTACCATCTTCTTTGAGTAAATTAATCATCGAGCTAATACCTGTCATAATGCCTGCATAAGAGTGAGCAGAAGCAGAGCCCAGACTAATCGCCGCTGGCGAGCCCTCAAACAAATCGATAAATGGGTTACCCTCACGGGCATAAGCGAAAGCCCCGTTGGCTTTAAAATTATGCACATAGCCTATTGAAGGCCCAAAAATACTACTGTCCCACTTAATACCTAATTGTTTGGTATACTTTTTATTAATTTCCAGCACCTGAACTTTCATGCTAATCATATCTTTAAATTCAACTTGCTCCGGTCGTACTAAAGACATCACATTTGGAAATTTGGTTATATGACTTTCGAACAGGTCTTTATCTTCCGGACGGACTTTACCTTCGGCAATAATAAAACCGCTTTCATGACGAAATGCTACATGAACAAAACTTTTAAAAATTGAACGCAGCTGCGTTAACTGCCTGTGTACATCTGCCGCCAATATACTGACTAAATAAGAATGTTTGCGCTCGCCCCGAGTCCAAATATGCAACTCGGTGTCCCCGGCCGCTTTGGGGATTAACAGCAGTTCACCGTTATCCAGCACAGTAGTACCTAAAATAGCGTCCTGGCCTATCGCCACCCGCGTAATATCACCGGGTTCAAGCGTTTTTACGGCCCCGACGTAAGTCTCTATTGTTTGTACCGAGGCTTCACCATCTGTAGCAAATACCAACACGGCCACACTACACAAAGTCCAAAAAGGGTTGAAAAACTTCATATTAATTTACTACCTGCGATGTTATTTGACTGGGCCGTATAACCAGAGGAACAGATACGTTACCAGTTGAGGTTCCTGTACGCGCGTCCAAGGTTTCTACTGTCATTTGCCGTACAGTAAGTCCGCCGTCAGCGCCACTGCTGCCGACAATCAATTGATAGCCCCCCATTACGCCTCGATTACCTTTTTTTATAAAATCAGCCAGGGTTAACGCATTACCTTTCATACGTGAATTATCTTCTTTGCCTCTGAGCATAAATGCCAGTTCGCCACTGTCCCTCGCTAATGTAAGCAGAGCCGCATCACGATAATTTACGCCTACCGTAACAGTGCCATAATCCAAAACAGCACTACCGTTTTTAAAATGAAAAAAGTCCTCGTCCCGAGTAAGCAACGAAACAGCATCTACCGACAAAACCCGCACTTTCTGTAACAGTGGCAACATTTGTTTTCCATCCATTGCGCTATGCCCTGGCGGGTCCTGCAATAATAAAATATCAACAAAGTCGCCCGGCAGCAGCATGCCGGATACCGCGTTTAAATTGTCAATGTCAATAGTCACAGCGCGCTCTGCAGGCCCCAGCAAATCAGAAAACCTGGCAATGCTATGGCCGCCAAGATAATGTGCGACCAACGGCTCGCCCTGCGACATAGCAAATGTTGTAATGCGGCCATTTACTGCAGAAAACTGCGCTGGTGTGATGACCGCGCCCGATACAAACTCAGCATCCACATCTGCAACCGCCATATTATCCGGACCAACCGCCTCACCAGGTGCCACATCACGAGAGGCCACAACAATAGTGATGGTTTCGCCCATCTCACGACGGGCCTCTGAGCGGATAATTGACTCTTTATTAGCCAGATATTGGCTGGCCAGCCAAAATGCCAATGCGGCGACCCCCAAAGCTATAACCAGCAACAGCCAACTTTTTTTACTTTGATCTACAGTAACCACGTAATGCTACTCCGAGACAGTTAAGGGTTTCATCTTTGCTGGCAACGGCTGAGCTGCCTGATGTTGTGCCGATATCAACGGCAAATCCGTCTGCAAATGGCTCAATGACTGTGCATATAGGTAGCTAGCATGATCCTGCTTTACGCCAGCGGTCAGCATCTGTAATACATTGCGGCTCTCGCCAGACACTTTGTCGCTGTATGGCATCAAGAACAACGTAACCAGTACAAACAAACCAACCAAATATTCAACAGCGCCAAATCCTTTTACTTTTTTCATTACACCCCCGTTTGAATCACCAGTAATTGGGTGACCCCGTTTACCCGAGTTACCGTTATATTCATCTCTGTATTGCCTTTTTTTACAATAAGCCCGCCAGCTTGCCGGTTTGCATCCTGTACAAAAGTGCTGATCCAACCGTCTGACTCCAGTCTTCGTTGGTAGAAAGCAACATTGGCGCTTACCGACAGCTTATTATGCAGCCATAGCATCCTGGTTTTGCGGCCGCCATCATCCGACGTCATATCATTAAGAACTTCGGTACCGCCAGGCATAGCAAAACCACTGCCCAAGGTAATTTTGTTGACTTTACTTACCGTTGGCAGATTCGATAACGAAATAAAGCCCTCTATAATACTGCTGGGTTGCTGGTTAATGCTGTACTGCACGGTATAAAGCAGACCTTTGTGCAAATGTGAAATAACATGCAGGCCCTCTACTTCTACCACCCGTATTTCATCCTGCCATTGCTGGCGGTAAAACGTTTCAATATCCTTAGCTGACTTAGCGGTAGTAAAGCCACTTACTGACATCGCCACGCCATTAAATTGCATTTGATCTGCCACGATGTGCAGGTTAAAAAACTCTGGCACGGGGAATTCGCGCTGCGATGCCATGGCAGTACAGCAAAATAAGGTAAAAACAAAAAAGCTCCATCTCTGGAAAGAACTAACTAATCGCATCCATGCATCCTTTATTCTCTATAGCGGTAACGGTAGGAGCGAAGTTGCGAATCAATACGCTGCACGCATTGTGACGGCGTAGATACTCTGCCCCGGCGGTCTATTACTCCCAAGCGCGAGCACGGTATAGCATCCACCTCTACCTTACCCAGCTGCAAATAGTCACTGCCTAGCTCTTTAGCCAGTGGGAAAAAACTGATTAAACCAAGAACACGATCAAAGCCAATATCATCCATAAAGCTGGTAATGGGCACCAGGCCCCGAATAGTCGATTGTGCCTGCGCTGGGCCGCCAATAGTCCAGCCTTCTGCTAACAAGGCATTTTGTCGGCGCGGGTTTAATGCCTCGGTGCCCAGCTCACTAAACCAGCTTAGTGGTTTAAGTTTTATCCCAACTTCAGCCTGATACAAACCCTCGGTGTTCAAACTAAACCCTGGTAGTAAACTAATAGCGTTCACCACTTTTTCCTGTAGCTCAGCCACACCAGATAACCCATGCTGAGTTGTAGCATGAGTTACCACAAAATGACTGCCCTCCGCTGCCGGCTCGTACATACTAACGCGCTTGGCTGTTGCTCTATCTGTTAACCTTAAGTTTGGATTAAGCGGCTCTGCTAATTCGGCGTCACGCTGCGCCAGCTTAATTGCTACATCTTTTGCCGATAGTATTCTGTTCTGAATTTCTGCTGCAATGTCACTGTCATTTTTGACCGGCGCATAGGCAACCGCCTCAGCAGGCAAAGCCTGAAAATAGGCGGTGCGCTCCCATACCGAGTAACGCGCCGACTGTTCCATATACTGGCGGCTTTCTATATAGCTAAATAACACCGGCAATAGCATTATCAGTGGCATAATAATAAAACCGGTTACTACCACAAACTCCGCCAGTACACCGCCTTTTTGCTGCCTGCTACCCTGCGCTAAGTTCATCTGTTCTTCGCCTAAAGGTTTATTGTTGCAAGCTAATAGGGTTATTCCGATATCTTTCGGACCAATGTGTATTAGGTAGCGCAATACACCATTGCCAAAAAGCTTCATTTATTGCGCGGTTGTCTTCTTTACTCAGTGTTGCTTTGTACTGCTTCACTAAACCAATATAAAAAAGGCCCAAGTCGTTATCTAATGATTCACCTTTCCTTTCGATATGCGTTGCTTCATCCTCTTTAAACATATTCATTAAAGTGGCAGTTTCAAAATTGTATTTGTCAGCTAGCCCGTCTAGCTTACCCAGCCCTACTAAACCACCTACACTGTCGTGACAATCGCGAACTTGCTTGTCAATATGTTTATTGGCAGCCAGCATTTCCAGGCGGCCATAACCAACATAAGCAGCCTGCAAACCTGTTTTCCCATCCAGCTTATCTGCCGGAAATAACGCAGGCTGCGACCAGTGAATATTATGCTCGGCCACCAGTTCTGCCGCGCTGGCATTGCCACTGCTGGCCTTCACCTCGTCCGCAGCGTCTATTATTTCCATACCTTGCTGTACGGCGACCGCAGCGTCTTTATATTCCTGCGCTTTATTCGCGACATCACTATCGCCACAGGCATTAAGTACGAATAAACTAATCCCAAAAGTTAACATTGATGTATGGCGTAATATCTTAGTGGTGAATATCATGGATATCCCATCTCCCTGTCGGCTTCACGTTGAAGACGTGCATCAAGTTTGTCTTGTGCTTCCTTAGTAAATAAATTAACTGGCAGTTCAGCCAAACAATGTCCCCAGTATTTGTCCTGCAACTTTTTTAAACTTTTTCTTGTGTAGCCGGTATAGTTTTTTTCTGCAAAATCACGCACCTGCCATCCCGAAACTAAAGTACCGTCTTCAGGATCTCGAATCTGTTTGTCATCAATATCGCGCATACTGTAATCTGACTCGGTAAAAGCGATTTCTTCACCTCCCTTTTTAAAAGCATCAAGCCAACTTGGGAGATGACTTGCTCTCAGCTTGCATTCCATCATCTTTTGATACATATGAAACTGACCATTGGCTATAGCTTCATACAACGCCTTTCGTTCCACCGGCTTATTCCAATGGAAATTCTGGTAATATCTGAAATCTTCTGCTTGCTCTTTTTTTGGCATTAGCAGTGATGGCTTTGCAATGACAAAAGGGCTAACAAATAAAGTAGTCAAAGTGATCAATAGTAATTTTTTAAACATAAATGAATCCTTTAAAACACCTTGTCTACAAGCACTGGTAGCGCTGCTTGTTCAGACGGTGCAAGAGTGGTTTGCCAAAATGGGTTGTATAAGTTGGCGTATTCGCGCAAGCCGTCATGTCGGCCCCATTGAATTTGCCAGGGCGCAGTGCGGCCGCGCACAGCCGGTTCTTGTGGCCGGGCAAAGTAACTTTTGGCACTGGCCATGGCATATAAACGGTTCGACGGCACCGAGCCGGTTTCAGCAATATCAAAGGTACTGCTACGGGTAAAATCGGTGGCATCAGCTTCAATATTGCGCCGCAGCCGCAATGCACTGGCGGGTTTAGAGATAAATAGCGTAAATGCGGGCATCTCATCCACTTTCTTATCTGAAGTAAGATCATGAAAATCGATCAGGCCGGTGGTATCTTTGATATTATTTTCCTCGTAGGACTCTGAACGGTGCCCACCTATAGCAGGGAGTCTTAACATCCTGAAAGCATTATTGTTGCTGCTGGCTGCGCCCCAACCCCGCAAATTGCCATTACTGTTATAATTCACATTCTGCCAGTTATTATTGGCTGTATGAGTATGCTGCATAGAATTTCGCAGTGCCCGGTCAGAATAATATCCAAAGGTGTTACCACTAATATCCTTATTTAGTGCATGAGCAGCACCCCAGCCCAAGGGTAGCTCAGTGGTTGTAGAGCCGAATATATAGCGCCAACGCTGCCAGGCGGAAATAGTATCAGCGGCGGTCCAGTTCCAGTGCACAGCATTTCTGCGTCTGGTGCCATCAGGTGGCATAGCAAAAAAATCAGAGCCACCATTTTTTTCTGCCCAGGCACTCATTATTCCCAAATTAAACCGACCAAACCATCGATAGGACCGCTGTGCACTAAAGCCGTCTCTCGAGTCATTTACCAGGTTGCCAAACTCAAAAAAGCGCTGAGTGGTTTTTTCATTACCACCAAACCGGCTTTGTTTAACTTTATCGCGGTCATAGCTTGCTATGGTCGTGTTCCAGTTATCAAAAAAAGCTTTAACGTTAAACGCAGATAAAATCACTGAGTTATCAACATCAGGATCGTTGCGGGTTAAAATATCTTCGTAAACCGCCTGAGCTGAGCCTAACGTCATACCATGATTCGCCAACTGTAAGCCGCCAAGAGCAGTGATAATGCCCTCTTGCAAAGCGATAAACCCGCTACCGCGCTCCAGTACTGAAACCATGGTGGCGGTTACCCGGGCAATGACATCTGTTATTCTGGCAATAACCGTACCCACACCGGGGAATAACTCCGCCAAATCACCAAGCGTTTCAATGTTTTGAGCAAATTCGTTTACCGCGCTACTCCATGACACCAGGCCAATATACTGACCAATCGCTACTTGGTTGGCCACCATAGCGCGGTTAGTAATGGCGATCATATTGTGATCACGGGTTTGGGTATTAACAACACTGTAGACGGTGTTATCAGCGGTGTTTTGCAAACGAATGCGCTCGGTTGCCACCCAGCCACTGTCATACAGCGAATACACCGCCAGCATAATGGCAGCGAAGAAAAATAGTATTAAAACGGAGGCGTAACCATCCTGCTTACCTAACCCAACGGGCTGTTTACCGATTTTTTTAACAGAACAGACTATTGAAAGGGTATAAGACATAAATTACTCATCCGTAAGCGCCACATTGATAATGCGCAGCAGTCCTAAAGCCGACAACTTTTTACTGGTAGACAAAAAACAGCCTGCCCTGATACGTTATTTAACCGGGACAAGCTGTTTAGATTTAATTCCCGCCTTTGGTAGCAGTTTGGTCGTACGTACTTAAACTCACATCCGTTGCAGCAACAGTTTTAGCTTTCTCACCCGCATCAGCCGCAACTTTTACTGCTGCAGCACTTTCCTTACCACCCAATTCAGAAGCCATAGCGGCGACTTGATTGCGGGCAGTTTTACCAAATAATGTAAAAGCACCAATAGCAGCTATAGCAATCAGTGCCACTATGATGATGTACTCTGTCATACCCTGACCTTTAACGCGTTTATTAATAACTCTCATGCTCACTCTCCATTTTTAACACAAAATTCACCTATAATTATATTAATAAATCACAAAAACAAAATACTCCATTTTAATTAAAAATAAATTAAATTTAGTTTCAATTAATAAAAATAATACTCCTTATGGAGCATGAAAATTAGCTAACAGATTGAAAATTTATGATTTTTAACGTGGGATTTAGTTACTCCGTGTTAAACAAGGCACTAAGCTGAGTTCGATTTTTAACTTTTGCTTTTCGTAAAATGCTTTGCATATGGGTTTTAACTGTATTTGGCGAGAGATGTAGGCTGGCGGCAATTTCAACATTTGCCAAGCCTTCAGAAGAAAGCTTAGCAATTAACTTTTCCTTTTTTGTTAAATTATGCAATGAATCTGAGAGCTTTTGCGTTCTTCGTTTCTGTAGTTGCTTGTAAACTAACTGCTCCAGCGCGGCACGTGAGTACCAAAGCCCCCCTTCATTTGCGACCCTAAGAGCTTTAACCATTTGGTCTAACGTCATATTAAGCGACATCACACCAATAAAACCTTGGTCTAAAGCAAAGACCTCTGCTACACGTGGATCTGAGTCTACCAATAACATCAGCGGTTGTTCTGATGTTACCGCCTTTATATCTATGCTAGCTAAGCCATCATCTACAATATTGCCAGACGCACGAAGTAACAACCATCGAGGTTCTGTTTCTCGCTGAATATAACTACTTAAGCCTGATATAGTTATCTGGCAATATGAAACAGAAAGTAAATCTAAACAGCTAAACACTGAAGCCAGGCCAGCATTTGTATCAGAAATAATTAAAACATCTGCCATTTATCATCCTTAATTTTAACTGTTACATCAACCTGCGATGCCTATTCCTGCCCGCAAAAAAATCACAATTTAACCACCTAACAAACCCTTTATAACGCACAACCAATCACACAAACCACCATAAAAGACATATTTACCCAAAAAATAAACAAAAACACTTTAACTAACGAATCAACCATGTCTTAGCTGCGCTGTACAGCACCAAAATAGCGAAACGCCGTAATACCGCTTATTGCTACCAGCGCCACTATAATGAGGTATTCTGTCATGCTCTGGCCCTGCCACCGTAGAGTTATCATCAGCAAACATCCCTGTAAAGAAAGTTTAAATAAGTGGCATGGCTAACTTCGGCAGGATTAATCCGCTGCTATTAACTATAAGTGGCATAATAATAAAGCCGGGGACTACCACAAACTCTGCAAGTACCCCGCCTTTTTTTGCCTGCTACCTTGCGCTAAGTTCATCTGTTCTTCGCTTAAAGGTTTATTATTGCAAGCTAATAGGGTTATTCCGATACCTTTCGGACCAATGTGTGCCACCACAAGCGCTTAGCATTAGTAAGCTGGCAGGTAGTGTTGAGGCCATACACTTGCGAAAAGAAGGGCGTAAAAGTGAGGTTTGTACTTTCATGGGTAGGCCATCTCTCTGTCTATTTCGGCCTGATTCTTGGCCTCAAGAAAATCTCGCGCTTCTTTGGTAAACAGTTTTACCGGTAGCTTAGCCAGACAATGGCTAAAAAACCCGTCCTGTAACTTAGCTAAATTTTTGCCGGTATAACCTACATAGTGCTTTTCGGCATAATCCCTTACCAGCCATTTTGACACATGATTACCGTCATCCGGATCGTGTATCTGATTATCATCCATATCCCGCATGTCAAAATCAGACTCGGTGTAACCAACTTCCTGCGACCCTTTTTTAAAGGCAGTAAGCCACTGTTCTAAATTATCAGCTTCTATTTGGCAAGTAGCTAACTTTTCCAGCATATGGTATTGGCCATTAGCTTTAGCTTCATAAATCGTTTTGCGCTCTATCGGTGTATCCCATTTATAAGGCTGGTAGTAGCGCATATCTTCCGGCTGCTCTTCTTTGGGCATTAGCAAGCGCGATTGTGCAGTGGCATAGGGGGTTAGCAGCACGGCACAAACCGCTACTGCAAATACGTGTTTAAACATCAACATCTCCAAATATCATTATCTGTTACAGCACACCAGCCGTGATTGAAAGTGGCAGTACCCTTTCATCTGACGGGGTCAAAGTATGCTACGGCCTCTTACTACCGAGTCGTGTAGCCAGCCTGCGCAGTACTGAATGATCCACTTTGCGCCCCAGCAGACGTTGTATCGGGCTCGAACCGGACCGAAAACTGCTGGCAGAGAATCATATAGCGGTTTACCTTGGCGATAACCAAGGTTATCATTTAAAAATAATACTAATCAATAAATTAACTAAAAATACTTTAATATATCAACTAAAATCCATTTAACTTAAATTTTTAACATTGAGGGTGTTATGCATTACCTGATTTTAAGCTTGCTTTTTGTTACAAGTTTTTCCCTGTTAGCCAAGTCAGATCATCCGCTGGTATCAGACTACCCGGGGGCCAGTATTTATCACCATGCTGTTAGTAACTACACTGACGTGGTGATACCACAGCATAAGGTGACTAACGACAAAGCTTTTAGTGGCGTCACAGTTACTGGCAAACAAACCGGGCATATTTATCGTATTCAAGGCGAGCATTCAGCTTTACATATTGCGGAAAATTATCTGGATGTGGTAAAGCGCTTAAATGCCAAGTTACTGTTATTGTGTCGTTCAGACTGCGGCCGCAGCTTTTCAACAAAATTAATACATGAATTACACTGGAGCAGTAGTATTTTCGGCAATTTATCCGACTTTTCCAGTTTTGATAAAGAACATTATTATATTCTGGCGCAACTAGGGCCTGACGATGCCCCCACTTATTTACAGTGGTTTATTAAACAGGCATCCGGCGACACCGTTGAGTTAGGCCAGATTATTACCGAGCCCCAGCAGTTGCAGTTGGGTCTGGTCAAAGTGTTTGAAGATGCTATCACTCCTGAGCCCATGCCAAGCCCTGCAGCCACTAGTTTAGGACCAGACCAGGCAAAAGGCGGCGATCACCCGCTTATTTCACGCTATAGTGGTGCCAAGCTTACTCATAGCAAGGTAACCGAGCACACTGAAGTACGACTGGCCACCGGCATTGCTGATGAACATAGACAAGTACCGCAGTTAGTTCTGGCTGGAAAGTCAACCTTGTTGCATTACGAGGCGAGTAAAGACCAATCTACTTTACAGATATTTCGTAATTATCAACAAGCACTAGAAAATGCAGGCTTTAAGCTGATATTTAGTTGCGAACATCAGGCCTGCGGCGACAATCAGTTAGCATTATTATGGCAAGGCAGCCCCGAGCGGAACCGCTTTAAAGGTTACTTAACTAACAGCAACTCCGCCAGAGACGATTACCGTATGCTTACGGCTTATAAAACAGTACATGAGCAGGATATCTATCTGTCGGTCGCTGTAAAGAAACACAATGAGTATAGCAATGTTGATATAGCCCACGATATTATTGAGCTAAGCACCATACAAACCAACCGGGTAAGTATTGATACCGCCTACCTGCAGAACGAACTGAGCCGCAGTGGCAAAGTAGTATTGCATGGTTTACATTTCGCCAGCGACAGTGCCACCCTGTTACCTGAGTCTGCCGATTCATTAAAGGTAATAGCTGCATACCTGACCCAACACGCCGAACAAGCCTTTTATGTGGTGGGCCACACTGATAACAGTGGTAGCCATAGCCACAATATACAGCTATCAAAAGCGCGTGCTGACAGCATTTTACAAGCGCTGGTTAAGCAAGGTATTAAAGCCGACAGGCTGCTGGCCGAAGGTGTTGGCGCTATGTCGCCGCAACAACATAATGGCAACGCCGGGGGTAAAGCAATAAACCGTCGGGTAGAACTGGTGTTACGGTAGCTTCTGTGTGCTACGCATGGGACGAAAATAGTCGTGGTTGAGATAAAACTGCGGCTGTTCGTTGGCTGCACACCACTTCGGCACACCCAGCAGGGGTAATGGTGTTAATTGCTCAGTGCATAGCAATGCACCATTATCAATCAGTGAGCAAAGCTGGTCATCAACGTACGCATAAGCAGCTGTTAAAGGCCACTGGCTAAAGCCGGCCGGCACTTCAATAAACAGAGCTTTAGCCGTTAAACCAATAAAAGGCGCCGTTGCCATTTCGTATATGGCATGGCCGAAAATCATTGGCCTTATGCCCTGCCACCAGTCACTGCGCTGCTGTACAAAGCTTTGCTGCCACTGATGTTGGCGCAGCAGTTCAGCATGTTCAAATGCAGCAGGTTCAAGGCATATAACCAGGCCGCATTCATCGAACAGCGTCAGTTTATTACGCAGTTTGCTACGCTGTTTCAGACCGTGCTGAGCAATTTCTGCCATATGCAGCTGATTTAACAGCGCTTTGGTTTTTGGGAATAAACACCAGATCAGCGCACCAAAAAAGTCGTGCCAGTTGTCCTTGCGGGTAGGTATGCACTGAGTGGCATAAATATATTCTTCATAGTAGCGGCCATCGGCGCTAATCGTGTCGTTATCGACAAAGCTCACGCCAGACTGCGGTAAGCACTGATTAAGCCAGCCAATATCAGGGTAATCTGTTAACTGCCCAAAGCGGAAACGCTGACATAAATCAGCAAATATCGGGTTGCCAAGCAGCAACGCTGTGTTCCAGTCTGCCGGGGGCGTAAAGCGGTTTTTTACTTCAGTTTTTTGCATAAGCCGTCTTGTCTGTTGCTGTCGCTGAAAACCCTCAGCATAAATTACTTATAAAAAGCGCGAAAAAGCGCTTGCAATTTTAGCATGGCATGGCACATTCAAGGGGTGCGTTTAGACGTACATACTGCCAAAACCACCCGTCATCTTTCAACCTACACGGGTGTTGGCTGCGACAATGCCCCCTATCACTTAGTTTAACTAAGCTCAAGGGATGAATTGTCTTGCCGCCTACGTGTAAGTTGAAATCTATAGGGTACAAAATGTGTTTACACAAAATTAATTAATAGAGGTTATCATGTGTTCGATATTCGGGGTGCTTGACATCAAAACTGATGTTAAAGCCTTGCGCCAGCAGGCGCTGCAGTTATCCAAGTTATTACGTCACCGCGGGCCAGACTGGTCTGGCGTGTGGAATAACGACAATGCCATTTTAGTGCACGAGCGCCTGGCGATTGTAGATACTGAAAATGGCGCCCAGCCCCTGATTAATGATAATCGAAATCACATTCTGGCAGTGAATGGTGAGATCTACAATCATAAGCAGCTCGAAAAAGAGCTGGCAAGCCCTTATCCATTCAAAACCAAGTCAGACTGTGAAGTAATATTACCGTTATACCTGGAGCACGGCGCTGATTTTATTGATCAGTTGCAAGGCATGTTTGCCTTTATTTTGTATGATGCCGAGCAAAACCGTTACCTGATTGCGCGTGACCATATTGGTATTATTCCGCTGTACTATGGCTACGACGAGCACGGCCAGCTGTTTGTCGCCTCAGAGCTAAAAGCTCTGGTGCCGGTATGTAAGCAAATTAAAGAGTTCCCGCCGGGCCATTACTTCGACAGTAAAGTTGGCGAACTGCGCAAGTATTATCAGCGTGACTGGCAAAGCTATGATGCCGTAAAAGATAACCCGGCCAGTTTAACTGAGCTAAAAGCTGCGCTGGAACACAGCGTAAAAAGCCACTTAATGTCTGACGTGCCCTATGGCGTATTGCTATCCGGCGGGCTGGACTCCTCGCTTATTTCAGCCATTGCCCAGCAATTTGCCAAGCGCCGGGTTGAAGATAACGACGAATCTGAAGCCTGGTGGCCACGCTTACACTCTTTTGCTGTTGGCCTGGCTGGCTCACCAGACTTAATTGCCGCGCAAAAAGTGGCAGATGCTATCGGTACCGTGCACCATACTGTGCACTTTACCGTGCAGGAAGGTTTAGACGCACTGCGTGACGTGGTGTATTTCCTTGAAACCTATGATGTAACAACCATTCGTGCCTCAACGCCAATGTATCTGATGGCACGTAAAATTAAAGCCACCGGCATTAAAATGGTATTGTCGGGTGAAGGCTCAGATGAGCTGTTCGGCGGCTATTTGTACTTCCATAAAGCGCCCAATGCGAAAGAGTTTCATGAAGAAACCTTACGTAAACTGGACCGGTTGCATATGTTTGACTGCAACCGCGCCAACAAAGCGATGTCGGCCTGGGGTATAGAAGCCCGGGTACCGTTTCTCGACAAAGACTTTATGGATGTCGCCATGCGCTTAAACCCACAACAAAAAATGTGTGGTGGCGGTAAAATGGAAAAACACATCCTGCGCCAAGCGTTTGATGGCCTGCTGCCAAATGAAATTTTATGGCGCCAGAAAGAACAGTTCTCTGACGGTGTCGGCTACAGCTGGATTGACAGCTTAAAAGCCCATGCCGAAAAAGAAGTGTCCGATCAGCAAATGGCCACTGCCAGCTTCCGCTTCCCGGTGAACACACCAGACAGCAAAGAAGCCTATTACTACCGGGTGATCTTTGAAGAGCACTTCCCGCATGCCGGCGCTATTGCCTGCGTACCGGGTGGTAAATCTGTTGCTTGCTCTACACCGGAAGCGCTGGCCTGGGATGCAAAAATGGCGCAAATGACCGATCCTTCCGGCCGCGCCGTACGCGATGTACATACCCAAGCTTATTAAGCTGTAAGCAAAACAACAAGGCCACGCAATTGCGTGGCCTTTTTTATGCGTCAGGTTATGTGCGGAACACTATTTCTGAAACTGTTCCTGTTGTGCCTGTGGCGCTACACGGGTATCAATTTTACGTTCTTTGCTGCGGAACAGGTTTTTCACGTCTTCCAGTATTACATACAGCGCCGGTATTAATATCAGAGTAATAATGGTGGCAAATAAAATACCAAACGCCAGCGACACCGCCATTGGCACAACAATTTTTGCCTGTAAGCTTCTCTCCAGTACTATCGGTGCCAGACCGACAAAGGTGGTAAGCGAGGTGAGCAATATTGCCCGAAACCGCTGCGCACCGGCTTGGGACACCGCCTGACGGATAGATAACCCCTCCTCACGCGCCCGGTTAACAAAGTCGACCATTACCAGCGAGTCATTTACTACCACACCGGCCAGCGCCACCAGGCCAAAGATAGACATAATGCTCATGCTCAGGCCAAGCACCATATGGCCGATCACTGCACCGACCAAACCAAACGGGATCACGCTCATAATAATCAGCGGCTGGCTGTACGATTTCAGCGGAATAGCCATTAAGGCATAAATACAGAACAGCGCAAACACCCCGGCTTTCATCAGGTCAACCTGAGCGTCCATTTCATCCTGGCTGGCCCCGTCAAGCTCACCGGTTACACCTTCATATTTAGCCGTCACTTCTGCGATTACCGTACGGCGCATTTCGCCTACGACTTTGCCAGGTTCAATGGTCGATTTATCGGCCGCGGCAGTAATAGTAACGGCACGCTCACCATTTACCCGGTTTATGGCGCTGAAACTGGGCTGCATGGTATAGCTGGCCACCTGATTAAACGGAATTTCGCCGCCATCAGCCGTACGAATGCGCATATTTTCCAGGCTGCCGACAGAGCTGCGTTCAGTACGTGGGTAACGCACCATCACTTTTACTTCTTCGCCATCGCGCTGTACCCGCTGCGCTTCAGCACCGTAAAAGCCATAACGTACCTGACGGGCCACATCTGACAGGGTTAAACCGAGTAAATGTGCTTCAGGTTTTAACTGCAGTACAATTTCGTCATTGCCGCCGAGTAAATTATCTTCAATATCATAAACACCGGCATACTCGGCTAACCGGCCTTTTAGCTCTTCGGTGGCCAGTTTCAGGTTGTCCAGATTGGTGCCACGAAGCTGCAAGGCAATGTCAGCCCCGCCGCCGCCAGCAGTTGAAGCATTAATCTTAAAGGCTTTCACACCGGGAATATCCGGCATTTCGGCACGCCAGCGGTTAGCAATTTCAAAACCATCAATTTCACGGCCTTCGCTTTTTTCCAGTTCAACCACCAACTGGCCGGCAGTGTCACTGTTTAAAAATACTAAGCGGTGCTTGATAATACTGTCGTTGTATTCTGCATATAACTTGTCGTTGGCCCGTACCAGTGCGGCTTCAGCTTCGCGCAGCGCATTTACTGTTGCCTGATTAGACGAACCTTCCTGCATGGTTAAATTGGCATTGATAAAGTCACTGGGGATATCGGGGAAAAACACCCAGCGCACAAAACCCCCGCCGAGCACACCAAACATCAGGATCAACATAGCCATAAAAGCGGCCATAGTGACATAACGGTAATGAATGCAGCGCTCAACAAACGGCTGATACCATTTTTGGATAAAGTGGTTCAGGCCGGACATCACTTTCATCCGCACGGCTTTTAGCGCATTGCTGCAAGCGCGACCACAGCTGTAAAAAATGCCTCTGCGCTGCGGATCCCACGGCTTGGTATCCATATTGACAATATGCGATGGCAAAATTAACTTGGACTCTACCAGCGAGAAAATCAGGCAAAGCACCACGACCCAGGCGATAGAGCCCCAAATTGGTGCCTGTGCACCACCTACCATTAACATAGGGGCAAATGCCGCTATGGTGGTTAACACGCCAAATGTAGCTGGCATGGCCACTTTTTTCGCCCCGGCAATGACCGAATCTACCGATTTACCGCGCTTTTCAATTTCGCTGTAGGCACTTTCGCCAATAATAATCGCGTCGTCGACTACTATCCCCAGCACGAGAATAAAACCGAACAAACTGATCATATTGATCGACACATTAAACATCGGTAGCGGTAGCATCGCCATAGCACCGAGGAAACACACCGGAATACCCACCATTACCCAGAATGCAATACGGAACTCCAGAAACAGTGTCAGTGCCAGCAATACCAAAAAAGCACCCATCACCAGGTTGTTGCTCATTAAATCGAGCCGGCCTTGCAGGTAGTAACTGGAATCGCCCCAATGCGCGATAGAAACGGACGACGGTAATTGTTTTTGTTTGCGCTCAACGTAAGCTTTTACCTGATCGGCAATTTTCAGTGTGTTGTCATCCCCCACTGCGGCAACCCGGATAGACACCGAATTTTTACCATCGAAGGTTGATAAATCTTCCCGTTCAATAAAACCATCGTTGATAGTGGCAATATCTTTTAACGCTAAGCGCGTGCCATCAGCAAAGGTTAGCAGCACTATGTCTTCAAAATCTTGTGAAAAGTAGGCCTGGCCTTTGGTACGCAGCAGGATATTGCCGCTGTCAGACTTAATCGACCCACCGGGTAAATCAACAGAGCTGCCGCGAATAGCACTGACAACCTGATCAAAGGTCAGCCCGTATTCTTTTAACTTTAACTCAGACAACTCAACAGACACTTCATAGTCGCGGGCGCCAACCACTTCCACTTTACTAACGCCCGGCAATTTACGCAGCTCATCGCGGATATCTTTAGACAACTCTTTTAACGTACGTTCAGTGGCATCGCCATACAACGACAACCACATAACATCGCTTTCAAACCGCACCCGGTACACTACCGGCTTTTCGGTTTGCTCCGGCAAGGATGAAATGGCCGAAACCTGGGTTTTAATTTCATCCATAACCTCCTGCACGTTGTAGTTATTGGCAATTTCAGCCCGCACTGTTGCCAGGCCTTCAACTGCAGTTGAGCGAATGCGCTTAATACCGTTAACACCACGCAGGCTCTCTTCAATTTTATCAATAACACCACTTTCTACTTCCTGAGGTGCCGCCCCCAGATAAGGCACGCGGATATTAACCTGCTCCAGTAATATTTCAGGAAACATCTGTTTTTTTATAGTAAAAACGGAGGCGATACCGGCAACCAGAATAATCGCCATCAGTAAGTTAGCCGCCACGCTGTTACGGGCAAACCAGGATATTAAACCCTTGTTGGTATCCATGCCTTACTCCTTGCCCTGGCTGGCCAGAACTGCGGTTTCAGGCTTAACGGCGCTTTCTGCTACTTGTTCGTTTACATCAGAAGCAACACGCACTACAGTGCCGGCCAGCGGGTTAGCAATAGCCGAGGTCGCCAGACGATCACCGTCAATAAAACCAGAACGGATATAAGCCGAGTGCTCGTCAGAGCGCTCAACGATCACCGGGCGAAATTGCAGTTGGCTATCTTTGTCGACTACCAGTACCTGCTGTTGTGCCAGCAGTAAATGCCGCGGGATCACCACTACTTGCTCGGTGGCATCTCCTAAAATTTGTGCCTGCACAAAACGGCCAAAACGCAACGGTGACTGCTTGCGGCTAATACGCTGATAAGGATCGGTAACTTCAGCAACGGCATAAATTACCCGGCTGCGTTCATCCAGCACACCTTCGGTGCGTACCAACCGGGCCGGCCATTGCATAATCTGGCCGGCAACCGCCGCGGTCAGCACGACTTCAGGCTGATTGCTGTTTTGCGTAAAATCAGGGATCTGTAAAAAGGCTAAATCGTTATCGGTCAGTGGTAACCTGATTTCAGCGATGTCAGTGCCGTAAATCATACCAACACTGGTACCACGGCTGATAAACTGCCCCAGGTTAGCATCGCGGCTTTTCACCATACCAGAGTAAGGCGCACGGATTTCTGTACGGGCTAAGTCGCGGTTAGCACGTTCCAGTTCAGCTTCTGCTGAACGCACTGTTGCCAGCGCTCCCGCCAGTTGCGGCCGGCGCAAACCCAACTCCGGAGCTTTACCGGCGGTAAAAGAGCGCCATTCTTCTTCGGCAACACGGCCGCGGGCTTTTTCTTCTTCCAGTGCCGACTGGGCATTGGCTAAACTGGCCTCTGCCGCCTTAACGTTGGTTAGATAGTCAGCTTGTTCTACCCGTACCAGTAAATCGCCTTTATTAAAAAAACCACCTTCAACGAAGTTTTCCGCCACTTCAACAATACGGCCATTCACTTCCGAACTTAAATTGGTTTCCAGTTTTGGCCGCACTGTACCTTGCGACTGAATACGGTAAATCAGGTCTTGCGAGGCAATCTGCTGCGCATTAACCAGTATGCCCGGGCGTTGCTCCTCTTTTTTCTCAGGAGGTTTTCGCATACTTGCCAGACCTATTGCCGCAACGACCGCCATTACGATAACGGCCACCGGAACAATGATTTTTATAATTTTTGCTGCCATGTTGTTTCCCACGATGCTGTTTTACTGACGCCATACTAAAACGCCAGCACAATAAAGTAACCTTGCGAATGTTACGCTTTGTATCAGTAACCGCAATGGCAGACTACTCTACAGAAATGATTCTGTAACCAGGCCACGCGGGATCGCATGGCAAAGCCTTATTTGTTGCGGTGCGGCCACTATTTTAGCCACGCCGGCGTTGCCGGTTTGTGCAAATAGCCATGTCCGCAGTGTAATATCTTGTTACAACTGCAGTTCTTTATTGTTGTACAGCCAAAAGTAAAAAAATAGTTATATCAACCTGCAAAATGGTTATTTGCCGTAGCGCGAAAAATTTTCTATGTTGGTGCTATAGCTGTTCTGATCATTAATTAACCATAAGGCTGGCAACACTGAATAACATTGGCCGGCTACAACAGTTTTAGTTAAGCATAATCCGTCACAATTTGAGGGCAATCTATGAGCATCAGTAAGCAATATTTAAAAACCAAACCACTGTGCAAAGTTACTTTTACGTTACCGGCCCATCGCGGTATTTCGGCAGAACAAGTAGCACTGCTGGGAGAATTTAATGACTGGGATCCGGCAGCGCTACCGATGAAAAAAAGTAAAAGTGGTGATTTTACTGCAACCGTCAATCTGGAGAAAAACAAGGAATATCAGTTCCGCTACCTGGTTAATGGTGGCACCTGGCTAAATGATGAAGCCGCAGACTGCTATCAGCCTTCGCCGGTGTCTTACGACAATAATTCGGTGGTCAGGCTGTAATATATTTTGGGATGACATCAGGCCGCAAAGCGGCCTGTGTTATTTTAACGCTCAGCACTTTTGTAATAGCAAACAGCCTACTGAATAACCTGCACCAAACGAGCACAAAATAGCATGATCACCCTGTTGCAAACCTTGTTTGTTCTTGTGAAACGCAATAACTGAACCGGCTGACGCCGTATTGGCATAGGTATCCAGCACCAGCGGCGCTTCCTCTGGCAAGGGATCACGGCCAAGAATTTTCTTTGCGGCAAAGATATTCATATTAATATTGGCCTGATGCAGCCATAAACGCTTTAACTGCTCTGGCGCTACCTGCTGTGCGGCCATTTCTGCCAGTATCACATCCGCTACTATCGGTAGCAGCTCTTTAAATACTTTGCGCCCTTGTTGTTTAAAAAACGGCGCCAGCGGGTCTGGTGGCAAACAATGTTCGGTATAGCCGACATCGCAACGGATATTATTAGAAAATTCGGTTTTAAGCCGCATGCCATTAATACGCCAGGCATTGTCACTGCTGCAACTTTCTTCAGCTTCAATAATGGTGGCGGTGCAAACGTCACCAAAAATAAAATGGCTGTCGCGGCTACGGTAATTTACCTGCGGCGAGGCAAATTCCGGGTTAACCACCAGCACCACTTTGGCCGTTCCACCGCGAATAGCATTTACCGCATTGCTGATAGCAAAAGTAGCGGAAGAACAAGCTACATTCATGTCAAAAGCATAACCGGCGGCGCCCAGTTGTTGCTGTAACTCAATTGATAATGCCGGATAAGAGCGCTGCATATTCGAGGCGGCGCAAATGATCAGATCAATATCAGCGGCAGTTTTATTCGCCTGCGCCATGGCCTCACGGGCGGCGACAACGGCCATTTCTACCATTTCCGGCAATTGATCTTCGCTGCGCCGGGCGAACACCGGCTGCATAACGGCGGGATCTAAAATGCCGTCTTTGTACAACACATGGCGCGCTTTAATGCCAGAGGCTTTTTCAATAAATTCACAACTGGAATGCTCCAGCGCGGCAACGTCGCCGTTGGCGATAGCAACAGACTGCTCAGCATTAAATTGATCAACATACTGGTTATAACTGGCGACGAGTTCTTCGTTAGTAATAACCTGCTCTGGCGTAAATAAACCAGAGCCACTGATAACAACATTTTTCATAGTACTAACCTTGTCTGATAACGGTTTTACTACCGTTTTAAAAGTGCCGTCAGTATAACTGAAGTTACACTCTCAGTTGTACCCTGGCGTTATATTACCGGCTTATTCAGTCACGATTTATGCTGCGCGGTGTACATTAGCAAGGACTGTAAGCCATAATAGCGCCAGTATTCACATATCTTTCATTATTTTGCTTATTTTAATACGGGATTTCTCAAGGCGGATGCAAAACCCAGGCTTACTGATCACTGCAGTGCTGGCAGCCACGCTAGGCATTAATTCGATCGCTTACGCGGAGTCATCATATCAATTTAAAATTAACGGCTTAAGCGGCCCTTTATACGACAATGTGGCTATTTACCTGCAAAAATACAGCGACGCCGACAATATGCCCGGCGTGCGTTTTCAGGCCACGGTGGAGCAGGAAGTGCATACCGCTATGCAAGCTCTGGGCTATTACGACAACCAGGTTACCGTTACCCACAACGCCGCCCAACCCAGGCTACTGCAAGTTAATGTGAAAACCGGTGAGCCGGTACGTATTGCGAAAAGTGATATTGAACTGTCTGGCGACGCCACCACAGATGCCGATTTTAAAGCCCTGCTCGCAGCACAGGCACCTAAACAAGGCCAGATACTGCACCATGGTGCTTATGATGGTTTTAAAAGTGCGTTAAAAAGCCTGGCTATGCGTAAAGGCTATTTTGACGCTGATTTTGAACTGGCGCGGCTTGAAGTAGCTCCAGAGTTAAAACAAGCCTTTGTGCATGTCCATTTTAATGCCGGTAAGCGCTACAAATTTGGTGCAGTAAGCTTTAGTGGCAACCAGATAGACGAACCGAGGTTGCAATCTTTAGTGCCTTTTGCCGAAAATGAATACTATCTGGCCAGTGAGCTGGGTGAGTTTAACCAGGCGCTGGCGGCTACCGGCTGGTTTTCTTCAATACTGGTAGAGGCTGATACATCGGAGATGCAGGATTTTACCCTGCCAATTAACGTGGCGCTGGAGCCAGAGCGGCGCAATATTATCGAAACCGGTATTGGTTATTCCACTGATGTGAAAACCAGGCTGAAACTAAACTGGAATAAGCCCTGGTTAAACTCTGCCGGCCATAGCCTGAGCAGTAAGCTGGCATTATCTGAAATAGAACAAAGCGTAGAAGCAGCATACAAATTACCGCTGGCCAATGTTGCTACTGATTTTTATCAGGTGCAGCTTGGTTTTCGTAATCGTGATAATCAGGACACCAAAAGCCGCGAGTCAAACCTGGTGTTGGAGCGCCACTGGTTGCTACGCAGCGACTGGTACCGTATCGCCTCTGTACGCTGGTTATATGAAGACTTTGTGCAGGCCGATCAAAACGATACTATCAGCCTGATTATGCCCGGTTTAAGCTACAGCCGTACCAAGCAGTCGGGCGGTTCAATGCCCTCTTCCGCCAACCGCTTATTGTTTGGTGTTGAAGTGTCAGATGAGAGCTGGGGCTCCGATGCCAGCTTTTTCCGTTTGCGCGGCCGTGCCGGCTGGATAGGCAGTGCTGGTAATAACCATCGTTTTGTAACCCGCGTTGATGCCGGCGCTATCTTGATGGAAAGCTTGTCACAACTGCCACCATCACTGCGTTTTTTTGCTGGTGGTGATAACAGCATCCGGGGTTATGGCTATGAGACTGTATCGCCACGCAACAGTGACAATGAGCTGACCGGCGGCCGCTATATGGTAACCAGCGCACTGGAATACCAATACCGGGTTAAAGGCAACTGGTGGCTGGCAGCATTCACTGATTACGGCAGTGCCTGGGACGATAGCCCCGACTGGGTGCAAGGCGTGGGTATGGGGGTGCGCTGGGCTTCGCCGGTGGGCCCTGTTCGCATTGATTTTGCCTGGGGCCTGGACGACCCGGGCAGAGGCTTCCAGCTGCATTTTGCATTAGGGCCTGAATTATGAGTTGGCAAACCACCAAGCGTTGGCTAAAACGCAGCTTAAAATGGCTGAACTGGACACTGTTAATCCCGTGTGCCGTATTAACCCTATTACTTTTCACTCTGCTTTACACCCCAGCCGGTTTACGTTTTAACCTGTGGCTGGCGCAGCATTTTGTTAGCGGTTTTAGTGTTGAGCGCAGCGAAGGCAGTGTACTGGGCGGTAACACCTTATATGATCTGCGCTGGCAGGATACCTCCACCCACCTGACGTTGGAGCAAAGCACACTGCAAATTAATAATGGCTGCTTTTTGCGCTTAACACTTTGTGTTGAGCAACTGACGTTACAAGGCATGCAACTTGAGATTGCAGCTAGCGACACCCCGCCCCCGCAGGATGCCCCCGCCCCTGCAAGCGGTTTATGGCTGCCATTTGCTATTGATATCAAGCAATTACAATTGAACAACGCCAGTGTGGCCGTTAGTGGTACTACATTAAACTGGCAACAATTTAGCACCAGCGCACAGCTGTGGGGCAATAAAGTACAACTTAACCAGCCGCGCTGGCATAAAGTGACATTAGCCCTGCCACCAACTACCGATACGCCAGCCAATGAACCCTTTGCCTACCTGGCGCCGGTATTAAGTGATATCAGGCTACCACTGAGTTTATTTGTTGATCGTTTCCGCCTGACAGATTTTACACTGCAGCAGCCGGAGCAGCAGACTATTAGTGAGCTGACCTTCAGCCTGCAAATGTCGCCAGAGCAAATAAACCTGACTCAGCTGGATATCAGCCACCCGATGGCCACGCTAAATGCCTCGGCCAGACTGCAGCCAAGCGGCAATTATCCGCTCAAAGCCGATATACGGCTGCGACTACTGGATACACAACTGGCCGGACAACGGCTGCGCGTTACCCTGGATGGCTCACTGGCCGACTTGCAACTGCAAGCCTATGCCAGCGAATTGCTTGAGGCTGACTTATCATTGTGGCTTAACCTGCTGGACAACACACTGCCGCTGCGGGCCAGCTTAAATGCAGCTCAGCTGCAATGGCCGCTTTCGGGCCAGGCCGACATCCAACTGGGCCAACTGGAAATAACAGCAAACGGTGATCTGGAGCAGTTACTTTTCTCCAGTCAGGTCGCACTAAGCGGTAAGCAAATACCACAAGCCAATATACAACTGAGCGGCCGCAGCAGCTTAACTGACGTCACGCTCGACAGCTTAATCATTAACACTCTTGGCGGTGAGCTTCGCGCCGAGGCAGAGCTTAGCTGGCAACAACAATTAAGCTGGCTGGGTAAGCTGCAGTTAACGCGGGTTCAGCCCGGCCAGTTCTGGCCGGACTATAGCGGCGAGCTAAATGGCAATATGCAGTTCAACGGCAACCTGACACCACAAGGTGGCTGGCAACTGGCACTGCCGCAGCTGGAACTTAACGGCACACTGCGTGACTATAAACTGCTGCTTGAAGGCAGCCTCACCGCGGCAGACCTGACAGGGCAAGGTGACTACCAGATAAACACTCCAGGCCTGACACTACGCCATGCGCAAAACCAGATCCAACTGACCGGCTCGCTGGATAAAGAATGGCAACTGGCAATGAACGTTGCCATACCTGCACTGGAGCAAACCATAAGTGGCGCCAACGGGGAAATCAATGCTGACTTCAGGCTCAGCGGCAAGCGCGACACACCACAGCTTAAAGGCACACTTAATGCCCGCGATCTGCAGTGGCAGGATGCCAGCCTGGAGCAGTTAACAGTGGATACCGATCTGAGCTTAAGCAGTGAGCAAAATCTAACGACGGCACTAACATTACAGGCCACTAACGGCAAATATCAGCAGCAAAATGTTGATCAGCTAAACCTGACCCTGAACGGCACAGAGTTACGCCATCAACTGACACTGGAACTGGCCAGCCCAGAGCATAATGCCAGTATTGCCATGACGGGCAGCTTAAAAGCGGGCGAATACTGGCAAGGCAGGCTGGTATCAGCACAGTTGGACAGCCTGCTGGGGCCATGGCAACTGGTTGACAGCACCGCTCTGGATTACCGCTTTGCCAACGCGCGCTTAACCGTACAGCCACACTGCTGGCAACAGGAGCAGGCGAACCTGTGTGCCATCAAGCCACTAAAACTCAGTGCAGAACATATAGAGCTGGACCTTGCCCTACAGCAATTTGATCTGTCAGCCCTGGATAGCTTTTTGCCCGAACAAATGGCAGTACAAGGCAGTGCTGATGCGCAAGTCAGTGCCAACTGGCAACAAGGCAAACAGCCGCAAGCGCAGGTTAAACTCAATGGCACCAGTGGCAACTGGCAATATCAGATCGAACAACCGCTAACACTGGGCTGGCAAAGCTGGCAGCTGGAAGCTGCCCTGGCCAAAGATACCTTAACCAGTACTTTGCAATTGCAACTGGATAACAACGCCAGCTTGCAAACTGAAGCCACCATCACCGACGTACAATCCTCTTCGCGTAATGTAGAAGGTAGACTGCTGCTGCAACAATTCAGCCTGGCCTTTTTACAACCACTGCTGGAGCAAAGCAGTGAGCTGGCCGGCATACTTAACAGCGACTTACGCTTTAATGGTGATTTAACCAACCCGGCCATTAACGGCAACCTGGCGCTAAGTGGGTTTAAACTCTCTGGCAGAGAGGCACCACTAGACGTTACCGATGCCAATATAGAACTGAAGTTTGCCGGGCAACAAGCCACTCTGGAAGGTCTGGTGACAACCAGCAAAGGCGAAATTAATCTGAATGGCGATGCACAATGGCCGCAACTGGATAACTGGCAAGCCGCACTTAAAGTCAAAGGCGATGAGCTAAGCCTGCAAATTCCTCAGGCGCGGCTGCAAATAGCGCCAGATTTAACCCTGACTGCCAAGCCAGGCCTGACATCACTTAAAGGCACAGTGCAAATTCCTGCTGCCCGGATCAGCATCGACAGCCTGCCACAAACTGCTGTCGGACTATCAAATGATCTGGTGTTACTGGATGAACATTTGCAACCAATCCCGGCAGAAGAAAAAACCGCTTTTGCTCTGCAAACTGATATTAATGTTGTGCTTGGCAGAAGAGTGCAATTATCGGCCTTTGGTCTGGAAACCCGCCTCAGCGGCAACTTAAGGGTGCGCCAACAGCCTAACCAGCAACCTACGGTGAACGGCGATGTAAACCTGCAAAATGGTACCTTTCGGGCCTATGGCCAGGATTTACTGATCCGCCAGGGAAAAATGAGCTTTAATGGCCCATCTGATCAACCCTTCCTAAATGTGGAAGCTATCCGTAACCCTGACAACATAGAAGACAATGTTATCGCCGGCATTCGTGTTACCGGCCCGGCCGATGAGCCAATCATTACCATTTTCTCTGAGCCGGCCAAACCGCAGGCTAATGCACTGGCGTATTTGCTAATGGGCCGCGATATCGGCAGTGATTCAGGCAGCACCGGTGCAGCCCTGACTACCAGCCTGATCGGCATGTCTATTTCGTCTACCGGCGCTTTAGTCGGCGAGTTAGGCGAGGCCTTTGGTGTGCGTGACCTGACACTGGATACCGCTGGTGCCGGGGATGACTCTCAGGTAACAGTGAGCGGTTATTTATCACGCGATTTGCAGATAAAATACGGTTACGGCATTTTTAATGCTATCGGCGAGTTTACCCTGCGCTACCGGCTGATGCGCAGCCTTTATCTGGAAGCTGTCACCAGCCTGGATAATGCCGTGGATTTACTGTACAAATTTGAATTTGATTAATCGGCCCTGAGTAATACATGCTGATAGCGTCCCAACGAGGCATAGGGCTCAGTACGGTTGTACTGCAGTTCCAGTGCCAGCAGCTGTTCAAAATGGCTTTGTTGCTGGCTGCGATCTTGCAGGTAATCATGAAAACAACGCACCCCGGTTTTAGCCAACAAGCGAAAACCGGCGTGTTCACACCAACGCAGCACATCCTGCGGTGGTAGTGGATGCTGCGGGTTTAAACTGACTTTTTTCTTCACCTGAAAATCTGCTGCGACATAATCAAAATTACCAAACAAAATATTGCCGAAGCGTTTGGCATCTTTGTTATAAAACATCAAAGATAATACTCCGCCCGGTGCCACCAGCTTGCGCAGCTGGGCAATAGCCAACTCGGGCTGAGCCAGCCACTCCAGCATAGCGTGACACAATACCAGCCGGTATTGTCGTTGGTGCGTTGCAGCCAGCTCTGCCAGCCCTATCTGGCTAAATGTTAGCTGCGTCAGGCCCAGCTCTTTCGCTTGCTGCTGTGCCAGCTGCAGCATCTGGGCAGAAATATCGGTCAGATGCACGCTATGGCCCTGCGCAGCCAGTGCCAGAGCTAACTGGCCCTGGCCTGCGCCAACATCGAGGATCTGACAAGGCTGTTGCAATACTTCAAGTTCAGCTAAATCACGCAACAGCACCAACTGGCGCAACTTGCCCTTGGTACTGTTGTATATATTGCGGCTAAACTTGGCGGCTATGCCATCAAAGCTACGATCGGTTTTTTGCTTCATGCCGGGTTATCAATATCAATAAATTGCACTTCCAGCCCCAATTGGCGGGCAATAAATTCGCCCAGTGCTTTTACGCCATAACGCTCTGTCGCATGATGGCCGGCGGCAATAAAATGAATGCCCAGCTCACGTGACAAATGAATAGTTTGTTCTGACACCTCGCCGCTGATAAACAACTGGGCGCCGGCAGCGGCAGCCTGCTCGATATAGCTCTGGCCACCACCTGTGCACCAGGCCAGTTTGCTGACAATATTACTGGCGGTACTGGGGTCAACAGCATGCAGCAACACCTGACGTTGCAAGGTTTTTTCCAGTTGTTGTGCAATTTGAGCAACACTCAGCGCCACCGCCAGTTCGCCCTGCATCAATACGCCGTTTGGCTCGGCTGCAGCAACAGCGGTAATATTTTCTGCGTTAAGTAATAAGCCTAATTGTGCGTTATTGCCAAGCAGCGGGTGCACATCCAGCGGTAAATGATAGGCCAGTAAATTAATATCATGGCGCAGCAGGGTTTGCAGGCGTTTTTTCTTGATCCCGGTAACCTGGGCAGTTTCATTTTTCCAGAAATAACCGTGGTGCACCAGTATTGCATCGGCATTTATGGCAACTGCAGCATCAAGTAAGGCCTGGCTGGCGGTAACTCCGGTTACCACACGGCTAATCCGGGCTTTACCCTCAACCTGCAAACCGTTGGGACAATAATCCCGGATTTTTTCACTTTGTAATTCGTTGTTCAGAAATCTGACTAACTGGTCGCGATCTATCATCGGCTGGTTTTCCGCTGCTGTTAATAGCCGCATTGTACTGCAACAGGTAAAAAAATCAGGCACATTTGTCTAACAGTGGCAAAATGTTGTATAAATAGCGAGCTAGTTGCTTAAATAATGTCTGTTAAGGATCCGTATGAGTAAATTGGACAAAGATCAGGTTGTTGCTGAATTTACCGCAGCCTACAAAGCTAAGTTTGGTAAAGCGCCACAACTGGAACAAAAACCCGGCTGGTTCAGCGTAGATGGAGATAAGAATATCCGTCTGGCAGAGCTGGCTGAATTAGGTGCCAGTTACAGTGCTGACAAAGCTACAACCCAAAGTACAGCTAAAGCCAAACCGGCAGCAGAGAAAAAAGCTGCCCCGGCCAAAGCTTCAGCCAAACCAGCTAAAAAACCTGCCGCCAAGCCTGCAAAAGCAGCCAAGACTAAAAGTGGTAATGGCCAGTCTGCAGCTGATATCTGGGCTGCACGGTTGGACGACAAACAACGCCAGCCCCGCGGCTATCGTTAACCAGCGTCAGTCTGGCTGTGTTAATGCAGCCAGACGCGTTTTTGCTTCAATCCACTGCCCCATAAATTTGGTACTGCGATAGTTATGATGCCTGAGCATCAGCCCGGTAAAATTCGCCTGGCGGTGAGGTTCTAACTGCTGCATTAAGTCGTTAAGCTGTTGCCAAATACGTGATTCATGTTGAGCCAGACTAAATTTTTCCTGCACTATATTAAAGCCAGCACCTTGCGCCCGTTGCCAAAGTTCACGCTGCTGATACAAACTTACCGCTGCCTGAGCGATGGTATCGCTATCTTGTGCAATAACACCGCCCCAATCGCCCTGTAGGGTCATCCCCTCTGCACCCACCGCAGTGGTTACATTGGGCGTGCCGCAGCGCATAGCGTCCAGCAGCTTACCTTTTAACCCGGCACCAAATGCCAGTGGTGCCAAACACACCCGGGCTTGTTGCATCACCGCTAAGGCATCAGCCGCCCAGCCCTTAATTAAAAACCCCTGCCTGGGGTTATGTAGCGCTGTGGCTTTGGGCGGCGGATAAGCCCCATAAATATGCAGCTCTGCCTGCGGCAGTTGTTGGCGGATTAACGGCCAAATCTCCTGCTTTAACCACAATACAGAGTGCCAGTTAGGAGCATGGCGGAAATTACCAATAGCGATAAAGTGTTGCCGCCTGTCAAAATCAGGCACTGGTGTTAGCGGTAATTCATCAAGCAAAAACGGGCAGTAGCACAGCAACGCCGGTGGCACTTTATAATGTTGCTGCAATAATTGCAGTTCAAACTCTGAAATGACCAAGGTTATATCACAGCGGTAAATGGCGGCTATTTCACGCAGCGCCAGTTCTGAATTTAAATCCTCTGCGACCATGTCTTTACCGGCATTAAAACTGTGCTGACGGGCATCACGCAGCGCATGGCAATCTTCCATATCCAGAATACGTAATGCCTGCGGGCAGGCCTGCTCTACCCGCCAGCCAAATTGCTCTTCCAGCATAAAGCGATCAAACATCACCGCTTGCGGTGCTTGCTGGCTTATCCACAGCTCAAAGCTACTGTCGTTTAAACTGATACTGTGCTCAGTTACGCCCAGCTCTGCCAGCGGATAACGATGCTGCCCCGGCTCAGCCGCACTGGCAAATTGAACCTGCCAACCTCGCGCCAAAAACAGCCGGATTAAACTCAGCATGCGGTAACCGGCAGCAGATGAGTTTGGCTCTGGCCAGACATAACCAATTATAATTAATAATGGCACCTTGCTAAGGGGCATAGCACCTCCGGACAAAACCGCCATTCTAACGGCAATTGATGTCAGGTAACAACTTGGCAGCGGGCTATGTCGTGCTAAGATACAGCATGCTTTGCGCAGGCAACCTGATATGACGACGACACCTTACTCCCCCATCGAAGAACACTTACATGCAATAAGCCACGGCATTGGCGCAATACTCAGCGTTGTGGCATTGATATTAATGCTGCAGCTATCTGTGCAGGCTAACGACAACTGGCGTTTGTTTAGCAGTATTATTTATGGCAGCAGCCTGATCTTGTTGTACAGCAGCTCTACGCTATATCACTCAATTCACCGTATTGAGATTAAACATCGGCTGCGGCAGCTGGACCATGCAGCAATTTTTATTCTTATTGCCGGTACCTATACCCCATTTACGTTAGTAAATTTACGTGATGACTGGGGCTTGCCACTGTTTGGCCTGATCTGGCTGGTCGCTCTGGCCGGCGTAATAATAGAGCTGGCTACAGCACTAAAATACAAAAAATTGTCATTGGGGTTGTATCTGGGGATGGGCTGGCTGGTGATTATTGCGATACAGCCGATGCTAAATAATGTTGATACCGGTGGCATGCTGTTATTGCTCGCAGGTGGCTTAAGTTACTCTTTTGGCGTTATATTTTATGCCTGGAAACGGCTTTTTATGCACCATGCTATCTGGCATTTATTTGTGCTCGGTGGCAGTGTACTGCATTTTCTCGCGGTGTATTACTACGTACTACCGGTTTAAAAAACAGGCCGGATTATTCCGGCCTGTTTGACGTTATCAGTACTGATAACTGAAGGTTACACCACTAAAGGCCGAGTAAGCACGGATCCCCACATGCCAGGTACCGGCTTGTGGATTATTAATGGTACAGACCTCATTATTGCCAGTAAGATAAGGCCGGCAGCTATAGGTTGTTGTGCTGGGTTCAGCACCATAGTTAACATATAAATCTGCATCGCCGGTGCCGCCAGAGATCTGGAAGGTTACTGTTGATACACCTGACGGGATTTGATAACTGCCTCTTAACCACTGGCCGCTGGTTGCCGACAGGTTAGGGAATGTCGCGCCACCAGTTGGTGGTGGGTTATTGCCGCCACCGCCGCAACCATTGTTGGTTAAGTAATCATGCGCCGCTTTAGCTTTTACAATACCCCAACCGTAAGAGGTATCACGCCCGGCTGCACCGCGGTCTTCCGCAGTAGCATTAAGCGCATTACGAATTTGTGCCGCAGTACATTGTGGGTGATTACTCCATACCAGCGCGGCAACACCGGCAACGTGAGGTGAAGCCATTGACGTACCACTGATACTGTTGTAACCGCCATTGTTCCAGGTGGAATTAACGCTAACGCCCGGGCCGGAAATTTCAACCTGAGAGTTGCGCTGTGAAAAGCTGGCTAAGGCACCGCTGGAGTTTACCGCTGCAACAGACACCACGGCGTTATAAGACGCCGGGTATGAGAAGCTGGTATTGCCAGCATTACCCGCAGCTGCCACTAACAACATGCCGCCATTGTAAAAGTTGGTCATGGCCGTATTTTCAGTCTGGTTAGACGAACCACCGCCCAGACTCATGTTTACTACTTTAGCGCCAGCATCTTTACAAGACTGAATAGCCGTGATCAGGTTTGACGCTGTGGTCCAATTGCCAGAATTATTGAAGATTTTAACAATGTGCACCCCAGCCTGACCGGAGCCAATAACGCCGACTACTCCGCTGTTATTGTTTAACGCCACCATAGTACCGGCAACATGAGTACCGTGACCGTTACCGTCCTGATACCAGTTACCATGGCCGGAAAACGAATACCCTGTTACACCAGAGTTTTGTAAATCTTCATGGCCAGACGTCCAACCGGTATCAATAACACACACTTTTGTATTGCCGGCACTGCCATCACTTACCTGATTGGCCTGCACCATGGTAATACCATAAGGTGTAGTTTGTGCCATCGGCGTGATGACATCCATCAGATAGCGTTTATGGTCTTCTTCAATGTATTCAACGTCAGGATTAGCCTGCAATAGCTTTAGCTGTTTAGGTGTCAGCTCGGCCACACTGGCGTGCACCGATTTTAAATGCGACAGCGCATTTACGTTGGCTTTTTGCAGTACTTGCTGCGCACGTTGTACCGAAAATTCAGCACGCTGCTCTGTGCCGGTAGCACTCATCTGTGCCACTGGTTCTTTAAATTTAATAATGTAACGGTTAGTTTTATCTTCTGTCAGCTCAACCAGGCTAAATTCACGCTCTGCTGCTGGCTCTGCTTTTTTTATACCTTCTGCTACAGCTACCGACGTCAGGCTAAGTGCAAAACAACCAGCAGACGCAACTGCCAGTATAGTTGTCATTTTTTTCATCGTGTTTTTCATTATAGTGCCCTTGGATTATAAGTTAAGGTCCATGTTGTACGTTCCGCGTCCTGCTGCTTAGCAATTAACCAGATAACCGTCATTGCCACCATTACAAAGGTCTTATAAATAATTTACAAATGTATGAGATAAACCCATTCCGGAAAAAATAGACAACTATCAGAAACAAAATAGTTTTTTGAGGTACAGTGCTGAAGTTAAAATTGATGATAAATACGTTTGTTAAAAAATCAGCCCATTACCGCAGGCTCATACTGCTGGGCTAGTTTGAACCAAAATACAGTGCCTTGCCCTGTTGAAGAGGTAAAGCCAATTTGGCCATGATGATTTTCGATGATCTTTTTACAGATCGCCAGGCCAAGCCCGGTGCCTTCTTTCGCCCGGCTGTCAGAGGAATCCGCCTGAGAAAACTTACCAAAGATATGCTTTTGAAATTCCGCCGGAATACCGCTGCCAAAATCTTCAACTTCAAACCTTATGCTTTGCTGCATCTCAACCAAGCGCACTATTACTACGCCTTGCGCCGCTGAAAACTTCACCGCATTGGAAATAAGGTTGTCAATTACCTGCCGTAGCCGCAGCGCATCGGCCTCTACCCATAAAGGTTGTTCCGGCTCAGATGCCAGTTGCAGTTCAACCTGATAACGGCTGGCATAAGGCTGCATTGCATTAACAGCGTGCCGGGTTAGCGCGCTGATATCCACTCTGGTGATATTCAACGTGAAGGTGCCGGCGGCAAATTTTTGTAAATCCAGTAAATCGTTAATCAACTGAGCCAGACGTTCACTGTTAGTTTGGGCAGTGTGCAGCATATCCTGATACAGCGCAGAATCCGCAGTGACAACCTTTTGCGTAATCAGCCCTATAGCGCCCCGTATCGCAGTAAGCGGGGTGCGTAATTCATGGCTTACCGTGGCAATAAACTCATCTTTTAGGGTATCCAGCCGTTTTAACTCCTGGTTGGTTTTTGCCAGCTCATCCAGGCTGCGCTCCAATTGCCTGGTTCGTAGCGACAGCGTAACAGAACTCTCCTCCAGTGCCCGGGTGCGTTCAGTAACCCGGGTTTCCAGCACAGTTTGTGCTTTAGCTTTATTTTCTACTGCCGCCTGCAGCAAACGGTTTATTTGTCTGACATGGCGTAAACGATACTGATGCATCAGCCACAGCAACAGGCTTGCAAGTGCAATCAGCGAATACACCACCCAGCTTTGCTGCCACCAATGTGGCAGAACATTTAAGGTGGCTACCTTTACCGGCTCACTGAAAACACCATGATTATTGGATGCTTTCAACCACAACGGATAGGTGCCAACCGGCAGGTTTGCGTAAAAAGCACTATTACGCTCATTCGCAATAACCCAGCTTTTATCAATACCTTCAAGCTGATATTGAAACTGGTTACGCTGTGGGTCCTGATAATCCAGAGCACTGAATTCAAAATTCATCGTATGCTGATCCGGCGACAACTTAATCACATCCCAGGGCTGCTTATGCGGTTTTGTTTGCAGTAGTTGGTAGTCAATCACCAGTGCTGATAACACCGGGTTTGGTATTCTCTGGTTACTTTGCAGCTGTTCGGGCTTTACCACTACCAGCCCGGCAATAGCACCAAATAAAATACCGCTGTCATCAGCAAATACCGCGTTGGTATTTAACTCAGAACTTACCATACCGTCATTACGGTTATAGTGAATAAAATGCGGCTGTCCGGCTAGCCTCAGCGCCAGCCCCTTCGGAGTCATAACCCATAGTTGCTGCTCTTGTTGCAACGCCCCCAGAATATCATTGTCCGGTAAGCTATCCTGTATTGTCAGCAACTGTTGCTCTGCTGTTGTCAGGTTAACCAGTAATAAGCCCTCGCGGGTGCAAACAGCCAGCTGCTCTGCATATTCACTGACACAGTGAACATCATTGTGCGGCAATCGTATACCCGAAGCGGCCGTTGTGTTGTGCTGCATAACGTTATCTGTAGCTAAATCTATCTGAAACAACCCACTATAACGTGTTGCCACCCATAGCTGCTGCGAAGAGCCAACAAACAGTTTTTGTACTGCATTACCCACCATATTGTCTGACAACCGGGTTAACCAGCGTTTGGCTTGCTGACGTTCAGGCTGCCAGGCTATAACGCCTTCTCCCCACATGCCCAGATAAAACCGGCCGGCAGCATCAATATGTAAATCTCTTACATTACGATTTACTACCTTAGCCAGCTCGAATGGCTCATCGGTTTTTATCAGCTCTGCCGTACCGTTATATTTTAACAACCCGGTATCAGAGGCAATATAAACCTCGCTCTGCGGTGTTGCGGCTATGGCGTTCACTCTGCTGCCCGTGCGGAAGAACTGGAAATCTCCGGTTGGCAGTTTAATACGATATATGCCATTCGAACTGCCAAGCCAAAGCGCATCTGGCTGTTTAAAAATAGCGGTAACAGAAAATGTTTTTTGTTCAGCCAGCGCCGCGGAGAAAGCACTGATATCATCAAATGCCTTACTGGATAAAATATTGCGAAACAACCCACTTTCCCGTGAACCCAGCCACAGCACACCGGAGTTATCCTGCAGGATACTGCGTACATTGACATTACCTAACTCGGCTGGTTTTACGCCATGCCCGGCCTGATGGTGTGGCGGCACACGATACAAGCCACTGTAACTACCGACCAATAAATCGTTGGTAGTGTTATCAGATGACAGTATGTTAATTAATGGCTCTGGCTCACCGCGCTGAGACAAAGGCACCGGCACAAACTGTTGCTGGCGGTTAAACAAAAACAACCCTTGCCGGCTGCCAACCCATAACTGTTGCCCCAGGGCATAAACCGCACGGATTTCGTTATCCCGGCTAAAATTAGCGGGTACTGAGTTGTCTGTATAGTTGACTAACTGATATACCGAACTTAAGCCTTTATCTGGCTGCCAGCTATGTAAACCGGCGGAGGTACCAACCCAGATCACCCCATCAGGCGTTTGGGTTAAACTCCAGATCCGCTGATCTGCCAATGCCTGTTCAGGCCCGGCCTGGCCGATATTCGTGATCTGAAACTGAGCATCTATCCGGCTTAAACCCGATGTAGTACCCACCCAGATATTACCGTCTGCGTCTTGCAACAAGCCCTGAATTTGATTTCCAGCCAACCCGTTTTCACTGGTATAACGGGTTAACTCTCCGGTTTGGGCATCCAGCCTTGACAGCCCAAGGCCCCAGGTACCGGCCCAGATATTATCGGCATTATCAATCAGTACCACGCCAACATCAGGTGTCTGATGACGTTGCAACTCGGTAGCGGTGAGCACAGCAAATTCAACAAAGCGGTAGCCGTCGTAGCGTAATAAGCCCGAGTTAGTCGAGCCAAGCCATAAAAAGCCGGTGCTGTCTTGTTTAACACTATAGATAGTGGCATTGGGCAGGCCGTCGTCAACGCCGATACGGACATAGTGCTGTTCAGCCGATGCGCCAGTGCAATATGCCAGCCACACCAACATACAGCGCACAATGAAAACTATCCCTATTTTCTGACCGTGCAAAATGCCCCCGACACTATCTGACAATCCAAGCAGCTAATATTAAAGCAGTTAAACTAAGCGGTACAGGCTAACCATAGCATAGCAAGCCAGGCTTTACAGTACGGCATAGATTAAATGTCTGGTGCCACTTTCGCTTGGGGTTGCATTCTTTTAGAATCGTCGCCATTACCGCTTTTAATTACGTAGTTTTCGGAGAAGTTCATGTCTGATGTTAAACACAGTCGCCTGCTTATTTTAGGTTCAGGCCCTGCTGGCTATACTGCTGCGGTTTATGCAGCCCGCGCTAACCTTAATCCGGTTTTAATTACCGGCATGCAGCAAGGTGGCCAACTGACCACCACTACTGAAGTAGAAAACTGGCCGGGTGATGCACATGGTTTAACCGGACCAGCCTTAATGGACCGTATGCGTGAACATGCTGAAACTTTTAATACTGAAATTGTGTTTGATCATATTCACACAGTAAACCTGCAGCAGCGACCTTTCACGCTTACCGGGGATAACGCCGTTTACAGCTGTGATGCACTGATTATTTGTACCGGTGCTTCAGCTAAATACCTTGGCCTACCGTCAGAGCAGGCATTCAGTGGCCGGGGTGTATCAGCCTGTGCTACCTGCGATGGCTTTTTCTACCGTAACCAGAAAGTCGCCGTAATAGGCGGTGGTAATACCGCCGTAGAAGAAGCCTTGTACCTGTCTAATATTGCTGCTGAAGTGCATTTGGTACACCGGCGTGACAGCTTTAAAGCCGAGAAAATTCTGATCGACCGTTTAATGGCCAAAGTAAACAACGGCAATATTGTATTACACACTCACTGTGAACTGGGCGAAGTGCTGGGCGATGACATGGGTGTAACCGGCGTACGGTTAACCTCAACCAAAGGCGAAGCAGATAAAGACTTAGCATTGCAGGGCGTGTTTATTGCCATTGGCCATAAACCCAACACTGACATTTTTGCCGGACAACTGGAGATGAATGGCGGTTACTTAAAAGTACAAAGCGGTACTGAAGGCAACGCGACGCAAACCAGTATTGCCGGTGTGTTTGCTGCCGGTGATGTATCGGATCATATTTACCGCCAGGCCATTACCTCTGCCGGTACCGGTTGTATGGCCGCCTTGGATGCCGAGCGTTATCTGGACGCGCTGAGCAAGTAAACAGGTCGCGCCTGTGACCATTTATTTGCCGCAGCTATCAGCCCACGATGTCAGCTTCCCTGCGCTGCATCGTGCGCTGGCCGAGCCTGATGGCTTGCTGGCAATGGGCGGAGATTTATCTGCGCCCCGCCTTATCAATGCTTACGCACATGGTATTTTTCCCTGGTTTAGTGAAGGCGATCCGTTATTGTGGTGGAGCCCCTCTGTGCGCGCCGCTTTTGCCCCCGATAGCCTCCAACTAAACCGCACGCTGAGAAAACAAATTAACCGCCATCAGCTACGCTTTAGTATCAATACCGCATTTACGCAGGTAATAGCACAATGCGCAGCTCCCAGAGCACGCCAACCCGCTACCTGGATCCTGCCCCAAATGCAGCAAGCCTATCTGCAATTACACTTACAGGGGCACGCCCACAGTATTGAAGTGTGGCAACAGGACCGCTTAGTTGGCGGTTTATACGGCGTGCTGGTTGGCAGCCTGTTTTGTGGTGAGTCGATGTTTAACCGGTTGCCGGATACCGCCAAACTGGCATTAGTTGCCCTGCAGCAACATTTACAGCAGGTTGCACCCGGCTGGATTGACTGCCAGTTACCTAACCCGTTTCTTATGCAGTTGGGGGCAAAAGAGATGTCACGTAATCACTATGTACAGTTGTTACAGCAATACCGCCAGCAAATAACACCGCCATCTCACTGGCAAGCCCGCACTATCGAATTGGACAGTGCCAATGCATGAGCTACGTTTTGGCCTGACAGCACCAGCCCCCTGCAGTTATCTGGATGCACAGCAGGAACAACTGGTGTTTTTACTGCCAGAGCAGCCAGTCAGTGCAGCGCTGTACCAGCAATTGCTTGAGCTTAATTTTCGCCGCAGCGGCGAGCAGGTTTACACACCACACTGCCCGGCATGCCGCGCCTGTGAGTCAGTACGCATTAACCCTGCTGCTTTTAATGGCAGCCGCAGCCAGCGCCGTTTACTTAATAAAGCGCAGCGTATCGGTTGGCAATACAAACTGAGCGCCGGTGCCAGCACAGATTATTTCCCGTTGTTTGCCGCTTACATCAGCCATAAACATGCTGATGGCAGTATGTACCCACCCGAGCAGGCTCAACTGGATGCCATGTTAAGTTGCTCATGGTTAAAAGTACGTTATCTGGAACAATACTATCAGCAGCAATTAGTGGCAGTAACTATTGTTGATGAAACAACAGAGGCTTATTCGGCGGTGTACACCTTTTTTCATCCCGATGTCTGTGCGCTCTCTCCCGGTATTTTAGCCATATTGTATTTATTGCAATGTGCCAGGCAGGATCAGAAAAACTGGTTGTATCTGGGTTATCAGATTAATGCCTGCCAGAAAATGGCCTATAAGGCCGCTTTTTTGCCGCAACAACGTTTTATTCAGGGACAATGGCATTCATTTGGCTAAAAAAGCGCTTGTTGCTTTACTTATGCCGATGATTTCGGCACAATCTGCGCAGTTTTTTTATGGTTCACCCAATATTAAGAGGCAAGTACGCTGAATGGCGAAGGAAGACGTAATTGAAATGCAAGGTACCATTTTGGATACCCTGCCAAATACCATGTTCAAAGTTGAACTGGAAAACGGCCATGTCGTTATCGCTCATATCTCAGGTAAAATGCGTAAAAACTATATCCGTATTTTAACCGGCGATAAAGTAACCGTAGAATTAACACCATACGACTTAACTAAAGGCCGTATCGTGTTCCGCCAGCGCTAAGCCGGCTTTTTTGCATTATGCCAGATAACACAAACCCGGCCTTGGCCGGGTTTACTGTTTTGCTGTAAAGCGATTTGCGTTAGCGTCAATCTGCCAGTGCAGCTTCTTCTGTGGTCTGATAAACAAAGCTTAGCTGACCATCAACCAGATCTACCCGCACATCACCACCATGCAGTAAACGGCCGAACAGAATTTCGTTCGCCAGCGGCTTTTTAAGCTGCTCCTGAATAACCCGGGCCATTGGCCGCGCCCCCATTGCATGGTCGTAACCTTTATCTGCCAGCCATTGCCTTGCCGCGCTGCTTAACTCCATTGATACCTGCTTTTTATCCAGTTGTACCTGTAAGTCACAGATAAACTTATCAACAATTTGCAGAATAATGTCCGCACCCAGATGTTGAAACCAGATAATGCCATCTAGCCGGTTTCTGAACTCCGGACTAAAAGTACGGTTTATTTCCGACAGCGCATCATGGCTATGATCTTGCTGTTTAAAGCCTATCGATTTACGGATGGTTTCCTGCACACCGGCATTGGTGGTCATTACCAGTACCACATTACGAAAATCAATCTTGCGGCCATTATTGTCGGTTAAGGTACCGTGGTCCATTACCTGCAGCAGAATATTATAAATATCGCTGTGGGCTTTTTCGATTTCATCCAGCAGCACTACTGAATACGGATGTTTTGACACGGCATCGGTCAGTAAACCGCCCTGCTCAAACCCAACATAACCAGGTGGCGCCCCGATTAAACGGCTGATAGCGTGGCGCTCCATATACTCCGACATATCAAACCGCAGCAGTTCAACACCCAGCGCTTTAGCCAGCTGTTTCGTCACTTCCGTTTTACCTACCCCGGTCGGGCCGGCAAACAGGAAGTTACCTATCGGTTTTTCTTCGTTGCCAAGGCCAGAGCGCGATAAGCGGATAGCCGAGGTTAGCACTTCAATTGGCTCATTCTGACCAAATACCACCAGTTTTAAATTGCGATCTAAATTCGCCAGCACATCTTTGTCTGATGCCGATACCGACTTCTCCGGAATACGCGCCATTTTGGCAATCACATGCTCAATTTCCGGCACATTGATGACTTTTTTACGCTTAGATACCGGCAATAACCGTTGGCTGGCACCGGCTTCATCTATCACATCTATAGCTTTGTCCGGTAAATGGCGCTCATTAATGTATTTGGCCGATAATTCAGCCGCCGCGCGGATTGCCTTTTGCGTATAGCGCACATTGTGATGTTGCTCGTAGCGCTCTTTTAAGCCGAGCAAAATCCGGGTGGTATCTTCCACACTCGGTTCAGCCACATCAATTTTCTGGAAACGACGCACCAGTGCGGTGTCTTTTTCAAAAATGCTTTTAAATTCCTGATAAGTGGTAGAGCCCATACAACGCAAACGGCCACTGGACAGCAGCGGTTTAATCAGGTTACTGGCATCCATCACACCACCGGAAGCCGCCCCGGCACCGATGACGGTATGAATTTCATCAATAAATAAAATAGCGTCCTTTTCCCGCTCCAGCTCTTTTAGTAAAGACTTCAGCCGTTTTTCAAAGTCGCCACGGTATTTGGTACCTGCCAGCAAAGCGCCCATATCGAGCGAGTAAATAGTGGCGTTGGCAATAACTTCCGGCACTTCTTTGTGCACAATACGGTACGCCAGGCCTTCGGCAATAGCGGTTTTACCCACACCGGCTTCCCCTACCAGCAGCGGGTTATTTTTCTTACGCCGGCACAATACCTGAATGGCCCGTTCAACTTCATGTTCACGGCCAATTAATGGGTCAATGTGGCCGTTTTTGGCCTGAACATTCAAGTTAGCGGTAAAGTTTTCCAGATACTTACTTTCGTCGCTTAGTGTTTCGCCGGCCTCTTCTGCCGTGTGTTCATCATGTTGCTCTAACTTTTCAGTTTTGGTTACACCATGAGAAATAAAATTCACCACATCCAGGCGGCTAATATCAATTTTCTTCAGTAAATATACCGCTTGTGATTCCTGCTCACTAAAAATTGCCACCAGCACATTAGCACCTGTCACCTCAGCTTTACCGGATGACTGTACATGAAACACCGCACGCTGCAGCACACGCTGAAAACCCAACGTAGGCTGGGTATCACGCTCCATTTCACCGTCGGGTAGCACAGGTGTGGTTGAATCAATAAAGCTGCCCAGTTCCAGCCGTAGTTTTTCAATATTTGCGCCACAAGAACGTAGCGCGTCACCGGCGGCCGGGTTGTCAAGCAACGCCAACAGCAAGTGTTCTACCGTCATATATTCATGACGGCGCTCACGCGCAAACCTGAAAGCCAAATTCAGAGTTAACTCAAGATCTTTATTTAACATACACCACTCCTAATCCACCTGAGTAACGACACCAGAATCATGCCAGGACTTACCTTAAGCGCGCTCCATGGTACAGAGCAGCGGGTGTTGATGCTCTTTCGCATACTGCGTCACCTGCTGCACTTTAGTTTCCGCAATTTCTGCGGTAAAAACACCACAAACCCCTTTCCCTTCGTAATGTACTTTTAACATTACCTCAGTTGCCTGTTCATACTGCATATTAAAAAAACGGCTTAACACATCAATGACAAAATCCATCGGGGTGTAATCGTCGTTATGCAGTACTACCTTATACATTGGTGGCGGAGCCACACGTTGCCGTGTCAGTTCCTCTAAACCACCATGTTGTACGTTACCTTCTTTATTTCCGCTCATAAACTATAGCCATGCCTGCGTATTCCATCAAAGGAGCTTTGGGTTAAATATTGGTAAAATTTTGGTTTAATTTTGCAAATAACTTGACTACATGGTCAAATTATCTACATTAGTTGTTGGGATCAACAACAATCCCGCCGTAAAGACTAAGAATACAGAATTTAGCTAACTTAGAGAAGGAAGTAAGTTGTATGGCTACCGGTAAAGTAAAATGGTTCAATAACGCCAAAGGATTTGGATTTATCCGTGAAGATGGCCGTGATGAAGATATCTTTGCTCATTATTCAACCATTAGTATGGATGGCTACCGCACGCTAAAGGCTGGACAAGACGTTGAGTTTGACTTGTCCGAGGGCCCGAAAGGCTTACACGCTGTGAATATTAAACTGCCCGGTGATTTGACAGAATAATATATTTGCTGTGCTGTAACCCAGACCGACAAAAAAAGCAGGCATAATGCCTGCTTTTGCTTATCTGCCAGCGTATTAAACGTTAGCCAGTGCCTGGTTAAAGGTATGGCTTGGCCGCATGGCTTTAGACGCCAGTTCCGGGTTTGGCCGATAGTAACCACCAATATCTACCGCTTTACCTTGTGCGCCATTAAGCTCCGCAACAATTGTTGCTTCTTGCTGTTGCAGTACTGTTGCCAGTTTGGCAAAACGGCTTTGTAACTCCGCATCAGCATTTTGCGCAGCTAAAGCCTCTGCCCAGTACATAGCCAGATAGAAGTGGCTGCCACGGTTATCCAGTTCGCCCAGCTTACGTCGTGGTGACTTATCGTTATCAAGGAACTTGGCCGTCGCAGCGTCCAATGCATCAGCCAACACTTTAGCTTTGTTGTTGCCGGTAACCTGGCTTAAATGCTCCAGTGATGCTGCCAGCGCTAAAAACTCGCCCAACGAATCCCAGCGTAAATAGTCTTCTTCGATAAACTGCTCAACGTGTTTCGGGGCTGAGCCGCCGGCGCCGGTTTCAAACAGGCCGCCACCGTTCATTAAAGGCACTACTGACAACATTTTAGCACTGGTGCCCAGCTCTAAAATCGGGAATAAGTCGGTTAGGTAGTCACGCAGTACGTTACCGGTTACTGAAATAGTATCCAGCCCCTGCTTAATACGTTGCAGTGAAAAACGGGTTGCTTCAACCGGTGACAGGATCTGAATATCCAGACCACTGGTATCGTGGTCTTGCAGATACGCTTTTACCTTGGTAATCAGCTGAGCATCATGCGCGCGGGCACTGTCTAACCAGAATACCGCTGGCGTGTTGCTTAAGCGGGCACGGTTTACAGCCAGTTTAACCCAATCGCGGATTGGCGCATCTTTTACCTGACACATACGCCAGATATCGCCCTGCTCTACGCTGTGTTCAAACACCACGTCACCTTTGCTGTTCAGTACCTGCACTTTACCATCGGCAGCAACTTCAAAGGTTTTATCGTGTGAACCGTACTCTTCGGCCTTTTGTGCCATCAGGCCAACATTCGGCACTGAGCCCATGGTGCGCGGGTCAAAGGCACCGTTTTTCTTACAAAAATCGATAGTTTCCTGGTACACACCTGCGTAGCAACGATCCGGGATCAGCGCTTTGGTATCTTTTAACTTGCCATCCGGGCCCCACATCTGGCCTGAACTGCGGATCATTGCCGGCATAGAAGCATCGATAATAATATCGCTTGGTACATGCAGGTTGGTGATACCTTTATCTGAATTAACCATCGCCAGTGCTGGCTGTGCAGCGTAACAGGCTTTAATATCTGCCAGCACTTCGTCTTGCTTAGCCTGTGGCAGCGTAGCAACCTTGGCAAACATATCACCGGCGCCGTTGTTAACATCAACACCCAGCTCAGCAAACAGCGTAGCGTGTTTATCAAACACCGTTTTAAAGAATACCGTTACCGCATGGCCAAACATTATTGGGTCTGATACTTTCATCATGGTGGCTTTTAAATGCAAGGATAACAGCACGTCTTGCTGTTTAGCCGCAGCAATTTCGCGCTGATAAAACTCACGCAGTGCATTTTTGCTCATCGTAGCAGCATCAATTACTTCAGCGGCCAGTACCGCAACTTTGTCTTTTAATACTGATACAGTGCCATCTTTGGCGACATGCTGAATTTTCAGCGTATCAGCATGAGCAAAAGTGGCTGATTTTTCGCTGCCGTAAAAATCGCCCTGTGTCATATGAGCAACATGAGAGGCCGAGCCAGATGCCCAGGCGCCCATACTGTGTGGGTTTTTCTTAGCATACTGCTTAACCGATGCAGGAGCACGGCGATCAGAGTTACCTTCACGCAGTACCGGGTTTACCGCACTGCCTTTAATTTTGTCGTAGCGCGCTTTAACATCACGCTCTTGCTCAGTCTTGGCTTCAGCCGGATAATCCGGCAGAGCATAACCCTGCTGCTGCAATTCTTTAATGGCTGCTTTTAACTGTGGAATAGACGCACTGATATTCGGCAGCTTAATAATATTTGCTTCAGGCTGATTCGCCAGCTCACCAAGCTCTGTCAGGGCGTCAGCAATGCGTTGTTCAGGTTTTAAGAAATCAGGGAAGTTGGCAATAATACGGCCAGACAGAGAAATATCACGGGTTTCTACCGCGATACCAGCCGCAGCAGAAAATGCCTGTACGATAGGTAGTAACGAATAGGTGGCAAGTGCTGGTGCTTCGTCTGTTTCAGTGTAGATAATTTTTGCAATTTCGTTTGACATGTTAGTTCCTGTAATGTGTTTGCGATCAGCTGGCTGATGCTGGCCAGTTCGCACCTTCATCCGGGCGATGTTGATGTTTTAAACGCATTTGTTGCTAAGCGGCGGTAGTATAGCAGCATGACATTCAATAAAATAGGCAGCCGGATGCTATGAATTTCAGAGACAAAAATACAGTGAAACCGTTGCGCAGCAGGCAGAATTTGCAAAATAATCCATATACGAAAAAACGCAATACGACCAAGGTCGGACAGCCGGTATTAGTGTTGTTCAACAAACCTTTTGACGTACTGTGTCAGTTTACCGATAACAGCACACCTGCGCGTGCTACCCTGGCAGATTTTATCACTGTGCCTGACGTGTATGCCGCCGGCCGGCTTGACCGCGACAGCGAAGGGCTTTTGCTGCTGACTAACTGTGGTAAAACCCAGCATCAGATTACCGATCCTAAACATAAAATGGCCAAAACCTACTGGGTACAACTTGAGGGTAATATCAGCGACGACGCTCTGGCACAGTTAAGCTCAGGCGTGCAGTTAAATGATGGCCCCACTTTACCCGCAACAGCGCAGCGCTTACCTGAGCCTGATGTCTGGCCGCGGCAGCCACCGGTGCGCCAGCGCGCCAACATTCCTACCTGCTGGATAAGTCTGACCATTACCGAAGGCCGTAACCGTCAGGTAAGGCGGATGACTGCCGCAGTGGGTTTCCCAACGTTGCGCTTAATCCGCGCACAAATTGGCGATTGGCACCTTAATCAATTAGCGCCGGGCCAATTTACCGTAATGGATCTTAAATAAGGATAGCCACCAACTCATGAGCAGAGAACTGCTACATCTTACCGTTGCTGCCATAGTGTATTTTGAGCACAAATTTTTACTGGTAGAAGAGCGCGATAAACTAACCGGACAGCGGGTACTGAACCAACCGGCAGGCCATGTTGAGCAGGATGAAGATTTGCTTAGCGCAGTAAAACGCGAACTGTTTGAAGAAACCGGTTTGGCGCTTGAACCCTCGGCCTGGTTGGGTATTTCGCAGTTAAAAGCGGCTAATGGTCATCGCTATGTGCGGCTGAATATAGTGTTTGAGCCCACCAGCCTGCCAGCACAGTACCAACCACAAGACAGCGATATTCTGGCATTGCACTGGTATAGTGCAACTGAACTGTTACAAACAGCCTTGCCGCTTCGCAGCCGTTTAGTCAGTGACGCTATCAGCTTATATACAGAAGGGGTACGCCTACCGCTGTCGCTGATCCAACCAACGCGATAACATGCGCAGCGGATAAATTTAATGTATAATCCGCGCCTTGTTTTTCCGGCCTTCAAAAGTGCAGTGTTATGCCAGATACCCGCTTAACTGACAGCTCAGCTAACAGCAGTAAAAAAGTCATCGTCGGCATGTCCGGCGGCGTAGATTCTTCCGTTTCAGCCTACCTGTTGCTACAGCAGGGTTATCAGGTTGAAGGCCTGTTTATGAAAAACTGGGAAGAAGACGATAACGACGAATACTGTGCAGCAGCTGAAGATATGCGCGATGCACAGGCCGTTTGCGACAAACTGGGTATAGTGCTGCATAAGGTGAATTTTGCTGCAGAGTACTGGGACAATGTTTTTGAGTACTTTCTGGCTGAATATAAAGCCGGCCGCACCCCTAACCCGGACATCATGTGCAATAAAGAAATTAAATTTAAAGCCTTTCTCGAGTTTGCTGCCGAAGCGCTGGGCGCAGATTATATTGCCACCGGCCACTATGTACAGCGGCGTTATGTTGATGGCCACTGGCAATTATTGCGCGGCCTGGACAACAATAAAGATCAAAGCTATTTCCTCTACACCATTGGTGAAGAGCATGTGGCACAAACGCTGTTTCCGGTGGGCGAGCTGGAAAAACCCGCCGTACGCGCGATTGCCGAACAGCAGGGTTTAGTTACCCACGATAAAAAAGACAGCACCGGTATTTGCTTTATCGGCGAGCGTAAATTTAAAGATTTTCTGCAGCAATACCTGCCGGCACAACCGGGCGATATCGTTTCGGTAGACGGCGATATTATCGGCCGCCATGAAGGCCTGATGTACCATACTCTGGGCCAGCGTAAGGGCCTGGGCATTGGCGGCCTGCGCGATGGCGGCGACGAGCCCTGGTATGTGGTTGGCAAAAATCTGGATACCAACCAGCTAATTGTGGCTCAGGGCCATGACCATCCGGGTTTATTATCTAAAGGTTTAATCGCTAACCAGTTGCACTGGACAGATCGTAAAGGCCCGCAACACACTTTGCGCTGCACGGTGAAAACCCGTTACCGCCAGACTGATATTGCCTGCAGCTTAACGCCTCTTGCCAACGGCAGCGTTGAAGTGCTTTTTGATACGCCACAAAAAGCAGTAACGCCTGGCCAGTCGGCCGTATTTTATCTTGACGATGTTTGCCTTGGCGGCGGCATTATTGATGTGGCTCTGAACTAATATGCAATACTCTCTTTCAACACAAATTATCGCTTTAGCCGGGTTAACTCAGGCACTGAAACTGGTGCAAACGGTCGCCCGCAGTACCACCGTAGATAAAGAGCTTCTGAGCACAATGCTGCACAGCGTTGCCGTTGTCGATGCTGAAGATCCATTGCAAATATATGGTAATCAGCCTGCCAACCTGAAAACCGGTTTACAGCTTATTGTTGACCAATTGGGCGACAAACCACAAAAAGATGTCGAACTGACGCGCTACATTGTCGGCGTACTGGCATTGGAGCGTAAACTAAGCAAAACGCCGGCTAATCTGAAAAAGCTTGGCGATAAACTGCAGCATTTAGAACGCCAGTTACAGCATTTCAGTATTACTGATGACAATATGCTGGCCAATCTGGCCGATATTTACTCTGATTGCATCAGCAGTTTAGGCGGCCGCATTCAGATCTATGGCCAACCTGAATTACTTAAGCTACCTGCCGTACAGCACAAAGTACGGGCGCTGTTGTTAGCCGCCATCCGCTCGGCGGTGTTATGGCGCCAGGCCGGTGGTAGCCGCCTTAACTTTATCTTTAAACGTCGCAAGCTGGTCGCGCAAGCAAAAGACATGCTGGCGCAACTGCCCTCATCAAGCTTATAGGAGCCTGTATGCAACTGAATGCCCTAACCGCTATTTCCCCCGTTGACGGGCGCTATGGCAGCAAAACTGTAGATTTACGCAACTACTTCAGTGAGTTTGGCTTAATTAAGTATCGCGTGATGGTAGAAGTACGTTGGTTACAGCAACTTGCCGCGACAACCCAGATTGCTGAAGTGCCCGCCTTATCTGCCGAGGCTAACCTTGTCCTGAATGACATTGTCGACAATTTCAGCTTAAGCGACGCTGAGCGGGTAAAAGAAATTGAACGCACCACCAACCACGATGTTAAAGCGGTTGAGTACCTGTTAAAAGAAAAAGTGGCCGACAATGCAGAGCTCTCTGCAATCAGTGAATTTATTCACTTTGCCTGTACGTCAGAAGATATCAACAACCTGTCGCACGGTCTGATGTTAAGCGAAGCCCGCGCTAATGTATTGCTACCGCAATGTGATGCGCTGTTAGACGCCATTAAGCAGTTAGCTAATCAGCATAAAACCGTGCCGATGATGGCGCGCACGCATGGCCAGCCAGCCTCACCTACTACCATGGGTAAAGAGATGGCGAATGTTTATATGCGCTTAAAACGCCAGCGTGATCAGATTGCCGGCGTAGAAATTCTTGGCAAACTTAATGGTGCAGTGGGTAACTACAATGCGCACTTATCGGCTTACCCACAGCTTAACTGGCATCAGCTGTCAGAGCAGTTTGTCACCGGTTTAGGCTTAAGCTGGAATGCGTTTACCACCCAGATTGAACCGCATGACTATATTGCTGAACTGTTTGACGCTGTAGCCCGCTTTAATACCATTTTGCTCGATTTTGATCGCGATGTTTGGGGTTACATTGCGCTGGGTCACTTTAAACAGCGCACTATTGCCGGTGAAATTGGCTCTTCGACCATGCCTCATAAAGTTAACCCAATCGACTTTGAGAACTCAGAGGGCAACCTGGGTATTGCTAATGCGCTGTTTAATCACTTGTCAGCTAAATTGCCAGTGTCGCGCTGGCAGCGTGACCTGACCGACTCTACCGTACTGCGTAATCTGGGTATGGGTTTTGGTTATACCGTTATTGCCTATCAGGCCACGTTAAAAGGCATCAGCAAGCTGGAAGTAAACGAAGCTAACCTGCGCGCTGAACTGGATGCCAACTGGGAATTGCTGGCCGAGCCGGTACAAACCGTTATGCGTAAATATGCTATTGAGCAACCGTATGAAAAGCTAAAAGAGTTAACCCGTGGTAAGCGTATTACACAGGCAGACTTACATGTGTTTATTGATAAGCTGGCATTACCCGACCAGGTAAAAGAGCAACTTAAGCAGCTAACGCCCGCCAATTATATTGGTGCTGCGGTAGAAATAACCGCCACGCTACAGTAACAGGCTAACAATAAGGCGCTGAATTCAGCGCCTTTTTTCTCAGGAATATCAAATGTATCAATTAAATTTGGCTGAACCTGGCATCACTGAATTTCTTAATGAATACTGGCAAAAAAAACCACTGCTGATTAAAGGTGGTTTTAAACATTTTGCCGATCCACTCACTGCAGATGAACTGGCTGGCCTGGCACTGGAAGAAGAAATTGAATCACGCATAGTCAGCTGTGCAGATAAACAATGGGATATGCAAACCGGCCCGTTTGAAGATTTCTCTGCTTTTGGCGATAAAGACTGGACCCTACTGGTACAAGCCGTTGATCACTGGCACCCAGAGGCCGCTAAGCTGCTGGACCCGTTTCGTTTTATCCCCAACTGGCGTATTGATGATCTGATGGTAAGCTTTTCAGCACCCGGTGGCGGTGTTGGCCCACATTTAGATCAGTACGATGTGTTTATTATTCAGGGTGAAGGCAAACGCCACTGGCGTGTTGGTATGCCAGATGCCAGCCTGCAGCAATTATGCCCTCACCCGCGTTTACTGCAGGTAAGCCCTTTTACAGCCTGTATTGACGTTATTACAGAGCCCGGCGATATTTTATATATTCCGCCAGGCTGCCCGCATGAGGGCATCAGCATTGAAAACAGCCTGAACTACTCTGTTGGTTTTCGCGCTCCGGCCCAAAAAGATCTGCTTACCGGCCTGGCCGATCACCTGATTGATCATGACATCACTGGAAAACGCTTTACCGATGCAGGGCGCAATAGCGCGCAATCGGTTGGGGTGATTACAGATGATGATCTGAGCAAAGTGCAGCAGTTACTACAACAACTGGTAAGTGATAAAACCATGCTACCGCATTGGTTTGGCAATTTAATTACCCGCGCCAAACATGAGCTGGATTTAAACGAGCCCGACCCGCATTACGGCGTCGATGAAATTGGCGAATACCTTGACGAAGGTTCAGTGTTAAGCCGTACCGGCGGCCTGCGCTGCTGTTATTATCAGCAAGCTGCTGATAGCGATATTCTGCTGTTTATTAATGGTGAACAAACCACGCTGCCAGCAAATGAGCTGCTCACTGCACAATTATTGTGTGATTACACTGAGCTGCAATCAGAGCAGAACCTGCATTTTAACCAGTCAGCCGAGCGACTGATGTTGTTGACCAGCTTAATTAATCAGGGTTATTGGTATTTTAGTGAGTAAATGCACGACACCTTAAAATATTGATAAAAAAAACCGCAAATAATGCGGTTTTTTATTATTCGTAAAGCAATAAATACAGTTAACTGACAGCTTCTGCCTGCCAAAGCTGATCCTGGCTGAACATATCGTACAGGCTATGTGCGCGGTTAATCAGCAAATTGGCAAAATCCTGCTGGGTTTTATCCTTGATGCCGGCATCAATAATCTGCTGGGCTTTTAGCTGCCAGTGCATTGAAAACGCTCTTACCGCATCTCTGGCGTTAGGCGCGGCAGCAAACGCCATATGATCGGTCGGCAGGTCGCCACTTATTACCCAATATGACTGCTTATCTTTAGTATTTAGCTTCCATACCGCCATATAAGGTGGCAAATAGCGGCTTTCTGACGCGGCAACATTGTCGGGTACTATACCTTTGCTGGCTAAATACTCGTTGGCCTTCTGAAACTGTGCTCTTACCCATTCTGCACGGGCTTGTTCAATTTGTTGCGAAGTTAACTGCTCACTCATTATACGACGTCCTGCTTGTAAGTTTTTGCTACTTTAGGTGACTGGCCACCGACAATCAAGTGTTGTCATACATTGTCGACAATCGCCTGGACAGACCAGATATTTTTTTGGTTTGATTCTGGTGAAACCGGGGTTGAAATGCTACATTTCGCCGCGCAAAAATGCCGCCTTCTGTGCGGCCATTAACCAGACATAATGGCCTGAGTATTTCAGGCTATCAATAAGCGGAGAAATCAGTCGTGGCGGTATTTAATCATTCTGAATTCGATAATCATGAACAGGTTGTATTTTGCAGCGATGCAGAAACCGGTTTAAAAGCAATTATTGCCGTGCATAGCACTGCACTTGGCCCGGCTGTAGGCGGCTGCCGCTTATGGGACTATGTCTCCGACGATGCTGCTTTGCATGATGTTCTGCGTTTATCCCGCGGTATGACCTACAAAAATGCTATGGCTGGCTTGCCTTTAGGCGGTGGCAAATCTGTTATTATCGGCGATGCGAAAAAAATTAAATCCGAAGCATTATTCCGTGCCTTTGGCCGTATGATCCACCGGCTGTCTGGCAGCTATTACAGTGCCGAAGACGTTAATATTACTACCGGCGATATTATGATCGTCAATAAAGAAACCCCTTTTGTTGCAGGTCTGGAAGGTAAAAGTGGTAACCCGGCACCTTTTACTGCTTTGGGTACCTATCGTGGTATTAAAGCTGCGGCTAAACACCAGTTTGGCTCTGACGATTTAACCGGCAAAACAGTTGCAGTACAGGGCCTTGGCAGTGTGGGGTTCTATTTATGCGAACACCTGCATAAAGAAGGCGCTAAGTTAATTGTTACTGATATTAATCAGGATGCCGTACAGCGCGCTGTAAGCCAATTTGGCGCTACTGCTGTGGGCCTGGATGAGATATATGCTGCGGATGCCGATATCTATGCACCTTGCGCTCTGGGTGCCACAATTAACGACGACACCATTGCGCAGTTAAAAGCCCGTATTGTTGCCGGCTGTGCCAATAATCAGTTAAAAGAAGCCCGTCATGGCGACGTTTTGCGCCAAAAAGGTATTTTGTACGCGCCGGATTACGTTATTAACGCCGGTGGTATTATTAATGTTGCCTCTGAAATGCGGCCCCAGGGTTACAGCGTTGAAGAATCAACGGCGAAAGTAAACGCTATCTACGATACGCTGCTGAATATTTTCCAACGCGCTGATGCAGAAAACCAAGCTACCAGCCTGGTGGCTGATTTAATGGCGCAGGAAATTATTCGCCGCGGCAAGCAATAATCGCTTAACGCAACCTACCTTAAAGCCACTGTCGCAGTGGCTTTTTTATTGCGTCTCAAATAACCCTGCCAACTTTAACGGCACTATGGCGCAAGCGGTCTGATAACCGGTGTCAAATAACTGCAGCTTCTGCTCTACAGTCAGGGCAAAATCGACAGCCGAGATGCTGCCGGTGTTGATCACTATCGTATTGTGCCAGTATTCAGCGTGTACATACTCGCGTGATACTGCGCTCATAAAGGTGCGGATCAGCATATAAATATACGATATCAGCGGGAAATAACGGCTGGTTTGTACAGGTTTGGCTTCAGCATCACTTTTTAACCGAAAGCAAATAAGCGGCAGCCCCGAGCCTGACCAGTCATGGTGCAAGGCATCTTCAGACAAAATGACCCCATCGGTCATAATATGATTTTTAAACGGCTGAAACGAAAAAAACAGCGGAATAGACATAGAAAAACGCACGGCCTTCGACACTTTAAGATGTGGTGTGTATAGCCGGTTAAACACCACGGGGCCCCCACCGTTAATATCTGTTGCCAGTACATGCAAATCATAGGGTAGATCGGCAAAGGTGACACCTTGCAACTGTTTGTCGAGCCAGGCTTCAAATTTATCACCATTACATAAGCCGCCGGTGCGCAATAGTGATGTAACTGAAAAACTCCAGAATTGCCTGAAATCAGTTTGCAATGCCAGTGCTTTGAGGCTGGCAAGATCCCAGCCGGTTGCATAAAGTGCCGCGACGATACTACCGCCAGACACGCCCACCAGATGCCGGAAACGAAATTGCATATCCTGCAACGCCTGTAGTATGCCAATATAACAACTGAGCCGGGTACCGCCACCCGAGAAGATAGGCACTATCTCTTTACCTGTACTAACTGGCATACAGCATCCTTTGCCTGAATATCCACTCCTTAGTATGGGGCAAATTCCGCTGCTTGCCATATAACACTGCAGCTATTTCAAGCAAATTGGGCTAGTATAGTGCCCTAACACAATAACTTAGATAGGGAATGTCTGAATGAAATATAAAGCACTATTGTGTATTGCACTGCTGTGGCATCTGGCCTTACCGGCTCAAGCTGCGCTGCAGGACAGCATCAAAAAAATAAAACCCTCTGTCGTGGCTATAGGTGTGTTTAGTCCGCTGGCATCGCCTCGTGTCAGGTTGGTTGGCACCGGTTTTGTTGTCGCCGATGGCAGTAAAATAGTGACTAATTATCATGTCATTGCCACAGCTCCGGATGTAAAACGCAACGAATCCTATGTTGTTTTATCCGGCCAGGCTGACAATATCCAAATTCACCAGATTATCGACACTAAAACGCAAACAGCTCATGACTTAGCGGTATTGACGATCGAGGCCAAATTGCCTGCGGCGACACTGGCCGATGCCGAATTTATTAATGAAGGAACTGAAATCGCCTTTACCGGTTTTCCTATTAGCGCCGTACTGGGCTTATACCCCGCTACCCACAGAGGTATAATTTCCGCGGTAACCCCCATTGCAATCCCGGCTGATCACTCCGGCCAGCTACAAGCTTCTGCGCTGCGTCAATTGCGCCAGCCTTTTATGGTGTATCAACTGGATGCAACAGCTTACCCTGGCAATAGCGGTAGCCCTTTGTTTGATGCAAACACCGCTCAGGTAATAGGCATTATTAATAAGGTATATGTGAAATCGACCAGAGAAGCGGTACTGAGCGATCCAAGCGGCATCACTTATGCTATTCCGGTAAAATTTTTGCTGCCATTACTAACGCAATAAGCAGCAAACACATTTTCAGCTTTTATGGATAGACTCAGATGGATTTATTAACAGAACTGGCGCTGGACCGGATTGGCTTTGGCTTAGCCTGTGTTGCTAACTTGTTTTTCTTTCTGCTGACACTCGCTACCCGGGTTAAAAACCTGCCACGCTCACTGCTGCTGGCCTGGTCGCTGTTTAATACAGTATGGGCAGCCTATTATATGCTGACAGGCTTTGCGCCATACGTTACGCCGGTATCTTTGCTATTAGAGCTCAGCCGGAATCTGGTGTTGCTGTTATTTTTACTGGCGGCACTTGGCAGTGCCGAGCAATCATTAAGCTTGCTGCTGAAAAAGCGCTCCGTACAGTTGTTAGTGCTCACCATAAGCTGCTGGGCATTACTGTGTTACCTGCAGCTGATTTCGATGAACCTGATTTTTACCGGCAGCCTGGCTATCTGCGTGCTGCAACTGGCATTGCTGGAAACAATGTACCGTAAAGCCGCTGCCAACCGCTGGCAATATAAACCTCTGGTGCTGGGCATAACGGTTTGCGCATTATTCGACTTTATTCTGCTGGCTGAATCGGCATTATTTGGTCAGGTAGATAACCAGCTCTGGTCAGCCCGCGGTTTTGTTTATGCTGCCATAGTACCGCTGCTGATTATTTCAGTGCGCCGCGTACAGGCCTGGGGCATCAATGTGTATGTGTCACGGGATATCGTGCTGCAAAGTTCGCTGGTGCTTGCTGCAGGTATCTACCTTTGCCTTATCGCTGTTGCAGGCTTTTATATTCGTTATATCGGTGGCACCTGGTCAAACCTGCTGCAAACTACCTTTTTAGTGCTGGGTTTTGCTATGTTAGCCGTATTGCTGTTGTCCGGTGCAGTAAGACGTAAACTAAAAGTATTTATTGAAAAACATTTCTTTGCTAACAAGTTTGATTATCGTGTGAAATGGCTGGAGCTGACACGACAATTACGGCTTGTCGATATTACCAAATCAGATCAATACCAGACTATTTTGCAAACCTGGATAAACTCTGTCAATTACAGCCGGGGCTGTCTGGTCAAACTGGAGGGCACTTCTGCGCTAACCACACTGGCCCGTATTAACCGCCCTGCACTGAATAACAGTGAAACAGAATTACTAAAACAATATGTACAACAATTTGCCGGTAAAAACTGGATAGTCGATCTGGCAGATAAAAAAGACCCATTTTGTCAAAAACATAATTTAAGTGACATTGATATCCAGTTAATTATTCCTATCCACTCCGACAATGATCTTTGGGGCTTGTGTCTGATAAACGCACCGGATGTAGACCGTCAGTATCTCAACTGGGAGCTGCGTGACTACCTGATGCTGGTGGCAGAGCAGATATCCAGCTATCTGCAGTTAATGCAAGCCAGCCAGAAGCTCAGTGAAAATGCCCAATTTGCTGCCTTTAGCCGGATGTCAGCTTTTGTTGTCCACGATCTGAAAAACATCAAAGCACAAATTGATTTAATGCTGACAAACAGCATAAAACACCGGACTAATCCTGAGTTTATCAATGACAGCTTCGATACGCTCGCCGCTATGCAGCAACGCTTGCAGAATATGTTGTCACAACTGAGCAGCAAACGGGCTGAGTCAAGTCAGGATACTATGATCAGTATTTCATCTGTTGTACGCGAGGTGATCACTCAGCGCTGTGCAGCCAAACAGCCGCTACCTCAATATAACGTGAGACGTGATGCAGAGTTGGTGTTAAACAAAGAACGTTTTGCCAGTGTGCTCTACCACTTAATTGATAACGCCCAGCATGCTACAGCCAGCGACGGTAAAATACTGATTGATGTTAACTGCGACGACTCACAGCTGTACATCAGCATCCAGGACACTGGCTGCGGTATGTCAGCTGAATTTATCAGCGAGCGTTTATTTAAGCCATTTGACTCAACAAAAGGTAATGCGGGTATGGGCGTAGGTGCCTATGATGCGCTACACTTTGCCAGACAGCATAATGGCCAGTTGCAGGTAGAAAGTACAGAAGGAGTGGGAACTACCTTTACGCTTATTCTTCCTTTACACTAATCACGTTTATTGATGTAAATACAAGGACTGTTTTATGAAGACCTTATTGGTCATAGAAGATGATATTGGCATCCAGAAGCAGCTGAAATGGAGTTTACCGGACTACGAACTGGTGTTTGCTCAGGACCGTTCTTCAGCACTGACACAACTAAGGCGGTATGAGCCAGAGGTTGTCACACTCGATCTTGGTTTACCTCCCGATCCGGCAAATGCAACCGAAGGCCTGGCGTGTTTAAGTGAAATACTGTCACTACAGCCAAACTGCAAAGTTATTGTCATCACCGGTAGCAATGATAACGATCATGCGCTTAAAGCTGTTGCGCTGGGCGCTTATGACTATTATCAAAAGCCGATTAATATCGATGTTTTAAATGTGATCCTGACCAGAGCCTTTAAACTTAGTCAGCTAGAAACAGAAAATCAGGCACTAAAAGCCGCCGGCGGCACAAGCAGCGATATTATTGGCAATAGTGATGCCATTATGCGCGCCTGTCGTACAGTAGAAAAAATAGCACCGACAGAAATTACCACTTTATTACTTGGCGAAAGTGGTACTGGTAAAGAAGTGTTTGCCCGGGCTATTCACCGCCAAAGTCCAAGGGTAAATAAACCTTTCGTGGCCATTAACTGCGCATCGATACCAGAGAATTTACTGGAAAGCGAACTGTTCGGTTATGAAAAAGGCGCTTTTACCGGCGCTAATAAAACCACGTTGGGCAAAATAGAATGTGCTAACGGCGGAACACTGCTGCTGGACGAAATCGGCGACATGCCACTGAGCCTGCAAGCCAAAATGCTACGCTTTTTACAGGAAAGGGTTATTGAGCGTGTGGGCGGACGTCAGGAAATAGAAGTCGATGTCAGAGTAATTTGCGCAACACACCGTAATTTGGCGGAAATGGTTGCAGTACAAAGTTTCCGCGAAGATTTATATTATCGGGTAAGTGAAATAACCCTGGCAATACCCCCGTTACGCCAGCGTGGCCACGATATTATTGTTATCGCTAAAGCATTACTGACGAAATTCAATATAGAGTTTAACAGCCACGTACAGGGCTTTTCAGACTGTGCTATGCAAGCTATGTTGCAGCATCCTTGGCCAGGTAATATTCGTGAACTGCAAAATAAGCTTAAATCAGCGGTAATACTGGCAGATAGCAAACTGATTACTGCGGACGATTTAGGCCTTAGCAACAAGGAAATGGTAAAAACCAGCACACTGCGTAAAGTAAGAGAGCAAGCAGAAACACAGGCGATACGCCAGGCTTATACACTTGCTAATGGCAACTTATCTAAAACATCAGACTTGCTGGGTATCACCAGGCCGACTCTTTATGCGTTAATTGATAAGTATCGCCTGCATGATTTAAGAAATGCTGAAGCTGAAATCTGAAATCTGAAATCTGTATAGAGTAGTTAAAAAAAACCCCACTTAAGTGGGGTTTTTTATTACAGCGTAATGCCGTTTTGCTTGGCTTTATCTTTGATATAAGATTCCCAGCCCCGCACCTGGCGCGACATAGCAGGATCTTTCTTCGCATTCATCAATGCAGCATAAGCTTCTTTATATTTCTTCTGATAGAAATAAGCATCCACTAAGCTCATATAGACACCGCTTGGTTTATCAACATTCATTGATAATGCTTTGTCATAAGCAGCAATAGCTTCATTATACTTCTGCACAGCAGAGTAAGCTGAACCCTGACGACGATATGCATCTGCGTCATTCGTCAGCTTAGCAACTTCGCCATAGTAATTAGCAGCCTTTAAAAACTCGCGTGCAGCCTGATAATTTGAAGCAATAAAAGTCAGGTTGGTTTTATCTTTCTTAACCAAACCGCTCTTCATATACTTTTCCATTATTGTAGCGGCTTTATAAGGAATGTTGTTATTCGCATACATCTGCGCCAACATTCTTATTTCAGAGTCTTTTTCCAGATACCCCTGCGAATAGGCTAATTGCAATGTAGACAATGATTTGCCAAATTCTTCAGTCAAGGTATAAAAATTACCCAGATAAACCCAGAATTGCTTATTTTCAGGGAAAAGCTGCACCATGGTTTCCACTACCGCTACTAACTCTTTGTAACGTTTAGTTTCATACAAAGCAGCCATCTTAAGCTGATAAGGCCCTTCAATCGGCTTAGGCGCAAAACGAATTGCATCATCTGCCGGTGCTAAAACCTTAGCATGCTGATCCATCAGATAATAAGCGTTCGCAATACGCATATAAGCATCTGAATTTTGCTCACCTGTGAACATCATCCAGTCTTCATAAGCTTTTATTGCAGCCTGATACTGCTTATCTTGCAATAACATATCTGCTAAAAGCTTCATAGAAGCCGACTGGTCAGCAAAAGTAAGTACATCTGGTTTTACTGCCAGCGTCAGATACTTGATTGCCTGCTTTTCGTCTTTGGTAGCATATAAGTTACCCAAAAAGCGATTCAGCGTAGCGGTATCAAACTCATTACTTGATTTAGCATTAAGCAACAAAGCGATTGCTTCATCCAGCTTCTCTTCGTTATACAGATCAAAGGCGCTAACCAGAACTTTACCAACCCGCTCGCCAACAATTTGTGTCTTACGGGCTTTACGTTCTTCTACTTTTGCCATATTTGGCTGTACAGCTGCAGAAACCGGTAAACACGCGCCTAACACTGTCATTACAACAAGAGCTGAAGTAAGTTTTTTAAACTTAGTCATATTAACCCCCTGCCATATCTAGTGTGAAGTCCAGCTGAACTTGTTGGCCAGTTTGCTTTAACGGCTTACCATCAACAACTTTCGGGCTGTATTTCCAGCGACGCAGTGCGCGGATAGCTTCACGGTCAAACACCCGGCGCGGCTCCGCTTCAATCACTTCTACTTCATCAACACTACCGTCTTCCATAATGCTGAAACGAAGTTTAACCCAGCCTTGCAAACCATCACGTGCAGCCTGCACAGGATAGCGCGGCTCAATACGAACGATTGGCGTTGCATCACCATCCCGCATCATGCCGGAAGGATCGCCTAACCCGCCTGCGCCTGCACCTAAACTAAGCCCAGGCATATTGAAACCTATTGCACCCGCAGCGTTAGCTGTTTCAGGCTCTGGCTGAGGCGCTTTAGGCGGCTGAGCCGGTGGTGGTGGTGGTGGCGGCGGTGGTGGCCGCCGGGTCTGTGTCTCTGAGTCAGGCGGCGTAGTGTTAATTTCAATAACAATACGCTCTTGCTCAACCGCTTTACGATCGCCACTCGACTTAAGTAAAGTGGCCATCATTAAGAACAACAGAAACGTTACCACACCACCGATTATTAACGATGTCAGGAAACGTACCATAATTACTTAGTCTCCCCGGCTATACTAATCACCAGAGATGGGTCAGCCGCTTTAATCTGATCCATAACTTCCATCACTATCCCGTGCTTAGCTTCTTTATCTGCCTGCACAATAATAGTGTCTGTTGGTGACTCTGCTCTTAGCCGTTCAATGTTCGCTGAAACACGCTCAACATCAACTGTGCGCTTATCCATCCAGATCTCACCGTTTGCACGGATAGCAATAAAGATAGTTGCGCTTGGCTTCTTTTGTGCCTGAGCAGCTTCAGGTTTATTTACGTCAATACCGGCTTCTTTTACGAAAGAAGTGGTAACGATAAAGAAGATCAACATGATGAAAACGATATCCATCATCGGCGTAATATCGATCTCTGCCGTTTCAGCTTCGCGAATACGTTTGCGGGCCATAAAAAACTCTCTTTAATGATGCGGTAAGCTATCGGCCAGGCTTGCTTTTTCTCGCTTCACCTGAACGTCTAACCGCGCACTGAAAAATACACCTGATATCGCCGCAACCAGCCCCGACATTGTCGGTATAGTCGCCATAGAGATACCTGTTGCCATGGTTCTTGGGTTACCTGTTCCCTGTGTCGCCATAATATCGAACACAGCAATCATCCCGGTAACCGTTCCCAACAATCCAACCAGTGGACACAGTGCAACCAAGGTTTTAATGAGCAGCATACGCTGATCTAATTTATCTGACGCCTCGGAAATCCAGCAATCACGGATCTTATGCGCATACCATGATGTGGTATCTGCTCTGGCATCCCAGCGGGCGATGATATCCTTTTTTAGCTTCGGATATTCAGCCTTAAGAAACCAGAACCGCTCTATCATCAATACCCACATGACGAAGAGTACCAGGGCGACAACGTATAACACGTTGCCACCGGTATGGATAAAATCCTGAACAGATTCCCACAGCTCTACTAGCTGGAGTATCATTAGGCTTTCTCCTTCTCCGCATGCGCAGCAATAATGCCAGCAGCCTGCTCATCTAAAATGTGCAGAATTGACTTGGCTTTTGAAGACACAATAGAGTGTACAAATAATAATGGAATTGCAGCAATAAGACCCTGAGCAGTTGTTACCAGTGCCAGAGAGATTGAACCGGCCATCAGCTTCGGATCACCTGTTCCGTACAGTGTAATTTGCTGGAACGTCAGAATCATACCGATAACAGTACCTAACAGGCCCAGTAACGGAGCCACTGCTGAGAACAACTTAATTAAACCGATACCACGCTCTACTTTTGGTGTTTCACGCAGGATAGCTTCGTCCAGTTTCAGCTCCAGGTTTTCTACATCAGCCGTTCTGTTCTCATGATATACACGCAGGATACGGCCCAGTGGATTGCTGTCTGACGGATTAGCCAGGTTTTTCAGTTGAGAGCGAATTTTGCCACCAACAACACTCAGAACAATAATACGCTCAAGCGCAATTAACATACCGATAAAGAATACCACAGTAATAATAATACCAACCTCTTCGCCTGCTAGGTAGTATTCAAACAAGGTGGAACGCTGTTGGTTTAAACGCAGTAAGCTGTTGCCTTTAGTCGGATCTAAATACAGACCAGCAATTTCACCACTTTTTGCCTTATGATATGCAGCTACAGAATTATGAATTTTAGACTGTGGCTGACGACCCAGAGGTTGGATTTGATCCGTGTCACTATTAAGGACCAGATACTCTGAATCAGTAGTCAGATGGAAAGTACCAAAACGCGTAACACGCTTAGTTTCAGTACCGCCATCCAGCTTAACTACCTGAGCATCAAACTTGGCAACTTTACCTGACTCAGTCATTTCAGTCAGTAATGCCATCCACAGCTCTTCCATCTCACCTAAAGTAGGTAATTCAGTAGCTGAGGCAACACTACGTAACGGTACGTCACGTCCAGGGTACTGTGCACTAACGATTGAACCCGTAATAGCACCGATAGACTGGTTAGCTGACTGGCGAACAACACCAAACAACTCGCCCATAGTACCCAGTGCACTTTCTAATTCCTGCTGCTTCTGACCGATCAGAATATCGTTGTCAGCGTATTCTTTTTGTAAACGCTTACCACGATTCTCTTCTTCAGTGAACTGTCTTTTAGCCGTATTTAGCAAGGCTTGCTTGTCGGCACGCTCTGCCAGAAACGCACGCTCACGCTCCTGATTAGCACGACCTTCAACGGTACGCTCTTTCTTTAATTGTTCTAGTAACTGATCCAACTTTTCGGTGTTGGCCGTTGCGTTAAAAGCAATACCAGCGGACAGAGTTACCGCTGCGGCAATTAACATTGACTTAAATGCTTGTTTCATGTGTTCTTACTCCGCTGCGATAAGTGGTACGCGATCCATCTCAAGCGTGGCTTCACGACGCGCCATCTTGATAAACTGAGATACTGATGACAGGTAAGAACCTGGCAGTTGTTCCCAGCTTGATGTTTGCTTGTTCCACACCCAGCCAGCGTTACCATCAAGTGCCAGCGCCATTAATGACAGGCGACCAACATGAACATAATCTACGGTGATTTCCTGACCATTCATTGGCAATGAACCCTGGAATGACGCCACTTCTGAACCGTAACCAACTTCAATGCTGTACGCTTCCAGAATTTGACGATACTGCTCAGATAATTGCACATCTGAACGGCCCATCAGTTCACGTAAATTCTCTACGCGGGCAATACGGCGCTCGGTACGCAGAGGAATATCAGCTTTAACAAACTCTTCCAGTGCATCAATCATGCGGAACATCAAAGGAACAGTACCTTTGCGGGTATCTTCCAGACCGTTAATCTGACGCTGAACAGAGTCTATCTGACGTTTCTGGTCGGCAACCAGAGTAGCTAAAAAGTCGTTATAAACTTTCAGGTTTTCAGTTTGATCAGTAACCTGACGGTACTCACCTAATAATTCCTGAGACTGCTCATATATAGTATTAATTTTTTCTTGAGACTGCACTGCTGCGCGCTGGATCTGACTACCTTCCTGGTGCAAAGCTTTTAAATCTGTTGCCAGTGCACTCGCCGAAAGGGCGAAAGTACCGGCCAGAGCTGTTGCAACAAGACTCTTGCGAATTTTATTGTTAAACATAGTTCCCAACCAATTATTGCTGATTAACGTAACCTGAAGTTGTAAGGACCCTGCCGTTCTTACAGACAGAAAAGGCCCTCGGTTAGAGGGTAAACCATCCGCATCATTACAGGTAAAAACGCCCTTGTCAATATAACACAGGCGTCTGAATGTCTGCTCTGATGCAGCTATTTATATGGCTTAGCCCCAAATTTATGCGCTATTAAACAAATAAGGTTCTATTTGTTATAGTTCATTAATTTTTTAGCTTATTTTATGTTCGGCGTCAGTTTCCCTGACACATATAACGCCACCATATCGTCCAGTGATATAGCTTTGATTTTACTGCCATGGCCTGCAGCGTTAAACGCTTCATACCGGGCAATACAAATTTCAGTCATCGCTTTTACCGATGCCTGTAAATATTTACGCGGGTCAAACTCTGCCGGGTGCTGTGCCATGTAACGGCGAATTGCGCCGGTAGAAGCCAACCGCAAGTCGGTATCAATATTTACCTTACGCACACCATATTTAATGCCTTGCTGAATTTGCTCCACCGGCACACCATAAGTCTCCGGAATTTTACCGCCATTTTCATTGATAATCTGCAGCCATTCCTGTGGTACTGAAGACGAACCATGCATTACCAGATGCGTATCAGGAATACGTTCGTGGATGGCTTTAATACGATCAATCGCCAGGATATCTCCTGTTGGCGGCCGGCTGAACTTATAAGCACCGTGTGAGGTGCCACAAGCTATCGCCAAAGCATCAACCTGGGTTTCCCTTACAAACTGTGCCGCTTCTTCCGGATCAGTCAGCATTTGATCATGACTTAGGATGCAATCAGCACCTATGCCATCTTCTTCACCGGCTGCTCCGGTTTCCAGTGAGCCTAAACAACCTAACTCGCCCTCTACCGACACACCACACGCATGCGCTATTTCTACAACTTTGCGCGTTACATTGGCGTTGTAAGCGTAATCCATTGGTGTTTTGCCATCTTCGCCTAATGAACCATCCATCATTACAGAAGAAAAACCCAATTGAATAGAGCGCTGACAAACACCCAGTGAGGTACCGTGATCCTGATGCATAACGACCGGAATATGCGGAAACTCTTCTACTGCAGCCAGAATTAGGTGGCGTAAAAACGGTGCACCGGCATATTTACGGGCCCCGGCTGAAGCCTGCACAATAACAGGGCTATCGGTTTTATCCGCTGCCAGCATAATAGCGCGCATTTGCTCAAGGTTATTTACGTTAAAAGCTGGTATGCCGTAGCTAAACTCAGCAGCGTGATCCAGCATTTGACGCAGGGAAATAAGGGCCATGAAATCCTCTCTTAATCTTTTAGGGTACAGTTATTAAAGGTATTATTATTGTGTTTTGCCGCGCTGTTCCAGTATAGCTACTGCTGGCAGGGTTTTACCCTCTAAAAACTCCAGAAAGGCCCCGCCACCAGTTGAAATATAAGAAATTTTGTCTGCAATATTATATTTATCTATCGCTGCCAGCGTATCGCCGCCACCGGCAATCGAGAAGGCGTCACTATCTGCAATCGCCTGTGCCAACTCTTTAGTTCCGGCAGCAAACTGCTCGAATTCAAATACACCTACCGGGCCGTTCCAGACGATAGTGCCAGCTGACTTTAAAATTTTAACCAGTTGTGCCGTTGTATCCGGGCCGATATCAAAAATCATATCACCATCATCAACCGCAGATACCGGTTTTAATGTGGCAACTGTAGTTTCACTAAATGCCTGCCCCACGACAACATCGGTTGGTACCGGAATATTGCCGCCACGGGCTCTGGCTTGTGCCATTAAACGCTGTGCTTCAGGGATTAAATCGGCTTCATACAGCGATTTACCGACATTATTACCATTAGCTGCAATAAAGGTGTTGGCAATGCCGCCGCCAACAATGAGCTGATCGACAATACCGGACAACGATTCCAATACTGTCAGCTTGGTAGACACTTTAGAGCCACCAACAATAGCAACCAGTGGCCGTTTCGGGTTTTTAAGTGCCGCCGCTAAGGCATCCAGCTCTGCCACCAACAGTGGGCCAGCACAAGCTACCGGGGCAAATTTAGCCACACCATGGGTTGACGCCTGAGCACGATGCGCGGTACCAAAGGCATCCATCACGAATACGTCACAAAGTGCTGCCAGCTTTTGCGCTAAAACGTCATCGTTTTTGCCTTCGCCCTTGTTAAAGCGCACGTTTTCAAACACCACCACCTCACCGGCGTTAATGTCGATACCATCAAGATAATTTACAGCTAAGCGTACCGGAGCCGCTAAGGCCTCTGCCAGATAATCCACCACGGGTTGCATGGATGATTCAGCATCATACACGCCCTCTTCTGGCCGGCCCAGGTGCGACATTACCATCACTTTAGCGCCTTTGCTCAGTGCCAGTTCAATAGTGGGTATTGCTGCTTTTAGGCGTGCATCCGAGGTTACTTTGCCATTTTTAACCGGTACATTTAAATCTTCGCGGATCAGCACGCGTTTGCTGTTAAGATCCAGATCGCTCATGCGAATAACAGACATTTCAAGCTCCTTATTATAAAGTCGGTTGCATCATGGCTCGCGCCGTGTCAATCATACGATTGGCAAAACCCCATTCGTTATCACACCACACCAGACATTTTACCAGCCGTTTATGGCTAACCCGGGTTTGCGAGCCATCAACAATGCAGGAATGCGCATCGTGGTTAAAATCCACTGACACCAAAGGCTCTTCTGTGTAATCCAGAATACCGGCCAGCTCACCAAAGCGGGCTTGCTGCAGCGCCTGATTCACCGCACTGATACTGACATCCTGATGCAGTGTCACACTTAAATCCATCGCCGTCACGTTTACCGTAGGTACCCGCACAGCTATTGCTTCAAAACGGCCGGCAAATTGCGGCAGTATGCGCTCAATCCCCAGTGCCAGCTTGGTATCTACCGGTATTATCGACTGGCTGGCAGAGCGGGTACGGCGTAAATCCGGATGGTAAGCATCTATTACCTGCTGATCATTCATTGACGCATGAATAGTAGTAATAGTGCCACTTTCTACGCCAAAATACTGATCCAGCACCTGAATAACCGGCACTATGCAGTTAGTAGTACAAGACCCTGCCGACACCACTGTCATATCCGCCGTTAAGCTGCTCTGGTTGATGCCATAGATAATAGTGGCGTCAATATCGGTATCTGCCGGGTGTGAGAACAGCACCTTTTTGGCACCTGCAGTTAAATGCCAGCTGGCATGCTCACGGCTGTGAAATACGCCGGTACATTCTAATACCACATCTATGTCAAGCTCACTCCAGGGCAGTGCCAGCGGATCGGCTTCTGCAAATAACGCTATGCTTGCACCATCAACGTTAATACCACCCTCATATGAACTGACGCTGAAACCAAAACGTCCGTGCGAAGTATCATACTTCAACAAATGCGCTACACCTTTTGCATCTGCCAGCTCATTAATGGCCACAACGTTAAGTTCATGTTGCCAGCCATTTTCATAAATAGCGCGTAAAATATTGCGCCCAATACGGCCAAAACCGTTTATTGCCAGTCTTATTGCCATCACACCACGCCATCAATACGCAAAAAATTACCACAAAAAAATGTATGACAAAAAAATGGGACCAAAGCTGATCCCATTTTATTAACTATTACGCCAGTAGCTGTTCTGCCGCCTCGAGCACTTTTGCAGTGGTAATACCAAAGTGTTCAAATAACTGCTCAGCCGGTGCTGATTCGCCAAAACTGGTCATGCCGATAATTTTGCCGGTTAAACCGACATATTTATACCAGCAGTCGGTAATACCGGCTTCTACGGCAATTCGTTTGCTTACTGCTGCCGGTAATACGGCTTCACGGTAAGCGGCATCCTGTTGTTCAAACACATCTGTTGATGGCATAGACACTACACGTACCGCCTTGCCCTGCTCGCTCAGCTTAGCTGCAGCTTGCATTGCCAGCTCAACTTCAGAGCCGGTGGCGATAATAATCAGTTCTGGCGTGCCATTGCAGTCACGCAGGATATAACCACCGCGCGTAATATCAGCCAGTTGCTGTGCATTACGCTGCTGTTGTGCCAGGTTCTGCCGGGTAAAAATTAAAGTGCTTGGGCCATCAGTGCGTTCAATCGCCGCTTTCCAGGCTACTGCAGACTCTACCTGGTCACACGGGCGCCAGTTCATCAAATTTGGCGTAGCGCGCAGCGCAGCTAATTGCTCTACCGGTTGGTGTGTTGGGCCATCTTCACCTAAACCAATAGAATCGTGGGTATAAACGAAGATTACCCGTTGCTTCATCAACGCGGCCATCCGCACCGCATTACGGGCATATTCCATAAACATTAAAAAGGTGGCACCGTAAGGTACAAAGCCGCCGTGCAGTGCAATACCGTTCATAATGGCCGACATGCCAAACTCACGCACACCGTAATAAATGTAGTTACCACTGGCATCAACACCGGTAAGTGGTTTGGAGCCTGACCAGATAGTCAGGTTAGAACCGGCTAAATCCGCCGAGCCGCCCATAAATTCCGGCAGTATAGGGCCAAAAGCATTCAGTGTATTTTGTGAGGCTTTACGGCTGGCAATATTGGCAGGATTAGCTTGTAGCTGATTAATATACGCCTGAGATTTCTCTGCCCAGTCTGATGGTAAATCACCGGCTACACGGCGGCTGAATTCTGCGGCTTGTTCAGGAAATGCTGCGCTATAACGAGCAAACAGCTGCTGCCAATCTTGCTGCTGTGCGCTGCCTTTGGCTTTGGCATCCCAATCGGCATAAATGTCAGCCGGAATATCAAACGGCGCATGCGGCCACTGCAGAAAATCACGGGCTGCGGCAATTTCAGTATCGCCCAGTGGCGCACCATGGCAATCATGGCTGCCACCTTTATTCGGCGCACCATAGCCTATAACGGTACGGCAACAGATCAGGGTTGGTTTACCGGTTTCGGCTTGTGCCTGTTTAATCGCGGCTTCTATAGCGGCGGCATCGTGGCCATCAACATTGCTGATCACCTGCCAGCCATATGCTGCAAACCGTGCAGGGGTATTGTCGGTAAACCAGCCTTCAACATGACCATCAATAGAAATACCGTTGTCATCCCAAAACGCAATCAGCTTACCTAAACCTAAGGTACCCGCTAAAGAACAGGCTTCGTGAGAGATACCTTCCATCAAGCAACCGTCACCTAAAAAGGTGTAAGTATGATGATCAACAATGTCGTAACCCGGCTGGTTAAACTGCGCGGCTAAGGCTTTTTCTGCAATCGCCATACCTACTGCATTGGTAATGCCCTGGCCCAGCGGGCCTGTAGTGGTCTCCACCCCCGGCGCATAACCGTATTCCGGGTGGCCAGGCGTCCTGGAGTGTAGCTGACGGAATTGCTTTAAATCGTCGATACTTAAATCATAACCACTTAAATGTAACAAAGAATACAACAGCATTGAGCCATGGCCGTTTGACAGAATAAAACGGTCACGGTTTGGCCACTTTGGATCCTGCGGGTTATGCCGGAGAAAATCACGCCATAACACTTCGGCAATGTCAGCCATACCCATAGGGGCACCCGGATGACCTGATTTAGCTTTTTGCACCGCATCCATGCTAAGCGCACGGATCGCATTGGCGAGTTGTTTACGAGATGGCATGTTCACTCCTGACATTGCGCGGCTTCTGTGTGACGAAGCAGATTATTATTTAGCTGAAATGTTAAGGCAGAAAGAGCGCTATTTTCCCAGAGCCCCTGCCAGATGGCAAATTTAAATCTGCTGGCATGAAGAATTTTCAGTCATGCAGATCTAACTGTCTGTACTAACGTAATAAGCAACTTAAAATAGCATTAAAGACGTCTGGGTGGCAGATTTTTCTGGCAATGCTTTAACGCATTCTCTAGAATACCCGCCTATTTTTTTGAGTTCGGCATGGCACTTTACGCCGTAACGGACTTAACTGCATTAACCTTATTTTTGGAATACAACAGATGGCACAACACATTTTTACTTCTGAGTCGGTATCTGAAGGACATCCGGATAAAATTGCCGATCAGATTTCTGACGCCGTACTGGATGCAATCCTGGAACAAGATCCTAAAGCCCGCGTGGCATGCGAAACCTTCGTTAAAACCGGTATGGTGCTGGTAGGTGGTGAAATTACTACTTCTGCCTGGGTTGATATTGAAGAAATTACCCGCAAAACCGTGCGTGAAATTGGTTACGTACACTCAGATATGGGCTTTGATGCCGATTCATGTGCAGTATTAAATGCCATTGGTAAGCAATCACCTGATATTAACCAGGGTGTAGACCGCGCGGATCCAAAAGAACAAGGCGCCGGTGATCAGGGTTTAATGTTTGGCTACGCCAGCAACGAAACTGACGTGTTAATGCCAGCCCCTATTACCTATTCTCACCGTTTGGTGCAGCGCCAGGCACAGGTGCGTAAAGACGGCACTCTGCCTTGGCTGCGCCCGGATGCGAAATCCCAGTTAAGCTTTATTTATGAAGACGGCAAGCCGGTGGGGATTGATGCGGTAGTATTGTCTACCCAGCACTGCGATACCATCAGCACAGCAGATCTGCGTGAAGCCGTAATGGAAACCATTATTAAACCGGTACTGCCAGCTGAATGGTTAACCAGCAAAACTAAATTTTTTATCAACCCGACCGGCCGTTTTGTTATTGGCGGGCCGATGGGCGATTGCGGCTTAACCGGCCGTAAAATTATCGTTGACTCATACGGTGGTATGGCACGTCACGGTGGCGGTGCTTTCTCCGGTAAAGATCCGTCAAAAGTAGACCGTTCAGCCGCTTACGCAGCGCGTTATGTGGCAAAAAACATTGTTGCTGCCGGCCTGGCAGATCGCTGTGAACTTCAGGTGTCTTACGCTATCGGCGTGGCAGAGCCTACTTCTATCAGTCTGGAAACCTTCGGCACCAGCAAACTGAGTGAAGATCAGCTGATTAAGCTGGTGCGCGAACATTTTGACCTGCGCCCTTACGGCCTGATTGAAATGTTACAGCTGGAACGGCCAATATACCTGCCAACCGCGGCTTATGGCCACTTCGGCCGTGATGAGTTCCCGTGGGAGCAAACAGACAAAGCCGAGTTACTGCGCCAGTACGCCAAGTAATTTTTGCCTGTCAGTCACATAAAAGGAGAGCCCGGCTCTCCTTTTTCACACTTGCTGTTAGCAAAGCAGAAGAGTAATTTCGCCTTATCATCCGGCCCTTTTTGTGTATGATAAGCCGTTATGTTGTATCCGGGGTCCTCTGTCGGTGAGCAGAGCGAAACAAAACTATAAGAAAGGAACATGTATGTCTCAACAAAACGCCGCCGCTGAAAAAAGCAGCTGGCTCAATCGTGCGCTTAACGCCATTGAAGTGGTAGGTAATAAACTACCCGATCCAGCCGTGTTATTTGCTTTATTAATGTTTGTTGTCTGGGGCCTGTCCTGGGCCCTGGCCGGTGTCAGCTTTAATGAAGTTGACCCCCGCACCGGTGCAGCTATTCAGGTAAATAACCTGCTGGCGGCAGATTCACTTACAGGTTTTATGGCCAAAATGGTCAATACCTTTGTTACCTTCCCGCCGCTGGGTGTGGTACTGGTTGCCATGCTGGGCTTAGGTGTAGCGGAATATACTGGCTACATAAATGCTGGCTTACGCTCCATTTTATCGGTAACGCCAAAAATGCTGTTAACACCGGTGCTGGTAGCAGTAGGTGTATTAAGCCATATGGCCGTAGATGCAGGTTACGTACTGGTTATTCCGCTGGGTGCGGTAATTTTCTATGCCGCCGGCCGTCATCCGCTGGCGGGTATCGCTGCAGCCTTTGCCGGTGTCTCCGGTGGTTTCTCTGCCACCATACTGCCATCAAGCCTTGACCCGCTGTTGTCTGGTTTAACTCAGGCTTCTGCACGTTTGTCGTCAGATCCGGCAGCAGCAGAGCTGGTGATAAGCCCGTTGAATAACTTTTACTTCACCACAGCCTCTACCGTGTTAGTTGTTATTATCGGCTGGGTTCTGACCGATAAATTTATTGAACCACGTTTAAAAGCCACTGCCGTAGATGCCGATGCAGCCGATCTGCCGAAAATGGACGTTTTAAAAGACAATGAGCGCAAAGGCTTACGCTGGGCTACCTTTGCCATGGTATTAAGTGCGGTGCTGTTGGTGGTATCGGCTATGCCGGAAACCTCAGCCTGGCGCTCACCGGTAAATGGTGAACTCACCCACTCTGCCGCCCCGTTGATGCAATCTATCGTGGGAATTATCTTTGTGTTCTTTTTAATTCCCGGTGTGGTGTATGGCTATGTATCTGGCAATGCCAAAGATCACCGCGATATTATCAAGGGCATGAGCAAAGCCATGAGCGGCATGGGCTATTACATTGTAATGGCATTTTTCTGTGCTCAATTTATCTATGCTTTTGGCCAGTCTAACCTCGGCGCCCTGCTGGCGATTAAAGGCGCTAACTGGTTACAGGAAATGGCTTTCCCGATGGGCTTTACTCTGATCGGTATCGTGTTTTTATCCGGCTTTGTTAACCTGTTAGTTGGCTCAGCTTCAGCTAAGTGGGCGCTGATTGGCGCCATTATGGTGCCTATGCTGATGGAGCTTGGCGTATCGCCGGACTTAACTCAGGCCGCTTACCGTGTGGGTGATTCTTCTACCAATATTATTACTCCGTTGCTGCCGTACTTCCCTTTAATCGTGGTGTTTTGCCAAAAGTATGTTAAATCAACCGGTATCGGTACCCTTATCGCACTGATGCTGCCGTACTCTGTTGCCATGCTGATATTGTGGACTGCTTTCCTGCTCGGTTTCTGGGCGTTGGACATTCCACTGGGTGTGGGTGCCAGTTACAGCTACCCTGCGGTAAACTAATCCGCGTTTAACTTTAACAACCCTGCTGCCGGCAGGGTTTGTTTTTTCTGTTGCTCGCAGTTGCCGCCTGCTACCATAACGGCATTGTTCAGTTGCTGAAGTTTTTATGCGTATTCCAAGAATTTATCACCATGGTGCCATTGCACTTAACCACGAATTTGCCCTGGATGACGATGCGGCCAACCATGTTGGCCGGGTGCTGCGCATGCCAGTTGGCAGCGAGCTGTTGTTGTTTAATGGCGATGGCTTTAACTACCCGGCACGTATCAGCAGCAGCGATAAAAAGCGCGTTAATGTTATTGCCACAACACAGCTGGAAAACCCGGTCGAGTCGCCACTGAAAATTCATCTGGGCCAGGGTATATCGCGCGGTGACAGAATGGATTTTGCCATTCAAAAAGCGGTAGAGCTTGGCGTTACTGAAATTACCCCGCTGTTTACCGAGCGTTGTGGCGTAAAGCTGGACGGCGAGCGTTTAGCTAAACGTAACGAGCAATGGCAAAAAATTGCTGTCAGCGCCTGTGAGCAAAGCGGCCGCAGTGTCGTGCCAACCGTGCATCCGGCCATTTCACTGGACAGCTGGCTTAGCCAAAGCACAAAAGAATTAAAGCTGACCTTGCATCCTTGGGCCAAAGACACCATTAAGACGCTTATACCCAACCACAATATCCGGTTAGTAATAGGCCCTGAAGGCGGTTTCAGTGAACAGGAAATGGCGCAAACCACGGCGGCCGGTTTTAGCGGCATTCAGTTGGGGCCACGCGTACTGCGCACTGAAACTGCAGCACTTACCGCTATCAGTGCATTACAACTGCAATTTGGCGATCTGGCCTGAGGATACAGCATGAGTAAACCGATAAAACTTGGCATAGTGATGGACCCTATTTCGGCCATCAATATCAAAAAAGACTCCAGTTTTGCCATGTTGCTGCAAGCACAGCAACGTGGTTATCAAATTCACTATATGGAAATGGCCGATTTATACCTGCTGGAAGGCCAGGCCCGCGCTGCAACTAAGTTATTAACGGTACAGCAAGATCCGGCTGGTTGGTATCAGTTTGGTACTGAACAGGATCTTGCCCTTAGCGAGCTGGATGTGATCTTAATGCGTAAAGATCCGCCGTTTGATACCGAGTATATCTACGCTACCTACATACTGGAACGGGCAGAAGATGAAGGTACGTTAATTGTTAATAAACCGCAAAGCCTGCGCGATGCCAACGAGAAGCTGTACACCAGCTGGTTTAGCCAACATACGCCAAAAACCCTGGTTAGCCGTGACGCCAAACGCTTAAAAGCGTTTTATCAGGCCGAGCAAGACGTGATCTTAAAGCCGCTGGATGGTATGGGCGGCGCGTCAATTTTTCGCTTAAAACCGGGTGATGCCAACGTCAGCGTGATCATCGAAACGCTTACCGAACATGGCAGCCGCTATGCTATGGCGCAGCGCTTTATCCCCGAAATAAGCCAGGGCGATAAACGAATACTGGTGGTAAACGGTAAACCCGTGCCATACTGTTTAGCACGTATTCCGGCAAGTGGTGAAACCCGTGGCAACCTCGCAGCAGGTGGTCGTGGTGAAGCCAGACCTTTGTCAGATTCTGACTGGGCCATTGCCAATGCGGTAGCACCCACGCTAAAAGCAAAAGGACTGATTTTTGTCGGTCTGGATGTCATAGGCGACAAGTTAACTGAAATTAACGTTACCAGCCCAACCTGTATCCGCGAAATTGAAGCGGCGTTTCCAATCAGCATCACCGGTTTGTTATTTGATGAAATTGAACAGCTGCTGGCAGCCCGCCAGTGACAACCACGTTGTAACGAGGTCACTATGCAGAGTTTTCAGAATCATTTTTTAATTGCTATGCCGTCATTAGATGATCCACTGTTTAAACGCAGTGTCGCCTATATTTGTGAGCACAATGATGAAGGCGCCATGGGTATTGTGATTAACCACCCGCTGGATGTGAAAGTAGCCGATTTGCTGCAGCAACTGCAAATTGAATACAACACCGAAAGCCCGGCGGCAACTGCCCATGTTTGCGCCGGTGGCCCGGTGCAACACGACAGAGGCTTTGTGCTGCATACCGCCAAAGAAGGTTACGCCAGCAGTATGCGGCTGAACGACAGCCTGATGGTGACAACATCAAAAGATATTCTGTTTGATTTAACTACAGCACAAGCGCCGGAAAAGTTTATTCTGGCGCTTGGTTATGCCGGCTGGACCGCAGGCCAGTTAGAACAAGAAATTGCCGACAACGCCTGGTTAATTATTCCGGCCGACAGCGATATTATTTTTGATCTAACCCACGCCGAAAAATGGCAAAGTGCTACGGCAAAAATTGGTATTAAGCCCTGGCAACTAACTAACGAGGCCGGTCACGCTTAATGAGTCGCACCATTTTAACCTTTGATTACGGTACCAAAAGCATCGGCGTGGCGGTAGGTCAGGAACTTACCGGCACCGCCTCACTGCTTAGCGCATTAAAAGCCCAGGATGGCACCCCCGATTGGGCAGTGCTGGAAAAGCTGATTAACGAGTGGAAACCACAGTTATTGCTGGTAGGGTTACCGCTGAATATGGACGGCACCGAGCAGCCATTTACCGTGCGCACACGCAAATTTGCCAACCGCCTGCATGGCCGTTTTGGCCTGCCGGTAGAGCTGCACGATGAGCGCTTAACTACCACAGAAGCCCGCAGCATGCTGTTTGCCGACGGCGGCTACCGTAATTTAGCCAAAGACAAAGTAGACAGTTTATCGGCCAAAATTATCTTCGAGAGCTGGTATGAACAACGCGCCTAAACCACCTGTTCAGCCTGGTTACTATCAGCATTATAAAGGTGCGTATTATCAGGTAATTGACTGTGCACGCCACAGCGAAACCGAACAGTGGCTGGTAATTTATCGTGCGCTGTATGGCGATTTCGGCCTTTGGGCCCGGCCGCTGGATATGTTTACTGAAAACGTTGTAATTGCCGGTGAATTACTGCCGCGTTTTCAGTACCTGGGCCAAACTAAACCAGAATAACCGACCCACTAACACCCTGTTTTATCCCCGGTTTTACCTCTTATCACCGTTTTTTACCGTTAATCACTTTTTTACCCTGTGCTGTGTTACGGGCAAGTATTCTTGCTATGTCACCACCAACAACAGGACAGCACCATGTTTGAACAAACTGAGTTTTTTCACCAACTAAGCCAGATGAGCCCGTTACTCTGGGTAGCCTTTATCCCCGCCTTTCTGGCGATTTATTTTTTACCCAGCATTATTGCCGGCTTTCTCAATCGCCGGCATCTGGGCAAAATATTTCTGGCCAATATCCCGGCCGGCTTTTCCTTAATAGCCTGGATGGCACTTATTGTCTGGGCTTTTACCGGTAAACAGAAAAAAGCGGCTGAACAAGTTACGCAATAGATAGTACACTGTGTTTATTCAGGTTTTTGCTTGCGCAAGTACTACGACAGCAACTATGACAACACTAACAACATTTCGCCGTAGCATCGCACCAGACAATTGCAGCAGCGCCTATTTATGGGCGCAGCTGTTTACAATGTTGATTTATCTCAGCTATTTTGTGGCCTATACCCTCCCCTTGCTAACGCCGGAACAGCCCCGCTTATATTGGCTGTTTTTGGTGAAATACAGTATTGAAGCGGCCTGCTTTGTATTGTTCAGCCATCTGTTGCTACGCCCGGTGTTAAAAGCGGTAAATATACGAACATCAAAACGCTGGCTGCTGTTTGCGTTACTAATGTTACTGGCTGCAGCATTACAAACTGCTATGTCTTTCTACTTGTCCAACATTGAGGCGCTTAAAGCTACTGATATAAGCAAGATAACAGTGTTATCGGAAAAGCACGACTCGCCGCTGCAAATGACTTTTAGTACCAGCTTTATGCTGATGGCCTTAACTGCCTCTTTTAGTGTGATGTATCTGGTGTGGGGAGCTGGCTATATTGCCTGGCAAAGCCGGCAGGCGCGTAAAGCATTGCAGCAACAGATGCAACAGGCACAGCTACAGCAACTGACTAACCAGCTTAGCCCGCACTTTTTATTTAATGCCTTTAACAGCATCCGCGCGCTGATTTTTGAAGATCAGCATAAAGCTGCTGATACGGTAACGCGGTTATCTGAGCTGTTTCGTTTTCACCTGCAGGCGCATTTACAGCCCGAGTCCACCCTGGCGCAGGAATGGCAGTTAACAGAGCAATACCTGGCCATTGAGCAAGTGCGGCTGGAGCAACGCCTGCAATTTAGCTGCGACATAGATAGCAGCCTCTGGCAACACAAACTGCCCACGCTAAGTCTGCTAACCCTGGTAGAAAACGCGGTTAAACATGGCATTGCGCCCAATATTGCACCCGGTAAGCTTTACATCAGTGCTAAGGCGACCGGTAAAGGCTGGCAACTAAGCGTAACCAACACCACCGCCGATGCAACGCAACAAGCCGGCACCGCAACAGGGCTGAGTAATTTACGCCAGCGCCTGCAGTTAATGTACGCCGGCAAAGCCGTGTTGCAGTTGCAGCAGGCTGATAATCAATTTAGTGCACAGTTGGAGTTTGGCCATGTATAACTGCCTGTTGGTCGATGACGAGCGCCTGGCCCGCAGCGAGTTAAAACGTCTGCTTAAGGCGTACCCGCAATGCGTTATTGTGGCAGAAGCCGGCAGTGGCGAAGAAGCCTTACAGCACCTGGCTGCTATGTCAATTGATCTGGTGTTTCTTGATATCCAAATGCCGGGTTTAACCGGCCTGCAACTGGCAGAGCATATTCCGGCTAATACTCAATTTATCTTTTGCACTGCCTTTAATAGCTTTGCTTTAGATGCATTTGAGCTAAACGCAGTAGATTATCTGCTAAAACCAATAGCACCTGAGCGGCTGGCTAAAGCGCTGCAAAAACTACGCCCGGCAAATGCCGATGCAGCGCCGCACTTTTTAGCAGAACAACATGGTATTTTGCTTAAATTCGGCGACAGCCAGCGTGTGGTAAGGCTAAACGAAATCAGCCGGTTTGAAAGCATCGGCAACCATGCTGCGGTGTATACGCCTTATGGCAAAAGCTTTATTCACAGCTCACTGGCAAAGATTGAACAAAAGCTCGACCCCGCGCTGTTTTTTAAAGCCAGCCGCGCCGACATAGTGCGTATCAGCGCTATCAGCCACATTGAGCCGGCGATAGCCGACGGCGGTTTAATTGCCATCTTGCAAGACGGCCAGCAGGTCGACGTAAGCCGGCGCCAGGCGCAGCAGCTAAAACAGCAGTTTAGTGCGTTTTAGCCGCTAACGTTTTAGCCACTAGAGCTGCTGGCGGTACCATTCGCCTAAGATCAGGCTGGCGGCTACGCTAACGTTCAGTGATTCCACTTTGCCCGAGCCTGGTATTTGCAGTGCGATATCGGCGCTTTTAGCGACGTTTTTTGACACGCCAAACATCTCTTCACCAAATACAATCACAACCTTGGCTGGAAGCGTGCTTTGATACAGCGAGGTGCCAGCATGGCTGGAGGTGGTAATAAGTGTATAACCGGCTTCTTTGCACAGCTGTAATGCCAGTGGCAGGTTGTCGCAACTTAAACCATCAACAAATTCACCACCGCCCTCAGCCGTGCGCAGTGCCGCGCCCGACTGCAGCAACTCCGGTTGTTTCATAATAATGCCGCCCACGCCAAAGTGCGCGCAGCTGCGCGTTATTGCGCCTAAATTGTGTGGGTTACCCACACCATCCAGTGCCAGCAAACAGTCGCGCTTACGGCTTTTTTGCTGCAAATACGCCGCCAGACTTTGCTGTGGTTTACGTTTTACCAGCAGCACTACGCCGCCGTGATGGCCGCTACCGGCTACTTTTTCCAGCTCAGCGTCATCAACAATATGGTAGGCCTTTTTAGCCGCGGCTAAATACTTCATTACATCAGCAAACTTTGCAGCCATCTGCTGTGACACATACAGCCGGATCAGTGCATCCGGGCGCTGATTAAATAACACCCGGCAAGCGTTTTCGCCGTACACCTTACCTTCGTCTTCCTGCACGCTACGCACGGCTTTAAACGGCTGCGCTTTATCAGTTGCAGGGCGTTTAGTTTTATTGGCTACAGGCCTGGTGTTTTTAGCACCGGCATCTTTGGTCCAGGGCTTGTGCAGAGGATTGGCCGCTTTGCCGCTTTTTGGCTTGTGTTGTGACATAAAATATCCTGCTGGCACCGCACAGCGGTGAAAATCAATAATGCGGCGGATTTTACCAGCTGCGAGGCAACAATACTTGTATTTTTCTGCGTGCGCAGTATGCTGACGGCCTTCAAATTTGCCGCTACAGGCCTTGTTTATGCTTAGTTATCGCCACAGTTATCATGCCGGTAATCATGCCGATGTGGTTAAACATCTGGTACAGGTGGCCATTGTTGACTACCTGCTGCAAAAAGATAAACCCTTTTGCTACCACGACAGCCATGCCGGCGCTGGCTTGTACAGCTTGCTGGCCGAACAGGCGCAAAAAACCGGCGAATACGCAGGTGGTATAGGTAAACTGTGGCAGTATCAGGCAACAAGCCCGGCACTGGCGCACTATATTGCACTGATAAAACAGCTGAATCCGGACGGCGAGCTGGCGTTTTACCCCGGCTCACCGAAAATTGCCGCTATGCTGCTACGTAATGGCGACAGCATTCAGGCTACCGAGCTGCACCCAACCGATTACCCCATTCTGGCCAGCCAGTTTGCCCGGCGCCGCCATAGCCGGATTGAGCATATGGATGCCTGGGCCGGTTTTAAAGCCATGCTGCCACCGCTGCATAAGCGCGGCCTGGTATTGATAGACCCACCCTACGAGCTGAAAACCGAATACCAGGATGTAGTAGTCGGCTTACAAAGCGCTTATCAGCGTTTTCCACAGGCGACCTATGCTATCTGGTATCCGGTAATAGAGCGCGCGGCGGTGGAAGCCTTTATCAGCGCTATTGTCGCTACCGGCATTAAAGATCAGCTACGCATTGAATACTGCCCGCAACCTGATAAAGCTGGCTTTGGTATGACCGGCAGCGGTATGCTGGTGATTAACCCGCCCTATACACTGGCGGCAGATATAAAGCAGGCACTGGCCGAGCTAAGCCCGCTGCTAAGCGCTGAGGGTGAATTTCAGGTGCATCAGTTAGTAACGGAATAACTTTGTGGAGTAGGTTATGCGTGTATTACTCGCTGCTCTGCTGCTAATAATCAGCCTGCCGGGCCAGGCGTTTAGCAAAACCGGCCATCAGCTGATTTGCGATATGGCATATCAGCTGGCAAGCGAAGATACCCGTTTGCAAATTGATAGCCTGTTACAACACACGCCCTACTCCGGTTTTGGCCCTGCCTGTTCATGGGCCGATGATATCCGCTTACAGCCAGAGTTTGCCTGGAGCTCGCCGCATCATTATGTCAATATGCGCCGCGGCGAAACTGCGGTTAGCATGGCGCATTGCCCACCACAAGGCTGTATTTTATCGGCGATTAACGATATGCAGCAGCGTTTGTATAACAACAATAACGACTGGCAGGCACTGCTGTTTCTGGCGCATCATCTGGGCGATTTGCACCAGCCGTTACATGTTAGCTTTTTGGATGATTTAGGCGGCAATCGCACGGCAGTGTATTTTTTTGGCTTGCCAAATAACCTGCATGGCGTTTGGGATTTTGCCCTGTTAAAACAGGCCGGTTATGAAACCGAGCATGATTCTCAAACAGGGCATACTAAAACAGCTACGCTGCTGAACACTATAAGCGCCGCGCAGCAGGCAAGCTGGCAACAAGGCGATGTGCTTAGCTGGGCAAATGAGTCGGCAAGCCTGACTATCGATATTTACCAGCGTTACCGGCCCGGAATGCTGCTGGGTGATGACTATATGCTGCTGTATCTGGACACCCTGGAACAACGCCTGCAACAAGCAGCTGTGCGTCTGGCGCTGCTGCTCGATCAGTCCCTTGGCGGCACCGCTAACTGAGTAGCTAACCAGCTAAACACCTGTTGTTGTTGTTCTGCGTTAAATTCATGGCCATAGTGCGGATACAGTGTAGTTGTCAGCTTATCTGCTGCGCCATGCGCCTGCCACACTTTTGCCAGTTGCTGATACGCCTGCTCTACCCCGGCTTGCGGCATCAGTTTGTCTTTAGCGCCATTAATAAACAGCATCGCTTTGGGTGCGGCCAGCGCCGCAATATCGGGCAGATCTAATTTTGCCGCCAGGCCCGGGTGCAGCATATAAAACGCTGATTGGCCTTTAAGAATATTATTACCGGGCGTGAGTAAATGCCGGTAACTGTTTAGCCAGGCTACGGCCACACCGGCTTTTATATCGTCGGTTAAGGCGGCCAGTTGCCAGGCACGAAAAGCCCCCATCGAAAACCCCAGCACCGCCAGGCGCGAATTATCAACCTCTGGCAACTGGTTTAAATACTGTACCAGGCGTAAATCTTCATAAGCCGCCATGCCGGCCAGCGAGCGGCCAAGCATAAACATATTGCCGGCCAATGCCTGCTGGGCGTCAAATTCTACCGGGCCGCGGTCACTCCAGCCCAAGGTATCGGCAGCTATCACCAGATAGCCCTGTTTGGCCAGTGCATCGCCAACGTAGTTGCCGCTAAAGTGCTTGTTTACCCATTGCTCTGCGCTTGCGCCGCGGCTATCTGCAGCCAAGGGTTTAATCAGTTTTTCTTTGCCAATATCAAAGCGGGCACCGTGATCGTGCAGCAGTAATACCGCTGGCGCAGGCTTAGCCGCATCGGGTTGTAATAGCAGCAGTTGTACCCGGCTTTGTTTAGTTAGCTGCACTGACCACAGCTGTGCGCTGTAACCATTGCGCTCTTCGGTTTTAAGTAGCTCGGCGGCAAAATCAACCGGTTCATCCGGCCATAGCAGTGCCTCGCGCAGTGCAGCCCGGCCCTGAGTGCGCCAGTGCTGAATATCGCTAAACTGCTCTGGTTGCCAGCTTAGCGGATAGGTTGTTTGTGGTATCAGTTGCTGATAAAAATCTGGCAGTTGCTGGTCAATCAGGTTATCGGCCTGCAATGGCAGCGCCAAAACTAACAGTAATAAGCCGTAGCGCATTAACGGATCCAGCCTTTGCTTATTTGGCGAAAAGTGTCTGTGCCGCAACATTCCAGCCACTCAAATGCCAGCATTTCTTTGCTGATAATCTGCGCCCCGGCCTGCTGCATGCGGCTAAGCGCCAGCTGTTTATTTTGCTCGGTGCGCGAGCCTACCGCTTCCACGACCACAAATACCTGATAGCCCAGCGCCAATAAATCTATTACCGACTGCAGCACACAAACATGCGCCTCGGTGCCCAGCACCACTATTTGCTTGCGCTCAGTGCAGGCCAGGCTGCTGGCAATATGCGGCTCTTTTAGTGCACTAAAGTGCATTTTTTGCAGCACCTGCGCTTCGGGGATCAGCTCTGCCAGCGCAGGCAGCGTGGCGCCAATACCTTGCGGATATTGCTCGGTGGCCCACACCGGCACTTCCAGTTGCAGTGCTACCTGCAATACCCAGGCAGCCGCTTGCTCAACTTCTTTATGTTCAAAAATAGCTGGTGCCAGCTTTTGCTGCATATCAATTAGTAACACCAGGCTTTGTGATGCTTGCAGTAACATAGCAGTTCCCGTTAATGAAAATCGCGTGAGGACAAACTAAGTTCGGCCAAAAGCGCGGATAAGTCAACCAGCTTACCGGCGATAATATGGGTTACTTCACCCTCGCGCTGTAAAATACCGTCTACCTGCAGGATATGCGCCGTTAAAAAGGTTTTCTGTTGCGCCTGGGCTGTGGCCAGCCATACCAGCACATTGGCGGTGCCGGTTTCATCCTCCAGCGACATAAAAGTTACCCCGGCTGCCGTGCCCGGCCGTTGGCGTAATGTTACCAGGCCGCTAACCCGCACCGGGCTGTTATGCCTTACCTGTGTAAGCCCTGCCACCGGTATGCTGCGGGGTAATTTATTGGCCTGGCGCAGTAACGCCATCGGATGCACTGCCAAGGTCAGGCCGGTGGCGGCATAGTCTTCCAGTACTTCGGCAACCGGGCCCGGTGCGGCTAAATAGCTGGGCTCTGCCTCGGCTATCTGCTGGGCAAGCCCTGTGGTTTCGGCACTAAACAGCGGTAAGCTATGCTGGTTATCCATCAGTTGCCAGCGGCTGTTATAACGATCACCACTGATACTGCTTAGCGCATTCGCGCTGGCTAACGCCTGTAAACTGCTGTGGCTAAGCCCGGTTTGGCGCAACTGGGCTAAATCCCGAAAGCCGCCGGCCGGGCGCAGCGTTAACAGCAACTGCGCCGCCGCTTTGCTAAAGCCTTTTACCTGGCGTAAACCCAGCCGTATTGCTTTACCTTGCTGCTCCAGGCTGTAATCCCACTGCGATTGGTTTACACATACCGGCAACACCGTCACGCCGTGGCGCCTGGCGTCCTGCAGCAATTGCGACGGCGTGTAAAACCCCATCGGGTAACTGTTAAGCAGTGCTGTGCAAAACGCCGCCGGATAATAGTATTTCAGCCAGGCCGACACATAGGCCAGTACGGCAAAGCTGGCCGAATGCGATTCGGGAAAACCATATTCACCAAAGCCGCAAATTTGCTGATAAATGCGCTCAGCATATTGCTGGGTGTAGCCGCGGCTTTGCATGCCGTCGATCAGCTTATGTTTAAACTGCAGCAGCTCGCCGGTTTTTTTCCAGCTGGCCATGGCACGGCGCAGCTGATCGGCCTCACCACCGGTAAAACCGGCCGCTACCATTGCCAGTTGGATCACCTGCTCCTGAAAAATAGGCACGCCCAGAGTGCGGCTTAATACGCTTTGTACTTCTGCCGAAGGGTACTCTACCGCCTCTTCACCGTGGCGGCGCTTTAAATACGGGTGCACCATATCGCCCTGAATAGGCCCGGGCCGTACTATGGCTATTTGCACCACCAAATCGTAGTAACAGGCCGGGCGCAGCCGCGGCAGCATGCTCATCTGGGCGCGCGACTCTATCTGAAACAGCCCGATAGTGTCGGCTTTTTGTATCATCTGATACACCGCCGCATCATCGCCCCGCGCGCTGATGCCGGCAATGCTTAAATCCTGTTGTTCATGCTGTTTTAGCAACGTAAAACACTTACGTATTGCTGTTAACATACCCAATGCCAGCACATCTACTTTTAACAGTTCCAGCGTTTCTAAATCGTCTTTATCCCACTGGATCACCGTTCTGTCGGCCATGGCGGCATTCTCTACCGGCACCAGCTCATACAAAGGCCCCTGGGAGATAACAAAGCCGCCAACATGCTGCGACAGATGCCGTGGTGCACCGCGCAGCTGCTCTACCAGTGTAATCAGCTGTTGTGTGGTTTGGCTGTTGCTATCCAGCCCCAGCGCCGCTAACTGTTGCTGCCAGCTTAAGTTTGGGTCACGCCGCTGAATATTTTTTATTAAAAAATCCAGCTGGCTTAATGGTAACCCCAGCGCTTTACCCACATCACGCAGCGCACTTTTAAAACGGTAGCTAATTACGGTGGCAGCCAGAGCAGCACGTTCACGGCCATACTTCTGATACAGATACTGGATCACTTCTTCACGGCGCTCGTGTTCAAAATCAACGTCTATATCGGGCGGTTCTTTGCGTTCGCGTGATAAAAAGCGCTCAAACAATACCTGAATTTTATCCGGATCAACGGCAGTTATCTCCAGGCAATAACACACTACCGAGTTAGCCGCCGAGCCACGGCCCTGATATAAAATGGCCTTACTTTTGGCAAACTGCACCAGATCGTAAATGGTCAGAAAAAAGTATTCGTAGTTAAGCTCAGTGATCAGTGCCATCTCTTTATCAATAATGGCCTGCACCCGCTTTGGCACCCCGGCAGGAAAACGCAATTTACTGCCCTGCACTACCAGCCCCGCTAAATAACTGGCCGCTGTTTCGCCTGCAGGCACCAGCTCGCTGGGGTACTGATATTTCAGCTCATCCAGTGAAAAAGTGCAGCGCGCGGCAATAACACAGCTTTGCTGTAATAAAGCGGTGCTAAAGAGTTTTTCCAGTTTGGCCAATGGCCGCAGCGCACGCTCGGCGTTGCTTAATAATTGCCGGCCCAGCTCTGCAATTGGCTTACCGGCTTTAATGGCGCTAACACAATGCTGCAGCGCCAACCGCTGTGGTATATGCATTAACACCGCACCACAGCACACCGCCTTTAGCTGGTATTGCTGCGCTAATTGCTGGCAATACGTAGTAAAGGCCGCTTCGTTATGGCTAAGCTGGCGGCGCATAGCCAGCCATAACCTGTCACTGTGATATTTTTGCAGCCAATTGGCCCAGTAGTTATCACTTTCGCTATCACCAGCCGGTAACCACAACAGCAGGCAATGCTTTAATGACATTAAATCCCACTCGGTTAAGCAATATTCGCCCTTACTACTGCGCCGCCGGGCATTGGTAATCACGCGGCACAGCTCGGCGTAAGCGGTTTTATCCGGGCACAGTAGTACCAGCTCCAGTTTATCTAACTGAAAGTAACTGCCGACAATCAGCTTAATATTCAGCGCTTGATCGTTAATCTGCCGGTAAGCCCGCACTATACCAGCCACCGAGCATTCATCCGTCAGGGCCAGCGCGTCATAACCCAGCGCAGCGGCCTGCTGCACCAGCTCCTCTGGGCTGGAGGCGCCGTGCAAAAAACTAAAATGGCTTTGACAAAACAGTTCGGCATAATTCATCGGCGCACCCGTCAGCTAAAAATACCCTGCACAAACCATTGCTGCTGTGCCGTGCGGTACAGCCACAACCATTGGCCTTTGCTGTTGCGGCCAATAAAGTAATCACGTTGGGCATCCAGCGCCCAGCCGTCTGGGCATAGCCGCTCCGGGCCATGGCTTATTTCTACCGTTTCGGTTAACTGTTGTGGTTTTGCCAGTAAAAATGCCGGCCGAAGCGCTAAGGCTGTTACCGCGGATTTGCCTGCCAGCAAAGGTAACGGCCGCTGGCTGGCCTGCTCTGGCAGGTGCTGGTTTTGTAATGTCAGGCCGCTGACGCAGTGATAACCTAAGCGGGCTTGTAGCAGCGACACCAGCTGCAATGGCGATACCGCACCCGGCACCGGCTGAAACAGATCATCACTTTGGCTCTGTTGCGCTACAAAAGCAGTGACCTCCAGTTGCAGGCCTGACACCGGTTCAGTCAGTTTTAGTTTATCCAGCTGTAACTGACATAGCTTTAGCCAGTTAGCCGCGCGATACTCGCCCTGCGCCGAGCCAATACTTAACCGGTGTGCTGGCATACCACGGAACAACAAACTCAGTTGCAACTGATGGCAGGCCGCATTTATCCGCTGTAGTTGCTGCTCCAGTTGCTGCAACAGAGCCTGTAGCGGCTTGCTAAGCACCGCAGTATCTATAATGTCGTACAACAGTTCGACATAACGGCTAAAGCTGTGCTCTGGCTTGATATAGTGCAACGCATGATAAAAGCTGCCACGTAAACGCCCCAGATAGCTGAGTAAACTGCTGTCAAAACGGCGGGCCAGCTCAGCCTGCGCTAGCGCCAGCAACTGGCCAAGCGTATTAATACCTAAACGCTGCAATTGCTGCTGGCTGTCAGTATCGAGCTCAGTAAAGCGAAGTGGGCTGTGATTTAGGGCCGTCGCAAGTGCATCAGGCTCCCCGGTCAGTAAATTTAACTGTTGCCGGGCCAGGCATTTGGCAGCAAAAGGGGTAGCGCCACTGGCGTAATAATAACGGTAAGGTAATAACTTCAGCTCGCGGCTCAGGGCCTGCCAGTAACCGGCTAAACCCTGATACAGCTGCAGCATATTGCACAGCCGGATATACAAGCCATCGGGCGGGTCCAGCGCTATATCAGCCGTTACCTGATACAACTGCTGCGCCACGCTTTGTAAAATATTCAGCTGCAACTGCGGCTGATACGGCAACAGCTGCAGGTTAGGACACAGCGCTGCAGCGGTACCCAGCGCCATATTCAGCGCAATACCACGCTGCCCGGCCACAGCGTTAAGCTGCACAATGCAGTGTTGCTCATTCACCACCGCCACTGGCAGCTGTTGTGCTGCTTCGCAGCCCAGGCTGTCGGGTTGCAGGGCCGGAAATTGCAAGTACAGATACAGCGCCAGACTAGCTGGCCTTGCGCCTGGCCTGCCAGTGTTGCTCAGTGGTAAAGCACAAGCCGGGCCAGCGGTTTTGCATATCTACCAGAAAAGGCGCAGCAGGCCAGCCACCTTTGCGTTTTTGCACACTTAGCAGCACGCCCTGGCGATGCGGTTGCAGCTTAATGCTTAAATTTACCGGTAAACTTAGCCCGTCCATTGGCCGGCGTAGTAATATCACACTGGCAGCGCCCTGCTCGGCCGCCAGTTGCAACCGCCTGGCCTGTGCCAGTTTCAGCGGTACCTGCCACAGCAATACCGAAGCACAGCAGCCGCTTTGCAGGCACTGCTCTGCTGCCCACAACGCATCTTTACTGGTTTTTGGTGTAACAATTACTAACTGTGACAACACTATACCGGCAGCACAAAGCATATCGGCGCAAGGCTGTGCCGGAGGCGAAATAAGCACTAACAAACGGCCACTGCTTTGTTGTTGCTGCAAATACGGCAACAGCAAACGCAGCTCACCAATGCCCGGCCCGGTTTGAATATCAATTAAGCCGCTGGCCGGAAAGCCACCGGCTAATTGCTGATCTAACTCAGCATAACCAGACGACACCGCCTGATAGGCAGTGTGCTGGCTATTGCCCTGCCATACCAGCTGCCGCCGTGCTAATTGCTCTAATAAAGCTGACATAAGCCACCCACATACTGTATTTAAATACAGTATATATTATCAAAAGCAGGAAGCAAGCACTGCCAAAGCCGCGGCTAGTTAAGCTGGCATTAAGCCGGGCCTGTTACAAAGGCAGCAAGCAAATAACGAGGTAGTTAACATGAAAACAGCCATTTTTGTGTTGTGCAGCGCTGCATTACTGTTTAGCCAGCTAGCACATGCCAAGCCGGATCAGGATAAAGGCTTGCCACCAGGCCTGGCAAAAAAGCTGGATAAGGGCCAGCCACTGCCACCGGGCTGGCAGAAAAAACTGTCACCCGGCCAGCTGCTGGCAGAAGAATATTACCGGCGTGGACGAGTGATCAGCCGCCCGAACACCGATGGCATCATCACTGTACAAATTGAAGGCACTATTATTGAGCTGTTTGAACACAGCCGTGAAATTGTCCGCATTCTGGACGGCAAACGTTAAGCATGTTTAACCAACAATGTCAGCACTTCATAATGGCTGCTGTGGGCAAACATATCAAACAGCTGCACTTTTAAAAGCTTATAGTCTGGCAATGCCGTAAGGTCTTGTGCCAGCGTTTGGGCATTACAACTGGAGTAAATCAGCCAGTGCGGCGCTAAGCGTTGTATATCCTGACATAACTCCTTACCCAACCCCCGCCGTGGCGGGTTAACCACCAGTAAATCCGGTGCCTGTGCTGCCGCCTTGGCAAAAGCTGCTGAATCCAATGCCTGAAACCGCACCCGGGTTAAACCCAGCTCATTAGCAGAGCGCTGTGCGCTGGCAATGGCTTTTTCTGCTATTTCAATCCCGTTTAGCTGTTGCGCTGCTGTCACGACATGCAGACCAAAGCCGCCCACGCCACAGAATAAATCCCAGATCTGCTTAAATTCGCCCTGCTGCTGTTGCAGCTGTGCCGCCCAATCTGCGGCTGTTTGGTAAAGCGCAGCAGCCATCACCGGCTGGGTTTGAAAAAAGCTTTGCGGGGTTAAATACAGCGGCACCTGATTTAACTGCTCGGCCAACAGCGTCTGCTCAGTCAGGATAATTTCTTCTTCGCCCTCCAGCAGCGCCGCTGGCTTGGGTTGCAGGTTAACCGAGCACACTTCAAGCTCTGGCCACTGCGCCAATAGCCAGGGCAGATGTTTTTTAATTGACGCCAGACAATTTTTTGAGCGCAATACAAAGCGCAGCATAAAACGGCCGCTGTGCAGGCTTTGGCTAAGCAGAATAAACTTCAGCTCACCGCGACGGGCACTAATATCGTAAGGGGTTAAATTCGCACGTTGGATAAAGGCTTTACACAGCGCAAAGGCTGGCGCAAACGCTGGCGGATACAGCGGGCAATCGGCTAAATCAACCGCTTCGCCCTGAGCATTCACAATGCCCAGCACTGGCTGCTCTGCCGTACCCAGCGCCACCATTTTGGCTTTATAACGAAAACCCTGCTCAGCCGATGCCACCGGCTCAAGCAGCTGTGCCGGTTTAAAGTCAGCCAGTAAGTCAGTTAACTGCTGCTGCTTTAATACCAGTTGCGCCGGATAGGGTTTATCCAGCCAATGGCAAGACTGACAGCGCTTAGCTGCAAAATGAACACAATGCATGGGTTATCCGCGGCAGTGAAAAATCGGCGCCATTCTAGCGCAGACTGCCGCTGTACGCACCCGCTACTGTACGCGCAAGCGCAGGCTGGCCACACCGCCCAAATCATCTACCACACGCAATTGAAATTCACCGGCTTCGCCTTGCCAGAATAAAGTCTCACCCGGCGTTACCGAGCCCAGATAACGGCTGTCAATAAACCAGTGCGCCTTGGTTACTGCGCCATCAAAGCTGGCTTGCAGGGCAATTTTTTGCTGCTCAGCTGTTTTACCTAACTGATAAGTTAACGCCTGCTGCGGTGAGCGGATTTGCGGTGCCTGTTGCGATGACGGCGACAGGCCGGTACAGGCATGCTGATAAGCCGGCGGCGGGGTTAATACAATACCGGACAGCTGATAAGCGCGGGCAATATCCGATGGCCAGAATTCAAATACTTTCAGCGCTGTTTGTGGTGGCTGGTGGTTACAGGCACGCAGCCCGGTGTCGGTATACACCGGCACGGCGCGGTGCACATCGGATACTTTAATTGGCGATACGCCGGGAATAAACCAGCCGGGCCGGGTTTGCGGGCAGTATTTATTGGGCAGCTCACCGCTGCGGCTGCACAATGCCACTTGCTTAAGGTTTAGCTTACTGCCTGCGGTGAACAAACGTTGCTCCGCTTGTCTATCGCGCGGCAACAGTGCCAACAGTTCAAATAACAACGGGCCGGCAGCTGTGCGCCCCACCAGATTAGGGTTGCTGCTGCCATCAAAATTGCCCAGCCATACCGCCAGCACATAATCACCGCTAAGCGCAATGGACCAGGCATCACGAAACGCATAAGAAGTACCGGTTTTCCATGCTACCGGCGTGCTATCTGTCAGTTCGCTCAGTAAACCGGCCTGTGGTTTGGCATGCTGGCGCAGCATGTCCAGCGTTAAAAACGCCGCTTCTGCGCTTAACAACAGTTGGGGTGCCGCCGCTGCTGGCTCTGCCTGCCACTGCAGTGCCTGCCAGTTACCGCCATTGCCCAGCATGGCATACAGCTGCACCAGCTGCTGCATACTCAGCTCCATACCGCCCAGCACCAGGGCCAGGCCGTAGTGCTCGGCGTTATAGCTTAACGGCACCTGTGCCTGTTTTAGCCAGTGGTAAAAATCCGGTTTGGTTAAACTGGCCTGTAACTGCACAGCCGGAACATTGCGGCTGTTAATCAGCGCTTCAGTGGCATTAACCGGGCCGACAAACTGGCGGTCGAAGTTTTCCGGGTTAAAACTGCCATAACGGCGCGGTAAATCGGTTAGCAGGCTTTGCGGATGAATAACACCCTGCTGCAGCGCCAACGCATAAACAAACGGCTTTAGCGCTGAACCCGGTGAGCGCAGCGCTGTTACACCATCAACCTGACCAGAGATCGCCGCATTATAAAAATCGGCCGAGCCAATCCAGGCCTGCACCTGCATGGTGCTGCGTTTTACCAGCAATACACTGGCGTTACTAAAGCCTTTATCGGCGTTACGGCGTAAATAGGCGGTAACCAGTTGCTGCATACGCTGCTGTAAATGTGGTTGCAGGCTGGTATAAAAGCGGCCTTCGACCTGGCGCTGAGCCTGTAACTGATTAATAAAATGCGGCGCAGCGTAGGCTAAATCGGCACGCTGATAAAACTTCAGCGGCAAACTTAAACGCTGTGCTGCGCCTGGCTCAGCAGAGGGATAATATTGCAACCACAGTGCCGCTAAGCGTTGGCGCGCCAGTTCTAATTGCTGCTCGCCTTTGGTACTTAGCGGGCTGCGCTGGTTCGGGTTTTGCGGAATAACACTTAGCGCTAAAGCTTCGCCCAGCGTTAGCCGCTGCGCTTCTTTACCAAAGTAAATCAGGCTGGCGGCGGCGACACCTTCAATATTGCCGCCGTAAGGTGCGTAGTTAAAGTAGGCTTCTAAAATCTCGTCTTTGCTAAAATGCCGCTCCAGATAAAGCGCATACGCCAGTTGCTGTAACTTACCGCTAAAGCTGCTGGTATTCAGATTAAAGCGCAGCCGCGCCAGTTGCATACTTAGGGTTGACGCGCCCTGACGCCGGCCACCTTTAACCACACCTTGCCAGAACGCGCGGCCAACGGCACTGATATCAACACCGAAATGATTATAGAACTGCCGGTCTTCATACAACAATGTGGCTTGCTGTAGCGCCGGAGCAATATCAGCTAATGGCAGACGCAGCCGGTAGCGCTGATCGGCCGCCAGCCGCAGGCTTAATAAGTCGCCATTGGCAGCAAAATAAGCACTGCTTTGCAGGTACTGGCTATAAAGCGCTGGCTTTGGCGATAACAGCAGCACTAATGCCGGTAGCAATAATATAACCACTACCCCTGCCAGCACCCTGCCTAACCACTTTTTTAACATCCCGTGTTGCACTACAGCCCCGGCAAAGTGTTAATTTACAGCAGCTGCGGTTACCACAAAGCGCCCGGCCGCTGTGCTGGCATACACTGACAAATCGTACATTGATTGTGCCGATACCGTTGGCAGCACAAAATTACCGGCGGCGGTTACTTTTACCTGATAACGCAGCTCAGTCATTTGCGGGCCAAAACCGGCGTAGTACACCACGCGGTCTTCACGGATATCAACATAGTCAGCGCGCCAGGGTCCGCTTTGGCGCGGTACTGAACTGCGCACCACAGCAAAACCGGCTGGCAGTAAATCGACTACCGCCACATTGCTGTGCCAACCGTCGGTTAAACTGCGCAGGCGCAGGCGCACGGTAAGCTCATCACCTTGTTTGGCAGTGCTCACCACTTTGCCGTCGGCATCAAGATAATCGCGCACTACCTCCAACTGCTGCGCTACGGCTTTAGCAGGCGCTGTTTTAGCAAAACCGGCTTCGCTTAGCGCATAAAACAGCTGCTGCTGGCTCTCTATCAGTATTTGCTCTGCTGCTGTGGTAAAAGCAGCACGCGGTATAGCGCTTTGGTTATCCGCCGGCGTTAGCGCCGTACGCGCAGCTTTGCCATCTAACTGATAAAACTTTGGTGGCGTGGCGGTAGCTTCGGTTTGTAACTGACCATAGGCTGACAACGCCAGCACCGTATAGGCCGAGGCAATGGTGTTATAATCGCCTTTAAACACCGGCTGCAATAACTGTAAAATGGCTTTACCATCCAGCGCTTTGGCTTGCTCAGCAAAATGGCTGGACAATAAATACACGTACTGCGCATCCAGGCTTAGCTGAGACTGAAACGCCGGGTTAGCAAAAGGCGGCAGCGGTGTGGCAATACGCGCCAGATAACCGCTTTGCAGCGCTGAGGTTTTACCTAAACGGTAACCGGATAACAAGCCGCGGGCCAGCTCTGGTTTTTGCAACAACTGATAACTGGCAGCAATATAAATAGCGGTAATATCAGCCTGCCACGCTTGTTTATGCTGTTTTTCCAGCCGTTCGTGTAATTCAACCAAATAATTGGTGGTGACTTCGCCGCTGCGGGTTAACAGGTAAATCGCATTGGCACGCAGGCGGGCCTGATACAAATTGGCGCCGCTTTGCCGCGCGACATTGCGCAAATACTCCAGCCCCTGACTGTACAGGTAATCCGGCACGGCCAGCCCCTGCTCGCGTGCGGCTAACAGGAAATGCATGACATAAATACTGGGGAAGTCGGCACTGCTGTAACCGCCGGGCCAAAAGCTAAAGCCGCCATCGCTTTGCTGGCGCTCAGCCAGCTTCTGGATCAGCACGGCAAATTTTTCGTTCAGCACCGGCCACTGCGCCTGATACGACGGTTGCTGCACTAACCCCACCCACGGGAACACCTGCGACACCACCTGTTCGGTACAACCGTGTGGATATTGCGCGAGATAATCGGTAAAGCTCTCGGCCAGCACCAGCGGGTTAGCCGAGGCAACAACATGTTGCCGGGCGAATTCGGCATACAGCGGATAACGGGTGTTAAGTGTTACCGGGCCTTTATCAGCAAAACCGGCCTGTAGCGTGGTGTGATAATGGCTGGCCGGGCGGATACTCAGGCTGATACTGCGGCTGGCCTGCTCGGTTAGCTCACCCTGCTGGTAGGTCGCACTAAAGCTTAAGCTGGCCTCGCCTGGTACTTCGCCGGCTTTTAAGCGAAAACGTGCACTTTGCTCGCTATTTTCGCTAATGCTAAGCAATTGCTCAGTTTCACCCACGGCAATAAGGCTATCAGGTAAAGTAAGCTGCACTTTAATGGCGGCATCCGGGCCCGAGCCTTTTACGCCATTCGCTACCGACACGCTGATATCAAACTCATCGCCGGGGGCTGCACTGGTAAGTACATCCGGGGTTAACACAAAGGGGCCGCGCACACGTAAATCCTGGCTGACCGCAGACAGTGCTTCATCGCTTACCGCTACCGCCATCAGTTTTAAATTGCCGCTAAAGCTGGCCGGCACTGTTACCTGCTGGGTAGCCAGTTCAGTACCGGCTTTTACCACGCCCAGCCAGAATACGCCAGGCTGCTCGGCCCTGCGGGCAAAGGGATTTAAGTTGCTGTCCAGCATTGCTGCTGCCATAGCACGGCGTGCGCTGTCACCGCCTACACCGGCTAACTGGCGTTTAAGTGCGCTAAATTCCGGCAGGATTAAATCGAGCATTTGCATACTGCGCACCTGCAAGGCGCGCTTTTGCAGGTAATGCGATAACGGATCGGGCAATTCGTAAGCTGCCACCTGCAAAATACCCTGATCCACGCCATACAGCAGTAAGTCGGCCGGCCGGTCGGTTTTATAGCCCAGCGTAAAGGCTTTACCGGGGCGCACTTCTTCCGGTGCTACCAGGCTAATGTTCAGCTCGCGCTTGCTGCGGTCAATATTAAACGGCACCACAGCGTAACTGAGCGGGCTGACAAAAAGTGCATCGGAATCGGCGCCACGCACAAAGCTAACGTTAATATAGGCATTACCTTCAATACCCTCTGGCAGCACTATATGCTGAATGCTGCTGGTGGTATCGGCGGTAAACCAGCTAAAGGCATGCACTTTATCGCTTTCAATGCTGATTAAGCCACTGCCGGTATAAGGGGCAGTAATATTCAGTTCAATGCGCTCACCCGCTTTATAATCGGTTTTATCCAGCCGCACGTTAAGTGCAGCGTTTTTCTCCAGCATAGCGCTGATATTACCAGCGCCTATTACGCTAAACGCCAGTTTACCCAGCAGCTGATCGCCTTTTAACAGTTGCAGCTCAAAATCACCGGCCGTGTCAGTTGGCAACTGATATTCAGTACCCTCTGTGGCAATGCTAAATGGCGTTTCGCTTACTGTTAGCTCCTGCACTATGCTCTGGTACTGGTAGGTGCCATCGTTTTGTTTAACTAAGCTAGATAATGGCCGTTTCTCTACCAGTTTCAGTGTTAATTCATTCAGCGCTATCTGCGCTAAACTGTTGTTAATGGCGATAAACTGCAAACTACGGCTTTGCTGTCTTTTCAGGTAGCTTAGCTCGCCATCGCTTTTTACCCCTACCAGCTCATTTAACGGCGATACCAGTGCGCTGCGTCTGTTTTGCACACTTTTTCCACCGCCGCCATCAAAACCTTCGGTGGTCAGCACCAGCCGGTAAGTACCACCGCTGTATTGCTCAAGCGGCAGCGTAAAACTGGCTTTACCGTCGGCATCGGTTTGCTGCTCATCCAGGCTCTGCCGTACACTGTTGCTGTTAAGTTGCTGCTCCTGCGGGGCAATAAAGCGATAATCTTTATATTCACTAAAGCTAAAACCTGCCGGGATCAGTTCAAATTTGGCGGTTACCCGGCGCTGCTGTGCCGGGGTGCCAAACAGGTTATCCAGTTGCACTTGCGCCACTAAATTTTGTGGCGATAACCAGCCTTTGCCCTGCTGGTTAAAACTGCTGCTGATTTTCAGAGTGTCGGGCTGAAATTCTTCCACTACAAAGCTAACCGAGCCTAAGTGCCGCTCGGTATTGCCCTTGCTGTCAAGCAGGCTGATATTGGCATAATAATTACCGGTGTCACTGTGTGGCTGGGTGTCCAGGCTAAAGGTGTGCATACCACGGCCACTTAAACTGAAGTTTTGCTGCCAGAAAGTACTGCCACGCGGCCCCTGCACCTGTATTTTTAACGGCAGCTTTTGCTCGGCCAGCGACAAATCGTTATGGCGGATAATGGCCGCCAGTTGCACCTGCTCACCGGGCCGGTAAATACCCCGGTCGCTAAACATATAAGCGCTTAATGCTTTGGCGCTGTTTTCATCCTGATAACGGCCACTGGTATTAAATTTGGAATAATCCAACTGGCGACTATAGCGATCATACGGAATAAAGCTGCTATCGGTTACGCCATTACTGCTGCGGCTAACCAGGTACACCACCGGCTGGCGTTCGCGTACAAAACCGCTGGTTTTGTCTAAGTTTACACTGCCCTGGGCATTGGTGGTGCCGCTTAACACCGCTACACCATTTTTGCCCAGCAGCTCTACTTTGGCGCCGGCTACCGGTTTGCCATCGGCCACCGACATGACAAATACCTGCTGGCTGCTGTCGCTGTTGTGTTTTACCAGTAAGCCTAAATCGGTTACCAGCACCAACCGCTTATCCAGTTGCTGGCCTTCGCTTTTCGGCCGGGCCGGGTCAAATTCGGTTAACTGAATAAAAAACACCCCCATGCCCGCTTCAGCCAGATACGGCTTTAACGCTAACGACAGGTAATTTGCCTGCTTGGCGTGGCTATTGGCCAGCGTAAAGGTTTTCTCGTAACTGCTGCTGATATTGCTTTCATCAAAGTTATAGTTGTAAAAATATGGCTGGCTGATATCGCCACCAGTCTGGCTGATAAAGTGGTTTAGCTCGCCCGGCAGCAATTTATGCAGTTTTACCCGCACGCCCTTAACGCCACGGCTTAGCAACTGCAAGGTTTGCTCACCGCTTAGCGTTAGCATGGCACCTTCACCCACTATCCGAGCTTCTTTCGGATACTGTGGCGCCTGCACCACAGCGCGGTATTCACTGGCCAGGGTAAAATCACTGGTCGATGATAAGCCTTTGGCTACACTAACAAACAGGCTTTGGCCTGGTGGCACATCCAGCTTAATGCTAAAGGCACTGTCGTTGGCTTCCGGCGTGGGCATCAGCTCAAAGCTGTGCAGGCTGGCTTGCTGTAATACGCTGCTGCTGACTTCGCCCGGCGCCCAATAGTTAGAATTACGCTGTGGGTGTTTTGGCAATACATACAGTTTCAGTTTGTTTTGCAGCTCGGTGCGGCTGATGCGATCAGTAAAACTTAACAGCAGCATTTGCTCTGGTTCTTGCTCGAGCTGTTGCTCAGAGCTACGGATAATGTCGGTGCGCAGCTCTTCTACTTTTAAAAAGCTGGTTTTATCCGGCACTAACAGCTGTTGGCTGTTTTCCCGGCTGGTTTTGCCACTGCCGTGTTGTGCTTTTACCCCGGCTTTTAATAACACAGTTAAATATTGCTCGCGCTCTGGCAGCGTTAACGCTGCCGATTGCAGATAGAGCTCGCGGCCGGTTTTATCTGCGCTGATGCTAAAATCCAGTGGCTTACCTTTGCTGCGAACATCACCGCCATCGGGGCGCATGGTCATCGACAGCTGGCTTTTCACGCTGTCGATATCTACCGGGTGGCTGAAATTTAACGTAGCGACTATTTGCCGGGTGGCTTGTTCGGTGGGGTGCTGATAAAAACGTAAGCGGTTAATAGCGCCGGTAAGTGGCACAGTATCAAAACTGTATTGTTGTTCTGCCAGTAAGGTACCGGCTGCAAAAATACTTTTATCCAGCTTAAGCTGGTAACGTTGCCCGGCGGGCCAGGCCTGTTGTGGGGTAAAAATTAGCGTGTTGTCATCCTGCCACAGCCACTTGCCAGCTATGGCCGGGCTTAAGCTGACACCTTCGCTTAATTCTTCGCCAATTAAATCCAGCCGGGCCGCTGAAAGCTGCGGTACCGGTGCAATGCGCCCGGCCTGATCGCTCATGTCATAGTTAAACTGCACGCGCAGTGCGGTGGGCTGCTCAACGTTGTCCTGATAATGCCCCAGTGCCGGGCTTTGCACAGTTGCCTTCACTTTTAGCGGTTTGGGTAATTGCTGATAGTAGTAATAACCAGCAACAGCGGCGGCAATAAGCACAACTAACGCCACTACAGCGCCCCAGAACTTAGCCGGGCGCTGCTTTACATAGTGACAAAACTGATGCAGCCAGTCAGGGGCCGTCCAGTTTACCGAGCCAAAAATTTTACGCAAAAATGACGCTGAGGCAGGCATAACCAATCCTTGTTAACGGGGTGTCGTTGTTCGGGTGTGTGCGCCGAGTATAAGTGGCGAAAATTAATCACTGATGAACTATAGCAGGTTGAGATAAAACTCTTAATCCCCTGAGGCTAAAGAGTTGTTATATCAGCATAAAGTGATAAAGCGGCAAATACTGCAAGCGCCCATCCCACTGCGTTGAATGGTACAGGACAAATTCATTGATCTGCAAAGTTAATGGCGCCAGCTGCTGATAATAATCTTCTGCACATACCGCGTGGCGCGCCAGAGTAATATGCGGCCGGTAGTTATCATGGCTATCGCTAAAGCCTTCTGCTTTACACAACGCCGCCACCTGCTGTTGTAACTGCAACAGTGCATCGGGTATTACCGAAGGCGCCAGATAAAGAATTTTCGGTTTGGCAAAGCAAGCCAGATGATCCAGCGTCAGGCTAAAGGCCGGTGCTTTAATTTGCTGTGCCGCTGCAACCAGCCGTTGTTGCTGGGTGGTATTAACCTGACCTAAGAAAAACAACGTTAAATGCAGGTTGTCGCTATCAACGGCTCTGGCCGCCGGGCATAAACCCAGCGCCTGCTGCTGATACGGCAGCAACTGCTGTTGCTGCGCCGGGGAGAACTTTAGGCTGAAAAACAGCCGCTGCATCAGCCTTTAGACCGCGGCGGGCTCTTCTGGCCCTGAGCTTTGCCTGCAGGGCTTTTAGCGGCAGGTTTGCCACTGGCGTTAAACGGCTTGTTACCCTGCGGCTTTTTGCCTTGCTTGTCGTCTTTTTCCCATGTTTCACGCTGGCTACGCTTAGCAATGGCCTTAGCCGCCGGGTTTAAACCGGTGTGACGGCTAAGTGCTGGTTGGCCACCTTTTTGTGGCTTTTTAAACTGCTCGTCTTTGCCCTCTTCCGGCACCAAACAGCCTTTGCTGCGGCCAATTAAATGCTTTAAGCCCATTTTAATTAAGGCTTCGCGAATTTGCGGCCAGCCTTTGGGGTCGTGGTAGCGCAGTATGGCTTTATGTAAGCGGCGCTGGCGCTCGCCTTTAGGCACCGCTACCACTTCATCATTGGCTTTGTTGATGTTTTTCAGCGAGTTCATTTCCGTGTGGTAAATGGTGGTCGCGTTCGCCATTGGGCTGGGGTAAAAGTTTTGTACCTGGTCCAGTTTAAAGTCACGCTCTTTTAACCACAGCGCCAGGTTAATCATATCCATATCGGTGGTGCCCGGGTGGGCAGCAATAAAATACGGAATTAAAAATTGCTCTTTACCGGCCTCTTTACTAAAGCGGTCGAACATTTCTTTAAATTTATCATAAGCACCCATGCCAGGCTTCATCATCTTCGACAACGGGCCACTTTCGGTGTGCTCGGGCGCGATTTTTAAATAGCCGCCAACATGGTGCTGCACCAGCTCGCGTACATAGTTCGGGTCTTCTACTGCTAAGTCGTAACGCACGCCGGAGGCCACCAACACTTTTTTAATGCCAGGCAAAGTACGCGCTTCGCGGTACAGCTCTACCGTCGGGCTCTGGTCGGTGTCCATATGCTCGCAAATGGTCGGGTACACGCAGCTTGGCCGGCGGCAAGTTTGCTCGGCTTTCGGGTTTTTACAGTTTAAGCGGTACATATTGGCCGTGGGGCCGCCAAGATCGGATATCACGCCTGTAAAGCCCGGTACTTTATCGCGAATATCCTTGATCTCCTGCATGATCGATTCTTTCGAGCGGCTTTGAATAATGCGGCCTTCATGCTCGGTAATAGAGCAAAACGAGCAACCACCAAAGCAGCCGCGCATAATATTCACCGAGGTTTTAATCATCTCGTAGGCCGGAATTTTCTCCTTGCCATACACCGGGTGCGGCACGCGCTGATACGGCAAGCCAAAGACTAAATCCATCTCTTCTGTAGAAAGCGGAAATGCCGGCGGGTTAACCCAGATATGCCGGTCGCCATGGCGCTGCATTATCGCACGGGCACAACCCGGGTTAGTTTCCTGGTGCAAAATGCGCGAAGCATGAGCATACAGCGGCTTATTTACGCTTACCTGCTCAAACGCCGGCAGCTTAACGTAGGTTTGCTCCCAAGGTTTTTGCCGTGGCGGCTGCACTAAAATCGGTTTGGCTTCTACTTCAGCGGGTTTACTCAGATCAATACCGGCTTTGGCATATTCCGAATAACTGCTGCAGCCAACATCATCGGCGCCATAAGGGTTGGAGATAGGGTCAATTTTGCCGATTTTATCAATAGCGGTAGAGTCCACACCGCGCCAGCCGGGTAATGGCTCTTTACGGATCACAGCCGTGCCACGCACATCGTGGATCTCGCTTACCGGCACACCAGAGGCAATACGATGTGCTACTTCGATTAATGGCCGCTCGGCATTGCCGTAGATTAAAATATCGGCCTTGGCGTCAAAAATAACTGAACGGCGCACTTTTTCTGACCAGTAATCATAGTGCGCAATACGGCGCAGGCTGGCTTCAATACCACCAATAATTACCGGCACATCTTTATAGGCTTCTTTACAGCGCTGGGTGTACACGGTAACCGCCCGGTCCGGCCGCTTGCCGCCAATGTCACCGGCGGTATAAGCATCGTCATGGCGCAGCTTTTTATCGGCGGTGTAGCGGTTAATCATCGAGTCCATATTACCGGCAGACACCCCGTAAAACAGGTTTGGTTTGCCCAGCCGCATAAAGTCGTCTTTGCTGTGCCAATCCGGCTGACAAATCAGGCCAACGCGGTAGCCCTGGGCTTCTAACATACGTCCTACTACCGCCATACCAAAGCTGGGGTGGTCTACATAGGCATCGCCTACTACCAAAATAACATCGCAGCTGTCCCAGCCCAGTTTATCCATCTCGGCGCGCGACATAGGTAAAAACGGCGCCGTGCCATAGCACTCGGCCCAGTATTTCGGGTAGCTGAATAAGTCACGCTCAGGCGCCATGCGTGCTACAGGGGCAGACTTGCGGGAAACGGTAGTAGCAACAGTGGACATAAATTAAGCACCAGAGTGTATCAAGGGCGCGTATTATACAAGGAGTGCAAGGGAAAGGCGAATGGTGGTAAGTTCTAATTGGCGCGTAAATCTCTCACGTAAAAATTCAATTTTTTACAATAGGTTGGACTTACACAAATACACCTAGTACTGCAGAATATAGAATCAGAAAAATTGACCATGCCTGCATTGTATAGCCACCGACATGAATTTCCTTCACCTTACCCAGCACGTGGTCACTACGTTGTTCAATATCGGATTCAAGCCGTTTAACACTGTCATTCACGTGACTTTCTAGCCGTCTTCTTTCCTCAGCTTCTTTAGCGATAGCTTTTCTGTGTATCTCAAGCGATGTTTCAATTTCTGCCAATCGTTCCTCAATGGAAATATCAGCTTTTTTAAATGTCATACTGACATCGCTGCCAACGTAAAAAAGAGGTACCCCCACCTCAACTTTCATTGAGTACTTTTGCTTGAACCACAAACGCCACCAAGCTTTTAGTTTGTTAAAAAAATACCCTACTAATTTAGTGCCAATGAGTGCGTTTAATTTTTTGTCCAGGTCCCACAAGAGAAGACCGATACCAGCGAACTGCGATAGAGCGATTGCAATTTTCCAAACCAGTTCGCTGGTATCTGAGGACATACAAGCAACATCGTAGTGTTCCCAGCACGTTTGAGAATATCTAAAGTACCAATACGTAAGCCATGAAATGGCCAGCATTGAGATGATGTGTATAGGTCCTCGGAGCAGCGCTCGCCAGCGTCCTTTCAGATGTTTCATTCAAAATGTCCTTATATCAATCAGGATCAAATCATGCCTTTGCCAGACTCTCTCAACTCCCACTAAACCAAGTTAGCCAGCCTTAAACTTGCTGTTACATTTACCGAAAAACCAAACTTGGTCAAGGCTTTATTTGCTGCAAAAACTAAGGGCGCGATTATGCGCCCTTACACTGATTTGGTGTACCGGCCAGTTTAGTGCGGTGCCAGTTGGTGGTAAAACTCGGGGTTGTCCTGAATAGTAGCCAACACTTTGGCGGCCAGGCCAGTTGGGTTACGCCTTTTACTCTCCCAGCTTTTAATGGTATCGACACTGGTACCCAGCGCTTGGGCTAACTGCGCCTGAGTAATGGCTAAACTTTCGCGCAGGGTTTTAACATCTGCCACTTTATGGCGGGTGACCCGGCTTGGAGCCTTACGCCCGTGTTTAATATCCACCGCTTCGGTCAGAGAATCCTTTAGCTCGTTAAAGATACTCATACTACACCTCGCACATTGCCCGATGACAATTTAAGCCGCTGGCTTGACACTGAATTGCAAGCCAAGTGCTTTGGCGACTTTTAGTACCGTGCTTAATTGCGGATTGCCATCAACGGATAGTGCTTTATATAAGCTCTCGCGACCCAGGCCGGTATCGCGCGCCAATGTGGCCATGCCTTTCGCACGAGCAATGTCACCCAGCGCTTTGGCAACAAAGCTGGCATCACCATCACATTCGGCTATTGAGGCCTCAAGATAAGCCGCCATCTCCTCTGGTGTACGCAGGTGCTCTGCTACATCGTAATCTTGCAGTTTTATGCTCATGTTACACCTCAAGGTTGTTTATCAATTGATACGCTAAATCGATATCGCCGCGCTGGCTTGCTTTATCGCCGCCACACAACAGAATGATCAGCACATTGTGCCGTTGCGTGTAGTACACCCTGTACCCTGGCCCAACATCAATTTTCAGCTCAGACACGCCCAACTTTAAATTGCGATAGACACCAGGATTACCAGCGGCAAGACGTTGTATCCGGGCCTGAATGCGTGCTCTGCCCTGAATATCTTTTAGGCCATCCAGCCAGCAGCTAAACTGCTCTGTTGCTTTAATTTGTTTTATGCTCATAGTGTATCCCTCAAGATACTTTTTGCAAGGTTATCTTGTGTTACAAGCAAATCTTGTAAGCGCACGCATGAAAAACTCACTAAATATTAACTTATACTCAACCTTAGCAATTGTTATAAAGTAAGCAAATTTTTGACAGGATGGCGTTAGGTTGTTGTATTGGTTCAAATACCAATTGCAAAAAAACAACCTTATCGAGGCTTTATCTTCAGAAAAAACTAAGGGCGCAATAATGCGCCCTTAAGTTGGATTGGTGTGGTGGCTAATTTAGTATGCAATCTGTTACCGGCTGAGCTAAAGGTTAATCGCAGCGGCCACACTGTGCGGTTAGTTAAAATATATACACCGCTTTACCCACTATATTTTGCTCAGGCACAAAGCCCCAGTATCTGCTGTCCAGACTATTGTCGCGATTATCGCCCATAACAAAATAATGCCCCGCCGGAACTTGCCATTCACCCAGGCGCATGCCCTGCTGACGGAAGTAATGTTGTATAAAGTCGGGTTTAGCTGTGTTCTGCTGGATTTGATACTTTTGCCCGTCCAGCGTCTCCTGATATTGTGAAATCTCACTCGCAGCTGCGCTATCCAATTCCACATTATCAATCAGCTCGTATTCTAAGCAGCCATCACATGCTCTGGTTAGATATAGGCGTTTATGTTGATAGTAAATTTTATCTCCCGGACCGGCTATTACCCGCTTAATAAAGTCTGGTGTTTCATTTCCGGGCTTTTTAAACACAACTATGTCACCACGTTGCACTGTCGCGGTTGATTTAGTTTGCAACACAGGTATTCCAGCATAAGAGTAGTTGCCATAACCATTTTTACTAACAACCACATAATCTCCGGTATTTAACGCCGGGCTCATTGATGCAGCGGGAATAGAGTAAAAGTCATAAAAAAACGTTTTCGTAACGAAAAGTGAAAAATATACCGTTACTACGCAGAGTAACGTTGCCCACCAACTAGCGCACCAGCTTCTTTTTTGTGAAACATCATACTTAGCACTAAGGATATACGCATGTATGGCACAAGCGATGGTAATGGCGTATGGCCAATGCTGAGCTTTGCCACCTTCTGAAAATAGTGCCGCGCTTATTGGATGCTGCGTAAGAAAAATGCAGCCCAGTGTCAGAGCCAGATAATAGAAAAAATAGCGTGGCCGGTTTACGTATAAAAATACGAAGGGTTGAAACAGCAATCCAAACAATACGGCAATCCAGCTGTTAGGTTTCCATTCTGTATACACATTACTTCCTTAAAAAAACGCCGAATCTGAAAAAACCTTCGGGGGCAGATCCAATTGTTACAATTCGCCGGAGCCGTTTAACTGCCACCGAGTAACGCTAGTCAGTTTCATATTTCCGCTACATTCACCGAAAAACCAAACCTGGTCAAGGCTTTATTTGCTGCAAAAACAAAGGGCTCAATAATGCACCTTTACGATGATTTGGTGTACTTGCCTGTTTAGTGCGCTGCCAGTTGGTGGTAGAACTCGGGGTTATCCTGAATAGTAGCCAGCACCTTGGCGGCAAGGCCGGTTGGGTTGCGGCGCTTGCTCTCCCAGCTTTTTATCGTATCAACACTGGTACCCAACGCTTGGGCTAACTGGGCCTGGGTAATGGCTAAACTTTCGCGCAGGGTTTTAACATCCGCCACTTCATAGCGGGTTACCCGGCTTGCTTGTTTTCGACCTTGCTTAATATCCACCGCTTCGGTCAGAGAATCCTTTAGCTCGAAGATACTCATACTACACCTCGCCTCGCCAGAAAAAGAGTACAGTGTACACCAAATGTACTTATTCGCTAATGCAGTTACTAATCAGAGTAAAATGCTGCGTGGTTATGTCGGCTTGGCCGACAAACCGATATAAACAACCTGTGCGCTATCACTGCTGCTTAACTGCACACTGCCCGCCTCATCAATCAAGCTAAGTGTATGCTGCGCTTCCAGCGTTATGCGCTTTTCGCCCAGCACTGCATTTACGCTGCCGCTGGCAATATAGATAAGCGTTTGCGGGCTTAGCGGCAAGGTTTGTACAGCGCTGCTAATAGTCAGTACCTGCAGCTGCGCCTGCACAGCATCGCGGCGGGTCATCAGGTTAAAGTCGCGCACGGCGCCATTTACTAAACTGCAGTGAATGGTAGTTTCACCGGCAAAGGAAAACGGCATAAGTGGCGCATCCAGTACCTGCGGGTTATCGCCCACACCATGTAAACAAAAGCCCTCGCCGGTAAGCAGCAGAATTATGCGGTCGATATTATCAAAACGGGAGAACGGGCCGTCGCTGGCTACTTCTGCAATAGATAAGCGCCATAGCATACCGTTGGCGTCGTCCTGTCGGCACAGCTGATGGGTAATGCCGCCGCCGTTTTGCCAGCGCTGGGTTTGCCATTGTTCTGGCGTGATAATTTCTAGGCTCATAGTGTCTCAATTAAATACGCTGGCCAAAAAGGCTACTTAACTTTATATGCCTTGGTTAATTGTTAATTGCCTGCACCATTTTTGGTTTCAGAGCCAGCCTGCTGCCAGGGCCATTTGCCGGTTAACTCCAGCTCCAGGGTAAAGCTTAAAAAGGTGCGGATTAACACCACCAGCGCCAGTACCCCCACGTTTTCAAAGGTAAGCTCCACCGCAACAGTATGAATAATGTCTGCCGCGATTAAAAACTCCAGCCCCAGCAAGATGCCCCGCCCCAGCTGCTGGCGCACCTGTTGCTGGATATCGCTCACTGCATCACCTTTTACCAGCCGTATGCCGGCATGCACCAGGGCGTAAATAGCAATGACAGTAATAATAGCAATGCCCAACAGCTCAATTGCCATGGCACACCACTCTGGCACTGAGCCAGCCATATTCGTTATTCCGTTTGTCATTTGTGCTCCTTTACTGCATTCAAACAGCTTTATTTTGCAATACCATGCAAAGCTTTGGCCAGCAAGACAATGTGGCTTTAAACTGCCAAAACAAGCATTGCTTAAGCGTGTATGGCTGTTAAAATCAAGCCATCTTTTATAACACAGCATGGGTATAACCCGCCGTGTTACTAAACCAAGTTAAGCAGGACAATTATGAGCAAAACCAACAGCGGTGCACAGGCCTATCAGCAACAAGAACAAGGTTATCGCGACAAGGCGTTAAAAATGTACCCCTGGGTATGCGGCCGTTGTGCCCGTGAGTTTGTGCATTCTAATTTGCGCGAATTAACGGTGCATCATATTGATCACAACCACAGCAATAACCCCTCCGATGGCAGCAACTGGGAGTTACTCTGTATTTATTGCCATGATAATGAGCACAATAAATTCCACGAGTTTGTGCTGTATGGCGGCACTACCGAGCAAAAAGTGGCACCGGCTACCCACAACCCTTTTGCCGATTTAAAAGCCTTGCTGAACAAGCCTAAGTGATATTTGCCAGCACGCTGGCGAAGCGCGAACCAGGGCAATGCTAACATTAACGCTGTGCAATGTTCATCAAACGCTCAGCCTGCTGCTTTAACGCGAGTTTTAGTTCAGGCGGCTCGATAATACTAAAATCAAACGGCAGTTGGCTTAGCCACTGCGCTAAGCAATAACAGCTGTCGGTGCGGGTGCTTAGCAGTAAGCCTTCGGCTTGAGGCTTTAACATCGATGCCGTTTCACCCATCGCCTGTGCTGCTGTGTGTTTGTCAGTATGCAGCATGACCTGCACATCTAAATTGCCCGGCATACCATAGAGGCTGCTGGTAAAATGCTCTGCCGTATCAAAATTCGCTGGCCGGTTAAAGCACTGCTGCAGCAATTCGATCTGTTGCAGACGATCCAGCCGGAAGGTTCGCAGCTCTTGCCTCAGGTGACAATAGCCACTCATATACCAGCGGCCGCTGCGAAACAGCAAACCGTATGGGTCAACTTGTCTGAAAACCGGCGCTTGCTGATAAGAGGCATAACGGATAGTAACCGAACGCTGCTGCTCCAGTGCATCTAATAACGGTGCCAGGTGCTGGCCAGATGTTTCAGTGTCAGATGCTGGCAATATTACTTTGATATTGTCGGCAATGGCCCGGGCGCGGGATTTCAGTTTAGCTGGCATAACCCGCTCCAGCTTGGCCTGAACGCTGCTGATGGCAACCTGCGTATCGGCCAGATTAAGGTTGTGTGCGGCCAATAAGCCCAGCGACAATGCCAGAGTTTCGTCATTGGTAAACATCATTGGCGGTAGTTTAAAACCGGCCACCAACATATAACCGCCGTCGCAGCCCTGCTCGGTAGTAACCGGAATACCCAATTGTTCCAGCGCCTGAATATAACGGCGCACTGTACGCTTATCTACCCCCAGCCTTGCAGCTAGCTCAGTGCCGCTTAAACGGCCATGAGACTGCAGCAGCTCTAGCAGGCTAAGCACTCGGATAGTCGGGCCGCTCATGTATATCTGCACCTGTTAATTTACGCTTCCTGTTGTTACTAACAGACACAAAATATAACCGATAATTAGGACGTATTCTGTCCTATTTGAGTTTTACAGTACCCAGGTAGCGAAAAAACCGCCAACAACCCACACTTATTAACGACAAAAAATAAGCAACAAGGAGTAAATAAAATGAAACCATTAACCTTATATACCAACCCGCAGTCGCGTGGCCGTATTATCCGCTGGATGCTGGAAGAGCTGAATGTACCTTACGAGGTAAAAGTGCTGCAGTATGGCCCTGAAATAAAATCGGCTGAATTTCTGGCACTAAACCCGATGGGCAAAGTACCGGTAATTACCCATGGTGATGTGGTAGTAACCGAAGCCGCCGCCATTTGTGCCTACCTGGCCGATCAGTTTGCCGACAAGCAACTGGCCCCTGCGCCCGATAGCCCGCAGCGCGGCAACTATTACCGCTGGTTGTTTTTTGCTGCCGGCCCGCTGGAGATGGCCACCACTGCCAAAGCCTATAATTGGCGCCTTGATGCCGACAACGCAGCCGCTGCAGGTTGTGGCCTGTATCAGGATACGTTAAATGCGCTGGAAACCGCTTTAACACAGGGCCCTTATATTTGTGGTGAGCAATTTACTGCGGCTGATGTGTATGTGGGCAGCCATATTGAGTGGGGTATGATGTTTGATACGCTGGAAAAACGGCCTGCTTTTACTGAGTACGTACAACGGTTGCAAGCACGGGAAGCTGCCATTAAAGCCAATCAACTGGATGATGCCCTGCTGCCAGAACCGGCCTAAGCATAAGTGCTTACGCGCCAGGCAACTGCAAAACCTGGCGCTTACTATAGCAGCAGTGCTTCGTCAATCGCAATAAACCGTGTAGCGGCTTTCATCAGCGCCTGGGCAGTTAAACCTTCTACACCGTATACCTCTACTTCGGTTTGGTACTTAGTGGTAAGTTTGTCTGCCAGCAGGCCAAAATCGCCATCGCCGGAGGCCAGCACCAGCACATCACTGTGCTGGCCGTACTCGATAGCATCCAGCGTTATACCCACATCCCAGTCACCTTTGGCGCTGCCATCGGCGCGCTGAATAAACGGCTTTAGTTTTACCTCAAAGCCGATGGCACGCAGAATATTTTGAAACTGGCGCTGTTTTTCATCACCGCGATCTATGGCATAAGCGATGGCTTTAACGACAGTACGCCCGGCGGTTACCTGGCGCCAAAAAGCGTTATAGTCAAAATTGCGCTGCCAGGCTTCACGGCTGGTGTAGTAGATGTTTTGTACATCTACCAAAATGGTAACGCTGGTCATGGCAAGCCTCTATTTGGCAATAGCCTGTAAGCTAACCGGCAAAGCATAAGGGTGCAACCCTTTTTACGCTGCCACAGCAAAGCCATTTGATTTGAACCATCCTATATAACCACAGACAAACCGACTGAAAACATTAACTAAATTTGTAATAGTCAATTCGAAAAAACGATTAGCACGATAGACAAAAGTGGCTTTCGCAGTTTAACCGTCAGGTCTATATTCAATGCATTATCAAAGCAGGTGCATGCAGTAGCCCTGAAAAACCCACGTTGCAAGGAGTAAAATATGGATAACAACAATAACGGCTCAGCCGGAAAATGCCCGGTGATGCACGGCGGTAACACCAAAGTTGGTGGTGCCGGCACCAAAAATATGGACTGGTGGCCTAACCAGCTTAACCTGAAAATTTTGCACCAGAACGACAAGAAATCGAACCCGCTGGGTGAAGATTTTAACTACGCTGAAGAATTTAAAAAACTTGATCTGGCAGCAGTAAAAAAAGATCTTGAGCATGTAATGACCGACTCACAAGACTGGTGGCCGGCAGATTACGGCCATTACGGACCTTTTATGATCCGTATGGCATGGCACGCTGCAGGCACCTACCGCACCGGTGATGGCCGTGGCGGTGCCTCTACCGGCAACCAGCGTTTTGCACCGCTAAACAGCTGGCCGGATAACGGCAACCTGGATAAAGCCCGCCGCTTGCTGTGGCCGGTAAAACAAAAATACGGTAACAAATTATCCTGGGCCGACTTATTTATTTTAGCCGGTAACGTTGCGCTGGAATCAATGGGCTTTAAAACCTTTGGTTATGGCGGCGGCCGGGCCGACATTTTTGAGCCGGAAGAAGATGTCTACTGGGGCGCTGAAACTGAGTGGCTGGCCACCAGCGACAAGCCTAACAGCCGTTACTCCGGCGAGCGCGATCTGGAAAACCCGTTGGCTGCTGTGCAAATGGGCCTGATCTACGTTAACCCGGAAGGCCCGGATGGCAACCCCGATCCATTAGGCTCTGGCCGTGATGTGCGTGAAACCTTCGCCCGGATGGCAATGAATGACTACGAAACCGTGGCATTAACCGCCGGTGGCCACACCTTTGGTAAATCACATGGTGCCGGTGATGCAGCTAACGTAGGCGCAGAGCCTGAAGCTGCGCCTATCGAACAAATGGGTTTGGGCTGGAAAAACAGTTTTAAAAGCGGTAAAGGCCGCGACACTATTACCAGTGGTATTGAAGGCCCCTGGACACCAACCCCCACCCGTTGGGATCACAGTTACTTTGGCGTATTGTTTGGTTATGACTGGCAGTTGGTTAAAAGCCCGGCCGGTGCGCATCAGTGGGCAGCAGTAAACCTTGCTGACAGAGATCATGCGCCGGATGTTGAAGATGCCAGCCAGCGTACCGTACTGGCGATGACAACTGCCGATATAGCCATGCGTGAAGACCCGGCTTACCGTAAAATTTCTGAGCATTTCCATAAAAACCCGGCCGAGTTTGCCGATGCCTTTGCCCGTGCCTGGTTTAAATTAACCCACCGCGATATGGGGCCAAAATCACGGTACCTGGGGCCGGAAGTACCAGCAGAAGATTTGATCTGGCAAGATCCGGTACCAGCGGTAGATCACGAGCTGGTTAATGACGCGGATATTGCTCAGCTAAAAACGACTATTCTGGCATCCGGTTTAAGCGTATCGCAACTGGTATATACCGCCTGGTCGTCAGCCTCTACCTTCCGTGGTTCAGACTGCCGTGGTGGTGCCAACGGTGCCCGTATCCGCTTAGCGCCACAAAAAGACTGGCAGGTAAACCAACCGGCCCAGTTGCAACAGGTGCTAAGTGTACTTGGCACTATTGCGCAAAACTTTAATGCTACGCAAAGCGGTAATAAAAAGATATCGCTGGCTGATATCATTGTACTGGCAGGCGTAGCCGCAATTGAAAAAGCCGCTAATGATGCCGGTGTAACCGTTGCTGTACCTTTTGCCCCTGGCCGTACTGATGCTACAGACGAGCAAACCGATGCAGAATCATTCGATGTGCTGGAGCCGGTTGCAGATGGCTTTCGTAACTATATGAAAAAGGCTTACACGATATCAGCTGAAGAGCTGCTGCTGGACAAAGCGCAACTGTTAACCTTAACCGCACCGGAAATGACAGTATTAGTCGGTGGTATGCGGGTACTGGATGCTAACTACGGCCAGAGCAAACACGGCGTATTTACGGCAAAACCCGGCACGCTAAGCAATGACTTCTTTGTTAACCTGCTGGATATGAATACACAGTGGGCTCCGGTGTCAAAAGACGCCCAGCAGTTTGAGGGCACTGATCGTAAAACCGGTCAGGTAAAATGGACTGCCAGCCGCGTCGATCTGATTTTTGGTTCTAATTCACAACTGCGCGCTATTGCCGAAGTGTATGGCGCCAGCGATGCGAAACAAAAATTTGTCACAGACTTTGTAAAAGCCTGGACCAAAGTAATGAATGCCGATCGCTTTGATTTAAAGTAATCACTGCCCTAAATAGGTGATAAGCAACAAACGGGCGCCGACACAGCGCCCGTTTTTTATGGATACTTTTTTATAGGTACTTTTTATGGCTGTTTAAAGTGAACTGTTACGCAGCTTGCTGATAGCAGCTGCCAGACTGGCATCAGATACCTCGCCCATATGGCTGTCTACCAGCTGGCCCTGTGCATCAAAATACAGCGTTACCGGCAGGCCAAAAGCACCGAACTGCTGCGGCACCTGCCCGGTGGTATCCAGCAGCACCTGCGAAAACTGTAACGACATTTGCGCTAAAAACTGTTTTACCGTGTCGGCGGGTTCACGCTGGTTTATCAGCACAAAATTAATATCAGGGTTGTTTTGTTCAGCTTTGGCCAATACCGGCATTTCACGCCGGCATGGTGGGCACCAGGTGGCCCAGAGGTTAACAATGGTAAGCTGGCCTTTGCTTTGCTGCAGGTTAACACTGCTACCATCTAACTGCGACAGCACGACATCGGGCAATTGCGCCTGTTGTCTGCCTACCGTCACCACGGTGATTAATACCGCAAATAGCGCTACGGTAGAAAGCGCACCGCTTAGCAAAGCTTTACGCTGTTTTGGGTAACGCTTTATCTGCAGCATAAGCATAATCATGGCAGCCAGTAAGGTAGCCGAAAAATCAAAACCCCGGTCGCGGATATCCAGCATTTGCCAGAAAGAGTCATAACTTTGCATAAAACGCAGTACAAAAACGATACGGCCAAATAGCAGGCTTACCAGCAACACGGTTAGCAACTGATCAGTAACCGGGCTTTGCTGCCTTTTCGCCACCAGAGAAGCGACAATCAGGCCCACTACAACACTAAACAACAACAGCAACGGCGGCACCGGTAACGCCAGCGGCCCTATATTAATGGCAATCATAAGTCTCCGAACATAGCTGCCAATATTGTGGCAGAGGGCATACCCTGTATCATCTGAATATCACCGTTAACATCACGGTAGAAACTGGTTGGTGTAGCAGCTACCCCCAGTTGTTGCATTAATACATTGTTTTTTAAAATAACGGCTTCACCTTTAGCTACCGCTGCGTTATCTATTTTGCTACCACCTTGCTCATAGCGCTGAATATGTTGCTGCAATGCCATAGCTGGGTCTTTCGCTCCGAGAATATTCGCAGCTTTGGCTAAACTATCCTGGCGTAAAATACCCACCATAACATGGCGAAGCTGTACCTGGCCTTTGTCGATAAAAGGCGCCGCCGCCTGGCGCAAACGATGGCAAAACGGGCAATTTGGATCAGTAAAGGTATAAATAATACGCGGTGCATCTGCTTTACCATCGGCCACCCAATCTGCCTGTTCCAGTTGCTGCCAGGCCAGGTTATTTTGCGGCGCACTGATTAACCGCTGCAACGCAGCCGTACCCAAGTCTTCACCTTTTGCGTTAATTAAACTGCCAATAAGTGCATGTTGGTTATCCGGCGTCAGGTAAATACTCAGCTCCCGGCCCTGCACTTTGGCGGCATAACCTTTAACACCCGCTTCAGTTTCAAAGGTACCGGCAATGGTAACACCTTGCTGCTTAATATACTTTATTACTGCGGGCTCTTCTGCAGCGCTGACGTAGCTGCTAAAACCGCTGGTTAACAGAAAAATACTGATACTCAAATTATTCATGGCAAGCTCCAACATGTTATGTTGCAGCAAAACTATGGGCTTTAGATTAAGTCAGCATTAATTCTGACTTAATCCTGTTAAACCATACTGATGCCCTCAAACCGGAGGCACCTATGCAGCTACTACTGATTGAAGATGACGCAGCAATTGCCAACGCCTTGATTGTCGCGTTGCAACTGCAACATTTCGAGGTGTATCACGCCGAAACGGCTACTTCTGCCGGGTTGGCAGTTAACGCATTTAACTTTGATATTATTATTCTGGATTTAACCTTACCTGACGGTGATGGCATAACCCTATTACGCAATTGGCGTGCAGCCAACATACTGACACCAGTACTTATTTTATCTGCCAGAGATCAAACTGCAGATAAAGTACGCGGCTTGCAGCAAGGCGCTGATGATTACCTGCTCAAGCCGTTTGACTTTGATGAATTGGTTGCCAGACTGCATTCATTACTGCGGCGCAGTGTAGGTAAAGCCAGCGCTATGCTGCAATACGGCCCTTTACAATTTGACCCGTCTGCAATGCAGGTTTATCTGAATAAACAGCCTGTCTCTCTAACCCAGAGAGAGGTGCGTTTGCTGGCTAAATTTATCTATTCACCCAGACAAATACTGACTACCGCACAACTGGAAGTGGCAATGTCGGGCCACGACAGCGAACTGGAAAGCAACGCGCTTAATGTGCATATTTACCATTTACGCCGCAAGCTGGGTGCCAACGTTATAGATACAGTACGGGGCCTGGGCTATCGGCTAGGTTCAGCGTTAAGCACAGACAACATGGCTAAACACCCATGAGTTTAAAACAGCGCCTGCTGGTTATGTTATTGCTGTCATTCAGCCTGCTGTGGAGTGTATCGGCATACTGGCTGTTTGTTGATCTATCAAAACAAATGCAACATACGCTGGACCAGCGCCTGGCTGCATCTGCCCGTATGGTGGCAGGTTTGCTAAATCAGCTGCCCCAGGGCTGGCAACAAAATAGCTCAGCCGTAGAATTGCCGGATATGCCTGCGGTTGCCTGTGAAATAAGCCTGAAAACCGGCGAAGTGCTGCTAAAAACCCATGCCGGGCTCAGTAGCAGTATGCGCCAGGCAGACAGCGGCTACAGCCTGCACCAAAAAGGCGGCGAAGCATGGCGGGTGTACACGCTAAAAAGTGACGAGCTGGTGATCCGCACTGCAGACCGGATAGCCGAGCGCCAGGCATTGTCGTGGCAAATTCTGCTCACTGCGGGCCTGCCTTTTATTATTGCGCTCTGTGGTAGCCTGCTGCTGGCAGCTTATGGTATTCACCGTGGTTTAAAACCCTTGCTGGCTCTGAGCGTTAAACTTAAACAGCACAACCCGCTAAGCAGCGAGCCTATCGCTATTCCATCAGCCCCGGCAGAGTTAACACCGGTACTTAATGCGCTGAACCATCACCTGGCTTACAGCAGCCAGCTGATCAGGCGGGAGCAAGCCTTTGCTGCCAATGCGGCACATGAACTGCGCACACCGCTTACCGCCATTAAAACCCATGCGGCGATCAGTAAACAGCTTTGCCAACCAGGCCCTGCGGCCGAACATCTTATATTGCTTGGTAACAGTGTTTTGCAATTACAACATACTGTTGAACAATTACTGCTACTGGCACGGCTGGACTCTGCCGGGAACTGGCCGGATGAACCAAGCCAGCCTCTGGCAGAAATTATTGCCCAGGCCTTGTCTAAGCTTAACAATATAGACCGGGTTGAATGCCTCAATATTGCACCGGTTTGCCCTGCACTACCGGCTGAGCTGCTGAGTGTTATGCTGCGTAATCTGTTGGATAACGCATTAAAATACAGCCTTAATACCGGCCTGGTGTGCCTTGATACTGCGGTTGAGCAATCAACTTTACACATACATATCAGTGATCCTGGCCCCGGAATCAGTGCAGATGATCTTAAGCAGGCCATGCAGCCTTTCTGGCGTAAAGGGCAAATACAGGGCAGCGGCCTTGGGTTGACACTGGTACAGAGTATTTGCCAACGGTTTAATGCCACACTCAGCTTTAGCCACACCCCGCAAGGGTTTACCGCTACGCTGACTGTGCCGCTGCAAAACCACAGATAGCTATGTTAACTCTGACACAGCGGTGCAAACTGTGCATTGAGCAGCCGACACAAATCTTCCGCGCTTAACTCAATTTCCAGCCCGCGCCGCCCGGCGCTAACATAAATAGTGGCAAACTGTTGCGCTGAGCTGTCAATAACAGTGGGCAACAGCTTTTTTTGCCCCAGCGGGCTCACCCCACCTAACACATAGCCAGTGCTACGCATCACATCTGCAGCATTGGCCATATCGGCCTTTTTTGCGCCCAGTGCCTTGGCAAGCTGTTTCATGCTGAGCAGTTGATCTACCGGCAATATTGCCACCGCCAGTTGTTTGCTATCCAGACTTAGCACCAGGGTTTTAAATACCTGCTGCGGCAATAGGCCAAGCTTTTCTGCCGCTTCCAGCCCGTAAGAAGCTGCGGCCGGATCATGCTGATACTGATGCACCTGATGCGCAATGCCACGCTGTTTAGCCAACTCAATTGCCGGTGTCATACAGCACTCCTTTTTGCATATTATTCGATTTTATCTGTTAAAAGTTGAGTTATTTCGCAACTTTTAATCTATTGCATAGCACGGTTAGCAAGCGTAGCCTGAACATATTATTTTGCCAACGAGCACAACGCAATGACCCCAACTCTGGCACCTGTATTGTATTTACCCCACGGCGGCGGGCCTTTACCTTTACTTGGCGACCCAAACCACCAAGCCCTGACACAATTTATTACCGGGCTTGGCAATAAACTGGCCCCACCTGCCGCCATACTGGTAATTAGTGCACACTGGGAAACTGCCCAACCGGCGCTTACTGCAGCTGACAACCCGGCATTGTTATTTGATTACTCCGGCTTTCCGGCGCAAAGCTATCAGCTTAGCTACCCTGCCCCCGGCGCACCAGAACTGGCAGCCGAAATAGCAGAAAAACTGCAGCAAGCCGGTTTTAGCACACAGCTAAATACCAGCCGCGGCTGGGATCATGGTGTTTTTGTGCCGCTACTTATGCTGCGCCCGCAAGCTGATATTCCTGTGCTGCAGTTATCATTGCTAAAAGGCCTTGATGCCAAAACGCATATCGCCTTGGGTGAAGCGATCAGCTTTTTACGCGCGCAAAACGTGCTGATTATCGGCTCAGGTATGAGCTTTCATAATATGCAGGCGTTTTTTAATACCAACCTGGTAAGCGATGCGCAGTTAGAGGCGTTTAATCAGTATTTTATCGACAGCCTGCAACCACAGTACAGTTATGCAGAGCAGGTGCAGCGGCTGATTAACTGGCAGCAAGCGCCTGATGCCCGATTAATGCACCCGCGCGAAGAACACCTGCTGCCGCTGCACGTTTGCTTTGGTGCCGCCAAAGGCGGTACAGCGCATGTACTGTTTAATGACAAAGTATTAAATAAAACTGTACTGGCGTTTGGCTGGTAAAACACCGACGCCCAAATGCAATAAAGCAGCGCCCTTAAACGGCACTGCGGTGTTAACGCTGCTTTATTGCACTTCTATCCAACTTGTATCCAACTTGTTTTGCTACACCATCAGCCCTTTTTTGCGGCCGGTGTTACGCTAACCCGCTCGATATCTGCTTGTACGGTATCCAGCTCAAAATCCAGTTGCACCATTTGCGCCAGATGCAGCTTGCCGGTAGCGGTATACTGCCATTGCGTCAGGGCACGTAATGCCTCTTTGTCAAATACCTGTTCAGGACTCGATTTCACGACACTGGCATTGATCACTTTACCTTGTGCATCGACATCAAATTTAATCTGCACATAACCTGAGATCCCCTGTTCTGCAGCTTGCAGTGGATAACGGGGTTCAATGCGCATAACCGCAGCAAGCTGTTGTGTTTTGCTAACACCAGCCATAACCGGTTGTTGCAGCAATAATGTAGCAGCAATCACCAGTGCCATTGCTCCCAGCACCACTGTTTTGCTGATACCTTGCTGACGCTGTAATTGCGTAATGCGTTGTTTCATAGTGTTAAAGTCTCCATAGTGATGAGTAAGCGGCCACCAGTTTGCTGATGACTGCTGCGTACTGCTTAATAAGGCATAACCATAAGCAATTCTTTCTGCCTTGCTGGCATTTTTTGTTACCAGTGCATCGCAGGCCAGCTCCTGGGCGTTGCGGTATTGCCGATACGCCAGCCACACCAACGGGTTAAACCAAAACAGGCTAACCAATACCAGAGCCAGGTAATTAAGATGTAAGTCGCCGCGGCGCCAGTGTGTCAGCTCGTGTTGCAGGATCAGTCGCTGCTGAGTTGCGTCAAAGCGGGTAAAAAAATCATGCGGCAGTATAATTCGTGGCGTAATTAAACCGGTGATATAAGGCCCGCTGCTGCTATCCGCCTGACGGCAATACGCTGGCGTATTAGTGCCACTAAGCGGCGCTGCACGGTTAAACTGAGCGCGGCCGCTAATATAACTAAGCAACAGAAAACTGCTGCACAGCATTACCCCGGCAAGCCATAACCAAAACAGCCAGTTAATGTTACCTGCTGCTGCCGTGAGTTGCTGTATTCCTACCTGATAGCGCTTAATGGCACCCGCTTCAACAACCTGCGGCAGTAGCGAGGTAATGGAAGCACAAAGCAGCAGAAGTGGCACTGCAGCCCACAAGGCATAAAGGGTGCGAGCCCCGAGGGGCTTAAGCAGATATTGCTGTGCTAACAACAAAGCGATGAGCAGTAGCGATAACGGCACCGACATTTGTAACAGGTAATCAGTCATGGCGCTGCTCCTGCTCCCATTCCGCAATCAATTGCTTTAGCTGCTGCACATCATCGGCGTTGAGTTTATTCTGGCTGGCAAAACCGGCTACCAGCGGTGCGACACGGCCGGCAAATATACGCTCAACAAAAGATCGGCCCTGCTGCAGCTGATAATCCTGCTCGGCAATAAGCGGGTAATATAAATAGGCCCTGCCATCTTTATCAAAGCCCAATGCACCTTTGCTTACCAGACGGTTCAGCAGTGTTTTTACGGTTTTCTCGTGCCAGTCTTTATCATTGCCCAGCGCTGCAACCACGTCGTTGGCGCTTAGCGGCTGACGCTGCCACAACACCTGCATTACGCTAAGTTCGGCATTGCTGATTTCGATCATATAAAAACACCTTATGGATTACACCTGTAATACATTTAATATTACAGATGTAATCTATAGGCGCAAGCTGTTGCTAAAATTATTTTTCAGGTTTCTGCAACAAGGCGTTCTGTCGGGCAGCAGTTAAAGGTGTCACCGAGCATAAACTTTTGCCGGTATTGGCTGGGGGTAAGTTCGGTGTAATTAAGAAATAACTTGCGAAACGAGCTGACATCTTCATAGCCCACTTGCAACACAATTTGCTCTATTGGCTGGTTAGTAGTTTCCAGCAAACGCTTGGCTTGCTCTACCCGTAAGCGCTGCAAATAATTCAGTGGCGTGTCATTCAGTGCGGTTTTAAAGCGGCGCAGCAAGGTGCGCTTGGTCAGATGAAACTGCTCTGCTAATTGATCCAGTACAAAAGGCTGCGCCAAATGCTGGCTAAGGTAGGTCTGAATTTGCACAATTAACGAATCGTTATGCTGCAAACCGATGGATAAGTCCATGTAGGGCACCTGCGAGGTGCGGTTGGGATCGGTCAGCATAATTTTTGCCATCTGCCGGGCAAACTGCTCGCCAGCTAACTGTTCGGTTAGCGCCAGGCACAAATTAATATAAGAGGTGGTGGCCCCGGCAGTTAGCAGGTTGCCATCCTGCACCAGCAGTTTATTCAGCTGCAAATGCACATTGGGGTGCAGGCTTTGGAATATCTCTTTAAAAAACCAGCTGCTGGTGGCATTGCGGTGATCCAGCAAGCCGCTGCCCGCCAGGATATAAGTACCGGTACAACTGGCCGCAATTAAACTGCCCCGCTCTGCTGCCTGATGTAAACCACTGTAATAGGCTGCTGATTGGGCGGCCAGTGCTGCCAGCTCGGCACGCCGGTACGCATAAGCTGGCGGTAAAATCAGCGCATCGGCCTGTTGCCACGGATGTGGCTGAACGGCTAACTCCACACCCGGCTTTAATTTAAGTGCCCTACCGTCTGGCGACACTGGGTAGCAATGAAACAACGGTGTTACTGTCTGCTGCTGCAACGCCCATAGCACATTGCAGTATTCAAAATAATCCAGCAGAGCAAATACATCGCTGCTGATGCTGTTGTGGTTAGCCAGTATGGCAATCTGTTTCATCTGTTTATCCTGCGCCGGCAATTTGTCACTATTCACCTTATTTTTATCAATAGTGACACTGCATTATTGTAAAGGCAAGGCCTAGAATAACCGGGACCTTAACAATACCAACAGGAGGCAGTATGAATAGCCTGACAACAAAATGGCTGACTATAGCCACATGGCTGGTGAGCTGGCTGGTTATTTTCTGGATCAACTTTGCCGCAGAGTTATCGCTGATGATGCACTTTTTTGCCATACCGGTGTTGCTGCTTAGCACGGCACTGGGTGCTGGCCGCTATCTGGAGCACTCTGACCACAACAGCGATGACTGAGCGGTAAACAGCCGTTACAATCAGAGGATGTTAGTACGGCGGAATACCAAACAATGACCAGCTGGCAAATTGCAGGCGCCTTTAGTGCATTAGCGGTATTGCTATATTTTTACCCGCGTGAGTTTATGCCCAAACTGAAGGCAGAGCCGGGTTACCAGCATTTTGTTTTCGCCTCGGTAGTGGTGCTGAGTTTATTGTGGAGTGTGCAGGCCGGTATTCAACCCGGGCTGAATTTGCATTTTTTGCTGCTTACAACCTTAGTACTGTGCCATGGCTGGCGTATTGCTAACTGGATTTGCCTGCTGCCGATGCTGTTATTGATAGCTTTTGGCAAACTGCCCTGGGCTGATGCCGGTTTATATGCATTGGTCAGTTTTATTCTGCCGGGTTTATTTAGTTATACGTTGTTTTTAGCCAGCTATCGTTATTTAACCCGCCACCTGTTTGTTTATATTTTTGTCGCCGGTTTTCTTACTGCGGCACTAACGATAGTGCTGCAAATCAGCCTTACATCGCTGTGGTTTGGCCTGGAGGGGCGTTACAGCTGGCATATTATAACCAATGATTACTGGCTATTAGCCCTGCTTATCTGGTTTCCCGAAGCACTGCTTAATGGCAGCGCAATAACACTGATGGCCATTTACCGGCCACACTGGCTGCGCACCTTTTATGATCGGGAATATTTATCACCCGAGCGTTAAAAGCGCCACAAAAAAAGCGAAGCACCTGGCTTCGCTTTTTAATGTTGGACGCTTAAAACATCCAGGTTTGTTCGTCCAGCACAGGCTCTTGTTTTTCCAGCTGTTTTAGCCCTTTAACGCTGCGGATAATTAACCACACTACCCAAAACAGCCAGATTAACCAGCCAACCAGCACAACAGTCAGTACTGCTGCTACAATCAAAAATACCAGCCCCATCCAGAAAGTACGGATTTGAAAGCGATAATGGCTTTGCAGCCAATCCGGGCCATCTTCTTTATTCACATAAGCAACGATAACGCCGATAATACCGGTAATACCAAACAATAAACCCACCAGATACAGAATATATACCAGCTTCGCCGTTGACGAATTAACTGCTGGCACTGCATTAAAGTCATTCATGACTTAGTCTCCTTTACTTCAGATATTGTTATTTTTAATAAAACCAGCGTCAACCCGATGTTAAGCTGACTCAACAGTTTCGTTAAGCAACATATCGGTAAATACAAGCTTAATCAATGGCTTCAATGCGCTAAACTGTTATTTACCCCAACATCATAAGCTGGTCAGAGCAGATAATATAAAACCCGAGCAGCATAAATACGGCACAAGCAGTACGGCGCGCCCAGTGCAGCGAGATTTTTTGCAGCAACCAGCTACCGGCATACACTACCGGCACATTGGCGGCCAGCATGCCCAGCGTAGTGCCTACAATCACCATCCATACCGCATTTTCAAAACTGGCGGCCAGTATAACGGTAGCAATTTGGGTTTTATCGCCAATTTCGGCCAGAAAAAACAACACGCAGCTGGCGGTAAAAGCGCCAAACCGCAGCACGCTGGTATCACCGCTATCGTCTTTATCAGGAATTAACAGCCATAGCGCTACCGCAATAAAAGAGCCGCCCAGCAGCCAGTTATGCCAGCCTGGCGGAATAAATTGCGCCACCCATACACCCAGCCACGCCGATGCCGCATGGTTAAGTAAGGTAGCTACTAAAATACCGGCGATAATCGCGCTTTTAGAGCGAAACCGGGCAGCAAGAAATAAAGAGAGTAACTGGGTTTTATCGCCAATTTCAGCAATTGCTACGGCGGTAAAAGAGGATAAGAAGGCTTCCATCAACTGCACCTTAGCGGGACATACATAAGACACAGCACCGGCTCCCGCTTTGGGCCAGTAATGTGTCTTAAGTCTCATCAATTCAAAGCAGGCTTTGAACGATACGGCCATGTGCAGGGGGCACAAGTATGTTGACCGTAGCGCAACCGTATAATACGGTTGCAGATTACTCCCTTAAGGCAGCGCGCATTCTAGTGAGTTTGCGCGCGTCTGTAAAGCGCTAATCAGCCACCTCACGCATGACAAGGATAACGCGGTTTGCTCATATCAACCCGCCTTATATTATCCTCATGCCCAGACTTTATCAGCCCAGCGTTTGGCGTTAGCGCGCCAGTTGGCCCAGGTATTTATCAGGTTAACCAGGCCCCAGTATGTCAGTGGCACCAGCACTAAACTGGTCAGGGTTGAAAACAACAAGCCGCCGATAATAGCAATGGCCATTGGCGCATAGCTTGGGCCGTCGCCGCCTATTTGGGTGCCGCCCATCGCCAGCGGTAATAAGCCCAAAACGGTGGTAGATACCGTCATCAGTATTGGCCGCAACCGCGATTCGCTGGCACTGATGATCAGTTCACGCAGGCTGGCCTCTGGCTGCTCCTGCCGGTCCTGATTGATCCTGTCTACCAGTACTATGCCGTTGTTTACCACTATGCCCATTAGTACCAGCATACCTATCATACCCATAATGCCCATGGTGGTGCCGGTAAACATAAAGGTCCAGAACACGCCTACCAGCGAAAACAATAACGAACCTATTACTGCTGTAGGTAACAGCAAGGATTCAAATAACGCCGCCATTACCAGGTAGATCATGGCAACAGCCAGCAACATATTGACCATCATCACCTGCTGCGATTCATCCTGCTGCTGAAAACTGCCCTGAAACGACCAGCGGTAGCCCGGTGGCAAAGCCAGTTTATCCATCACCTTTTTAATGTCTTCGCGTGCAGTATCCATTTTGTAATCTTTGGCCAGATTCATTCTGATGGCGATGCCGGTCTGGCGGTCAAAGCGGCGAATTTGATCCAGCCTTGGCATAGTGGTCAGCACGGCCAGTTGCTGCAAACTTATAACTACTCCGTCTTTGTTCAGTATTGGTAATGCCGACAGTTCAGCCAGTGAATGGCTTACCTTTTCATCGTACAGCACCCGCATTAACAGCTCGCCCTGCTCGGCACTTCTGAAGGTACGCAGGTTGGTGCCGCGTAGCGCCAGCGATACGGCATTAGCCACCTGCTGCGCATTTAAACCATGGCGCTGCAGTTGGTCGAGCTTTAACGTGATCTGAATTTCCTGCTGGCCGTGGGCAATCTCCGAGCTGACATCCTCCAGCCCGGTAACGGCAGCCAGCATCGGCTCAATATCGGCAGCCAGTTTTAGCAGTACTTCAGTAGAGCTGCCCAGTAAATGCACCTGCATACCCCCATTGTTGCCCCAGCCAAAAGAGGGTTTTGATCTTACCAGCGCTGGCCAGTCTTTGCGGATAGCATCTTTTAGCTGTGCCAGCGGTTGGCTTAGCTGGGGTTTTAAAATAATAATCGAGTTGGCATAACCGGCCCGGTAGTAACTGTACACCGACTCAATATCAAACTTGTCTTTGTTGGCATATAAATAGGCTTCCATAATGCTGACTTCAGCCTCTACTTCGCCCAGCGCATAGTTACCCTGCACATTGTAATTTAAAAAAATGCGGTCGCTGTCTTCGTTGTCGTTATCTCCACCCGATACCGCGCCCATAGGCACCACTATGCTGCCAAGCAACAACACAGCAATAAGTGCTGACCAGCGCGGGTGATACATAACCCAGCCCAGTGTTTTGCGGTATTTCGCTTCCAGCGCACCAGCCTGCTGCTGTTTTACCGGTTGCATGGTTAAGCGGGTGGTTAACAGCGGGATCAGTGTTAAGGCAATCAGCAGGCTAACCGCCAGACACAGGCAGATGGCAATGGCTACATGCTCTAAAAAGATGGTCAGTTCCATTTTCTGGCCAAGAATATTGGGCAAAAATACAATAGCAGTAGTCGCCGTACCGGCCACTACTGCCAGGCTTACCCGGCGCACACCGCGTGCGGTAGCCGTTTTTACATCACCACCGGCAGCGCGCTCACGAAAAATACTCTCGGTTACCACTACGGCGTTATCTACCAGCATGCCCACGGCCAGCATCAGCCCCATCATGCTGAGAATATTTAAGCTGTAGCCGAAGAAATACATAATGCCCAGCGCTATACAAATAGATACCGGCACGGCCAGTACCACCACCATAGTGGTGCCAATATGGCGCAAAAACAGATACAGCACGGCAAAGGATAATAGCGCTCCTACACCACCGGCGCTGAGTAAATCAGCCAGCGACGTTGTTACGCCTTTGGCGGTGTCGTCCATAATGTACAGGCTGATGCCATTAAACGCCGGATCGTCATCAGCAGCCTGCACCACTGCCAGCGCAGCTTTGGCCACTTCAACCAGGTTAGCACCCGACTCTTTATATACATTCATGCCCACCGCGTAGGTTTGATCCAGATGGCGGCCATCTTCACGTTTTGGCAGCTCCAGCTGCACTGTGGCCACTTCACGCAAGCTTAAGCCAGGGCGCAGCGGTAACGAGGCTATTTCTTCCAACTCACGGTACTCGCCTACCGGTTTTACCAGAATACTGTTGTCAATATTGCGCAGCTCACCGGCGGTCATGGCAAAGTTATAGCCCTGCAGCGTGCTTACCAGTGCAGCAGCATCAATATTCAGCGCGCGCATTTTATCCGGGTTAAGCCGAATTACTACCTGGCGTTTTTCCACACCGTACAGCTCAACTTTCGATACGCCCTGCACCCGCTCCAGTGGCCGCTTTATTTGCCGCTCCAGCAGATCGTACGCCATCGCCAGATCGCGTTCGCTGGAAATACGCAGCTGAAATATCGGCATATCGTTGGTGTTAAACTGAAACACCAGCACACGCTCAACATCTTTGGGCAGCAAATGGCGGATGCTGTCTAACCGCTCACGCACCTCAATGCTTTTGCTGTTAATGTTTTCTTCCCACTTAAATTCCAGCGACACCTCAGCGCTGTTTTCATTTGACCAGGAGCGCATTTGCTTAATGCCGGTTACCGTGGCCAGCGCCTCTTCCAGCGGCCGGGTAATAAGACGCTCAATTTCGGTAGGGGTGGCATTGTTGTACGGCACATTAATAAAAATTTGTGGAATATCAATACCCGGGAATTTCTCCAGCGGCAGCATACGGCTGGCAATTACGCCAAACACCAGCATTGATAAAAATATCATGCAAATGGTAACCGGCCGTGTCAGCGCAAAGCGGGTTATAGCAAGCGGTTGCTGGCTCATACGCTGATCTCCTGGTTACGGGTTTCCTGTATAACCGGCGTATCACGGCTAACCAGCGCATACAACACCGGAATAAACAGCAATGTCAGCATAGTGGCCAGCGCTAAACCAAAGATCACGGTAATCGCCATAGGCGCACGGATTTCACTGCCATCACCACCGCCCAGCGCCATCGGTAACAAACCCAGAATGGTGGTTAAAGTAGTCATTAATACCGGCCGTAAACGGCTGGCACCGGCTTCAATAACCGCCTGCTGCAATGCTATACCTTCGCCACGCAGTTGGTTAATGCGATCAATCAGTACAATGGCGTTATTTACCACTATACCGGCCAGCATAATAAGGCCAATAAATACAATAACAGACAGCCTGGTATCGGTAAGCCATAAGCCCAGAATGGCACCGGCACCGGCCAGCGGCACGGTAAACAGGATCAACAGCGGTTGTAGCAGGTTTTCAAATTGCGATGCCATAACCAGATACACTAAAAATACCGCCAGTAACAGCGCCATAGTTAATGAGGTATAAGCGCGTTGCATTTCTTCGCTTTGGCCCATTACCGCCGCCGTTACGCCGTAGGGCAAACGCTGTGCAGCTAAAATGGCGGCCGCATTTTGGGTGGCTTGCTCTAAGTCACCAAAGGCCAGGTTAGCACTTACCACGGCAACCCGTTGCTGGCCAATGCGGGTAATTTCGCTGGGGCCGGTTTCGCGCTCGATACGCGCAACAGCAGACAATGGCAACGGCCTGGCACTGCCGGGGTTAATAATCAGCTGTGCCAGTTGCTGCTCGGTTTGCCGGTATTGCTCAGCCAACCGCACGCGAATATCCACTTTACGGTCATTTACCGAATACTGCCCGGCCAGTTCACCACCAACATAAGCCGCCACTCTTTTGGCTACTTCGTGCGATGTCATGCCCAGTTGCGACAGCAAACCATGGTTAAAATACAGCGTAATTTCAGGTTGGCCGGGGCGCAGGCTGGTTTTTACATCAGTAAAACGTGAATCGGCTTCCAGCGCGGCAACCAGGTTGTCGGCTGCGGTTTTCAGCTCTGGCAGCTCATAGCCGGATAATTCAACCTCCAGCGGCGTGCTAAAGCTAAACAGCTGTGGCCGGTCTATTTTCACGGTAACGTCAGGCAACTGCGCCAGATAATCACGTAAAGTGGCTATTACCTGCTGTTCTTGCTGCGCATCTGTACCGTTTTGCAGCACTATATTCAAGCGGCCCCAGTGGCTGCCGCCAATGCTGGGATCGACCGTCATTTGTGCACCGGTACCGGCCTGGGCATAGCTGCGCTTTACCGCGCTTTGCTCTGCCGCAATCGCCGCCAGCCGTACTAATACTTTGTCGGTTTGCTCAATAGAGCTGCCTACCGGCAGTTGTACTTCAACATAAAACTCACCCTGGCTCATAGCGGGTATCACATCTGCTCCCAGCCGGGGTAACAAGGCAAAACAGGCACCGGCCAATGCCAGCGTAACCACTATCGTGACGCCTTTTAGCGCCAGCGCACCTTGCAGTGCATAGCGGTACAGCGCCTCCAGGCGGTTAAGCAGCCACTGTACCGCCCAAAGCAGAGGTTTAAATACCAGCGCCAGAGTGCGGCTGATCAGACGGAATACTAAGGTGAGCGCCGCAACCAGCAGCAACATTAAACCGCGCAACGCCCGGCCCAGCATACGCAACGGCCAGGTTGGCCAGTAATACCAGCGACGGATTTGTGGTGCAGTGTCTGGCTCTGATACCGGTGCCAGCGCATCAGCTTTAGCTTTACCCTCGCGTGCCGCCATAGTAGGAATAAGGGTTAACGCCACCACTAACGAAGCCAGTAAGGCAAAGGTGACCGTTAATGCCTGATCGCGAAACAGCTGGCCGGCAATACCTTCAACAAACACCAGCGGGAAAAACACTGCCACCGTAGTTAACGTAGAGGCCGTAATGGCCATCGCCACTTCACGGGTGCCGGTTTTAGCCGCGGTAAAGGCATCTTTGCCCTGCTCTTTGTGCCGGGCAATGTTCTCCAGCACCACTATGGCGTTGTCTACCAGCAAACCTACCGCCAGAGCTATACCGCCCAGGCTCATCATGTTCAGCGTAATACCCTGACCGTACATCAGATTAAAGGTAGCGATAACCGATACCGGTATCGATATAGAGATAATCAGCGTGGCCCAGACATTCCGTAAAAACAGATACAGCACCAGCATTGCCAGCAAACCACCGATAACAGCGGAGGATTTCACCTCATCAATGGCCTGTTTAATAAATTCAGACTGGTCATACACCAGGGTTAAGCGGTACCCGGCAGGCAGGGATTTTTCCAACCGGGGTAATTGTGCCAGCAGGGTTTTAGCTACCTGCACGGTATTGGCATCGCCCTCTTTATAAATGGCGACTTCTATCGCTTCTTTGCCATCGATATAGGTAATGCTTTGGCGGTCAACAAAGCTGTCGCGCACTTCAGCAATATCCGATAAACGGATCTGGCTGCCACCTACTTCTGCCACATATAAGTTTTCAATTTGCTGCAGGTTGGCAAACTGATTAATGGTACGCACCAGATAGTCGTAGCTGGGCGTTTCTAACCTGCCACCGGCCTGATTAAGGTTTTCCTGACGTAAACGCTCGGTGATCTGGCTGATATCCAGTTGCAACTGGCTGAGCTTTTCCGGATTAAGCAGAATTTGTATTTCCTGGCTCAAACCACCATCGGGCCGCACAGCGGCTACGCCGGGTAATGATTCCAGCGCCCGGCGTAAATCTTCTTCGGCAAAAGTACGCAGGCTAACCAGTTGCGCCGGGCTTAGCGCTTCTCCGGCGTTATCACGGCTTAATGCCAGCCGCACTATGGGATCAAGGTTAGGGTTAAAGCGCAATAACAAAGGCTTTTCAATTTCCAGCGGCAGCAGCAGTACGTCGAGTTTTTCCCGTACTTCCAGCGCGGCCAGATCCATATCGGTGCCCCAGTCGAATTCCATCACCACATCAGAGCGGCCTGAACGCGACACCGATTGGACTTTGCGTACGCCTTTAACAATACCGACAGACTCTTCAATCGGTTTACTCACCAGCTGCTCTACTTCGGCCGGGGCAGCACCAACAAATTCAGTACGTACAGTTAACGACGGATAAGATAGGTCCGGCAGTAAATTTACTGCCAGGCGGCCGGCGGCCACCAAACCAAAGAGTAAAATACCCAGTGTAAACATCCAGATAGTAACGGGGCGGGTTACAGCTATATCAACCAGCTTCATGGCATCAGGTCCTGTGTGCTTATATTATTGTTTTAATTATTCAAAAGTGTGTAGTTGAGTCACTTGAGTTGGCGAGAACCGGTTTACCCACACCAACACGCCGTGAACCCATCCCTGGGGGCTCGATTCGGCCTTCCTGGCCTGCAACGGTTGGCTTAGGGTAAGCCGATTCTCGCTGATAAAGTCCGGCTATTAAAACTCGCGTACTGTTACCACATTTACCAGCGCATCATCTTTCAATGCTGATTGCCCGGCAATCACCACCTGATCACCCAGTGCCAGGCCTGACAGTATTTCTACAGTATTATCAGCCTGATACCCCAAATGCACTTGCTTACGGCTAACTTTGTTTTCGCTGTCAATCACAAACACAGCCTGGCTGTTGTCAGTGTTCATCAGTGCGCGCTTGGGCAGTAATAATGCATCGGCTTTAACATCAAACTGTAACTGCACCTGGGCAAACATACCTGGTTTTAACTGCTGCTGTTCGTTAGCCACTTTTAATACCGCCCGCACCGTGCCAGAGCCAGCATCCACTACCGGAGAAATACGCACCAGTTCAGCGCTTACCGGTGTCATACCGGCAAATTGCAGCAACGCGGTTTGGCCAACACGGGCCTGCGCCAGTTGCTGCTCGGGCAAATGCACTACCGCTTCCAGTTGCTGGTTAGACACTATATGAAACAATGACTGGGTAACATGCTGGTTTACCAGCTGGCCGGTTTTAACATAACGGCGTGATACTACACCAGCAATTGGTGCGCGAATTTCGGTTTCTTTCAGCGCCAGCTCAGCCAGGTTTACCGTAGCCTGCAACGCGTCGTGCTGCCATTGCAGTTTTTCAAATACGTCGGCACTGATCAGTTTGCGCTGGTGCATTTCTTCCATGCGTTTTAATTCGCTGCTCAGGCGGTTTAATTCGGCTTTCTCTTTATTCAGGCTGTATTGCTGGCGCTCATTGTCCAGCACGGCAAGCAACTGGCCAGCGCTAACCTCATCACCTTCTTCCACCAGAATACGTTGCACTATGCCTACTGCTTTGCTGATCACTTCTGCTTCTGCCCGCGCTTCCAGTGTAGCCGTGGTGCGGTAGCTGCTACTGATTTCGCCATTGCGGGTCAGGGCGGCTTCTACCGGTACGGCGATAACAGCCTCAGCCGTCGTGGCGGCCGTTGAGCTGTTGGCCTGATTGCAGCCGGTTAACAAAACACTGGCCAGAATGGCAGCAGCAGCGGTTAGTTTAAAACTGTGTGACGTTTTCATGATTCATCCTTTGGAAAACAAAAAACTGAGCAAGTTAACACAGCTAATGCAGAGGCCATGCCAGCACCAAAAATAATAAATTCATTAATATTTTCAACGATATAAAAAACATTCATGCTGTTCTCCATTTTTGATGCCAGTTTTACTTGGTTAAAAACACTATTTTTTAGTCATTAACATCACGTTCAGCACGACCAAACTACAATTACGTGAGAGCTAGAGCCTGTACTCTAAGGTCTGACCTCTTTATACTGCGCTCTTTTTCACGTTCAACAGGTGTATATATGATTAGAAAATCTGCCGTTTCCTTAGCCGTTCTTTCCGCCCTTGTCAGTGTGACGGCCCACGCTGAAGGTTATAAATTATTCGAACAATCGGTCAGCAGCATGGGTAATGCTTATGCTGGCCGTGGTGCACAAATTACTGACGCCACTCTGGTTTACTCTAACCCTGCCGCCTTAACACAACTGGACGGTGCGCAATTGTCCGGTGGCCTTAATTTAATTAGCGCTAAAACCAATTACCGTAATGCGCAGGCACAAAGTGCAAATGGTCAGTCTGTTGTTGGTCGTACCGACGGTGAAAATAGTTTGAATGAACTGGTCCCTTTTGTGTTTTACAGCGATAAAGTGTCAGACAGATTAAGCTGGGGTATTGGTTTTTATGTACCCTTCGGCTTGTCATCTGATTACGACGATGATTTTGTTGGCCGCTACTTTGCCGATGAAACTGCCGTGCAGGTATTAAGCCTGCAGCCCGCTATTGGTTATAAATTAAATGAGCAATGGTCTATTGGTGGCGGTATTTCTATTAACCGCGCTGAAGGGACTTTATCTAAATTTAAAGATCACAGCGGCTTATGTGAGCTGGGTGAGCAAACTACTAACGCCATGTTTGGCGCACCGGTATACAACGATGCTTATTGCAACAGCCACTACAAAGTAGAAGGTGACGATATCGCCTTTGGTTATACGCTGGGTATTCACGGTGAACCGGTTGCCGGCACCCGCCTGGCACTAACCTACCACTCTGCGGTACGTTTTACCTTAAAGGGTGATTCAGAAATTACCAACACCCCTATTACCGGTGCTAATGTGGTAGGCAACCCTAACTATATGGTAGTGGCGCCAAACCTGCCGGCTATTGATTTATCTACCGGCAAACTGGCAGCAAACAGCCGCCTGACTGAAGCCAGCAAACTGGCGTTAACCACCCCGGCCAGTGCCGCTTTTAGCCTTGACCGACAGGTAACCGAAGCACTGTCACTGCAATTTAGCGCCGCCTGGACCCAGTGGAGCGAGTTTCAAAGCATAGATATTGTTAGCGACGACGCTAACCCTAGCATTTCGTTAAACACGCAATCAGCGGCAAACCTGAATGCTGAAGGTTATATTGGTTACATCCCGGAATACTGGCAAAACAGCTGGTCGTTTGCTGTGGGTGCTACCTATGTTTACCAGAGCGATTTAACGTTAAAAGCCGGTGTAGCGTTTGATGAAAACCCCATCAGCCAGGAACACAAAACCGCGCGTATTCCAACCGATGACCGGGTATGGGTAACAGTAGGCGCTAACTGGCAACTGGCAGATAACCTGAGCCTGGATTTCGCCTATGGCTACCTGTTTACCGGCGATGTCAGTGTGAACGAGCGTGAATACAACGTGCAGGATCAAGCCTTATATAACAGCGGCTATCAGGGCGAGTACAGTAATAAAGGCCAGCTATTTGCCGTTCAGGCCAATTACCGCTTTTAAGTTAGCAAACCCAACAAAGCAAAAAGGCGATCAGATGATCGCCTTTTTATTATCTGTGTTTTATCCGCTATTAAATTAATGCACCAGCTTTAATTTATAGCCTGACGGTGCAGCGTCATCTTGCTCGGCCAGCAGCATATAGTGCTCGCCCGGCGTTAACATTATGCTGTCGGTTTTATCCAGCAAGGTGGTACTGCCATTTTCTGCTACCTGCACCAACGCTATAGCGTAGTAGTCTTTTGGCAGGCTCAGGGTTTGTTGCTTTTTAAATGCCAGGTTTTTCACGTTGTATCTGGCATTGGCAATGGTTTCATTTGAACGGACAAAATAAAACTGCAATTGGGTAAAGTCTGCTACCAGGTTAGCAACTACCACATCATGGGCCTGCACCTGCGGTTTATCCGGTTCGGTCACGCTTAACGCTTCTACATTCTGTTTCTCATTGGCATATAACAACACAGCTTTACTGTTACCCGCGGCCACACTTAATAACGCGCTGTTTAGTAATAAAGCACCATCGCTGTCACGGGCCGATAAACTGTAGTCACCTTTTACCAGTGGCAAATAACCACTTAACTGGCCGGCAGCGACACTGGCAACGTTCTGGTTATCCAGGGCTACATTGATGTCCTGCTCCAGGCTGTTATATAAACGGAACTGGGCACTGGCATCGGTGTGATCATAAGCTGCTACGGTAGAAGAGTTCAGCACCACATCCACAGACAATTGCCCGGCTAACGGGCCAAACTTGTCACGTATAATCAGTACATAATTGCTGGTGTAAGCAAAATTGACGCCCTTAGCAACAAAAAGCGGCGTATTGCCACCTGCCTGTGTCAGGTACACATTAAATTTACCCAGCTCTTTACCGTTGGCAACTGAACTGACTTCCTGAAAAGATAACGAATCAACCAACTCGGCATCGGCAAAGCCTTTACTCTCGGCGCTAAGGTGGACATCCAGCGTTGGATACTGTGCAGATAAATTGGCCAAATGTAGCTTAAATTGTTTATCCAGGCTTTCATCACGCTTAAAGCTCAGGCTCAGATAATCAAACTGCGCGTCTTTTTGCGTAAGTATAAACAGAGTTTTATTACCCTCAGCCAGCGACATCTCTTTACTAAGCAATTTGTCAGCACTGGCCACATCGGCCAGTTCCAGTGTGTACGAATCGGGTGCTACAGCAACCAACGCACTGACATCTCCGTAAGTGGCAGTACCAATTGCTTTATCACCGGCTTTTAGCGAGGTGTTACCAGCATTAGCAGCACCATTGTAAAACTGCAGATAAGTTTCTGCTGTAGCATTATCACTGCTGCTGCCACCGCAGCCGGCCAAGCCCAGCAAGGCGCCAAGCGCCAACAGCCGTAAAGAGTAAACTGATTTCATGTAATCTTCCTGAGGGTAAAGTAACAACGGCTCAGATTAAGGATTTAACGCACTTAACGCTATGGCGCTTTACTATTCAAAACAGTTGGTTACGCTTAGTTACAAACTGGCTTTTTACGCTTTTAATTTTTGCACTGTGTTTTGTAGCATTTAGCTGGCACTTTGTCGGATCTGTCATCTTAGTTTGTTATTCAGATCGTACACTGCATACAGTTTTTACCGGAACCCCTTAGCTATGATCTTGTTGCGTATTATACAAATTACCCTGCTATTCAGCCTGATACCGGCAACCGCGGTTAAAGCAGAACAACCCGACAGCCTGCTGCTGATTTCAATAGATGGTTTTGCCGCACAGTACCTGCAGCAATACCCTGCTGCTAATATACATAAGCTGGCTGAGGAAGGCTTAACCGCAGAAAGCATGCAGCCGGTGTTCCCCAGCAAAACTTTTCCGAACCACTACAGCATTGTTACCGGCCTGTACCCGGCTAACCACGGTATTGTAGAAAACAATATATTTGATGCAGATTTCAATGCGACTTTCCGGCTAAGCAAGGCTGAAGAAGTAACCAATGCCCGCTGGTGGCAAGGCGAACCGGTGTGGGTTACGGCTGAATCTCAGGGCGTAAAAGCAGCCACGTATTTTTATCCCGGCTCAGAAGCAGCAATAAAAAATGTGCGTCCAAGCTACTGGCAACGCTATGACGGCAATGTCAGCCACAACGACAGAGTAGACTCAGTACTGCAATGGCTGGATTTACCCGCAGCAGAGCGGCCACGTTTTTTAACGCTGTATTTTAGTGCTGTAGATGATGCTGGCCACGCCTATGGCCCCAACTCGGCCGAAGTAGCCGCCGCTATAGCTGACGTTGATCAGGCAATTGGCCGCCTGCTGGCCGGTTTAACCCGGCGCGGCTTGTACAATAAGCTGAATATTATGCTGTTATCCGATCACGGCATGGTAGAAACTCCGCCGCAGCAAACTATCGTACTGGATAAGCTGTTTAACAGCAGTGACGCCGCCCTGACATTGTGGACAGCGGAAATTGTGTCTATCTTTCCCGCCGAAGGCAAACTGGAGCACATTTATCAGCAGTTAAGCCGCAGCTTACCGGCGCAGGCTAAAGTGTATAAAAAGGCTGATTTGCCCGCACGCTGGCACTATCAGAACAGTAAACGCATAGCGCCGCTGCTGGTGATCCCCGAGCCGGGCTGGCGGTTAATTCAGCAAAAAGCAGAGACTAACTACCAGCAAATGGCCGCCGAAGGCAAAACCAGTGGCAGCCATGGCTACGACAACGCCAGTGCATCTATGCAGGCTATTTTTATTGGCCACGGCCCGGCGTTTAAGGCCGGTAAAACTATTCCGGCGTTTAGTAATATTGAGCTGTATAACCTGATGTGCCGCATATTAGGGCTAACCCCCGCCGCTAACGACGGTAACCCGGCCTGGCCCGATTCTGTGTTGGGTAATACTGAGGCTAAATAACCGGTTTAATATCAACTGGCAGCTACGGTGGCCAGTTAAAGTTTATCCAGTTTAAAAAATACGCCATCCCACAACGTATAAGCCGTATTGTTCTCTGCTTTAATCAGCACTGCGCCTGGCGCCAGCCAGTCTGACGGACAACCAACGGTAAGTACTTCTGTGGCATCACCAACTATACTAAGCTGCACAAACCGGGCCCGGTACAACGAATAAAATTCGTCTTCCGCTAAAGTTGTAAGGGTAAATTGCGGCTTGTCGCATACTTCATCGGCAAAGCTCACTTTAGTATCGGTATAGGTTGCCTTAGTGCCAAACCAGGCTTTGGCGTCGTCCATGCCCATTGCACTGATGCCCGGGAATTTTGCATCGGTTACCCGCCACTGTCCCTGGTACCATTTGTTGTTATCATTTGAGCAAGACAACAGAAATAACATTAGTAGCAAGCTGATATAACGCATTAATAGCTCCTTAAGTTAGCCGACACATAAAAATCAGAATTAAATGGAACAGTAACCAAGCCAGCAAAGTTAATCAATACGGTGATGTTTCAGCGTTCTCATCTGTTTTAAATGCACCTTGCCACTGTCAATATAAAAAGCTAAAAAATGTACAAAGCTGATGTATCGCCGTAATTGAACTACCCGGCTTGGGTAACCGGGTAAATTCTGCTTGGAGCTGGCTAGTATGCCACGCTAAAACGCTTATTTATATGCTGCGGTTGCTCAACTTCATCCAGCATAGCTACAGCATAATCGCCGTTTGAGATACGGCTGTTACCTGCGCTGTCGGTGAGTAAATTATCTGAGCCCAAGCGGAAGCGGCCGGTTTTATCGCCAGGGAAAATCTCTGCCGCCGGTGATAAAAAGCTCCAGCTGAGCGCATTTTGCCCGCGCAGTTGTTGCAGTACTTCAGCGGCACCTTCGGCAGTAGCGCGATATTCCGCCGGAAAATCAGGGCTATCCAGTAAGCGGCTGCCATCGGGTAGCAGTAAGGTTGCTGCACCACCAACTACCAGCAAACGCCCCACCTTGCCTGCCGTTGCCGCGTTAAATACCGAATTAAATGCCTGTAAATAGTAGCCCTTTACGTCTTGCTGGGCGTGGCCGCTAAAGGCGCTGATCACTATGGCTTTGCCGGTAAGCAGTTTGGTTAACGCCGCGGTATCGTTAATATCCAGCCCTACCACCGTTAAGCCCGCTTTAGCCTCTACGCGCTCTGGCCGGTTTACCACCGCCGTTACCGTGTGGCCACGTGCTAATGCCTCTGCCGTAATGGCCGAGCCGATAAAACCTGATGCGCCTAAAATTACCAGTTCCATACTATTTCCTCACAAGGTTGCTGTCTGAACAATTAATGTGCAGGCATTATCGCGGCTCGATTAACATAGAAAAATAGCTTAATATTAAAATCACTGTTTAATAAATTAAAACAATCATGCCAAATCAAGCGGATCTAAATAGCCTGCAACTGGTGCAGCGTTTACAGCAGGCCGGCAGCTTTACCGCTGCGGCGGAACAACTAGGCTGCAGCAAAACTACTATTAGCCTGCAATTAAAAGCGCTGGAGCAGCAATTGGGGATCGCGCTGTTTCGCCGCACCACGCGCCAGCTTAGCTTAACCCGCGCCGGCGAGCAGCTGCTGCGCGACTGTCTGCCACTGCTGGACGAGCTGCAACAAGCGCTACAGCAATTGCAAAGCAGCGACAAGGTATTACAGGGCAAGCTGGTATTAAGCGCACCGGAAGACTACACCAACCGCATCCTGGCCCCCGCCGTGGTGGCCTTTATGGCGCTGCATCCGGCCTTAGAGGTGGAGTTTCGCAGCAGCGATCAGGTTAAAGATTTAATCAAAGAAGGTATCGATTTAAGCATTCGCGCCGGCTGGTTAAAAGACTCCGGCCAGCATGCCCGCAAGCTTGGCAACTTTGAGCAATGGCTACTGGCCGCCCCGGGCTATCTGGCCCAAGCCGGCACACCACAGCAACCGGCCGATTTAGCCAGCCAGCGCTTTATCGCTTTTACACCGCTTAGCCAGCCGCAGCAGTGGACTTTTAGCCAAACTAACCTGCAAACCGGGGCCACACAGCAGGTCAGCCAGTATTTGCCGGCAGCGCTTAAAACCAGCTCCACGCAAACGATAACAGCACTTATGCTGGCCGGTGCCGGCATGGGCATACTGCCCGACTACAGCGCCCGCGACCTGGTAAGCAGCGGCCAGTTGATCCGCCTACTGCCGGACTGGAGCTTAGCGCAAGCCGGTATTTACGCCGTATACCCGCCAGGCCGCTTTCGCCCGGCACGGGTAACCGCCTTTGTCGATTTTTTGCAGCAGTATCAGCAGTTGGTTTAGCGAATAGACTGTAATCCGTAGAACGAATAGGTCCAGTTTGTGCCAACAGCGGATATAAAAAAAGCTGTCATTTTATCGAATACAACTCATCACCCTTGAGAAGTTTTTTTCTTTACCGCAAAAGGTTCATTAGTATCGATGAGCTTCTCTGTGCCGAAGGTTTTCCGCCATGCACCAGGTGAAACGGCATGGCGTTGTTTGAAATGTTGCCGGAACGAAGTGGCGGTTTGAAATCCAACCTGCGTTGCTATTTGCTCAATTGACAGCGCTGTTGTTTCCAGCAACTCACGACTGCGTTGCAAGCGTTCTTTTGTTAGCCATTCTACAACCGTCATGCCCGTTGCTTTTTGGAATCGTCTGGTAAAGGTTCGTCTGCTCATCCCAGCCAGAGCAGAAAGTTCATCTATATTTTGTGATCTGGCGATGTTCTTACGCAGGTAATCCAGCAGCGTGTTTATCTGAGCTTCAGATGTTGAGCGGGCTATCGGATATTCTATAAATTGTGCCTGCCCCCCTTCACGATGAGGTGGGACTACCAGCAGTCGTGCTACCCGGTTGGCAATTTTTGCACCAAAAAATTTTCTGACAATATATAAACAGCAATCTAAGCCTGCACCTATGCCTGCCGAGGTAATTATCCTGTCGTCTTCAGTATAAAGCGCATTGGTGTCTAAATGCACTCCGGGAAATCGGCGGTTAAAATCTTGTTCGGCTAACCAGTGAGTACACGCCTTTTTTTCATTTAACAACCCTGCATAGGCCAAAGCGTAGGTGCCGTAACATAGCCCCACCAGGTAAGCCCCTCGTTGGTAAGCCGCTATGAGTGACTCCATCAGATTAGCTGCAGGCGGCTCGTCCAGCTTATGCCAACCCGGTACAATGATAATATCCATTGTGTTCAGTAACTCCAGGCCACCATCTGGTTGTGCCTGCATCCCTCGCTCAGCTTTGGCCACTTCACCATCAGGCGCGACAAGATATAAATCGAACAGCAGATCTTCAGGAAATATTGAGCCAAAAATCATCTGAGGCACGGAGATATGAAACGGACTGAATAACGGATAGAGTATCAAACCGACTTTTAGCTTTGTCATAACGGTCCCCGCAAGCTTTGAGATTGGAAGTATAACAAATTTTGGCCCAATTCTTTCGAACATTGTCATTCAGGTCAATTTTTACCTGAACAGCCCCCCGCTATCATGTGCACAGTGTTTTCACCAAACCTTATTAATATGGAGCCTAGTTATGAAACTACGAAACCTAATTTCCGGCATTGTCGTTGGTGCTGTTCTGATCAGCGGAACTACAGCAGCGCAGGCTGAGCAAAAAAACAGCGACACAGCAACCAAGCAAACACAAATTCAGCTAATTCGAAATGCCACGCTAAAAATTACTTATGCGGATACCACCTTCCTGATAGATCCGATGTTAGCGGAGAAAGGGGCTTATCCCGGCTTTGAAGGCACCTATCGTAGCCACATCAGAAATCCGATGATTGATTTGCCCATGACAGTTGCCGATGTTATTGCCGGCGTAGATGCGATTATTGTAACGCATACCCACTTAGACCACTGGGATGATGCCGCCCAGCAACTGTTGCCCAAAGAGCTGCCTATCTTTACTCAGAATGCGGCAGACGCTGAACTGATCAGATCGCAAGGGTTTAAGCAGGTTAGTGTGCTTGCCCAAAGCGCAGACTTTGCCGGTATTACCTTAACGAAAACCGGCGGCCAGCACGGTACCAATGAAATGTATACCATCGCACCGTTAGCCGAAGCCTTGGGTGATGCCATGGGGGTTATACTTCAGGCTCCGGGTTATAAAACGACCTATGTAGTGGGTGACACAGTGTGGCATGCCGATGTAGAACAAGCGCTGGACAACTATCAACCGGAAATTGTTATCCTTAATACAGGCTATGCGCAGCTCGAAGGTTTTGAACGCTCAATCATTATGGGTAAAGACGATGTAATCCGCGTTAATGCACTGGTACCAAAAGCAGCAATTATCGGTGTGCACATGGATGCTGTGAACCATGCTGCGCTTTCACGTGAGGAACTTCGCGTCTTCGTAAATGAGAAAGGTATTGCTGACAGCGTAAAAGTACCGGCGGATGGAGAGATACTGAAGTTTTGATTAGTTGGGGTCGGTATACACTGATATTCATTTGTGAGGTACAGAGTTTGTAATGATGTTGGATGCTGTCATTTGTTTGATGACAGCATTCTGCATTTTTCTTCCTGTTCACTCATTTTAGTCTGCAGAATGTCGGCTCTTCGATCTTAGCCGCCTGGCCACTGGAGAGTATGGGATCGGAGCTAGTACAGCTAATAAACCAATAAGCGGCTAATCGCAATTTCTGCTAGCGGCCGTTTTTTATAGTTATTGTCGGGTTTTCGCTCTGCCTGCTGCTTTGCACCAGCTTAGCTACACGCCTTCAGGTTTCGGGTTAAGCCAATCTCTTTTTGCTGCTCAAGGGCGACATTGCTACCCAGGTCTGCGGCTTTTTTAAGCCAGGCCAGCCCTTCCATTCTGCTATTTTGGCAATACAGTATTTTGCCAAGAATTGCGGCCGCTTCGATATGGCCCTGCTTGGCTGCTTGTTCTAAAAAGGAAATTGCCAGTTTGCTATTGCTCCTTACCAGTCTTTTAAAGACTTTATAAGACGCCTCAGCATTTTGAAATTTAATAGACATAACTTTGAGAATTTCCAGAGCTTTATCTTCATCAATTTCAACCTGAATACTACCGGTGTAGTACCCGGTATTCGCATAGCGTTCATTAAAGTCATGGATATTGTAGTGAAACTCAGCACTCTCAACGGCATACAGTAGATTGTCCAGCTCATCGAATAACAAGGATCCAAGATCAGCTAACTGTGTGCGATAACGTTGCACAATATCGCTTTGGGTAACGATGTGATTGGCTGCCGCTAGCAGCTCATCCGCCCCGTCTATCTTTGCAGCAGCAAGCTGTTTTGAGAACGCTATGGCTTGTTGTTTAAACGCTTCAGCTCTAAGGTGTTGCGCCAGGGAAGAATAGATAGCCAGTTCTTTTTCAACTGCAGGGCGATGGCCAAGTAAGGCTGCGTTATGCCGCCAAAATCTGGCGTCGTTTTCGTATTTATCGTTGCCGGCAAGCTGCTCAGCATCCGATCCAAACCGATATGCTTCATCAACGATTGACCACCAAAGAATTTGAAACTGTATATCACCCGATTCTGCTTTGGTCCGTATAAGTATTGCCTCTTTTGTTGGCGCGTAATAAGTTCCGAACTTGTGGCCTGAAGCCAGATCATTACCTGCCAACCAATTCCTGATCGAGCCAGCTTTTCCCAAGGTGCATTTTTCAGTAACAGATAAGTAGTTATTCTGTTCGATACTTTTTAAACAAGCATTATTGGGCAGCATAAAATATAAGTATGACAGAGCAGGCAAAGAAAAAAGCACGAGCAAAGGCAGCGCGGCTTTTCTCAAGCTAGATGCTTCCTTAAGCTGAAAAGGCTTAATTGAATGCTCACTGATGGCTTGCCATTCGAGTTTTGTCAGAGACTTTTTACTTGTTACAAATGCCACTCCAAATGGTATTGGCCCAGCCAGAAACCAAATCACTTTAGCCTGGAGCAAAAGCCCTACAGCAATGTATGCAACCCCGACAACCAACATCACGGGAATTCGGGCAGCGGAGGAATATAAACGCCCCACATACCGGGCAAACAGCCCGGCGATAGCCGGAAACACAAAGCAGGCGACGATAAGACTCAGAATGAAATGCTGCACCAGCAAGAGCAAGAACAATGTTGCCGGTACTAGTCCAATAACAGCTGCCAAAAGAGCGAATATTGGTTTTTCTTGCTGAACAAGTTTAGTGTACGCTTGTTCCATTTCTGCTCTTTCATACCGCATGGGAATACCTTGTTAACACAACATTTAAAGCCCGACTACGGCATCTGCTTGCTGCGGCTCGTTGGCAGGCTGATCTTTCGCTGCGGTAATCGCCCGTTGCTGGAATTGAGAGATCCGATTAACCAGCATTAATGTTACAGCAGCCAGAGCAATAGTAATTATCTCGCCTGCCTGACCGAGCAGGTTTAAGTTCAGCACTTCCGACAGCGGCATATTGTCCATTTTTCTCATCTGCCGGAATAAATATTGACTAAAAAAATTATTTACTAACCAGCAGAACCACCATAAAGGTAAAATCAGAGAACTGGCTGTTAAAGGAACATTTTTGGGTGACTCACTTACCTGCCATATTTCGCTCATTGCCTGATAAGGCTTCCACAGAGAAAACACCGGGATAAAAAACCAGCCAACCGACCAACCCGGAGAAAACTCCATGGTTATGTTGGTCAGTTGCTTTGCATTGTAACTAACCCGGTGTATCCATTTCAGAATAAGAAAGCCCGAAATAATAAAAACAACAAAATATAGGATACCCACAACCCTCTGACGAGCGTCATTGGCTATTGCATCAGCTGCAGCCGCCTGCTTAGAGCTGTAAAAACCCTGCTGAAAATTCTGCAATAGCTGATATTCGAGCCAGCCGGAAAACATGGCAATGATGGCTAAAACTATCTGCGCATACAAACAATACCTGACCCAACGGGTTAAGGCTGAGGCGTCTTTGACACCCGAATTTATAGTGTTCAAAATATATCCTTTGTGACAAGGTACTGACGTAATTGCATTTCGGTTACTTAGCGAGCTTCATTGGCGGCATTGTCATCCAGTTATCGTAGTATTTTACCTGCGTTGCCTTAAAACATTCGTCAACCTGCTCTTTCTCAGCATGCAGGGTTTTACACTGGGCATAGTGTGAATCTGCGCCAGTTTCATATAATCTTTTGGCGAGATACATACTCATCATAGCGTCGTAGTCACATCTGTTATTAGCAGCCTTATCTTGCTTCAGCTCGTCAGCTAAGGCCGAGATGCAGCGCTGTTTAAGCTTATCCTGATGCTCCGCAGTAGATATAAATGGTTTACTACTGCATGCAACCAAGGTCAAAGCGGTAGTTACAATAATGATTAGTCTCATATTTCCCTCAAAATAATTCATGGCCTGTTTTCAAGGGGAAACTGCTTAGAAAACATCCTTTTTATCAAAGGTTGTTTGAAATATATCCAAGATACATAGCTAAGCGAATGCAACCACTGCCATCATGCACTTTTCATAGAAAAGTTTTTAGATCAGTAGCTTTGCGTCCTGCCCTTTCGGTACAGTTTGCCCTTTAATTGTCTTAGCCTGTGAAGAAGCACTTAACAAAGTGTGAACTCAAGCTGAACACGCTGAAGCTATACAAATAATTACAAATTGACAAGTTATTTTTTAACGACTCCGGTTACCGTCTTGCAAGGCAAAATGACAGTTGCATAAGTAACGGCATCACTGGCTGCGGCGCATATCCGGCAGCCATACTGCCAGCATGCCCAATAGCGGCAACCAGGCACAAAGCTTAAAAATGTAGGTAATGCTGGTGGCGTCGGCCAGGATGCCCAGCACCGCGGCGGCAATACCGCTAAAGCCAAACATCATGCCGTAAAAAATACCTGAGATCATACCGATATTGCCCGGTACCAGCTCTTGTGCAAACACGATAATGGCAGAAAACGCCGACGACATTACCAAGCCTATCAGCACTGTCAGTACCGCTACACCAAACAGATTGCTGTAGGGCAACAACAAGGTTAGCGGTGCTGCGCCTAAAATAGATACCCAGATCACCGGTTTGCGGCCAATTCTGTCGCCCACCGGGCCGCCTATTACGGTGCCCACTGCTACAGCGGCCAGAAACAGAAATAAAAATAACTGCGAGTCGGCAACCGACACGGCAAATTTTTCAATCAGATAAAAGGTATAAAAATTACTCAGGCAAGTCATATACACATACTTGGAAAACACCAGCAGTGCCAATACCAGCAACGCCTGTTTGGTTTGCCGTGGCGATAAACCGTTATCTGCAACTACGCTGCTGCGCTTGTGCGCCGAGGCATGTGAGGCAATAACCCAACGGCTAACCCGCTGCAGCACAATAATGCCGACAATGGCAAACAGACAAAACCAACCTATGCTGCCCTGGCCGCGCGGAATAATAATCAGTGCCGCTAACAGTGGCCCGAGCGCCGAACCGGCATTGCCGCCCACCTGAAACACCGCCTGCGCCAGGCCATAACGGCCACCGGAGGCCATACGGGCCACCCTTGATGCTTCAGGGTGAAAGGTAGATGAACCCAGGCCAATCATCGCTGATGCCAGCAGCAACATGCTAAAGCTGTTTACCATACTCAGCATAGCCAGACCCAACAGCGTAAATACCATGCCAAGCGGCAATAAGCCCGGTTTAGGGTGTTTGTCGGTATAAAAGCCTACAGCGGGCTGTAACAGCGACGCGGTGATTTGAAAAATCAGCGTGATCAGGCCAATCTGGGCAAAACTCAGCAGATACTGCTGTTTTAACATCGGATAAATAGCCGGTAATACCGCCTGGATCAGATCGTTTAGCAAATGCACAAAACTAACCGCCCCAACCACCGGCAGGGCCAGTGCAGCAGGTGCTGCAGCTAAAGACGCCGCAGCCTTGGTAACGCCTGTCATAATTCTCCGGCGACGGGTAAATGTAAAAGGCGGCCAGTATATACTATCGGAACATTAGCAGAACACCGCCAAGCGCCAGGTTGCTGTTTAGCGGCGACATTTGCCGCAGTCCGGCTTCATATATGTTTCGCCTGTATTGCTACTGCTCCCTCCCTTGTTAGTAGCAGTGCTGGGTACCAAATACCGCTAACGGTTTAATAAAAATGCTTTGCTGAGCACCTGCCCCAAACAACAGCCGGTGCGGTTTCAATGCTAAAACGGTGCCGGGTATTGCTGTAAAAACAACGCCATATCATCCAACACAGCGTCGGTTAGTGGCAGTGCAAATGCCGCTATATTCTGCTGCAGCTGGGCCATGCTGGTAGCACCGATAATGGTAGAGCTAACGCCATCTACCTGGTTAATCCAGGCCAGTGCCAGTGCAGGCGCTGACATACTATGGCTGTGCGCCAATGCAGTAAAAGCCGCAATTGCGCTGTTTGACTGTGGCGTATCACGAAACAAACCGTTGCGCTGCAGCATACTCCAGCGAGTGCCCTGCGGGCGGGCACCATTAAGATATTTACCGCTTAAAGCACCGCCAGCCAACGGCGACCAGGGTAAATAGGCGATGTTTTCATGTACACACTGCTCAATTAAATAGGGCCAGTCTTTGGTATGCAACGGGCTGAATTCATTCTGAATAGATACCATGCGGGGTAAATTGTTCTCTGCGCTGAGGCTAAGGTATTGGCTGATACCCCAGGGTGTTTCGTTTGACAGCCCACAAAAGCGGATTTTACCGGCCTTTACACAGTTATCCAGCGCATGCAGCAAACCCAGCATCTGTTCAGTTTGTTGCTCGCCGTTAACGGCAGAAAACCCAATACGGCCAACCCGGTGCTTACCAAAATGCGGCGACACCCGGTTAGGCCAGTGCAATTGATATAAGTCGAGATAGTCGGTTTGTAAGCGTTGCAGTGAGGCATCTACCGCTTGCAACAAGGTAGCCGGTGTCATATCGCCGCCACCGCGCACGTGCATCAGGCCATTACCTGCCATTTTACTTGCCAGCACAATATCGCTGCGTTTGCTGTGGTTACGGCTAAGCCAGTCACCTATAATACGCTCTGTGCTGCCATAGGTATCGGCCGTAGGCGGAATGGCGTACATTTCAGCGGTATCAATAAAATTAACGCCCTGTGCCAGCGCGTAGTTAAGCTGGGCATCAGCATCGGCTTGGTTGTTCTGACAACCCCAGGTCATACTGCCTAAACACACTCTTGATATCTTAAGCTTGCTGCTGCCCAAAACGGAATATTGCATAACGACCTCTTTAATCTTATAACCACCGGCTGTTGTAACCTGTGCGGCACCTTAGCCCAATAGCAAAGCGCAGGCAACTTGGAGGTAAAAATTACCTATTTGTTAATTAAAATATGAAATTAATGCTGTTGCTTGTTTTGGCCAGGCCTTAACAGCCAGCTTTCCTGCGCTCAGTGGGGCATAAAATAAAGCCATACTAATCAATTAACTAAATAGAATTCCTTTGTTCTCTTGGGCTTATTTCTCAGCCTGGCCCACATACTGCACCGGTACTATTGTCCTGCTGCCTGGACATGTTCACCACCGGTTGACCAATACGGGTTACCGCTGAAGTTTTTCACTTAATTAAGGAGAACCTAACTATGGCACAGTTAAATACCCCAGAAATGAAGCATGTTTCCGATATTATTCAGGTGCTCAACAGCGGCATTGAGTTTTACAGCGACGCTAAGGAAAAAGTTAAAGATCAGCATCTGGCTCAGTTTTTTGATCGCATGTTAAATGCGCGCCGCATGGTAAAAGAGCGTTTACAGCCATTTGCCGTGCAGGAAGATGGTAAGCGCGAAGAAGGTTCTGCCTTTTCAGTTGAAGCGCGTAAAGTGTATACCAAAGTAATTGGTGCTATGTCGTCTGACAAAGATCATACCTATATCAGCCAGCTGGAAGAAGTTGAGGATAAAACCCTCGAAGAAATCCGAGCTGCGTTGAAAGAGAATCAGCCCCCGCAATTTGAAGCGGCGTTGTTGCAATCTATGGCAACCATGCAGGAATGCCATGATGAAATGCGCTCTCTGAAAAAGGCAACCAGCCATTAAGGTTGTAATTTAACTGCCTTTAAAAAGCCCCGCTGGCGGTTAACGTTAGCGGGACTTTGCTGTTGGGCTACTGAATATTATGCTGTTGCAACCACATTTCTAATAGCGTGACCTGCCACAATTTTGAACCAAAGCGTCCACTGAATTGTTCGGGCCGGGCCAGCATGGTGTCAATGTAATCCATATTAAACAATTGCCGCTGGCGTGCCACCGGCTGGCTAAATACTTCTTTAGCCAGTTGCAGATATTCACCTTGCATTTGGCGCAGTGCCGGCACCGGGAAATAGCCTTTGGGCCGGTCAATCACCGCGGCCGGAATAATCTCTCTGGCTACCTGCTTTAACAAATACTTACCACCGTCACGTAATTTCAGTTGGTGCGGCATCTGAAACGCCAGCTCTACTAATTCGTGATCCAAAAATGGCACCCGCGCTTCCAGGCCAAATGCCATGGTCATGTTATCTACCCGTTTTAACGGATCATCTACCAGCATAGCGGCGGTATCCAGATGCAACGCCTTATCTACCGGCAACTGGTCATCACAGCTGGCAAAATACTGCTGAATATAGCTTAGTGAATAGTTTCGCCGGCAATATTCAGGCGCCAGCACTTGTGCTAAGTGCGCTTCATCCCAGGAAAAATACGCATCGGCGTAGCACTGCGCCGCATTGCTGTCAGTGGTGTTTGTCATTGGCGGATACCAGTGATAACCGGCAAATACCTCATCAGCGCCCTGCCCGCTTTGCACCACCTTAACATGCTGGCTTACCGCTTGGGCCAGCAAATAAAAACCAATCACATCATGGCTTACCATCGGCTCTGACATCGCCTCAATACAGGGCCGCAAATGCTTAAGCAAGGTGTTATGTCTGGCATAAATTTTGTGGTGCCGGGTATCGTAGTGGCTGGCAATAAGGTCAGAGTATTTAAACTCATTGCCCTCTTCTTCTGCCACATTGTCAAAACCAATAGAAAAGGTATACAGCTGCTTTTGCCCCAGCTCGCTAAGCATACCAACCAGTAACGATGAGTCCAGCCCGCCAGATAACAGCACGCCCACCGGCACATCGGCTTCCAGCCGGCGCCTGGCACTGGCAAACAGCGCTTCTTTTAACGCTTGCTGCCAATCCTGTTCGCTGCGGCGGTTACTGTCATCAACGTCGCTATGCAGTTGCCAGTAACGGCCCTGCTGAATGTCGCCTGAGGCACTCACCTTCATCCAATGGCCGGGCTGCAACTTATGCACATCGCTAAACAAGGTATCTGCGCCAATAATGGCCCGGAATGACATATATTGATGTACACCCCGCGGGTTAAGTTTGCTGGGTACTTCTGCACACTTTAGTAATGATGGTAAGGTAGATGAAAACCAAAACCCGTTACCGTTATGGTGATAATACAACGGCTTAATACCCAGCCTATCGCGGGCAAAGAAGGTACTGTTGCTGTCGCGGTGCCAGATGGCAAAAGCAAACATACCATTAAACCGCGCCATACAGTGCTCTTGCCACTGGGCGTAGGCTTTTAAAATAACTTCGGTATCACTGGTAGAAAAAAACTGATGCCCCAATTGCTCCAACTCGTGGCGCAGGGCTTTGTAATTATAAATACAACCATTAAACACTATGGTTAACCCAAGCGCGGCATCATGCATTGGCTGTGCCCCGGCCGCAGTTAAATCAATAACTTTAAGCCGCTGGTGGCCAAAACAAACATTCCCCTGTGCTGCCAGGCCCCTGCCATCTGGCCCACGCACTGCCAACACATCTAACATCGCATCAACATAATGCGTTGATGCCTTACCCTGAAAACTAATTTCTCCTGCTATTCCACACATACTTATCCTCTGCATTAATTGCTTACGGCAGCGGGTAAAACCAGCCCAAACTGCCCTGAATTTCAGCATATCTGACAACATCATCAGGCTTTGACCTTAAGCCAACCTAATGCAGACTTTTTAAGTGTAGCCTTAATTGGCGGCCCTTACCGGGCAATACACCAATTTTCTTGTGCTACACTTAACTTTTAATCAACAATTGCCGAGGTTTAGTTGACGTGAATATTTGTATTTTATCGACCGATCAGGAGAAAGATGATCATCGGCTGCTGGAAGCGGCACGGGCCAAAGGCCATACTGCTGAGTTATATAATATCCGTGACATCAGTATGGTGCTGGATACCGACAAACCCACTATTTGCTGGCGCGACAAAGACATTACCAAAACCTTCGACGCTATTATCCCGCGCTTAAATGTTAACTTTACGGATTACGGCACTAACGTATTACAGCAATTTATTTGCGGCCGCACTTACGTTAGCGAATCACCTGCTGCGCTGCGGCTGGGCCGCGACAAATTAAAGTGTTTGCAGTACCTGCTGGCCAGGGGCTTGCCCTTCCCCGCAACCGGCATTGCCTACACGCCACATGGTTTTCGCCAATTGGCTAAAGTTATCGGTATGCCGATGATTATTAAGCTGATTGAAAGCACCGAAGGCACCGGTATTTTTCTGGTAAACAGCTTAAAAGAGATGGATAACATCGTCAGAACGTTCAGCCAGTTAGGCGCGTCCTACATTATTCAGCGCTTTGTCGCAGAAGCTGCCGGCACTGATATCAGAGCTTTTGTCGTTGGCGGTAAAGTAGTAGCCAGCATGTGCCGCCGCTCACAGGATGGCGATTTCAGATCAAATGTTGCGCTGGGTGGCTGCTCTGAACCTTATAAGCTAACCGCAGCCGAAGAGCAGATGGTGTTATCTGCCACGGCATCTATTGGTATCAATGTCTCCGGCGTGGATTTTGTTCGCTCTAACCAGGGGCCGTTGTTACTGGAAATTAATGTATCACCCGACTTTACCGGTGAGCAGGGCATTGAGAAGATAACCGGCATTAACATTGCTGATGCCATTATTGATTTTGCCGTGTCGCAGGTACATGGTTTTTATGAACAGCGCTTTAGCAGCGCCCGGGTACTGGAATCTCCGCGAGGTATCTTATGTGCCGATGGATAGCCTATACCGGTAAACCAATCTATCTGGATACTCTGGTTACCAAACCCGACCATTCGCTGGTAGTACAAAGCCGGCATAGCCAGATGAATTACACTAACAGCGGCCAGCGACTAAGCACGAATGGTGACGGCTTTGGTATTGGCTGGTATGACAAACGCGCCAGCCCGGGCCTGTTTAAAGATGATTTACCCGCCTGGCACAATACCAACTTGAATAATTTATGTCATCAGGTTAAATCTCATACCTTTATGGCACATATCAGAGCCACCACCACAGGAGATATCCAGCGTAGCAATTGCCATCCATTTAGTTATAAAAACTGGTTGTTTCAGCACAATGGCCATGTCAGCCACTTTCCTAAGTTGCGCCGCCAGCTGCAACTGAAAATTGCGCCAAAGTTGTACCCGCACTTACAGGGCACTACAGACAGTGAAACATTCTTTTTGCTGGCACTCACTTATGGCTTAGTGGAAAACCCCAAAGCAGCGATGCAAAAAATGGTGGCAGAAGTACTGCAAACGTTAAATCAGATTGATAAAAAAGGGGTACTAAACCTGTCCTGTGCTATCTCTGACGGCCATAAGCTTTATACGCTGCGATACTCACATAACGAGGCGCCCATGACGCAGTTTGTGTCAACAGACGCCAGCTGCCTGGCAGAATTTGACGACTCCAAACCACGAATTCCGTCTGGCAGTACTATAGTGGTATCAGAGCCACTGGATAATGTCAGTGATAAGTGGACAAAGATCGACAGCAACACTTTTACCACTATCTACCGTAACAACGTTACAACTGAGCGCTTTATGGACGATTAATACGTGGCTGGCACAAGGCCGCGGCGAATATAACGGGCGGCCACTAGCCGCAGTGCGGCGTTTTGTATCATAATCGCCACAGTTATTTTTAGCTTAAAGAGTGATTATGAAAATTATCAGTAGCCTGACCGCCATCCTGTTGGCTGTTGCATTAACTGCCTGCTCTGACACCCCGGGCGAGACTAAACTGAAACAACTGCTACAACAGCAGTATGATGCCAGATATGCTGGCTTAATGGATATTAACGACGTAAAGAAGCTTAATGGCTGGTCGGACAGTGATAAGCACTACACCGCAGAGGTGGCTTACAATATTGCGTTTAAAAAGTCTTTTGCTGCTTTTATGAACGAGCAAACCGAACAGCCCGGCAACCCACTGGAAAAAATGGTAACCGGCATGTCTGCCGGTATGTTAAAGCTGCAATACGGCGATTTTAAAGCCGGAGACAAATATCAGGTAAAACAACAAACCCTGACTTTACGCATGACAGAAAACGGCTGGATGTTAACTAACTAAGCCACTGGTGCACCGGCAGAACGCTCCGGCCGGTGCACTTGCTCTGGTAATACTGCCTGCTCAGCTAAATCACTTTTAACCAGCTGCATATCGTCCGGTTCAAGCGTTACGGTTTGCTCACCGGTGGTTTCTTCTTCCAAAGATAAGGTGATTAACAGCGGAAAGTGGTCTGAACCTATATTAGGTAAACGCTTTATTTGCTGTAAACTAAAGTGCCGGCTGTGAAACAGGTGATCCAATGGCCAGCGAACAAAAGGGTAAGCGGCATGAAAACTATTAAACATGCCCCGCCCGATACGTGGATCGACTAAACCACTTACTTTGCGAAATAAACGAGTTGTTTCTGACCAGGCAACGTCATTCAGATCACCGGTAACAATCAGCGGTTGCTTACACTGCGCCACACTAACGGCCAGTACCAGCAGCTCTGCATCGCGCTCAGAAGAACTTTCATTTTCGGTTGGGCTTGGCGGCGCCGGATGAACAAAATGCATCACTACCCGCAGGCCGCGGCTTAGCTCTACCTCGGCATGAATAGAAGGCACATCCGGCTCAACTAAAAACTGTACTGCGCCATTGTGCAGCGGTAAACGTGAATACACATGCATGCCATATAAGTTGTCCAGCGGACACTTGATGCTGTGCGGGTAATCAATGCTTAGCGTATCCAGTTGCTGCTGCCACCACAGATCAGACTCCAGCGTTACCAGTACATCAGGTTTATGTTGCTGTACCAGCTCAATAAGGGCTGGCGCATTACGGTTTGTCATCAATACATTAGCCGTAATTATTGACACTGTTTGCCTGTTGGCGCTGGCAGCTTTGGTTAACGGTACTTCTGTGCGGTGTAAGCGGGTATACGGCCAAATCCACCAGGCCTGTACAGCAAGACAGCCCAGATTCAGTAATATCAACACCTGGCTGGCTCCCTGCGTTACATCAAGCATGGCCAGTTGCATAACCAATAACAGGCCACTGAGCACCGCCAGCTGCAGACGGGGGAAATCCAGCCCACGTACTAACCAGTGTTTAATGCGGCTAAGAGGTAACAGGGTAAGTAACAACAAGATGGCAGTTAATACAGCAAAACTGGACAGCATTGATTATTCCGTTTCGTTAATAGTGTTTAACCCTAACTGATCCCATCGCCACAGGCAATGCAAAAGCATAGTCTGCAAACAGCTGGCCGGTGTTACGCCACCAACAACGTAATCAGCAGCCAACATAAACAACAACGGCCACCCGCAGGCAGCCGTTGTTGTTTATACTTAAAAGTAACGATTAGAACGCCACTACCAGCTCCACCCGACGGTTGGCTACTCTGCCCTGCGCCGTTTTGTTATCCGCTATCGGCTCTGATGGCCCACGGCCTTCAGCTAGCAGTTGCTCAGCCGCTAAACCCTGCTGCTGCATAAAAGCCATAACCTGCTCTGCCCGTTGTTGTGATAGTTTGTTGTTATAAGCCAACTGGCCGGAGCTATCGGTGTGCCCAAGCACGGTTACATGTTGATAAGTTATGCCTTTTAACGATTCTACTACTGCGCTTAACTGACGCTGTAATTCATTCCTGATACTGGCGCCGTCGTGCGAAAACGCCGTAATACCGGGGAAAGACACTTTAATAGCATTGTCAGCCAGCTCTGCCGTTGTTATACCCGCCACAGGTTGCAACCGGGCTGCAAACAATGTTTGTGACCTGGCCGTTTCCGCATTTACCGCCGCAGAACCTGCTGCAGTGTTGTTTGAAGTGCTGACACAACCGGTTGATATTAACGCCGCAATAACTGCGACGGAAAGCGATAACATGCGCAACATTTACACCCCGTTATTTAATGTTAAATACTGGCGCATACTTTAATAGCTTCACCCAACCCAATAAACACTTTTATTTAACAATAAGCAAAATAAACTACTTACTTATTTTCAATTATTCTGTTAGCTGTTTACTTAAAGTAGTGAGATACCTGATTGAACTTTAGCCCCAAATCCACTATGGTATCGCCATGCAAAGCCCTGAATGTTTTACTGCCTGCACGCCATGCGTGCTACGCCCTTACAATATTGCTATCGCCTTCCATTCCTGGGCCGGTTTTGCCCTGCGCAAAGCCGGCTGAACACTTTTTCTGCTTAAACCCTTGATGTCATTTTCGTTTCTCTGAACCGGAGCTTCGATGTTTTTCTGTTATCCCAAACGGCCTTATGGCGTCGTTAGCCGTGCTATTGCAGCACTGGCCTGCCAGCAACTGTTACCACTTAGTGTGTTGCAACTGGCAAACATTATGCATTTTATTGCCGACGATACGGCCCGGCACCGGCTTAGCAATAATGCCAGTTGTATCCGGCCTGGCAGTTCAGTGGAGCTGCACAATACCGACACCAACGAACGAGGCTGGTTGCAAGTGGTTTATCCGGCACAAGCCAGTTATCGCCGGGGCTGTATTTCTATTGTCTCGCCGTTAGGGGCTGCGCTGATTGGCAAGGCCCCCGAGGCCAGTATTGAGCTTACCGTACTGCGCCAGCGCCTGCATTTTCGCGTGCTGACAGTACTAAACGTAACACACCGACAACCCAGGAGATCTTAATGAAAACACCCGATATCACAGTGTCTACCACCGACTTTGACCGGCTGGATCAGTTGCTTAACGGCCTGCCTGCAGAGAGTATTGCCAGCAACACGCTGCGTCAGGAGCTGGAACGAGCCAATGTAGTAGCGCCACAACAATTACCTGACAATGTGGTAAGCATGAATTCTACTGTACGTTTTAGCTTTGCTGATGGTAAAAGCAGCTGTTTAACGCTGGTATACCCAAAAGATGCCGCCCAGAGCAGTACCATTTCAATACTGGCGCCGGTAGGCAGTGCTTTGCTGGGCCTGCGCGTAGGCGATAGTATTAACTGGCCACTGCCCGGTGGCGATATGTCAACGATCACAGTAGACGAAGTGCTGTATCAACCAGAGCGCGAAGGCGCTTACCACCGCTGATTTGCGCTATGCTGCGGTTATGCTGTTACAGCTAGCCGCAGCACAGGCATAACAACCGGCAAAATGTTACACTAATGCCGCTATTGCCGTATTGGCCGATAAACCCTTTAACCAGCAGAGTAGTATATGCGTTTATTTTTCCGCTTAATCCGTCTGATTTTAACCCCTTTTATGCTGTTAACCGAAAAGCTGACTACGCCCAAAGCCATAGTGCGCAGCGATGCTGAGCAAGCAGCTGTAGATGACGCCTGCCGCCAACTGGCACTGTACCAGTTCAGCGCCTGCCCGTTTTGCATTAAGGTACGTAAAGAAATGGCGCGGCTGGGGCTTAATATCAGCAAGCGCGATGCGCAGCATAACCCGCAATACCGTAGCGAGCTGGAAAACGGCGGTGGCAAAATTAAAGTGCCCTGCCTGCGCATTGAAACCGTCACTGGCGAGGTACAATGGCTATATGAGTCAGCTGATATTATCGCTTATTTACAGCAGCGGTTTGAGCACGTCTCAGCTACAGCGCAGTAACCGCCGCAGTCTGATAATCCTGCTTCGCAAAAAGGTTTAACTGCTATAAAATGCGCCACCTTAGTTTGCGTGGGCAGTAAACAGCGATGATGTCGTCCAATGCGTTATACACCGATTTATCCGGCTACTATGATTTAATGTGTTGCGACATCAACTACCCGGCGCAAAGTAATACCGTACACCGGCTGCACCAGTTGCTGGGTAATGGTGGCAAAGCCCATCTCGATTTAGCCTGTGGCACCGGCCCGCATATCCGCCACTTTATTAATTACGGCTACCACAGCATCGGGCTGGATTTAAACCAACCCATGCTGGATTTAGCAAAGGCGCGCTGCCCGCAAGCTCATTTTATGCTGCAAAATATGTGCAGTTTTACGCTGGATAAGCCGGTTGACCTTATCAGCTGCTTTTTATATTCCATTCATTACAGTGCCGGTATTGATCAGCTAAAACGGTGTATTGCCAGTGTTTATGCAGCACTGAACGCAGGCGGAGTGTTCTGCTTTAATGCGGTAGACAAAGACAAAATTTGCAACCACAGCGCCGTGCGTCACAGTACCACACACGACAACAGCCACTTTGAGTTTGAATCGCTGTGGCACTACAGCGGTAGCGGTGAGCAACAAGCGCTTAAGCTGCGCATTGCCAAAACCAGTGCCGGCAATACTCAGCTATGGCAGGATGAGCACCCTATGGTGGCCATCAACTTTGCCGAACTGCAAGCGCTGCTGTTGCCTTACTTTGAGGTGCATATATTAGCGCACGACTACGACAAAATATCACCATGGGACAACACCTCCGGCAACGCCTTATTTGCCTGTGTAAAACGCTGTTTCCCCGCGTAGTAGGCCACCTTACCGGCACTACAACAGTTTCAAATATGGAAAACTGCAGCTGTTAACTTTGCCGATAGCGGCTGCGGTTCGCATTGTGCCGCCCTGCACGCTATGCTGGCGACTTTACTAATGCCGCCCGGAGTTAATACAGATGAAAAAATATTTATCACTTTTACTGACTTTGTCCCTCCCCCTTAGCGCAAAACCGCAATTAGAATTACTCTGGCAAACTGAAGGCTTGCGCGTGCCAGAGTCGGTGCTGGTGCATCAGCAGCAAAATGATAAGTTTTTATTTGTGTCTGAAATTGATGGCGAGGGTAATGCGGCCGATGGCGAAGGTGGTGTAGCACTGCTAAATACCGATGGCAGCATGCGCGAGCATAACTGGCTGCGCGGTTTAAATGCCCCCAAAGGTTTGGCACAATACCAGGGCAAACTTTATGTAGCAGACTTAACCGAACTGGTGATTATTGATATTGCCACCGCTAAGGTTACGGCAAAAATTCCCGCGCCGGATGCGGTATTTTTAAATGACGTAACAGTAGATGAGCACGGCGTGGTGTATATCTCTGATACACGCAAAAACCGTGTGTATAAATATGCCGAGGGCAGCATCAGTATCTGGCTGGAAGATATTATTGCCGCTAACGGTTTAAAGAGTATCGGCAGCGACTTGTACATAGCTGCGGCAGACTTATTGCTAAAAGCGGATAAAAACGGCGAAATAACGCAAATAGCCAAAGGCTTCTCACAACGCGCCGACGGCTTGGAGCCGGTAGGTAACGGTGATTTTATTGTCAGCTGCTGGGCCGGTATTATCTATTACGTATACGCCGATGGCAGGATGGAAGCTATACTCGACACGCAGCAGCAAAAACTCAATACCGCCGATATCGGCTGGGATGCCAAAACTAACACCCTGTACGTACCGACTTTTTTCGGTAATTCAGTTAGTGCTTATAAGTTAACCCTGCCAGCGAAAAACTAAGCGCTGGCAGCTAAGCCGTATTAACGGCTTGTGGGTTTGCCCACACCTGTATCCGTTCTTTGTACCGGTTTAATAGTACCGTCGGCGTTAAACTGCAGATATTCTGCAGCGACATGGCGCTGGCGTTTATTGCAACCAGCTTCAGGGGTGTCGAGCCAGCGATGGTAAAACAGTAGCCACTGGCCGTTATACTGCACGATAGAATGATGATTGTTGCTCTGGTGCTCCTGCGCCATAAACTCGCCGCGGTACGTCCAGGGGCCAACCGGGCTGGTTGCCGTATAGTACGTTAGCACACGGTTATTTTCCGGCATGGTAAAGTAGTACAGGCCATTACGCTTAAATACCCAGGGGCCTTCCATTTTCGGTTCGTACCCGCCCATATCCATTTTAATAAAATCGCCGTCAATGCCACGCATATCGTCACGCATTTTTACCACGCGGTAGTCAAAATCAATACCATGGAAATACAGATAGGCCGTGCCGTCATCGTCAATAAATAACGCCGGATCATTGGCATAAGGCGTTCGCCATAGCGGTGCGCCTATCACGTCTTTAAAAGGCCCGGCGGGCGAATCGCTCTCTGCCACACCTATGCCCATCCACTTAGTGCTGTTTTTCGGGTTTGCTCTGTCTTTCACTCCGGTACCTGCCGGAAACACTAAGTAGTATTTACCGTTTTTGTAAGCAGCATCCGGTGCCCAGGCATAGTCATCGGCCCAGGCCAGATCGTCCACCGACAATACCGCGCCGTGGGCTGTCCAGTCGGTCAGGTTGTCGGTAGAAAACACATGCCAGTCTTTCATATGAAAATCTGCCTGGCATTCTTCATCATGCGAAGTGTAAAGATAGAGCCGGCCATCCTGCCAGACATGAGCCGACGGATCTGCAGTGCGAATGGGTTTGTTATCAAGCAGCAAACCAAAGTCCAGCGGGTTTTGCGCCAGCGCCGGAGTAATTATCACAATGGCCGCAATAACTAACGCAGCGCGCACGCGATCAAGTTTTAGCATATTCAGTACCAAAATTAGCGGAGTAATGCCTTATGCTGGCCTAAAGCATGCCGCTAACACCAGTACCATCGCCGGTTAATTAGCTAATGTTCCAGATATGAAACCCGTTGGCTATTGTCAGGAGCCGCTGGCTTGCTGGCAGATAAAGGCTTGCCGCTTAAGCGTTACACTGCTCTGCTCGCCCAGTTGTAGTTGGTAGAGTAAGCTGTACTCCTGCTCTGTTAATGCTGCCATGTCGATACCGCTAAGTAGCGATACCAGCTGTGGCACGGTGTTACTATGCCCTACTACCAGCACTGGTTGTGTATGTTTCAGTAACAGCTGCTGTAACTGCTCTGGCTGGCGCGGATCATAATTATTTACCGGTAGTTGTTTGTGCTCGGCAACGGCTGCAGCCGTTTGCCGGGTGCGCTGATACGGTGTGGCATACACGGCGGCCAGGGGAATGTTGGCAAAGTAATCAGCCAGTGCTTGTGCTCTGGCCCGGCCGCATTCTGACAAAGGCGGATCTTTACTGTCGTCTTGCTTTTCGGCATGGCGCACCAGATAAACTGTGTCAGCACTTAGCTGCAGAGCCAATAAACAGCTTAGCGCACCAAACCAGGCCAAGAGTTTATTGAGTTTCAACTTGAGGAACATCCATGCGGTACAACACAGCATCTACATCCCCCAGCGCATCGCGGTGCAGATAGCGTTTTACAAACTGCATACCCAATTTACGCATAACGCCAATTGAGCCGGCGTTATCCGGCACGGCAATAGCCGACAAAAACCGGACATTGCTATTGTTTGCCAGCACCGCATCGGCCACAGCCCGGGCGGCTTCGCTGGCATAACCCTGCCCCCAGTATGGCCGCTTAAAACGCCAGCCAAGTTCAACGTCATCGCGGCTTGGCGTGGCGGTATTAAAACCCATCGGCCGTATTAATACCCAGCCGATATAAGCGTTATCTTCTAACCGCCGCACCTGCCAGATACCATAGCCTTGCGCCGGGCTGCGGTACTGCATCATCCGCGGTATAAATATATCAACAATGGTTTGCATTGTTGTAAGCTTGCCACCGTTGAGGTAGCGCATAACTTCCTGATCCTGATCTACTTCAAACAGCAACCCGGCATCCTGTTCAGACAGCAGGGTAAAACTCAGCCTGTTGCTTGCAGCAATTTTCAACATACTCTTTCACTCTTTTCTACTATTGCGCTCTGGTCGTATCTACTGCAGCTCAATACGGTACTGGGCAAACCCCAGCTCGTCGGTGCCCAGCTTGGTCATGGGCCACTGCTTATAGCGGCGGACAAAGTCTTCTGCTGTTTTGCTGTCTTGCGTGCTAAAGCGGATATCCAGCACCGCGCTGCCGGCAACAGGCAGCAAACGCCAGTTATTGTCGGCCGCCGGGTTTACCTGGCCGCTGTATTGCCCGCTGGCCGCATCGTAGCCGGATTGCTGCCCGATATAACTTACCAGCGCTTCACGGTTGCTGTCGGGCAACTCCATTACTACATGCTCGCTGCCGGTACCGGCAAAACGGCCACCAAAAGCGCGGTAATTATTGGTTGCCACTATAAACTGCTTTTCGGCCAATGCTTTACCGCTAAATACTTTGCCGCTGTTGTCGGTATAACTCAGGTTAACAATACGCGAGGCAGTTGCGTTTAGCAGCTCACAGTCGCGGCCAAATTTAGCTGGCTGGGTCACATCTATCTGATAGTTTACGCCATCGATTACATCAAAATTGTAGGTCGGGTGTTCATAGTTAATCAGCTGTTGTGGTGCACTGCTGGTCACATCAATGCGGTTAAACTGGTTGGCCGAGCATTCCAGCCAGTCTTTTAATTCAGCACCGCTGAGTTTTACCGCCACCACAGTGTTGGGGTAAAGATATAAGTCTGCAGCATTGCGAAAGCTTAACGTACCGGCCGACACCTGAATGTACTGCTGCGCATCTGTCGGTGAGCTGCGCCGCCCGCCAGCTTTAAACGGCGATGCTGCCGATAGCACCGGCATATGCTGCAGCTCTGCCGGTAGCATAGCAGTAACTTTGGCTATCTGGGCGTTAGCTACAATTTGCACTGTAGGGTCATCCTGTACCTGGGCCAGAAAGCTATACATATCGGCCGACGCCACACCTATAGGCCGCTGCATAAAGTCAATTGTGCCCTGGTGTGCCTGCTGCACTGCGGTGTGAATACGTTTATCGGCCACCACCAGCGGTGCTTTTTTCACCCCGTCATAAATCGCTATGGCTTTGGCAGTGGCATCAGTTACCTGCCATTTGCCATGTTGCAGGCTAAGAGTAAAATCTACCTGGCCCATATTGTCGCCCCAACGCCCCGGCATTACGGCGGCAACGCCGTTAAGCAGGCCTTTTTCAATATCCGCCCCCGGCAAGTCACTGTAACGGGATGACGGAAAAACAGAATGGCTGTGGCCAAACAGCACCGCATCAATATCCGGCACCCGGGTAATGGCATACACTGCGTTTTCCGCATTCGCATCACCCGGGTTTTCGCTGGAGCCAATACCAGAGTGCGGGATAGCAATAACCAGATCGGCACCCTGCGCTTTCATTTGCGGCACCAGTTTTATTGCCGTTTCCACAATACCGGCCGCACGTACTTTGCCGGTTAAATGTTGTTTATCCCACAGCATAATCTGCGGCGGTACAAAGCCAATATAACCAATTTTTATACTGTGTTGATTACCTGCGGTATCTGTTACCACAGTGTCTTTGATAAGGTAAGGTGTAAATAAATGCTCGCCCTGTTTTATGCCGTTCCAGCACTGCGGCTGTGCACAATACACATTGGCATTAATATACGGAAAAGCGGCACCGGCCAGTGCTTTTTGCAGAAAATCCAGGCCGTAATTAAACTCGTGGTTGCCAATATTGCCCACATCGTATTGCAGTACATTCATGGCCTGATACACCGGGTGTACTTCGCCGTCAGCCAGGCCTTTGTGTGCAGCATAATCGCCCATCGGGCTGCCCTGAATTAAATCGCCGTTATCCACCAGCACGGTGTTAACGGCCCCCTGCCGGGCGACTGCTATCAGGCCAGCTGTGCGCGCCAGGCCAATGCTGGGATCTTGGGCGGCGGTGTAGTAGTTATAGTCCATAACATTGGCGTGCAGATCAGAGGTTTCCAGCACCCGCAGTTTTACCGTCACCGCTTGTTGTGGGGTGCTAACAGCACAAGACATCACACTCAGTGCCGCTGCTGACAGGCCTAATAAAGAGAAAGACACTTTAAACATAGTTAAATCCCGGCTTTTGCAGCCTGGCCAGAACCCAAAGTATTCCAGTCAGGTGTTGGCTGCTGTTGTAAATGACGCAGAAAAAAATCAAACTGGCGCCGCTGTATATAACGAATTGGGCCGCTGGAGCGCCCGGTACTGTGCTCTCCGCCCGGCACCAGCAGTAAATCAAAATCTTTGCCGGCGTTAATGAGTGCATTAACCAGTTGCATGGTAGAGGCCGGATCAACATTACTGTCCTGCTCGCCGTTAATGATCAGCAGTTGGCCCTGCAGCTTTGCTGCATGTTCTGTTACCGACGAGGCAGCATAATGCGGCCCTACCGGGTAGCCCATCCACTGTTCATTCCAGCTTATTTTATCCATACGATTGTCATAACAACCGGCATACGCCACACCTGTGGTATAAACCTCCGGATGAAACAGCAGCGCTGCTACCGTACTCTGACCACCGGCCGAAGCCCCATAAATGCCCACGCCTGCGGCCATATTGTACCAGGGGAATTGCTGAGCCGCGGCCTGATGCCACAAAATCCGGTCCGGAAAGCCGGAGTCGGCCAGGTTTTGCCAGGCCACATCATGAAAGGCTTTAGAGCGGTTGCTGGTGCCCATACCGTCAATTTGTACTACCACAAAGCCTAAATCGGCCAGCGCCTGCATACCTATTACTTTATCGCCGCCGGCATGAAAACCAAACGGCCAAAAGCTTTTGGGCACAAAGCTGTCGTGCGGCCCGGCGTAAATATTTTCAATTACCGGGTATTGCAGCTTAGGGTTAAAGTTTTGCGGCGTAACGATTAAACCCCAGATATCGGTTTTACCATCACGCCCTTTCGCCACAAACGGCTGTGGCGTTTTAAAACCGGCCTGGGTTAAACGGCTGATATCCGCTTTAGCCAGGGTGCGCAGCAATTTGCCATCACTGGCGCGGCGCAGTTCCGCCACGTTGGGTAAGTCTACCCGCGAATACAGATCGATATAATATTGCCGGTCAGCCGAAAAGCTCAGCTGATGATTAGCATTAGCGCTGGTAAGAGCGGTAAGGCCGCTGCCATCGAAGTTAATCCGGTAATAATGCACAAAATAAGGATCCTGCCCGGCATTGATGCCACTGGCAGCAAACCACAGTTGCTGCGCCTGCTCATCGATATGCAGCACCTCGCGTACACGCCAGCCGCCTTTAGTGATTTGGTTGTTTAACTTGCCGTCTTTGTTATACCAGTACAAATGCGCCCAACCGTCCTGCTCTGACAGCCAGATAAAACCCTGCTCCGGCGTTTGCAGCGGCTGATAAAATGCCGACCACTGATCAATAAAGGTGTTGCTGCGCTCTGTCAGTAGTGCCTTCGGCTGCGCCGTTTTGGCATCTACGGCAATAATACGCGCCAACTGGTGGCCGCGCTCGGTATAACGAAAGGTAAAACGGCTGCTGTCGGCCTGCCATTGCACGTTGTCCAGCATATAAGGCTGGCTGAACAGCTGGTTGTCTATCTGGGTTGCCTTCGCGGTTTTTAGCTGTAGCAGTACCGGCTGGTCAATGTCTACTGCATCACCGGGTTTGGGGTAAAGCTGAGTCAGGGTTTTGGGTTCCAGCTGATCTTGCGGCGATGATAAAACACGGCTAACAAAGCGTGCGGTACCGGGTTTTACTTTCATTACCAACAAAGCCGAGCTATCGGGCGCCCAGCGGATAGATTCAGCATCGTAAAACTGCGCTGCAGTGCCGTCCTGGCTTTGGTACTTAACCGTGCCATCTGCTGCCGTAACCACCAGATTATGCGCTATTACCTGCGCCTGATAAGCTGCATCGGGCGATTTACGTGCCGGATTGTGCGCTGGCGTGCGTAAATCTCTTACCACACCAAAGGCTTTAGGCTGATTTTGCCGGGTTAAGCTTTCACATGCTGTGCCGTTAAGCGCACACTGCCAACTTTGGTCATCATAATAAAACTGGATCTGCTGGCCATTATCGCTGTAGCGGAAACTATCAAACGGCAGTTGCAGCGCATTAAACGGCTGCCCTGTAGCAGCAGTTAATGCTTGGCTTATTAGCTGATGATCAAAAGCAGCTTCAGGTTTTGCCGCCGTTACCGTATCGCGGTAGAACATAAAACCGCCTTCCACGCTTAACTTGTAGTGAAAGCTGTGGCCAGTGGCGGCCCATTGCGGTTCCAGCATCAGATTGCGGGTAAGGTTAATCCAGTTATCGCGCAGCGACAGCGAACGCTCAATCTGTGCAGGGCTAACGTTCTGTGCCTGAGCAATGCCCGGCAGCAGCGTAATACTGCCGAACAGCATGGTGATACTGCATATGGCATTGCAATAACCGCTTAATTTCATAGGTGTTAATTCCATTACTCTGCTAAGTAAGGCTAACCTATAGAAAAACAGCGCTAAACAAAAGCGGCAAAAATAAATTCACGCTTAAAACACCACCACATCAGCCAGAAACACGGCTATCAGGCTAGTTATTTTTTACACTTATTTTATTTTGCACCGTATGCGCGCCCGCCGTGGCTAACGTGATCTGCTCGGCCAGCATACGTTGCTCTGGCGTATTTACTTCACCCACCAGCGTCACATCGCCTTTACGGGTTTCAATATGAAAGTTAAATGGCTTAAGCTGCTCTTCACGCTGCAGCGCCGCCATTACCGCACTGGACACATTGGCATCGTCCGCCAGGCCTTCTTTAACTACCACATTGTTTTCCGGCACGCCGGTTTTTTCATTAATAACATTTTTTTCGCAACCCGCCAGGCCAGCGGCCAATACACAGATTAAGCCCAACGCAATAACCGGTTTTACTGACGTATTCATAACTTACTCCTTAAAGATGTGAGTTTTAATACCGTTAAACACCATTAAGCGTGGCACAAAACTATGAACATGGCCTGACTAAGCTACTTAGCGCGCTGTGGCTTAGCTTTAGGCTTGGCCTTGTGGGACTTTTCCAGCTCTATCACGGTTTCGGTTGCTTTGTTAGAACGCCCGGTTAGTACCTTACGTGAGATACTTTTTAGCAGTGAACCACGGTTACTTACTTCAAAGCCCGGCTTAACGATACGCTTAATAGCGCTACCCATCAGCTTTTGAATACGCTCTAAGCTTTGCTCTTCTTCACGGCTGACAAAAGAAATAGCCGTGCCAGCTGCGCCTGCCCGGCCGGTGCGGCCGATACGGTGCACGTAGTCTTCCGGTAAATAAGGCAGGTTAAAGTTAATAACATAATCCAGCCCCTGAATATCCAAACCACGGGCGGCTACTTCAGTAGCAATTAACACCTGTAACTTAGCCGATTTAAAATCAGCAATAGCACGGCGGCGCGCGCCCTGGCTTTTATCGCCATGGCATACTGCGGCGTCAATTTTGCGCTGTTGCAAGCCGGCTAACAGTTGGTCGGCCTGCTCTTTGGTGCTGGTAAATACCAACACCTGAAACCAGTTGTGTTCTGCCAGCAGCTGCTCAAATAATTCAATTTTGCGGTTTTCTTCTACCGGATACACCACATGGTTTACCGTATCGGCTGCACTATTGGTTTTAGCCACACGGATTTGCTGATGATTATTTAAAATTTTGTGCGACAGCTCATTTACCGCAGGTGAGGTAGTAGCAGAAAACAGCAAAGTCTGGCGTTTAGCGGCTGTCATTTGCAGCAACTTCAGCACATCGGTGCTAAAGCCCATATCCAGCATGCGGTCGGCTTCGTCCAGCACCACAAATTCCACGTCACTTAAGATCACATTACCCAGGGCCAGATGTTCTAACAACCGGCCGGGGGTGCTTATCACCATATCAACGCCGGCGGTTAATTTATTTGCCTGGCCACCCATTTTTACGCCACCGTATAATGCCGTAACACTTAATGGCAAAAACTGCGCGTAGCTACTTATCGCATTGGCTAACTGCTCGGCTAATTCGCGGGTTGGTGTAAGGACCAGCGCTCGCGGGCGGCGTTCCTCTGTGGCTTTTGGCGTGTCCAGCATGCGTTGCAGCAGCGGAATAGCAAAGGCGGCGGTTTTACCGGTACCGGTTTGCGCGGTAACCTGTAAATCTTTACCGCGCCGAGCCGGCACAATCGCCTGAGCCTGTACCGGTGTCATCTCACTGTAACCGCATTCAACCAGCGCGCGCAGTAAATCCGGCGCTAAATCTAACGATGAAAATTGCATAAAAGTTCCTCTGTAGCACAGCCACAGTCAAAATAAGGGGGAAGCTGGTGATAAAAATCAGTCTGCGGCTTCGTCATGTAAACGTGGCTTATGCTGGCAAGCTCTGGCCAGAATTTCGACATAGAATTCCGCCAGCTGCTGTGCTGCGGCAGCATCAATATGTTTATTGATTTCAGAGGTAAAAATCTTCTCTGCTACCTGTTCTGAGGCGCCAAAGCGGCAATCGAACGTCCAGTAGTTCATACCGTCAGGCAGCGCTTTACGGCGCTCTCTGGCCAGATACTTTTTAATCTCGTACTTAATGGCATCGGTTAAACGGGCCGTATTCAGCTTAGAGTGAGTTAAAGCGAATGTTTTTTTCATCAAAATTCCTACAGGTGTGCACTCAAAAGCTGAACGCGCTAATAAACCGCGCATTGTACATGGATAAACCAAAGATAACTGCCACTATCTGCTGTTTGGCAGCAAAATCTAAGCAGTAAGCAACAACAACATTAGTGCAGCAAGAGCAGCACTAAGCGTAATGTATGCAGTGCTGATGTTAAAGAAAATGACTAACTAAACACTACCGGCCGTTTCTACCACTAAAATGCGTGCTTCACCTACCGGATGCGCAACATGCTCGCAGCCGATACCGGCGTAAAAAATATCACCGGCCTCTAACCGGCTAACCTGCTCTGTGCCAGCTTCGCGGTAATGCATATCCACAGCACCGTCCAGTACCACAAACACTTCTTCACCGTTATTGATATGCCACTTATACGGCTGATTGGTCCAGTGCAGCCGGGTAGTAATGCCGTTCATATTGGCAATATCCAGCGCGCCCCAGGCGCGGCTGGCGGTAAAATCTTTACTGCGGATTATTTTCATTACTTACCTTTATTGGTGCAGATATCCGGGTCTTATCAGTGCTTTGCTGCGTAAATTTAACTACCCTGTCCTGGGCCTGACAATAAACAACTCAACATAGAAAATAAAGCCCGCTTTGCTATGGTTTGGCTTTTTTTCCAGCGGTTTACGTGCCAGTATCGACATAATCAAAGTGTTGAAATAATTAAGTACAGCCAGACTTAAACTCAAGGAGCCCCACCATGCGCGCTGTTTACTGTGTATTACTGCTGCTGATGCTGGCAGGTTGTAACAAAAATGAAGTGGGCGACGTATCACTGGGCCTGTTTACCACCAAAGATATTAAGCTTGATGCCCTTGTCGACCCGGTGGTAACAGGCGTTACTTGTCATGTATCCAGTATCGAAGCCAACCTGAACTTGTCCGACCCGTCTGACAGCTCTATCGCCTGTCGCCAGACCGGCCCCATCACAGCCGATATGATTGCCAAAATAGATAAGAGTAAAAACGGTGAGGTGCTGTTTACCAAATCAAAAAGTATCTTCTTTAAAACCATGAAGATCCGCCGTATTTTCGACGCTGAAAACCAAACCCTGATGTATCTGTCCTACTCCACCAAAGAAACCTCCGGCAGCTTTAAGCACAGCTTATCGACCGTGCCGCTGTGGGGAACAGATGCCTATAGCGCGAAGGCGCAATAACGGGCGTGTAAGCTGGCAGTTGGTTAGCCTTGCATACGCCTTGCCTTGAGCCCATGCAGAATTAGAAATATTAACCTTAGTGTGCCACACTACAAAGTGTAAGAATAAGGAGAATTCTCTGCCTATGGTTTGATACCAATCCCACAGACAGACTCAGTACAATGTCGTCCGGAAGTTAATAATCCTATGAGACATTCAACCTGGTTCACACGGCTGCCTTTTTTGTTACTGTGCATTGGGGCAGCATTAAATACCAAGACAATTTTTGCCTATGAAAAACTTGTGCTTGCAGTCCCTGTTTTCCCTCCTTACAGCTACATTGATGAACAACAGCAATTAACCGGCAGCGGTACTGCAAAGGTAAAACAGTTACTTGAGTCTATGGGGCTTGAATACCAGTTCAGGGTAGTGGCCAATCATGGTGTAGCAACGGATTTAATGCAGAAAGGGCTGGTAGACGGTTTCTTTCTGGCAACGCAAAATCAGGCCAGAGACCAGGTAGGGGTAATGAGCGCCGCAGTAATGTACAACAACTGGACCTGGTTTTATATGCATGACAGCCCCCTCTCGCCAGCAAACCCTCATTTTCGTACTCAGGCAAAAATAGGTACGCGTTTAAATACCAATACCTATCAGTGGTTGCTGGACAATGACTACCTGATAGCAGCTAAAACCAGCGAGGCTTCAACTCTGATCATGATGCTGACAAACAAACGACTGGATGCGGTATTCTTGTCTGCGGACGTATTTTGGCATGCCCTAACCGAAGCGGGTATAGACAGGAGCCTGGTGCATCACACAACCCAATCGAGTCAGCCATTCAGTTGTTATTTCTCGAAGGCTTACTTAGCCAGAAATTCAGGGTTTCTGGAGCAATTTAATCACTTAGCAGTAACGGCGAAGGATTAGATATACCGCAGAATCGATATGGGCAGGTTCATTGATATTCCGGTAAAAGCAATTCAGCTGCGTACCAATGAAACTGCCCTTTTTGATCAGCTACGGTTATGTTTACTCACTTTTTTCTCTGGCTTTTTTCAAATCTGCAGCAAGTTGTTTTGCCATTACCTGAATTTCTGAAATTGTTTGCTGCATCATAGCCTGGGACATTTGCATAGACTCCTGCGTAACTACTGGCAGTTTTTTAATTATTGCCTTACCTGTATCGGTGCGATAGAACTTGAGCATATCGGACACCTCTTTTTCAGTAAAATTACGATCGTAAATATCAATGACCATCGGCTTCATTTGTTCCCAGCTCATAGTTTCACGCATGATATTAGTCATTTTGCTGAAATACTCATCGTATATTGGTTGCTCCGACGGTTGCACTCCCATTTGAGTAGACATATTCTGCATAACTACTTCCATTTGGGAGTACATAGTATCTACAACTGAATCCATATTCATTATTTGAACAAACTCTTCCAATTGTTCTTGCTTTGCATTTCTATCAGCTTGAACATTGATAGAGAACACTGTCAAAATCACTAAAACAAAATATCTCATTTCTTTATCCTTTTTAATTGTGTGACTGAAAGCTTTCTGTCGTGGGAGCTTTATCGTGCCATGTGAGCGGTTCCAATATAATTTGTTAACGAATCATGGACAAGTAGCCTCCTGTTACCTTGTAATTTCAAGGAAATAACAAAATTAAGTTACATATCAGCTTTTGGCTCATTGCTGCACCAGCAGCTTTGTTGGAATCATTAGAGCAACAGTAAAATAAAAAATAATCTCTAATGACTTAGATATTATTTCACCCGTTTCAGTGACTTGAGAATTGAGCTATTAAGGTGGACAACGAACCAGAGATAAAGACTCAAGCCCGAGCCAACCAACACGAACTTTGATACAAACCAGATCACCTTTTTTATAGCCCTCATATGTATACTTACCTACTCGGATTTGTAGCTTTTCCTTTCTATCTTGCATCACTAAATAACGTCCCGGAGGTCTGCTAGTACTGTGATATTTTCTTACTAACGGTCCTGAAGTGATGGCCTCCATTTTCGCTGGTCCAAGTTCATTTAACAACGGAACAAATGCTATTGAATAGCAAATAGCTGTTATAGCAATAGCTTCAGTATCCATTTTATGTGGCAGCACCCAAACAACAATGAATACAAGGGTAGTAGCGGGAACAAGGAGTAGAGTAAACAGCCCATAGTTTGTTATCTCCATGTCAGTCAAAACACGCAGCGCAACGCACGAGATCACGAAAAAAGACGGAAGAGCCAAATTACTTCTTCGATCAACTAACTTTACATCTTTGAGAACAAAAAGCTTCGGTATAAAAAGACTTAGCAAAACAGCAGACGGGAAAAAGAGCATGCCCGAGACGATGGCAAGATAGTCATGGCGAGGGAAAAAAACTATCCAGATACAGAGTCCAGCAGTAAAACAGAATAAAAATAATTTCAATTTCAAAGCATTATACTCGATCGATGGGGTCAATATTATCGATATTGCAGCCAGTAACATCCTCCAACAACATTCCCCTACTGATTATTGTACATAGTGAACTCAAGATAACTGCTATTTAGCGACAAGATCAAACGCTGTCTGGAATAGCTATGTTTACGTTCAAGCTGCATGGGGTGAAATATCTTTACTGATTTGCTCACCACTTAGTTGCTCGGCCAGTTTAAGGTCGTATATCGCCTGCAGATTAAGCCAGCTTTGGGCATCGCCGCCAAAATAGCGAGCCAGCCGAAGTGCCGTGTCGGCAGTAACACCGCGTTTTTCACGCACTATTTCGTTGATCCGTGCCGGTGTTACCCGAAGCGCCTGTGCTAAGGCATTGGCACTCATATTTAGTGGTAACAAATAATCTTCACGCAATACTTCACCAGGGTGTACTGCGCGCATGCCGTTTTTAAACATAACTCCCCCGTTAGTGATAATCGACAATTTCAAGGTCCCATGCATTACCGTCATGCCAGCGGAAACACAACCGCCATTGCTCGTTAATGCGAATACTATACTGCCCCGCACGGTTACCCTTTAAAGGCTCCAGCCTGTTTCCGGGTGGGCTACGCAAAAACTCTAATGTTGTTGCGGCTTCTAACTGAGTCAACTTGCGCGTGGCAACTTTTACAATAGCGGACCACCGGCTGGATTTGCCGGTTTCAAACAGTTGTTGTGTATCCGCACATTTAAAACTTTTGATCATAACCAATCATATATCGATAATCGATAAACTGCAAACTTGTCTTTTATACACAAACCAGCCGGTCTTAGCTGATAAAAAAACCCCGGCACGCTGGCCGGGGCTTTCAGTTATTACTGCAAAACACTAAACGCTTACCGATACGCTTCCGGGCTTGGGCAGGAGCAGATCAGGTTGCGGTCGCCGTATACGTCGTCGATACGGGTAACCGTTGGCCAGAACTTGTTCTCTGCTACAAAGGCTACCGGGAAGGCGGCGTATTGGCGCTCGTAGGCTCGGTCCCATGCCGGGTCGAAAATGTCTTGCATGGTATGCGGTGCATAGGCCAGAGGGTTGTTGTCCACTGTCCACTCGCCGGCTTCTACCTTGGCAATTTCGCTACGGATGGTGCTCATCGCTTCAATAAACTTATCCAGCTCGGCTTTGCTTTCTGATTCGGTTGGTTCAATCATCAGCGTGCCGGCTACCGGGAAGCTCATCGTTGGTGAGTGGTAGCCAAAGTCCATTAAACGCTTGGCAATATCCATCTCGGTAATGCCGCTGGCTTCTTTAAGCGGACGAATGTCGATAATACACTCGTGAGCCACACGGCCGTTAGTACCGCGGTACAGTACCGGGAATAACGGGTCGAGTTTTTTCGCCATGTAGTTTGCGTTCAGGATGGCGTATTGCGTGGCTTGTTTTAAGCCCTCGCCGCCCATCATGGCAATGTACATCCAGCTGATTGGCAATATACCAGCGCTACCGAACGGTGCGGCTGATACCGCTCCGTTGTTACTACCGGTGCCATCAATGCTTACCACTGCATGGTTAGGCAGGAATGGCGCTAAATGGCTTTTTACGCCAATAGGACCCATGCCCGGGCCGCCACCGCCGTGTGGAATACAGAAAGTTTTGTGCAGGTTTAAGTGCGATACGTCTGAGCCGATAAAGCCAGGTGCGGTTAAGCCTACCTGAGCATTCATATTGGCGCCGTCCATATACACCTGACCGCCGTAGCTGTGAATAACGTCGCACAGCTCACGGATACTCTCTTCAAATACACCGTGCGTAGATGGATAGGTAACCATAATGGCGGCTAAGCGGTCGCCTACTTCGGCGGCTTTGGCTTTTAAATCGTTCATGTCGATATTGCCGCGCTTGTCACACTCTACCAGTACTACGTCGTAGCTGGTCATGGCGGCAGTGGCCGGGTTAGTACCGTGCGCCGATACCGGAATTAAACATATATTACGATGGCCTTCGCCGCGGCTTTCGTGGTACTTACGAATAGCCACCATACCGGCGTACTCACCCTGGGCACCGGAGTTTGGCTGCATAGAGATATTGTCGTAACCGGTAATGTTTACCAGCCAGTCGCCCAGTTGGTTAATCATCTCGTAATAGCCTTCGGCCTGGTCGCGTGGCACAAACGGGTGCAACGAGCCAAACTCAGGCCAGGTTACCGGGATCATCTCGGCGGTGGCGTTTAGCTTCATGGTGCATGAGCCAAGCGAAATCATCGAGTGATTCAGCGATAAGTCTTTGTTTTCCAGCTTTTTGATATAACGCAGCATCTCAGTTTCGCTGTGATACTGGTTAAATACCGGGTGGCCCAGCACGCTGTCGTTACGCACTAAATCGGCCGGAATTGACTTGCTACCGTCTTTAACAATAGCGCTGTCCAGCGTGTCTACGTTTAAACCGTGGCCTGTGCCCAGTACGATATCAAACAGCTCTGCGATGTCGCTGCTGTTGGTCGCTTCATGGAAGCTTACCGCTAAAGAATCAGCAACGTCGGTACGCAGGTTAACACCGGCCGCTAAAGCACGGCTAACTACTGCAGCACGATCGCTTACTTTAAAGGTGATGGTGTCAAACCAGTGGCTATTTACTAATGCCACGTCTTTGGCTTGTAAGCCGGCAGCGAAAATATCGGCATTGCGGTGAATACGCTGCGCGATATTTTTCAGCCCCTGTGGGCCGTGGTATACCGCGTAGAATGAGGCCATATTGGCCAGCAACACCTGGGCAGTACAGATGTTCGAGTTAGCTTTTTCGCGGCGGATATGTTGCTCGCGCGTTTGCATCGCCATACGCAGTGCCTGATTACCGCGACGGTCTTTCGACACACCGATAATACGGCCCGGCATAGAGCGTTTGTACGCATCACGGGTAGCAAAAAACGCGGCGTGCGGGCCACCGTAGGCCATAGGCACACCAAAACGCTGGGCGCTGCCCAATACCACGTCTGCACCTAACTGGCCCGGCGCTTTTAACAGCATCAGTGCCATAGGATCGGTAGCCACAGCGACAATGGCTTTTTTCGCCTGTAACTGCGCAATTAATTCGCTGTCGTTACGGATATCGCCGTTAGTGGTTGGGTATTGAATTAAGGCACCGAATACGTCGTGCGCAGCAGCATCGGCCGCTTTGCCTACCAGGATGTCAAAACCGAACATTTCGGCGCGGGTTTTAACTACGTCGATAGTTTGCGGGTGCACATCATCGCTAATAAAGTACAGGTTAGACTTGCTCTTGGTTACGCGCTTGGCCAAAGCCATAGCTTCAGCGGCGGCGGTAGCTTCGTCCAGCAACGAGGCGCTGGCCAGCTCCATACCGGTTAAATCCAGCGTTAATTGCTGGAAGTTTAACAGCGATTCTAACCGGCCCTGGGCAATTTCCGGCTGGTATGGCGTGTAAGCCGTGTACCAGCCCGGGTTTTCCAGCACATTACGCAGGATCACATTCGGCGTTAACGTTGGGTGATAACCCATACCAATGTAAGATTTGAACATTTTGTTCTTTGCCGCAGCTTGCTTTAATACAGCTAACGCATCGGCTTCAGTGCGCGCCGGGCCGGTGGCCAGTGGCGTCGTCAGGCGGATATCCGCCGGTACCGTTTGGGCAATCAGCGCTTCAATGCTGTCTACACCCAGCTCACTTAGCATGGCAGCGGTTTCTGCCGCGTCCGGGCCGATATGGCGCTGAATAAATTCGTCGTGGTTCGCAAGTTGCGACAGGGTTTTCACAGCGGAGTTGGTCATGCCTTGAATGTCCTGGTAAGGTTTTGTTGCTACTAAAAGTTAAGCCCCGTGGCTTAACAGGTAACTACTACGGGCACGGGGCTTAAACGGATTTGCTAAGTTGGCTTACTCGTCGATAGAGTTTTTGTAGCCGGCAGCGTCTAACAGTGCTGACAGTTCAGCGGTATCAGACACTTTAATTTTAAACATCCAGCCATCTTCGTACGGGCTGCTGTTTACCAGCTCTGGTGAGTCGGCCAGTGCTTCGTTTACTTCAACAATTTCACCTGACAGCGGCGCATAAATATCAGAGGCAGCTTTTACTGACTCGGCTACGGCGCAGTCATCGCCCTGAGTTACGGCATCGCCTACGTCTGGTAATTCAACAAACACCATATCACCCAGCAGGCCCTGGGCATGCTCAGTAATACCTACAGTGTAGATACCGTTGCCTTCGTCGCGCGCCCACTCGTGGCTGCTGGCGTATTTCAATGTGTTAGGAATTGAGCTCATTGTTTGATCCTTAGCTGGTGTCGTCTTATTTAGTCTGTTTTTTTTAATTACTGTCACAGTTTAGATAACTTTCTTGCCCATGCGAACAAAGGCAGGCTTTACCACTTTAACCGCAACCATCTTACCGCGAATATCCACTTCGGCTGTATCGCCTGCAGTGGCCGGTACGCGGGCCATGGCAATACTGTAGCCCAATGTTGGCGAGAAAGTACCGGAGGTAATTTCACCTTCGCCGCCTTCTACCACTACGCGTTGGCCATGGCGTAATACGCCTTTTTGCTCCATCACCAGGCCAACCAGCTTAAAGGTGCCTTCGGCTTTGTGTTGTTCAATAGCTTTACGGCCGATAAAGTTGCGATCTTCCGGTGCCCAGGCGATGGTCCAGCCCATATTGGCTGCCAGTGGTGATACCGTTTCGTCCATATCCTGGCCGTATAAGTTCATGCCGGCTTCTAAACGTAAAGTATCACGCGCACCTAAACCGGCCGGTGCTACACCGGCATCCAGCAATTTTTGCCAGAAATCGGCGGCCTGCCCGTTGGGCAGCGCAATCTCATAACCGTCTTCACCGGTGTAACCGGTGGTGGCAATAAACAAGTCACCAGCCTGCACACCAAAAAATGGCTTCATACCGGCAACTGCAGCTTGTTGCTCAGCGCTTAATAAAGTGGCGACTTTAGCTTTAGCATTCGGGCCCTGTACGGCAATCATGGCGAACTCAGGGCGCTCAGTTACAGTTACATCAAAAGCCCTGGCTTCTTTAGTAATGTGAGCTAAATCTTTTTCACGGGTGGCCGAATTTACCACCAGACGGAAGAAATCTTCCTGCAGAAAATAGACAATTAAATCGTCAATCACGCCACCGGCTTCATTTAACATGCCACTGTACAGCGCTTTGCCCGGCACAGTCAGTTTAGCGACATCATTGGCCAGTAAATAACGCAAAAAGGCGCGGGTATGGGCGCCTTTTAAGTCAACAATAGTCATGTGAGAAACGTCGAACATACCGGCGTCGCGGCGTACCGCGTGATGTTCTTCAATTTGAGAGCCGTAGTTGATTGGCATGTCCCAGCCGAAGAAGTCGACCATTTTGGCCCCGGCTTCGAGGTGTTTGCCATGTAACGCAGTTTGATTAGCCATTGTTATGTCCTGCTTAATGTAAGGCCCGCAAGGCGCCGGAAATTCAGCGCCGCTGCTTAGTTTTAGTTAACTTATGCAGCATCGGCGGATAAAAAGGCGCTCGGATTATAACGCAAGGCTCCCGTTGCCAACAGCCCCAGATTAATTAGTTTTTGTAATGCGACAGCTGTAATTACCAAAAAAACTAACTCAGGCACTACGCGCGGTTTTTTCCTGTGGCTGTGCCAGTTTTGGCAAGTCGCCACTGTTGCCAAGGGCTGCAGCAATGATCTGACCTTTTAACCACGGCAACTGATTAATACCGCTCATACCAACAGCTCTTACCAGCTTTAGCAGCGGCTGCGAATTACTGAAACCACGCTTAAAAGCTTCCATCGCGGTAATCAGGGTTTGCGCCTCGGCCTTACGCCAGCGCTCATAACGGCGCAGCAGGCGGTTGTCGGTAAAGTCTTTATTGTCATTAACATATTCACTGATTAGTTCTGCTAATGCAGCAACGTCCATCAGGCCTAAATTCATACCCTGCCCCGCCAGCGGATGTATGCTGTGGGCAGCGTCGGCTACCAACACCACCCGGCCACGCAGCCAACTGCTGGCATAGCGCATTTTTAAGCCAAAGGCTTTGGGGTCATTATGCAACTGCAGTACACCCAGCACACTGTTGCTGGCAGCAGTAAGGGCCTGATTAAACTGCTGTGCCGGCATGGCCAGCAGCTGTGCAGCGCGCTCGGGGTTACAGCTCCAGACAATAGAGCATTGCTGTGGATCGGGCAGCGGTAACAGCGCCAGCGGCCCGGTCGGTAAAAACACCTGCCGTGCTGTATTCTGGTGTGGCTGTGTGGTGTCAATGGTGGCAACAATAGCCTGCTGCTCATAATCCCAGTGCGTAAGTGGTAGCTGCATGGTGGTGCGTACCATAGAATTTACGCCATCCGCACCTACCAGCAGGCGGCTTAGCAGTAGTTGCTGCTGGTTAATATTAATCAGCACATCGCGCTCGCTTTGTGCCAGGCTGTTAATCGTGCAGTTAAACTCTAAGCGTACATTGCTGTGCTGCTGTAATTGCTGATACAGCGCCACGCGCACTTGCTCGTTGTCGCAAATCCAGCCAAGTTCAGATAAACGCTCAGCTTTTGCATCAAACTCAATTCTGGCAAAGCTGTCGGCATCCCATACCTGCATGCGGTTATAGCTTTGTGCCGTAGCGGCAATAGCTGGCCAGGCGCCAATATGGCTAAGCACGCGCATAGAGGCCAGGTTAAGCGCACTGACGCGTTGATGGTTAATATTACTGCTATGCGGCGCGCCGCCTTGCTCCAGCACCACGATACTCAGCCCCAGTGGTGCCAGTAGCAAAGCCAGCGTTAAACCGGCGCTGCCTGCCCCGACAATAGTGACATCAACATTTTGCATTTTAGCTCCGCAGCCCCATGGCCTGTTCGGCCACAGGGCGTTTTAATTCATCGCACAGTGTCAGCGCCAGTAAACCGGTGTTACGTGCCAGCGCCATTAAGCGCGAGCGGTTAGAGAAAATACGTACCAGCGCATCGGTGGCGGTGGTTACGGTATTGATATCTAGCTGGCGGGCCTGCTGGTAGGCGCGCAGCATGGCATAACCGCCAATATCATGCGGCGCAGCGTTAACCTGGCGTACCAGCTCGGCAATATCGCGCAGTGCCAGGTTAAAACCCTGGCCGGCTATCGGGTGCACATTGTGCAAACTATTACCTAACAGCGCTGTACGATGGCGCACTATATCGCCGCTGACACGTAAACTCAGCGGGTAGCTGGCCCGGCGGCCTGCACCAGAGAATATCCCGGCACGGTACCCAAACGCCTGCTGTACCTGTGCTACAAAAGCAGTGTCATCAAGCTGCATTAATCTGGCTGCCTCATCCGGTGTGGCGGTATATACCAGCGAATAGCGCTGCCGGGTAAGCGGCAACAATGCGATGGGGCCATGTTCAGTAAAACGCTCAAACGCTGTGTGCTGGTGCCCCTCTGCTAATGCCAGATTGGCAATCACTGCATGCTGCTGATACTGACGCTCCAGCACACCAAAACCTGCCAGGCTGCGGCTGGGCGATAAACCACCTTCGGCAATCAGCAGTAATTTAGCCTGCAGTGCAGTGCCGTCATTTAATGTCAGCACCTGCTGTTGTTGCGTTGGCGTTATTGCCGCCAGGGTATTGGGAGCAAAGCGTTGCAACTGTTTATAGCCTGCCAGTTTTTCTGACAGCAGCGCGCCTAAATGCTCTACTTCCAGCACATAACCCAGCGCCTGTTGCTGATATTCCGCCGCACTAAGCCGGGTTTTACCGAAATGGCCGCGATCAGATACGTGAATATGCTCAATAGCACAGGCTTTAGGCTTAATATCTGCCCATAGCCCCCATCGCTGCAGCAAATCAACACTGGCTGCGGCCAGCGCTATGCTACGGCTGTCAAAACTGGCCTGGCTGATTGTTTCAGCCTGCTGTTCAATAATTGCCAGCTTAAGCGCCGGATTAGCCTGCAGTAATGCCCAGGCCAAAGTGCTACCGGCCATGCCGCCGCCACTGATCACTATATCAAACAGCGGGAGATCTGAAGTTACAGCAGTCTGTGTCATTTAATGTAAAGTCTTATTACCGACAGGTTTAGGGCTGAATTTCTGCCCCACTTCGGTGTAGCAGGCCAGCGCCATAATACGGATATGTTCCAGCACCAGGAAATATGCTTCTTCGTTTTCCTCGCTGCTGCCATCATCGGTGGTGTGAATATCAATACGGGTAACTTCGCTCAGTTGATCCAGTGCTTCGCGCACATCATCTGATACCAGCGACAAATCGGTTTGCTGTACAGCAAAACCGACCAGAAATGCCTGAGTCCATTCTACCATCGCATCCAGCCGCTCTGGCAGGCTGTCGTCGTCGCTTGGCAATAACATGCTGAAACTAAAATCGTTTTGCGCCAGTTCTTTGTGGGTAAGCTCAATTAGCCCGGCAACATGTTGCTTAACCTCTGCCGGTAATGCCTGGCCGTCATTAAGAAAATCGTGCAGCACCGGTAGCAATTGTTGCGCATCGGGCTCTACACCTGCACTTAATAAACCGGCAATTAAACCGTGCACTTCGGCAGCAGACGCCATAACATAAGCCTGATCCAGCTTGTAAGTCCACTCGTCGTAGGTTAATAAAAAAGGGCTGCTCATATAACTGTTCGTGCTGTGATTACCTGCCTTTATGCTACCACCCCGGCGAAAAAGCGCCAACCTTCGCACTGTAGTTTTAATAATGGCGTAAAGCGTAAACAAAAGTTGCTGAAAAACCATGCAACTAGCATAAGCCGGCACAAAACTGCGATGAATAACCTTATACAGGCCAAACTGCGGTGTTATACTCAAGCCTGTTCTCTGGATTGTTGGTGATCAGGTGGATGTCCCTGAGCCGATAATTGTTTTTACCTAGGGATTCTTCTGCGCTGCCAGTGTGCAAGCCCGGCCCGTACCGGGAAGCCTGAGGCAGCCATCTGACTCCCGCCTTGAACCTATGGTTCAAGGGCTAACACCAGACACGGCAATTTGGAGAACCTCTTTTATTCTGCCGCCATTCAGGCATACTCAATAGCATGACTACTGCCACACCCAATTCAGCTTTGCCCGACACTACAAGCCAGCGCCAGCAGCTGAGAAAAATTACCCGCACTAAAAGGCAACAGCTAAGCGCCGAGGCCCAGCAACAAGCTGCTACTGATTTAGCCGCAAAGGTGCTCGCCAGCAACATTATTGCGCCAGGCCAGCATATAGCACTGTATTTAGCCAATGACGGCGAGCTGGATACCTATCCGCTTATTCAGGCCCTGTGGCAGTTGGGCAAAAGCGTGTATTTGCCGGTGTTGCATCCCTTTGTAGCCGGTTATTTGTTGTTTGTGCGCTACGATAAAGACACCCTGCTCTACCCGAATAAATTCGGCATACCTGAGCCTTTACTAGCCTGCCACCGGCTGATGCCAGTGCAGCAACTAGATATTATTTTTACGCCGTTAGTCGCCTTTGATGCTGCCGGTAACCGCCTGGGTATGGGTGGCGGTTTTTATGATCGCACTTTGTCGCAGCTCTCCCCCGACAGCCACAGTCAGGTTATCGGCCTGGCGCATAACTGCCAGCAGGTAGATGCCGTGCCGGGTGAGGCCTGGGATATTCCGTTAAAGCAGATTATTACGCCGGCAAAATATTGGGTGTTTAGCTGAAACTCAGCGCTGAGGTTGTAAAAATCCGGCCACAATACCCGCTCTGGCTCGTCACAGCAACTCGCCCTACTGCCTGCGGCAGGGCTCAGACACTCTGTGACGACCAGATCGCGTTTCTGGCCTCCTTCTTTGGCCGGCGTTTACTCACTGCAACATCCGAAAACAACTGTTTTGCCGTTTTTCTGTTTTTGCCCTTTTGTCGGCAGGCCCTTTCGATATAATATCCATCTGTATGGCTAAACGAATTTGGAACAGCTGATGACACAAGATGAAATGAAGAAAAACGCTGCCTGGGCTGCACTGGAGTTTATCCCGCGTAATACCGTGGTTGGCGTGGGCACCGGCTCTACGGTAAATCATTTTATCGACGCCCTGGCCAGCATTAAGTATGACATTAAAGGTGCGGTGTCCAGCTCGGTACAATCTACCGAAAAACTCAAAGCGCTGGGTATCGAGGTGCTGGATCTAAACAGCATTGACAGCTTTAGTGTGTACGTTGACGGTGCCGACGAAATAAACGCGCAAAAACATATGATTAAAGGCGGCGGTGCTGCCCTTACCCGTGAAAAAATCGTGGCGGCGGTCGCCGATACCTTTATTTGCATTGTTGATCAAAGCAAACAGGTTGAAGTGCTGGGTAAATTTCCGTTGCCGGTAGAAGTGATCCCAATGGCCAGCAGCTATGTGGCGCGTGAGCTAAGTAAGCTGGGTGGCCGGCCGGTATTACGTGCCGGTGTCACCACCGATAACGGCAATGTGATCCTCGATGTACACGATTTAGTTATTACCGAGCCACTGGTATTGGAGCAGCAAATTAATAATATTGTCGGCGTAGTCACCAATGGCATCTTTGCGCAGCGCGCTGCCGACATGGTATTGGTGGGCAGTGCCACAGGTACACAGGTTATTCGCTAAATAACAGCTCAAGGCCACGAAAAACTATAACAATAATAACTAACCAACTGATTTTACTTTTAATTTATTGAAGAGACGTGACATGGAAAAATTTTCGCTGGCCAAAGACAAAATTAAAATATTGCTATTAGAAGGCTTGCACCAAAGCGCCGTGCAAAGTTTTAAAAACCAGGGCTACAGCAACATTGAGTATTTAAAAACTTCCCTGCCGGAAGACGAGCTGATCGAACGCATTAAAGACGCCCACTTTATCGGGATCCGCTCCCGCACCCAACTGACGGAAAAAGTGCTGGATGCTGCCAGCAAACTGGTGGCTATTGGTTGCTTTTGTATTGGTACCAATCAGGTAGATTTAACCGCAGCATTAAAACGCGCTATTCCGGTATTTAATGCGCCGTTCTCCAACACCCGCTCGGTAGCCGAGCTGGTGCTGGGCGAAATTATTATGCTGCTGCGCGGGATTCCGCAGCGCTCTGCGGCGGCCCATCGTGGCGAATGGCAAAAAACGGCGAATAACTCTTTTGAAGCACGCGGCAAAACCCTTGGCATTATCGGCTACGGCCATATCGGTACTCAGCTGAGCATTATGGCCGAGAACATCGGTATGCGGGTGCAGTTTTACGATATAGAAGACAAGCTGGTGCTGGGCAATGCGACCCAGGTTAACTTTGGTACCTTGCTAAAAACATCCGACGTGATCAGCCTGCATGTACCAGAGACACCACAAACCAAAAATATGATTGGCGAAGCCGAACTGGAATTAATGAAACCTGGCAGCATTTTAATTAATGCTTCGCGCGGTACTGTGGTGGATATTGATGCGTTAACTGAAGCGCTGCATAGCAAAAAGCTGGCGGGTGCTGCTATTGATGTGTTTCCGGTTGAACCTAAAGGCAATGAAGAAGAGTTTATCTCACCACTGCGCGCCTTTGACAACGTGATCCTGACACCGCATATCGGCGGCTCTACCCAGGAAGCGCAGGAGAATATCGGCTTTGAAGTGGCCGGCAAAATGGTGAAATACAGCGACAACGGTTCAACGCTGTCTGCAGTGAATTTTCCGGAAGTTTCACTGCCGGAACATAAAGGCCGTTCGCGCTTGTTGCACGTGCATAAAAACCAGCCTGGTGTACTAACCAAGATTAACGAAGCTTTTGCCCGGCTGAATATCAATATTGCCGGCCAGTACCTGCAAACCAACGCTGATATCGGTTATGTCGTCATTGATATTGATTCAGACGATGTAGAGCAGGCACTGAACGAATTAAAAAATATACCGGGAACCTTACGCGCCCGCGTATTACACTGATTTTTCAGCAAGTAAAATTCAAAGACAAAAAAGCCGGTTTTCACCGGCTTTTTACATCAGAACGTATACACCAACGAAGCTGACGTTTCAGTGTCAGTGCGTTTACGGTTTCCTTCGGGATCAGAGTTAAACTTCACCACAAAATTAAACCGCATTGACAAGCTACCTGCCAGCTGCGCAGTCAGACTGCTACGGCTTAGCAAGGTGGAGTTTTCACCATTTAGTGACATAGTGCTTTCCAATGTCTGGCGAAACTTAGTGGTATTGTACAACTGATAATCCAGATTTGCCGCCAGATACCAGATTAGGCCGGTGTTGGTGTTACCCGACGCCGCTTCCTGATGGCCAAAGCCAGGGCCGGTTTCCAGATCGAAGTAGTCGCTTTGTTTTTCATAAATCCGGTTACCATAACCTACCACCAAAGAAGCCTGCTCTGTAAAAGCACCAAACTTATCATGCAGATAGGCGCCACGGCCAAACACTGTTTGGCTGCCGGTAACAATTTTGTAGTTACTCTGGCCGGTAAGACCATAACGGCTGGCCGTCGTAACCTGATTCTTGTCGCCGGTGCTGGCATTGGTAACGTTGTTTTTTTGCAACAGGCTTTGCAAATGATAGCGGTTACGAAAATACTCCAGTTCATGCACCAGCTCACTGTTTGCCCGGATAGCAAAAGAGTCAGTGTTACCTGACGTCAGCAAAAAGCCCAGTTCCACATCACCTGTCACCGTACCAAAGAAGCCTATCGGCTGCAGTGGCTCTTCGCTGCTGGGTAAGTGTTCTGTTTCGCTCGCTTGTACCCCATACAAGCAAAGCATCAGCACAGCGCTGATACCTTTGTAAAAAGAAGGCATTATTCCGCTTGGTCACTCCTTTTGTATGATTAGTTACCCATGAGTCGAATTGCCATCCCGGTTGTTATTATTTGTTCCCTGCCTTTCGGCATTTTTATTGTATCAGCCAAAATAACCCTGCCCAGTGATACTGAACCGGGTTATCCGGGCTTTTAACGCTAAAATTATTATTGCTCTGTTTCTGCCGCGCGCTGCTGTACTGCAGCAATTGCTTTTTGCAACCGCGCCAGACTGCGTGTTTTGCCAATCAGAGCCAGCGTAATATCCAAAGCCGGTGAATTACCACCACCGGTAACAGCCACCCGCAGCGGCATACCAATTTTACCCATGCCCACACCCAGCTGCTCTGCCGTGGCGTTTATCGCATCATGAATAGCCGACACTGACCACTCGCTTAACGCATCCAGTTTGGCTGCAACGGCCTGTAAAGGTTCAAGCGCAACCGGGCGTAAATGTTTTTTCGCAGCATCAGCATCAAACTCACTGAAGTCTTCATAGAAATAGCGGCTTACCTCAACCATTTCTTTAAGTGTTTTTACCCGCTCGGCCTGAGCTTTCACCAGCTCGGTTAACGCCGGGCCATTGCTGATATCCAGTTTTTGCTCAGCAATATGCCACTGCAGCTGTGCTGCTACCTGCTCTGCTGGCAGGGTTTTCATATAGTGCTGGTTTAACCAAATCAGTTTATCAGTGTTAAATGCCGACGGTGCGCGGTTGCAGCTATCCAGGTCAAACAGCTGCACTAACTCGTCTTTGCTGAAAATTTCCTGATCGCCATGTGACCAGCCCAAACGCACTAAATAGTTAAGCAAGGCCTCGGGTAAAAAGCCGTTGTCGCGGTACTGCATTACGCCCACAGCACCGTGGCGTTTGGATAAACGCTTGCCATCATCACCGAGGATCATCGGTACATGAGCATATTTAGGTATATCAGCACCCAGCGCTGCCAGAATATTCATCTGCCGTGGTGTGTTATTCACATGGTCATCACCGCGGATCACATGGGTAATGCCCATTTTCCAGTCATCAACCACCACGGTAAGGTTATAAGTTGGTGTACCGTCGCTGCGGGCGATAATTAAATCGTCCAGCTCGCTGTTGGCAATTTCAATGCGGCCTTTAATGAGATCGTCAATTACCACAGTGCCGCTTTGCGGGTTTTTAAAGCGGATAACGAAAGGTTTGCCGGCCGGGTGATCGGTGCGGTCACGCCACATACCGTTATAGCGCGGCTTTTCACCGGCTGCGGTTTGCGCTTCGCGCATGGCATCAACTTCTTCCACCGTGCAAAAGCACTTATAGGCGTTACCTTCCGCCACCAGCTGTGCTACCACTTCTTTATATAAATCAAAGCGTTTAGTTTGGTAGTACGGGCCTTCGTCATAATCCAGCCCCAGCCAGGTCATGCCCTCTAAAATGGCATCAACCGATGCCTGAGTAGAACGCTCTAAGTCGGTATCTTCAATACGCAGAATAAATTTGCCGCCCTTCTTTTTGGCATATAACCAGCTGAATAAGGCAGTACGGGCACCACCAACGTGTAAATAACCGGTTGGGCTTGGAGCAAAACGGGTAACAAGAGACATAGTTTATCCATCACAGTGCAATAATGGCAGCTATTGTAACAATGCCGCGCGCCGGATGCACCCGCTAAGGCGGAGCAGCTACAACTGTTTTGTGTTAAAGCACGGCAGAATGTTTACTTTTGCAGCAGGCAAACCACAATTGCCAAAATAATGTTGACAGCTTTTTCATGCTCCCTATAATGAGCGCCATCAAACAGCGTGGATTGTTAGCTCAGCTGGGAGAGCACCGCCCTTACAAGGCGGGGGTCACTGGTTCGAACCCAGTACAATCCACCACTTGATGTCTTATCATGAAAAGCACCGCCCGCTCTTCACGACGAGACGGTGGACACTGATTAAAACCCAGTACAATCCACCAATCTTAAAAGTGTTTGCTGACAATTTGATATCCCATGGATTGTTAGCTCAGCTGGGAGAGCACCGCCCTTACAAGGCGGGGGTCACTGGTTCGAACCCAGTACAATCCACCACTTCCTGATACAAACCATAGCAAAGCACCGCCCTCTCTTTATTAAGACACGGTTGCCACTGCTCCGAACCAGTACAATCCACCACTTCCTGATAAAAACCATAGCAAAGCACCGCCCTCTCTTTATTAAGACACGGTTGCCACTGCTCCAAACCAGTACAATCCACCACTTCCTGATAAAACCACAGCAAAGCACCGCCCGCTCTTTATTAAGACACGGTTGCCACTGCTCCGAAGCATTGCATGCCGCCCCAGTACAATCCACCACTCTCTGATAAAATCATACAAACATCGTCCACTTCGTAACCATTTCTATTATTCTGCCCAAAAACAAGCCAGCAAATCTGATCTTCCGCTGTTCTGTATTGTTAAAAAGTTGCTATAGTAGCATCAGTACTCTGCCTGGGATCTGTTTTGCCTCTATGGAACCTGCCGTTAAACGCGACGAACGCATTCTGATAATTGATGATCAAAGCCTGAGCCAGAGCTTTTTGCGCTATGCGCTGGAACAACTGGGGTATCAGAATATCGCACTGGCTGATCGGGCTCAAACTGCCCTGCAGCTTTGCCGGCAAAATAGTTACGACTTAGTGATCTGTGATTACAACCTGTCTAAAGGCAAGGATGGCTATCATTTATTTGATGAATTAAAAACCCGCGGTTTGCATAAGCCTGCTTGCGGCGTGATTTTTATCAGCGCTGACACAGATCCTGCGCTGGTACACAGCGTGCTGGAATTGCAGCCGGATGAATTTATGGCCAAGCCGTTTGTTATCCGCGATTTACAGCAGCGTATTGAACGGGTGCTAAAACGCAAACAGTTGCTACGGCCAGTTTATGATTTGCTGGAACAAAATGCACCGGACAAAGCGCTACAGCATATCAATATTCAGCTTGGCAAAACTGAACTGCATAAGCTGTTTCCACTACTGCTGAAAATTAAAGGTGATATTTTACTGCAGCAAGCCAACTGGGATGACGCTACGGTGTTTTTTGCTGCCATGCTGCAAATTCAGCCGTTTAGCTGGGCCAGAATTGGTCAGGTGCGCTGCTTATTACAGCAAGGCCATGAACAACAAGCATTTGCTGAACTGGAAAAGATGTTAAAACGGCAGGAAACCAGGCTGTTTGCCCTGGACAACCTGAGTGAGCTGGAATTTCACCAGCAACGTTACCAGCAGGCTCAACAACATATTCTGGCTGCCGCTAACATAGCCCCGCGTAACTTACTACGCCAGCAAAAGCTGTTGCAGTTGTCACGGCTAAACCACGACTATGAAATTCAATACCGTGCCGCCCGCGATATGGTGAAATTTGCCCGCAATTCAATTTATGAACAACCCGATTTATATCTGAATATGGCGCGCGCCAGTATAGATTTTGCCCTCAGCACTGAGGACACTGAACAGCAATCGCGGCTGAACCGCCAGGCCACGTTGTCACTGAATATGGTGCAGCACCAATTTGCCAGCCATAAACTGACCGAGCAGCAGCAGGTATTGCAAGCCAGGCTGATGTACCTGCAGGACCATCGCGATAAGGCCCGGCAATTGCTGGCAGAACTGGAACCGCAACCTGAAATTACTTCACTGGAAGATGCGCTGGATAAAGCCAAAGCTCTGCATGAAGTGGGCTTAGCTGATGCATCCAAACAACTGTTCCGGCAAATTACCGAACATTGCCGTAAACAACAACCTGAGCCGGTTTTTATGCGCTACCTGCACCAGGAGCAGCAAGAGCGCGAACGTATGCCGCAGGGGCCAAGAGAGCTGAATAACAATGCAGTGCGCCTGTACCAGCATGGTAACTGGCAAGAGGCGTTTGCCGCTTTTGTTATGGCAGCCCAGGTTATGCCGAAAAATGCCGGCATAGCGCTTAACCTGTTGCAAACACTGCTAACAGCCCCCCGCCAGCTTTGTCCGCCGCAGCAACGCCAAAACCTGCTGCAGCAATGCCAGCAACTTATTGACAGCAGCAAACTAAAAGCCGGGCAACAGGAGCGTTATCTGCAGTTAAGGCAAAAGTACTTAAACGAAACCGCCGTTTAAGATTTACTTTTGCTGGTATCCGGTTCTGGCCATTCTGCAAACACTGCCCTTAACGTGCGCGAGCGCAACAGCCACAGACAGCCTATAAATAACAACACCGGCGATAAAATACGCCAGGGCGCGTCCAGCATTACCTGGGCAGGTAAATGCAGTATGGTGAGCAGCAGATCCACCGTTGCCACCGTTAACATCAACCCACGGCCAAAACGCCAGATATGCCGCCAGCCTGCATAGCCTTTGGCTTTACGCTGACTAAGTGCCGCAATGAGTAACAACAGCGGGGCCGCTACCGCACAGGCGAGGATAAAATCAGTCTGGCGCGGATAAAACAGCGCCAGCATATCCCGCTGAGCCTGTGGTAATGTCAGTACCAGCACCCAGCAAATATAGGGCCTTAACAACAGCACCAGCAACCAGTAAAAACGTAGCGGTACCTTGTGCAGGCCGTGATCGTCCAGCACCGGCCATAGCGGTGGCTGTGTCATAGCTGGCGCTTACGTTGTGCCAGTATGCCCAGCAACGTAAAAATGCCCAGACAAACCCATGGCAGCCACAGGGTACTTATTTTGCCAAGCTGGCCTGCTACCAGCGGTGTCAGCAAGATTGTCAGCGCACCATAACCAAAGGCGCACAGCAAAATAAAAATGCCGGTACGCCAGATAAAATGCATATGGGCAATCTGGCGGCGCACCAAGCGGTTTAAATCATCACCAAATACCACCAGACAGGTTGCTACCATAGCCAGGGCAATATCACGCACATAAGGTCGGAAAAAACTGCCCCAATCCAGTAACAACTGATAAAGAAAATCCGGCATCTTAGCTCACTCCGTACTGCGCAAATACATCCAGCATCTGTTGCTCACTCCACACCGGTACATTCAGCTCGGTGGCTTTGGCCAGTTTAGAGCCGGCATTATCACCGGCAATTACCGCATGAGTTTTCGCCGATACTGACCCCGACACCTTAGCGCCCAACCGTTGCAACCTGGCTTTGGCATCATCACGCCCCATACTGACTAAGGTGCCGGTAAGCACTATAGTTTGCCCGGCTAAAGGTTGTTCAGTTTGCGCCAGTTGCTCTATAACCGGCCAGTTAATACCGGCATCTTCTAAGGCTTTAATCACGCTTTGGTTATGTGGCTCGGCAAAAAAGCTTTTTACATGCTCGGCGACGACAGTGCCAACATCGGCAACTTCCAGCAGTTGCTCCAGCGTGGCCTGCTGCACGTTGGCTAAAGTGGCAAAGTGATTCGCCAGATTAAGCGCCGTAGCCTCGCCCACTTCGCGAATACCCAGTGCATAAATAAAACGCGGCAATGTCGTTTGTTTCGACTGCTCAATAGCCGACAGCAGCTTTAACGCCGACTTTTCGGCCATCCGCTCCAGCCCTACCAGTGCTGCCATATCCAGGCCATAAATATCTGCCGGCGTTTTTACCAGTTGCTGATCAACCAACTGCTCTACCAATTTATCGCCGAGGCCTTCTATATCAATGGCTTTGCGTGACACAAAATGCTTAATTGATTCTTTTAACTGCGCTGCACAAAATAAACCGCCGCTGCAGCGTGCTACGGCTTCGCCACTAACCCGCTCTACCTGCGAGCCACATACCGGGCACTGCGGTGGAAATACAATATCCTCTGCCGTTTGCGGGCGCTGCTCCAGCACGACCGAGACTATTTGCGGGATCACATCTCCCGCCCGGCGCACTATTACGCTGTCGCCTACTTTAACGCCCAGCCGTGCTATTTCGTCCTGATTGTGTAAGGTAGCATTACTAACAGTAACACCGCCCACTACCACTGGTTCCAACCGCGCTACCGGCGTAATAGCCCCGGTGCGGCCCACCTGAAATTCAACATCCAGTAAAGTGGTGAGCATTTCCTGCGCCGGAAACTTAAACGCAATTGCCCAGCGTGGTGCACGGGCAACAAAACCCAGTGCCTGTTGCTGGGCTAAATCGGACACCTTTATTACCACACCGTCTATTTCATACGCCAGTTGGCTGCGCCGCTGCAGAATGTCCTGATAATAAGCCAACGCTTGTTCTGCCCCGCTTACCAGACGAATTTCCGGGCACACCGGCAGGCCCCAGTCTTTTAACTGCATTAAACGCTGATAATGGCTTTGGCTGCTGAGCAGGCCTTGCGGATCATCAACTGCGCCCACGGCATAGGCATAAAACATTAATGGCCGCTGCGCACTGATTTTCGGATCAAGCTGGCGCAAACTGCCTGCTGCGGCATTGCGCGGGTTAGCAAACACTTTTTCACCGGCCGCACGGGCCCTGTCATTCATTTGCGTAAAACCGGCCAAAGGCATAAACACCTCACCGCGCACTTCCAGCACTGCGGGTAGCGCTTTGCCTTTGAGTTTTAATGGTACCGCACGAATGGTTTTCACATTGCTGGTGATATCTTCACCGGTATAGCCATCGCCACGGGTAGCAGCCTGCACTAATATACCATTTTCATAGCGGATGCTTACAGCCAGGCCATCCAGCTTTGGCTCACAGCAAAAGCTGAATTCAGCACTGTTATCCAGCCGCTCGGCCATGCGTTTATAAAATGCACTGAAATCGGCGGCATCAAAAGCGTTGTCCAGCGATAACATCGGGATGCTGTGGCTTACCTGGCCAAACTTTGCCAGCGGAGCTGCGCCAACCCGCTGGGTGGGTGAATCAGAGGTGATAAGCTGCGGATGCTCTGTTTCCAGTTGCTGTAACTGGCGGTATAAGCGGTCATATTCAGCATCAGGTACCGTGGGGTTATCTAACACATAATACTGATAACTGTACTCTTCCAGTTGCTGACGCAGTTGTTGCAGTTGCTGCAAAATAGCCTGACTCATAAAATAACTTTGCCTGTAAAAATTTACGCCTGAGTTTGCCATAACAAAAACGGCAGGACTACTGCCTGCCGTTTTAGCTGATGTTATTTTCGCCGTTCGCTGCCAGCTTTAGCCGTGGATCAAACGCTGGCGCTGAAATTCGCGGATTTTATCCACATAGTGCCGCACCGTTTGCACCGTTAACACGCTGCGCTGGCCATCCAGCACCTGGCCGCCGAATTCTTCTGCCAGTTTTTTTGCGGCATTGTGCATCAGGTTAAAGTTCTGCAGCGGCTCGCCAGGGCCGGGCAAGGTCATAAATAAACTTACGCCACGGGTGCCCAGCTTTTCGATATTTTCTAAGTCAAAGGTGCCGGGGTTAAACATATTGGCCAGGCTGAATAACACCGCGCCTGAGCCAGCACTGTCCAGATGACGGTGAAAAATATCCATTTCGCCGTATTTAAAGCCCAGTGTCAGTAATGACGACAGCAGATCCGGCCCTTTCATCTCTTTGCCTTCAGGCAATAACACATACAGGATCAGCACTTCGGCGGGCTCTTCTTCAACCACGGCTTCTGTTTGTGGCTCAGGCTCGGGTTCAGCCTCAACAGCATAGTCAGCCTCGGTGTGCAGCCTGGGTTCGTCATCATCTGCCAACGCAGAAAAATTCAATTGTGGCTCTTTGGGCTCGTCAAACGGCAGCTCGCTTTGCACTTCGGTCTTTACCGGCGCGGCCGGTGGGCGCTTTGCTGCTGCAGTTTCAGCGCGTTTAAACACTGATGTTTTTGCCGGCGAAACTGCCGGTTTCACTGCGGCGGTTTTATCGCCGGCTTTTATCACCCGCACCGCGCCTACACCCAGCTCGTCAAAGCCATCTGCTTTTTCTTCTGCGGCCTTAGCAGCCTGCTCGTCATAATACCTGTGCTTGGGCTGGCCGGCGTTTTTACGCACTGTCCATAACCCATGCAACAACAATGCGCCTAACACTAAGGCGCCGAGAATAATAAAAACCAAACGTAATTCGTCAGCCATAAGGTTACCTTTAATTAAGAGGCTGCTGCCATTTTAACAGCATCATCCACATCGACAGCAACAACACGTGACACACCGGGCTCCTGCATTGTCACGCCCATTAGCTGTGCCGCCATTTCCATGGCAATTTTATTGTGGCTAATATAAATAAATTGTACTGTTTCTGACATTTCCCGCACCAGATTGCAAAACCGGCCAACGTTGGCGTCGTCCAGTGGCGCATCTACTTCATCTAACATGCAAAAAGGTGCCGGATTAAGCCGGAAAATCGAAAACACCAATGATAAAGCGGTTAAGGCTTTTTCACCACCCGATAATAAATGTATTGTACTGTTTTTTTTACCAGGCGGTCGCGCCATGATAGTAACACCGGTTTCCAGTAAGTCATCCTCGGTCAGCGCCAGATAGGCACTGCCACCACCAAATACCTTTGGAAACAGCGTTTTTAAACCTTCGTTTACCTGCTCAAAGGTGTCTTTAAACTTTTGCCGTGTTTCTTTATCTATCTTGCGAATAGCCGTTTCCAGTGTTTCCATCGCTGAGGTTAAGTCGTTATTCTGTGCATCCAGATACTGCTTACGCTCAGCTTGCTGCTCGTACTCTTCAATAGCCGCAAGGTTTATAGGCCCAAGCCTGCCAACAGCGTCAATGGTTTTATCCAGCTGTTGCTGCCATAGTGCCTCTTCAGCGTCGGCCGGTAATTGCGGCAGAATATCTTTCATACTGGCCTGCTGCTCGCGCAGCAACTCCAGCATATTGTTAGCGCGTACACGATAACCTTCACTATCAAGGCGCAGCTCTTGAAGCTCGCTGCGCTTTTTATTCAGTATTTGCACAATACCCTGCTGCCCCTGCTCTAACTGGCGGATTTGTTGCTCGGTCGCGGCCAGTAATTCCTGCTGTGCAATCATCTGTTGCTCTGCTTCCTCGCGCTCCAGCAGGCTGTGTTGCAATTGCTCCTGCAATATCAGCTCGGGTTCATCGTCCGGCTGCAGCTTGTTGCTTAATTGGTTTAACTGCTCCTGTAACTGCTGTTGCTGCACTATGGCACGTTGCAAGCTTTGCTGCAGCGCGAGTAATTGCTGCTCAGCCACTTTTTGTTGCATCAGCAATTGCTGTTGCTGGCTGCGCTTTTGTTCAAACTGAGCGCGCAGTTGCTGTAACTGCTGCTGTTGGGTGCCGCTTTGGCTGTGTAACAGCTGCTGGTCTGCTTCGTGCTCCAGTAATTGCTCAGCGCTTTGCTCCAGTGCCTGCATCAGTTGCTCTATGCTCTCTTCCAGTTGCGCCTGGCGTAACTGCAATTGTTCGCGTTCTGTTGCCAGCTTTTGCGCCAGTTTTTGTGCTTGCTGCAGCTCTTGCTGGGCCAGTAACACGCCGGTTTGCTGCTGTTGTATTTGTCGCTGCACCTGCTGCAGGTTGTGTTGTGCCTGTTGCAGGGTATCGGCCGCCTGCTGCCGAGCCTGCTGCTGGGTAGCCAACTGTTCGGCGATGCTTTGCTGCTGTTGCTCAGCACTGGCCAGCTCAGTAACCAGCTGGGCTAAACGTTCCTGGCGCAGTAAATAACTGTCTTGCGCCGCGGCACTGGCCAGCAGCGCCCAGTTGCTGCCAAGCCAGTAACCCTGCTGACAGATAACTGACTGGCCGGCTTTAAGAGCGGCAACACTTTGCTGCGCTGCTGTTAATGTTTCTGCCAGCAAAATATGGTTAAAGCTGTCCGGATAAACGCCTGCCAGTATTACCTCAGCCAGCGTGCCCGCTATGGCTGGCTGTTTATTAGCCGTTACCACAGTGGCGGGTTGCCCGGGAAGTTGCGCCGCCACCGCAGCATGCTGCAATTGCCCCAATACCAGCGCAACAGCACCGGCCCAGCCGGGTTTAACCTGCAACTGGCGCAATAACTGTTGCTGTTCGTTATCCTGCTGCTTTTGCTGTTGCTGCAACTTTAGCTGCTCACGCTGCAGCATCTGCAGTTCACTATTGGCGTTTAGCAGCTCAGCTTCCAGTTGGCGGCTAAGCTGCTCATGCTGCTGTAAATCATCCTGAGCCTGGCTATGCGCCTGAGTATGTTGTTGCAACAGTTCTGTGGTGAGTTCAAGCTCAGCACTCAGCTGGCTAATGCGCAACTGCAGCGGCTCAAGCGACAGCTCTGTGGTTTCCTGCTCAAGTTGCTGTTGTTGTTGCTGTACCTGATTTAACTGTTGTTGCTGGTTCTGCAACTGCAACTGCTGTTGCTGCTGTTGTTGCTGTAAGCGAAAATGCTGCTGTTGCCAGTGCTGAAATGCCTGTTGTTGCTGTTGTTGTTCATCTTCCAGTTGCTGCAGTTGCTGGGTAAGTTCATCCAGTTGCTCGCTCAGTAAGGCCAGTTGCGGTTCGTCCTGTTGCAACTGTTGCTGCAGCTCAGTTTGTTGCGCCTGCTCGGTGGCAATAAAGTCTTCTGCCTGGCTCAGGCTGTGCCTGGCCTGCTGCATTTGTGCGCTGAGCGTTTGCTGTTGCTGACGCTGATGCAAAATTTGCTGCTCCAGCCGGCTGATCGTGGCACCTTGCTGATAAAACCGGCTTTGCACCAGATCCAACTGCTGCCTGCCATCCTGTGCCTGTTGTTTTAGCTCCAGCAACACACGCTGATCGCCCAGCTCCTGCGACTGAAATTTTTCCAGTTCGGTTTGCTGTTGCTGTAATTGTTGTTCCAGCGTGCTAAGCCGGTTGCTGTACTGCAGCCATTTTATTGTTGTCAGCTCGGCTTTAAGTTTACGCTCTTGCGCTTTAAGCTCTTTGTAGCGCTGCGCTGCTGTAGCCTGGCGTTTTAACTTTTCAATGTTTTTACCCAGCTCTTCACGCACATCGGCCAGCCGGTCGAGGTTTTCGCGGGTGTGTTTAATACGGTTTTCCGTTTCACGGCGCCGCTCTTTGTATTTGGAAATACCGGCGGCTTCTTCGATAAACACCCGCAGCTCTTGCGGGCGGGATTCTATCAGCCGTGAAATCATGCCCTGTTCAATAATGGCGTAGCTGCGCGGCCCAAGACCGGTGCCAAGGAAAATATCGGTAATATCGCGCCGGCGGCATTTGCTGCCATTTAAAAAGTAATTCGACTGCGCATCACGGGTAACAATACGTTTAATCGCTATTTCACTGCGATCAGCCAGGCCACCGGCCAGACGGCCTTCCGTGTTTTCAAATACCAGCTCTACTGACGCCTGTGACACCGGTTTGCGCTGCGACGAGCCGTTAAAAATAACATCTGTCATGGCATCACCACGCAGATTTTTAGCTGAGCTTTCACCCAGCACCCAGCGTACCGCATCAATAACGTTAGATTTACCACAACCATTGGGGCCAACCACAGCCGTCATCTGCTGTGGAAAAGGCACACTGGTGCTGTCAACAAACGACTTAAAGCCGGACAGTTTGATTTGTTTTAAGCGCATCTGGGCAACATAGTATTATTGTTATCATTGCTTTGGAGTTATCATTGCGTTGGGCAAAATGTAACAGCAGGCATTTGTGCTGTCACGAAAAAATCAATCACTTTTCTGGCCAATCAATACCTTACGCCGCCAGCGCTGGGCTTTTTCTACCACCGTATTACTCACCACTTTGCGGCTTTTCTTCGGAAATACGATAACAGGGCGCGATATTAACAGGTTATTCGGGTATACCACCTGCTCATTATCTTTAGTGCGCAGTACGGTGCTAAACAGGTTAATTTCAACAATACGACCTTCGAGATAATTCCCGCCGTCAATTACCCGCACTTCCATGCCTTCGGCAAAAGCTTTTTGCCCCAGCAGAATAAAAAATGCGGTAATATTGCTCAGCAAACTCCAGGCGGCAAATAACGCCACACCTATCACGGCAATCATGGACGATGCCAGCACCAGCAAACCACGGATATCAATACCCCAGATTATGCTTAGTACTACCACCAATAACAGCACCAGCAGAATATGAAACACCGCCGCTGCGCGTTTATTCATCTCGGCTTTGAGTTTACTGTGGGCGATAACCTGATACAGCAGCGGCATAACCCGGCGGCTGATAATAAAATACAGCACCACCACCGTTACACTAAGCAATAGCTGAACGGTGATCGGGCTAAAATGGGTAAACATTTGTTGAATATAATCAAAAAATGACACGACAGTAACTCCGCTCTGCGCTGTTTAATCCAAATCGTTTAATGGCCAGCGCACGATAAAATCTTCAAAGTCGTCCAGGTTTACCTGTAACTCGGAAATGGTTTTATTACGCACTGACATTTGCTTTTTATGCATTAAGCTTTTTTTGCCGCCGTTTAATAACGGATGCCAGTGCGGCAAGCCACGCCCTTCATGCAAACGCCGGTAGGCGCAACTGGTAGGCATAAAGAAAATGTGTTTCAGGTTTTCTTTTGTCAGCGCTATGCAGTCGGGCACCAGCACAGTGCGCTGGGTATATTCGGTGCACTCGCATTTATGGCTGTTTAAATAGCGACAGGCGATATTGGTGTAATGCACCTGTTCATCCTGATGCAGCACGGCTGTCGGCCCTTCGTCCTCGTCGTCGTCAATAAACTTATTTAAACAGCATTTGGCGCAGCCATCGCATAAGGCTTCCCACTCTTCAGTGTTCATTTCGTCCAGGCTTTTCGCTTCCCAGAACCGCTCTGCTAACGCCATTTTTAGTTTACCTTGCTATTTACTGTAAAAAGGTCGGCCAGTTGTAGCTGCAGCGTATCGCCAGAGCTGAGCGGGCCAACGCCTGCCGGAGTGCCGGTAAGCACGATATCGCCGGGCAACAGCGTAAAATGCTGACTCATTTCGCTGATAAGCTGGCTAATACCCCGGATCATATTAGCGGTATTGCCTTGCTGGCGTGGTATGTCGTTAACGGTCAGGCTGAATTCCAGTTGCTGCGGGTGCTGTACCCGGCTTTTTTCAACAAAACCGGCTACCGGACAAGCGCCATCAAAACCTTTGGCGATCTCCCACGGCCGCCCCAATTGCTTAAGCTGAGCCTGTATATCACGAAGCGTCAGATCCAGCGCTAAACTGTAACCCCAGATAGCCTCATTTACCGCAGCGTAGTCAGCCCGTCGCAGTGGCTTACCAATAAGCACAGCCAGTTCAGTTTCGTTATGCACTGCGCCCTGGGTAGCCGGAATCGCAAAACCGGGGGCCATTGCACACAGCGCGGTAGAGGGTTTAATAAAAAACAGCGCTTCAGGGGCCGTTTTGCTTTGCATTTCGGCAATATGATCCTGATAGTTCTGACCGATGCACACGACTTTACCGACAGGCAAGTCGATAAGATTCCCGCTAGTATTCAGGTGTTGATAAGCCATTAATATTAATCCTCAGCCACAATTAAATCGGCCAGATAGCCCACGCTGGTAACAAAGTAATAAGAGCGGTTCCAGTGCATCAGCACTTTGTAGTTGTCGTACGCCAGAAAGGCACGGCCACCTTCGCCATCGGGTAACACCAGCGCAGCTGTCAGATCACGGGCCGGTAAAGCCGTTTTATTCAGCCGCTGCACTCCCAGCTTGTTCCAGTCTGCCAGGCTGCGCTCAGATTGCGACCAGCGTCCCAGCCATTCATTGCGCTGCAGGCTGCCGCGGGCAATCGCATTGCCTGCATCAAAGCCCTCTGGCAGCAAGACTTCGCGGCCCCAGGTTTTGCTGTTATCCCAGCCTTGTTGCTTTAAATAGTTGGCAATAGAGGCAAATACATCTAGCTGATTAGTCCAGATATCTTTTTTGCCATCGCCATCGCCATCTTGTGCATAGGCCATAAAAGAGCTGGGCATAAACTGGCTTTGCCCCATGGCTCCGGCCCACGAGCCTTTCATATCATCCAGGCTGATATGCCCTTGCGCCAGAATATCCAGCGCATGATAAAACTCTTGCTTAAAAAAGGTTTCGCGCCGGCCTTCATACGCCAACGTGGCTAACGCCGATGGCACCGAATAGTTGCCCATGATGCGGCCAAAGCTGCTCTCCAGCCCCCATAATGCAACAATAAAGCGTGGTTGCACGCCATATTTCTGGCCAATTTTCTCCAGCTCAGGTAAATACTGCTGATAACGCTCGCGCGCCATTTTTATCCGGGTTTCGCTTACACGCTTGGGTAAATAAGTACTGAGGGTTTCGACAAATTCCGGCTGGCTTTTATCGGCAGAGACAATACGTTCGTGAAACGTCAGCGAAGCAAATACCGGCTCAAGCAATTCAGGCGCATAGCCTTTACTTAGCGCTTCTTGCTTTAACGTTGCGGTGTAGTCTGCAAAGCTTGGTTTGCTGTCGGTGGTTTGCTCCTGGGCTATTACAGCCACACTGAAAAAGGTACTTACGGCAACACAGATAAGAGATCTAAACATAAAAAAACCTATTGATAATGGGAAGTTACTGTTGTAACAGCTTTTTGTGTTCTGCCAGTAAGTTGTCTACCGGCGGCGGTATCTGTAAATAATAACCCTGCTGCTGCAATTGCTGTTTTACCTTCTCGATATCCGCCAGGGCTAAATGTTCCCGCCCGGCCAAATTGATTAGGGTAACCAGCACAGGCGTGCCAAAGGTTTGCAGCAGGGCTTCTGGCACCTTGCTAAAATCATCTCTGCGTTCAACATACAGATAGGTACTGTCTTTTCGCACACTTTTATAAACGGCACACAGCATCGAATAAAACCACGCATCAACCTTGCTTAACTAAGGGCTAAACTATAACATGACAGCCTTGTATTGCGTACCCGCAGACTCGCGGCAACGCAAATAAATGCCGGGGTTTGGCTAAGTGAAAACACCCGGTTATGGTAAATAATAACAAGTGCGCACTATACCCTTATGTCAGATCAGTCTTTGGAACTAAAAGGCAGCTTATTTCCTTTATCGGTGCTGTCATGTGCCGATCTCAGTGTCAGTTCACTCTCTTGGCAACTTAAGCAGAAGCTGGCTCAGGCTCCGGCGTTTTTTTATCAGGCGCCTATTATTCTTAATTTAGCGGATGTAGAGCAAGCTCCTGATTTTCATGCGATAAAACAACTCTTTACCGAGTTAAAACTGGTGCTGGTGGGTGTGTGTGGTGCCAGCAGTGAGTTAAAGCAACAAGCGCAGCAGGCTGGCCTGGCCGCATTACAACTGGCCAAAGACAGCAAAACTGCGGTAACCGCCAGCAGCAATACACGCCAGACAGCAGTGGTAACCAGCACAGTTAACGTACCGATGGACAGCAAAATTGTTGAGCAAACTGTGCGCTCTGGCCAGCAGGTATATGCCAAAGGTGCTGATTTAATTGTTAAAGGTACTGTTGGTGCCGGTGCCGAAGTCATTGCCGACGGCAATATTCATATTTATGGCACCTTGCGCGGCAAAGCTATTGCCGGTGCGGGCGGTGACAGCACTAAACGTATTTTTTGTTACAACTTACAGGCTGAACTGGTGTCTATTGCTGGTAATTACTGGCTTAGCGACAGCCTGCAAGGCGATTTTTGGGGTAAGCCGGCTTGTATAAAATTACAAGACGACCAACTGGTATTAGCAGAATTAGCGTAAGGATTTCACTATGGCAAAAATCATAGTAGTAACGTCAGGAAAAGGCGGCGTAGGTAAAACCACTTCCAGTGCTGCCATTGGTACAGGCCTGGCGTTAAAAGGCAACAAAACCGTTATTATCGATTTTGATATCGGACTGCGTAATTTAGATTTAATTATGGGCTGTGAGCGGCGCGTAGTGTACGACTTTGTTAACGTGATCAACGGCGAAGCCAATTTAAAACAAACACTGATCAAAGATAAGCGCACCGATAATTTATTTATTCTGCCTGCTTCGCAAACCCGTGACAAAGACGCGCTGACCAAAGAAGGCGTAGAACGGGTGTTAAACGAGCTGGCAAAAGATTTCGACTTTATTTTATGTGACTCGCCCGCCGGTATTGAAGCCGGTGCCATGATGGCACTGTATTTCGCCGATGAAGCAGTAGTAGTGACCAACCCTGAAGTATCATCAGTACGCGACTCAGACCGTATTCTCGGTATGCTGTCGAGCAAATCCCGCCGCGCCGAACAAGGTCTGGATGCCATTAAAGAACACCTGCTGCTGACACGCTACAACCCTGAGCGGGTAGAAAAAGGCGAAATGCTCAGCGTAGAAGATGTAAAAGAAATTCTGTCGATTGATTTGCTGGGAGTTATTCCGGAATCACAAGCCGTGCTTAATGCCTCAAACTCAGGCCAGCCGGTGATCCTGGATAAAGACAGCGATGCTGGCCAGGCGTATTTAGATACTGTTGATCGCTTGTTGGGTGAAAAAGTGCCGTTTCGCTTTTTAACCGTAGAGAAAAAAGGTCTGTTAAAGCGGATTTTTGGAGGATAAAGGATGTCATTACTGGATTATTTTCGCTCGAGTAAGAAAACCACCGCCAATACTGCCAAAGAGCGTTTACAAATCATCGTGGCGCATGAGCGCAGACGGCGTAACAGCCCGGATTATCTGCCGCAGCTGGAGCGTGATATCTTAGAGGTAATCCGCAAATACGTGGATATTTCGCCGGAAGATATTGCTGTGTCACTGGAGCAACGCGGCGATGAACTGTCGGTGCTGGAGCTAAACGTTACCTTCCCGGAAGATAAGCGTTAAAGTACTGCTATCGACAATAAGCCCGCTGAATGCGGGCTTATTGTTTTAATGTCGCTGTAATTTTCCGGCTTAATTAACGGCAATTTGCTGCACTGGCAACTGTAAATGGCTTTTCAGAAAACGATCCATCACTTTAAAAGTTTCCAGCCGGTGGCTGTTGGTGCTCAGGTAATGATCGCCGTCTTCCAGTTCAATATATTCTACTGATTTTTTCTTGCTTTTCAGTGCTCTGAACATCGCTGTGCTTTGTTTTACCGGCACAGAACGATCTTTAGTACCGTGTATTAATAATACCGGCACCTGAATTTTCTCGGCATGTGTCAGCGGTGATCGCTGCTCCAGCAGGTCGAAATTATCGCCTATTTGCTTTTTAACAATTTCATAATTGGTAAAATTGCGCTGCGATTTTACCAGCGCTTCTACATCAGTAACGCCGGCAAAACTTACCACACACTGATATAAATCCGGTGTTTTCACGGCGCCCATCAAAGCGGCATAACCACCGTAGCTGGCGCCAACTATGCAAATGTTTCCGGGTACGGCTATACCTTGTTCAATTAACCAGCGCGTACCGTCTTCTACGTCATCCTGCATTTGCAAACCCCAGCCTTGCAGGCCCATTTGCATAAAATCAAAACCATAGCCGTAAGAACCACGAAAGTTCATCTGCAGTACGGCGTAACCACGGTTAGCAAAAAACTGTGTCCAGTAGTCAAAACCATCATTATCAAAAGATATAGGCCCACCGTGTGGAAAAACAATGGTAGGCAATGATCCCTGCTGATAGCCTTTTGGCGTGGTCAGATAGCCTTCAATAGTTAAACCATCGCGGGCTTTGTATTGAATCTTTTGTTTTGCCGCCATCAACTCCGGCTCGAGTTGGCTGAATTTAGGCAGCAAAAACTGCATAGCTTTGGCTTTACGATCGCCTAACAAATAAGCACCGGCGTTGGTTGCACTGCTGGTTAATACTACATAGCGGTTTTGGTCATGGCTCATACTAACAATATAATTATCGGCATCAGGTAAGGCATCATCCACCGCCTTCTGGAACGCCTGATACTTAGGGTCTATATAGTCTTCGCCAATGGCAATAATCTTCTTGTCCTGCCAGGAGTAAGAAATATCAGCAGGAACATCGTAATCAGGATTGGCTTTTATCAGCTCAAGCTCTGGCTTGTCTTTAGCCAGATCAACTTTAAATATGGCTTTTTTGCCATTATGGTAGGCCGACACATATAACAGGTTTGGGTCTTCATCAAAGCCGATTGGCCAGATCGTCTCTTCTGATAAGGCTTCAAACTGCCACAGTAAGCGGAAGTCTTTACTGTTTGGTTTTTTTTCTTTTATCTGAAACTGAACATCGTCACGAAAAATAGCGATACGCGGTTTGTGTTGTCTGTCGGCAACCCAGTCGATCAGGTTCTCACGGGAATGTGCAACAATCTCAGACATAGCACCATCAAGACTAATTTTAACCACACTGGTGCCTACTCCATAGTTAAAGCCATCTAGCGCCAGCAAAAAATGCTCTTCATCTTCCGGCATTAACGCCACAATATTTGATTGAAATTGCGGAGTACGTACCAGTTTACGTTGCAGCTGCCCCCGGACAACACTACGATTTTTACCGGTTTCAGTGTCAATTACCATTAAACGGGTTTCAGTTACCGGCGTACCCTGGCGGTGAGAAGCATAATTTGCTTTCATTAATAACTGTTTATTATTGGCCCAGATAACCGAATAAATTGTCAGCTCTCTGCTATCAGCTTTCACCAGAAACTTCTGCTTTCCGGTTTCCAGATCAAACAGTTTTACCAGCACCAGCTGCTCTTTTTCGGTATCTACTGTCTGGATCATGGATAATTTAGTGCCATCGGGCGATAACTTTAACATGTCGATAGTTGGTGCGCTGGCAAAGGCTTCTACCGGCAATTCAGCAGCGTTAACCACGCTGAATAACAAAGCCAACACTACACTTATGCATCCTTTCATTATTATTCCTGATTTTATCAATAATGTTGCTGCACATTAGCAAAACCGGATTATCTCAGCAAAATATTTCTTTATATGTTTATAAAAACAAAGCCCGCTTAATGCGGGCTTCAATATCATGTTACGGCAGTGCCCGTTTTATACTCACGGCACAGTTACAAAGTCATCCATCAGGATTAAACCTATCATGGTTGCATCCAGATTTACGCCATCACGCGCTATGGCAGTGTAAATGCTATTTGCCTCCAGGCTTACCGGCGCTTCAATAGCTGCGGTTTTGCTACCGGTTGGCGTTACAGTAACCACATAATCACCGCCAGCCAGCGCAACATAGCCAGTTTCAGCTTTAAAGGGTACATTACTAAAAGCCGGTGTTGCGGTGGCAATATCACCATCAGCCGTGACATAAATATCTACATTACCCGCCAGCGTAGAGCCGTGCACAATACGCACTTTGGCTTCAGTTGCCACCCGCCGTGGCATATCCGCCAGGATCAGCGGTTCAACTGTCTCTTCACCCAGAGACCCTACTGCCAGCACGCTGTAAAAAGCGCCGGCCTCCACGGTAACGTCAGCATCGATCACCACTACACTATTGTCGGCATCGGCAGCAACTTTTACGTTGTAAGTATCAGGTTCTACTGCAACATAATCTGTAAAATCAGGGAATGCCAGCGCATCTACCAGCGTTATAGCGTCGTTGACTATCACATCTACCGCCGGGGCATCAGAGACATTGTGCACTACCCTTACTGATGCCGTAGCACCGGCATCCAGAATGGCCAGCTCGCTGCCATCCTGACCTACTGCTAACAGCGACACCGGCGATTCACCTGAATACTGGCTGTCAACAGCAGCAACAACCAGATCCGTACCTGCAGCGCTTAAATCCAGCGTACCGCTATCAAACACTACCGTTTCATTATCAGGTAAGGTAATACGCACGCGGTATGCAGCAGGGTCCAGCACTAATGGATCAGTAAAATCTTTAAATGAGAAGGTCACCGCCGGGGTGCCAAGTTCGGCGTCTGGTGCGGTAACATGTACACTGACTTCAGGCGCTGTAGAAGCAGCATGCACTACCTGCAGGCGGATTTTTCCCGCGGCTACGTCATCCACTGTACCGGTAACCACTAAAGGCTCAAGTGATTCCTCTGCAACCTTGCCAACAGCAAATACAGTGTAACGGGTTGCTTCTTCAAGTGCTAAATCCAGTGGACCTATTACCGTAGCGGTGTTGTCTTCCCCCGGTAAAATAGCATCAACCGCGATGCTGTAAGTCGCCGGAGGCAGTGACAGCACCTCTGATGCTTCGCCAAAGGCCAGGCTTTCTATAGCAGCATCACCATTGGCTAACACATTAACATTAGGTGCGTCTATCGAGGTATGAACTACCTGTACCGTAGCATCAACCACTACTGGCGGAGGCGGTTCTGGTGTTGGAGCGGGATCGTTGTCATCATCTAACCAGCAGCCTGTAAGAGACACTGCCAGCACTGCAGGTAAAGCAAAGCTTTTTATTTCATTCATTGTTGTAACCCTTCAGTTGTGAATTGCTGAAGTGTTACGCCAGGGTTTTTGCTGAGGATCAGCACAGTTTTATGACAAAAATCGAATAAAAATGTCGAAAAAAAGTACTAATCCAAAACAGACAAACCTACGTAGTGACGACTCTTTTACAGAGTAATATGTGCCGGAACAGGTAAAAATGGCTTTAAATATTCAGTACGCCACCCTTTTAAATACTCGGGCCTTGGCAACAGCTCGCGCTCTTGATCAGTTACCCGCCAGCACCAGTTCAGGTACTCATTAAGCTGGCGTTTTACTGACATAAATTCAGCCGGAATATTATGCTCAACCGATGCTTGTTTAATCGCTTGGGTAAGTTGGGTCACCGTTTCTTTATAACCGGCAAACTGCGACGGGTGATAAAAACGCTGTGGGCACTCTGTTTGCGGCAGCTCTTTCGCGGCACGTATCAGTTCAATCAGCGCCTTGGCATGGCGGCGCAGTTCCCGTGGTGGCATACCCGGAATATTCAGCAAGCTTTCAGCTGTTGCCGGGCGGCGTTTGGCCAGTTCAATAAGCTGAATATCTTTGATAATAAGCCCCAGCGCCAGATCCCGTTGCATAGCATATTGCTGGCGCCAGGCGGCTAACTCACGCAGCACCGCCAACTCTCTGGGCGTAAGCTGCCAGCTGTTTTTAATGTCCAGATACTTAAATTCCAGCGGTAATTGCTGCTCACGCCGTTGCATTAACTGTTGCCCTTCAGCCAGCAATAGTTGCTGCTGCATGGGTGTCATTTGCGCGGTAAGGTGCTGGTACAGCGGGAACAAAAAATGCACATCATTTGCCGCGTACTGCAGTTGGGTTTGTGACAAAGGCCGTGCCAGCCAGTCAGTGCGGGATTCACTTTTGTCCAGGATCTCGCCACTAAGTTGTTCTACCAGCCGGGCATAGCCCATGCTGCTGCCCCAGCCTAACAGCTCAGCTGCCAGCTGAGTGTCAAACAGTGGTGTTATCTGCATAATGCCAATTGTGGCCAGCGCTTCTATATCTTCACTACATGAGTGTAATAATTTGATCAGCTCCGGATTGGCAAACAGCTGCCGTAACGGCTGCCAATCGGTAATAGATAAAGGGTCCACCAGCGCCAGCTGCTTACCATCATATAATTGGATTAAACCCAGTTTAGGAAACAACGTACTTTGCCGGATAAACTCAGTGTCTACCGCCAGTAATTTACTGTTAGCTACCTGCTGGCAATAGGCTGCCAACGCGTTGTTTTCTGTGATTACACCAATCATCTGTTACCTGTTATACGCTAAAACAAAAGCCGGCTGAAGGCCGGCTTTTTGTAGTGTTGCACATTATCCGCGCAGTTCACGCCGCAAAATTTTACCAACATTAGTTTTTGGCAATTCTGTGCGGAATTCTACCAGTTTAGGCACTTTATAGCCCGTTAAATGTTGCCGGCAGTGCTGGATCACTTCCTGCTCAGTCAGGCTGGCGTCTTTCTTCACAATAAACAGTTTAACCGCTTCGCCGGTGGTTTCATTTGGCACACCCACAGCAGCAACTTCAAGCACTTTATCGCTCATGGCCACTACTTCTTCTATCTCGTTCGGATACACGTTAAAGCCTGACACGAGGATCATGTCTTTTTTGCGATCTACGATATAAAAGAAACCTTCTTCATCCATACGGGCAATATCACCGGTATAAAGCCAACCGTCCCGTAATACCTTTTCGGTTTCTTCCGGCCGGTTAAGATATCCCAACATCACCTGCGGGCCCTTTACCAACATTTCCCCAGGCTCGCCGGGGGCAACGTCCGAACCTTCTTCATCAACCAAACGAATGTCTGTAGAAGGCGCAGGTAAACCGATACTGCCATTAAAGCTGGTTAAATCATAAGGGCTTACTGTTACCAGCGGGCAGCATTCTGTTAAGCCGTAACCTTCCATCAGGCGGGTGCCGGTTACTTTCTGCCAACGCTCGGCCACCGGTCGTTGTACCGCCATGCCACCACCAATAGAGGCTTTAAGGCCGCTAAAGTTTAAATCGGCAAAGCCAGGGGTATTTAATAAGCCGTTATATAACGTGTTAACACCGGTGAAAATGGTGAAGTGAAACTTCTGCAGTTCTTTAACAAAGCCTTTCATATCACGCGGGTTGGTAATAAGCAGGTTGGTTGCACCATATTTAAAGAAAGTGAAGAAATTCGCGGTTAAGGCAAAGATATGATAAAGCGGCAGTGCCGTGACCACTTGCTCGGCACCTTTTTCCAGCAATTTATCAATACAGCCACTGACCTGCTCCAGGTTAGCGACCATATTGCGGTGCGTTAACATAGCGCCTTTTGATACGCCGGTGGTACCGCCGGTGTATTGCAAAAACGCTATATCTGAACCCTGCATATCAGGTTTAGTGTATTTAAGTGTTGCGCCTTGCTGCAACGCAGTATTGAAACGGATAAACTTTGTTAGTTTATACGCTGGGATCAGCTTTTTGACATACTTAACCACCAGATTGACCACCGCACCTTTTAAGGTACCCAGACGGTCACCCATCTTGGTCAGAATAACATGGTCAAGTTTCACCTGTGCTTCAACAGCTGCCAGGGTATGAGCAAAGTTTTCCACGATAATAATAGCTTTCGCTTTAGAATCAGTGAGTTGATGTTGCAGTTCTCTAGGAGTGTACAGCGGGTTCACGTTTACTACCGCACAACCGGCCCGCAACACGCCCATCAGCGCTATCGGGTACTGCAACAGGTTAGGCATCATAATAGCGACAGCATCGCCTTTTTTCAGCCCCAGCCCGGTTTGCAGGTAAGCGGCAAAAGCTGTGCTTTGCTCGTCCAGCTCACGATAACTGATGCTTTTACCCATATTAATAAAAGCGGTTTTATCCGGATACTGGGCAATGCTTTGTTCAAATATACTTAATAATGACGGGTAATGATCGGCATTAATTTCTGCGGGTACGCCTGACGGGTAACGTTTTAACCAAACTCTATCCACCGTCCTCTCCTCTTGTCTAAGGTTATTATTGTATAGGTATAAAACCATAAGCACGCAATCTGTTGCTGCGCTTTATTGCTTAAATAGTGTTTATTGGAGTTTTTACTCTAACAGCCAATCATCCCATAATTGCTGACGTTGCACAATTAGCGTGATTTACTCCAGTGGTTTTATAAATTTCAGCGTCATACGATCACTTTCACCAATGGCAATATACTGCGCTTTATTGTACTGCCCCATCGCCAATGTCGGCGGCAAGGCATAAACCCCTTTTGGATAATTTTTGGTATCTGCCGGATTAGCATTGATTTCACTGCTTGCCACCAGTTCAAAGCCGGCCTGTTCTGCCGCCTGAATAACATAAGCTTCATCCAGATAGCCTTCAACGGCAGAGCTAGAAATATCCGACAAGCGGGCAGATCTGTGTTCAACCATACCCAACACACCACCCGGTTTTAAGGCCTGAAAAATACTCTGCAAGGTACCGTATAAATGGCCGCTTTCATTCCAGATATGCGCATTACGAAATGTCAGTACCATATCAAACTGCTCTTGCTGGGGCGGCGAAAACCGTGGCGGGTCCAGTTCAATATTGGTTACCTCGCCAAAGTAATCACTTTGTTCAGCAACCCGCTGGGTAAGCCGTTCACTGACACGGGCCCAGAAAATACTACGCTCATCTTTTAGCGAGCCATCGTTATGGCGAAATTGCGCTAACGTCAGGTTGCCCTGGTCTTTGAGAAAAGGCGCCAGAATTTCGGTATACCAGCCATGCCCCGGCCAGATCTCTAATACTGACATCTGTGGCTGAATACCAAAAAACAACAGTGTCTCGGCCGGATTACGGTACTTATTGCGTAGCTTATGCTCTTTGCTACGTTGGTCGGCATCAGCCAGCTGCTGTAATACCAGCTTAGGCTCTTCAGCCACAACAGGGGGGCAAAGCCAGGTTAACCCGGCAAAGAAAAGAGAAAATATGACTGTCTTTCTTGTAGTTATAATCGACATACACCTGACCTTACTGATTGCTGACACCACCTAGCGCTGTTGTACACAGCTAGACTAAGTAAACTTACATACATTTAGCTACATTAACTACAGCTTCGATTGTTTAGTTTTAATTCAGTTCCCTTTGTGGCTAATTTAGACGGGCTTAGTATCAGAGACAAAATAAAACATTAAGCCTGACAAAATAGCGTTTTATCGACATAGGTTTGTCATCACCCCTGTATAAAGTACACTAGCAAACCAGAACATCAAGCTCTATATAAGGTAAACCTGCATGCGCCGTCTTTTGTTATCATTGTCTGTATTACTGGCCCCGGCTGTGGCACTGGCTGCTCCGAAAAATATTATTTATATGATTGGCGATGGCATGGGCCCGGCTTATCTGGCTGGTTATCGTTATTTCAGCGACGACAAAGCCACTGCCGAAGTAGAAAATACCATTTTCGATGAGTTATGGCTGGGCATGGCCAGCACCTACCCGGATGATGACACTTACGTTACCGACTCAGCCGCCGGCGCAACTGCGCTGGCTACCGGCTTTAAAAGCTACAATGGTGCTATTTCGGTCAACCGCCAGCATATTCCTATCGGCACTATGATGCAGCTGGCAAAAAAACTGGGCAAAGCCAACGGCATTGTTGCCAGCTCTCAGGTTAACCACGCTACACCGGCGTCTTTTTTGGCGCACAATAAAAGCCGGCGTAATTACAATGAAATTGCCGATATGTATCTGGATTACCGTATTAATAACATGCCGGTAGCAGATGTCATTTTAGGTGGCGGCACCCAGTATTTTATCCGTGACGACCGTAACCTGGTTAACGAGTTTAAACAGCTGGGCTTTCAATATACCGACAGCTGGCAGCAGTTAAATACCTTAACCAAAGCTCCGGCAATGGCGCTACTGGCAGAATCAGCTTTGCCAGCCGTATTAAACAGCGAGCAGGATAACCAACTGGCCACGCTGACCGAAAAAGCCCTGCAGCTGCTAACACCGGCTGAAAAAGGTTTTGTACTAATGGTAGAAGGCAGCCAGATTGACTGGTGTGGCCATGATAACGACATCGCTTGTGCGATGGCCGAAATGCACGACTTTGCCAAGGCTATTGCCGTGGCCAAAGCTTATGTTGATAAGCACCCTGATACTATTTTGGTGATTACTGCCGATCATGAAACCGGCGGTATGTCGTTGGGTGCGGCTGGTGAATACCAATGGCTGCCAGATGTAGTACGCAAAGTTAGCGCCACCGGGCGCAGTATTGCAGAGCAGCTGAAAAAAGCAGATTCTGATAACGCCGCTGTGGCACTTTGGGCAAAGCTAACCTCAATCAGTTTAACGGCAGAAGAGCAGCAGGCACTGTTAGCTGCACGGCAACAAGATGAAACTACGCTGCGCAAACTGTCAAACCAGTTGGTTGCAAAGTACTCCTACACCGGCTGGACCAGTGGCGGCCATACCGCTGCTGATGTTGCCGTGCTGGCGTATGGCAAAGATGCTAAAGACTTTGTCGGTTTTCAGGATAATACCCAGATTGCGAAAAAGCTGATCCAATATATTCAGCAAACTAAGTAGCATGCATCTTAGTTTACACTGCGAAGTGAGAACCGATTTGCTCTAAGCTAACCGTTGAAGGCATGGATGCCTGACAAATTCGCCGGGAGCGAATTTGAACAGCTCCGCTGGCCCGGCGGGTAAACTTCAAGGAAGAAGTTTATAGTCGAGCCCCCAGGGAAGGGTTCACGGCGCGTTAGCGTGAGCAAACCGGTTCGATGGTGTCACGTTAATTTATTGCAATTAACTGGCGGCGCAATTTAGGTGCGCTAGTATCAGGGTGCAGCCAGATATCAAAAAAAGCCGTGCCAAAAGTACTATCTTCCAACACACCGGTTTCAGCGCCGTTTAAATAAAACTTAACACTGCCATCATCTTGCAACAACGCGGCCAGCGTATCGCCCTTTTTCACATCCTGCCACAGGCTTTGTAACTGCTGCGCCCACTGCTGTTGCTGTGCTTTACTGCTGTGCCCCAGTTTTTGCCATTCATCTACAGTCGCATCAATAAACTGCTGTTTGGTAATATCGCGTTTATAAGTCAGCTCCAGCAATAAAGGCGCACTTTGCTGGTAATTCTCAAACTTACCATCTTGACTGGCTAAACGGGCATCGTATAACTGCCAGAACATATAGCGGTATGAGCCCTCGCCAACTGTTGTCAGCTCCGGCACTGCCGCCGCATTAAAACCAACGCCCCCGGCAAGGCCCAGCAGCAATAACAGACTATACGGCTTTAACATACCACCTCCTGCTTTGACCAAGCGCTATGGCAATAAGCGCCCAGACCACAATCAATACCAATGCAGAGTAAAGCTGCAACGGAAACTGCAAAGCACCGCCACTTAGCGCTGCCCCGCCCCAGTAAGATAAGGGGCCGCCGCTGGCGCCCAATATGGCCGCCAGCCAGGGTTTGCTCAGTACCTTGGCCATAAACTCCACTGCGGCCAAAGCAAACACTGCCCACAGCAGTACAAACCACAACGGCAATAGTGCCTCACCGCTAAACTGTATAACGTTCAGGCGCAGCAACAGCGTGTCGATGCCGATGCCTGCCAACAATATCAGCAGTACTGCAATGCGCCCCGCTTTATCCACCTGCCACAGGCCATAAAGTAAGTACGCTAAAACTGGCAGTACAGCCTGTTGCTGAAAATATACCAGCGAAAACCAGCACAGCTCAAAACCAATCAGAGCACGCCAGTTAAAACCTTGAGTGCGCCCCATTACTGTTTCATCCTTCTGGCTACACTGTTGCGCAGATCATACGGCAGTAATGACAACAGCTTTAACAGCAGGCTTAACCGGCGCGGAAAGCGGATCCGGCTTTTCCCCTGCGCTAAACCGGTATAAATACGGCTAGCCGCTTGCGTTACCGGCACTAAAAATGGCATCGAAAAATCGTTCTTCTGCGTTAGAGGCGTATCAACAAAACCCGGCTCAATTAAGCTGATACTGATACCGCTATCGGCTAAATCTACCCGTAAACTATCAACAAAATAGCTGACGGCAGCCTTGCTGGCGCCATAGGCTTCGCTACGGGTAAAAGGGAAAAAGTGTGCCATCGAACTTACAATGGCCAACTGGGGTGCTAAAGAAGCTTTTAGCAGTGGCATAAAGTATTTGGTGGCAGCCACTACAGCATGAAAATTAATGGCAAAGGTGCGTTCAAACGCAGCCAGATCGAGATTATTGGCATCAACATATTCGCAGGTACCGGCATTAAGCAGCAGTAAATCCAGCACCACGCCGTCATCGCTTAATTGCTGCGCAATACGCTGTAGCGCGGAGTTGTCGGTAAGGTCCAGCGGTAAGGCACGGATGCCGGGCTTTTGCTCCAGTTCGCGCAATTTATCGGCCGAACGCGCCACCGCATAGACTATCCAGCCATTAGCGGCGTAATGCAGCGCTAATTCGCGGCCAATGCCGGAGCTGGCACCGGTAATTAAACAAGTAGAAGTCATAACCGTTCCAAAACAAGTAAGTACTGTTAAGACTACGGCTAAAACAGAGAGTTGGATTTACTCAGGCGTAAAGATCAACACCCAGCATCGACTGCACTTCGCTGCGCCGTTGCTCGTTGGCCTGGCTTTGGTAGGCATCTATGGCCTGTTGGCTGCGTTTGTCTGTAGCTGAGCGGAAATTGTTTTGCTGACGGCGCTCATCGTCTAAGCGATCTACAACCTCTGAGCTGGCACGCACACCGCGGCCCTGTGGTAACTCAGTTACTGCCTCGTTGCGCGGCAGCGCACGGCGAGGCTCATTACCGGCAAATACGCTGCTAATGTTGGTGGTGGCATTCAGGTTCTGATTAACGTTTAACGTCATAGCATCATCACTTAAGCAAACTGGCTTAATTATAACCAGAAAGCATTAATAACCAAGTTATTTTATCTTCCGGGCAGTTTTTGCCAGGTCACATCATCACGCACATACACCGGTTCAGCCAGCTCTGCAGCAACAAAGTGCCCGGCGCCAAGCGCCGGCAGTGCTAAAGTCAGCATATCCTGTGCCGACGGATATAAAATATCAGCCGCGATAACGGCCTGCTGTTTATGCAACAGCGCTTCAGCATAAGTTTGCCAGCCAGTACCAACAGCATAAACCTCGCCATTCAGGCCAAAACCGCTAATATCCTCTGGCTTAATAGCTATCTCTGCAACACCTGGCTGCATCAGACCATTTTGCAGGCTAAAGCTGCCGATATACACCTCTGCCATGCGCGCATCTATCGCTGCTACAACCTGCGTTGCACTGTGTAAACGCTGCGCCGCCTGTGCCATCGCCGCTAGGGTAGATACGCCATATACCGGCACGTCGGCACCAAAGGCCAGCCCCTGGGTTACCCCCACGCCAATCCGTACCCCGGTAAAGCTGCCCGGGCCACGGCCAAATACAATGCCATCGAGCTGGTTAAGGCTGACACCGGCCTGGCTTAACAGCTGCTGCACCATAGGTAAAATGCGTTTGCTATGCTGCTGCGGGCAGACTTCGTCCAGCGTCAAAATATCCGTGCCAACCTGCAAGGCGACTGAGCAAGCTTCGGTGGAGGTGTCTAAGGCAAGTAATTTTATGCCGGCCACGGTGTCTTTAATCACTTTCGCTGTCCTGTTTAATCTGTTGTAAAAAGCTTACTGCCTCGTCCAGCGAGCGGGTGCGGCGCATTGGCGGTAAGCTGGTTAAAAATACTTCGCCATAAGGCTTGGTTACTAAACGGTTATCACAAATTACCATTACGCCGCGATCGGTCACATCACGAATTAAGCGCCCTACCCCCTGCTTTAACGTGATCACCGCCTGTGGCAGTTGCACTTGTGCAAAGGGATCCAACCCGCGCAGGGTGCAGTCTTCACTGCGCGCTTGCAACAGTGGTTCATCCGGTGAGGCAAAGGGTAGTTTATCAATAATCACGCAGCTGAGTGTATCGCCGCGCACGTCTACACCTTCCCAAAAACTGCCGGTGCCTAACAGCACGGCATTATCCAGTTTAACAAACTGCTCCAGCAATAACCGCTTGCCACTGCTGCCCTGCACCAACACCGGCTGGCGCACCAGATCGGGCAGCTGTTTTGCTACCAGTTGCAGCATGCGGTGGCTGGTAAATAAAAAGAAACAGCGGCCGTTATTGGCTTCTATCAGCCGAACGGCAATTTGCAACAACTGCCGTGCCATGCCCTGCTCGTGCGGCTCGCTCATATAGCGCGGTACACAAAGCAGTGCCTGCTCAGCATAGTTAAACGGGCTTTCTAGCAGCAGGGTTTTGGCGTTATTCAGCCCCATCTGCGCGGTGTAATGGTTAAAGCCGTTATTCACCGACAAGGTGGCCGAGGTAAATACCCAGCTGCGGTTATCAGCCGCCACAATGTCACGGAACTTGTCGGCAATACTCAACGGGGTTAAATGCAGGCTAACGTGCAACCGGGTAGTTTCATACCAGAGGCTGACGCCGTTTTGCTGCATATCAGTCAGCTTTAGCAAGCGCGCTTTACACAGCGCTAAGCGCTCAAAGGCGTTATCAATTAAATCGCTGCGGCCAAGGCTGCTTTTCATCACCAAATACAGCATATCTATGGCTTCGCTAACGCGGTTCAGTGCCGTTTGCATTTCGGGCTTTTGGTAAGCCTCGCGCCAGTTACCTTTAGTCGCATCGTTACCAAACTGCAGACGCCAATCTTTGATCAACTGCGCCACTTTATCCGCGGTTTTCGCCAGTTGCGGATGATCGCGTAGTTCGGTTTTACAGGCAACATCAATATCACGGCACAGATCGAGTAACAGCCGGCTGGAGACATTTTCGCCAAAGTAGTCACTGGCGATATCCGGCAATTGGTGTGCTTCGTCAAAAATAATCACATCCATTTGCGGCAGCAGCTCGCCAAAGCCGGTGTCTTTCAGCGCTAAATCAGCAAAAAATAAGTAATGGTTTACCACCACTAAATCAGCAGCCTGAGCCTTTTTCCGTGCTTTAAGTAAGTGGCAGTCTTCATATACCGGACAGTCTTTACCCAGGCAGTTGTCGGTGGTGCTGGTAACATAAGGTAGTGCTTTGGAGTCTTCAGCTATATAACTTAGCTCGCCGATATCACCGCTTTGGGTTTCGGCCGACCACTTTTTGATCAGGCTTAAATCCTGGATCAGCTGATCATCCTGCATCGGCACATGGTTGTAATGCTGCTCTAAGCGAAACAAACACAGATAATTACTGCGGCCTTTAAGTAACGCCAATTGTAACGGGCTGGCCAGGGCTTTAACCACCTTGGGCAAATCGCGGAAATACAACTGCTCCTGCAGGTTCTTGGTACCGGTAGATAACACTACTTTTTTACCGCTTAGCAGCGCTGGTACCAAATAAGCATAGGTTTTACCGGTGCCGGTGCCGGCTTCTACCACTAAGGCGCCCGGCGTTTCGATCACCCCAGCCACCGCCTGCGCCATTTCTATTTGCGCTTCACGGGCGTTAAAACCGGCAATATGCACAGCTAAAGCACCGCCCGGCGCAAAGGCGCTGGCAACCTGCTTACGCATAACAGCTCAGATTGTGATTAAAGAAAGTAGATAGCACTGAAACAACCGGCAGCAAAATAAGGCGGCTATTATGCCTTAATAGCGGGGAAATTCAGACAAAAATATCCAGATGACCGTCTTTATCAACATGCAGATCTTCTTCCGGTGTGGTGTAAGGTGCTGCCGGGTAGTCTTGCTGGCGACGATCACGTTTACGTGTCGGCCTGCTCAGGATCAGGTATTTCTGCTCATGTGGTTTTATCGGGCTTAAGCGCGCGTCCTTAAACACCGGCACCACCTGCTTTGGATCAGGCTCGACCGGCGTACCGGGTACGCGTTGTATAAAAGGCATAAAAGCATCCATCAACTTCTCCTCAAAGCGATTTACCCGTTATCGGCCGTCAGACGATAAACTTAAGCTCAACACAGCATTGACTATACAAGTTGACCATTTTTTACACTTAAAATTCCAATGGCAGAATTTTTCAAGAAAATAATTTATTACTACCCATGGCCAACAAACAAACAAAATAAATTAATTTCAATCACTTAAAAATAAACCAGTAATATATTCAAAACCAAAACAGGCTTGCACTTACTGCTGCACAAGGGTAACTTGTATAGCAACTTAACCAGCAAAACCCTGACTATGAATATTATTACTGTACTGCGCCATCATCATAGGTACTAGCCGTCCGCTTTGTCGGAGGGCTATGGTCTGGCGCTCCGGTGGTAAAGTAATAAACAAAAACCCCGCGCCCAGGCCGGGGTTTTTGTTTATTACTTTGTTCATTTTATTATCGTCACGGAGACCATTATGAGTCCGGCAACAGAATCTAAACGCTTACGTATCGCCATGCAGAAATCCGGCCGCTTATCGGTCGACTCTCAGGCGCTGTTTACCAGCTGCGGTTTAAAAATTAACCTGCGCGAGCAGCGGCTGATTGCTCATGTCGAGAATATGGATATCGATATCCTGCGGGTACGCGACGATGATATCCCTGGCCTGGTAATGGATGGAGTCTGTGATTTGGGCATCGTTGGTGAAAACGTGCTGGAAGAAGAGTCCTTGCAGCGCAAGCTCGACAACGACAGTTTTGATTACACGGTATTAAAGCGGCTCGATTTTGGCGGTTGCCGTTTATCGATTGCCGTACCGCAGGAAGAAAACTACAGCGGTGCAGCATCACTGGAAGGCAAAACCATTGCCACTACCTACCCGCGCCTGCTGGCCCGCTATTTAAAGCAGCAAGGCGTAAATGCCCGTATTGTGAATTTGAAAGGTTCGGTAGAAGTGGCCCCCCGCGCCGGTTTAGCCGATGCCATCTGCGATCTGGTGTCTACCGGCGCAACGCTCGAAGCCAATGGCTTAAAAGAAGTGGACGTGATTTACCGCAGCAAGGCGGTGCTGATCCAACGTAAAGGCTTAACCGACGAGCGCCAGCTTAAACTGATTAACAAACTGATGCCGCGTATCAACGGCGTAATGCAGGCTAATGAAAGCAAGTACATTATGCTGCACGCGCCGCGCGCCCGTTTAGATGAAGTCATTGCGCTGCTGCCGGGCGCCGAAAACCCAACCATGCTGCCACTGGCCGGCAATAGCGAGATAGTGGCCATCCATGTCGTCAGCAGTGAAACACTGTTTTGGGAAACCATGGAGCAGCTAAAAGCGCTGGGCGCCAGCTCGATTTTAGTGCTGCCAATTGAAAAGATGATGGAGTAGCTATGGTTGGGGTAATTAACTGGGCGCAATTATCAACAAGCGAGCAGCAAGCCGCACTGGCGCGGCCAGAACTTGCCGACTCTGCCAGCTTAACCGGCCAGGTGCGCTCGATTATTACGGCTGTGCGCCAGCAAGGCGATGAAGCGCTGGTGGCATACAGCCAGCAGTTTGATGGCCTAGATGCCAACCCGCTGCGCTTAAGCCCGGAAACAAAACTGGCACAGTTAAACCGCTTACTGCCAGAGCGTAAAGCGGCAATAGAGCTGGCATATGACAATATCCGTAAATTTCACGCCGCCCAGCTACCACGTGATATAGAGGTAGAAACCAGTGTTGGCGTAGTTTGCCAGCTAAAAAGCCGCGCCATTGCTGCGGTAGGTTTATATATTCCCGGTGGCAGCGCGCCGCTGCCCTCTACCGTGCTGATGCTGGGGGTACCGGCACAACTGGCAGGTTGTAGCCGTATTGTGCTGGTCACGCCACCAGGTAAACCAGACGCCGGCGATATAGCGCCGGAAATTTTGTACGCGGCTGAATTGTGCGGCATTAGCGAGATTTACACCATTGGCGGTGCCCAGGCGATAGCAGCACTGGCTTATGGCACAGAAACTATTGCCAAAGTGGATAAAATTTTTGGCCCGGGCAACCGTTATGTAACCGAAGCCAAGCAGCAGGTAAGCCAGGATGCCAAAGGCGCGATGATCGATATGCCGGCCGGCCCGTCTGAAGTGTTGGTATTGGCCGATAACAGTGCTAACCCGGCTTTTGTTGCCGCCGATTTATTGTCACAAGCCGAACATGGCCCGGACTCCCAGGTGATCTTAGTCAGCGACAGTGCTGATTTGATTAACACAGTACAAATTGAAGTGACAAAACAGCTGGCACAGTTACCACGCAAGGCTATTGCAGAAGCGGCCCTTAGCCATAGCCGTTATATTTTAACAGCTGATCTTGCGCAGGCGGTGGCTGTTACCAATGCCTACGCACCGGAGCATTTAATTGTGCAAACCGCTTGTGATGACGATCTGACAGAGCAGTTTACCAGCGCTGCCAGTATCTTTGTTGGTAAGTGGACGCCGGAATCGGCCGGTGATTATGCCAGCGGCACCAACCATGTGTTGCCTACTTACGGTTATAGCAAAACCGTGTCCAGCTTGTCATTAACTGACTTTTACCGGCGTTACACGGTGCAAAAATTATCCGCTGACGGTATACGCAATATCGGCCCGGCCATCGAAGTGCTGGCCACAGCAGAAGGCCTGCAGGCGCATGCTAACGCGGTAACCTTACGTTTAGCGGCCCTGACAGATCAAGCAAAGGATTAAACCATGAGCAACAGTATTAATACCCTGGCACGTGATGCAGTAAAAGCCATAGTGCCTTATGCCTCTGCCCGCAGCAGCATGAGCGGCGGTGCCATCTGGCTGAATGCCAATGAAAACGCGCTGGCGCCGGAGTATCAGCTTAGCGGCAGTTTTAACCGCTATCCGTCGTGCCAGCCCAAAGCGGTGATTGACAGCTATGCGGCTTATGCCGGTGTAACACCAGAGCAGGTATTGGTAAGCCGCGGTGCTGATGAGGGCATTGAGCTTTTGATCCGCAGCTTTTGCGAGCCGAAACAAGACAGCATCAGTATCTGCCCGCCTACTTATGGCATGTATGCCATCAGCGCGCAAAGTAACCAGGTGCCGGTAAATATAGTGCCGCTCACCGCCGATTTTACGCTGGATTTAGCCGCGTTATTTTCTACCACGCCCAAACTGGTGTTTATTTGCAGCCCGAATAACCCAACCGGCGATCTAATCCCGCGCGAGCAAATCATCGCCGTGCTGGAACACTACAAAGACAGCGCTTTAGTGGTGCTGGACGAAGCCTATATTGAATTTGCGCCGCAAGCATCAGTGGTTGATTTACTGCCGCAATATCCGAATTTAGTGATACTGCGCACGCTGTCTAAAGCCTTTGCTTTGGCGGGCCTGCGCTGCGGTTTTACGCTGGCAGCGCCGGATATTATTAATGCGCTAAAACAAATGATCGCGCCCTACCCGCTGGCCGAGCCGGTGGCGCAAATTGCCGCGCAAGCGTTAACGGCAGAGTCTGTCGCGCTGATGCAAACCACGGTAACCACGATAAACACGTTGCGGGCCGAGTTTATCGCTTATGCCAGGCAGCGCAGCGGCATTAATAAAGTGTGGCCCAGCAATGCCAACTATGTATTGCTGCAGGTAGACGACGCGGCAGCCTGCGTCGCAGCGCTGGCGCAGCAAGGTATTTTAATTCGTAATCAGTCCAGCCAGTTGGGCTTGTCGCAGGTGGTGCGGGTGTCTATCGGCAGCCCGGCTGAAATGCAGGCATTATACAGCGTAATGGACGACTACTTTAATGCGCCTGCAACCCGGCAACAGGCATCATTTCAACAAACAGCACAGAGAGAACGCGCATGAGTGGCCAACCTATTTTATTTATTGACCGCGACGGCACCATGGTAGAAGAGCCACCGATTGACAAGCAGCTCGATAGCCTGGAAAAACTGGCCTACGAGCCGGGTTTAGTGCCAGCGTTATTAAAACTACAGGCCGCCGGTTACCGTTTGGTAATGGTAACCAATCAGGATGGCTTGGGTACCGACAGTTTCCCGCGCGCAACCTTTGATGCGCCGCACGACAAAATGATGCAATTGCTTACCTCGCAAGGCATTAACTTTGACGACGTATTGATTTGCCCACACTTTGAGCGTGATAACTGCAGCTGCCGCAAACCGAAGCTGGAGCTGGTAAAAGACTATCTGCAGCAGGGCAAAATCGACTTTACCAACTCTTATGTGATTGGCGACCGGCTAACCGATGTGCAGCTGGCAGAAAATATGGGCCTGCCATCGTTTCACTACAACCGCGATAATCTGGGCTGGCAGGAAATTACTAAACGGCTGTTAAGCCGCGGCCGCAAAGCCACAGTGCGCCGTACCACGCGCGAAACTGATATCGAAATTTCGGTGGATCTGGACAGCAGCGGCAATAACCACTTTGGCACCGGTGTCGGTTTTTTCGACCATATGCTGGAGCAAATTGCCACCCACGGCGGTTTTTCACTGCAGGTAAAAGTGACTGGCGATTTGCATATTGACGATCACCACAGCGTGGAAGACACCGCGCTGGCACTGGGCCAGGCATTAAAGCAGGCGCTGGGCAACAAGCGTGGTATTAACCGCTTTGGCTTTGTGCTGCCAATGGATGAGTGCCGCGCCGAATGTGTACTGGATTTATCCGGCCGGCCGCTGTTTGTATTTAATGGCGAGCTGGGTGAAGGCGCCGTTGGCGGTTTAACACTGGAGATGGTGCCGCACTTTTTCAGATCAATAAGTGATGCCATGCTAATGACACTGCACTTAAGCATCACCGAAGGCAATAAACACCACAAGGTAGAAGGCCTGTTTAAAGCCTTTGGCCGTGCGCTGCGCCAGGCCATTACCGTATCTGGCGAAGCGCTGCCCAGCTCAAAAGGGGTATTGTAATGCAACTGGTGATTGTTGATACCGGCTGCGCCAATATCAGCTCGGTGTATTTTGCCTTTAAACGCTTAGGCGTAGACGCCACCATCAGCCGCGATGCCAAGCTGATTAAAGCGGCAGACAAGGTACTGCTGCCGGGCGTAGGCACGGCGCACAACGCCATGGCCAAGCTGCAACAGGCTGAACTGATTGATACGCTGCAGAGCCTGCAGCAGCCGCTGCTGGGTATTTGTTTGGGTATGCAACTGCTAACCGGCCACAGCATGGAAGGCAATGTAGCTTGTTTAAACCTTATTCCCGGTGAAGTGCTGCCAATGCAAAGCGCGGGTTTGCGCCTGCCACATATGGGCTGGAATACGCTGAAAAATATCGGCAACCATGCTCTGATGCGTGGTTTTACCGAAACAGACTATGTGTATTTTGTTCATAGTTTTGCTGTTGCATCCAGCCGGTATTCACTTGCGCTCTGCCATTATGGCAGCGACTTTGCCGCAGTGATTGGCAAAGATAATGTTGCCGGTGCCCAGTTTCACCCCGAACGATCGGGCAAAACCGGCGCGCGTTTATTACAGAACTTTCTGGAGTGGCAGTTATGATTATTCCGGCAATCGATCTTATTGACGGTAATGTGGTTAGGCTTTATCAGGGCCGCTATGACAATACAACTGAATACGCTTTCAGAGCTATTAACCTACGTAACCAATATGCCCAGGCCGGTGCCGATTGGTTGCATATTGTTGATTTATCCGGTGCCAAAGATGCCAGTAAACGTCAGTTGCCATTATTAACTGAGCTGATGACCGCCGCCCCGCTGCATATTCAGGTGGGCGGCGGTGTGCGCAGTGAGCAAGACTTAATTGACTTACTCGACGCCGGTGCCGGCCGGGTTGTGATTGGCAGTTTAGCTATCCGGCAAAGTAAGTTGGTACAAAGCTGGGTGCGTAAATACGGCGGCGAGCAAATTGTGCTGGCGCTGGATGTTGCCATCAATGAAAAAGGTGAGAAAACCCTGCCCTCACATGGCTGGATAGAGCAATCTGACATTACGCTGGAGCAAGTGCTGGACGGCTATATCAACGCTGGTGCTCAGCATGTGCTCTGTACTGATATCAGCAAAGACGGCACCTTGAGTGGCTCTAACGTGCAGCTTTATAAAGAGCTGGCGGCTAACTATCCGCAAATTCAGTGGCAGGCTTCAGGTGGTATTGGCTCGCTGGATGATATCCGCGCTTTAATTGGCAGTGGTGTCGCCGGGGTTATTTTGGGACGCTCCTTACTGGAAGGTAAGTTTACTTTGCAGGAGGCCATAGCATGCTGGCAAAACGGTTAATTCCTTGTCTGGATGTACGCGATGGTAAAGTGGTTAAAGGTGTACAGTTTCGTAACCATGAAATTATCGGCGATATAGTGCCGTTGGCACAGCGCTATGCACAAGCCGGCGCCGACGAGTTGGTGTTTTATGACATTACTGCATCAAGCGATGGCCGCGTGGTGGATAAAAGCTGGGTACGCCGTATAGCAGAAGTGATCGACATTCCGTTTTGTGTCGCCGGTGGTATTAAAACGGTGGCCGATGCCGGGAAGATTTTAGAAATGGGCGCCGATAAAATTTCGGTGAATAGCCCGGCGCTGGCCCGGCCCGAGTTAATTAACGAGCTGAACCACCATTTTGGCCAGCAATGTGTGGTGGTGGGTATCGACAGTTTTTTTGACGTTGCCAGTGGCCAGTATCAGGTATACCAGTTTACCGGTGATGAAAGCCGGACCCAGAAAACGCAATGGCTTACCCGTGATTGGGTGGCCGAGGTGCTAAAACGGGGTGCCGGAGAAATTGTACTTAACTGCATGAATCAGGACGGAGTGCGCCAGGGTTATGATATTGCCCAGTTAAGAAGCATCCGCGATATTTGCACAGTGCCGCTAATTGCCAGTGGTGGCGCCGGTACTATGGCGCATTTTACCGATGTGTTTAACCAGGCAGATGTAGACGGCGCCCTGGCGGCCAGCGTGTTTCACAAAGGTATAATTGAGATAGCAGCGTTAAAAGCCAAACTGATTGCTGATGGTATTAGTATCCGGCCATGATAAAAGGTTACTTATGAACGAAGAACAAATTAAAGCGCTAAGCTGGCCCGATAACCAACTACTGCCAGCCATAGTGCAGCATGCCATCTCCGGCAAAGTACTGATGCAGGGCTATATGAACCCAGAGGCGTTACAGCATACGCTACAAAGCGGCAATGTGACCTTTTACAGCCGCAGCAAACAGCGGCTGTGGACCAAAGGCGAAAGCTCCGGCCATACCCTCCAACTGGTTAGCATCGACAGCGACTGCGATGCCGACAGCATTTTAGTGCTGGCTCTGCCACAAGGCCCCACCTGCCATGTGGGTACCGAAACCTGCTGGCACGACAATAGCGCCAACAGCCCGCAACTGGCGTTTTTATATGACTTAGAGCAAGTGATAAAACAGCGTGAAGGCGCTGATCCTGCCAGTAGCTACACCGCCAGCTTATTTGCCAAAGGCGTAAAACGCATAGCGCAAAAAGTGGGCGAAGAAGGCGTTGAATCTGCTCTGGCCGCCATGGCAGGTGATAAAGAAGAGCTGGCTAACGAAGCGGCTGATTTAATTTTCCACCTGCTGGTACTGCTACGCAGCCAAAAGCTGGAACTGAACGATGTAATTAACGTACTGCAACAGCGGCATAAATAACATACCGCCACAACAACCAGCGGCAGTTAACTTTGCAAACTGCCGCTGGTGTACTCTTATCAGTTAACGGTAAGATGGCGGTAATATATAACCTTGACTACACTGTTAACCTTATCACGGTTAAATCGCAGTATATGTAAGCCGAGGCTAAGCAGATCCAGATGCAGGACGTATCCACCGGCAGTGCACTGTCACACCACCCACTTGATAATGAACCAGCCAGTAAACTGGTTACAGCTATTGATTTTTCCGCACTTAACACCGTATTTAGCAATATCCTGCAGTTAATGGGCTTTCCTGTGGCATTGCTAGATATATATGGCAAAGTGCTGGCGTCATCCGACTGGCCAGATACCCGCTTGGGTTTACCGCAACCATCCGAACTCTGCCAGCAAAGTTACGCTACACCAATAATGCTGGACGGCGAACATATTGCCAGTTTGCTTATCGGCAAACGACGGCAGAACATTGCAACTGCGGGCGAAATCCAGCCCGATAGCATAACGCAAATGCTGGTCCCTCTGACGCTACAAATTACAAAACTCAGCCTGATAAATGCCCGCTATCAGCAGCACCTGCAACAAACAACACTACAGGTAGCCCAGCACACGCAGGAGTTACTACTCCAAAATCAAATTTTAAGCCAGATTAGCGAAGGTACCGAACTAAAAAGCATACTTCACACTCTGGTGACTCAGGTAGAGCTGCTGCACCCCGAAATGCTGTGCTCAATTCTGTTGCTGGACGAAGATGGTAAAGCTCTGCATCATGGTGCAGCGCCATCGTTACCGGATAAATACAATAAGACATTAGACGGCATAACTATTGGCATGGGCGTAGGCTCTTGCGGTACAGCAGCCTTTACCGGTGAAACGGTTATCGTAACAGACATCAACACCCATCCATACTGGCAACCTTACCAGGCGCTGGCACAGCTGGCCGATGTGAAAGCCTGCTGGTCACAGCCGGTTAAAAATGCTCAGGGTAAGGTGCTGGGTACCTTTGCTATCTACCATCATCAACCGGCCACCCCTTCAGCTGAGCAACTTAATATTATAAAAGCCTATAGCAATCTGGCTGAGTTGGCCATTAGCCGTAGCCTTAGTGCCGCACAGATCCGGCGATTAGCGTTTTACGACAACCTCACCGGCCTGGCCAATCGCCGTTTATTGGAAGAACACTTACTGCAGGCGATAGCATCAAGCCAACGCGGCCAGAAATACAGCGGTTTAATGTTTATCGATCTGGATAACTTTAAACCGGTAAATGATATATACGGCCATAAAAAAGGTGACAACTTACTGGCAGACGTAGCCAGACGTCTGCTGAGTACTGTGCGTCAGGCCGATACCGTAGCCCGCTTTGGTGGCGATGAGTTCATTGTATTACTACGCGATATTGATACGGATGCCGAACGCAGCAAACACTATATGCAACAAATTGCCACCAAAATCACCCAGGTACTTTCCCGCCCCTATCCGTTGTCTGAAAACAATATGCATCAATGCGCCTGCAGTATCGGCCTGGTATTGTTTCAGGGTAACAGCAATAGTGATGAGCTACTGCGTCAGGCCGACACAGCTATGTATCAAGCCAAGCGGCTGGGCCGGAATCAGCCTTGTTGGTTTTCCGATAAATAAGCCACCTCTATCACCCAACGCTTGAACCGCGATAACTGTCGCATAGCGGCATTAGCCGCTTTAGCTGAGTATTGACAAGGTTCGCGCTGGCATCGACTATAGCTGCCGTCTTACGTGTAATATTCCTGTCAAAATTAAAATAAAAGAGTACTTATGAAAAAATCCATTCTGATGCTGGCGCTTGCCAGCAGTTTCGCTATGGCTGATGAAGGCATGTGGATGCCACAACAACTGCCGCAAATTGCCACCGAGTTAAAAGCTGCTGGTCTTGAACTGGACCCGGCTAACTTAAGCAAATTAACCGAATTTCCGGCTGCCGCTATTGTCAGTTTGGGCGGCTGTTCAGCATCTTTTGTGTCACCCAATGGTTTGGTTGCCACTAACCACCACTGTGTTTATGGCAGCATTGCGCACAACTCCACACCAGAAAACGACTTACTGGCCAATGGTTTTTTAGCCCAACAGCCAGGCGATGAAGTTGCCGCCGCACCGGGTAGCCGCATTTTTGTTACTAAAGCCGTAGATAACGTTACCGACCAGGTTATTGATGCCAAAACCGCCAAATTAAGCGGTAAAAAGCGCGTAGATGCCATTGAAGCTAACCAAAAAGCTATTATCGCTGGCTGCGAAAAAGACGAAGGCCACCGCTGCACCGTAGCGGCCTATTACGGCAGTTTAGAGTTTTATCTGATTAAACAACTGGAAATTAAAGATGTGCGTTTAGTACATGCCCCGGCTGAAGGTGTCGGCAAATTTGGCGGTGACACCGACAACTGGATGTGGCCGCGTCACACCGGTGATTACAGTTTCTACCGTGCTTATGTCAGCCCAGAGGGTAAATCGGCAGATTACAGCGTAGATAACGTGCCCTATAAACCGGATTACCATTTAACGCTGGCCAAAGACGGCTTAAAAGAAGGTGATTTTGTCATGGCGCTGGGTTACCCCGGCCGCACTAACCGCCACCGTTTACCCAGCGAAGTCAGCGACACCTTTGAATGGGCTTACCCCAATACCGTTGCGCAGTTTAAAGACACGCTGGATATTATTGCCCGCGAAACTGCCAGCAATAAAGATGCAGAATTAAAGTATGCCAGCCGTGTTGCCGGCTTAAATAACTATATGAAAAACCGCCAGGGCATGTTGGACAGCTTTGCTCAAAGCGACTTTTTACAGCGTAAAACACAAGAGCATCAAGCCCTTACTGCCTGGGTTAACAGCAACAGCGACAATAAAAAAGCCTACGCTAAAGACTTAACCGCAATAGAAAAACTGTTAAAAGAAAACCAAACCAAAGAGCGTGCCAATTACCTGCTAAACAATGCTACCCCGCGCCTGCTGGCAGCATCACGCGCACTGTATCGTTTGGCTCAGGAAAGCACCAAACCGGATGCTCAACGTAAAGCTGGCTTTCAGCAGCGCGATATTCCACGTTATAAAGCCTTTGTTGCCGGCATGGAACGCAACCTGGATGTTGGCGTAGAAAAAGCGCTGGACCTGCACAACCTGAGCAAATACGCCACTTTGCCAAAAAAACAGCGTAACGCAGATTTTGACAAAGCGATGGGCATTAAAGATGGTATGAGCAACGAGCAGCTAAAAAGCCTGATTGACAGCTGGTACGCCAACAGCGATTTAACTGATCCGGCTAAACGTACTGCCCTGCTGGACAGCACACCGCAACAATTTGCCCAAAGCAACGATGCTTTTGTTAAAGCTGCAGTAGCACTGTATAAAACCGATTTAAAACGTGAAGCCGAAGAAGAAGAGCTAGCCGGTAAAATTCAGCAGGCCTATGCCAGCTATATGCGCGCCAAAATTGCCTTTATGCAGTCTAAAGGCCAGGCAGTTTACCCGGATGCCAACAGCACGCTGCGGGTAACTTACGGTAATGTAAAAGGCCGCGCAAACGGCAATGAAGATGGCAACGCCTGGGCTCCCTTTACCACGCTGCGCGGTATTACTGCCAAAGCAACCGGCGAAGGTGAATTTAATGCACCGCAAAAACAGCTGGATGCGATAAAAGCCAAGCAATATGGCCCGTACAAGGTAGAAAGCTTAAATTCAGTACCGGTAAACTACCTGGCTACGCTGGATATTACCGGCGGCAACTCAGGCTCGGCAGTATTAAACAGCAAAGCCGAACTGGTAGGTTTAGCCTTTGACGGCACGCTGGATTCCATCATTTCAGATTGGGACTACAACCCGGACAACACCCGCTCTATTCAGGTAGATCACCGTTTTATGCTGTGGCAAATGCAGCTGGACGGCGCAGATAACCTGTTAAAAGAAATGGGTGTTAAGTAACCATCCGTAAAAAAGGGCCGCAAGGCCCTTTTTCATTCACAGCTCCGGGTCGAACCGACTTGTCCACACAGACACGCCGTAAATACCTCCCTGTAGGCTCGATTCCGGCATCCATGCCGTCAACGGTCTGTTTAGAACAAGTCGATTCTCACCAAAGTGAGTTCAATCGTCTAAGTTGCTTTTTCAAGTAATTCCGCCGCTAACCGGACAAAATCTGAAGAAGTCAGTATGCCCTTCAGTTTATTGTTTTCATCCACCACCGGCATACAGCCATGACGGTTTTTAACGAAAAAGCCCGCCACTTCTTTTAACGATTGATCCGGCGTTACTGCAGCAAAATCGGTGGCCATCATATCGGCTACCAGTTGCTGTTTTTCTTTACGCTCCAGCGCGGTAGCACCGAACTGCGCCATTAAGCCCATTACTTTAGCGATCATAATTTTTTGCGTCAGCATGCCAACCAAAATGCCATCGGCATCTATTACAGGAATATGGCGGATATTTTTGCCGCGCATTAAATCATGCGCATCTTTTAAACTGGCCTCCCGGGTGACACACAAAGGATCAGCCGTCATTAACTGGGCAACAGTGGTAATGGTCATAACAGTCTCCGTATCAGAACAGGTTAGCAGTTATACCGCATAAGGTAGCCCTTCAATTGGGGCTGGATCAAGCTTTTGCCGTTTAATCCGGCTTTGAACTTATTGAACTGCCAAGCGATGCCAATATAACCAGACCAATTGCCAGCCACTGCCATAGCGTAAGTAACTCCGCCAGAATAACAAAGCCTGCCAGCGCGGCTATTGCCGGCTCCATACTCATAAAAACACTAAAGTTTTGCGATGTCATATTGCGCAGTGCCACCATTTCCAGCGTGTAAGGCAAAGCACTGGATAAAATACCCACCAATAGCCCCAGTGGCAGCACTTGCCAGCTTAGCAGTGCCATGCCCTGGCTAACGGCACCTATTGGCACCAAAAAGGCAGCTGCCACTGTCATACCAAGTGCCACCGTAATGCCGCCAGAGGCCTGGGCATTGGTGCGTTTACCAAACAAAATATAGCCGGCCCAGCACGCACCTGCGCCAAGTGCTAATACCACGCCGATGGGGTCAAGCGCATCGGTACCACGCATATCGGGCAGCAGCAATAAAATGCCGGCAACGGCACAGGCTACCCAGATTAAATCGCGCTTACGCCGTGATAAAAACAGCGCTACAGCCAAAGGCCCGGTAAATTCGAGTGCTACGCCAATACCCAGTGGAATACGGGCAATAGCTAAGTAAAACAAAATATTCATACCGCCCAGACACAGGCCATAGGTCACTATTGCGTTCCAGTCACGCCGGTTAGCTGGCAGGCTGCGCCATGGCCGGAACACCAGCCACAGCACCAGCGCAGAAAACCCCAGCCGCAGCGCGGTAGTGCCTTCAGGGCCTATCAGCGGAAACAATTGCTTGGCGATAGAAGCGCCAGACTGAATAGTCAGCATTGCCAGCAACACACTGACCACCGCCACAACCAGATTACGATTGAGCACAATTGACATAAAGTTAAAACCCGACAGAACAGACAAAAGGTAAGAGCAATATTGTAACCCGCCGCCAGCGTTAAAGGTAACAGAGTGCGCACTGAATTATGCCGCGGCTGCGTTATTTCAGGGCAAACACCAGGCCACCAGGTATTGCCGAAACCTGCATTACACCAAGACGTAAAGAAAATATCATTTTACAGCAATGATTTAGGCCCATATTACTCTGTAGCTGGCACAGGCCAATGCACTGGCACATTAGCTGCTTTGCTTAACCTAACGGTATTTGTGCTCATTCCCGTTTTGTGTCTTCAGATCCAGGAGCATTATTATGACCGGACTACATAACCGCAGCCATCCACTGCGCGATGTACTGGATAAAGAACTGCAACAGCGCACCTTCCCGGCGTTAACGGCACCAAGCCGGCTGTGCCAGTTTATGCTTACGGTATCACCGGCCTCGCGCAGCAGCGAACTTAGCTTTATGCAACAACTGGCCAGCCAACAAGGCAGCCATTTTAGTGAAACCGATCACGACATTAACCTGCCACTGTTTGGCGGCAGCCTGCGGTTTGAAAAACATGGCGAGTTTTCCAGCTATATCTTTATTCAAAGTGGTAGTGAAAAGCAGCTATTTGATGATCCGCTGGATTTTCTGCCAGCGAAGAACTGGCTGGATAATGTTCCGGGCCAGATTTTCCGTGTAGTTCAGCTAAGTGTCATCACGCCGGCACAGCTAAAAAGCTCTGCCGATACCAACCAGCTATTTAACCCGGATAATTGCATCAGCAGTATGCTGGCCGGGCAAAAAGCCCGCATCTGGACCGACTTTCAAAAACATGCCGAAGGTGCCGGCCGTATGCTATTGCTGGATCAGGGCTTAAGCCCGGCAGCGCTGGGCCGTTTAGTGCAACAGCTGTTTGATCTTGGCAATTACCGCAAATTATCACTGCTGGGCTGGCCGCAATCGCGCCAGGCGCTGAGCAAACTAAATATGCTGGAGCAGCGCCTGTCAGATATTACCCAGCGTATAGAATTACGCCTGAGTGATGATGAGCATTTACTCAACGAAATTACTACCATGGCGGCCCAGACTGAGCACCTGATCGCCGAAACCAGCTCGCGACTGCAAGCCACTGCCGCCTATTACCAGCTAACACTGGACCGGATCAGAAGCCTGAACGAAACGCCGATAGAGGGCTTGTTGTCATTGCAGGATTTTACCGAGCGACGCTTAACACCGGCATTTCGTACCAGTGAATCGGTGGTATATCGCCAGCATGCATTATCTGGCCGTTTAGGCCGCTCTACTGAGTTGCTGCGCACCCGGATTAATTTAAAACTGGAGCAACAAAACCAGCAGTTGCTGGCGTCAATGGATAAGCGGGCAAAACTGCAGCTGAATATGCAGCAAATGGTGGAAGGGTTATCGCTGGTGGCTATTAGTTATTACGCCGTGCAGCTTAGTGACAAAGCCATTGATGCACTGGGTTACTGGCTGCCACAACTGGATACCAGGCAGTGGCAAAGTATCAGTGTACCGGTAGTGGTGGTTATTGTGGCAGCAGTACTGCTATGGATTAACCGCCAGTTGCACCGGGATAAAAGCCGCTAAAGCTTTTATCAACCGGTATAGCTTGAGCTTTTTGCGGCTTAGTGCTTTACTTTCAGTCCGCTTAATTTATGCATGGATGTTGCTTTGTCATCTGCCGGTGTTGCCATTGCTGTGTTTGCTTTAAGCTGTAGCCTGATGCTGGCGGCTGAGCCGCAAACAGCTGAAAAAAAGCAGCTTAAGCTTTCGCCAGACAGCAACAATACTACATGGCCGCAGGCGCAGACAAAAACTCCCCCGACTATTGCAGTATATAAGTCAGTTAAAAACGATGGCACTGCGATGTTTTCCGATCGCCAGCCGCTAAACCGGCCTTTTCAGGTGATGCGGTTTGACTGCTTTGCCTGCGATCCGCGATCAACAGTTAACTGGCATACGGTGCCACTGTATACCCGGCCTTTTGATCAGTTTATTGCCAAAGCCGCAGATGAACACCAACTGGACCCGGCGCTTATTCGTGCGGTTATTCATGCTGAATCGTCTTTTCGCCCATCAGCTGTATCACGAAAAGGTGCAGTAGGCTTAATGCAACTGATGCCCAACACCGCCAGGCAGCTTGGCATCAGTGATGCCAGTGCACCAGAGCACAATATTGCTGCCGGCAGCCGTTATCTGGCCCAGCTGTTAAAACAACATAATGGTGAGTTACCGCTGGCTTTAGCGGCTTACAATGCCGGTAGCAGTAATGTGCGCCGTTATAACGGCATTCCGCCTTTTGCCGAAACCCAGGCCTATGTTGAACGGGTGGCTATTTTGCATAAGCGCTATCAGCGCGCCGGTTAACAGCTAACTGGCCGGCTTGTGCAGCGCGGCGCGCAGTATGTCTTTCCATGATACCAGGCCAAGCAAATGCTTATACTCATCGATTACCGGCAGGCAGCTAATATTGTGCTGTAGTAACAACGCGGCGGCCTGCTTTACACCGGTAGTTTCACTGATAGTAATCACCGGGCTTACCATAACCTGATGCACTTTGCGCGAACGGATAAACAGCCCGATAGCCGGATCACTAGCGGCGTCCATTACCGGGCTGAGCTCACGAAAGTAATCTTTTACCGACACTATGCCAACAAGGCGGTTGGTGTGATCCACCACCGGTACATGCTGAAAGCGTGCCCTGGCAAATACATCGCGCAGTGAGGCCAGGCTGGCATCGGCCATGGTGGTGATCAGTTTGCTGCGATGCGTCATGATCTGTGCAATGCTCATAGCGACCTCACTGTAACAACGGCTGGTTAATTATCTTTATTTTCAAAACCTTCAATAGTAACACCAGACAGGAACCCCGCCCCTTTAGTATCACCACTGCGCAGCTTTATCATCAGACGTAAATCATTCGGCGAATCAGCATGGTGAATAGCATCAGCGTAGGTAATTTGGCCACGCTGATATAAATCGTACAGCGCCTGATCAAAGGTTTGCATACCCAGTTCGCGGGATTTTGTCATTACCGCTTTAATCTCGCCCATTTCACCACGGGCAATTAAATCGGCAATTAATGGCGAATTCAGCAGCACTTCAATGGCTGCCAGCCTGCCATGGCCATCTGCCGTGGGAATAAGCTGCTGCGCAACGATACCGCGCAGATTTAACGATAAATCAAACAGCAACTTCTGGTGCATCTCTTTGGGCACCAGATGCATAATGCGGTCAATTGCCTGATTGGCATTGTTGGCGTGCAGTGTGGCAATACACAAGTGGCCGGTTTCGGCAAACGACAACGCATATTCCATCGTGTCTTTACTGCGGATCTCACCAATTAAGATCACGTCCGGTGCCTGGCGCAATGAGCTTTTCAGGGCAGCCTCAAATGATTCAGTATCAATACCCACTTCGCGCTGGGTAATTAAACTTTTATGGTGCTCGTGCACAAACTCAATCGGGTCTTCTATGGTTAGAATATGGCCCTTGGAATTGCGATTACGGTACCCCAGCAAAGCCGCCAGTGACGTTGATTTACCGGTACCGGTGCCGCCGACAAACAGTACCAGGCCGCGTTTGGACATGATCACTTCTTTCATGATCGGCGGCAGGCCTAAATCGTCCACGTTAGGAATTTTGGTAATAATACGCCGTACCACCATGCCAGCGCAGTCACGTTGCCAAAATGCTGACACCCGAAACCGGCCCGCCTCGTTGGCAATAGCAAAGTTGCACTCTTTGCTGCTCATAAACTCCTGCTGCTGCTTATCATTCATTGCCGATAGCACCAGCTTTAATGACGCCGCATCTGTCAGGGGTGTTTCATCAATAGGCGTCATTTCACCGTTTATCTTTGCAGCTACCGGCATACCGGCGGTAACAAACATATCCGATGCTTTAACGGCTACCATTTCTTCCAAAAAATCAACTAGCTGCATAAGCGTTTATATCCTGCCCATGGCACCAAAGGTGTTTTTGTCCTGTGCTTTGGCCGCGGCATCTTTTTGCGATACCAAACCCCGGTTTACCAGATTTACCAGACATTGATCCATGGTTTGCATGCCATGCGATGCACCGGTTTGTATCACCGAATACATCTGAGCAATTTTATCTTCGCGGATAAGATTACGGATCGCCGGTATCCCAATCATAATCTCGTGCGCCGCCATACGGCCACCGCCCACCTTTTTCAGCAGCGTTTGTGAAATAACTGCGCGCAGTGACTCTGACAACATCGAGCGCACCATATCTTTTTCTTCACCGGGGAATACGTCAATAATACGGTCAATCGTTTTAGGGGCTGAAGTGGTGTGTAAAGTGCCAAACACTAAATGGCCGGTTTCAGCGGCGGTCATCGCCAGACGAATCGTTTCCAGATCGCGTAATTCACCTACCAGTATTACATCAGGGTCTTCGCGCAGGGCTGAGCGCAGTGCGTTGCTGAAACTATGGGTATCGCGGTGTACTTCACGCTGGTTAATCAGGCTGGATTTATTATTGTGCACAAATTCAATCGGGTCTTCTATCGTCAGAATATGGTCGTGGCGCATGGTATTAATGTAGTCAATCATCGCTGCCAATGTGGTACTTTTACCAGAGCCTGTTGGCCCGGTAACCAGTACCAGACCGCGTGGGTTTTCAGCAATGGTTTTGAAAATTTCCGGCGCACCTAAATCTTCCAGTGTTAACACTTCACTGGGGATAGTACGAAACACCGCCGCCGCGCCACGGTTTTGCACAAAGGCGTTAACCCGGAACCGGGCCAGGTTGGGCACTTCAAAGGAAAAGTCGGCTTCGAGGTGTTCTTCGTATTCTTTACGCTGCTTGTCAGTCATAATCTCGTACACTAATGCATGTACGTCTTTGTGAGTTAGCGGCGGAATATTCAGTTTGCGCACGTCACCGTCAACCCTTATTAATGGCGGCACCCCGGCGGAAAGGTGTAAATCTGACGCTTTATGTTGCACACTAAAGGCTAATAATTCGGTAATATCCATGACAATTTCTACTCCACGTTGCCAATCTTTATGAATAACATAGCAGAACAACTTAACCTCGCCTATCAGAACCTGACGGAAAAATGGCAGGCGTTGCCAGAGGCAAAAATAAAGCCTCAATTGCTGGCTGTAAGTAAAACCAAACCGGTATCTGCGGTGGTTGCAGCCTATCAGGCCGGGCAGCGCCAGTTTGCTGAAAACTACCCGCAAGAATTAGCCGAAAAAGCAGCACAATTAAGCAGTTATGCGGATATTATCTGGCATTTTATCGGCCCGTTGCAGTCGAACAAAACCCGGCTGGTAGCCGAAACCGCACACTGGGTACACAGTATCGACCGGCTTAAAATTGCTGAGCGTTTAGCGGCCCAGCGCCCTGCTGCCCTGGGGCCGCTTAAAGTGCTGTTGCAGGTTAATATCAGTAACGAACCCAGCAAAGCCGGTATTGCTGCGGCAGATATGCTGCAATTAGCAGCCGGCGTAAGTAGCCTGCCACAGCTGCAGTTAAAAGGGTTAATGGCCATACCGGCACCGGGCATGAGCGAACCGGCCTTTGCTGCTATGGCACAACTGTCTCAAACACTGCAGCAGCACTACCCGCAGGCAGATGAATTATCTATGGGTATGTCGGATGACTGGCCTTTGGCTCTGCGATATGGCGCAACTATGATACGATTGGGCACCGCAATTTTTGGCGCAAGAGATTACCACAAGGAATGACTACACAGATGAATGACAATACTGTTGCCTTTATCGGCGCGGGCAATATGGCACGCTGCGTTATTGCCGCCATGGTGCGCGCGGGTTATCCGGCACAAAACATTATTGCCGCCAACCGCAGCCAGCCTAAACTCACTGCACTGGCCGCCGATTTTGGCATTCAAACCACACTGGATAACATTGAAGCTGTAACCAAAGCCGACGTTATCGTGCTGGCGGTAAAACCGCAGATGATGCAGGAGCTGTGCGAAGTGTTAATCAGCGCCGCACCGGAAATAGCCGAAAAGCTGTTTGTTACTCTGGCAGCCGGTATTACCGTAGCGCGCTATCAGCAGTGGCTGGGTAATATCCGCCTGGTGCGTGCTATGCCTAATACCCCGTCGCTGGTGGGTTTAGGCGTTACCGGCTTGCTGCCACAGGGTTGCTCTAATTATGAAAAAGCCTTTGTTGATCATATGTTCAGTGGCACTGGTATGAATGTCTGGTTAGACAACGAAGCACAGATAGACCATGTTATTGCTGTTACCGGCAGCTCACCGGCGTACTTTTTCTTTTTTATGCAAGCGATGCAGCAAGTAGCAGAGCAACTGGGTTTCGACGCGGCGCAGGCAAAAAAAATGGTAGCGCAAACCGCGCTCGGCGCCGCCACCATGGCCCTGGATAGCGATCACAGTTTTGCTGATTTACGCGCACAGGTCACATCAAAAGGCGGCACAACGCACGAAGCGGTAACCACTTTTGCCAATCAGGGCCTTGAAAAAATGGTTTCAGATGCCATGTATGCCGCCATTAAACGGGCGCAGGAAATGGCGCAGAGTTTGTAATTTTCATCGTTGTTATAATTTAAGATGCGGAGAACCTGATGCAAGCTGTGTTATTTCTAATTGATACTGCGTTTAGTCTGTACCTGATGGTGATGATATTGCGCCTGTGGTTACAACTGGTGCGTGCCGACTTTTACAACCCGTTCAGCCAGTTTGTGGTAAAAGCCACCAACCCGCTGGTATTGCCATTGCGCCGAGTTATTCCCAGCATTGGCCGGCTGGACACCGCCTCGTTAGTGCTGGCATACAGCATTATGCTGGTAAAATTGCTGGTGCTGCAGCTTATTCAGTTTGGCCAGATAGCGCTGGTGCCCAGTTTAGTGTTGTCAGTTATTTTTCTGATAAAAGAAATTCTTACCTTGCTGTTCTGGATTTTAGTGATCCGCGCTCTGCTTAGCTGGTTTAGCCAGGGCCGTAGCCCGGTAGAACATGTCATGCACCAGTTAACCGAACCATTATTACGCCCGGTGCGTAATATTTTACCACCCCTGGGCGGGCTGGATTTATCGGTACTGGTAGTGCTGGTTGGCCTGCAATTTTTAAACATCCTGTTTAGTAACTGGTTTCCGGGTTTTTGATTGCAGTAACTCAGTGCGGGGCGGATATACGGTTAAAACTGTATATCCAGCCCAAAGCCAGCCGCGATGCCTGGGTGGAGCTTTATGGCGAAGAAATTAAAATCGCCATTACTGCGCCGCCGGTAGATGGCAAAGCCAACGCCCATTTGCAAAAGTTTCTGGCCAAAAGCTTCGCTGTTGCCAAATCACAGGTGGTTATTGAAAAAGGTGAAACCGGGCGGCATAAAACGGTACTGATTATTGCCCCGAAACAGTTGCCGCCGCTGGTGAAAAACCAGCTGGCAAGCGCTTAAACCACTATACTTAACCGCCTGAACCCATACCGAGGTGAACTATGAACCGCATTATTATTGCCCTGTTGTTGGGTTTTGCCGTTAGCTTTAGCGCTGCGGCAGAACAAAAAAAACAACTGGGTAACTGGGACGTACATTATATTGCCTTTCCTGCCCCGCTGCTAACACCGGAAATAGCCCTGCAATACCAGCTGCAACGTAGTAAATACAATGCAGTTATTAACATTTCTGTACTGGATAAAAACAACCAGCAGGCACAAAAAGTTGCCCTGAACGGCAATGCCAAAGATTTACAGGGCCGCCAGCGTAAACTGGAATTTACCGAAGTGGTAGAAGGTGACGCAGTATATTATCTGGCGCAGTTGCCGTTTTATCACGAGCAGCGTTTTAGCTTTACAATAACCGTGGCCAGTGGCAATGAGTCGCAGCTATTAACGTTCGACCAGACCTTTTACGTAGATTAAGAAGAGCTTTCGATGACACAACAAATTGTGCTGGCTACCGGCAATAAAGGCAAAGTAGCAGAGCTGTCGCAGATGCTGGCCCCTTACTACTACCAGATAGTGCCGCAAACGGAACTGGGCGTAACCGATGCAGACGAAACCGGCCTGACCTTTATTGAAAACGCTATTTTAAAAGCCCGCCATGCCGCGCTGGTTACCGGTTTACCGGCCATAGCTGATGACTCTGGCCTGGCGGTCGACGCCCTGGGCGGCGCACCGGGCATTTATTCGGCGCGCTACGCCGGTGAAGCGGCAACCGATGCCGCTAATATCACAAAACTGCTAACTGCATTACAAGATATCCCACCGGCACAGCGCACAGCGCAGTTTCATTGTGTACTGGTGTATTTACGCCACGCTGAAGACCCAACCCCGCTGGTATGCCATGGCGTATGGCATGGCGAAATTACCCAGGCCCCGGCCGGCAATGCCGGCTTTGGTTACGACCCGGTGTTTTACATTGCTGCAGAAGGCTGCACCAGTGCAGAACTGCCGCCCGGACGTAAACAACATCTTAGCCATCGTGGTAAAGCACTGGCGCAATTGCTTAGCCAGTTGCAGGCGCGTTAACCGTGGCGCTGCAGTTACCGCCGCTGGCGCTGTATATTCATATTCCCTGGTGCATTCAAAAATGCCCCTACTGCGACTTTAACTCGCACGCGGTAAAGCAAGGTATTCCGGAGCAGGAATATATCGCCCACCTGCTGGCCGATCTCGAGCAAGATTTACCCTTAGTAACCGGGCGTAACTTAAGCAGCATTTTTATCGGTGGTGGTACGCCCAGCGTATTTTCAGCCGCAGGTATTGGCCAGATTTTAACCGGAGTAAAACAGCGGTTAAACTGCGACGCCGATATGGAAGTCACCATGGAAGCCAACCCCGGCACGGTAGAGGCCGAGCGTTTTGCCGGCTATGTGCAGGCGGGCGTAACGCGGTTTTCTATTGGTGTGCAAAGCTTTCAAACGGCTCAATTACAAGCGCTGGGCCGTATTCATGATAGCGGCGAAGCCATACGGGCTGCCAAGTTGGCGCAGAATCTGCCCCTTGGCAGCTTTAACCTTGATTTAATGCACGGCCTGCCGCAGCAGGATGTTAACGGCGCGCTGGCCGACTTACAGCAAGCCATAGATTTAGCACCGCCGCATTTGTCCTGGTATCAGCTGACGATTGAGCCTAACACAGCCTTTGCCTCACGCCCGCCGGTACTGCCACCAGACGATACACTGTGGGACATTCAGCAGCAGGGGCTGGCATTGTTGCAGCAAAGTGGTTACCAGCAGTATGAAATTTCGGCCTATAGCAAACCCGGCCATCAGTGCAAACATAACCTGAACTACTGGCGTTACGGCGATTACTTAGGCATAGGCTGCGGTGCACATGGTAAAATTACCCTGCCATCACGTAATGCTATTTTGCGTACCGTGAAAATTAAGCACCCCAAAGGCTATATGGATATCAGCCGTGGCTATATGGACAGCCGCGAACAGGTTGAGGCCGACGATCGGCCATTTGAGTTTTTTATGAACCGCTTTCGCCTGCTGGAGCCCTGCCCGATAGCCGATTTTACCGCTTACACCGGCTTGCCGCTTAGCACGGTTACCAGCGCTATTAGCGATGCAGAGCAAAAAGGCCTGCTTAGCGTGAGCGCCACGCACTGGCAGGTTACCGATAAAGGCGCACGCTACCTGAATGATTTACTAACCTTATTTATCTAGGCCTGATTAACCTATCGTTGCGATACGCTGTCTTTTCATCTGTAACCAGTTGCGTAGAATAAAACCATTACTCTAACAATAAGACAGGAACCTATATGAAAACCGCCTTTACCCACAAAGCCTTGCTGCCACTTGCTATAACTGCTGCTTTACTGGCAGGCTGTGGCCCGCAGCAAAGCCAAAGCCCGCAGCACAGCAATCCACCGGCAACAGTGGTAACCCAATCTGAATCCGATAAAGCCAATGCTTTGTTTGAACAAATATTTATGGACGAAGTGCGCCGTGATCCGATCCGGCAAACCCGGCTGGGCATTAAAGATGACTACGATAAATGGCAGGATTTATCCGACGCCCACTTTGACGCAGACATCGCCCTTACCCAGCAGCATTTAACCATGTTAAAGGCCGTTGATGTCAGCAAACTGGACGACAATACCCGGATCAGCTACCTGTTGATGCAACAAAACCTGCAGCAAACCCTGGATGAAGCCAAATGGCGGCTGTACAGCTACCCGGTTAACCAGATGTTTGGTATCCACTCGCAGGTGCCGTCAGTGCTAATAAACCAGCACAGTATTAGCAGTGAAAGCGACGCTAAAGCCTATGTCGCCCGGTTAAATGCCGTACCTGCGTTGTTTAATCAGCTGCAGGAGCAACTGCAAAAACGCGCTGAGCTTGGCATTATTCCGCCCAAATTTGTGTTCCCATTGGTGCTCTCAGCCAGTGAAAATGTCATTAAAGGCGCGCCGTTTGATACCGGTGCCGACAGTACCTTACTGGCCGATTTCAGTAAAAAGGTCAGCCAGCTTAACATTGATGATCACAGCAAAAAATTGTTGATGGATGAGGCCAAAGTAGCGCTGTTAACCAGTGTTAAACCAGCCTACACCAGCTTAATCCGCTATTTAAATACGCTGGAGCAACAAGCCGATACCGTTGACGGTGTCTGGCGGTTTAAAGATGGCGCAGCATTTTACAATGATGAGCTAAAGCGCATTACCACTACCGATTTAACAGCCGATGAAATACACCAGATCGGCCTGGATGAAGTAGCCCGTATCCATGCAGAAATGCAGGCTATTATGCAAAAAACCAGCTTTGACGGTGACTTAAAAGCCTTTTTCCAGTTTATGCAAACCGATCCGCAGTTTTACTACCCGGATACCGAAGCAGGCAAAGCCGCCTACCTGGCAGAAGCCACTGCGGTTATTGATAATATGCGCACCCGGCTGGACGAGCTGTTTTTAGTAAAACCCAAAGCTGACATGATTGTAAAAGCAGTAGAAGCGTTTCGTGAGCAAAGTGCTGGTAAAGCGTTTTACCAACGCCCGTCGATGGACGGCAGCCGCCCCGGCATTTACTACGCCAACCTGTACCGCATGAGCGATATGCCCAAGTACGAGTTGGAAGCACTGGCTTACCATGAAGGTATCCCGGGCCACCATATGCAACTGGCTATAGCGCAAGAACTGGAAGACATGCCTAAGTTCCGCCGTTTTGGCAGCTACACCGCCTACATTGAAGGCTGGGGTTTGTATACCGAGTTACTACCAAAAGAAATTGGCCTGTATCAGGACCCATACTCAGACTTTGGCCGTTTAGCCATGGAGCTGTGGCGTGCCTGCCGTTTAGTGGTAGATACCGGTATTCACGCCAAAAAGTGGAGCCGTGATCAGGCGATACAGTACCTGTTGGATAACACGCCTAATACGCAAACCGCGGTAGAAAAAGCCATAGAACGTTATATCGTCATGCCCGCCCAGGCCACCGCCTACAAAATTGGTATGATCAAAATTGTCGAACTGCGTGAAAAAGCTAAATCTGAGCTGGGCGATAAGTTTGATATCCGCCAGTTCCACGATGTGGTGCTGAAAAACGGCGCGGTACCGCTGGATGTATTAGAGCAACTGGTAGACGAATATATTGCTGCCAGCAAAGCCTGATAGCATCTGGCTGCCTCACAATCCCAAGCCGGTCTGTTGACCGGCTTGTTGTTTTTCGTTGCACTGAACTATGCATTTTAAATACCGGTAAAGTTTGCACACTACGCTATAAATTATGCGCTTTGCTTCGGGCCACAGAGTAACCACGCCGGGGAATGTCTGTTAAGCGTAACGAACTCGCCCCTGCAGTAGCAATGGCGAAAACCCAGCCGCGAAAGGCCCCACAGAGCAATACTGCCGCATCCAGCAGGCTGCGCCACACCACTTTATTACAAACGGCATAGATAGTGCTTATATTAAATAGAGCAATGAGAAACAGAGCACAGAAAGTCGGGCAAGCACTGCATCTGACTTACTATCTAAGGAGCCTGTTATGGCAGTTACCGCAACCGATCCTATTAAAATCATTTTCGCAATAATCCTGCCACCGCTGGGAGTTTTTCTTGAAGTAGGCCTTAAAGGTCATTTCTGGCTTAGCATTTTGCTAACGCTGTTTGGCTTTATACCCGGCATTATCCATGCGCTGTATGTGATTTTAAAACACTAGCGCCGGTTGAAAAATACCCTTATTCCGATAAATAAACAGGAGGAATTATGTCCAGCCCGGAGCACAAACAAAAAATCTGGCATCTTATCAAACAGATAAAGACTGCCATGCTGACAACCCGCCATGGTGATGAGTTACGAGCCCGCCCTATGGTGTTAGTGCAGGACGAGTACGACGGCACACTGTGGTTTTATACCGATTTGTCCACGGAAAAAGTGCTGGAAATAGAGCGTGATCACGATGTTTGTTTAACGTTCGCCGATGCTGACCATCAGGTATATGTATCGCTGACCGGCGTTGGTCGCGCTACACGCGACAAAACGCTGATCAATAAGTATTGGAACCCGTTTGTTGCAGCCTGGTTTCCTGACGGTAAAGACTCGCCCAATGTCGGTATGTTGGAAATCAAAGTACAAAAAGGCGAGCATTGGGACAGCGACAGCAGCGCAATGGTAAAAATGTTTAAAACAGTGCAGGCGAAGGTTAAAGGCGAGCAGCCGAACCTTGGCGAGCACGAGAAATTCGGCACAAAATAGTAGCCTGTTTAACAGCAGCTAAATAACCGCGAAACATACTTCAAGCCGCCGCCAGCCTAACCGCTGGCCGGGCTAAAACCCCGAGCCAGGCTGTTTAAGAAACTCAATTTCCTCAGCTGTCGACGTACGGCCTAAAATGGCGTTACGATGCGGATAACGGCCAAACCGGTCAATTATTACTTTGTGTTTAAGCTCAAATTGATAATTCTCCACCGGGGCAAATTGCTTAAACAGCGTTTGTGCTTGCTGGTGAATAACCCGCGATTCGCTGTGCATATAGGGCATTAGTAAAAAATTACGCTCATCGGCATTAAGCTGCGCCAGCGCACTGACAGCCACAGCTTCTTGTGCAAGCACCAACGCCATGGCATCCTGCGCAAAGGCTTTTGCGGTATTACGGTAAATATTGCGTGAAAACTGGTCCAGCACAATAATTTCTGCCAAACGCCCGGCAGCACTTTCGCGCCAGCCAAATAACTCGCCTGCTGCAGCCTGCTGCAACAGTGGCAAAAAGCGCTGTTTAATCTGCGCGTCAAAATCAGGTTCTGACACCCACCATTGCTTAGGCTCTAATTCTTTAAACCAAAAATTTAGTACGTCTTTAAACATCATGGCCTCGTTGTTTATTTACCACCGGCTAAATCGATAAAAGAGCCGGTAACATAAGATGCCTCGTCTGATAATAACCAGACTATCGCATTGGCTACTTCATCAGCTGTGCCGCCACGCTGCAGTGGGATCTGCGACGATAAACGATCAATTCTGTTTGGTTCACCACCATCTGCGTGCATTTCTGTATAAATAAAACCCGGCCTGACGGCATTAACCCGAATACCTTGTGCTGCAACTTCCAGCGACAGTCCTTTTGTTAAAGAGTCCATCGCACCTTTAGATGCTGCATAATCGATGTATTCAAATGGTGCACCGGTTCGGGCAGCAGCTGACGACACATTGACGATAGCCCCCTGTGATTTGGTGCGTTTTATAAACTCACGCGAGCAAAGAAAACAGCTCGTCACATTAGATATCAGAACTTTGTTGAATCGCTCTACATCAATGCCTGCAAAACCAGATTGTGGTAGTAGAATTCCCGCATTGTTAACTAAATGAGTCACGGCACCGAACATTGCTTCAGTGGCATCAAACAAGGCGATGACATCACTTTCATTGGATACATCAGCCTGAAATGAAAATGCTTTACCACCCGATGCTGTAATTGCGCTGACCGTTGCGTTCGCACTTTCAGCATTGGCACGATAATTAACACAAACCTGGTACCCGCTTGAGGCTAGTAATTTAGCTGTTGCAGCCCCAATCCCCCGCCCACCACCTGTCACAATTACAACTTTACTCATGAAAAGCTCCTTACACCTTAAGTGCAGGCGTGGGAGGGATGCGATCTTTTGCCAACTCAATCACAGCATGCCCCAACTGAACCAGAGTAGCAAAGCTTGGTGTGGTTTGTGGTTTGAGTGAACGATAAGCACTGGTGCGGCTTTTAATACCGGCTTTGGCAATTACCTGACTATGGCCAAACTGTTCAACGTAAGCGCGGATGGCCGCCTGCAAAATATCAGGCCGGCCTTCCTGCATGGAATCCCAGGAGGCTTGCTTAATCACCTGCTCTATCTCCGTAACATTAACGCTTAAGTCTAACGCCTTATATTCGCCCTGCGTGGCATCGCGCAATGTAGCAGCAGACAGCTCATTTCCACTCCAGTTTAAAGAACCTTCTGCGGTTAAAGAGAATTTCTTAAAGTTCGTTATTGTTGAAAAAGGAGGGCGACAAAAATACTCAGATAAATCAGCTTTACCTTCAAAGCCGTCATTGAATTTCAGCGTAAGTGTATAATCAGCAATCCAATCTACGTCAATAATCTTTAACATAAATCCTCCAACTTCCCGGGATTTTGCCCTTTTACCGCTTTGCGCCACATATCCATTAATTGCGCACGGTGCGCTGCAATATGGCACTCTGCCCGTTTACGCTGTTTATTCGGTAAATACCCTTCCAGACATTCGCCCGTTTCAATCGCAACAATGACCTCATAGCCACCATACTTAACGTGTATATGAGGTAATTTATGCTGCTTGTTATCAAAGAAATACAAGCAGAAAGAAAGGCCCAAAAAGGCGTCTATCTCTGGCATAGCAATCCACACTCAGCGCAATGTGCTTACTATAGCAGCGTATCCTTAAAGAGACAAACTGGCAGGCACAATTACGCCACCAGCCAGCGGGGGCTTTGACGGCGTAAGCAGTGAAACAGGATTATTCTGCCGGAATAGCGGCAGGGTCCATCCAGAACGGTTCCCAGATATGGCCATCCGGATCGGTTAAGGCGCGGCTGTACATAAAGCCTAAATCTTGAACCGGGTTAATATCTGCTGTACCGCCTTGCTTTGCAGCATTATTCATAGCATCAACGGCTTCGCGGCTATCGCACGACAACGCCAGCATTACCTCGCTTGAGGTTGTTGCCGGAATAGGCCGGTTGGTAAACTGGCGCCACTTGTCATGGGTTAACAGCATTACGTTTATTGCTTTGCTCCAAACCATACAGGCTGCGGTGTCGTCAGTAAAATGCGGGTTGTTAGTAAAACCCAATGCGGTATAAAACGCCATTGAGGCTTTTAAGTCTTTTACCGGCAGGTTAACAAATATCATGCGGCTCATGCTGTTTCTCCGAATAGCAGTTATGAATCGTTGTTATAGAAAGTAGCTACAAATAATAGCTAACAATACAGCCTGGCAGGCTGCCTGCTTGTAGTCGGATAAGCACCGGCTAATTCGACAAGGCTAACGTATTTTCTTATTTGAGCGCGGGCGCCACAGCACAGCGGTATCTGGTAATGCGACAGCGAATCACACAAGCTGCCAGATTTTTGCAGCTGATATTTAAAGTAGCATACGGCCAAGTTCGATGAGGGCGTGTTTTCTGCTGCCAACAATAGGGTGGGCAAAGCTTAACCGCAGGTAGTGGTTAAAATCGCCACTATTGGAAAACATCACACCGGGTGTCAGTATTATGCCGCGTTCAAGGCACTGCAAATACAGCTGCTGGCAATTGATACCCTCATTAAGTTGCAGCCATAGCGCCAGCCCGCCTTGCGGCGTGGTGTGCTGAATATTGCCTGCCCAATCGCGCTGCAAACAGTTAATTAACTGCTCACGCTGATGTTTCAGCTGCTGGCGGTATTGGTTAAGGTGCCTTTTGTAGTGGCCTTCAGCCATAAAGCTGGCAATACCCTGCTGCATAGCCTGGCTGCTGGCTAACTGGCTTACCAGCTTTAAACGTGCCACAGCCTTTGACCAGCGCCCTGCTGCAATCCAACCGATACGCAGATCGCGAGATAACGATTTAGAAAACGAGCTGCACAGCATTACTCTGTCTTGCGTATCAAGCGCTTTCAGCGGTTTGGGCCGCTGGTGAAACCCCAAGTCACCATAGATATCGTCTTCAATTACGGCAAAATCGTGCTTATTGGCTAAGTTAAGCAGCCTGGCTTGCTGCGCAGCTGGCATACAGGCTCCGGTTGGCGTGGCAAAAGCCGGCGTTACCACACAGGCACTGATCTGCCACTTATCCAGCGCCTGCTCCAGGCTGTCAACATTCAGGCCCAACTGTGGCGAACTGGGTATTTCCAGTGCTTTAAGCTCAAGCTCCTGCAACAACTGCAGCACACCATAAAACGCCGGGCTCTCTACAGCCACAGTATCTCCGGGTTTGCAACTGGCTTTTAGCGCCAAAAATAACGCATGCTGGCAACCAGCAGTAATGCACAGGTCCTGGGCACTCAACACCAGGCCGGTGCTACGGTAATGCTCTGTGATCTGTAGCCGCAGCTCATATAACCCCAGCGGCTCGTCGTAATACATAGCTTTACTAAACGGTTGCTGGCGCAGTGCCCGGCCAATATGGCGCATTAATATTGTCAGGTGTGCGGGCTCAATCTGCGGGCCGCTTGGCAATATGTCAAAGGCGCCACTGCGGTTCATAATATCAAAAAACATGTCCGGCACCGTTACCACATTAGGCGCTGGGATATGCTGGCTAAACTGCGGGATTTGCACCGGCGCAAGCGCAAACTTAACAAAATAACCGGCCCGGCTTTTGGCTTCTATTACGCCCTGGGCTTCAAGCAAATGCAAAGCATGCTGCACAGTAGCCAGCGAACGCTGGTAGTGGCGGCATAACCAACGCACCGACGGCAGTTTTTCCCCTGCTTGCCACTGGCGGGCATTAATTTGCTGTAGCAGCTCGTTTGCCAGTTGTTGGTACTTAAAACGGCTCATGGCCATGCCCCCTTCATATGCTGTATCTATTTTATTTTATTTTTTTGTATCTGCACCTTTTTTCTGCTGCTACTTAAAATGCGCCTGCAACTGGCTGCACCGGCCGCTGCTGTTAATTGCCGCAGGTACTTGTTATGGCGTATTCTTTACCTCCTGAAGAACTGATTATTTTTTCTACCAAAGATAGCAGCGGAAAAATTTATATCCGTGAGCAACGCGGCTTTTATCAGCGCATCCGCCGCACGTTAAGCTGGCTGCTGATGGCACTGTTTATTGGTATTCCTTTTATTCAATACAACGGTGAGCAAGCATTTCGAATTAATGCCGGCCAACAAACCATCGAGTTATTTTCTATTATCTTATTTCCGCAAGACTTACTAATTACCGCCTTATTGTTTACGCTGGCAGCCTTTGTACTGTTTTATGTAACCCGCCTGTACGGCCGGGTATGGTGCGGTTATACCTGCCCGCAAACGGTATGGACACTGATGTTTGTCTGGATAGAGCGGCGCATAGAGGGCAGCCATAACCAAAGCCGGCGGCTGGATAACGCCCCGTTTAGCCTGAATAAGCTGGCTAAAAAGCTGGCTAAACATTTCAGCTGGCTGGCGGTGTCGGTTGTTACCGCTTTGGTATTTATGTCGTATTTTATTCCGCAGTCTGAACTGTACTCTACGTTCTTTGCCCTGCAGGCTTCATGGCAGGTATACGCCTGGGTCGGTTTTTTCGCTTTATGCACTTATTTTAATGCCGGCTTGATCCGGGAAAAAATGTGCCTGCACATGTGCCCCTACTCGCGGTTTCAGTCAGCCATGTTTAATACTGCGACCAAACTGGTAAGCTACAACGCCGGACGCGGCGAAGCTCGGGGGCCACGTAAGCGTGGTAGTGACAAACCGGCAAACTTAGGCGACTGCGTAGACTGTAACCTCTGTGTGCAGGTGTGTCCGGTAGGCATTGATATTCGCGATGGTATGCAATACGAGTGTATCAACTGTGGCCTGTGCATTGATGCCTGTGACCAGACCATGAGCCAGTTTGGCTATGCCAAAGGCCTGATTAACTACACAGCAGAGCACACAACCCGCACTGACCGCAGCGGACATTTGGCTTACGGCGTTACCATTTTAGTAACTATAGTGGCCATGCTTGGCTGGGGTATGGCCAGAACCAATACCGAGCTAACCGTGTACCGTGAGCGCAATGCGTTGTACCGGGTAAATGCGGATGGCGCCATTGAAAACACCTTTACATTAAACGTGATCAATAAAACCAAAACAGCAAGGCAGTATCAGCTGCAGGTAGAAGGTATGGCATACAGCCAGCTAAACAGCGACGCCACGCTTAGCTTGCAAGCGGGCGAGCAACGCCAGTTTGTGGTATCAATAAACACGATGGAAAAACCTGCTACATTATTCACGCCGTTTAAGTTTGTTCTGCTGGATAAACAAAATGCAGAGCGCGTAACAGAGCTATCGCAGTTTTATAGTGGTAATACCGCAGCCAGGTAGAGCTGGCTGCGATATTCACTGCTTATATTTGCCCAACTTATATACATTTTTATACACTGTTTAAAACAGTTTTCACTTTACTATTGTCCCGATACCGGTATTTGTTTACGCTAGGCTGTCATTTAACAGGACGTTAATAGCCAATGCGTATTTTCCGCTGTGCAAGCATGCGGGTCTCAAGCCTAATTTAGTGGACAATTCATGTTAAGCCGTATAAAAAATCTACTGTTATTAACTGAAACACACCTTAACTCGCCGTCCGTAACCGTATTACAACAAAGCGCATTACGCATTATTCTTACCTCTGGCTTGCTATTGGTATTAGCCATAGTGCTGCACAGTTCCTGGCAGGCGTATCAGGTTGGGGCCTGGTACACCATTGCTATTACAACCAGTTTTTACGCTATCTTATTGCTGGCATTGTATTTCTCCAGCCACCAGTTGGGCATTAGCCGGGTTATTTTATTATTTACCGTGTTTAGTGCCGGGCTTTGTATGTTGCTTTTTATTGATGATTTTGAGCTGTCAAAGCTGGGGGTTATTTTTGTTTATACTGCTCCGCTTATTGCGCTGTTATTTTTTAACAGTACTGTCACGCTGCTGGTAATGGCAATAAATGTGCTGCCGTTTTTATTTATTTTGTACAGTAATACACCGGTAAATTTGTTTAACTTTTCTATTACCTTACCGGCAACGCCTACTTACCTGCACAGCTTACTGTTTTTGTTTTTTAATCTGTGTATCCCGCTAACTATTATGCGCATGCTTAGCACACTAAACCGCAATGCCACCATGCTAAAAGCACAAAATGCCACTATCCTGGAGAGCAACCAGCTGTATCAGGATATTTTTAATCACCAAAGTAAAGCTACGTTACTGGTTACAGCTGACGGGCAAATTCTTAAAGCCAATGCTAAAGCACAGCAGACACTGGCGTTGATCAGTGCTGAACACGCCCATTTAACCGACATACTAAGCACGGCTGACCAGGGCAACGCTGAATTCTGGCTGGGGCATGATACGGAGTGCCAGTTGCTGGCAGATAATAGCAAACATCTGTTACTTAACCATCTTTGCAGCACCCGGCAGCAACATCATTTGCTGCAACTTGACGATATTACGCCATTGACGCTGATGCATAAAAAACTGGCCGCCAGCGAGCAGCAGCAGCATGAGTTGTGGCATAACTACGACACCCTGACCTCACTGCCTAATGCTGGTTTTTTATTACACCTGATACATAAGCAGCGTGAAAACACAGTAGCAGGCCTGATGATTATCCTCAGGTTATGCCACATTAAAGCCTTTAATCATCAAAACAGCTACCAAGCCGGCGATGAACTGCTAACCACCTTTGCCCAGCAATTACAAAACGTCTTACCAGAGCAGGTGATGTTTGGCCGCTTAAGAGGAGTAAAATTTGTTCTATGGACTGATTTGCTTAACAGCAACAGCTCGGTTAGTGAGCAGGTAACCCAATTGCGTAACCTGTTGCCTGCAGAGCTGAAACTGTCGGTTGGTAGTATACAACCGATGTATGAAATGGGTGTCAGCATAGCGACGTCAAACCACTTTAGCCCCGAAGAAATGCTGGAGCAATGTGAATCTGCACTGGAACTGGCCGATGCTTATAACTGCCCTGTCGCTTACTATCAGGCTGACTCTTTGCAGCAACGCAACCTCGATTTGCAGCTATTCGCCGATTTAAAACACGCCTTGCACAACGATGAACTTACGCTTTGGCTGCAGCCCAAAGTCACGCCGGATGGCACTATTCAAAGCTTTGAAGCTTTATTACGCTGGCCCCGTGCTGATGGCAGTTTTGTTACGCCAGAAACCATTATAAGGCTGGCCGAGCAGTACGGCCTGATTGGCGAGGTATCGTCAAAGGTGCTGAGTCAGGCTATCACTATAGTGCAGCAATTCAGAGCATTAGCGCTTACGTATCCGGTGGCAATTAATCTGGCAGGCTCTGACTTACTGGTACATTCGTTTTACAATGCTTTAATTGACGTTGCTACCCACCAACCTGATCTCCTTAATCAGCTTACACTGGAACTGACAGAAAACAGTATTATCAGCCACAAACAGCCGCTGTTTGACAAAATTCACGCCCTGAAGAAACTCGGTTTTAACATCGCCCTGGACGATTTTGGCACCGGCCAGGCATCACTGAGCATGCTAAGCAAACTGCCGGTGGATAAAATAAAACTCGACCGAAGCTTCGTTAAAGAAATACCGCATAACCCGGTGCAGGTTAGATTAGTGCAATCGGTGATCCAACTGGCTGCAGCACTGCAGCTAAAACTGGTGATAGAAGGTATTGAAACCGATATCCAGCGCCGTTTCTTAATTAAACTGGGCTGCAAACAGATGCAAGGCTACTTTTTTGCCAAACCGGCACCAGTGGCACACTGGTTAAAACAGCTGGCCACGGGCAAAGTAAACCGCGCGGTAACACTCTGAAATAACACAGGGTAGCTAACCGGCCTGATCGCTGCACACTGCTATAGCGTATTGCCGGTTATAAACTGGTGCATATCCTAATGTTAGGATACATTCAGTATTCGGTTACAAGTACTGGGCCACAGGAGAGACAATATGGCGATACAAACGGCGACTTTTGGTGCAGGCTGTTTTTGGTGCTTAGAGGCCGCAATGAATCAGGTTAAGGGTGTTATTCAGGCTTTAAGCGGTTATATGGGCGGTGAAAACAATTTTCCTACTTACGAGCAGGTATGCCGGGGAGATACCGGCCACGCTGAAGTGGTACAGGTGCAGTTTGAAAACAGCAGCATAAGCTTTGAGCAGTTATGTCTGATTTTTTTCAGTTTGCATGACCCTACCCAACTGAATCGCCAGGGTAATGACGTTGGTACCCAGTACCGCTCTGTGGTGTTTTATCATAATGACGAACAGTTACAGCTGGTGCGCGGCGTAATGGCTGAGCTTGAGCGTACCCAGGTATTTACTCAGCGAATTGTGACAGAAGTAAGCCCGGCAGGCCCGTTTTACGTGGCAGAGGAGTATCATCAGGGCTACTTTCTGCAACACCCCGGGCAAGGTTATTGCCAGTTTATCGTGGCACCGAAAATGGCCAAGTTCAGACAAAACTACGCTAAGCTACTCAAGCCAAACTAAAAAAGCGTGCCGAAGCACGCTTTTCTTACAACTGCATTTACTGCGGTGTATAGCTAACACTAAGACCGAAGTTTGTGCCTGCAGTGGTATAGCGATCATTGGTGTAGTAATTTTTATCAAACAGGTTATCAACCTTAGCTCGTAACGTTAAAGCCGATGATACGGTATAACTGGTGCCTATCCCCCATAAGGTAAAGCCGCCCAAGTATTCGTTAACGGCATACTGGCCCTGATAAGTATTACTCTGATAATCGGCGGTTACAAAAGCAGAAAATTTATTCCAGCTATGTCCAGCCCGCCAGTTGATGGTATGTTCCGGCCGTCTGGCCAGACGCAATCCTGTAAGGGTATTTTCGGTATCAGTCCAGCTGTAAGCAAAGCTCTGCTCAATACCGGCAACATCGGCCTGAATGGCCAGCTCGATACCGGAAATTTTTGCCTGTTCAATATTCTGCGGCATATAGTTCGCATCAAGCTGGATTAGGTTATCGACATCATTCTCAAACCAGGCCAGTTGCACACTACCATTTGCCGCACGGTAACTGATTGCAACTTCATCGGATAAGGTACGCTCAGGTGCTAAATCAGGGTTGGAGCTCCCCTCGCCCGGATAATATAAATCGTTAAAGGTTGGCGCTTTAAAAGCTGCTCCCCGGCTAATCCTTAGTTGCCAGGCATCAGTAAACCAGTAACCCGCCGCCAATTGCCAGGTGTTGTTGCCAGCATACTGCGTGGTTAAATCACGCCGTACCGAGCCATCTAATTGGACATTGTCCTGTTTAAAGTTCAGGCCGGTAAATAGCGCACGGTTAATCCGGCTGTCTTCAACGTAGTTAACACTAGAACGGCCAACGCTTTCCGAATACCAGTTCACCCCACCCAACCAATTCAGATTATTAGTGATGGCAGTGCTGGTTTGATAGTTAAACTCATCACGCTCAGTCACAAATGGGCTGCTGGAGTCCGGGCCATAGACGGTGTCATCATCCAGTATCCGGCTTAATTGTGCCTGATGCTGCCACTGCCCTAATTGATGCTCCCAGCCAAGCAGATAAGTACGATTAAGGGTATCGGCTTGGTCTTCAGTACCCCAACCTGTATCGAACTGATAAAAGCCAGAATTAATATCAAACTGAGCCCGTAACAAACCAAAACTGGTCTGATAATCGGCGGCCAGTTTAGCAAACCGCTGATCATAACCATCGCGATCCGGATCAAGATCTTTACGTACATTAAAGCCGTCAGCCTGGCTATAACCGGCAGTTGCTCTTACGGCAAGATCGCCAACTTGCTCGCTAACACTCACATCGGCACCCAACTGCCCATAGCTACCTACATTAGCATTAAGCTCTGTACCCTGAGCCTTGCGCGTAGTAATAGCGATAACGCCGGACAGAGCATCGGCACCATACCAGGCTGCGCGTGGGCCGCGTACTACTTCAATTCGTTCGATCAGTTCCAGCGGTAACATTGATAATGTTTTATAACCCAGCGTAGCCGAGCCACTGCGCACGCCGTCGATAATTACCAAAGTGTGCCCGGTATTACCGCCGCGGATATAAACACTGCTGTTTTGGCCACGGCCGCCATCGCGGGATAAATTAATGCCCGGCAGTTGCGCCAGTAAAGCAGGTAAATCATTAGCCTGGCGCGCAACGATATCGTCACGCTCCAGCACTGTTACGCTGGCCAGCACGTCTTGTTGTGGTGTTGCAGTGCGGTTGGCATAAATACTGATATGTTCAAGATTAGTGTGTTCAGTAGTGTTAGCTGCCGCAGAGCAGCAAGATGCGACCAGCACGGCCGCAAAAGCAGGTTTAAACATATAAGCTCCGAAAATGTGCCCACCGCACATTTAATAATGTTGAAGGTTTTTTTCCGGCCGGTCTCCGGGCTGACAACCTGCTTGCGCCTGTGCTCGCCTTCCCATCTTTTGACAGTGGCATTGAACACAGCTCAGTTGTTTACCGTTGCGGGGGCAGCTCTGGATTAACACCAGATTCCCGTTTACCTGCAGTTGACTGCAGCACCAGAAAAAGCGGCTCCCTGTCGGAGCCGCGTGCAGTTTACGCCATCAAGGAAAAATGTCAATAGATGGCTGGACGGCTAAAACTTAATCGCGGAAGTTTTTAAATTGGAACGGCTGGCCCAGCTCGCTGGTGCGCACCAATTGCATAACGGCCTGCAAATCATCACGCTTTTTACCGGTTACCCGCAGCTCTTCACCCTGGATCGCCACCTGCACCTTAATATTGCTATCCTTAACCAGTTTAACGATTTTTTTTGCCATCTCTTTATCGATGCCCTGCTTGATACTGACATGACGGGTGATAAATTTGCCGTGACGCTCTTCTTTTTCAATCTTGAAACTACTGACATCCAGCTGCAACTTACTGGCTTTAATGGCAAAAATATCAAACAGCTGCATCACTTGCTGGTCAGCTTCAGCGGTCAGCTCAATTTGCTCTTTATTCAGCTCAATTTTGGCGTTAACGCCACGAAAATCGAAGCGGGTCTCAAGTTCCCGTTTGGCATTCTCTACGGCGTTCTTCGCCTGATTCATATCAATTTCTGAAACAATATCGAATGAAGGCATGACAAGTCTCCTGTGCTTAAGCCATTCTGTCTGCTGGCGATTATAACCAGAAAACTGCTACAATCCGAGCGCCATATATCTTCGGGGGTCTTTGTGTCGCAAACATTTTATCGCTGGTTGTGTGTTTTCTGTTTTGTCGCTGCTACTGCCAGCTTTTTAGCTGAATTAAGCGGCCACCGCATTGGTGGCGGCATAGCCCATTTAGATAAAGTGGCACACTTCGGTATTTTTGCCATATTAAGCGCCTTGCTGTGGAAAGGCTTTAAACTCGGCCCCTGGCTGGCTTTTATCTTATTGGGTGCTTATGGTGGCGCTATCGAACTGGCGCAGCATTACTTTACCCGCCGTAACGGCGACTGGTGGGATTTGCTGGCAGATCTGGCCGGCGTAGTCAGTTTTTATCTGGTGCGGGCCCTGTGGCACAAAATTCGCCCACGCAGCCAGCGTTAAGCTGGACAGTTGTCGGCCAGGGCGCTATAGGTCTACTGGCTGCCAGCCGCTTCAAACTGGCAGGCTGGCCGGTACAACTCTGGCTAAGACAACCTGCTGCACTGGATATCCGCTTTGAGCAACACCCCCTTCATTTTAACTGTGCTACTGCGCCACTGGCAGCGGTGTTAATACCGGTAAAAAGCTATGCCGTACCCGCTGCTGTGCAGGCGTTATTACCGGCCCTGGCACCTGATGCCCAATTGGTGCTCAGCCACAATGGCATGGCCGCAACAGAACACATTTTGTCGTCGCTTAGCCCAGCACAGGGCTTATGGTTTCTGACCACGACCCATGGTGCACTAAAGCAAGGTGCAACTGTGCGCCATACCGGGCAAGGCCAAAGCGTGTTGTCGCCGTTAAACGCGGCGGCGAAAAATCAGCTTTTAGCGGTACAGCAGGCGATGGATATAGCCCTTGGGCCGGTTACACTAACCGGGAATATTCTGCCGTTTTTATGGCACAAGTTGGCAATTAATGCGGCAATAAACCCGCTGACAGCCCTCAATAACTGTAACAATGGCGAGCTGGCAAAGGCACAGTATCAGCCGCTGATAAGCCAGATCCTGGCCGAAGTATGCCAGGTGGCAGAAGCGGCAGGTTATCCGCTGCAATACGCACAAATGCTGGAAAAAGTGCAGCAGGTGATTCAAAACACGGCGGCTAATTTCTCGTCAATGCAGCAGGATATTGCGCACAGCCGCCGTACTGAAATAGACGCTATCACCGGTTATATCGTCACGCAGGCAGCACGCTATAACATTGCCGTGCCGCTCAACACACAACTCTTGCAGCAGGTGCTGCAATTACAGCACCGCGGATAAAGTTAAGGCCGGTAAACCGCTACGTTGCTAAAACCCTGATCCTGCAATACCACAGCCTGCAAACGGCTCATTACGCCGCGCTCACAGTAAAAATAGTATTGTTTGCTCTGATCAAGGCTAGCAAACTGCGATGCCAGGCGGAAAAACGGCAGTTCAACTACGTTATGTCCGTCAACTGTCAGCGGTTTAATATCGGTTTCTTCCGGGCTGCGAATATCCAGCACTACTGCACCGGCTGGCAATTGCGCCAGCTCAGTCACTACATGCGCCTGTTGCTCAGCCTGATAATCTACCGTGCGGATATCCAGCACTTTTGCCGCTTTTACTGCCTGCTCCAGCACGGTGAAATCAAACTTTTGTTCATTGGCCCGCACTTCTGACAATACTGCATTCACCGTGGGCTTTTTCGATATTACGCCGCAATATTCCGGCATACTTTTGGCAATATCTTCAGCACCAATTTTGCGGCACATATCAATAATTTCCTGCTTGTCCTGATAAATCAGTGGCCGCAGGATCAGCATGTCAGTAACCCGGTCTATCACGTTTAAATTGGTAATGGTTTGGCTTGATACCTGGCCAATACTTTCACCGGTAACGATGGCTTTAATGCCCAGGCTTTCGGCTACTTCGCTGGCCGCCCGCATCATCATCCGCTTTAATATTACGCCCATTAAACCGCTGTCGATGGTTTCTAAAATCTGGTCCACCACCGGGGCGAAGTTAACACTGACAAACTTTACTTTGTGCGACAGGCTGTATTTTTGCCAGATATGAAATGCCATTTCACGCACCCCAGCTTCATGGGCTGCACCACCGAGGTTAAAAAACAGGTAATGCGTGCGCAGACCTTTGCGGATCATCAGATAACTGGCCACAGCAGAATCATAGCCACCGGAGATCAGTGATAACACATCTGACTGCGACGGCAGCGGAAAACCGCCCATGCCCTGGTGCATCTTGCGCACCATAATCAGCCGGTCTTTTCTGATTTCCAGCGTTACGACCAGATCCGGTTTTTTCAGCTGCACTTTGGCACTGGCAACATGCTGGTTTAAGCCACCGCCAATGTAGCGCTCAGCTTCTATTGAGGTAAATTCATGATTACCGCTGCGGCGCACCCGCACGCTAAAGGTTTTATGCTCCAGCTGCGGTGCATATACCTCAAGTACCTGCTCAAAAATATCATGCAAGGAGGTAAAACTGCCCGACTGCATCTCCGCAAAATAGACAATGCCCGGAATACATCCCAAACGGTCAATTAAGCGCTGGCGCAGCGCTTCCTGCTGCACTGCAGCATCTGTCGTGTCGCAGCGTACTGTCAGGTGATCGAAGTTATTACTCACTTCAACGCCGGCATCTACCTGCTGCAGGATGGTTTTAAGGTTGCGCTCAAGTAACAGCGTTTGGCGTTTGCGCACCGATTTACTTTTAATAGCAATTTCGGGGTGTAATTTGATAAGAAATTCAATCATCAGGCAACAGCATAGTTAAGCAGGAAAAAAAGTGGCGCAGATTATAGCGGATCTGTACAGAAAGACCTAATCTGCGCGCTACTCAGAGTGATTAAGGCAACTGCTGGCTGGGAGGCTCCAGGCTTATCGGGTCTGACTCTTTGGCTTTACCCTGCATAATGGCAATTTCTACCCTGCGGTTACGCCGCCGGCCCTGCTCAGTGTCATTAGGCACTAGCGGCTTGGTGTCGGCATGCCCCACTACCACTAAACGGGTGCGGTCAAAGCCGGTTGCTTTTATTATTTCAGTGGCTACGGACACCGCCCGCTTGGCCGACAAATCCCAGTTATTACTATGCAGCTCATCCGCTACCTGAATATTATCGGTATGGCCGGTAACGGTAATTTCGCCGGGTACATCATTGAGTAAGGTACCAATACGCTGCACTATCGGTTTAAACCTGGGTTGTAAAAAAGATGAGCCCGAAGGAAATGAGCCGTTTTCACGGATACGGATAATAATTTGCTGGCCCAGAGATTCCAGCTCTATGGCGCCATCAACAATTTGTTGTTGCAGTTGCTCGGCCAGCTTTTTCACCATTTCATTGGTTTGCTCCTGCGCCGCCTGAGCTTCGGCTGTTGCCGCAGCAGATTCGCCATCCATAATTTCTTCAGCATTACTAACCGACTGGCCGCCGCTTAAGTCTTCACGCTGCTCTTGTCGCCCGCCGGCAGAATCTTCTTCACCAGCCTGAAATTCAATTACCTGTTGGGTAATTTCAATGGTTTGCTGCTGCAGGGTTTCAATCGGCGTAGGATCGGGGCGGCCCGGGCGAAACTCCATCGCAATCACGCTGGTACCTTTGGGAATATCTTCCACTTCAATTTTATTTTGCACACCAAAGGCAAACTTCATTGAGCCGGCAATCTGTTTAAACTTCAGCACATCCATTTCTGAAAATGCCAGCAGCAGGACGAAAAAGCACATTAACAGCGCCATTAAATCGGCAAAAGTGCCCATATACTGTGGTAAACCAGGCGGTGGACATTTGCATTCTTCTTCTGCGTGATCACTCATAGATTACTCCGCCGGGACCACTTCACGTTTACCCTGCGCTAAATAGTTACGCAGTATGCCTTCAATCACTTTCGGATTCTGGCCATCCTGTATGCCTAAGATAGCATCAAGGATCAGCTGGCTATTTAATTTTTCCTGCTGGTTACGGATCGCCAGTTTATCTGCCAGCGGTATAGCAATTACGTTGGCAATAAAAGCCCCGTACAAGGTGGTTAACAACGCCACTGCCATAGCGGGCCCTATAGCTTTGGGGTCGTCCATATTAGATAACATCGCCACCAGGCCTATCAGGGTGCCTATCATACCCATGGCCGGAGCCACATCCCCCAGGCTTTTAAAAATGGCAATTGCGGATTCATGGCGTTTTTCGGTCAGGCTGATGTCTTTTAACAAAGTGGCCCGCACTACATCGGCGTCATGGCCGTCTACCAGCATATTGACGCCTTTTTGCATAAACGCATTAGGTATTTCAGCCTCTTCCAGAGCAAGAAAACCACCTTTACGCGCTGAGTCAGCCAGTTGCACGGCTTTTTCGATCAGCTCTTCGGGCGATTCAATTTTAAACATAAAGGCTTTAACGGCTGCTTTGCCCGAACCAAAAAACTGGGTCAGCGTAAATTTAGAGATAACCACAAAGATAGAGCCACCAAAAACAATCAGTACAGATACTGTATCGGCAAACATCCCCGGAGCACCGCTGCTGCCCAAAATCATCGCCATGACAATAAAACCAATTGCACCTAACATACCAACGAGGGTAGCTAAATCCACTTTACTCTCCTTAATTGCAACACTACTGCACCAGCTATCTGTACAAGTTTATCTTAGACGATAGTTGTTTATCGACAACCACGCAGAATGATTAAGCATAAATTATGTAAAATTATCAATTTAGCCTTTCACATCCGCTTTCTGATTGACCATAATAGCCTGCTAAGGTACCTTTGCGCACACTTTTTCCGGGGGTAGTATGAGCAAGAAAAAAGCAGATTTAAGCCAGTTTGAGCAAACCTTGTCTGAACTTGAGCTTATTGTGCAGCAACTGGAGCAGGGCGAGTTATCACTGGATCAGTCTTTGCAGCAATTTGAACGCGGTATTACCCTGGCCCGGCAAAGCCAGCAGCTGTTGCAAGCTGCAGAGCAAAAAGTACAGATCCTGATGCAGCAGCAACAGCAGGAATCGTTATTACCCTTTGACCCGCCTGCAGGAGAATAAGGTGCAACCTGAACGTTTAGCCGTATATCAGCAACGGGTCGAACAGCATTTACAGCAATATATAGACAGCCGTACTGTTACCGATCAGCGGCTGTTGTCTGCTATGTCGTACAGTTTATTGCTGGGTGGCAAAAGAGTACGGCCATTTCTGGTGTACAGTTGCGGCACACTGCTTGGCGCCAGCCTGCACGATCTGGATGGCCCGGCAGCAGCGCTGGAAGCCTTACACAGTTACTCTCTTATTCACGACGATTTACCGGCGATGGATAACGACGATTTACGTCGTGGCAAACCTACCTGCCATAAAGCTTTTGATGAGGCCACTGCCATACTGGCTGGTGATGCTTTGCAAACCCTGGCTTTTGAGATATTAAGCGCACACCCGTATCAGCAGGTAGATAGCCGTAACATTGTAAAAATGCTGCAACAGCTGTCACAGGCGGCCGGCTATGGCGGTATGTGTGGTGGCCAGGCGATAGATTTAGCCCAAACCAACCAGCACACCAGCCTGGCACAGCTTGAACAAATGCACAGGCTAAAAACCGGCGCCCTGATTGAATGTGCGGTACATCTGGCCTGGCTGTGCAGCAACCGGCAAAATATAGCAGAGCGCGATGCCTTAGTGCAGTTTGCCCAAGCTTTAGGGCTGGCATTTCAGGTGCAGGATGATATTCTCGACATTGAAAGCGACACCAGCACACTTGGCAAGCCACAGGGTTCAGACACCAAGGCCAACAAATCAACCTACCCGGCCTTACTGGGGCTGGACAATGCCAAAGCCAAAGCACAGCAATTATATCAGGATGCACTAAACGCTCTGGCACGCTTACCGTATAACACTGATGAGCTACGCGCTTTTGCGCAGTATATTATCGAACGCAGGTTTTAACACAGGCATGGATTATGGCGTTAGATATTAACGATTACCCGTTATTAGCCAAGGCTAATTTACCCGAGCAGCTGCGTCAGCTGCCCCAAGACAAACTGCCCGCACTCAGTGACGAGTTGCGCAGTTATTTATTGCAGAGTGTCAGCCAGAGCAGTGGCCACTTTGCCTCTGGTTTAGGCACCGTCGAGCTTACCGTAGCTTTGCATTATGTCTATAACACCCCGTTTGACCGGTTAATCTGGGATGTGGGTCACCAGGCATATCCGCATAAAATTCTGACCGGCCGGGCTGAGCGTATGCACACCATCCGCCAGAAAGATGGCCTGCACCCTTTTCCGTATCGCGAAGAAAGCGAATACGATGTGTTGTCTGTCGGCCATTCCAGTACGTCAATCAGTGCCGCTTTGGGTATGGCCATTGCCGCTCAGCAGGCACGTAATAACCGCAAAGTGGTTGCCGTCATTGGTGATGGTGCTATTACTGCCGGTATGGCATTTGAAGCGCTGAACCACGCCGGAGAAGTACGCCCGGACATGCTGGTTATTCTGAATGACAATGAAATGTCGATTTCAGAGAACGTTGGCGCATTAAACCGTTATTTTGCCCGTATTTTATCCGGCAGTTTTTACACCAGCCTGCGCGAAGGCGGTAAAAAGATTTTAAGTGGTGTGCCACCGTTACATGAGCTGGCCAGCCGTGCTGAAGAACATTTTAAAGGTATGGTAACACCCGGTACCTTTTTTGAAGAGCTGGGCTTTAACTATATCGGCCCCATTGACGGTCACGACGTACTGGGGCTGGTAGATACCATCCGCAATATGCGTAATTTAAAAGGGCCGCAGCTGCTGCACATTGTCACGAAAAAAGGCAAAGGCTACGCGCCGGCAGAAGCTGATCCTATTGGCTATCATGCCGTGTCTAAATTTAACCCGGATGATAAAAAGCAACCGGCGAAAAAGGCTGGCCGGCCGAGTTTTTCCAATATTTTCGGCAACTGGATATGCGATATGGCCGCCCAGGATGAACGCTTACAGGCGATTACGCCTGCTATGCGTGAAGGCTCTGACTTAGTCCGGTTTTCTAAAAGCTACCCTAAACGCTATTTCGATGTCGCCATTGCCGAGCAGCATGCGGTAACGCTGGCTGCAGGCATGGCGATTGAAGGCTTAAAACCGGTAGTGGCTATCTACTCCAGCTTTTTACAGCGCGGTTATGATCAACTGATCCATGATGTTGCCCTGCAAAACCTTGACGTGCTGTTTGCGGTTGACCGTGCCGGTGTAGTCGGTGCCGATGGCCCAACCCATCAGGGTGCGTTTGATATAAGCTTTATGCGCTGTATTCCGAATATGGTTATTATGGTGCCATCAGACGAAGATGAGTGCCGGCAGATGCTATACACCGGCTATCAGTATCAAGGCCCTGCAGCCGTGCGTTATCCACGCGGCAGTGGTACCGGTATTGATGCGCAGCCACAAATGCAATTGCTGCCACTGGGTAAAGCCAAGGTGGTACGCCAGGGCGAACATACCGCCATACTGGCGTTTGGCCCGTTGCTAAGTGCCTGCCAGCATGCGGCGGAGCAGTTAAACGCCACCCTGGTAGATATGCGCTTTGTAAAACCACTGGATGAAAAGCTGTTAACTGAACTGGCGCAAAGCCATAAGCTGTTGGTAACGGTTGAAGACAATGCCATCGCCGGTGGCGCTGGCTCAGCGGTAAATGAGTTTATTGCCAAAGCACAACTGGCTGTATCAAGCCTGAACCTGGGCTTGCCGGATCACTTTATTAAACATGGCAGCCAGGAAGAAATTTATACCGAACTGGCGCTGGACAGCAACGGCATTCTTGCCAGTATCCAACAACGGCTTTAACCGTTACGTTAAAGCCACTAATTAATACCACTAGAAGCCCGCTGCTAACCAAGCCGTTATCAGCGGGTATTTTTCAGGTCAAAATGCGCCAGCCCGGCGGAAAGCAAACGTTCGACCTGCGCTTCGACATGGGATGAATCTTCAAATTCAAACGCATCAACCTGCTGATCAAATGTAATAGTGGCCACACCATTCTTGCCGGCATGTTTAACATGGTATAACGCCATTTCAGCCAGTTGTAATGATACTTCCCAGTTAATCAGCTGCCCGCCGAGTAATTCTAACGGATAAACAGCATACCCCACCGAGCAGGTTAACCGGGTACGATGTCCGTCCGGCAAATTAAATACCGTTTTAGCCACCAGCTCGTTCAGGCGGTAGCTAAACTGCTCTACCAGTTCAAGAGGTATATCACGCAGCACCAGCACAAACTCTTCACCGGCAAAACGTACAACATAATCTGAACCACGTGTTTCACGGATCAGTAAGCCGGCTACCTGCTGAATACAGCTGTCACCTGCGCTGTTACCAAACTGATCATTAACCTGTTTAAAATTATCTAAATCCAGATGAATTAACGCCACGCATTTACCCTGGGTTTGCATAGACTCACGGTTACGCTGAAAGTGTTCTATGTCCTTTGGCAGCTGCTCAAACATAAAGCGCCGGTTACGCAGGCCGGTTAAACTATCTTTATGTGTTAGTAATGCCAGTTGTTCATTTAATTCGTTCAGCTTCAGGTTGCTGTTTTCCAGCTCCTGTGTGCGTTGCTTTACCAGGCGTTCCAGCTGTTGTTGCTGGTGTACCGTATTACGTCGCAGCAGCCAAATCAGGCCGTACAGACAAAACAGAAACAACAACAACCATAAGCCACGGTATACCAGGGTTTCATCAAAACGCTTTGGTACAACAAGCTCCAGCTCCTGCGTTTGTGCAGCTGACCAGGGTTCGTTCTCCAGCCGGGTTTGTACGCGAAATACAAACCGGCCCGGCTCCAGATTGGTGTAAACCGCTTCACGCCGCTCTGCAGCGTCATGCCAGTTTTGCTCAAAACCTTTTAACTGATAACGAAACTGTAAGGCAGCCGGTTTGATAAATTCCAGCGCAGAATATTTGATGCTGATGTTGCGATCATCCAGCTCCAAAACCACACTTTGCTGCTCGGCGGCAATAACATAGGTTTGCTGCCCCTGCACCAGTTTAATTACCGGCTGCACTGGCTTATCCGCTTTACGGTTAAGCTCTGCCGGCACCGCCACCAGGCCCTTTAATGTTGGATACCAATACTGTTGCTGCCAGAACGCCACCTTGGCATGGCCAGCGCCGTTACAGCAACGCCCGGGTACAGTGCCCAACTGCCGGTCATGCGGCCCAAGTACATCTTGTATTGGCAGGTTATCCAGATTCGGCCGGTCAAGATCTGCTGCCCGCAGCCGGAAAATGCCTTTGTGACTACTGATCCAGATATAGTCGGTAGCGGTATCGTATGTCATGCTGACCACCGGGCTGTGGGGTAACCCGTTAGCCGTATGTAATTGGTACCAGCTGTTGTCGGTACGGCGAATAAAGATACCGTCATCCAGGGTGCTGGCCAGCAGGTGGCCGCCGGGCAACAACTGCAAAGCAGTAATGTAGCTGTTATATAACGCCGTACCCACGCCTAACCGGCTCAGGCGTTGCTGTTCATACAGGTACAAGCCGCGGGTAGTACCAAATACCAGCTGCTCGTCTTTTTGCTGTAATACCGTAATATGGCGGGACTCCAGCTCAGCGTTCAACGCAAAAGGTGTCAGCGTATTATGCTGATAGTGCACCAGCCCCATCACACCACCAATCCACAAGCCGCCATGAACATCCGCTTGCAACACTCTTACGGTAAAACCTTTTAAGCTATCGAACTGCGCCTTAAGCTGCTTTGTATCGCGCTGATACGCCAGTACACCGTTGTCAGTAGCCAGCCACATATGATTAGCATCCGGCCAGTAAATGTCATGCACAGTGCCACCACCGAGCTGTCCGGCATTAATCAGGCTGTGGTATTGGCCATCAGCCGTTAACTCGCCAATATCCGACTGCCCTGCCACCAACAAGGTATCTGACGGCGTAACAGCCACGCTGCGTACCACAGCATCTGGCTGATATGGCACTACCCGGCGGATATTTCCTACCGCAGCGCGGTACACACCATCGCTGAAACTGGCCAGCCAGATATTATTGTCACGGTCTTCAAAAATATCACTGAACCACGGGTAACTCCCCAATTCGTCGCCGGTAATGTGCTGCCATGGCTGTTTGGTATGTTTATGAAATAATTTGCGGTGCGCAGATATCCAACTGTTGCCGCGGCTATCACGCAGCAGTTTGTATACCGCTGTGCTGTTTTGATCCGGCAGCTGGCATTTTTTCACCTCGCCGGAGTCGGCGTCCAGATGATAAAAACCCGACTCACCGGCAATATGTAAGCCTTTCTCGGTCCAGTACAAATCATAAACAGGTGTCTGAATAAGCTCGGCCGGTAAGGTATAGCTTTTTACATTCCCATCTACATCCATGCGGTACAGTTGCTCAGACCCCATGATCCAGATATGTTCATCTACCAGCTCCAGCTGGCTTACCTGCGAAAGAATCTGTTGTACCCGGCTTACCTTGCCGTTTTGAATGCGAAACAGGTGATCAGCTGCTACCCAGATTTCACCGGGGCGGACTTCAATAATGGCGGTAACTTCAGATAATATCTGGTAGCGTTCAAATTGCAGTGTCAGCGGGTTAAAACCTGACAGGCCAGACTTAGTACCCACCCACATGTAGCCCTGGCTGTCATGCAGCAGCCGGGTCACACTATTGCTGGCCAGGTGGCGGTGACTTTCTTTGGTAAAATGCTCAAACTGCACGCCGTCAAAGCGGTTCAGGCCATATAAGGTGGCTAACCAGATAAACCCCTGCGAATCCTGGCTGACAGAACGCACTGAATTGCTGGATAAGCCATCTGCACTGTTCCAGTGCTTAATATCAAAGTCATACACCGACGGCTGGTTGTGGGCATGCAGGCTAAGAGAACACAACAATAAAAGCAACAGTAAGGCATTTTTCATTGGTGCGTTCTCTTTCTACTTTTTAGTTAACCCAGAGGTAAAAACGGTAATAACAGTTGCAATGACAGCAGCGCAGCAATACCCGCGACAATGTCGTCCAGCATAATGCCGGTTCCGTCATGCACATTTTTATCAAACCAACTTATTGGCCATGGCTTTACAATATCAAACAAGCGGAATAATACAAAACCCAGCAGTAGTGTTTGCCAATGCAATGGGGCCCATAGCATGGTAATGCCGTAACCGATAATTTCATCCCAGACAATGGCACCATGGTCATGTTCACCAATGTCACGGGCGGTCTGGCCGCATATATACACGCCAAGTACACTGCCAGCTATAACAAAAGCCAGCAAATAGATATTACCGGCCCACAGCAACAATATAACCAGCGGCACGGCAGCTAAGGTGCCAAAAGTACCGGGTGCCTTAGGCGACAAACCACTACCAAAGCCAAGTGCAAGAAACTGATACCATTTTTTCAGGTTAAACTGTGCAGTACTCATGCGAAGTGTTTAAAACCATTATGCTGGTAGTTAAATGGTTGCTCGCCCTGTTTCAGCTCCAGCTTACCGGCTGCACCGGTAACACGGCCAATACAGCTAACACCAATACCATAGGGTGACAATAAAACATCCAGCGACCCCCGCCGGGCTTCTGGTACCGTAAACAGCAGTTCGTAATCTTCACCGCCTGATAACGCCAGCTGTATTGCGGTAGCACTATCGCAACTGTCTTTAACAGCCTGCGACAACGGCAAGCGGGCAACATCAATACTGGCCCCTACCGCAGAGCGCTTCATAATGTGCTGAATATCGCTATACAGGCCGTCAGATAAATCCATGGCGCTGCTGGCAATATTACGCAGTGCCTGCCCCAGTGCCACACGGGCCGATGGATAATGAAAGCGTTGCAGAATATGGGTTTGATGTTTTTTGCTGACTTCATGTAAGCCCTGACACAGTTTCAGCCCCAGTGCGGCATCCCCCAAAGTGCCGGTAACATAAATATAGTCACCGACTTTGGCGCCGCTGCGGGTAAGGGCTTTACCGCGTGGCACTATGCCTTTGGCTATCATGGTCAGGCTAAGCGGGCCACGGGTGGTATCACCGCCAATTAACTGGCAATTATAGTATTCGGCGGTTTCGTGTAAACCAGCAGCAAAGGCGGCAACCCAGGGCTCGTCAACGGCAGGCAACGTTAGAGCCAGCGATAACCAGGCTGGCTCTGCGCCCATAGCAGCTAAATCACTGACATTTACTGTCACTAGCTTATGGCCCAGTGCACGGGGGTCATCATCAGGAAAAAAATGCGTGCCTACCACCATGGTATCGGTAGTCACCACCAGGTCATAGCCATCACGTACCTGCAGTACAGCACCATCATCACCAACACCGATGGCACTGTCGGCGCGTTTGGCGCCACAACTGGCAAAATAGCGGGAAATGAGTTCGAATTCACCCATAGAACTAAGAAGCCGACTGATGTCGGCTCTCCTTTAACTTGGACGCAGTACGCGTACGGCTTTATCCAGAATGCCGTTAACGAACTTGTGGCTATCGTCAGCGGCGAACGCTTTAGCCAGCTCAATAGCTTCGTTGATAATCACCTTGTACGGTACATCAAGACGGTATTTCAGCTCGTAAGCTGATACCCGTAATATGGCTTTTTCAACAAAATCAATTTCATCGAACGGCCGATCTAAATAAGGTTTTAATGCTTCATCCAGTACCGCATGGTTTTTTACCACACCGCGCACCAGATCCTGAAAATAGCCAACGTCGATATGTTTAACGTTAGTTTCCAGCAATAATTGCTGCTCAATATCTGCAATAGGGTTTTTGCTGACATGCCAGCTGTAAATTCCCTGTACTGCAAGTGATCGTGACTGACGACGGGCATTAGGTTTCATGTATGTGTCTCTTCCTGTTACAGCTTGGCCAGCAGGTTAACCATTTCCAGCGTCGACATGGCAGCTTCGCTACCTTTGTTGCCCGCTTTGGTACCTGCACGCTCAATGGCCTGCTCAATGCTGTCTACCGTTAGTACACCAAAAGCAACCGGTATGTCATGTTGCATCATTACCTGGGCAATACCTTTGGTGCATTCACCGGATACATATTCAAAATGTGGCGTACCACCGCGGATAACTGCCCCCAGGGCAATAATGCCGTCATATTTTTTACTGGCCGCAACACGCTGCACCGCCAGCGGTAATTCAAAGGCACCCGGCACCCGGATCACAGTAATATCCTGCTCTGCCACGTTACCAATGCGCTGTAATGTGTCGGTTGCCCCGCTTAATAAGCTCTCAACAATAAAGCTGTTAAAGCGCGCTACGACTAACGCAAACTTCTTACCGTTGGCAGAAAACCCTGCTTCAATAACCTGCATAAGTTGCCCTTAAAATCTGACCGCTGAAAATTAGCCGTGCATAATAGCACAACACTGCCTAAACCGGCATAGTCTTTGTAGCACAGGCTGACGCTTTCTTTACAAGCGAATAACCGGGTTATTCGCTAACGTAGTCCACCACTTCCAGGCCAAAACCCGACAAGGCATGGTATTTTTTCGGCTGGCTAAGTAAACGCATTTTCTTCACGCCCAGACTGGCCAGAATTTGCGACCCCACACCTACATTGCGTGAGGTGCCTTTCCACGGCGCGCTGCGCGGCTTTTCACCTTTATCTTCGGCTTCAAACGCCTGCACAGTGCGGATAAGCTCGTCGGTAGATTCATGTTTACCCAGCAATACCAGCACACCGCCATCTTTGGCAATGCGGGCCATAGCGGTATGCAGCGGAAAGCTGCGGTTTGCTGCCCGATCGGCCATTAATAAATCACTGAAAGTGTCATGTAAATGTACCCGCACTAAGGTGGGCTCATCAGCGCTGATATCACCTTTTACCAGAGCAAAATGAATTTGATTGTCGATGGTATCTTTAAAAGTCACCAGCTTAAACTCACCCACTTCGGTAGGTAGCTGGCAACTGGCAACTTGTTCTATGGTGGTTTCATTTAGGTTACGGTATTCAATTAAATCAGCAATGGTACCAATTTTAATGCCGTGTTTTTGCGCAAACAGCTCTAAATCTGGCCGGCGCGCCATGGTGCCGTCGTCGTTCAGTACTTCAACAATTACCGCGGCAGGTTCCAGTCCGGCTAAACGGGCCAGATCACAGCCGGCTTCAGTATGGCCGGCGCGCACCAGCACACCACCATCCTGCGCCATCAGCGGAAAAATATGCCCTGGCTGGACAATATCGGTGGGCCTGGCATCGCGCGCTACTGCCGCTTTTACCGTGCGGGCACGGTCTGCTGCTGAAATACCGGTAGTGACGCCTTCGGCCGCTTCAATTGACACGGTAAAGTTAGTAGAAAACGGCGATTTATTCGCATCAACCATTAACGGTAAGGCTAATTGGCTGCAACGCTTTTTCGTCAGCGTTAAACAAATTAAACCGCGGCCGTGAGTCGCCATAAAATTAATCGCTTCGGGCGTAACATATTCTGCCGCCATCACCAGATCGCCTTCATTTTCGCGATCCTCATCGTCCATCAGCACGACCATTTTGCCCTGACGGATGTCTTCAATAATTTCAGCAGGAGTATTCAGTTGCATAACAAACCTTATTTATAAAAAACCACGCTGAGCCAACAGCGCCATACTGACACCGCTATTGGCGCTGCCGTTGTCTTTACTGAGCAAACGTTCCAGGTAACGGGCAATTAAATCCACTTCAAGGTGTACCTGAGAACCTACTTTAAGCTGGGAAATGGTGGTTTGCTCTGCCGTGTGCGGCACTATGGTAAGCCTGAATGCATCACTGCTGAGCTCATTTACCGTAAGACTAACACCATCGATAGTCACTGAGCCTTTAGCGGCAATATAATGCGCCAAGGCGCTGGGTAACGTAAGCCAGATATGCCAGGCACGGCCGCTGGCTTCAATCTTTGTGACGCTGCTAACACCATCGACATGGCCGCTGACTAAATGCCCGCCCATCCGGGTAGTGGGCAACATAGCTTTTTCCAGATTAATCCGTTGCCCGGTTTTATACTGGCCGAACAAGGTATGTGCCAGTGTTTCTGATGATACATCAGCATCAAAGCTGTGCTTGCACAGTTTAGTTACCGTTAAACATACGCCGTTGCTGGCAATGCTGTCGCCCAGCTTTACATCGGAAAAATCCAGACTCTGGCTGTCGATAGTGACTGTAATATCGGTACCGCGCTGTTGTACCGCGCTGAGCTTACCTGTAGCTTCAATAATACCTGTAAACATAGGTTATCCCGTTACCCCTGTGGCCGTATGATTTACGGTGGCTGTAAGGCGTATGTCTGGCCCTACCATACGCATATCAGTCCAGCGTAATTCAGGCACCTGCGCCAGAGCAGTAAACTCAGGCAGCACTGCCAACGGCTGAGCAGTATTACCTAATAGTTTTGGTGCAAGATATACAATTAACTCATCCACCAGATTTAACCGTAACAGGGTGCCTGCCAGTGTAGCCCCTGCTTCTACCCATAAGGTGTTAACGTTTTCGCGCAGTGCTAAATGCTCCAGTAGCGCAACTAAATCAAACTGCGCTTTACTATCTAACGGGCAGTGGATCTGTCTGGCGATATTGGGTAATGGCCGTGAATTTTCAACCTTGCTGACACACAACAACACTTCGCCACCGTCATTAAATAGTGCCAGCTTGTGATCCAGGGTGCCGTTTCTGTCCAGAATCACCCGTTTGGGCTGGCGCAGTTCACCACTCTGCAGTGCTGTCACGCTATGCTGCAATTGCTCCGGGCGTAAATTCAGCCGGGCATTGTCGGCCAGCACTGTGGTGGCGGTAGATAAAATGGCACAGCTTTGTGCACGGTAATGCTGCACATCTGAGCGGGCGGCATCGGCGGTTAACCATTTACTGTCGCCGTTAGCCAACGCGGTACGCCCGTCTAAACTGGCTGCCAGTTTTAGCTGCACATAAGGGCGTTTGCGTTCCATCCGGCTTAAAAAGCCCGGATTTAATGCCCGCGCCTCTGCTTCGAGTAGCCCCACATCAACCTGAATACCGGCAGAGCGCAACATAGCCACGCCACGCCCGGCTACCTGTGGGTTCGGGTCTTGCATCGCTACCACCACACGGGCAACACCGGCAGCAATCAATGCCTCAGCACAAGGCGGCGTGCGGCCATAATGGCTACAGGGCTCTAGCGTGACATAACAGGTTGCGCCTTTAGCTGCAATGCCGGCTTCACGCAGAGCAGACACTTCGGCGTGGGGCCCACCGGCTTGCCTGTGATAACCAGACCCGACAACTACACCGTTATGCACCAGCACTGCGCCCACATTCGGGTTTGGGCTGGTGGTGTACCGGCCAAGCTCAGCCAGGCGGATGGCCTGGGCCATAAAAGTGGTATCAGCGGCGCTAAACATCAGGCTTTTTCCCCTAAGCGGGCAATTTCTTCACCAAATTCGCGGATATCTTTAAAGGAGCGGTACACAGAAGCAAAGCGCACATAAGCGACTTTATCTACTTTAACCAGCTCATCCATAATCAGGTTGCCCAGCAACTGGCTGCCCACTTCCCGCTCGCCGGTGGCACGCAACTGAGACTTAATTTTATTGATCAGCTGTTCAATCTGCTCGGTGGATACCGGCCGTTTTTCCAGCGAACGCAGCAAGCCACTGCGCAGCTTGTCTTCGTTAAAGGGTTCACGCGAGCCGTCGCGTTTAATAATGCGCGGCATCACCAGTTCGGCTGACTCAAAGGTAGTAAAGCGCTCATGGCACGCCAGGCATTCACGCCGGCGACGCACCTGATGGCCATCGGCCACCAGGCGTGAGTCAATTACCTTGGTATCGTCTGCATTACAAAACGGACAGTACATGATAGAAATCCTGCTAAGCTGCCAAAAAGCCAAAAAAGAAAGGGCCAGATAAAGAAATGGCCGCAATAGCGGCCATCATAGCACTTAATCAGCGTTTACGCATAAACCGGGAAACGGCTGCACAGCTCAGATACCTGGCCACGCACTTTATCAATAACACCGGCATCGCCACGGCTGTCCAGCACGTCACAAATAAAGTTTGCCACAGTGCGCGCTTCGGCTTCGTTAAAACCACGGCGGGTAATTGCCGGTGTTCCGATACGCAAACCTGAGGTCACAAACGGTGAGCGCGGATCATTCGGTACTGAGTTTTTATTTACCGTGATATGCGCCTGCCCTAACCAGGCATCGGCCTCTTTGCCGGTAATGTCTTTGTCTATTAAATCAAGCAGAAACAGATGGTTCTGTGTACCACCAGAAACCACTTTATAACCGCGTTGCTGCATGGCATCACACATCGCCACCGCGTTTTTCAATACCTGCTGCTGGTAAGTTTTAAATTCAGGCTGCAGTGCTTCTTTAAAGGCTACCGCTTTTGCCGCAATAACGTGCATTAACGGGCCGCCCTGGCCACCCGGGAATACCGCTGAATTCAGCTTTTTCTCAATTTCTTCGTTCTTACGGGCTAAAATTAAACCACCGCGCGGGCCTGCCAGCGTTTTATGTGTGGTCGTCGTAACCACATCCGCTACCGGTACCGGGTTCGGATATAAACCAGCGGCTACTAAACCGGCAACATGGGCCATATCAACCATCAGGTAAGCGCCTACTTTATCAGCGATATCACGAAACCGCTGCCAGTCAACAATACCGGAATACGCAGAGAAGCCGGCAATAATCAGTTTTGGTTTATGTTCCAGCGCCAGCGCTTCAGCCTGATCATAATCAATCACGCCAGTTTCCGGGTGCAGGCCGTACTGAACCGCTTTATACAGTTTACCGGACGAGCTGACATGAGCACCGTGAGTTAAGTGGCCACCATGTGCCAGGCTCATACCTAAAATAGTGTCACCCGCGTTTAACAGCGCCAGAAATACCGCAGAATTAGCCTGTGAACCAGAATGCGGCTGCACGTTAGCGTAATCGGCGCCAAACAGCTCTTTAGCACGGGAAATAGCTAAATCTTCTGCTATATCAACATATTCACAACCACCGTAGTAGCGTTTATGCGGGTAGCCTTCGGCATATTTGTTAGTCAGCTGAGAGCCTTGCGCTTGCAGTACCCGTGGGCTGGCATAGTTTTCTGACGCGATAAGCTCAATGTGCGCTTCCTGACGGTCGTTTTCATCGGTTATCGCTTGCCATAACTGTGGGTCGAAATCGGCAATATTCATATCACGCTTTAACATGCTTTCTCCTGGTGCGGCTTGCACGCGTAGTCTTAATCAAATTCAGCTGAATCAAAACTGGCTTAGTAAAATTGGCCGCCATTCTACCTTTAAATATGACTTTATGCACCCGCAATTTAGCCATCTAAACATCTAAATAATAAATGTATGGCTGGTTTAACCAGGCCACTCTGTGTTGCCAGCTTTACAATAGGAAAAACACAGCCTAATATACTGTATATAAAAACAGCCATGGTGTTGGCATGCGCAAAATTATACATATAGATATGGATTGTTTTTTTGCCGCGGTGGAAATGCGCGACAACCCGGCGCTGAAGCATATTCCTATTGCTATTGGCGGCTCACGACAAGCCCGTGGCGTAATCTCTACCTGCAACTACCCTGCCCGTGCTTATGGTGTGCGCTCAGCAATGCCAACCGGCCAGGCGTTAAAGCTGTGCCCTCACTTAACGCTACTCAGTGGTAATATGGAAAAGTACAGCGCGGCCAGCCGGCAAATCCGGGCTATTTTTGCCCGCTATACCGACAGCATAGAGCCATTGTCGTTAGATGAAGCTTATCTGGATGTCACCGATTGCCCGCTGTTTCATGGCAGTGCCACCCGTATTGCTGAAGATATCCGCCGGAGTATTTTTATTGAAACCGGCCTTACCGCATCTGCCGGTGTGGCACCGAATAAGTTTCTGGCAAAAATTGCCAGCGATGAAAATAAACCCGATGGTTTATGTGTTATTACGCCTGATGAGGTGAGCAGTTTTGTAAAAAAACTGCCGCTTAAACGCCTGCCGGGTGTGGGGGCAAAAACAGCCGAGCGCTTAAGTCAGTTGGGCTTAAACTACTGCGCCGATATCGCCACCGCCCCGCTGCCTTTACTGGTAAAACAGTTTGGCAGCCTGGCCGATAGCCTGTTAAAACGCAGCCAGGGTATTGATGAACGGCCGGTATGCAGCCGTGAACAGCGAAAATCGCTGGGAGTAGAACGCACGCTGGAACATGATTTACTGCAATATACCGAGTGTGTAGAAACACTGAGCCAGTTGCTGCCACAGTTACAACGCCGGCTGGATCACTACAGCAACACCGCGGCAGGACGGCTGACGCCGATTCAGAAAGTGGGTATTAAACTGAAGTTCAGTGACTTTCGCCAGACTACCGTAGAAAAACAAGGCCAGCCATTACAGCTTGATAAACTGCTGCCACTACTGGATGAAGCCTGGCAACGCCGCCAGCAGCAAGGGGTAAGATTAATAGGTTTACAAATAGGCTTTAAAACTGCGGCTTTACAGCAACTGGCCTTGCCGTTTTAATTAATTAGCACTCTGCAGATAACAGAAAACCGGCAAAAGCCGGTTTTATGCAAGCCTGGCCGGAATTACCCGATAACAGTTACGTTCTCAGCTTGTGGGCCTTTTTGGCCTTCAGTTACTTCAAAAGTAACTTTCTGACCTTCAACTAAAGTTTTACGGCCGGTACCATTGATCGCACGGAAGTGAACGAAAACGTCCTTACCACCATCACGCTCCAGGAAACCGTAACCTTTCTCTTCGTTGAACCACTTAACTGAACCGGAAATTAACTGTGACATAACACTCTCTTACTTTAACTAAATTTGCCAGCTCGCTGGCGACTTAAATATAACCGGTCATCTCAGCTGACTCGTATATATTTTCGCCCTCATTATCAGGTAAGCCATAGTAAGGGGTCAATAACCTTGCCTGCCGCACAGAAAATATTTTCTGCTTTGACCGTACCAGCAGCGTGAGCCACGTTACTGATAACCCTGTTGTTGTCAGCATGCTGAACAACAACAATTTTAGTGTAGCAGCAATACTGCTGAAAAAATAATCAGCACTAATTTATTTTTGCCGGCGCCTTACCGGTGCCAAACCATCGTCGCCACCTTCAAAAAACTGTGGTTTGTTTTTAACTACCGGCTTAACCGTTTTTGCTTTAGCTTTGCCCTGCACAGCCTTTTTACCCGCTACGGCTTTAACTGCTGCTTTTGCTACTTTAGGCTTGCCATCAAACTTAGCGGCCAATCCTTCCACTTCGCTAAAAGTGGTGGGCTGGCGTAAAAAAGCTTCAATCCGCTCTAATGCAGCAATATCTTTTGGCCCAACCAATGAAATGGCCTGACCTTTGGCGCCAGCACGGCCGGTACGGCCGATACGATGCACATACTCTTCTGCATGCTTGGGTAAGTCGAAGTTAATAACGTGCGATACCTGCAATAAATCCAGACCACGCGAGGCTAAGTCAGTCGTTACCAGTACCTGGTGTTTACCGGTCGCAAAAGCCTGCATTACCGCGTTACGGCTACTTTGCGTTAATTTTCCGCTTAACCCCACAGCGCTGCGGCCAAGCTGTTCACATAACTGCGCTAAGCGCTCGGCATCTTCGCGCGTGGCGGTAAAAATAATCAGTTGCTTAATATCATCCTGCTGTAAAAAGTGCTGCAGCAGAGCTTCTTTATGTGTCAGGTGATCGGCCAGGTAAAACCGCTGGCTGATATCCTGATGCTGTTGATGCGAGGCGCCAACAGCAACACGGTATGGGTTTTTCAGCAATGCCAGTGTCAGTTCATCAACTTCTGCATGATCCAGCGTGGCAGAAAACAGCAAGGTTTGGCGCAAACGGTGATCTGCGGCTTTATTGATCACTGTCAGCTGTGGCATAAAGCCCAAATCCAGCATCCGATCCGCTTCATCAAGGATCAGCATTTCCAGGCCATTAATAAATACTGATTTATGCTCAAGATGATCAACAAAACGGCCCGGCGTGGCAACAATAATATTTGGCTCGCGTTTAAGCAGCTTTTCCTGATCGTTAAAGTTTTCCCCGCCTACGATCAACGCTGACGTTAACGGTGTATTAGACACAAATAAGCGCAGCTGGGCATACACCTGTTTGGCTAATTCACGTGTCGGCGCCAGTATCAGCGCCCGCGCGTCACGCTTTGACAACGGCCGGCTTTTTAGCAAGCGTTGCATCATTGGCAACAAATAGGCCAGCGTTTTACCTGAACCGGTTTGCGATGACACGATTAAATCACGGCCAACCATCACAGCAGGAATAGCCTCATGCTGAATTTCAGTTGGCTTAACAAAGCCCAGATGCTGTACCGAGCGCATTAGCCGCGGATCAAGCGATAAATCATTAAATGGCAAAGTGAACCTCTTAAACCTTAAATTACCGCTATATAATACCCGAAGCTGGCAAATTGAGTTAGTTTGATTTCTTAACTGGCCACCTTTACGCTACTATAAGCGCAATAAGACAACCGCTAAAAAGCATTGAATGATCAGGGCACACCATGAGTAATGCACTAAAAGAACAACTATTAAAAGCTGGCCTGGCTGATGCCAAAAAGCTGAAAGCTGTAAAAAAAGAGAAGCACCAGCAAAAAGTTCAGGCCGGAAAAAACCAGAAAATAGTCAACGAAGCCAGTGTGCTGGCAGAGCAAACGCGCCAGCAGCAGATAGAGCGTGACCGGGTATTAAACCAGCAAAAACAAGCTGCACTGCAACAAAAAGCGATTGCCGCCCAGGTAAAACAGCTTATCAGTAACAACACCATTAAAGCTCAGGGTGAAGTAGCTTATAACTTTACCGATGGTAAGCTGGTTAAACGGCTGTATGTGAATAACAAACTGCATGACGAGCTAAGCCGCGGCCTGTTAGCCATTGCAAAGCAGGATGAGCAGTATTATCTGGTGCCGGCCGCTGTTGCCGAAAAAATTAAACAACGCCAGAGTGACAGCATTATTGTGCTGAACGTTAAGCAACAGCAGGTAGACGAAGACGACCCCTACGCCGATTTTAAAATTCCTGATGATTTAATGTGGTAAATCCCGCTTAGCCTTAGTAAGCAGAAGGTACAGATGAATACCCAATTGGTGTTAGCCAGCGTTGGTGAAATGCTGCAACTACAACACTGGTTTAGCAACGCAGAGCAACAACAAAGCTGGGGCGGTGATAACTTTGATTATCCGTGCACCGAGCTGCGTTTTCTGCAACTGCTATGCCGGCCAGGAGCACAAAGCTTTAGCTTAGTTGATAGCGATAACAATACCGTGCTGGGCTTTGGCCAGATATGTGACCGCTTTGCTTGCCATCATCTGGCCCGGCTGGTTATTCACCCGCAGCAACGCGGTAAAGGCCTGGCTAAAACGTTGATTAGTGAGTTGATTATTCAGGCGCTAAGCCAACAACGCCGCAACATATCGCTGTATGTACACCGCCACAATAGTGTTGCCCTGCAATGTTATACCAGCCTGGGGTTTGCGATTTGTCCGCCACCGGAGGCAGAAAATTCCCGCTTGCATTTTATGACGCTAGCGGCAGACGAGGCGATAACCAGCGTCAACCGCTACCTGCAACAGCAAAGCTAATCTGAGCGTTGTCTGGCGCTGACGCCTTTCACCTGTTGAGCAAAGGCGGGGCTTAATTGCCACTTAGGCTTGATCGGCGTCAGCGGCAACTCGCGTTTACGGGCTACCAGCAAATAGGCGGCACCAAAGTAATTCAGATACTGCTCATTACACAGTTGCCAGCGGGTTGCTTTATAGTCTTTTGCCAGCATGGCTGAACAAAAAAAGCGCTGCTCTGACAACACTTCAAAACCAATAAGATGCAGCCAGTCTTTAATGCGTGATGCGCTGAAAAACCGGCCTTGCCACGGATATTTCTGCGCCAGCCCCGGCAACCATTTTAAAAAACCGACAGCGCTGTATGGATTAATACCGCTGAGCAGTAAATAACCATCCGGCACCAACACCCGGTGTGCTTCACGTACCACATGATGCGGATCTGCAGTGTATTCCAGGCAATGGCTTAGCAGCACTGCGTCTACGCTGTTTTCAATCACAGGCAAAGCATCTGCTTCGGCCAGCATCAGGGCTTGCGGGCAATAGCGGCCGACACCGATATGATGCTGAATTTTGCAGTTGCTGGTGTCCAGCTGGCAGCTCAGATCACCGACTTTAAGCATGTAATAACCAAAAATCTGCTGCCACCAGGGCTGCAACTGACCGGATATTGCCTCAGACAGCGCCAGTCCTTGCGTAAACTGCCGCCAGTCAGACGGCGAAGTACGGTCTTTTTCGCTCAGTGCCGGTTTCATGTTAGATTAACAGCCGGATTTATTAAGGTGGTTGTCATTATGTATCACATTACTCCAGTGCCAGCGTTTGAGGATAACTATATTTGGGTGTTGTGTCAGCAAGACAACCCCAGTTGCATTGTAGTTGACCCCGGCGACGCGGGCCCGGTTTTAGCATTTTTACAGCAACAGCAAAAAATACCGGCGGCAATACTTATTACACACCATCATGCTGACCATACTGGCGGCATTACGGAGCTACAACAGCACTTTCCAAATGTCAGAGTAATAGGCCCGGCTATGGAACATAGCCGCATCCCGCAGCTTATAGAAACTGTGAACGACAATCAGGTGGTGGTCATTCCGCAATTAGATCTTACTTTTGCTGTCATCGCTTTGCCCGGCCATACTCTGGGCCATATTGCTTTTTATTCAGCACCCGTTTTGTTTTCTGGTGATACTCTGTTCAGCGCAGGTTGTGGCAGGCTGTTTGAAGGCAGCCCGCAACAAATGTGGCAATCGCTGCAAAAGTTGCTGGCTTTACCCGACAGTACCCAGATTTACTGTACCCACGAGTACACCCTGGCTAACTTAAAATTTGCTTTAACTGTGGAACCAGATAACGCGGCGCTACTCGAATACACGCAACGTTGTCATGATCTACGTTTGGCAAAACAGCCAACCTTGCCTGCAGAGTTAGCAAAAGAGAAACAAATTAATCCATTTTTACGCTGTACTAACAAAAACCTACAGCAGAAATGGCAAAAAGATAGCGCCTTGGCGCTGTTTAGCTGGTTAAGAGCCAGTAAGGACCAGTTTAAAAGCTGACTTGCATTCAGTGACCGAACAGGTAACATTCGATTTTTTACATGTGGAACAAAATAATGCTGAGAAGATTATCTGCCCTGGCTGGAGCCATGATCCTTGCAGGATGTGTTAGCACGGATAGCACTGACAAAACTAACATACCTCCTGTAGTAAAAGCCCCACAAACCAAACCGGCAGATTTTCATAAGCACGCCGCCAGCGCCGAGCAAATAGCCAATCGGTTATGGAGTGCAGGCCAGCCCTCGGGCAACGACATTATTGAACTTGATGCCACAGAATTAGAAGATTTATGGCAACGTATTCAGTTACAGATGAGCTTTAACGTGCCACAAACGCGGCCAATTGTAGAACAACGTAACTTTTACAGTAACCACCAGGCCTATCTGGACAGAGTCGCCAGCCGGGCCCAGCCGTTTTTATTCCATATCGTGCAAGAGCTGGAAAAACGCCAGATGCCATTGGAGCTGGCACTATTGCCTATTGTAGAAAGCGCCTTTGATCCCTTTGCCTACTCACACGCTGCCGCTTCTGGTATGTGGCAATTTATGCCTGCTACCGGCAAGCGCTTTGGTTTAAAACAAAACTTCTGGTATGACGGCCGCCGCGATGTAGTAGCGTCTACCCGTGCGGCGTTAGATTACCTGCAATATCTGCACGACAAACTCGAAGGTGACTGGCTCAACGCCATTGCCGCCTATAACTCTGGGGAAGGCCGGATCCTGGCGGCAATTAAACGTAATAAGCAAAAGCGTTTACCCACTGATTTCTGGTCGTTAGATTTACCGTCCGAAACTACGGCTTATGTGCCTAAGTTGCTGGCTCTGGTAGATATTCTTAAGCGTCCGGACGACTTTGATATTGTCTGGAAGTTTATTGCCAATGAGCCGAAAATAGATGTGGTAGAACTGAGTAACCAAATTGACCTGACAATAGCTGCTGAGATGGCAGGATTGAGCGTGGCTGAGTTACAGGCACTCAACCCTGGCTTTAGCCAATGGGCGACCGATCCTGACGGCCCGCATCATTTAGTATTGCCGGTAAATCAGGTAGAGACTTTCCGGCAGAAACTGGCGCAAACGCCAAGCAAAGACTTACTACGCTGGAAACGCTACACCGTAGCCAAAGGCGATACGTTGGGTAAAATAGCTCAAAAGCATGGCACTAATATCAGTGCCATTCAGCGCATAAATAAGCTGGATGGCAGCAATATTCGTCTTGGCCAGCATTTGATGTTACCGGTTTCTGCCGGCGACGAAGCAGATTACAGCTTAAGCCAGGTGGCCCAGGTACAGCAACAACAAACTAATAGCGGTACTAAGCTGGAATATACGGTTAAAGATGGTGATACCTTGTGGGACATCAGCCGTGAGCACAAAGTGACAGTAGCAGACCTGACTAAATGGAATACGTTAACGCAGCGCTCTACCCTTAAGCCAGGCCAGACACTGGCGATATGGCAACCAGCTGCAGCAACAGGTAACACCGCAGGCATATCCCGCACCGTTACCTACAAGGTGCGTAAAGGTGATTCTCTGGCCAGAATTGCCCAGCGTTTCAGCGTTTCAGTGTCTGATATTGTAAAGTGGAACAATATTAATACCGGTAACTACCTGCAACCAGGCCAACAGCTGAAACTGATGGTGAGTATGACACAGGTATAAACCGCTAACGGGGCTAGAGCCATGAAATTGCAATACCTGCTGCTAAGTACAGCATTACTGTTCACACCACTGAGCCAGGCACAGTTCGATATCAGTGGGGAGGGAAAAGTAACGCTTACCAACAACAGCAGCCAGACATTTGATTTCGGCTTTAGCTACTTTCGCCAGGATGGTACCTACCGCTTTATTGTTGGCCGCCAAAGCCTTAACGTACCATCCGTACCGCAGAAATATTCCATTGCTGTCATTCTGCAAGGCAACAGCCACGTCTGGGTACCCGATTTTATTAACGATCCAATCAGCAGTTTTGAACTACAACTGGAGCAATACTCCATCAAGTTGTTTGCTGATCCGCAGGCAGTAAATGCACCGGGAAACTTTGTGCTACAGCTAAATGATGAAACCTATTATTTTAATCGCGGTCCCGGCCAGATAAATTTTTATTTTACCGAAACCGGCATCCGCGATGTGCGGGTAGAAGGTATGTTTAAGCCGCGCAAATAGCCAGGTTACTCCGGCTCTTTCTGTAGCTGCAACGCTGAAACAGTGCCGGATGCTATACATAACAAAGGCGCAAGTAAGGTTAAAAACCAGCCTGCCTGTAAACCAATATCATGCCACCAGGCGTAACAAGCCGCCGTTAGCTGAAATATAATGCCGAACAAGCCCGCATAAACTAAAGCACGGTTAAGCAGCCTTTTGGGTAGAGAAAACACTTTCATTTTAATACCTGTTTACTTCTGCAATGCTGCATCAGCTTTAATCTGTCTGCATCCACTTTTGTACTGCAGACACCAGCTCGTCCGGGTGAAACTTAGCGATAAACTGATCTGCACCCACCTTTTTTACCATCGCTTCATTAAACACACCGCTAAGCGATGAGTGCAACACAACATGCATTTGCCGCAGTGCCGGATTAGCTTTTATTTCTGCCGTCAGGGTATAACCATCCATTTCTGGCATTTCAATATCAGAAATCAGCAACGGCACTTTTGTTGAAATATCGCCACCCAACTCTGCCGCCTTGGCGGTTAGCCAGTCCAGCGCCAGTTTACCGTCGTTGACCAGTTCAACCTGAATACCGATTGACGTCAGCGCCCGCTTAACCTGATTACGCGCTACGGCAGAATCGTCAGCTACCAGCACAATCAAATCTTTAAAGTTACGCTCTGTGGCTTTTACTTTTATATCTTCGCTGACCTCTTCGTTAACCGGTGTTATTTCTGCAAAGACTTTTTCTACATCAATAATTTGTACCAGCTTACCGTCAATTTGCGTAACAGCTGTCAGATAATGGCCTGCGCCCGCACCTTTGGGTGGTGGCATGATCTGATCCCAGTTTGTGTTAACGATGCGATCCACACCGCTGACCAAAAACCCCTGAGTGTGGCGGTTGTATTCGGTTACCAGCACATAAGCGGTAGATAAATCTTCAATACGTTTACCGCCGGTAGCCTGGCTTAAATCAATTACCATCACAGGTACACCGCGTAAATGCGCAATACCACGCACATGCGGGCTGGAACCTGGCATTTCTGTCAGCTCCGGGCATTGCAGCACTTCGCGCACTTTAAACACGTTTATGCCAAACGGCTGGGAGCCATACAACCGAAACAACAACAATTCCAGCCGGTTATTACCTACCAGATTTGTCCGCTGATTCACTGCGGCCATTAGTTTACTCATAATTTTGTACCTCTTGGGCTTTATCAGCCGCTGCGCGGTTAATACTAAACATGCGCTACTACAGCATGTTGCTGCCAGCTAAGCAATGCAGACTTATATCAGGAAGATAGAAATTTGTATAAGCATAGGCGAATATAGCTAATCGTCTAGCAAAACAGATGAAATGCTGCTGCCGTCATTACATCGCGGCAGCAGTATATTGTGCTGAGTTAGCTTAGCTGTGCGTCTGGTTGTTGCTCCGGGGCGGCCAGAGCAAAAGCAGCCAGTTGCTGGCAGTTGTGGTGCACGGCCATCACCGTTGGAAAGGCACTCATATCCAGCGCAAAGCGCTGAGCATTGTATACTTGCGGCACCAGGCACAAATCAGCCAATGTCACTTCATCGCCAAAGCAAAACTGCCCTGCGCTTTGCTTTAAGCGTTGTTCAAGTGCGTTAAAACCGGTGTTAAGCCAATGGCTAATCCAGTCTAGTTTTTGCTGTTCGCTTAATGCCAAAGGTCCGGTAAGGTATTGCAGTATACGCAGGTTATTCAGCGGATGCATATCACAGGCGATATCCAGTGCCAATGCACGCACTTTAGCCCGTGCGGCGGGTTCTTCCGGTAATAACACCGGTTGCGGATAGGTTTCGTCCAGATATTCTATAATGGCCAGCGACTGGTTCAGGCTAAGATCATCATCAACCAGCACAGGTACCAGTTCTGCCGGGTTTAGTGTTTTATAATCCGGGCTATGTTGCTCGCCGCCATTTTTAACCAGATGCACCGGCAGATTTTCAAACGTCAGCTGTTTTAAGTTTAGCGCGATACGCACACGATATGCTGCTGAAGAGCGCCAGTAGCCGTAGAGTTTCATTGTTATCCCCTGAAATTGAGCCAGGTAGAAGCACGGATGTACTTTTTTCCGCGACCGTTGAAGGCATGGATGCCTGAGTCGAGCCCCCAGGGATGGGTTTACGGCGTGTCGCGGAAAAAATGTACGCAGTGATGCTACCGAATCTGAGTCAAACTCAGGCTTTATATTGCACTACTTTCTGGTCAATGGCACCAAAGATGCTGTTGCCCTGCGCATCCAGCATTTCCATACGAATAGTATCGCCAAACTTCATAAATGCGGTGGTCGGCTTACCATCACGAATGGTTTCAATCATGCGGATTTCAGCGATACAGCTGTAACCTACTCCACCCTCGTCCACAGCAGTACCATATTCGGTGCCCTGCTTGTTTGATACTGTACCAGAGCCAATAACCGCACCGGCGCCCAGATTGCGGGTTTTCGCCGCATGCGCCACCAGCTGACCAAAGTCGAACGTCATATCGATACCGGCATTGGGCTTACCAAACAGTTTGCCGTTATAGGTAGACAGCAGCGGCAGATGCACACGGCCCTCACGCCAATTATTGCCCAGCTCGTCCGGCGTTACGGCTACCGGGCTAAAAGCGGATGACGGCTTAGATTGAAAAAAGCCAAAGCCTTTGGCTAGCTCATTCGGAATAAGGCCACGCAGCGATACGTCATTTACCAGCATCAGTAAGCGGATTTTGCTGCGCGCTTCGTCAGCGCTGCACGCCATCGCCACATCGTCGGTAATTACCGCTACTTCGCCTTCAAAGTCGATACCGTAGTCTTCGCTAACCACTTCAACATTGTCGCGCGGGCCGATAAAATCGTCCGAACCGCCCTGATACATTAACGGATCGGTCCAGAAGCTTGGCGGCATTTCGGCATTACGCGCTTTGCGCACCAGTTCAACGTGGTTCACATAAGCACTGCCATCGGCCCATTGATATGCCCGTGGTAAAGGCGATTCACACTGACCTTCGTCAAACGCCATTTCGCCGTCTACTTTGCCGCTGTTCAGCGCCTGATAAACTTCGTCCAGCTTTGGGCTTAACTGTGCCCAGCTGTCCAGTAATTGCTGCATAGTGGCGGCTACTGCCGGCGCTGCTACACAGCGGCTTAAATCACGGCTGACGACAACCAGCAAGCCATCACGGCTGCCATTTTTTAAACTTGCTAACTTCATTATTATTCCTTCGCCTGCTCTGGTTTTACTTTCCAGCTATTAACGTATTCCGGGTTTTCCGTCGCCAGCGCCGCAGCGCCCATCTCCAGCGCGTCGCGGGTATCAAGCATTACTGCCACTTCATCAGTAAATTTCTTTTTATACTCACGCCCGGCCGCAAAGGCTTTAGGGTGCGGGCCATGGGTAAAACCGGCCGGGTGGAAAGTGACCATGCCTTTTTCGATATTGTCGCGGCTGAAAAAATCACCGGCATGGTAAAACAGCACTTCATCGTAATCGTCATTGTTATGGTAAAACGGCACTTTTAACGCACCCGGATCGCTCTCAATCGGCCGGGGCACAAAGGTACACACCACAAAGCGCTGCGCAACAAAGGTAGTATGCGCCGACGGTGGTAAATGATAACGATGGCTCATCAGCGGTCGTATATCGCGCCAGTTAATGCGCATTACTGCTAAATCACCATGCCAGCCAATAGCATCCAGTGGGTTGTACGGGTAAGTAATCACCGATACCTGGCCGTGGCGTTTTACCTCAACCTGCCATTGCTGCTCGCTGTACTGCGCTTTAAAGGCAGCGTCAATTTTCGGCGTATCCAGCATGGCCGGGTCAAAAATAGCGTGATTACCTACCAGGCCTTTTTCCGGCAGCTGATAGCTGTCGTTAGTGGCTTCTACCAGCAGAATAAACATCGGCTCTTTTGGCTCTAACCGCCACATAGTCGAGCGCGGGATCACAATATAATCGCCGTCGCGCACTGTCATATGGCCGTAATCGCAATACAGCTCGGCGCTGCCTTCATGGATAAACAGCAGTTCATCACCGTCGGCGTTGCGCACCAGCTTGCTCATGTTGTCTTTAAGGCGCCAGGTGCGCATTTTACAATGCGCATTAAACAGCAGGTTGGGCACAGCCCACGGCGAATTAGTGTTATCGACACCAATCTCATTAAAGTTAAACAGGTGCGGTCGCAATGGCCCCTGCCAATCTGTCCAGCCGGTAGGCGCATGGCGGTGATGAAAGTGCGTGGCCGGGCCAAAAAAACCGCTGCGGCCGGTTTCACGCTCATATATCGCCTGCTCCGGGAAATCAGCATGCGCCTGTCTTGATACATCACCTTCCTTTAACGGAAACGATGCCCATTTACGCATTGCTTAACACTCCGCGCTGAATTTGATCTTCTTCGATAGACTCAAACAGTGCTTTAAAGTTACCCTCGCCGAAGCCTTCATTGCCTTTACGCTGGATAATTTCAAAGAACACCGGGCCAATCACGGTTTTGGTGAAAATTTGCAGCAAAATGCCGTCTTTCATCGGCGCGCCATCAATCAGAATACGTAACTCACGTAGTTGCTCTAAATCTTCATCGTGGCCCACTACCCGCTCGTTTACTTTGTTGTAGTAGGTTTCCGGCGTTGGCATAAAGTCCATGCCGCGGCTGCGCAGCGTGCGTACTGTTTCGTAGATGTCTTCGGTTGTCAGCGCAATATGCTGGATACCTTCGCCTTTGTATTCGCGGATAAATTCTTCAATCTGGGATTTATCGTCTGACGATTCATTAATAGGAATACGAATTTTGCCGCAGGGTGCTGTCATCGCTTTTGATACCAGGCCAGTGAGCTTACCCTCAATATCAAAATAACGGATTTCACGGAAGTTACCGATATTTTCATAGAAGCCAGCCCAGGTATTCATATTGCCGCGCATTACGTTATGCGTTAAATGATCCAGCACTTCCAGGCCAACACCGTGCTTGGTCATTTCAAGCTGCCAGTTGTCATAGTATTTAAAGTCAACATCGTACACTGAGCTGGCACCATAGCGGTCCACAAAATACAGCAAGCTGCTGCCAATACCGTAAACAGCCGGAATATTCAGCTCCATTGGGCCAATCTGGTTTTTATACTCTTTAGCACCGTTAGCTACTGCATGCTTTAACGCATGGGCAGCGTCTTTTACCCGAAATGCCATAGCGCACACACTTGGGCCGTGCTGACGGGCAAATTCTTCTGCCTGCGAGTTAGGCTCAGCATTAACAATAAAGTTGATATCGCCCTGCTTATATAACCAGGCTTGCTTAGAGCGATGCTGCGCTACTTCAGTAAAGCCCAGCGCATAAAATAAATCTTTTAACTTCTGAATGCCCTCGGCATTAGCAGCCGTGTATTCAACAAACTCGAAACCATCAGTTCCCAGCGGATTAGTTTTATCAGTCATTGTTATAGTCCTAAACTACGTCTTGGTTGGCGCTAATAATGCGCTTGCGCTAAAAAAAAGGAAGGGGGCAGCAAATAACAGCTTAATGCTTGCTAAACCGCTGTTTTGTAAAGCTGCTGATACAAAACCGCGACTTTCTGAAAAAGCGATCAAAAAGGGCCGCCAAATCGCTTTGGCAGCCCTGCTACAGTACAGTTTTACGCACAAAGTGTAGTTAAATTTTTACACTCTTACGATTAATACCGTAATCACGTAACTTATTGGCGATGGCGGTGTGGCTTAAACCCAGCTTTTTAGCTAACTGGCGCGAGCTGGGGTAAGCCGGAAACAACTTACGTAACAGATTAGCTTCAAAACGTTTTACCGCTTCGTCCAGGGTGCCGTCAAAATCCTGTTCTAAATAGCCAAAATCATTATTGTAGCTTGGCAGTTGCAGGTGCTCTTTATCGAGTTCAAAGCCTTCAAGCAGTGTAATGGCACGATACAGCGCATTTTCCAGCTGGCGTACGTTACCCGGCCACGGATAATTTTGCAGAAAATTAGCACAGCTATCAGTTAACTTCGGTGCTTTGCGGCCAAGCCGTGCGGCAAAACGGGCAATAAAAAACTCGGCCAGCGGGATCACATCCTGCTTACGATCACGCAATGGCGGTAAAGCCAGCGTCAGCACATTAAGGCGGTAGTATAAGTCTTCACGGAACTTGCCTTCCTGTACCATGCCGGGCAAGTCTTTTTGCGTGGTGCAAATTACCCGCACATCTACTTTTACTTCGTTTTCATCGGCTACACGGCGAAAACTGCCGTCCTGCAAAAAGCGGATCAGTTTGGTTTGCAGCTGGTGCGACATTTCGCCGACTTCATCTAAGAATACCGTGCCGCCATTGGCCAGCTCAAAAATGCCTTTTTTGCCTTCAACAGTACCTGGAAAGGCATTGGCGCCATAACCAAACAGCTCTGACTCCGCTACGTTGTCTGGTAACGAGGCGCAGCTCAGGGCTAAAAAAGGTTTACCGGTGCGGCTACTGGCAGCATGACAAGCTCGCGCCAGTAACTCTTTGCCGGTGCCGGTTTCACCCATAATCAGAATAGGCGCATCCAGCTGCGACATTTTTTTCGCTTCACGCACTACTTTACGCATTAAGTTACTGTGCGCCTGCAGAGTGTTAAAGCTTTCCTGATCACCTTTTTTAAACGCCACCATATGCTGGCCAAGCCGGCTTTCTGATTTTAAATTAATAACCGCACCGGCCAGAATTTCATGGCCGGTTTCATCCGGCACCATCACCGGCAGAATGTCTGCCACAAAGCGCTTGCCGTGAATTTCCAGCCGGCGTGTTTGTGCCAGCACATCATCGCCTTCTAACCAGCGTTGAAAGTTAAACCCTTTAACCATGCCCTGCAGTGACTGGCCGGCAATGGCGTTATGCTCTACCGACAACGCCTCCAGTGCGGCGTCATTAATTACCGTGACATTGGCTTTAATATCCACGGCAATCAGGCCATCCGGCAGGGTTTTAAGTAAGGTAGACAGTTCATTATGCTCACGCTCTGACGGCATAAAAGCGGTGGTTTTAACATCTTCTACGCCGGGGATGCGGCGCATCTTGGTCATTAACTCCTGAAACTTTTCAAAGTTTACCGTCGGAAATGACACGTACATCCGGCTTAAACTGGGATCGACTTCGATACCGCGCAGATCCAGCTGATAACTTACCAGTACATTTAATACTTCCTGTGCCAGGCCGAGCCTGTTCTGGCATTGAATTTCTAAACGCATACCGCAAAGTGTCCCAAGACCAAGTAATTAACAACATAATACGGTATAACGCTAAGAAGAGACCAGTAGTTTTGTAAAGAAATGTGAACAAAAAGACGATTTAGCAGGTTATTGCGACAAGTAGCAACTAAGACAACGCGGCAGTGAACAACAAAAGACAGCAATGAGTGGCGCCCCAGCACCACTCACCCAAAGAACATTAAGCGGACAGTAAAGCATCCGTTTTGGCTGCACAGATAAAGTCATTTTTATGCAAGCCTTTAATCGAGTGCGACCACCAGGTTACCGTTAATTTACCCCACTCCAGCAACAGCGCAGGATGATGCCCTTCGGCTTCTGCCAACTCAGCCACTTTGTTATGAAATGCCCAGGCTAACTTAAAGTTTTTAAACTTAAACTCGCGCTCCAGTTGCAAAATACCGTCACGCACTACCGGCGTCCAATCGGGGATCTGCCGCATTAACTCAGGCAGCTCGGCGTCAGACACTTTAGGCGCATCAGCGCGGCAGGCTTCACATTGCATTGCTTTTAATTCAGACATTCTGTAATCCTAACTTGCTTGTTTTTCTTTGGGCGGAAATTTTGGCGCATGCAGCCCCAATGCTCTGGCCTGTTCAACCAGCGCCATCATATCCAGATGGGCAATATCAAACAGCTGGTCAATACGTTCAATCATAAAATACACCGGCTGCATAATGTCGATACGGTAAGGTGTACGTAATACATCTACCGCATCAAAGGGTTTACGCTCAGGCACTGCAGATTCGAGTGCATAGGTGGTTTCACCCGGCGACGATAAAATACCGCCGCCATATATGCGTAAACCATCAGGTGTGTTTAACAAACCAAATTCAATAGTAAACCAGTATAAGCGGGCCAGATAAACGCGGTCCTGCTTGTTGGCTGACAGGCCCAATTTACCGTACATATGGGTAAATTCGGCAAAAGCCGGATTGGTGAGCATAGCACAGTGGCCGAATATCTCATGGAACACATCCGGCTCCTGCAGATAATCAAACTCTTCCCGGCTGCGGATAAAGGTCGCCACCGGAAACCGCTTATTCGCCAACAGCTCAAAAAACTTATCAAAGCTGATTAACGCCGGTACTTCAGCACATTCCCAACCGGTAGTAGCGCGCAATACCTTGCTGACTTCTTCCAATTGCGGAATGCGATCGGTTGGCAGCTGTAACTTTTCTAAACCAGCCATATATTCATCGCAGGCTTTGCCTTTAATGACACTTAGCTGGCGTGTGATCAGTTCATGCCAAATTTGGTTTTCTTCATCTGACCAGGCGATAAAGCCTTGCTCGTCAGGCTGACGGGAGACATATTTACTCGACTTACTCATAAACAACCTGTTGAATATTCTGTTATACGGGAGTGTCCCGCTTATCTGCTATTGAATTATTATTGCTGTAGCGGCAGATAATTAGTTAATGCGGATACTAAGCGATAGTGCGGCAAGAGTTAATCTCGTTGCCGCCTAAAGTTGGCTACAGCAGCGTAAACATAGCCTTACAACAGCTTAACTCTCAGCGCTGGCGTTGCTGCATTTTATCCAGTGCCTGCGCCAGATCGGCGATAATATCATCAACATGCTCTAACCCTACCGAAACACGGATTAAGCCATCACTGATGCCGGCCATTTGCCGCTCTTCTGCAGTGTAAGGGCTGTGTGTCATCGAGGCCGGATGCTGAATAAGCGACTCGGCATCGCCCAGGCTTACGGCCAGGCTAAGCAGACGACACTGGTTGATAAAATAGCGGCTGTCGTCCAGGCTGGCATTTAGCTCAAAAGCCAGCACGCCACCGGCGGCTTTCATCTGGTTGCCAATAAATTTAAAACCCGGGTGCGACGGTAAGCCGGGGTAAAACACTTCGCGCACCGCAGGGTGTGCCTGCAGATATTCCGCTACCGTCTGCGCATTGCTGCAGTGGCGCTCCAACCGCACCGACAGCGTTTTTAAACCGCGGATAATCAGCCAGGCATCATGTGGGCTAATGGTGGCACCCATATCTTTTAATGTGGTCAGTTTAATGGTTTTTATCGTTTCGGCGTCCGATACAATTAGCCCCGCCACTACATCACCGTGGCCGTTCAGGTATTTGGTAGCGCTGTGGATCACAATATTGATGCCGTAATCGGCCGGCTTTTGCAGCAACGGTGTAAGAAACGTATTGTCTATCACTGAAATCAGCTGATGGCGCCGGCAAAAATCACCGAGAAAGGCCAGATCCAATACCACCAGATTTGGGTTTATCGGTGTTTCGGCAAACAGCATTTTGGTATTAGGTTTAATCGCTTGCTCAACCGCAGCATGGTTTGTCATATCGACAAAGCTAACCTCAATGCCATAGCGGGCAAACATATGGTTAAACAGCGCAAAGCTGCAACCGTAAATGGCTTTACTGGCAATTAAATGATCGCCCTGCTGCAAAAAGGCCATAGTGCTGGCCGCCACAGCGCCCATACCGGTAGCCGTGGCAGCGGCATCAGCCATGCCTTCCAGCGCTGCTATTTTCAGCTCCAGCTCGCGGGTGGTCGGGTTACCCAGCCGGGTGTAAATATAGCCTTCAGCTTCACCGGCAAAACGGGCTGCGCCCTGCTCGGCATTATCAAAAATAAAAGTGGAAGTTTGGTACAGCGGCGTAGCTAAAGTACCGTGTTGATTTTTTTCTTTACCGGCGTGAATACACAGGGTTTCGGCTTTTTTATTATTGTCATGCATAAAGTTACTGCTACTGAAAGTTAAAGTCGCTGTAACAAATAGCAGAAACTAATATTAATGGAAGCACGCCAGACATCTTGCAGTCTGGCGGTATCAGAAAAGTTTATCCGGTACTGTCAGCTTTAGTTTGCGCAGCAGTGCTAAAACGTTGCAATAACGCACGGCCAAGCGATTTAATACTGACTTTGGCAGCAGCCGTCACCGGTAGTGGCCGCAACTGTTGCTGCGCCAGATTACCAAGGCGGGCCACCAATAAACCGGCAATCACACCCTGCCCGGCCCGGGCCGATAACTTAGCCGTTAACTCGCTGCCAATAACGTCGGATGCCATATCCAGCGCCAGCTCTGAGCCCCCAGCCCATAATAATGCCGCAAACAGCCGCTTTAACAGCACCATACTGCGCAGCTGGCCGATAGCGCCACCGTAAAGCTGTGCCAGTTCACGCACTAAACGGCTGCTGCGCCACAACACCAATATCATATCGGCCAACGCAAAGGGGCTTATTGCCACCGCCATACTGGTATCTGTGGCAGCGCGATAAATGATTTGCTGTGCCTGTTTATCCAGCACGGATAAAACAAAATGTTCAAACAACGCCAGTTGTTCTTCATCGCTATGCTCATCTTTTACTGCCGCGTGCCACTGGCTTATCGCAGCGCTAATATCAGGGTTTGCCGGCAAACTGGCAGCCACCGCCTGACACAGCTTTTGCGCTTCGCCAAATTGTACGCTGTGGCGGATACGCTGTGCGCTTTGCTGCCAATGCCGGTTGCGAGCTAAACGGCGCCATAGTTTTACTTCACGCCACACCAGGCTGGTTAGCAACACCAGTACAGCCACAGTAACCAGGCTGAGCAGGCCGCCCTGCAGCACACTTTGTTGCCAGCTGTGTTGCAACATTACCCCCCATTGCCAAACCGACAGCACGACAATAGTCAGCAAGGTTGCCGCAGACAAGCGCCACCACCAGCGGTTAGTTTTTACCGGCTTGGCAGGCTCTGCTGCAGGTGCACTGATAAAGTTGTCGTCGTGGTAATAACTGGCGCTTTTTAACTCAATGGCCTCTGGCGTCAGCTTTAGTTGGTTAAAATGACGGGCCTGCTTTAATTCGCTCATCGTAATTTGTCTCCAAGGATAAACTGCAGTACATGGTCCATCCGCACATGAGGTAAAGCCTGAGTATCGTTCCACGGCAGCGGCCGCAGTGGTAAAAAAGCGAACTTGTGTTGTTCAAACACCTCTTGAGGTGGCACGGTTGGCGGTATGTCGCCGGGGAAATAGGTCAGCGCCTGTTGATCCAACCCGGTACCACTGATGCAGGGTTGTGCCAAACCGTCCGCCTGGACAAAACCGCTGCTGCTGGCACGTATTGCGGCTATCGCCATGGCTTCAGTGGTAGCTGCCTGATACTGGCTGTTTTTCAGCGGCTGCTGTAATAACTGTTGCAACAGCAAAGTAAGGGCCTTGTGTTGCTCTGGCGTAGCATGATCAGACTTACTGGCTGCAAATAGTACTTTGCTGATTTTCGGCTTAAACAACCGGCTTAACAGGCTGGACGGGCCATAATTAAAGCTTTGTAAAATAAGCCGCAGGGCCTGCTGCAGCTCAGTAATAGCTGCATAACCGGCATTGAGTGCCGATAGGCAATCGACCAGAATAACCTGACGGTCAAGCGCTGAAAAATGTTGCTGGTAAAAGGGCTTGATTACATGTTTGCGATAGCTGTCGTAGTGCTGCTCTAACTGGGTTGCCAGGGCAGAGGGTTGCTCTGCCTGCTGCGGTAACAATGGAAATAACTGCAGCATAGGGGCGCCCGACAATACACCCGGCACCAGTAAACGGCCAGGCTGGTTTAAATAAGCACCGGGCGTTTGATGAAATTGTGTCAGTAACTGTTTATAGCTGTCAGTAAGCTGCTGCAGATGTAATTCGCTGGCGTCCTGCAAATCGGTGTTTTGCAGCAACTGTGCAAACGGTTGTGCCGCTGCACTGCGATGCGTTTTGGCAAACAACTGCCAGCTAAACTCACACCACTGGGCGTAACTCATATCCAGCATCGGTAAATCCAGTAACCATTCACCGGGATAGTCAATAATATCCAACGCCAGTTCGCTGTGGCTCTGCAAATGAGAGCGTAAACCTGACGCAGCTTTATAGCGCAATTGCAGGCTTAACTGACTCCACCCCGTGGTTGATGGTGGCCAGGCCGGTGGGGTTTGCTGCAGATACTGCAGGTTTTGCTCCAGTGGAAAGCGCGGCACTGCCAGTACCTGGCTTGCCAAACGCCCACCCAGATAGCGTTGCTCACGTACCACATCAAAAAATGGCAAATTAGACGGCTGATCGCCCTGCGTTAACTGATGCACTAATGAGGTAATAAACGCGGTTTTACCTGAGCCACTAAGCCCGGTAACTCCCAGGCGTAAATGACGATCAAAGGCACGGCCTGTCAGCTCGCGCCTTTGATGCTGAAGATGCTTAAATACATTCATAAGCTAAGGCTTACCACCCTAGAGGCTGTTAAATTCGCGGTTTAACTGAAATTTAGCTGATGTCACGTGGCGCTCAAGATCGCGCAACCGTAGCTCCAACCCATTAAACTGGCTGGCTAAATGCTGCAGCGCGTCTTTTGGCGCTTCACCGCGCTGCCATACCCGGGTTTTTACCTCTACCACCTTCTCTGTTGCCGGGCTTAAATCAGCCGTAGTTGTTGCTTTGAAGGCGGCCTTGGACTTTTTTTCCAGCACCACCCAGGCAGCAATATACAACACTGAAACCAACCCACCGGCACCGAGGAAAAATGCCGATACGGTAATAATACGTACCAGCCAGAGTTCCCAGCCAAAGTAGTCGGCAATACCGGCGCACACGCCGGCTATCTTGCCATTGGCATCATCACGTAACAGTTCACGTTTAAGTTTAGTCATGTGAAGATCTCCATTTGGGACTTTCTGCATCTAAAATGGCTTCGAGCGTTTTAATGCGATCAGCCATTTTCTCTGCCCGGTGTGCCAGATCATTTAACTGTAACAGCTCCTGATCTGACAACCCCTGCCCCATTTTGTTCTTGCTACGGTAATGCATGATTACCCAGATCGGTGCCACAAAAATCATAAACAGGATAATTGGTACACCAATGACTTCTGACAAATCCATGAGTTACTCCTAAACGCCTGCTGCTCAGGCGTCTTGATCTTTCTGGTTAACTTTAGCTTTTAATGCCGCCAGTTCATTGTCAATTTTGTCCTGTGCAGCCAGTTCAGCAAACTCATCTTTTAAGGTTTTCTTACCTAAGTCATAGGCTTCAACCTGAGCTTCCAGCGTATCAATTTTCTGCTCGTAACGCTCAAATTTATACATCGCATCGTTAATACGATTGCTGTCCAGTGTCTTTTTCACTTCCAGACGTGATGCCACCGTTTTCTGGCGCATCAACATAGACTTCTGCCGTGCTTTGGCATCTGCCAGTTTTTCCTGTAACTGTGCCACTTCGTCCTGCAACTTGCTGATATGCTCGTCCAGATTAGTAATGTCTGCTGCCACTGCATTGGCCTGATCCGCAGCTTTTTGGCGCTCAATCAGCGCAGAGCGCGCTAAATCTTCGCGTTCTTTGCTAAGCGCCAGCTCGGCCTTAGCCTGCCAGTCAGCAACTTCTTCCTGCAAACGGTTCACCACCCGCTGTAACTCTTTTTTCTCAGCGATGGTTTTAGCCGAAGAAGAACGAACTTCTACTAAGGTGTCTTCCATTTCCTGAATAATCAACCGGACCATTTTTTCCGGATCTTCGGCTTTATCTAACAGCGCGTTGATATTTGAGTTCACTATGTCTGAGAAGCGTGAAAAAATACCCATAATATTTACCTCTTAAATGACTGGTTTAGTACAACCTAATCTATTCAGTTTCCTTGCCAACTTTGCAAATTATTTTAAACCAATGATTAGTATCAATTTTTATTTATTTTGCATTAAAGCTTCTGCTGGCGGATATTATGAAATACACTACTAATTAGCCAATTTAACTAACAAATAGCACGCCATGAGCATAAAATTCAAACAAGATAATCTGGTGGGCCAGTCTAACAGTTTTCTGAATGTGCTGGATCAGGTCTCGCAAATAGCGCCGTTAGACAAGCCGATATTAATTATTGGTGAACGTGGCACCGGTAAAGAACTCATCGCCGCCCGCCTGCACTTTTTGTCGCAACGCTGGGATCAGCAATACCTTACGCTTAACTGCGCCTCATTAAACGAAAACCTGCTGGAAAGTGAGCTATTCGGTCACGAAGCCGGCGCCTTCACCGGCGCCAGTAAACGCCATGAGGGCCGTTTTGAACGGGCTCATGGCGGCACTTTGTTTCTGGATGAGCTGGCCAACACGCCAGGCTTAGTGCAGGAAAAGCTGCTTCGGGTAATTGAATATGGCGAATTTGAACGCGTAGGTGGCAGCCGTTCAATAAAAACCGACGTCAGGCTGATTTGTGCGACTAACGAAGATTTACCGGTATTAGCCGAGCAGGGCGAATTTCGGGCCGACTTACTCGACCGGCTGGCGTTTGATGTTATTACCTTGCCGCCAATGCGTGAGCGCCAGGAAGACATTATGGTACTGGCAGAACATTTTGCCATTAATATGGCGCGCGAGCTGGGTTTTGAGTTATTCAGCGGTTTTAGTGAAAAAGCCAAACGCACCCTGCTTGATTACCACTGGCCCGGGAATGTGCGCGAACTGAAAAACGTGGTAGAGCGCAGCGTATACCGCACTAATAATGCTTATGTACCGGTACACGACATTCAGCTAGACCCGTTTGAGTCACCTTACCGGCCCAGACAACGCATTAAAGCGCCGCGCCAGCAGGCACAAGCCTTGCCGGCTCAGGACAGCACGAATGCGTTGCCTGTTGCTACAACGGCCGTAGTTGCCGCAAAAAGTAACCTGTTCGATTTTAGCCAGGTGCAGGATTTTAAAACCCTGTCGCAGGATTTTGAGGTAAGCCTGATTAAACAGGCCCTGGCTGCCAGCCAGTATAACCAGAAAAAAACGGCTGAACTGCTGAATCTGACCTATCATCAGCTACGCGGTTATATGAAAAAATATCAGTTACTGGAAAGCCAACAAGCATGAATGTCAGCTTTGGTCAGATAATACTGCCAGCACCCGGACGCCATTTTTTGTCACTGTTTTTGGCAGCCTCCTTAGGCGCCTGTCAGCCGCAATTGCCTGAAACCGTGCGCAGTGGTTTAGTATATTGCTCTGAAGGCTCACCCGAGTCGTTTAACCCGCAGCTGGTAACATCCGGCACAACCATTGATGCTATCAGCCAGCAATTATATGACCGTTTGCTGGATATTGACCCGCAAAGTGGCGAGCTTAAACCTTTACTGGCCACCCAATGGCAAGTAAATGACCATGGCACTGTGTATGAGTTTACCCTGCGTCCGGATGTGCAGTTTCATCAAACCGAATACTTTAGCCCCAGCCGGGCCTTTAACAGCGAAGATGTGGTATTTACCTTTAACCGTATTATGGATAAAAACCATCCTTTTCATTATCAGGGTGGCGGTAATTACCCGTTTTTCCAAAGTGTTGACTGGGCCAATTTGGTTGAACGTGTGGTAGCTACCAGTGATAACACTGTGCGGTTTGAATTGAACCGGCCGGACAGCTCGTTTTTATCTAATCTGGCTACTGATTTTGCCGCCATTTTATCGGCAGAATACGGCGCTGCCGTGCTTGAGCAAGACCAGCCCGGTCGCATTGACAGCCATCCGGTTGGTACCGGGCCGTTTCGCTTTAAAGAGTATCAAAAAGACGTACTGATACGATATTACCGCCACAAAACCTACTGGCGTGAACTGGCTAAGCCAGAGCAACTGGTGTTTGACATAGTGCCAAACAATGCCCGGCGTATGGCGAAACTGTTTACCCACGAATGTGATGTGGTGGCCTTTCCGCGCGTGGCTGAACTTGGCCTGATCAGCCAGCGGCCAGATGTCGACGTGCAGGAAAGCACCAGTATGAACGTTGGTTTTTGGGCATTTAATACTGCCAAGCCGCCTTTTGACAACGCCAAGGTGCGGCTGGCACTGGCAATGGCTATTAACCGCGAAGCCATTTTACAGGCGGTGTATTTTGGTTATGCCACTGCAGCAAACTCCGTATTACCACCTACCTCCTGGGCTTATAATGCTGAGTTGCCGTTATTACCTTTTGATCAAACCCAGGCTAAAGCATTATTGGCTGAAGCTGGCTATGCCAATGGCTTTAGTATGGATATCTGGGCAATGCCGGTGCAACGCCTGTATAACCCTAACGCCTTGAAAATGGCCGAAATGATGCAGGCAGATCTTGCGCAAATTGGTGTCAGGGCCACGATAGTATCTTATGAGTGGAACAGTTTTCGCCGTAAACTCAGTAACAACGAGCATGACTCAGTACTCATTGGCTGGTCGGCCGATAATGCCGATCCGGACAACTTTTTCCGGCCGCTGTTAAGCTGCAGTGCAGCACAGACCGGCACTAACCGCGCCAACTGGTGTGATGCTAACTTTGATCGTCTTATCAGCCAGGCATTGCTGACATCGGATCAAAAACAACGACGCAGCTATTACATGGCGGCTCAGCAATATCTTGCCGAGCAAATGCCGTTGCTGAGCATTGCGCACTCGCAACGCTTTCAGGCGCTTAACAGCGACATCAGCGGCATTGACATTAATCCTTATGGCGGTATCTCGCTGGCAACAGCCGTTAAGGATGTTAAATGACCCTGTATTTATTGCGCCGTCTGTTTTTACTGGTTTTTGTCTTTATTGCTCTGAGCATACTGGCATTTAGCCTGGGGTATCTGTTTCCGGGTAATACGCTGCAAAATTTTACCGGCCTGACCGATATATCTGCTGAACTGGCCACCCAATTAACGGCAGAGTACCGCTTAGATAGCGGCTACATACAACAATATATTGCCTACCTGCAGCGTATTTTCAGTGGCGATTGGGGCCTGTCTTTTGCCAGTAAACAACCACTGCTGCAGGAAATAAAAATACTGCTGCCAGCCACTTTAGAACTGGCGGCTTATGCTCTGCTGGTGTCATTTTTTGTCGGTATTCCACTGGGTATTATTGCTGCAATAAAACCGGAAGGTATTATCAGCCGCATTATTTCCGCACTGGCGATAGCAGGTTATTCCATACCGGTATTCTGGTGGGCACTGCTACTGATTATGCTGTTTTCGCTTGGTCTGGGCTGGTTGCCAACGGCTGGTCGCATTGGCGTCTTGTATGAAATTCCGCATGTTACCGGTTTTATGCTGGCAGATATTCTGTTGGCCAACAGCCAGCACCAGACAGAAGCTCTGCTTAATGCGCTGCGCCACACATTACTGCCAACGATAGTGCTGGCAACCTTCCCCACCACCGTGATGATCCGTTTCACCCGGGATTCGATGCTGGATGTCTGGGAACAAAGTTATATAAAAACCGCACGCGCCAAAGGGCTTAACCGGGCGCAAGTACTGTACCGGCATGCTTTGCGTAACGCCCTGCTGCCGGTTATCCGTCAGATAGGCCTGCAATTTAGCACCCTTATAACGCTGGCGATGATTACTGAAGTTATTTTCTCCTGGCCGGGTATTGGCCGTTGGCTGATAGACAGTATTTATCAGCGTAATTACCCGGCAATTCAGGCCGGCTTACTGGTTATCTCAACCCTGGTTATTAGTGTAAATATGTTGACAGAAATCCTGCATACGCTGTTTAACCCTCTAGCAAGGAAGCGCTGAGATGGCCCGCTTTCGTTTATTACCGGATGAGCAACACGCCCGCTCGCCGCTGCTATTGCTATGGCGCGAATTTGCCCGCCAGCACAGTGCTATGTCGGGGCTGGTGTTGTTTATACTGTTTTTTCTGCTGGCCATACTTTCGCCACTGCTGACACCACATGATCCCTACATGCAAAACGATACCCTGCTGCTGATTGCCCCCTCATGGTCTGAACAAGGGCTGGTGCAATATCCGTTTGGTACCGATGATTTGGGCCGTGATATGTTCTCCCGTATGCTGATGGGAGCCCGCTATACTTTTGGTATTGCTCTTATTACGGTAGTGGGCGCTTTACTGATAGGCTTATTGCTGGGTGTACTGGCAGGTATGAGTAAGGGAGTCAAATCCAGTGTATTTAACCATGTGCTCGATTTAGCGCTGACAATCCCCTCCTTGCTGTTAGCCATTATTATCGTGGCCATACTCGGCCCCGGCCTGTTAAACACCTTGTGGGCCATTATGCTGGCTTTACTGCCACAATTTGTTCATAGCATACGTAATGCTATAGCCGAGCAGCTGAATCAGGATTATGTCACCGCTTACCGCTTAGACGGTGCCAGTAACTGGCAGGTACTGACCCGGCTTATTTTACCCAATATCTGGGAGCGGTTAACCGTGACCGCGACTATGGCATTATCAACGGCTATTCTCGACATTGCTGCGCTGGGCTTTTTAGGTCTCGGCGCCCAGGCTCCTACGGCAGAATGGGGCGCTATTATTGCTGACTCGCTGGATCTTATTTATGTTGCCCCTGTAGGCGTTGCACTGCCTGGGCTACTGATCTTTACCGCAGTATTGTCGGTTAATCTGGTGGGCGATGGCCTGCGTAACGCCATGAAAAAACGGCGGGAAAACTAATGCTGTTACTCGACATTAAAAACCTGACCATAGAGCTGAAAACTCCCGATGGCTTAATCCGAGCTGTTGACCGGGTTAATCTTAGTTTGCGTGAAGGTGAAACCCGCGGCCTGGTGGGTGAATCTGGCTCAGGTAAAAGCCTTATTGCCAAAGCTATTGTTGGCGTACTGAACAAGCGCTGGCTGGTCAGTGCCGATCGCTTTAACTGGTGTGGGCAGGATTTGCTGCGTCTACCCTACGATCAGCAGCGCAAAGTAATTGGCCGTGACATCGCCATGATATACCAGGAGCCTAGTCGTAGCCTCGACCCTACCGCAGCGATACTGGAGCAGCTCGAAGAAGCGATTCCCGACCACCTGTTGGAAGGCCCCTGGTGGAAACGCGGCTATCTGCGCCGGCGCAAAGCTATTGGTTTACTGCATAAAGTAGGTGTGCGCGACCATCAGGCTGTTCTGCAAAGTTACCCTTATCAGTTATCTGAAGGCGTTTGCCAGAAGATCATGATCGCTATGGCCATTGCCAAGGCGCCGAAGCTATTGATTGCTGATGAACCCACTACAGCGCTGGAAAGCACCACCCAGGCGCAACTGTTTCGTCTGCTGGCCAGCTTTAACCAGCTAAAAGGTACATCTGTATTGCTGATAAGCCATGAGCTGGAAAGCATAGCCCGCTATACCCAAAGCCTGAGTGTGTTGTACTGTGGTCAGCTGGTTGAAGCAGGCGAAACCGCCAGCATTCTCAAACAGCCTTATCATCCCTACACCCATGCACTGATTAAAAGCGTACCGGAATTTCAACCTAACCTGCAGCCGAAAACACCATTATATGCACTGCCTGGCAGTATTCCGGTGCTGCAGCATCTGCCTATAGGCTGCCGCCTGGGCCCACGCTGCCCCAATGCCCGCAAGGAATGTGTGAAAACACCCACCCTGGAGCGCTTACAAAATCATTACTACAGTTGTCATTTTCCTTTAACCGGTAAAAAAGACTTATGAACACCCTGCTTGAAGTCAGAGAGCTGTGTAAAACCTATCGCAAACAAAGCGGCTGGTTCAGTCAACGCAGCGTTATTGCCCTGCAAAATATCAGCTTTACACTGGCCGAAGGTAAAACCCTGGCCATTGTTGGTGAAACCGGATCGGGCAAAAGTACGTTGGCAAAACTACTGGTAGGAATTGAAAAACCAGACAGTGGCGAGATCCTGCTGGCCGGCCAGCCAGTTCAGATCAGCCACTACCGGCAATATAACCATGTGATCCGGTTTATTTTTCAGGATGCGGCAAAGTCACTAAACCCGCATCAGAAGATAGGCCAGATGCTGGATGACGTCTTGCGTTTTAGCACGGTATTAGACCCGCAGCAACGTAAGCAGAAAATCCGCCAGACATTAAAACAACTCGGTTTGCTGGATGAACACAGTGAATACTACCCGCATATGTTTTCCGGCGGTCAGTTACAACGGGTGGCACTGGCCAGGGCACTGATCCTTGACCCTAAACTGCTTATTTTAGATGAAGCGCTTACCGCACTTGACCCATCACTACGGGCACAAATTGTAAACCTGTTGCTGGAATTGCAGCAAAAATCCGGTCTGGCTTATCTGCTAATCACCAACCATTTGCGGCTGGTGCGCCATATCGCTGACGATTTACTGGTACTGCATCAGGGCACAGCGCTGGATTACGGTAACACTGCACACGTATTTGCTCATGCCGAGCATGACTACAGCCGCAAACTGATTAATAGCGCTATTACATAAAAAAACCGTGGCAAGCCACGGTTTTTTATCGATGTATCTGTATGTATGTTACTGAGTATCCGTCACGGCTTCACGCAGATTACGGCTTATGTCAGCTTTGGCTTTTAACGCTGCAATTACCGCACGGTAATGCTGTTCGGCTTGCTGCTCGGCCAAACGCTCCAGTTGGGCAGGTTCTGGCACCATTGTTACTTCGGCATCTTTCACTGCCAGCACAGATACCAGCGCAGTATCGCCATTGGCCAGCGTTGCCAGCTCAATAGCCGGTTTATCGGCCGGGCGAGGCATAGCGAAAGCTTTAGCACGAATTTGTCCATCCAGAGTGCCACCAAAGCGTGGTGTGTCTACAGACTGCTCCAGCGTCAACGATGCCTGCTCTGCCTGAGCCTTTAAACTGCTCTGTGCAGCGCCAGCCAATATCTCTTCGCCTTTCGCTTTAGCTAACAATGAGCTTTGCTCTGCGCGAACAGCCGCTTCCACCTGAGCTTTAACTTCTTCCAGTGATTGCGTACGTTTTGGCTGGTAATCGGTAACACGCACTACGATAGCGCGTTGATTATCCAGTTCAATAACTTCACTGTTTAGCCGCTCTTTAATAAAGCCACTATCGAAAATTTTACTCATTACTGCAGGTGCAGATAAAGGCGCAGTTGCTTCATTGCGGCTAAATAACGGTGTTGAAATGACCTTAGCATCTACCGCTGCTGCTGCATCTTCGAGTGTATCAGGCACTTCAAAACTCACTTCGGCCAAACGTTGCTGCACCTCGTAAAACTTTGCAGTTGCAGCATCTTGCTTAATGCTATTAGCTATATCTGCTGATACGTCAGCCAGCTCTTGCACCTGGGCTGGTTCCAGAGTAACCAGCTTAATAATATGGTACCCATAAGCGCTTCTTACCACAGGGCTAAGTTCGCCGGCTTCTTTCATACCAAAAGCAACGCGCTCGAATTCAGGGTCAACATCACCGGCTGCTAACCAGTCCAGCACACCACCGTTTTCTGCAGAAAAGGTATCGGCAGATTCTGCTTTAGCCAGCTGCGCAAAATCAGCACCGGCTTTTAACTGCTGTAAAATCGCCTCTGCTTTTGCGGCAACTTCTGCATCATCTTCTTCTGCTTCCAGCATAATATGCGCAACCTGGCGACGTTCGTCACGGGTGTAACGGGCTTTATTAGCCTGGTAATAATCGGCCACTTGCTGCTCAGTAACTTCAGTATCTGATGCCAGCGCTGCAGCGGATACCTCAACATAGTTAACGGCAACTTTTTGCTCTGTCTCAAATTGTTGCAGGTTCGTTGTGTAGTAGTCTTGCAGCATTTGCTCTGTCAGTTCTACCTTAGCGGCAAAATCAGCTGCGGCAATACGCACAAATTCGATATCACGGCTTTGTTGCTGTAATTTAGCCAGTAACTGCATATCTTTAACTGTGGCAAATTCGCTACTCAGTAAACCAATTAATAACTGGTTACGCGACATTTGCTCACGCATCAGTTCACGGAACTGATCCGGCTGATAACCGGCCTGACGCAATAAAGCCTGATAACGGTCATTATTAAACTGGCCGTCAACCTGAAATTCTGTCATACCGCGGATAGCTTCACGCACCTGATCATCACTAACACGCAAGCCAAGCTCTGCAGCAAATTGCTTTTGCAAGGTCTCGTCGATAAGACGTTCCAGCACTTCGCTACGAAAATTATTCATATAAGCGCTATCAGCTGCCAGGGTGGCGTACATTTCACCAAACTGCTGTTGCAGTCGTGACCGCTCATTCTGAAATGCCTGGTCAAAGTCTGCACGGCTGATTTTTTCACCGTTAACCTCTGCCACATTAACTTCAGCAGGTTTACTTAAATAACTGCCAACACCTGCTAATGCGAACGTCAGGATCACTAAGCCTAAAATAGACTTGGCAATGATTCCCTGCGAGCCTTCTCTGATTCTCTCTAACATCTTAGCACGATCTCTTTATTCATCTTTAACGGCTGGGAGGCAACAAAAACGCATCTTGGTTGCCGTAAAAAAAAACGCATCTTAACAGATGCGCTTTTTTTAGAGAAGCCTTTGGAAGACTGTGGTTACCGTATTAAGTAGCCTGGTACTCCCAAAATTGGCACTTTGCTTGTCTGTACCAAACTAAAGCTTAGTTACAGGCGTCTTTTAACGCTTTACCAGGCTTGAAAGAAGGAATTTTCGCAGACGCGATTTGAATAGTTGCACCAGTTTGTGGGTTACGGCCTGTACGGGCTGCACGCTCGCGTACGCTGTAAGTACCAAAACCAACTAATGCTACAGAGTCGCCTTCTTTAAGAGCTTCGGTAACAGCATCAATGAACGAATCTAAAGCACGACCTGCTGCTGCTTTAGAAATGTCTGCACCAGCAGCAATTTTGTCGATAAGTTGAGACTTGTTCACAATATCATCCCCTTCAATTGTTATTATTTTCAACAACTACACTTCATTAGTTCTGTAAGTGAGCTTCATCGTTATAACAAGCATTTTTCAGGCTTGCAAGCAAAAAAGCAGCAAAACTAACAGTTCTGGCTTTGACTGCAGCCCTTGTATAACAAGGGCTTGGTCGAAACTTTCCATAACTTAGCACAGCCAACAGGAATGAAAAGCCCCTACGCAGGATTTTTTTCCGTTTTTTTGCTTTTTGCTGGATTTTTTACCGTTTCTACCACCGAAACACGCTCTAATGGCTCTTGTAACGCCAGTTCCAGCACTTCATCTATCCATTTTACCGCGCAAATTTCGATATCACCTTTCACATTATCAGGGATATCTTTTAAGTCACGCACGTTATCATGCGGAATAAGTACCCGCTTAATACCACCACGGTGTGCTGCCAACAGCTTTTCTTTTAAGCCACCGATGGGTAAAACTTCACCACGCAGCGTAATTTCACCTGTCATAGCCACATCAGCCCGTACCGGGTTACCGGTTAAGCTTGATACCAGCGCTGTTACCATAGCAATACCGGCACTGGGGCCATCTTTTGGCGTGGCGCCTTCCGGTACATGCACATGAATATCGCGTTTTTCATAAAAGTCTTCATTGATACGCAAACCTGCGGCGCGGCTGCGCACTACTGTCATCGCCGCCTGGATAGACTCTTTCATCACATCACCCAGTGAACCGGTAAAAGTAAGTTTACCTTTGCCCATCACCGAAGCCGCTTCAATAGTCAGTAAATCGCCGCCCACTTCCGTCCAGGCTAAGCCGGTAACCTGGCCGATACGATTGCTGTCTTCAGCTTTACCGTAGTCGTAGCGCTGCACGCCGAGGTAGTCTTCCAGATTCTGCTGGTTGATCACCACCTGCTTTAAATCTTTGGTCAGCAATATTTGCTTTACCGCTTTGCGGCACAGTTTGGAGATCTCACGCTCTAAACTACGCACCCCGGCCTCGCGGGTGTAATAGCGGATAATGCCAATAATGGCGCTATCTTCAATGACAATCTCGCTGGTTTTTAACCCATTGCGGCCAATTTGCTTAGTGATAAGGTGCTGTCTGGCAATGTTCAGCTTTTCATCTTCGGTATAACCCGCCAAACGGATCACTTCCATCCGGTCCAGTAACGCCGCCGGAATATTCAGGCTGTTGGACGTTGCGAAGAACATCACATCAGATAAATCGTAATCCACTTCCAGATAGTGATCACTGAATGCTGTGTTCTGTTCAGGATCTAATACCTCCAGCAGCGCCGCGGCCGGATCGCCACGGAAATCCGACGCCATTTTGTCAATTTCATCAAGTAAAAACAGCGGGTTACGCACGCCAACCTTAGCCATTTTCTGGATGATTTTGCCCGGCATTGAACCGATGTAGGTACGACGGTGACCACGAATTTCAGCTTCGTCACGCACGCCGCCCAACGCCATCCGCACGTACTTACGCCCGGTAGCTTTGGCAACAGATTGCCCCAGTGACGTTTTACCCACACCCGGAGGGCCAACCAGACAAAGAATTGGGCCTTTTAATTTGTTGACCCGTTGCTGCACAGCTAAATACTCAACAATGCGCTCTTTTACCTTCTCCAGGCCGTAATGGTCTGCATTAAGAATTTGCTCGGCCACTGCCAGGTTTTTCTTCACCTTACTGCGCTTTTTCCACGGCACATTGGCCAGCCAGTCGATGTAGCTGCGCACCACTGTTGCTTCTGCCGACATTGGCGACATCATTTTCAGCTTTTGCAGCTCGCTACGGGCTTTATCTGCCACTTCTTGTGGCATTTGTGCCTGTTCAATTTTCTTATTCAGTGTTTCAAATTCGTCCGGCGCATCTTCCAGCTCACCCAGTTCACGCTGAATGGCTTTCATTTGCTCGTTCAGGTAATACTCGCGCTGGCTTTTCTCCATCTGCTTTTTCACCCGGCTACGAATACGGCGCTCTACCTGAAGAATGTCAATTTCACTCTCCATCATCGCCATCAGATATTCAAGCCGCTCGGTCACATCGAAGATTTCCAGCACTTTTTGCTTATCTTCAACTTTTAGCGGCATATGTGCAGCCATGGTATCGGCCAGCCGTGCCGGTTCATCTATACCGGTCAGGGCGGTTAATACTTCCGGCGGGATCTTTTTATTCAGTTTGATATAGCCTTCAAACTGATTAATGGCGGAGCGCAAAAACACTTCCTGCTCACGGCTGTCGACTTCGGCGGTTTCGATAATATCAACATAAGCAGCAAAAGCTTTGTCGGTTTCAGTAAATTCAGCCAGCCTGGCACGACGGCTGCCCTCTACCAATACCTTCACGGTACCGTCCGGCAGTTTTAGTAATTGCAAAATCGTCGCAACCGTACCTACTTCATATAGATCAGTCGCTGCCGGGTCATCCAGCGTGGCGTCTTTTTGCGCAACCAGAAAAATTTGTTTGTCGTTTTCCATAGCCGCATCTAGGCATTTAATCGATTTTGCCCGACCAACAAACAGCGGGATAACCATATGGGGATAAACGACCACGTCGCGCAGTGCCAGCACCGGCATATGCAAACGTTCAGCGTGTTCTGATGTCATTGATACTCTCTCGAATTTAGTTACTGCAGGCGCGAATATGTTTCAGTATATGGGGTTCGTTTTAAAAACTTCAATTACATATACGAAAAAGGAGCTGATTCAGCTCCTTTTTTTTCCTGTGGCAGGATTAATGTGACTCAGCCGCAACGGGCTCACTGCTCTGATAAATCAAAATAGGGTCGCTTTCACCGCGGATCACGGTTTCATCAATCACTACTTTTGACACATCCTGCATTGATGGCAGTTCATACATCGTATCCAGCAACACACCTTCAACAATAGAGCGCAGGCCACGGGCGCCGGTTTTACGCTCCATTGCTTTTTGTGCAATGGCTTTTAGTGCGTCTTCACGGAACTCCAGCTCCACATCTTCCATCGCAAATAACGCCGCAAATTGCTTCACTAAAGCGTTTTTCGGCTCGCTGAGAATTTGCACTAAGGCAGCTAAATCCAGTTCAGTTAACGTAGCCACTACCGGTAAACGACCGATAAATTCCGGAATTAAGCCGTACTTCACCAAATCTTCCGGCTCTACATCGCGGAAGGATTCACTTAAGCTGCGCGTACTTTCTTTGCTGCGTACTTCAGCACCAAAACCAATACCCGAACCTTTGGCACAGCGCTGCTCAATAACTTTATCTAACCCGGCAAAAGCGCCGCCACAGATAAACAGAATTTTTGAGGTATCAACCTGCAAAAACTCCTGCTGCGGATGCTTACGGCCACCTTGCGGCGGTACCGAGGCAACAGTACCTTCAATCAGCTTTAACAGCGCCTGCTGCACGCCTTCACCCGATACATCACGGGTAATAGACGGATTATCAGACTTGCGGGAAATCTTGTCGATTTCGTCTATATAGACAATACCGCGCTGTGCTTTTTCTACATCGTAGTCGCACTTTTGCAGCAGCTTCTGAATAATATTTTCGACATCTTCACCAACATAACCGGCTTCGGTCAGCGTAGTGGCATCGGCCATCGTAAAAGGCACATCCAGTAAACGGGCCAGCGTTTCAGCCAGCAGAGTTTTACCACTACCGGTTGGGCCTATCAGCAGGATATTACTTTTACCCAGCTCAACGTCTTGTTTATGCTGAGCACTGCGCAGGCGTTTGTAATGGTTGTATACCGCCACTGCCAGCACTTTTTTGGCATGATCCTGACCAATGACATAATCGTCAAGATGATGACGGATTTCACGCGGCACCGGCAATTTGTCGGCATCACGTTTCGGGGAAATGTCTTTAATTTCCTCACGGATGATGTCATTGCATAAATCAACGCATTCATCACAAATATAAACCTGTGGGCCTGCAATCAACTTACGCACTTCATGCTGTGATTTGCCACAAAAAGAACAGTACAACAGTTTACCGTTCTTATCGCCGTCAGTGCGGTGATCAGACATGTAACTACCTCTTTCACTACGGTGCAGCCCTGTAACGCAGGGCTGCCAAAATGATTACTTCGTTTCTCTATTGGTTAATATGGCATCTACCAGGCCATAATCCAAGGCTTGCTGCGCACTTAAGAAATTATCACGCTCAGTATCTTTGCAAACCTGCTCATAACTTTTATCACAGTGCTCGGCCATTAAGCGGTTTAATTTTTCTTTAATGCTTAAAATTTCCCGGGCATGAATTTCAAAATCAGTCGCCTGGCCCTGGAAGCCACCTAACGGCTGGTGAATCATCACCCGCGCATTGGGTAAACAATAACGCTTACCTTTAGTGCCACCAGATAATAAAAATGCGCCCATACTGGCCGCCTGGCCCACACATACAGTGGCAATATCCGGTTTGATATAACGCATGGTGTCGTAAATTGACAAACCAGCAGTAACAGAGCCGCCCGGCGAATTAATATAAATATAGATGTCTTTTTCCGGATTTTCTGATTCTAAGAACAATAATTGCGCCACAATCAGGTTGGCCATGTGATCTTCAACCTGGCCGGTTAAGAAAATTACCCGCTCTTTTAACAGGCGTGAGTAGATATCGAACGACCGCTCGCCTTTGGCTGTTTGCTCAATAACGATTGGTACCAGAGCGTTTACTATGTCATTTAAATGTTGCGGCATAGACATATTTCAGAGTTCCCTTTAAATGGCTGGGTTTTGCTGTTGCAGAAAATAAAATGGCCCGAACTGTTGTCCGAGCCATTAAAGCCGTCAAGCCAAAATAAGTCAACGTTAGTTGGCAGCTTGCGGGTTCATTATCTCGTCAAAAGCTGCTTTTTGTTCAGTCACTTTAGCGCCAGCCAGAATAACTTCAATGGCTTGCTCTTCCAGTGCTACATTGCGCATGCTTTGTAACAGCTCTTTGTTGCTGTTGTAGTACTGTACCACTTCTTGCGGATCTTCATAAGCAGAAGCTACAGTTTCAATTAACGCCTGAACCTTTTTATCATCTACTTTCAGTTCGTTGGTTTTGATCACTTCGCCCAGCAACAGACCTACTTTTACGCGGTCTTTAGCCTGCTCTTCGAATAATGACGCTGGTAATTCTGGTAACTGCTTAGGATCCAGGTTATTACCAAAACGCTGCAGAGCCTGTTTACGCAGTACATCTACTTCGCCGGCAATCAGTGCTTGTGGCACCTCTACGTCATTGTTAGCTAACAAACCTTTGATAACCTGATCTTTTACTTTAGCTTTAATATTCTGGTTCAGTTCGCGTTCCATGTTTTTACGCACTTCAACTTTCAGTGCATCAACAGTCGCGGTTTCTAAACCAAACAAAGTAGCAAATTCGTCAGTCAGTTCAGGCAGTACCTGTTGCTCTACGGTGTTTACCGTAACGGCAAAGCTGGCCGCTTTACCTTTTAAGTTTTCAGCGTGGTATTCTTCCGGGAAGGTTACGTCAACAGTAACTTGCTCACCGGCTTTCTTGCCGATGATACCGTCTTCAAAACCTGGGATCATCCGGCCCTGGCCCAGCTCTAAAGTAAAGTTAGTGGCTTTGCCGCCTTCAAACTCTTCACCGTCGATTGAACCGACAAAATCAATAATTACGCGATCACCGGTAGCCGCTTTGCCTTTTTTCGCTTCCCACTTCGCGTGTTGCTTACGCAGCGTGTCCAGCATTTTGTCTAAATCAGCATCAGCAATTTCAACAACCGGCTTGTTCACTTCGATTTTATCCAGGTTTTTAACTTCAACTTCCGGATACACTTCAAAGGTGGCTTTAAATTCTAAATCTTTACCCTGCTCCAGTTGGCCCGGGGCAAAAGTAGGTGCGCCTGCCGGAGTCAGTTTGTTGGCAATAATGGCATCATAAAAATGACGCTGCATTTGCTCACCGGCCACTTCCTGCAATACTGCCAGGCCATAACGCTTCTGGATCAGTGTTACCGGCGCTTTGCCCGGACGGAAACCGTCGATACGCTGACGTTTGGCCAGATCACGTAAACGGCTTTTTACTTCTGCATCAATTTTGTCGGCCGGAACAGTGATAGTTACTTGGCGCTCTAAACCCTGAGTGGTTTCCACAGAAACTTGCATCTTGTTACCTCAAATTCAAAAACGGGCGTGTAATGAACGCCTTACTAGTGTGATCTGGTATCAAAACGCAGCACTGAACCAGACCTGTTATAAAATAGGACGCGGCATTATAGCGGGGTAAATGTCTGACGTCGAGCCCTTAACAAGACCGTGCTAAGCACCCATGCAGACAAAATAAAAAACGCAGCATAGTCAATAAATTACTATTGCTGCGTTGGTTTTTTCCTGCGGTGGCAGCTGTTAACTGCGGGTTTGGCCGCTGCCGGTTACCACGTATTTTTCAGTGGTTAATGCCTCCAGCCCCATAGGGCCATAAGCGTGTAACTTACTGGTAGAAATACCAATCTCAGCACCTAAACCCAGCTCACCACCATCAGAGAAGCGTGACGAGGCGTTATGCATCACCACGGCAGAATCTACCTGGCGGATAAAACGCTCAGCATTGGCCTGATCGCTGGTACAAATAACTTCAGTATGCTGGCTGCCAAACTGGTCAATATGCGCCATAGCGGCATCCAGATCGTCCACTACTCTGATAGCAATTTCCGGCGCCAGATATTCCTGACCAAACTCGTTATCAGCTATTGGTTGGGCCTGGTTAAAGTAGCCGATGCTTGCTTTACAGGCATGGACGATAACATCGTGCTGTGCCAGCGCATTGGCCACCAACGGCAGAAAATCAGCGGCAATATGCTTATTAACCAATAAGCCTTCGAGTGCATTACACACGCCGGGGCGCTGCACTTTACCATTCAGTAATAACCCCAGCGCCATGGTCAGATCTGCGCTTTGGTCAACATACAGATGACATACACCTTTATAGTGCTGAATCACCGGAATACGGCTGTGCTCGGTAACAAAACGGATTAACCCTTCGCCGCCGCGCGGGATCACCAAATCGATATACGGATCCTGTTTTAACAGTGCCAGCATCAGCTCCCGATCCGGATCCGGCACTATGCTCACGACTTCATCGGGCAAATCATGTTCGCGCAGCGCTTGTTGCATCGCCGCAGCAATAGCCAGGCTGGTTTGAATAGCCTCACGGCCGCAGCGCAGAATAACCGCATTACCGGATTTAAAGCACAAAGCACCGGCATCAGCGGTAACATTAGGCCGCGCTTCATAAATCATACAAATAACGCCCAGTGCAATGCGGCGTTTTTCGATATTAATACCGTTGGGCCGCTGCTGAATATGGCGCGTAGCGCCCACCGGGTCAGGCAAGGCGATAATCTGCTCGATGGCTTTGGCCATGGCATCAATGCGGTCATGGTTTAGTGTTAAACGGTCAAGCATAGCGGCACTGGTGCCATTGGCACTGGCGGTGGCCACTTCATCTTTATTCGCATCCAGTATTGCAGCGCTGGCGCTACGAATATGATTGGCCATACTCTGCAGGACAAAATTTTTCTGCTCTGTCGTCAAATTTGCGACAGCTTTAGCTGCCTGTGACGCTTTAGCGGCGATTGTTGCCGCAACATCGGTACTCATAGTTTCTCCAGTAACATCATTTCGCTGCGATGGATCACCGCATCACTACCCGTTGGACAATAGCCAAGGTAAGAAGCTATATCGCGGCTTTGCTGACCTTTAATAGAAAACAATTCGCTGGCACTAAACCGGCTGACACCTTTGGCAATTTTACGCTTACCAGAAGCACAACGCACCAGTACGGCATCACCTGAATCGAATTCACCGCTAATGCTAACTATACCGCTACACAACAATGAGGCGCCCTGGCGGCATAAAGCCTCGACACAGCCATCATCGACCCATATTTCGCCTTTAGCTCTTAAGGTGTGGCGTACCCAATGTTTTTTAGCCGATAGGGGCTTGGCATGACCATAAAAAATGGTGCCCGGATTTTTACCCGCTAAAATACACTGAAAACCGTCAGGCTTGTGGCCATCAATAATAACCGTATCTATGCCATGTGCAGCAGCTTTTTCTGCCGCTTCAATCTTGGTATACATACCGCCGGTACCCACTTTAGATGACGCACCACCGGCCAGAGCATAAATACGCTGATCAATAATACGCACTTCAGGGATCAGGCTGGCTGTTGGGTCTTTGTTCGGATCTGCGGTATATAAACCATCAACGTCAGAACAAATAATCAACGCATCTGCGTTAGCAACAGTGGCGACCATAGCAGCCAGATTGTCATTATCGCCTACTTTTAGCTCATCAGTGGCTATCGTATCGTTTTCATTGACGATAGGCAGTATCTGATGGTCAAGTAACCGCTTTAGCGTATTCTGAATATTAACATGACGCACGCGATCGCTTAAATCACCGTGAGTAAGTAATACCTGTGCGCAAGGAAAGTCAAAACACCGGCTCCAGAAATTCATTAGCTGACTCTGGCCAACAGCTGCCATCGCCCGTTTGAGTGCGATAGGAACCCGTTGATGTTGAAAATTAAAATGGTGGCGGCCAGCAGCCACACTACCTGATGACACCAGGATCACTTCAAGACCCTGTAACCGGCACTGCCGGATAAATTCAGCGATGGGACGCAGGAACTGTTCACTACACCCCTGGTTTTCCGGCGCTATCAGGGCACTGCCAACTTTAAGCACGACCCGCCGCCAGGATGGGTTAATCATAACTCCTCCAATGGTTGTTCCGGCGGCTATAGTAGCAAAAACTGTAACCGGGCACCACCTTGGCTACAGTTTAGAAAAAAAAAGATCGGGACATTAAAAGCTTAAATTATTGATACAAATAAACTATAACTATTATGAATACCTACCATTCACAATAGTTAAGCTACAAAAAACCACTTAATCTGTAATTAAATTACATTTCCGTTAGTATTCAGGAGTACAGCTGAACATCTTTTAATGATGGTTGAACCTGTACTACTTTCTCAAAACTGAGGCCTAAACGGGTTAACACTTTAATTGACGGGAGATTACCGGCACTAACCAGGCCAACAATACGTTTGAGCTTAGCCTTCTGATAACCAAAATGCAGCACAGCAGAAGCCGCCTCAAACGCATAGCCCTTGCCCCAGAACTGAGGTACAAACGCAAAACCAATATCGGTTTCCTGCAGATAATCACGAAACAGCAGGCCGCAAAACCCAATGGGTATTTTGGTATCACTGGTTTCGACCAGAAATAAACCATAGCCATGTTGCTGATAACTTTTAATAGGCCCCTCAGCTAAGTAATGCAAAGCATCCAGCTTTGAACGCACACCGCGATCAGCAATATTTTCAATAAAAGAGGGTTCATTTAATAACTGACAGGTAAAAGCAGCGTCTGCTGCCGTAAGATGCCGGATACGCAAGCGTGGGGTTTCTGCAACTATCAAGATAATCATCCTTAATCTGATATTAAATAGCAGCATACAATAAGATTTAAGGATTTGGGAACTGGATTTTATTTTTTAATAAAAGAGAGAATACTGGATGTTAAAAATAATTTGCGTTAAATCAGGGAGAATGGTCGGTGATGCAGGATTTGAACCTGCGACCCGTGGGATTAAGAGTACCCAAACCAAGTGTGCTTATTTAACTTAGGGAGAATGGTCGGTGATGCAGGATTTGAACCTGCGGCCCGTGGGATTAAGAGTACCCAAACCAAGTGTGCTTATTTAACTTAGGGAGAATGGTCGGTGATGCAGGATTTGAACCTGCGACCCCTTGGACCCAAACCAAGTGCGCTACCAAGCTGCGCCAATCACCGACTATAAAAACTCAGGGGAAAGATGGGGTGGATGATGGGGTTCGAACCCACGACAACCGGAATCACAATCCGGGGCTCTACCAACTGAGCTACAACCACCACTGAAACTGTTTTGCGCTTGTTATGGCGCGCCCGATAGGATTCGAACCTATGACCCACGCCTTAGAAGGGCGTTGCTCTATCCAGCTGAGCTACGGGCGCACAATCTAAACCCTACCAAGCTACTTAACGGCAGCTAAAATACATTCTTAGCTACTGTCAGGAAGATGGTCGGTGATGCAGGATTTGAACCTGCGACCCCTTGGACCCAAACCAAGTGCGCTACCAAGCTGCGCCAATCACCGACTTTGCTGCACTGCTGCAACGGGGCGGAATATTACAGCCGCCTAGCAATAGCGTCAAACCTTTTTTTGCACAAATCAACTGATTGCCTATTATTTGAACCTATTGTGCCACGGGCATTGCAGGATGGAGTTCTGTGGGTAGCTGTGCGAAAATATGCCACAGTAAAATCATGGCAGAGACGTAAGCAAATGACAGCACAAATTATTGATGGCAAAGCCGTTGCCCAGGCAACAAAAGATAAAGTTGCCGCTCAGGTTCGCGCCCGGGTTGCAGCAGGTAAAAGAGCACCGGGCTTAGCCGTAGTGCTGGTAGGAGTAAACCCGGCCTCTCAGGTGTATGTAGGCAGCAAACGTAAGGCTTGTGAAGAAGTTGGCTTTCATTCTGTATCTTACGACTTACCCTCTGACACTACAGAGCAACAGCTGCTGGAGCTGATTGATAACTTAAATAACGACAACACTGTCGACGGTATTCTGGTGCAGCTGCCGTTACCTGCCGGCTTAGATTCATCCGCTATTTTAGAGCGCATAAACCCGCATAAAGACGTCGACGGCTTTCACCCATACAATATCGGCCGCTTAGCCCAGCGCATGCCAGCGCTGCGCTCCTGCACGCCTAAAGGCATTATGACACTGCTGCAAAGCACTGGTGTGAATGTAAAAGGTATGGATGCGGTGGTCGTCGGTGCCTCGAATATTGTGGGCCGGCCGATGGCGCTGGAGTTGTTACTGGCCGGTTGTACTACAACGGTATGTCATAAATTTACCAAAAACCTGGAAGCTCAGGTACGCCGCGCCGATTTACTGGTAGTCGCCGTAGGCCGGCCTGAATTTATTCCGGGCGACTGGGTAAAACCCGGCGCCTTGGTTATTGATGTGGGTATTAACCGGTTAGATTCCGGCAAACTGGTGGGCGACGTTGAATACGGCGCTGCGGTAAAACACGCGCGTTATATCACCCCGGTACCGGGCGGTGTCGGGCCGATGACCGTGGCCAGCTTAGTAGAAAATACGCTGGAAGCCTGTGAGCTGTATCACGACAGATAACTGACATAGCAAACGCCAATACAGCGGGAGCTATCCCGCTGCTTGCCCGATAGCCGGTTTACGAAGGAATGCCATCACACTATCCGCCAGCCAGCATGGTGGGCCGGTGACTTTGTAAGATAAACTTCCCGGGGCAGAGCTTTGGCTCTGGCCTTTTGATTGCTGACTACATTACCTCACCCAAAATCCACTCAAGTCAGCAAAGAAACACAGACTTCAGGCCCATTTAGTCCTTTATCAAATCTTCAGCAAATCTTCATGCTTTCTTTTGCGGTAAATAAAGGCCCGGCTGTTATGTTGCCGGGCACCGTCACTTAATAGGTAAAAAAAGATGAAGATAACACTGCTAGTCGCTGTAAAAATTATGATGTTTTTGGGCTTGGTTTTTGCTGCCACTCATACCCTGGCAGCGAACGCTATAGCCACAGAGCAGCAAATTGCGATTCAACCCATCCAGGCCAGCCATGACTGGCCTGTCTCTGAAGATAGCTACAACAAAGACTTAATCCGGGCGATGAATAAAAAAATTGCTGAAAAAGACTTCAAAGATATCAGCAGTGTGGTTGTAATTAAAAATGGAGCTTTGTTACTGGAAGAGTATTTTAATGGCAGTGAACGTTCATCGCTGCATGACCCGCGCTCCGTGGGTAAAAGTTTTGCGTCCACTATGCTGGGAATTGCCATAGCTGAAGGTTTTATTCAAAGCGAAAAGCAAACACTGAGTGAGTTCTACCCGCTGAAAAACTACCAACACTATTCAGCCCAAAAAGCCAATGTCAGCCTGAAAGATCTGCTGACGATGACTTCGGGTTTTGCCGGCAATGATTCAGATACGGCTTCACCTGGTAATGAAGAAAACATGTACCCGACTGAAGACTGGGTTAAATTCACTCTGGATTTACCGATGCAAAACCCAACATCTTCTGCCAAAAAATGGCGCTACTTTACTGCTGGTGTCGTGGTCTTAGGTGATGTGTTGCAAAAAACAGTGCCACAAGGCCTTGAAGCTTATGCCGATAAAAAGCTGTTTGCACCACTGGGTATCACCCAATACCAGTGGCAATACACACCGCAAAAAGTGGCCAATACAGCCGGAGGTCTTCGTTTAAGGGCATTGGATTTTGCCAAATACGGCCAGCTGTATAAAAACGGCGGCAGCTGGGGCAAGCAACAAATTATTCCTGCAGAGTGGGTAAAGGCGAGTTTAGCAAAGCAAACCGCCCGGACTGAGCAAAAGGATGGCGGCCATTATGGCTATTTGTTCTGGAACGATACCATTCAATCAGGTCAGCAGTCTTTTGAAGTGGCTTATGCCAGCGGTAATGGCGGCAATAAGATCTTTATTTTTAAAGATATTCCTGTGGTTATTGTGATCACAGCAAAAGCCTACAACAAAAAATACGCGCACCCACAAGTTGCGCAGATGGTAAGCGACTATATTTTGCCGGCTATTCTGCACTAACTAGGTGTGCCAATTAGCTCAGTTATCCGCTGTTGGATCAGATTTCTGGCGGCGGATAAGTTGCCAGAAACTCCTGGTGCATCTTTTCTCTGCGTTGGTTTATATTGTCAATTAACTGATAAAATTCAGGCCGCTGTTTAAGAGCTGCAAACAAAGGCGAAATAGCTAAATATTCGCTGTTTAAATACCCCAAATGCACAGCTTGTTGCAAATAACTCAGTGCCGCCTGTTCGTCCTTTACTGCCCACAAAGCAATTAAAGCCGCCTCAACGTAATTGATGGGCCAACTGTCACCGCTGGCCACTGTAACTTCAATGGCATTTAACCTTTTTATCGCCTCTTGTGCTGTCAATTGGTTGTTTACAATCTGCATCAGCGTATTTGGATACGTATTGCCAGAGCTCACCTCTGCTGCGGTGTTAAACCAAGGCAAAGACTTTTCCTTGCCTTCTAACAGCCAGACTAATTCAGCGTAATACACAAACACCTCGTCGCGTTTGATGTCCCGTTTCAGTACTTTTTCAATCTCTTTTTTCGCGGCGGTGAAACGGCCCTGGAAATACAAAAAACGTGGGTAAGCTGCGTTGATAAAGACATTGTCGGGGTAAAGCACAAACAGCTGCTGATAGCTAAGTTGTGCTTTTGAGGTGAAGTTCAGCAGTTCAAAAATTCGGCTGAGTTGCAAATCTGCCATGTGGTTATTCGGCAGCAGTTGTTTAGCTTTTGCCGTTAAATCATAAGCCTGGATCAGCTGCCCTTTTACTTCCAACAAATGAGCAGCCGACCCCATGCTTGCATAGTTTTTCGGGTCAAGTTGTATCGATACTCTATAGGCATCTAAAGCTTGGTCCAGGTTACCAAGACAATCCCAGGCATAAGCAAGCGCAGCCTGAGCTTTACTTTTATCACTGCTGCTGCCTTCAAGCGCAAGGGCTTGCATCGCATACTGTTTGGCTTCCATAGCGCGATCAGCGGGCTGGTTGTATCTGCAAACGGATTTACTCAGCGCTACACTTAAGCCAATAAGTGCCGCCTGATTGTGTGGCTCAAGTTTAAGTGCTTCGTTAAATAACTCGATGGATCTGTTGGTATTGTCGCCCTGCCCTGTATTGAAATAGTAATTTCCCCGCTCAATCAATAACTCAACCGGATTACTGGCGTGATTGCCGGGATTAATGGCGCTTGTCTCAGAAACTCCTGTGTCTTTACCCGCCACCCAATACAGTACTAAAGCAAGGCCCAGAAGTAGCAATACAGCAACTACCACAGGTGTGCTGGACGAAAATCGTGTTGGCTTCACCACTGACTTATCTATTGGCTTTGACAATAAGCGATAGCCTCGCCCACGCACCGACTCAATGTATTTAGGCTGCCTGGGGTCGTCATCCAGCGCCTTTCTCAGCAAGGTAATGCGTTGAGTAATGGTTTCGCTGCTTACAACGGTGTTTTTCCAAACGGCTGCAGATATCTGCTCCACAGTGCAGACTTTTTCGGCATGCTCCATCAAATAGATCAACAGTTCAAACGAGAGCTTGGGTAAATCCAGCTGTTGCCTGTCTGAACCAGCGGCCGCTGAATTTACAATGCGGTACACCTTGTATTCATCGGGTTCCACAATTAAATCCAGTAATTCCAATTGCCGCATCTGTTATTCCATAGAATAGTGAGGTGTTTTTTAATAGCTTTACTATAAGCGTTCAAACATTGAGATAAAACGAGTTTTGCTTGCGCTTTTTACTTATCCATCTTCGCAGCCTTTTCCGCCAACAAACGCCGGGCCAAAACACCCGTTTTAGCCTGGTATGGCATACTCGTTAACACCAACCTGCGACAAATGTCGCAAATAAAGCTTGACCTACTGTGACAGTTGTCGCACTCTATGGTTATTGATAGCCATAACACTCTGATACATATGCAGCAGCCTACCGCACCTGAACTGGAAATTCTTAAATTACTCTGGTCTAAGCAACCGCTTACGGCACGTGAAATCCACGACGAACTGGCAACGGTTCTGAGCTGGGGCTACTCCTCCACCCGCAAAACGCTGGAACGCATGGGTGATAAAGGCTTTATTGCCTGTGAAACCCTTGGCAATAAAAACAGCTATACCACACTGGTAGATAAAATGCCGACGCTGGCCGCCTTTGCCCAGGACTTTGCCAAACGGGTGTTTGAGCTAAACGAGCCTTTACCAGTAGCCATGTTTGCCAGCAGTAAACTGGTCAATGCTCATGAAATTGCTGATCTGGAAAAGTTACTGGCCGATTTAGCCTCGCCGCCGGTTACAGAGGCGGCAACAAAAAGCGACGAGGCCTGATATGGCGCAATACCTGTTGCTCTCGATGCTGTTATCTGTTTTGTGGTCTGCCGCACTTTGGGGTTTTAGCCAGCCGCTGTTAAAAAAAAGCCGCGCCATGCAACAATGGCCAGCCTTATACTGGTGGCTGCTGGCATTAAGTTTTTTACCCCTGTTACCGATACCGGTGCTGTTTAAGCACTGGACTATTCCCTCCGTATTGTTACAGGATACTGTGCATTCTGTGCAGGTGTTAGCGGCGCAGCCTATGCACCCGGCACTGCTTAGCACACCCGTTAATACAGGCTTGTACTGGCAAATAGCCTTAGCTTTTGTCGTTACCGTCAGCCTGATACAGCTGGCACGGCTGGCCAGGCAATGGCAGCAGCTGCAGCAGTTTATCCGGCACAGCACCAGGCTGGCACCTGACAGCCTGTTTACTGCGGCGCAATTGCAGCAAATTGCCCCTTTAGCGCAGCGTTTTACGCTGCGCCAAACCGAAGCGGCAATCTCACCTTTTATTGCAGGCTGGTCTAAGCTGACGCTGGTGGTGCCTGCCTATATCTGGCAGATGTCCGCCCAGCAGCGGCAACTGTTGCTCAGCCATGAACTGATGCACCTGCAACGGCGCGATCCACAGCAACTGCTTATTATGCGTATGCTGATAGCCTTGTGCTGGTTTAACCCGGTATTACAGCGGATAGAAGCCGCTTTTATCCGCAGCATGGAACTGGCCGTAGATAAAGCCGTACTGGCAACACAACCACAGCTGGCAGCGCTATATGGCCAAACCTTGCTGGCCAGCTTAACGCTAAACCAGCCCCAGAAAATGCCACAGCTGATGCCCGGTTTTATACAAGCCAGTGCAGACAAACAATTTTACCAGCAACGTTTGCAGCAGTTATTTCAACCTGCCGCTGCCGTGCCGTTATGGCAAAAATGGCGCACTGCCATACTATTGTGCTGCAGCACCTTATTGCTCAATACCGCTTTTGCCCAGCTTAACTTCACTACCCCACCCGCAACATGGCAGTTGCCTGTCAGCAATGTATCGGTTAGCTCATTTTATGCCGAGCAGCATCCGTTTAGGGATAACCGCCCGCATCAGGGGCTCGATTTTGCAGCCCAGCCCGGCACTACCGTAAAGGCTGCGCAAAAAGGCAGAGTGTTGATTACCGATGACACCAGCCTGCATCAGCGGTATGGCAAGGTGGTGTTAATTGACCATGGCCACGGTTATCAAACCTTATATGCGCATCTGGACGGTTTTGATGTGGTAGCAGGCCAAACGGTTGAACCCGGCCAGCCCATTGGCAAAGTTGGCGCCACAGGCCGGGTAACAGGGCCGCATTTGCACTTTGAACTACTGCTGCACGGTAAACAGCAAGACCCGGCACCTTACCTGCCACTGTAATTTTTAACTAAACACAAACCAATTTTTGCCCGCCCCTGCCGGGTAGGGGTTTTTATTGCCTGAAAAACGCTGTAACCATTAATAAAGAAGGAAAATCGCATGAAATTACCAGCACCGCTATACAAAACACCATTCTGCACAAGCCTATGCCTTACCCTGCTAACGCTACTCAGCCCGATAGCGCAGGCAGATACCAAAGCCAGCGCAGAGCAGGCTTTGGCACAACAGCAGGCTCCGGCATATGAGCTTAGCGATACCGCAGTACATCAGCTACCGAGCGCAAATGGCCGACACTATGAAGTGTGGATAGATTTGCCGGCGTCTTATGGTAAAACAACAAAAAAGCTGCCGGTGCTTTTTGTGTCAGACGCTAACTATGCATTCCCGCTTATCCGCAGCATTCGCAACCGCCTTGGCGCTGGCGGCCAGAATATAGAAGACTTTGTTATTGTCGGGTTATCTTACGCCAAAGGTGATACCCCTACCGACAGCCGCAATCTGGATTACACTCCAACCGCTACCCGTGCGGGCTATGGCGGCGCGGCTTTATATGCCGACTATCTGCAGCAACAGGTTATTCCGTTTGTACTGAAGCACTATCAGGTAGATCCAAACCGCAAACTCTTTGTTGGCCATTCCTATGGTGGCTTACTAGGCACACAAATTCTGCTAACCAAACCAGAAACCTTTGATACGTATATTTTAAGCAGCCCGTCGCTGTGGTTTGATAAAAAATACATGTTTAAACTTGAGCAACAATACACCGCACGGCAGCAACAGCTGAAAAAGCTTAATAAAACGCTACGGGTGCAACTGTATGCCGCCGAGTACGAACAAATAAAAGACGGCCCGCGCTATGCTAAATCAGTCAATATAAAGGCCGACATGCAACAGTTTGAAAAAACCTTAAAAAGCCGCAATTACCCCGGTTTACAGGTAGAAAGCCAGATCATTGCTGACGAAGATCATTTATCGGTATTTCCGTCGATGATCAGCCGTGCACTGGTCAAATTATTACCCGGCTACGGCCCTTATAAACCGGGTTGATAATCCGGCAACCCACAAAGCCTTATGCAGCTGCCTTGGTGGCCGGCTCGCCTGATTGTTTTGCTAACCCGCCAGTAATTTGCGCCCTGCGCAAAACCACAATACAACGCCGGATAAGCCCGGCGTTATTGCAAATAAGCTCTTCCATCGCGCTATAATGCCGGCATATTTTCATTGCAAACCCTGCTACGGGATCCACATTGGATAAAGTTACCTTCAAAGACTGGCTCTTTGCCCTGATTGGCCTGCTTTTTACTTTAAGTAGCTTGCTGATTATTCAGAAAGATTTTAATACCGGCATCACCACACTGGTGTTTTTTGGCGCCTGCTTTGCGGTGGCGGTGCATATTATTGTTCGCAAATTGCGCCTGCAGCGCCAGTCATTACGCACAGTAACCGTTGTCGGCGGCGAACCTATCCATGCATCCAAAAAGCGCATCGCCTTGCTTGGTATTGGCATGCTGGCATTTGGCAGCACCCTTATGCTGTTTCAGCCTGACGATAATAGAGTTTTCTACGGCATTACCCTGCTGATTGCCCTTACCGGTGCAGTGTTACTGGTCGGGTTATTTAGCGGCCGCCTGGCGAAAACCTATATCCAGTTCGACCCGTCAGGTTTTACCTTTGGCTACCCCAAAGGCAACGTCAGTATTCCGTGGGAAGCCATTACCGATTTATACCGTGGTGAAATCCACAATAATCAGGCGGTATTTCTGTCGGTTGCCGCGGAAAATATCTTGGTAGCACCGGCGTCTTACCTGGCTAAAGTAAATAAGCAAATGGCGTCATCCCGCAAATGGACCGGTGCTGATTTTGTCATTATGACGTCTACCTACGGTATTGATGCGCCAGTGTTAATGGCAGCAATAGAAAGGTATATCACCCAGCCAGAAGCCAGAGCAGAGCTGCTGGCTCAGCGGAAGTTAAGCGAAGATTGAAAGGCGGAAACCCGTGCTTATTGTGTTATCTGATAAAGCATTAACTAATGCATGCACTGAGTCAAACAGACTTTGATAACAAAAGGTGACTGCTCTGTCCGTCTGTTAAGAGCGAAAGCGGACATTAACGCCGCGTTAAGTAGTGAGCAACGCCACCACCACACTTAAACCATTGTGCCGTACATACTGCGGAGAGCGTTTTTGTGTAAAGTGGCGCGCAGCGACACACAAAAACGAGCGTAGCAGTATGTATCGGCGTGCAGCGGTTTGTTAGGTATTTTTAATGACATACTTAGCGGCTTCAATTCGCTTATTCATAAAATCAATTAATTTCTTATATAGATCCATTTTCATCTCAAAATATCTGAGAGGGAAACGGCCCCGAACATTCTGACACATTAGATAGTTGTGACTATAGAGCTGAGCCTGTTTTTCAGCACTTTCTAATTCGAATTCAGCTCGCTCCTTTTTATATGCACCGTCTATATCCAAAGACAAGAACAGCTGCCCATTGTACCGCCAAGGATTTTTTTTTAGTTCATAATCAAACATAGTTAGATAGCCCGATTTCACTACAATGTTAGTTATCTCCGCATCATAGGCTTGGTTATCAATTACAAATTGATCCAAGTTTTCAAAGCTTTGTATATCGCTTCGTGTAAGCTCCCTAACTGCTTTTAGAATATAATTTGTTATGTCCGTTTGTCTTTGGATCGGGCTATCACTCCTTGCGAACTCGACTTCATGATCCTCTGCAATCCGAAGGCAGCCATCTACGATGCTTGTATGCAAAGACTGCTGTAAGTCCTTAGGTGTGCAGTAATCCGAATTGTTAACGAGTCGCAAACCGGCATACTCATAAGATTGTGCTACTAAACGTGAGCAAAATTGCCTATTTAGTTTCTCACCACGGTAAAGAGGATTTCTCGTTCTTACAGCCTCTTTCACTGAATACGACGTTCCTATTTGAGAGCGAGCAAACATTATTGCTTGATCCACATAATTTCCGTCTAATACTCGGCATACCTCAGCATGTTTTTTGTTGTCAAAGAGCAATCGCTGAATATTATTTGAATGAACTCCCTGCCCGTCAGAGTGAATAAAACTTCCATCTCCGACATAGAGTATTGCATGAGAAAATTTACTAAAAGTGGATAAGCGAACCGCTTTGCTGATAGCCCCTACCTGAGAAGTCAGGATAATGTCCCCAGGTTTAAGCAAATTCATTTCAAATATATACATTCGATCGGCACTCTTACCTAACGCCCGCCACACACGCGAGCAACTTGTTGCGAGTCGAGCGCCCAAAGGGCGCGTTTTTGATGGCGATTGTTAGGAACCAAATTTAACCTTCTTGCAAACTGGTTTATCTTTTTGATTATGGTAGATGCCATAGTAAACCAATTTTTCTTTTAACAATTCGTCGTCTTGAATAGCCAATCCAATCCATTCTTCACCTGGTTCAAGCTTGGCTGGTAATTTGTTGTAACTGCCATCACCATTGATAATAAATTGATTAATTCTCTTTCTGAACCGTTCAAAGTGACTCGATGCAGTAAATCCATAAAAATGTGTAATCGTTGTTGCTGAGCTACCTGTATTAACGGCTTTAACAAATATATATTTTTGCCCCTCGCTTCCCGGAATAGGAGGTTGCAATTCCATATTTGGCGTCACAACAATTTTAATCCTCGCTCCAGACCGAAGAAAAACAACCACATTCCAAATAAGAGCAAAAGAAGCAATTATCGCTCCCCACCAAGCGGCATAATCACTTGCCTCCCATGATGTAAAATCAATAATCATGACTACCCCTTGGTTCCTAAAACTAACGCCGAGTGCAGCGGCAGTTTGTGAAGGGGCGTTTTGTGCTAGCGTAGCGACCAGCACAAAAAAGCCGCGAAACAAACTGTCCGACTGGCACGATTTGTTATGCATTTTATTCAAAAGTCTGTGGTGACATTAAGAAACGCTACTTTTCTGGAGTTTTCACTTTCGCCAAAAGTGATGCATGGTGAGCGATTTTCATCCCTGAAAGTCTCGGCAATCTGCACATCCACACCATCTATATCAAATACGTAAAATGGCTTATTCGGCTTTGCGAGCGACCCATCCTCAGTGTAGCCATATATTTCCAGATCAGGCTCTAGCTTCTCGAGTTTTGCAATTAGTTCTTTAACTTTCATCTCTATGCCTCTCGTTGAGGATTTGGCTTGCATAACGCCTCACTCACCGGAATTTTGGGCGTGAAGCGAGTAAAATTTCCGTGTGCAGTGACTTGTTAGCTTGTGACGTATCCTATTCGGGGTAGTAAATGCTTTCACCTACTAAATTTATGAGTGCAATTAAAAAGTGGTATGAAGAAGAGATATATCGTTGTAGTTCAAAATTTATTGAGTTCAGACTTTGGCCTTGGCAACCATTAAAACTTTCAAACTGCGACAATTGTTCATCAACATAATATAAGTGCTTTATTTTATTATTAACCACTCGTAGTTCATTAATACTGCTATATGAACTTATAGCTGTGACATCAATTCCAAAGTTTGACAGGCTTTGTTTCACTACATTCCAATGATGTGAAGAGTTGCCCTCAGGGTTAACAAGTTTGGCCGTCCGGTTAGTAAATTGCTCTATAGTCGCCCATAAGTTTATGATTAAACTTTCATTCGATATTGCCCTAACTTGTTCTTGCTCTTCTTTCCAATTGAAGTTGGGAAATGACATTCTAGCTAAATGCTTTTTTTCTTCAGAAATTTCATCGAACATATGTGCATAATGTTCATTAAACTTCTTGTATACCGGTTCATATTGTACCTTATTGCTTTCATAAACTGTCGTAACATACCGATGAAACATTACGATATCGTCAATTCTCTGCTGAGCTTTTAATCTCAAGCCAAACCTTTCACTCGAATGCTCTCCTTCAGGAAAAACAAAAAAATCGTCTTTAAGTGCTAAATAGGTAACATCTTGAGATTTTTCTAGTTCATCTAATGTAAGTAACATAAGCATCCTTTATTAAAATTTGCGATGAAATAACTTTTGCAAGCTAACGCTTATTCGACGGGTCGGCCCGTACTTAAACACGGGCTAACCTGCCTTTGTAAATTTAATGTACAAGACACTACACCGCTTCTTTAAAACTTACAATAACTTATCGGTACAGTTTATATTTGTGCTGGCGACAAATACGGGTCAGCCCGTCTGACAAATCACTTTTGGCTTTAGCACCGAATTGGATATAAATACAGCGATGTGAGTACAATGATACATACCAGATGGAATTTCTGCTTTTGGCACTTAACAGCTTGTCGGATTAGTTCAGAACTATCAGATAAAGTATTAAGCGCGGTATTTACACATGAAACAACCAGGCAGCTTCGCCGCCTGGTTGTTACTCTTTAACTTTGAACATGCCGTGCATTGTTAGCCAGCTTGTAAAGGCATTAAACCAGCCGGTACTGGTGGTTTCTTTGGGGTACATGCCAAAGCCATGACCGCCCTGCTCGTAAAAGTGAAACTCGACCGGCCTTTTGGCGGCATGCCAGCTCTTGATTAAACCGAATTCACCATTGGCAAAGAATGGATCGTCTGCAGCCAGCGCAACGAATAGCGGTGGTGCATCTGCTGGGACCTCTACCGCATCTATCGGACCGTAGATATTGCCAATAAAGGCGGGCTTAGCGTCTTTATCAACCAGCGTGGTTGCCATAGTAAGCATGGCACCGGCAGAGAAACCCAGCATACCAATACGGTCCGGATCGATGTTCCACTCTACTGCGCGGCTGCGGATCAGCGCGAAGGCTGCCCGGGAGTCTTCCAACTGCGGCGCGAGGCTAAGCTTCATCTGTGCCGGATCAGGCCGTGGCGGCCGGCGCCCGGTTGCCGAAAACATCTCGTCCATCGCCCGTTTAAATTCAGTCATGTCTGCCGGTGTTTGATTTAAGCGATACTTAAGCACAAAGGCTGCGATGCCCTGATTGGCCAGAGCCTGGGCAACCTCCCAGCCTTCGTTATCCATCGACAATGTGCGAAAACCGCCGCCGGGTGCAATGATCACAGCAGCTCCGCTGGCTTTTTTCGGATCGGGCAAAAAGGGGGTCAGCGTGGCAAGGGTAACATTGCGCACAAAGCGGCTGCCATACTGAGCATGCCATGACTCTTGCGTTTGCTCACCTGGCAGTGAGCCGGTACCGATGTCGATCGCCTTGCTCTGATTAGGCGGCGCTATCGGCGTCATGATGTCGTTTGCCTGCGCCAGGGCCTGCGCCGTAAATAAGCAAGCGGCCAGCACAAAGCCCCGTCGGATGCTGGCACACCTTGGTTTTAATATCTGTTGCATATAATGAGTTTCCTTTTTGTATTATCTGAGCTGTATCATCTAAATAGGGCTGTTAAACGCGCTATTTTTTAAACGTTCTGACAATAGGTTGAATGGTGCCATCTGCATTAAAGTACACTCTGTCTACGCACACTGATCTGCGGTAATTACCGCCTCCGGGCAGGTCGGCGCTGTGATAGGCCAGATAGGTGTTGCCGTTAAAATCGAACATCGCCGGGTGAATGGTCGTGGTGTTAGGCAGCGGTTCCATGATGATGCCCTGATACTGCCAGGGCCCGGTGGCGGATGTGCTGGTGGCATAGGCAAGGCTTTCCGGAAAACCCGCGGCATAGACTAAATAATAGAGTCCCTGGTGTTTTGACAGGTAAGGGCCTTCTTCAAAATTAGGCAAGGTATCAACAGTATGAATTTTAACCTTGCTGGTATCGCGGTTTTGCATATTGCCTGACGCATCCCGCGTGTAGCTTTCGCCTTTTAGATGGATTAAATCTGGCTCAAGCTCAACCCACCATAACTGCTGATTGCCCCAATACAGGTAGGCTTTGCCATCATCATCAATAAAAACTGCAGGGTCGATATTACGCCAGCTGTGATCTTTATCTCTGGCGGTATCTTCCAGCAAAATCATCGGCATGCCGCGTGGATCAGTAAAGGGCCCTTCCGGGCTGTCCGATACAGCCACGCCAATCGAAAAGCCAAAGTTGCCGTCGGTTTGGCCGCCTTCTACGGCTGCATAAAAATAATAGCGCGACTTACCCGACGGATCTTTTCGGTGGATAACATGATGGGCGTAAGCGTTGCCGGTTTTTTGATCTCCTCTGGCCCACTTAAAATCTGAGTAGCGCAGTACAGCGCCTTTATTTTGCCAGTTAACCATGTCTGTACTGGTCCATAACCGGTAGTCGTACATGCGATAATCTTTGCCATCCACTGACTGTTCATCGTGCGTGGTGTAAAGGTAAACAGTGTCATCTACCACCATCACGGCGGGATCTGCGGTATAGATAAAGTCCCCCACCTCGTTGGTTGGATCTTTGGTATCGTATTTAATAATAGGGTTGTCAAAGCTTGCGGGGGCGACAGCTGTAGTAGTTTTTTCAACAGATTCAGCTGTTTTTGCACTGCAGGCGAATAAGCCCAAAAGTGATATAACCAAACACAGCTGCACAACCCGGCTCAGATGCGCAAAGGGATTTCTATTGTGTATGGTGTTTTTGGCGATAAACATTGTAGCGTATCCTTACAATCATAATTGGATACGCAACAGTGTGTATAAGTTTTTCTCATAACGGAACGTTGATCCTTTTACGAATCCGTTTAATAGCTTTACCTTATTTGCTGCGCCTTACATATTACATAACCCTGATAAACACCGGGTTGCTGTAAAACCACAGATCATGCCACGGGTTTTCACCTTTTTCGTCCGGCTGCGGTTCCAGTTCGTCGCGCTGATTGGTACCGCGCAGGCGCAGATACTGATCGGCCGTTACTTTGCCAAGTGGCAGCTCAAACACACTAAAACCGTTTTGTTGTCGCCAGTCTTGCTGGTAAAAACGCTGCAATACCCGGGTCGTGCTGGTTTCATCGCTATTACGATCAACTGCCGGGCCGTTGATCTGGCCGATGATGGCATCAACCCTGGCTACCTGCGGGTTATAGCCGCCGGCGTTTAAGGTATCCGGATCACGGAAACGTACCCGCAGTACCAGTTCGTCTTGCGGTGTCACATTTAAGGTTTCACCGATACCGGAGCTACGATCTGAGCCTTTTATTGCAACTTCAACAAATAAGGCGTCAATTAAATCGCCGGTTACAGCAAACACGCGCCCGGCTTTTAAATTGTCGAAAATACTGTCGTAGGTTTTATCGGCGTAAACATAGGTTTTGGCGTATTCACCGGGCCAGAAATCGGCCCAGCCGTCGGTGTAATGACCGTGGCTGTCGGATACGGCAGTTACCCACCATTTGCGCCCTTCGCTAAGCAGGCTATCCCAAACACCACCTAAACGGGCGGTCATTTGATCATAGCCGCCCATGGTGGGGTAACCGGGGTATTCACCGCGCACACCGTCTGGCTTAAGGCTGCCATCGCGGTTAAATACTGCTGCCTGATGGCCTTCGGCACCACTCATGCCTATCACTACCTCAGGTGCAGTATCTTGCCAGTCACGTAATTGTTTGGGGGTAATTTTATTGTATTCACGAAAACCGGTTGCCAGCCGGCCTGGGTGATTCGCCAGCAATAAGGGTTTATCTGGTAAGGCATTCATGGCTTTTAATGCCAGCAGCATATAGGCATCATCGGCTTTGTCCGGTGACGGTGGCATGCCCTGGCGGCCATTGTATTTACTTTCTATTTCATACAGTTGCTGTGCTTCGGTTGGCCGCTTTGGCATAATAAAGGTGGCATGGCGGCCACCGGGGCTATTGCCCGGCACATCAAACTCCATACCGTAAAATTGCAGAATATGCGGCAGGACTTTACGCGACGCCAGCAATTCCGGGTAGGCTTGCTCCAGCGCCAGTTTGGCGCGGTTTGGCCCGCCGTGATCGGTAATCACCAGCCAGCTTAAGCCGTGGTGCGCCGCCATCTGGGCGTTCAGCGGAATGGAATAAATAGCATCACCGCCAATAATAGGGGTGGGCGGAAATACGCTGGTGTCCCAGCGTACGCTGTAATGGCTGTGCACATGATGATCACCGGCCAGCCACTGGCGCGTATCGCTTGCTTCGGTTGCCACCGGGGTTGCTCTGGTTAACGCAGGGCTGTTCTGGCAACCGGTCAGTATCGCTATGCTCAGGCTTAATATGCATACAGCCAACTTCATTAATTTACCTCTTTACAGCGATGTGCTTGGGCTTAGACCCATGCAGCGCGTAATACAAAATCATCGCATAACAGGGCAACAGCACTATATAAGCGCTAACCGGCCCGGTCTGCTCGGATAAGGCACCGTATACCAGCGGCAGCACGGCACCACCGGCAATACCCATAATTAATAAGGCTGAACCTTTGGGGGTTAGCGAACCTAAGCCCGCCAGTGCCAGTGGCCATACTGCCGGCCATACCAGCGCATTAGCCAGCCCCAGTAGCGCCACCAGGCTAACCGGATCCGGCAGCAGCGGAATACCGGCCCAGCCCCATAATAAGGCTGAAATAGCGGTGCTGCCGGCATCGGATAATAAGATTGCCAGCGATAATACCAGCCCCAGCCCGGCAGAAATGGCCAGTGCCTGGCGCTGTGACAGTAAGCGCGGCACTAACAATAAGCCTAAGCTGTACCCCAGTACCATAAAGGCTAACGTATAAGAGGTAAGCGTGGTGGCACCCGGTACTTTTAGTGCAGAGCCCAGCAAGCCAATGGTGTCACCTGCGATGACTTCAACGCCGACATAGCAAAACAGCGTAATAACGCCCAGCACCAGATGGCGGTGCTGCCATACCGAGGCATCGCCCGTGCCAGTGTTAACCGGCGCAGGCTCGGCCGGTAAATCAGGTAAGGCAGAAAAGCGCAGTGCCACTGCCAGTAGCAAAATGGCCACAGCGATACCGGCATAAGGCGTGATTAACTGCAGCGACAACATTTCCAGCTGTTGCTGGCGCTGTGCTTCGTCCAGCAAAGCCAGGCTTTCAGCTGTGATATGTCCCAGGTCCTGCAACACCAGCCAGGTAAATACCAAAGGTGCCAGCACACCGGCACTTTTATTTAAAATGCCCATTAGCGAAATACGCGCTGCGGCAGATTGCTCGGGCCCTACCCTGACCAGATAAGGGTTAGACGCCGTTTGCAATAAGGTAAGCCCTGAGCCCACGACAAACTGTGCCAGCAAAAACACACCAAACTGCTGGCTTAGCGCCGCCGGAATAAACAGCGCACAACCCAGTGCAATCAGGCCAAGGCCAATTGACATGGCATTTTTATAACCCGACCATATCAGCACCCGCGCCATTGGCAGTGCCATTACCACATAAGCAATATAAAAACTAAAGGCGATCAGTAAGGCTTCTACTTCACCCAGCTGGCATACCAGTTGTAAAAACGGGATTAAAGCACCGTTTAGCCAGGTAATAAAACCAAACATAAAAAACAGCACACCGATAATAATAATCGGTTGCAGGCTGCCTGCGGCTTTGCTCTGCGTCATACAACTCTCCTGTTATTGTTATTAATCCGGCTGCCTTGTAGCCAGCACTGCTGTAACTGTAGATCTGCATTAAGCAGCAACATATTGGCCAGCGCGCCCTGTTGCAGGTAGCCCATATCAGTATGCAGGCCACACAATACTGCCGGGTTAGTGCTAAGCGCTTTTAAACCGCTGCCAAGTGGCAATGCTAAATCATGCTGGTAATGACGCAGTGCCGTGTTCATATCCAGTGCCGAGCCAGCCAGCGTGCCATCGGGTAGCGTGAGCTTTAAGCCGTCGCGGCGAATTTCGGTATCCTGATAGGCTAAGCTTTGTAGCTCGCTGCCGGTATGTGCCATCGCATCGGTGACCAGGATCAGTTTGTCTTCACCTTTACATTGCGCAGCAATACGGGCAGATAACGGATGTACATGCAGATGATCGAGAATAAGGCCGCAATACACCTCTTTGCTTGCCAGGGCCGCCCCCACCATACCGGGTTCGCGGCTGGTAAGCGGTGACATAGCATTAAATAAATGGGTAAAACAGCGGGCTCCGGCGTCAATGGCGGCCAGCGCTTGTTCTGCCGTTGCGGCAGAATGGCCCAGGCTGACGATAACGCCCGCAGCACATAACTGGCGAATTTGCGCTACCGGCACTGTTTCCGGTGCCAGTGTCACCATAACGGTGCCCAGATCTTTACGGCAAAACAGTGCCAGCTCAGCATCGGATAACGGCCGGATACAGTCTGCCGGGTGAATGCCCCGCCGGGCGGTTGAAAGATGCGGCCCTTCAAAGTGAATGCCCACTATCGTATGCCCGGCTTGTGGTAACAGCGCAGCCACCGCATCGGCGGCATGCTGCATTACCTGCAATTTATCGGTAATAACCGTAGGCAGCATGGCGGTGGTACCAAACTGCAGATGCGCCTGGCTGATAGTGCGTAGCGCGGCAATATCCGGCTGCTGGTTAAATAACACGCCCCCGCCACCATTTACCTGAATGTCAAAAAAACCGGGGCAAAGCAGCCCCTGCAACTGTTGGCTGTGTTGTGCCGGTTTAACCCCGGCCTCAATAGCGCTGATACGGCCGTTTTGCCACTCAACCCTGACATCCTTTAGCTGCTGCCTGCCATCAAAGCACTGCGCCACATACAGGGTTTGCATAACGCTATTTGCCAAACTCATAATTTAACACTCGCAATTTAACACTCACAGCGTAATGGTCACTTTATTCAGCCCCACCGGGGCATCCGGGTTTTTGCCCATCGCCACCGCTATGGCTTCAATATCCAGATAAAAGCGCTGCATCAGCAATAATGGCTGCAGGCGCGGATGAATATCCGCCAGGGTGCTGTGCAGTGTTACTACCTCAGCACCGCGCTTTTTCACCTCACTGATTTGCACCTGGTGCGCAGCGGTACTTTCATCCTCCAGCGCCACATTTAACAAGGTCAGCGGCTGGTTAAGTAAGGATACCGGGCCGTGTAAAAACTCGGCGCTGCTAAAAGCTTCGGCCTGAATACCGCATACTTCTTTAATTTTAAGCGCAATTTCACGGCTGATGGCATAACCGAAGGCCCGCCCTAACACCACACAATGCCGCAATTGCTGCAGGTGCGCCAATTGCAACTGAGCCGGTTGCGCCAGTACGCTTTGCAGGGCTTGCGGCAAGCTGGTTAATGCGCCAAGCAGCGCGGCGTCCTGTTTCCAGTGCGCCACCAGCTGTAATATCGCCGCCAGCGTACACAAATAACTTTTGGTTGCCGCTACGGCTTTTTCCGGCCCGGCCAGTAACGGCACTGCATAGTCGGCCAGTGCCGCCAGTGGTGAGCTGATATCGTTTACCAGGGCTATTACCAAAGCGCCGCTTTGTTTGGCTGCGCGGGCTTGTGCCAGTATGTCTTCACTGCGGCCAGATTGTGAAATAAGCAGCACCAGCGCACGTTGCAGTTTAAGCTGACGGGAAAATAAACTGGCCACCGACGGCGCAGCAGCCGCAACCACCACACCCAGTTCTACCTCAATCAGATAGCGGGCAAATACGCCGGCATGATCAGAAGTGCCACGGCCGACAATATAAACAAAGGCCGGATCAAAGCCGCGAATGCGCTCTGCCACTTCTGCATATAAGCTGCCGTTGCTGTCTATTTGCTGTTGAATGCGCTGCCAGGTTTCGCTGGCTTCCTGTCGCATTAATGTCATATTACTTTCTCCAGAAAATACTGCCGGGCCAGTGCAGCAGCGCCAACTTCCGGCGAGCCCTGCACCGGGCTAAGTTGCTGTTGTAATGCTGCCGGTAATAATGCGGCCAGCTGCGGTGCTAAACCGCCAATCATGGCAATGCGGGTTGCGCCGGTGTGTTGCAGCCGTTGCAGTAAGGCCTGAATATACCCCAGACCCCGTGCTGTAATATCACAGGCATAAGGGTCGCCCTGTTGCTGTTGTTGCAATACCAGGGGTGCCAGCTGGCCGTACTCTGCCGCTTTGTAGCCCATGCAGCAGCTGATCAGATCGGTATTGCTGCTAACACCCAGGCGGCGGCAGATACTGCGGGTCAGTTCTGTTGCCGGTTGTAAGCCATCCAGCACGTCCAGCGTGGCACACACGCCCTGCCAGCCGAGCCAGGCACCGCTGCCCCGATCGCCCAGCGGAAAGCCCTGCGCACTAAATAGCCATTGTTCACCGTTGACACTGGCAAAAGCGGCTGTACCGGTACCGGTGATCAAAATGGCGCCATCTTGTGCGGCATGGGCACCCAGGCAGGCAATATGTAAGTCGGTGGTAACCTGCAGCGAAGCAAAAGGATGCTGCCAGTCCTGCATTAGCTGCTGTACCCGCGGCACATTCACACCGGCCAACCCCAGCACAACATGGCACTGTGCCTGTAGTGCTGTGGCAAAGCCGGCTTTTTGCAACACCAAATGGCAAGCCATTAGCACCGAATCGACGGTTTGTGTAAAATCGGTCGCCGGATTAGCTGGCCCTGCTATTGCTTCAGCCAGCAATTGGCCGTTGGCATTTTCCAGCCGGGCTTTACATTTGCTGCCACCGCCATCAACCCCGATAAAAAGTGGTTCGCTTTGCTGCACTAAAATCTCCTCAGACTGCACTACTGATGTCATTAAATTTTTACGAAGATTTTGCGCTGATACATCCACCATACCGGCAGATAACACAGGGCCACAAAGGCCGCTATCCATAGCCCGGCACTGAAAAACCGGCTTAAGCCAAGTTGCTCTGCCAACTGTAAATAACTGCCGTGTACCGACACACCTGCTAGCGGCAATTCCAGCAGTTTTTCCAGCGCCACATGCAGTACATAGGCAACGATGGCATTGGCGCCAAACACCAGCGGAATATGGCTGAACTTGCGGTATTGCTGTACATCGGTATACCAAACCAGCAATGCCAGTACCATGCTGGCCATACCGCTGGTTACCAGTACAAAAGAGCTGCTCCAGATTTGTTTAATCAGCGGAAACCATAAACTCCACAGGCAACCGAGCAAAAAGCTGCTAAACCCCAGCACAAACAGCAGCATTACCAGTTGCGGCAGGTGCTGCTTATATTGCAGTACCAGCCGGCCCATAATGACGCCAAATAAACCGCTGGCGATAGCCGGATAAGTGCTGAGCAAGCCTTCCGGATCCCAGCTGCCACGCCATAACATACCGGGCAGAAACTGGCTGTCGAACCAGTTAATCAGGTTAGCGTCGCGCTGCAGTTGCCCGGCACTAAGCCCAGGTGCCGGTACCAGTAAAATCAGCAACCAGTAACTCAGCAGAATAAATACCGTGATCTGTACCAGGCGTTTGGTACTGCAGTGCATCGACAGCAGTGAGCACGCCAGATACACCAGCGCAATACGTTGCAGTACGCCAAGAATGCGCAGCTCGGCAAATTTCAGGTAAATCAGGTTAACGAAGATGCCAAGGCCAAACAGGATCAGCGTGCGGCGCAAAATTTTTACCCGCACTGCGCTAAGCTGCTGTGCCGTGCGTGCTACCGGCTGTAACCCGATAGCCACCGCCACACCAACAATCACCAGAAAGAACGGAAAAATAAAATCGGCAAAAGTAACACCATCCCAGTAGGCATGGGAAAACTCGCCATAGGTGTTAGGGCTGTTCACCATAATCATAAACAGAATGGTTAAACCACGAAATAAATCTAATGCCAGCAAACGTTGTGATTGCATAGTGCCTTCCTGCTTAAAGGTTTGACGGCGGCGCTTTGCTAGCCGTTACCAGCTGCTGCAGCGCTTTTACGGCTGATACCACATCGGCCGGCACTGTTGATGCTGGTGGTAATTGCTGGTCCAGCCAGGCGTTTTCCCATTCGATTAAGCGCTGCTCCAGTGCGGCAGTATCCAGTGGCTTACCACTTAACGCGGCCTGACGCTGGGCATCGAAAAACACCTGCCAGCGCGGCAGATAAAAGTGGGCGTACATACCTTGCCAGGCTTTGGAGGCATAGTCTTTTAAGCTGCTGCCGCCCCAAATTGTTACCTGCTTACGCGCATTGCGCTCATAAAAGGCTGCCAGCTCCGGCGTGTCCGCGTAGGCGCGGGCATCGTTAACCCAGCTGTATAACGTTTCCTGCTGACCGCCAATTAATGCATCCACACCCAGTATCAGTTGCTCTGCCTGACGGCGGAAATTATCGCCCTGCTCCACTTTGCCCTGCTGATAGGCCAGGGCGGTATGTTGGAGCAGCATATCAATATGTTGGGTAACCGCATGGCGGGAAAAATCGACCAAATCATAGCGGAATAACGCCGTACTTTGCTCTTTCGCCGGCAGCGCGACCAACTGCTGCAATGCCTGATCCAGCAAGGCTAAGTCGCCCGGCGCACCGGTAGAACGCAGATACTCCGTTGAGGGCCGTTTAAATAGCAGATAAGCACCGGCTGAACCTTCCCACCAGCGCGGGTCCCAATACCTGGTGCTAAGCACGGCTTTGTACAGTTTATTCCAGGCCGACAGTAACGCCGGGCTGGTGCTGCCGTAACGGGCATTCAGGTATTGTTGCAACCACTCAGTTGGTGCGGTGGCTTGCCCTTGCCAGGCCACGTCAAACATATATTCGTATGCCGATGATGTGCCGTGGATCCCCTCCGGAAATACGCCATAGCCGGTTAAATTGCCTTTTTCTTCATGGTTTAGGGCATAAGCAGTTTTTTCGCGGTAGAAATCAAAATCGGCATATACCGGGTTACTGCCACCGTAATTATGGATAAAACCGAACACCCACTGCTTACCATAAAAACCTTTAGCGCCCTGCCACACGTCGTAGCGGTCGTTACCAATATCGTGGATCATCATTTTGTCATCCGGGATCCGGCTTAAAAATGCCTGAATAGACTCCAGATCCCAGAAATGCCGATCTGAGCCAAACATCCAGCCCTGCATTACCCAGGTGGCATTGGGCACAACCTGCGCCAATGACTGGTACAGTGCTTCGCCATAACCGGCCAGATCCTGATAGCGGTTATCGCTTGATACCGGCGGCAGCATTTCGTTAAAGGCATCCATCAGGTAATAGTGCTGCTCGCCATATTCGGCGTTGTATAACTCAATAAAGCGTTTGGCCACTTTGGCAAACAGCGGATCGGCAGGGTCCAGCCAGTAGGTGGGTTTAGGAAAACCACTCCAGGCTTTCATTTCAATAATTCTGGCGTCGGGGAACATTTTAACAAACTGCTCCGGCACATAACCGGAAAACGCCGGTACTACCGGTTTCATGTCGTAGCTGGCCATTTTTTGCAGGATTTGCTTTTGTAACTGATGTTTTTTATCGATATAAGCCTGTGGCAACGGGCCTTCATGGCCTTCAATATTGCCCATCCGCTGCCAGGGCGTAAACGCCGGGCCAGAGAAGTAAGCCGCCAGCTCTTCATCTGACACACCAAACTCACGCCACAGCTGCTGCCAGATATATTCCTGGCCTTCCATTGCTACCGGGTTATTTACCCCGTGCAATGCCATCCAGTCCAGTTCCTGCTGCCAGCGATCCCAGCTCCACCAGGGCGTGGTGTAACCATAAGCACAAACATTTAAGTAAGCGCGCTGCTGAAATAATGCCGTAACCCGCTCGGCCGGGTAATCGGCAAACTGCTGTGGCAACTGCACCCGGTTGCCCTCCCAGCTTACCGACATAGCGCCAATCTGGCGCAGATATTCATAAGTACCATAACTTAGTGCCGTTAACGCATTGGCACTGACATAAAGCTGGCCGCTCTTGGCCTCCACCTGATACCAATCTGGCAGTTCATCGTTAACCAGCGAAAAATGCACATGCGGCACAGCCTGGCCTGCCACCCGTTCAAACAGCTGTCGCACCGGCTCTGCAGCTGCACTGTTTTGTTGCTCTGCCACCAGGCTTTGCGGTTGCTCAACTACCGGGCTGCAACCGGTTAACAGCGCGCCAGCCAATAAGCAGGATGCCAGTACCTTACGGCGAAACTGAGACAAATTTAACGGGGATAAATTCATTGGGAATAAATGCATGGAGTGTCCTTTTTACTATCGTTTTTATAGTGAACAATACAGGGCCTGCCCCAGGCGGCAGGCCCTGTTACTACGGAGGCTTACATGCTAAAGCTTACACCCAGATAGTAGCTGCGGCCGATCACACTGGTGGTTTGCCAGGCACGGGTTTGCTCATCGCGGTAGGCTTCTTCATCTTTACCGGCTACGTTCAGTGCGCCAAAACGCATCGACCACTGATCGCTGATGGTCCAGCCTAGCAGCAAATCTACCTGATTACGGCCGTTTACTACCCGGCCTTCACGGGCAAAGAACGCATCGCTGCTGTCCTGCACATAGGGGCTGCGATGGTTCAGCGCTACGCGGGCACTGAATTGTTCATTTTCCCAGTAGGCGGTAATATTCCAGGTTTGCTCAGATGAATTACTCAGGGTAAAACCTTCGCTTTCATCCACCAGAATGCGGGTATAGTTAGAACTTAAACCAAAACCGGCTACCGGTAACAGGCTGTCCAGCCCCTGGTTCCAGCCAATTTCGTAGCCTTTTACGGTAAGGGTTGAACTGTCGTTGTAAATGGCGGTGATATCGTAAATATTGCCGCTGGCGTCAACGCATTCTGAACCGGCCATACTCAGGGCAGTGCCGTTGTATTGCGTTGGGCACACCAGCTCACTGACGGTACCGTTTTTAATATCTTTCTGAAACAGGTTTACCGTTAACGAATCACCCGGGCTGTAGTACCACTCCCAGCCTAAATCCAGCTGATTAGCCGTCAGCGCTTTTAGCTCTGGCTGGCCCAGGTTTACCGAGTAGGTGCGGCTGCCAACTGAGTTTGCGCCTGAGGTTTCTGACGGTGCTAACTGGGTATTAGAGGTCAGAATAGGCCTGACCAATACCTTGGCAGCAGCCAGACGCACCTGCATATCATCGTTCAGTGCCAGCACAAAGTTAGCACTTGGCAGGAAGTTGTTGTAATCATAGCTTTGGGTAATTTCACCAATCGCCAGTTTAATTTCTTCGTTGTCCGGGTGGGTGTCGCCGGTAAGATAAGTATTAACATCGCGCTTGGTTTGCTCGTAACGGCCACCAAAATTACCGCGCAGTGCCAAACCAAATACTTCGGTTTCAAAATTAGCCATCAGGTAGGCCGAGGTAATTTGCCGCTCCATTGAATAGCTGGACTGAGCAGCAAACAAAGTCGGCACCGTTACGCCTTCAGCCACCAGTGCATCACGGTAGGCCTGAATATTAGGTGCTATCCAGCTGTGCGGGATACTCATCTTATTGTCGAGAAAATCCGTTACCAGATAACCATACTCAGCCATTGACGGTAAATCTGCCGGATCGGCATCACCAATTGCAGCACGGTCGGTACGGTATACTTCACGCTCCAGTGTTTCTTTACGGTATTTCACGCCGGTAGAAATACTGGTAAAACCGTGCCAATCCAGCAGACGGGTGGCATCAAACTGCACCGCGGTTTCGTCTGAATTCATTCTACGGCTGGCGCCGTTAGGGTATTCATTACGCGGCATCGAAGCCGGGTACAGCGCAGGGTCGGCTAAATCTTCGGCAACATTAAACACCACGTTCGACGGGTTCGAGATATCCAGCGTAGCCTGGGAAATTACTGTCGCTAATATTGCCGCTTCTTCATTGTGTACCGCTTTGCCCGCGGTGTAATGCAGCACGCTGCTAAAGGCCCAGTCGTTCCAGTCGTAATCCAGCTCCAGGGTGTAGGCTTCTGATTTTGCGTCTTTCTGTTCCAGCTGGCGGTTATTTTCGGTGGTAAAGTTATTAATTTGGATCTGGTTATACACGCCATTTTCAGCAGCACCTAAACGGGTGATCTGGTTTTCATTAAACAAAAACACCTGCTGATTCAGATCCTGTTTGGTGTCATCGCCAGCATAAACGGCTGTAAATTTAGCTTCAAATTCGTTGCTGGGCCGCCACTGCAGGGTACCATTAAACAAGGTGCGGTCGGTTTCACGGTCAATACGGCGATAACGCGGCCGGCGCGGCGTAACATCGTCCTGTGCATCAACAAACCAGCGGTCCATCCAGAGGTTATCTACCCGGTCGTCTAACTGCTGATAACCCATGTTCAGCAACACACCCACGGTATTGTCGGCAAACTGGTCAATATAAGTAAAATTGGCTTTTGGTGTAACATCACCGCTGGGTGAAAATTCTGAATACTGGCCATTGGCCGACAGCAGAATTTTTTGCTCTCTGAATGACAAAGGCGAAGCGGTATCAATATTAATGGTGCCGGATAAACCGCCAGTATCCATATCAGCTGTCGGTGATTTAATCACCTCAATCAACGACGCCAGTTCAGTCTGGATAATGTCAAACCGAAAACCACTGGTAAAATCGGCGCTGGCCATCGTCTGACCGTTCAGGGTGGTGCGCGCATATTGCGAGCCAAGGCCGCGCACACTGATTGTTGAGCCACGGCCGTTAACGTTAGAAATTTGTACACCGGGAATGCGCTGAATAGCTTCAGCAATGTTTTCACTGGGAAATTTGCCGATATCTTCCGTGGTAATGGCGTCGGTTACCTTAGTATCCTGGCGTTTAATATCTGCCGCCGCCACTAAACTACCGCGGAAGGTTACTGAAATAACCTCATAATGATCATCATCAGATTCTTTATTTTGCTGTTGCTCCTGGGCCAGCGCCGGAAATAATAACGACGCCAGGATCGATGCAAGAACTGTTTTCTTACCTAACTTGTGCTGATTCAACCTGTTCATACCTGCGCTCTCTTGTTGCCAATTATGGTTTATTGAACGTCTTTGCCTTTGTACCAGTGTTTACTGGTCGGTGATTTATTAACCACTCTGAATTCAAGTTAGCACCACACTGTCAACGTTGTCAATTAAAAATATGACAACGTTGACATAAATTTTAAGCTATTGTTTAGTAATGAAATATTGGTTTTTACAAAGTAGAAACAGAATCACGCAATACCAACTGCAGCTCAAAGCCGCAATGTGCAGTTTGCGTTTCATTCTCCAGCATCAGGCTAATTAACAAGGCCGCTGCTTTGGCGGCAATTTCAGCGTTGGGTTGATGCACCGTGGTTAACCTTGGCCAGGTTTGGCGCGAGAACGGGCTGTTTTCAAAGCCGACTATCGATAAGTCTTGCGGTACGGCAAGTTGGTGCATACGGGCGGTAAATAAAGCACCGGCGGCAATTTCATCATTACAGCCAAACAGTGCTGTGGGTTTGTCGCCGCGTTGTAATAGCTGCTCGGTCATAGCGACACCGGAATCAAAGGTGAAATCACCGGTGATCACCAGTTGTTCTGACACCGTTAAGCCGGCTTCGCGCAGCGCTGCGCAATAGCCACGATAGCGGCCCAATGACGACTGGTGATCTTTGTGATAGCCCAAAAAAGCAATACGGCGGTGCCCCTGCGCCAGCAAGTGCCGGGTAATGTTAAAACCGGCTTGTTCATCGTCGACATAAATGGTCGGGCACAGATCATCCGGCGGTGCCGAGCCTGACACTATACGCACCACTTTGGCCTGCTGAGCCAGCAATTGCTGCACCAGTTCACGGTTTTCTGACAACGGTGGTGTCAAAATCACCCCACCCACCTGATTGCTACCAATAATGGTGGTCAACTCCTGCAACACCTGGCCAGAGTGAGAATCTGTCGGGTGGATCACCAGTTCAAAGCCCTTCTGGCGGCACTGCGATAAAATGCCGTTTTGCATTTCTATTACGTAATGGCTGTTAGGATTATCATAAACAAAGGCCAGCGAAAACGGCGCCGTGCGCATTAGCCGCGCCGTGCGGTTGGGCTGATAATTTAGCTGGGCAATAACCGCCTGCACTCTGGTTTTAATGTCATCGCTGACCCAGGCTTCGTTATTGACCACCCGTGACACCGTTTTAAACGATACCCCGGCCAGCCGGGCCACATCTTTGATGGTAGGTTTTTTGCTCGACATAGCGTCCAATAAGATTAACTAAGCATGCAGCGTGATTAACCGACTTTATACCGGCGCCCGCTGGCTGTCCAAATATCTTTCTGCTTACAACAGCTTAAGTTACACAAAAAACAAAGCCTGAACCAGTGCCAACAGCATTATCTGTGGCTCTGGTGCAGGCTTTAACCAACAATATGGGCTGCTTACCAGTTAAACCCTCTCACCAGTTAAACCCCATTACCAGTTAAACATAGTGCCGTCTTCTAACCGGTTTACCGGCAGATAGGCACGTTTATACGGGTATTTCGCCGCTTTGGCTTCGTCGATATCGACACCATGGCCCGGGGTATCGCCCACCTTCAGATAGCCATTATCAAAATGGTAATCGTGCGGGAACACTTCGTCAGTTTCATCGGTATGGCGCATATATTCCTGAATACCAAAATTTGGCACCCAGGTATCAAAATGCAGCGCCGCGCCCATCGTTACCGGGCTTAAGTCGGTAGCGCCATGGAAGCCGGTACGCACATGGTATAGCTCGGCTAAATGCGCAATACGGCGTAAATGGGTAATACCGCCGGCATGCACTATGGTGGTACGGATGTAATCAATCAGCTGTTCGCTGATCAGTTGCTGACAATCATGGATAGAGGCAAACACCTCACCCACAGCTATGGGCGTAGTGGTATGGTGGCGGAATAAACGGAAACCTTCCTGCAGCTCTGCCGGTACTGCATCTTCCAGCCAGAACAGTTTGTAGGGTTCCAGCGATTTACCCAGCTGTGCCGCTTCAATCGGTGTTAAGCGGTGATGGGTATCGTGCAGCAGATGATGCTCATAACCGTAGGTTTCGCGCAGTGTTTCAAACAGCTTGGGCACGCTGTTCAGGTATTTACTGGTAGACCACAGGTTTTCTGACGGCAAATCGTTATCTGCCGGTTCGTAATACATTTTATCTTTCGATACACCATAGGTACTGGCCAGGCCCGGTATGCCGGTTTGCGCGCGGATCGCTTTATAACCCAGCTCAATATACTTACCCACTTCAGCTACCGTTTCAGCAATATCCCGGCCATTGGCATGGCCATACACCATAACACCGTCGCGGCTGCGACCGCCCAGCAACTGATACAGCGGCATATTGGCGGCTTTGGCTTTAATATCCCACAACGCCACATCAATAGCAGCGATGGCGGTCATGCCCACCGGGCCACGGCGCCAGTAAGCGCCACGGTAGAAAAACTGCCAGATATCTTCTATCTGGCTGGCGTCGCGGCCAATCAGACAAGGGATCAGGTGATCCTGCAAATAACTGGCAACTGCCAGCTCGCGGCCATTAAGGGTGGCATCACCGATGCCATACAGGTCCTGATCAGTGGTGATTTTCAGCGTAACAAAATTTCTGCCCGGACAGGTTACAATAACTTTGGCATCAATGATTTTCATAGTGTTCCTCAACTAAAAACTTGAATAGTGCTGACCAACCGACTAAATTGGTCGGGCCAATTTATAGACACTAGCATCTGGACAGGCCAATTTACAATAAAAAATAATTGGTCCGGCCAATTTTTTTTAAAGCCTATTTTTTGAATAGCCAATTTTTTTTGAAAGCCGATTTTTTTGAAAGCCATTTTTTTGAAAGAGCATGATGACAAAAACTGTACAGACATTACCCAACACCAGCCCACAGCGCCCAACACCCGCAGGCGCAAGGCTTTACCTGCAAATTGCCGAAAAACTGGCCGGGCGGATCAGCGCCGGCGAACTTCCTCCCGGCAGCCGCTTACCGGCCGAGCGTGATCTGGCACAAAGTTATGACGTAAGCCGGCAAACGGTACGCGAAGCGCTGATCGCGCTGGAGGTATCCGGCCTGGTAGAAATTAGGCCAGGATCAGGCATTTATGTGCAAAAAGCGGCAGAAAACCGCCATGGCCTGAAAAGCTCAATAGTGGCTGACGACGCCCCCGGTCCGCTGGAAATTATGGAAGCACGCTTACTGCTGGAAGGCGATGCCGCAGCACTGGCAGCTGAGCGCATCAGCAATGAAGAGCTGCAAAAACTCAAGGCCTACCTGCAACAGATGACGCTGCTGGTACAGGCACAAAAAAGCACTGAAGCTGAAGCTTATGACGGCAAATTTCATCAGTTAATTGCCAGTGCTACCCGCAACAGCGCGCTGCAATCGATGATTGAATGGCTGTGGCAACTGCGTGAAAGCTCAGAGCTAAGCCGGTTATTTGCGCGAAAAATTCAGCAACAGGTAGCCGGGCCCAATATTCTGGCGCACGAGAAAATTTACCAGTGCATCAGCCGGCGCGACGCAGACGGCGCCAGAGCGGCTATGGAAGCGCATATCAGCGAAGTAACCCAGGCTTATTTACTGCTGATTTCCGACTAAAGCGTTAATCCCCCTTTAATTAACCGGCATCAAAAGTAGGATGCTTAGCCACTACTCTATTTGTATCGCCCTGCTGCTTATGCAGTTGCCTCAAGCCTTTGAGGTTAAGCAACAGCATCGGCAGTACAATCAGTACAAAGGCTATGTTGGATAACGGCACAGCCAGCCACACACCATTAATGCCAAGGAATTTTGGCAAAATAAACAGGAATGGCAGCTGAATTAACATATTGCCTAAGGATACAAACAGCGCCTGGCCACTCTTACCAACGGCAACAAAGTAAATTGCAGCCATAAACAAAAAGCCATCTAAAAACAGTGCCATCAAGTGCAGCCGAATACCGTTTTTACTTGCCTCAAGTAATGCATCGTTGCCTGAAGTAAAGATACCGATAAACAGCTGCGGAAAAAGATTAAGCAGTATTACCATAGCAATACCCGAGCCTACCGTGACAGAAAACGCCAGTTTTACCGTTTGCGTAATGCGCTGGTATTGTTTGGCGCCTAAGTAGTAGCTTACCGGCGGCTGCAAGCCGCTTACCAAGCCTTCGGCAAAGAAGTAGTAACAGCTGGCTAAATAACCGACAATCGCAAAGGCCGCCAATTGCGTGGTATCGCCATAGGCCATAAATTGCTTGTTATGAAACGCCATAACAAAGCTGAAATAGATAAACATCACCAGGTTAGATGAGCCTAACTGCACAATACGGCCAGCAATGGCTTTATCCCATTGCTTTATCGCCAGAGCGGTTTTGGCTTTTGATGACATAAAATATCGCAGACACAGCACACAGGTGGCCAGCTGCGCAATTAAAGTGGCGATAGCTGCGCCTTGTAATCCCATATCAAGATGGGCCAGAAACAGGTAGTCCAGCGCAATGTTTGTTAAAGCGCCGACGATAATAAACAATGTTGCCAGGTTCGGGCTGTCATCATTGCGCACCAGCATCGGCATAGCGCTGGCCCCAATGGATATAAGCGCACCAAACGACATGATCTGCACATAGCTCCAGCTCATTTGCATGGTTATGCCGGTTGCGCCTTGCAGCGTTAGCAGGCTTTTACCAAAGGTAATAAACACCAAGGTGGCGAATAAACCAATTAACACCACCAACACAAGCGCGGCAACCAGTGTTGCCTGGGTGGCTGCCAGATTGTTTTCACCGCGGTATTTAGACAACAGGCTGCCACCGCCCATGCCCACCAGCAAACCAAAGCCCATAATTAAACCCAGCAGTGGTAATGCCATATTAATGCCCGCCAGCCCGTTGGCACCAACAAAGTGGCCGACAAAAAAGCCATCAATAATTTGATACAAACCGCTGACTAACATGGCAACGATAGACGGCATAGCAAAACGCCAAAATGCGCCTGCTACAGAGTGTGGCGGCTGAACCGGTGTTACAACTTGCATGACCTGCTACCCATAGTGTGTAAACACCGGCATGATATATAAAAATAAGATACATTAAAGTTAGTTATCATCCGCATAGCGGATAGGTGTAAACCAAGCAACGGCTGTTAGCAGCACCGCTTAAGGAGATAGCAATGAACTGGACCTTAGATCAATTACTGGCCTTTGTTACCGCTGCCGAGCTGGGTTCTTTTTCCGCAGCAGCCAGGCAGCTGCACAAAGCGCAATCGCGCATCAGCAGCGCTATTGCTAATTTAGAACTTGATTTAGGTTTTGAATTATTTGACCGCAGCTCGAAATTCCCGGCCTTAACCGCACTCGGCAAAGAAATACTGCCCGAAGCACGGGCTGTGCTTAACCAATGCCTGCGCTTAGATGCAAGAGCGCTGGCGGCAGCCAATAAAGAGCCCATTTCGCTGCGTATCGCGATAGATGAAGCCTTACCGCTGGAAACCATTCACTCTATCTTTTCTCAGGTAGGCGATTTATTTCCGAACACCCATATGGTTATTACCAATGGCTCACAAGACGACATTGCCACGGCTATTGCCAGGCAAAAAGCCGACCTTGGTTTTATGCTCAGCAATAACGTTCTGCCAGCAGAGTTGACTTTACAGTCTTTGGGCTATTCTAAAAAAATATTGATTGTCGGTAACAAGCACCCGCTGGCCAATGCCGGTGTATTAAGCCTGTCGCAACTGCAGCAGTACCGGCAGTTTGTATTATGTAACCGTTCGGGCGAGAACCGCGAACATGCATTAAGCCCAAACCATTGGGATTTAGACAGTTACTACTTAATTTGTGAGCTGGTAACGCAAAATCAGGGCTGGGCAATAGTGCCGGAACATATCGCCAGGGCGCAGTGGTTTGTTGATCAAATAACAGCGGTAAAAACCGACTTTTTAAGCGATATATTAATTGAAATAGGCATAGTAAAACGCCTCGACAGCCCGAGCAGTGAAATCACTGAGTGGATAACAGAAAAAATGCGCCACTTAATAAACAGTCATGCTGTTTAGAAGAGTAACAGCTAAGATAACTGGATAACTGGGGTCAGATAAAAATTAAACCTGCTTCCGCCACCCTACCGGCCGCCCCCTTTGCCTCATTTGCTGCCGTCGCCCCGTCAAATCTGCCAATTCCTGCATAAACCTGTCATTATCCAGCGACATACCACTTTTTAACGCTTCTTGTTTTTACTGTTTATCCGGATACTGTTAGCGTGGAATAACCTGAAACCAAACCCTAAACCACTTTTCAGCGTATTAAGCGGGTTAGTTTTGGCTCGGTTTTAGAAAAGAGAATTTTTATGCGATCTCATATCATCATTAAAGCATCAGGCGCAGCCGCATTTATTGTTGCTTTGCTGATCTCTTTAATCGGATGCGCGCAAAAACCGGTAGCCGATAATGTTGTCTGGCAACAGCAACTGAATTTGCCCTCGGTAAAATACTCGGCAGAAGTTACTGAGCGCTTGTGGCTGAATATTGAAGAAATCAGTTTTAACTGGCTTGACCAAAGCAGAGATCGGGTTGTGCCCGCTTTGCTATTTAAACCTGCGCGTCAGCAAAAAGCCAAAGCATTAGTTGTATTTTCTCATGGCTTAGGGGGTTCGAAAGAGCGTTACGCTTACCTGGGCCAGTATTGGGCCAGTCAGGGCTATGCCAGCTTACATGTGCAGCATGATGGCAGTGATCGAAAAGTCTGGCGGGGCAGCAGGCTCACGCTACCCTTTCGCTTGATGGACGCGGCTGATTCAACCGAAGCCTTAGCCAGAGTTCAGGATGTGAAGTTTGCTTTAGACCAGATATTAGCGTCAACCCATGCCGCTGATTTTGATAACCAAACTATTGTGATGGCCGGCCACTCGTATGGTGCGAATACCTCAATGTTACTAAGCGGTGCCCAAGTGGAGCAAAACGGCGCCCTGGTCAGCCTGAAAGATGACCGCATCAAAGCGGCCATTCTAATTTCAGCCCCGCCTTTTTATAATGATCAGCCACTGGATAAAGTGCTGGCTGAAGTTAACATCCCTACTTTGCATATCACTACCACCGAAGATGAAATTCGGGTACCGGGTTTTTATTCATCGCCGCAAGACAGATATGACTTGTATAACGCCATGGCCAGTAGCTACAAAGTGCTGGCGGTGTTTAGCTCAGGCAGCCACAATATTTTTTCAGGCTGGCGTGGCAGCAAAGATACGCAGCCACAGCAGCAGGTGATCAAAGCCGCCACCCAGGCGCTATCCAGTGCTTTTATTGAACAGATAACCACTGATGACAGCCAGGCAATAAGCCTGTGGGCACAGCAACACCAGGCTGTGTTGTCTAAGTTTATTCGCTCAGATAATTGGGGGGTATAATTTACGGGCAGTTCAAAGTTAAAGCTGCTTAGGCTATTTAGTTTTTATCCTGCCGCAATTATTCGCAACTATTCCAGTTCAAGCCATTACTTCTTCTAGTATTTGCGGGTATTTCGACACAATTTTCAGCAAGGTTTCAGCTGCGCCTGATGGCTGACGCCTACCCTGCTCCCACTGCTGTAATGTGCGTGGTGAAATATGCAATGCCTTAGCAAATTGCGTTTGTGACAAGCCGCACTTCAGCCGCGTGGCGATAATTTCATTGGGTTCAACAGCATAGCTTTGGCCAATTCTGCCAGCTTTAACATCACGGATCGCCAGCAGCAGCTCTTCGCCAATATTGCGGCCAGCATCTCTTTTCAGCAGCTCTTTTTCATCAATCGGCATTGCCCATCTCCTGTGCTATTTGTTTCAGCAAGTGAGCCGGGATATTCTCCAGCGCACTCTTGGCGTAAATAACTAACAACACCAAAGCCCCGCTTTTAAGTCGAGTCGTGTAAATCACTCTGACTCCGGCGCGTTTTCCGGCTCCTGAGCGCGACCAGCGGATCTTCCTGCAGCCGCCGGAGCCCGGCACCACGTCACCCGCTTCAGGGGTGGCAGCTAAAAAAGCGGCAAATTCGGCTCGTTCTTCTTCAGTCCAATAATCAGGCCACAACTTGGTAAATAGCGGTGATTCAATGATTGTCAGCATAAGCGCACCATACGCCAAAGGAGTATAAAATTCAAGTTGGCGTGCCATTGTATGCTTACAACCAATCACCAGTGACAAGCCAAATTGATAATTATTTGTTTATAAATAGATAATTTATATATATGATTTCAATAATTTTTGCCAACACTAAAGTGGCAGCAAAGCGTCCTTACTACGGCAGGTTATGCATAAATTTGTGGCACAAATAAAGAATATGGTTGTACTAACCCTATTCGCTTTAGTCTTGTCTTCCTGCAGCAATGCCAGCGAGAGTGATGATATTTTCGGCCGCTGGGTAATGACAGAAGTGGTTTATGATGATGGCAGTGTCAATCAACTGGAAGCCGGTAATTTTGTTGATATTAATGCGGATACGATAACAGAGGTTATTAAGGGCTATGGCAACCGACAGTACCCCTACACCAGGCAAGACAATATGCTTACGTTAACTGCGGATGATGAGGAAATTACCTGGCAAATACTCATTGAAGCCACTCATCGTTTAGAATTTGCTACTCCGATAGGAAAATACAAGTTAACCCGCTGAGCAATCGTCCGCCTTGATGACAGATGAAGCAGTCTGTCTTGCTGATGGACAGCGATCTGGCTGCTAACGCGGTTAGAACAGCGGTTTTACCTATTGATACCGAGTAGGCTTATATATGTTATAAGGCGAGCCCATATATGATGTCAGAGAAAGAATTTTGAACTATCCTCCAGTGCCCACCGGGAGTAGACCAGACCGAAGGATTATTTTCTAAGTCTTGGTATATTACGCGTACCGAAACTTCTTTAAACTTTTTTTGACCGTCAACTTCAAAACATAGCTCTGCTATTACTTGAGTAACTGCAGCAGCTTGGTCATCTACACCCAATACTTTGAACGAAACCGGTACATGCTTCCCAAAGTCTTGCCGTGCCATGCCAGCTTTTTTGCCCTTAGGAGTATCGGTAAAGTATAGAAGGGCATCGGCGATGAGACCAAATCGCTTATTGCACCAATGATCTAAAAAGTCAGCCACTGCATGTTCAGGTGTATTTTCAGGCAGACTAGAAATATCTCCTTCAAAGGGCAGGTATGGAATATCCTCAGATATTCTTGGCTTCCATTCTTCAATCGATTTTTTCATAAGGTTTGTTTCAGAAATTTGCTTAAATAACTGTTTCCAAGTTACTTCTTCTTTTGGTTTTGGCTCCTTTTTTCCATCATCAAGTGCTCCAGCCCAGTCTCTCACGGCAAAGAGAGCAGCCCAACACTTTGCTGCCACTAATTTATTATCAAAGGCTAACTCTCGACCATGAAGGATCCCATTTCTGTACGGAATAGATATAGCTTCTTCATTAGTCTTATTTCTACCTTTAGTGAAAATTGAAGCTAGTGTTTGAAGGCCTGACTCATGAGCCGCAATGCAATCCCAAGCTGTCAGATCGACGTTCTCAGCAAAAAAGCCTACATGCTTCGAAACATCGTTTACGAGACCATCAAGCAAACTCAGCAATAACGGTATACACGCATGATATCTACCAGCTAAGTAATCCTCTTCGGCCAATTCCGCAAGCCTTACTCTTTTTCTAAAATCACGATTTCCATTAAATCGTAAGATCCCCCACTTTAATGTTTTTTCGTCATATGAGTCGGCTAAGAATTTTTCCGCCGCTTCCTTCCCTTCAGCATCATGAATATTTATTGCTTTCTGCATCACGTCCGTATTCATTGACTCATATGCGATCCAACCCAGATCCGTAAAACGTTCATTGAACTGGTCAGGTGCCTTTAATATTTCTGCTTGTTTTTTAATATTTTTGAACTCATTGAAGGCGTCTTCCATTTTAGGAAAGAGCTTACGAGCAAACGGAAAAGCCTTGTATAGACTCTCCAGGCTATCAAACGCCTCTAACTGCTTTAACATTTCTGCACTTGTAGGATTATCAATAATCTTCTTTGGCTTACTCACAATGCTTCCTTGAACTTATAAGGCCCGCCACAAATGCCAGCAACTTGCTGCGAGGAGCGCCCAACAGGCAAGTATTTGATGGCAATTGTTAAACCTTTGCGATACGCCGGACAGCTTCTACAATTAACGCCGAAAGTATTGCGGCGCTTAAGTTTGAAGAAGCAAGGTAGACCAATACGTCGATCGCCAAGTTAATAATTAGCCAAGAAAATAGATATACGCGGCGAAAGGCGATAACCTGCCAAAGCTTCGGTTTGAATACAGAAAACCGCGTCCTTGTACACTCAATCACTCTTTTATCATCATTCTTATCGTAGTCTTCCCGTGGTTCGATAAGAATGTACTGCAAAAAATACTTGTAGAACAAAACCTCAATTATTGATTTCCTGAATAGATTTGACCACATACCACTGGGTACATGCATCGATAGGTGCATAGCAACACCATACTCATCCGATTCATACCTATTAGAATTAAAGTTTCTGACTGAAGATGTTGTAACCAAACTCTCGATAAGCTCTTCACCAAACAGCACCTCAATAAAGCACAGATATACCCACCTGTACCAGGTAATGTGCTCTTTAACTTCGTTATTTCTAAAAGCAAACCCCTTAAAAAGGTTTTGCTTAGGGATTTCGGTATTATCTACAACTCGGTAATTTTTCATATTCAGGTATAACTGCGTATTTCGGTTTGTCCGGCCACCTGTTCCGGTTTCATCCGGCCAGGCGTTTCGGTGTGATCCGGCCAGCATGATCTGACCTTCGTTTATGCTCTCTTTTTACCCGACTTCTTCACCCTGAACCAGTGTTTTTTTACGTTGTGACTCACCTGTTAATTCTAGTCGGTGGGCGTTGTGGATCACTCTGTCTAATAGCGCATCTGCGACAGTCGGGTTATCCATCAGACCGTACCATTCTGAGACCGGTAACTGACTGACGATGATCGTGCTGCGTTGCTCGTAGCGATCTTCAATCACGTCCAGTAAATCACTGACTTGCTTACCTTTAAATCCCTCA
>NZ_FNXF01000023.1 GCF_900108485.1 Rheinheimera pacifica | reverse complement strand
CACTCAACCGATAAATTTCATTTTGTGAAATCCATCATAAGTGCCCACACAGATGATTGATTGCGAATTGTTAAAGAGCGTGCTTTGAACTCTCAAAGCGGGAGGCGTATGTTACACTTCCCAGTTTTTAAGTCAAGCGTGACGATGATTCTTCATTTAAAAACGCATCGTCACACCAGACTTCTTTTCTCTTTTCACCGCGTTAAACACCACCGTGAAGCGAGGGCGCCATTTTAGTGATTTAAGCGGGTCTGTCAAGCGTCTTTTTGAAAGATTTTTGCGAACCGTTTTAACTCACCCGAGACACCCAAACTGCAGCACCCCGTGGCATGGCGCGCATTATAGGGCCTTTTGGAATACCTGCAAGCGGTTATTTGAGAAAACTTGTACTTTTAAGATCGTTCGCAGAAAAATTGGTCGAAAAGCGCTTTTTTAGTACATTTACTGCATAATAACGCAGCATTGGAGGACATTATGACGATACGAGCTTATAAAGGTATAACGCCGAAACTGGCGTCAGGGGTATATATAGATGAATCCAGCGTGCTGGTTGGCGATATTGAACTGGCTGAAGATGTCAGTATCTGGCCCTTAGTAGCTGCGCGCGGTGATGTGAACTATATCCGTATTGGTGCCCGCACTAATATACAGGATGGTTCGGTGCTGCATTTATCGCGGCCAAGCCGCGGCAAACCAGCCGGCTCACCACTGATTATCGGCGAAGACGTTACCGTTGGCCACAAAGTAATGCTGCATGGCTGCACGCTAGGTAACCGTATTCTGGTGGGTATGGGCGCTATAGTGATGGACGACGTAATAGTAGAAGACGAAGTGATTATCGGCGCCGGCAGTTTAGTGCCACCGGGTAAGCGGCTGCAGAGTGGCTACTTATATGTCGGTAGCCCGGTAAAACAGGCACGGCCGTTAAATGAAGCTGAAAAAGCTTTTTTAGCGGAGTCAGCAGCGAACTATGTAGTATTGAAAAACGAGTATCTGGCAGAAGCTTAAAGCCAGATTTCGCCTGCGGCATTGTATGCGTCGTCGGCTATCGCCTGTTCAGCGCAGTCTTCCCAATTAAAGGCGTCTGCTTTAACTTGCGGTAGAAATACCGCTGGCGTTTGCTCTGCCGGCAATGCAATAAAACACCGCACCTTTAAACCACTGACCAGACAGCTAAAGCTGACAGCCTGCCGGGTTGCATCAAAGGCAAAATCATTATTAAAGATAAGTTGCTGGTTCATTGGCTCAGTTGCCGCTTAGCTGCTGTTTAAGTAAAGCTAACACTGGCGTGATATCTGGCCTTTTACCGCGCCAGATATAAAAGGCTTCGGCCGCCTGTGACAATAACATACCCAAGCCATCTGCTTGCTGCGGTACACCTTCAGCTTTTGCCCATTGCAAAAATGGTGTTGGCGCAGCGCCGTACAACATGTCATAAGCAAGCAGGCAGTGCTGTAAATGCTGCGCGGCGATTAACGGCCGCTCACCGCTTAAGCCGGATGAAGTGGCATTAATCACCAGCTGATAAGGTTGCGATGGTATATCGGCATAACCACAAGCCCTAACATGCGCACCGAAATTAGCCGCGATAGCTTGCGCTTTACTGACCGTACGGTTAGCCAGCACCAGCTGCTTAACACCGGCATCCAACAATGGGCCAATGGCACCGCGACTGGCACCGCCGGCACCGAGCAGCAATACAGTTATGCCATTAAGCGTAACGCCAAGTCGTGTCAAATCAGCCACCAGGCCAATACCGTCGGTATTATCGCCGCAGAGTTTACCTGCGCTATTCAAATACAGCGTGTTGACCGCGCCGGCTTGTTTTGCCCGCTGTGATAATACGTCAGCCAGTTGATACGCCTGCTCTTTAAACGGCACAGTGACATTGCCGCCTTTACCGCCGGCGGCGACAAAGCTGTGCCAGCTGTCGGCAAAGCCATCAAGCGGTGCTAAAATGGCGTCGTATTGCAGTTGTTCGCCCAATGCGGCAGCAAACTGAGCATGAATAAAGGGCGACTTTGAGTGGCCTATCGGATTACCGAATACTGCATAACGGTCCACAAATTATGTCCATCAAGAAGTTAATACAGATGATTTTTAATAAAACCACAGCAAATAGCAAGCCACATCCTACACCGGAGCAAACGCCCTACGCCATGCTGGGCGGTGAAGATACAGTCCGCAAGCTGGCCAATCGCTTTTACGATGTAATGGAAACCGCACCGCAGGCGGCTGAGCTGTACGCTATCCACCCACTACCGCTGGATACTATCCGGCAGAAGTTTTTCCAGTTTTTATCCGGCTGGCTTGGCGGCCCGCCATTGTTCGAGCAGCAATACGGCCACCCTCGCCTTCGCGCCCGGCATCTGCCTTTTCCGGTAGATGAAAAACTGCGTGATCAGTGGATGTTTTGTATGGATACAGCGCTGGATGAAGTGGTGGAGAATAAGCTGTTGCGTGATGGTATTCGCCAGTCGATAGGCCAACTGGCGAGCCATATGATTAATTGTTAAGCCTGAAGCTTTAACCAGTCCTGCGGTTTAAGATAGCGTTGATACAATAGCGATTCTGCACTGCCGGGCTCTGGCTGATAGCCATATTGCCAGCGCACCAACGGCGGCATTGACATTAAAATCGACTCGGTGCGGCCGCCGCTTTGCAAGCCAAATAAAGTACCCCTGTCGTACACCAGATTAAATTCAACATAACGGCCACGGCGGTACAGCTGGAACTGGCGCTCAGGCTCACCGTACGGCGTGTTTTTGCGCCTTTCAACTATCGGCAAATACGCCGGAATAAAGGCCTCACCCACAGCACGCATCAGGGCAAAGCTTTGCTCGAAGCCCGGCGCATTTAAGTCGTCAAAGAACAGCCCACCAACACCACGGGTTTCGCCGCGGTGCTTTAAGTAGAAATACTCGTCGCACCACTTTTTATAGGCCGGGTAATATTCGGCGCCAAAGGGGTCGACTGCTTTTTTAGCCGTTTGGTGCCAATGCACAACATCGTCTTCGAACGGGTAATAAGGTGTTAAATCAAAACCGCCGCCAAACCACCACACCGGCGCTTCACCGGCTTTTTCGGCAATAAAAAACCGCACATTGGCATGAGTAGTAGGCAAATAAGGGTTATTCGGATGGATCACCAACGACACACCACAGGCATTAAAGCTGCGCCCTGCCAGCTCCGGCCGGTGTGCGGTAGCCGACGCAGGCATATTGGCACCAAACACATGCGAGTAATTTACCCCGGCCTGCTCAAATACCTTCCCGCCGGTTAGCACGCGACTTTTACCGCCACCGCCTTCAGGCCGCTGCCAGGCATCTTCAACAAATTGTGCGCTACCATCTGCCTGCTGCAGTGCAGTGCAGATATTGTCCTGCAACTGCTGTAAAAACTGTTGCACGGCTGCCAGATGATGCTGAGGTTGGCTGTTGGTCACCTTAACTCCTTACTATATTGCCACTTAAGGCATCACGAATTTGACTGGGTTGTGTGGCACCACCCAAAGGTCCCGGCATAATAGCAGACAACTTATCGCCGAGGCTTTGCTCCAGCTCAGCTTTGTCGGTGATAGCCGGCTGGCCGGATAAATTAGCACTGGTTGATACCAGCGGTTTGCCATAAGCACTGCATAACTGCTGCACCACCGGATGCGCACTGACCCGCACGGCAATGCTGTCAAACTGACCGGTAAGCCACTTAGGCGCCGTTTTGCTGGCTGGCAACACCCAACTGATATGGCCCGGCCAGCTGGAAAATATCTGGTAGCGCTTTTCCGGTGGTATGGCTTTGTCATCCACATAGGGCAGTAACTGCGAATAGTTAGCGGCAATTAAGATCAGTCCCTTCTCCACCGGCCGCTGTTTAATCGCCAGCAGCGCCATTACCGCCGCCTCGTTATCCGGGTCGCAACCTAAACCGTAAACGGCTTCAGTGGGGTAAGCGATAACGCCACCTTGTTGCAAGGCCTGTAAAACCAGCTGCTGTTCTGCCATTTGTTGCTACTACTCCGGATAATTAGACGAAAAACACAGTTAAAATTTTCTTCAGTTGCGCAACTGGCTATAATAGCGCCTTCACGCTTTTAGTTCATCACGTACAGAAGGAAACAACAATGCAAGTTGGCATCATCATGGGTTCAACCTCAGACTGGCCTACTATGAAGCACGCCGCTGATATGCTGGATAAATTCGGTATTGCCTATGAAACCAAAGTTGTTTCCGCACATCGTACACCTCAGTTATTAGCTGATTATGCCAGTGCAGCCGCCAGCCGCGGTTTAAAGGTTATTATTGCCGGGGCCGGTGGTGCTGCGCATTTACCCGGCATGGCCGCTGCTTTTACCAGCCTGCCGGTACTGGGTGTGCCGGTGCAATCTAAAGCCCTGAAAGGTTTAGACTCTTTGCTGTCTATTGTACAAATGCCCAAGGGCGTAGCAGTAGGCACCCTAGCCATTGGCGATGCCGGTGCCGCTAATGCCGGCCTGTTGGCAGCGCAAATTCTGGCGACAAACAGCGTGGAGCTGATGACAAAAATTGATGCCTTTCGTCAGGCGCAAACCGATATGGTATTAAGCCAGCCCGACCCGTCACAGGTGCCGTTATGAAGGTATTAGTATTGGGCGCCGGCCAACTGGCGCGGATGATGGCGCTGGCCGGTGCACCGCTGAATATCAGCATCAGCGCTTATGATGTGAACAATGACGCCATAGTGCACCCGCTGACGCAGCAAAATTTGGGTAAAGGCCTGGCCAATGCCATAGCTGATGCCGATGTGGTGACTGCCGAGTTTGAACACATTCCGCTGCCAGTACTGGCGCAGTGCCAGCAAAGCGGTAAGTTTTTTCCGGGCGAAACTGCCATTAAAGCCGGCGGCGATCGCCGGTTAGAAAAACAATTGCTGGACAGCGCCGGTGTACGCTCTGCCAGTTATCACATTATTAATAACGAAGCCGATTTTACAGCGGCGATCAGCAAGCTGGGCTTACCGCTGGTATTTAAAAGCGCACTGGCCGGTTATGACGGTAAAGGCCAGTGGCGGTTAAAGCAAGCTGAACAGGCCGCAGCATTGTGGCAGGATATTAGTGCTTTTCTGGCTGCCGACAGCAAACAGGCAATTGTTGCTGAACAGTTTATTCCGTTTCAGCGTGAAGTTTCATTGATAGGTGCCCGCAATAGCAAAGGTGAAGTGCAGGTGTATCCGCTGACCGAAAACCACCATGTCAACGGTGTGCTTAGCGTGTCTTTAGCGGTAGCCGGTAATGAACAGTTGCAACAACAAGCACAACAAATGTTTACTGCGGTGGCAAACCAGCTGAATTACGTTGGCGTACTGGCGATAGAGTTTTTTGATGTTAACGGTGAGCTGCTGGTAAATGAAATTGCACCAAGGGTGCATAACTCCGGCCATTGGACCCAGCAAGGCGCTGATGTCTGTCAGTTTGAGCAGCACTTACGCGCCGTCTGCGGCTTACCGCTTGGCAGTACCGCCTTACTGCGCCCGAGTTTGATGGTAAATATTCTTGGCGAAGACACAGTGCCGGAGCAAATACTGGCGCTGCCAGGGTTGCATTTACACTGGTACGGTAAAAGCAAACGCGCCGGTCGCAAAATGGGCCATATTAATTTATCCGCGACAGACAATGCCCAACTAAAGCAACGTTTTGAGCAATTAATCGCGCTATTGCCTGAGGCGGCTTTTCCCGAGCTGGCTCAAATGGCAGCACGGTTAAACTGATGTGCTGGCCGGTAGCTTAAACTGCCGGCTGTTTTTCTCCGCACTTTTTATCTGCGCAGTACAACACGCCTTTTCTTTCTACCAGTAAAGCAAAATAACAAGCTACGCAGGCGCCAGCAACCGGTTTGTCATTTAGCAGAAACTTGCATTTGGGATAGTTGTCACAGCCCCAGAACGCTTTACCAAACTTATTTACCCGCTCGGTCAGCTGGCCCTGTTTACACTTGGGGCACGCCAGCCGTTCTGCGTCCGTTTGTTCGCCATGCTCATGCACCACAAAATTACAGCGCGGATAATCGGTACAGCCAATAAACATGCCGTACCGGCCGTTCTTTACCGCCAGTGCATTGCCGCATTGCGGGCAGGCTTCGCTATCCAGCACTTTTACGATGCTGGTTTCATGCTGGTGTAAGGCTTTTATATAGTTGCAGGCCGGATAAGCACTGCAACCAAGAAAAGGGCCGTTCTTACCTGATTTCATCGCCAGCGGTTGCTGGCATAACGGACATAACTGCTGCTGTTGCGGCAGGTCAAACAAGGCCGAATCGTCTGTCATAAAGGCTAAGGCCGCTTAATGCAGCGGCCCTTCAGGTTCATCAAAAATTAAATCTTCCATTTGGGCATAGGCATTCTCATGGCCAGGTACATTAAACAGCACCATCAGTACCACCCATTTTAAATCTTCCAGGCTAATGCTGTTACTGTCCAGATCCATTACCCTGTCGATAACCATCTCGCGGGTAACGGCGTCCAGCACATTAACTTGTTCCAGAAACAGCAAGAAGCCCTGGCACTCTACATCCATTTTAGCCAATTCCGCCGCGCAATAAATACGGGTAGCGTTAGAGGTGCCTTTGGACAAATAAGGCTTAACATGACTTTCCTGCAGCGCAGACAGGTTGTCGAGCCACTTTAGCGCTTTGAAGATATCGTCGTCATGAAAACCCGCCCGGCTTAACTCTTTGGTCAGATCAGCATGGTTAACGTAAATGTCAGATTCATTGTGGATATAATTTTCAAACAGGTAAACGAGGATATCAAACATACTCAGGCACTCCTCACTCTAATGTAGCCACCGGGAACTGCTGCTACTTCACCAGCTAACTCCAGCTGTAACAGCGCTATAGTTGCATCAGCTATCGCCAACCCGGCGCGCTGTGCAATCAAATCAACTGCGGTAACTTCATCTCCTACGTTAGCCAACAACTGGCGGGCAAACAAGTCTGTTTCAGTACTTTTTTCTGATTCAGGCTCAGTTGTTAGACAACTTTTCTGAAAAAAGCTCCATTCCTCCAGTATATCGGCCACACTTGTCACCAGTTTAGCGCCTTGTTGAATTAGCGCATGGCAACCCGCCGACTGCGGGCTATACACTGAACCGGGCACCGCAAATACATCGCGGCTATATTCGGCCGCCAGATTAGCACTGATTAAAGTACCACTTTTTAAGCCCGCCTCTACCACTATGGTGCCAATACTTAAACCAACCACAATGCGGTTACGTTGCGGAAACCACTCTGCCCGCGCCAATACATCAGGAAAATACTCTGACACCAGAGCGCCCTGCTCAGTTATCGCTTCTGCCAGCGCTTTATTGGAAGCAGGATATACCTGCTTTAAACCATGGCCCAACACGGCTATGGTTAAGCCACCTGCCTGCAACGCGCCTTTGTGGCTTTCGCTATCAATACCGCGCGCCATACCACTGGTAATAACATAACCCTGTTGCGACAATTCAGCCGCGAAACTTTGCGCCACTTTACGCCCGGTTGGCGTGGGCTGACGGCTACCCACCATAGCTAGTTGCTGCTGTGCCAGGATCTGCGGGTTACCTTTAACAAACAATAGCAAAGGCGGCTGTTTGGTTTGCTTTAATAATGCCGGATAGCGTGGGTCAAGATAAGTAACAACATGATGATTATCGGCCTGCGCCAGCCATTGTAACGCACTATCCACTTTGGCTTTTGACTCATAAGCCAGTATATGCGCCTGACGTTCGGTAAAACCAATGTCTCTTAAGGTACTGGCCGGTAATTTTACCAGCTCGGTAACCGATATTTGCTCGCTCAGACGTTGGAACTTCAGGCCATCAAGGCCATGCACAGTGGCTAAAGCGAGCCAGTTGCAAAGATCCTCCATGACAAACTGGCTCCATACTTATTGAGTTACAGGTTAGCGATTAAATCTCCAACCCGGATTGGACGTTGTGTTTTAGTGACAATAGCAAAACTGGTGCGCTCAGATACTTTAAATACCATCAGCTCACCCACTTTTTCTCTTGGCAAGGTAATAGTGGTATCGCCAAAGTTTTTGAACATTTTCTGCAATTTACTGGCGTCTTCAATGTATACCGGGCCATCCGGGCTATCGACCACCATTGGCGAGTTGCGGTAAATACCTACCATATGGCCGGCCTTTAACTGCTGCAATGCCCCACGATTTAACACCACAATATCCCACTTGGAAAACTCACGCAGGTTAGACGTAGTATCGATAATGGTTCCGGTGATATCAAACTCCGGTTTAGTCATCACAAAAAACGCCGGTAACGCCTGCCCCTCCAGCGCTGGCATCAGGCGATCGCCCTGTTTAATTTCGCGCTTAACGCTAAGCACGTTCAGTGATGATGCTTCGGCCGGTTTATCTTCAGTTGCATCATGGCCGGGCCGAAACGCCCGCGCGGTAGCTACCAGCGTAGTTTCATAACCTAATACGGTTTCAGTTTCCGGATCAAAATAAGGTTTGCCTTTACGGTACACGCCATAAGAGGCACCGCTGTCCAGTACACCTTTCGCATAAATAATATGGTCACTTACCGAGTTTTTTACGTTGGCATTAGAACCGAGGATATAAGGCAGAGCCTGAATTTGTTCATCCAACAACGATTGTTCAAACGTCAGATAATGCCGAATCATACTTAGCGGTAAGGTAGACACCGCATCGGCGCTTTTTACCGTTTTACGGGCGGTAGGTGATAAGCGTTTTACCTTGTTATTTACTGCCAGACGAGGCCGGCCCTGTGCATCATAAGTAAGTGTTAACGTATCACCGGGAAATATCAGGTGCGGGTTGTCAACCTGGGGGTTCATCTGCCACAGCTGTGGCCATAACCAGGGCTCACTCAGGTACAAAGCGGAGATATCCCACAGCGTATCGCCTTTCTTAACAACATAACTGGCAGGAGCATCGTCGCGAATTTTTAATACATCGGCAAACACATTAAAAAAGCCACTCATAACCACCAGAGTGACAATAGCAGCGAATTTTTTCAGCATGCCGGCATCCTTGAGCTCGTTCTTGTTGTAATTATTGCACACTAAGCTGTTAATACAGCGGATTAATGGCTAAAATTAAAACATATCACAACCTTTGAAACAAAGCATAATTTTGTAGGTGTTATGGCAGTTTTACATGTTTTACATTACCCGGATGAAAGGCTTCGCACAGTAGCAAAACCTGTTGCAGCGGTTACGTCAGAGATCCAACAACTGGTCGACGATATGCTCGATACCATGTACGACGAAAATGGTATTGGCCTGGCCGCTACGCAGGTTAATGTGCATCTGCGCGTGGTGGTTATTGATCTCTCTGAAGACAGTAACGACCCCATGGTGTTTATTAACCCGGAAATTATCGCCCGCAGTGGCGAAACCAGCTATGAAGAAGGCTGTTTGTCTGTGCCACAAAACTACGCCAAAGTAGAGCGTGCGGCCGAAGTAACAGTGAAGGCGCAAGACAGAAACGGCGATTGGTTTGAATTAAATGCCGATGGCCTGCTGGCAATTTGCCTGCAACACGAGCTGGACCATCTGGTCGGCAAATTGTTTATCGATTATCTGTCGCCGTTAAAGCGTGAGCGGATCCGGAAGAAGCTGGAAAAAGAAGCCAAACTGGCACAGCGCCACGCCCTTTAAACAGGATATACAGTGACCACTCCTTTACGTATTATTTTTGCTGGCACGCCCGATTTTGCGGCGCGCCATCTGCAAGCTCTGTTAGATGCAGGGCATCAGGTTATCGCCGTTTACACCCAGCCAGACCGGCCAGCCGGCCGTGGCCAGCAATTGCAACCCAGCGCAGTGAAACAGTTAGCCTTGCAGCATAACCTGGCCGTATATCAACCTAAATCACTGAAAAAAGCCCCGGCACAACAAGAGCTGGCCGCACTAAACGCTGATTTAATGATTGTTGTTGCCTATGGCTTAATTTTGCCACAAGCCGTACTGGATACTCCCCGCCTTGGTTGTATTAATGTACACGGCTCTTTACTGCCGCGCTGGCGCGGTGCTGCGCCAATTCAGCGCGCCATCTGGGCCGGTGATGCTCAAACCGGCGTAACCATTATGCAAATGGATGCCGGCCTTGATACCGGCGCCATGTTAAGCACGGTGAGTTGTGATATTGACGATACTGATACCAGCGCCTCTTTATACGACAAGCTAGCCATACTGGGCCCCAAAGCTCTGCTGGCTGCATTGGCCAACTTACCGGCACTGCAGCAACAGGCGCAAATACAGGATAACAGCCAAGCCAGTTACGCCGAAAAGCTGCATAAAGACGAAGCCCTGCTCAACTTTAACAAACCAGCCTCTGCACTACAGCGTGAAATAAGAGCCTTTAACCCCTGGCCGGTCAGCTATTTTACACTGGCACAAGGCAGCATTAAGGTGTGGCAAGCAAGCGCACAAAGCAGCAACAGCGATAAAGCCGCAGGTACAATATTAAGTGCCGATAAACACGGTATCCGCATTGCCTGTGCTGAAGGCGCATTGCTTATTACCCAGCTACAGCCGCCAGGTAAAAAAGCCATGGCCGCCGCCGATTTTTTAAATGGCCGCGCTGATTGGCTAAGCCCCGGTACAATTATTGGCCAGGTGCTATGAGCTATAACGTTCGCGTGCTTGCTGCACGCAGTTGCTTTGATGTGGTCGATCAGGGCATGTCATTGTCTGAGGTGCTGCCCAAAGCGCAGGCACTGCTGGATAACCCACTGGATAAAGCCTTGTTGCAGGAAATTTGCTTTGGCGTAATGCGCTACCTGCCACAACTTGAAGCCGTTTGCGGCCAGCTAATGAGTAAACCGCTGATCAAGCAACTGCGCCCTTTGCAGTTCTTGCTGTATGTGGGTATTTACCAACTTAAGTTTATGCGCATACCAGACCATGCCGCTATCAGTGAAACCGTTGACGCCGCACGTGAATTAAAAGGCCAGTCACTGACTAAGCTGATTAACGGTGTGCTGCGTAATGTGCAGCGCCAACCTGAGTTATTTAACTTCGCCACTGCGCCAGCCGCGGTACAGCTTAATCATCCTGGCTGGCTGATTACCGCACTGCAACAGGCTTATCCACAACAGTGGCAACAGATACTTGATGCCAACCAGCAAAAAGCACCATTATGGTTGCGGGTAAATATCAGCAAAATTAACCCGACAGACTATGCCGCCGCGCTAACCCGCCAAGGTATTGAATACACCCGGCCAGTAGCCGGTTTACCGGCTGCAATTAAACTGGCGCAGGCACAGGATGTTACCTCCCTGCCCGGCTATGCCGAAGGCTGGTTCTCAGTGCAGGATGCCGCAGCGCAATATGCCGCCAGCTTGCTTGATGTAAACAGCAGCCAGCATATTCTGGACGCCTGCTGCGCCCCAGGCGGTAAAACCTGCCATATACTGGAACTGGCACCTGAAGCTGAACTTACTGCGCTGGATAAAGAAACCAAACGCCTGCTGCGGGTGCATGAAAATCTGGCCCGTTTGGGCTTAAACGCTAATGTTATTGCCGCTGATGCCGCTGAACCCGACAGCTGGTGGCAAGGCAAATTATTTGACCGCATTTTGCTGGATGTGCCCTGCTCGGCCACCGGTGTGATCCGCCGTCATCCGGATATCCGCTGGCTGCGTAAAAAGGCTGATATCGCAGTACTGGCTGAATTGCAACAGCGTATCTTACGCCAATGCTGGAGCCTGCTGGCGCCGGGTGGCACGCTGCTTTATGCGACCTGCAGTGTTTTGCCTGCAGAAAACAGCGAGCAAATTGAACAGTTTTTACAGCAGCACAGCGATGCTAAGCTGGATAGGTTGCCACAGCAGCATGCAAATCAGCAATACGGCTGGCAGCTGCTACCCGGCGAACAGGACATGGACGGCTTTTTCTATGCCAGGCTGAAAAAAATGACCAACAACGAGAAAGCATGAAAATAATTATTCTGGGTGCAGGTCAGGTTGGTGCCACACTGGCAGAAAACCTGGTAGGTGAGCAAAACGATATCACCATTGTTGATAGCAATGCAGACAAGCTGCGTGCCCTGCAGGATCGTTACGATTTGCAGGTAGTACATGGCCATGGTTCGCACCCCGATATTCTGAAAAAAGCCGGTGCCGAAGATGCCGACATGATAGTGGCAGTAACCAACAGTGACGAAGTGAATATTGTCGCCTGCCAGGTCGCCTACAGTATGTTTAATACACCGGTTAAGATTGCCCGCATCCGCACCAATCAGTACCTGAAATACCGCGATCAGCTGTTTCATAAAGACGATATGCCGGTCGATCATTTTATTGCGCCAGAAGCCCTGGTTACCAATTATATCCGCCGCTTAATTGACTACCCCGGCGCCTTACAGGTGGTGGAGTTTGCCGGTGGCAAGGTGAGCCTGGTGGCGGTTAAAGCTTATTATGGCGGCTTGCTGGTTGGCCATGCGTTGTCGGCGTTAAAAGAACATATGCCGAATATTGAAACCCGGGTAGCTGCTATTTACCGACGCGGCACCGCGATTAAACCGCTGGGTACGACTATTATTGAAGCCGACGACGAAGTCTTTTTCGTCGCCGCTACCAAGCATATCCGCGCGGTAATGAGCGAGCTGCAAAAGCTGGAGCGCAGCTACCGCCGCATTATGATCGCCGGTGGTGGTAATGTGGGTTTTGGCCTGGCACGGGCATTGGAAAAAACCCACAGCGTTAAGTTAATTGAGCGTGGCAAAGAGCGCGCCGAGTTTTTGTCCAGCGCGCTGGATAATACCGTGGTGTATGTCGGTGACGCCTCAGACCCAGAGCTGCTGGAAGAAGAAAACATTGAGCAGGTAGACGTGTTTATCGCCGTTACCAACGACGATGAAGCCAATATCATGTCGGCCATGCTGGCCAAAAGGATGGGCGCACAAAAAACCATGGTGCTAATTAAACGCGGTGCCTATGTCGATTTACTGCAAGGCGGCGAAGTGGATATTGCCGTATCGCCGCAACAAGCCACAATTTCTGCGTTGTTAACCCATATCCGCCGTGGTGATATCGTAAACGTATACTCGCTACGCCGCGGCGCTGCCGAGGCCATTGAAGCTATTGCCCATGGCGACAGCAATACCAGCAAAGTGGTGGGTAAAGCTATCGGCAGCATTAAACTGCCACCGGGTACCACTATTGGCGCTGTTGTGCGCGGCGATGAAGTGGTTATTGCCCACGACAGCACCGTTATTGAAACCAATGATCACATTATTTTGTTTATGGTAGATAAAAAGCACATCGTTGAAGTGGAAAAGCTGTTTCAGGTTAGTGCTATCTTTATTTAATCTTTCCAGAAGGCCGGGGTAAATAGCACCAGCAAGGTGAATATTTCCAGCCGGCCAAATACCATCGCCACGATCAGAATCCACTTGCTGCTTTCAGGAATAGAGCCAAAGTTAGCCGCAACCTCGCCCAGGCCGGGGCCAAGGTTATTTAAACAGGCAGCCGTAGCGGTAAAGGCAGTAATATTGTCCAGCCCGGTCAGCAGCAACAGCAGCATAATCACCACAAACACCAGCGCATAGGCGGCAAAAAAGCCCCATACCGCCTCAACAATACGATCAGGTACTGCACGGCGCCCCAGTTTAATGGCATAAACCGCCCGCGGATGAATAAGCCGGTTGAGCTCGCGCGTACCCTGCAAAAACAGTAACACTACCCGAACTACCTTTAAACCTCCACCGGTAGAACCGGCACAACCACCGATAAAGCTGGAGAATATCAACAGTATCGGTAAAAACAACGGCCACACGGCAAAACTATCGGTAGCAAAACCTGCCGTTGTAGAAATAGATACCGCCTGAAAAATGCCATGATTCAAGGCTTCTGCTGTTGTGTTATAAACATTGGTTTCCAGTAACACCAAAAAACAAATCAGCACCAGAGCCGCCTGAATAACTAAAAAGGCTTTAAATTCCGGGTCGCGAAAGTAGGTGCTGACACTTTTGCCGCGAATAGCAGCAAAGTGCAGCGGAAAATTAACCGCACTAAGCAGCAAAAATATGACACAAATAGCATTAATTACCGGGCTTTGAAAATGGCCGATACTGGCGTCGTAAGTTGAGAACCCTCCAATAGCCACCGTAGAAAACGCATGGCAGATGGCGTCAAACCAGTTCATTCCCGCCAGATAAAATGCCAGCATGCAGCTTAGCGTTAACGCCAGATAGATATACCATAAGTGCTTGGCGGTATCGGCGATACGCGGTGTCATCTTATTGTCTTTCACCGGCCCCGGTGTCTCTGCCCGGTACAGCTGCATGCCCCCGACACCCAACATTGGCAATATGGCTACCGCCAGTACAATGATACCCATGCCTCCCAGCCATTGCAGTTGCTGGCGGTAAAACAAAATGGCTTTGGGCAGAAACTCTATACCGGTAAGTACCGTAGCACCTGTGGTGGTAAGGCCGGAGAACGCTTCAAACATGGCGCCAGCCATACTTAACTGCGGGTTGTCGGCCAGCATCAGCGGTATGCCACCCACAGCACCGAGCACCGTCCAGAACAACACCACAATAAGAAAGCCGTCACGCACTTTTAGCTCGGCTTTGTATTGCCGGTTGGGATACCAGATCACAAAGCCAATCAGCAGGCTTAACAGAAATGACAACATAAAAGGCACGCCGGCACCGTCTTTATACCAGTAGGCAACAAATGCCGGCGGGATCATGGTGATGCTGAAAATAGCAATCAGCAACCCCAGGATCCGGATTATCGAGCGGTATTGCATACCTTAGCGGCGCCCCTGCGGCTTAGGCCAGTTGCAAGTCACGGGTCATATTTTCGTTGCGATCGCGGTGTACAATAATGTTGTCCTCAATACGGATACCGCCAAACCGGCGGAACGCATCTACTTTTTGCCAGTTAATGTATTTATCAAACTCGGTAGCGGCTAAATCGGCCAGCAAGCTGTCGATAAAATACAGGCCCGGCTCAATGGTAAATACCATATCGGCTTCAATAGTGCGGGTGCAGCGCAAATACGGATGGCTTTCGGGCGCGGCAACATGGGTACCGCGTTCATCGGCCATAAAACCGCCAACATCATGTACCTGCAAGCCAAGGTGATGGCCTAAACCATGCGGGAAAAAAGTACGGCTGATCTGGCTTTCAACAATAGCTTCTGGCGCCAACTTAACAAAATCAAACTGATGCAAAATTTCCGCGATATGCTGATGACATTGTATATGCAGCTCGCCGTATTTCAGCCCCGGTTTTAAGCCGTCTACCAGTTGCAACTCGGCTCCATTCACAGCAGTAATTAAACTGCCAAATTCGTCCTGCGGGTTAAAGCTGTAAGTACGGGTAATATCGGCGGCATAGCCATGAAACTCGGCGCCGGCGTCAATTAAAAATGAATGCAGCTGCTTGGGCGCTTTGCGCTCCAGGGCCGTGTAATGCAAAATGGCACAGTTTTGGTTCAGCGCAATAATATTGCCATACGGCACTTCGTTTTCGCTTTGTCTTACGGCGGCTAAATAAGCCAGCTGAATATCAAACTCTGTGCCTCCGGCATAAAAAGCCGCTTTTGCCGCATTATGTCCCGCCACTGCCATCTGATTAGCGATGCGCAGACAGGCTTGTTCATATGGCGTTTTGTAGGCGCGGTAAAAATGAATAAAATTCAGCACCGGTTCGGGATTAATTTCAGTAAAGCCCAGTGCCCGCGCTACCTCGAGGTATTCACCCAGATACGCCAGCCGGGCTTTGTCATACGGCAGCAGAGTTTCTACCTTGTTGGCTTTATCCAGCAGCTGAATATCAAAATACTCTGCCCAGAAATCATGTGGTTCGTCCGGCACTTTATGCCAGAAGTCTTTCGGCCGGTAGAAAATAAGCTTAGGTTTGTTGACACCATCGACAATCAGCCAGCAATGCGGGTTATCAATTACCGGTAACCAGGCTTTAAATAACGGGTTGGCTTTAAACGGATAATCCATATCATCAAGAAACTTGCGCTGGGTTTGGCCGGAGTGGATCACCAGCGCGTCCAGATTTTCCCGCTCTAACAACCGGCGGGTACGCTGCTGTAATTCTGCAATATGGGCCTGATACAGGCTTTGATAAGAAGCTGTCATAAGTGTCTGACCTGTTGGCTGAAAAATATGCGGGGCATCATAACATTATTCCACCACGACCCCAATCTGCATTATGGTCAGTGGTTTAAACACATCTGTCGGCGTATTGAGGCGTATATTGTAAATCTGGTAATACGCCATTACCGCCTTCACGTAATCACGGGTTTCCCGGTATGGAATAGTTTCTACCCAGACGTCTGCCGGTAAAGCATGGGTTTTCGGGATCCATTGCTTAACCCTGCTGTACCCGGCGTTATAGGCTGCTGTGGCCATTAACAGATTGCCGTCGTTACGTTTACGCAGATAATTCAGGTAATCGGTACCGTAATCGATATTGATCACCGGGTTATACAGTTGTGTCAGTTGCACCGGTTTTTTGGCAATTTCGCGCGCTGTGGCCGGCATTAGTTGCATCAGGCCACGGGCCCCTACCGGCGAGTTAGCATCTGCCATAAAAGAGCTTTCACGCCGGGCAATCGCCATAGCCCAGCCAGATTCTATATCCACTTTCGCTGCCGACTGGGTTATTTCATCCTGATACGCCAACGGAAACCGCAGTTCAACATCGTCCCAGTAACCGACATCGGCCAGCGAAAAAATGGCCCGCTCATACCATTGCAACTGATGCGCCAGCTTGGCCGACACCAGTTTTTGCTGCTCATCTGAGGTGTCCTGCAGGTGGTTCCACTCGCGCCGAGCTTCGGTTAAACGCCCCAGCGCCAGCCACTCTTGCGCCCGCCTTACTGCCGGGTGCAGTTTCAGGGTTTTCAGTTCGTCTTCAGATACAGTAACAGGCGCATGCGCCAAACTCGGTGGTAAACCTAGTTTAGCTGCGGCCATAAAGCCGTAAAAATGCCGCTGTAATGCCAGTGTTTCAAACAGCGGTTTAGCTTTATCTGCCTGGCCTTGTTGCTCATAAGCCCGGGCTAACCAGTAGCGCCAGCTGCTGTCTTTGGCAATATCGGCCGGGAAAGCTTCAATAATCTGCTGTACTTTAGGCCAATCCAGCTGCGCCAGCGCATGGCTAACCTGCCAGTGCGCCAGCATATTATCAATAAGTTCAGGCGGCAGCTGCTTAAACCAGTCAGCTGCCTGCTCTTCACCTTTACTGGCTAAAGCTATAGCAAACTGACGCTTTACATCTAACCGCTGGGCCTCAGTGAAATACGGGTCATTTACAAATTTTTGCCATAGCGCCAGCGCCTGGTTTGGCTCACGCCAGATCAGCCGTTTCAGGCCATATGCCAGCACATCACGCTCATTCACTTTTTTTAACGGAAAAAACTTAGCGCCGCTAATCACTGACGGGTTTTGCCGGGCTCTTAAATACATATCGGCCAGATACTGCTGATCTGCCGGCAACTGGGTTTTCAGATACGGAATTAAGCCTGGATCGCCGCCTTCGGCAGACACACGGATCCGCTGCCATACCAACTCTGCGGTTTGCTGGCCTGCTTTGCGCCAGGCCGCAAATAGCGGATCACAGGCTTTAGGTTGCGATTTACCCACTACCCACAAGCGGGTCACTTCAGGCCATAGAGCCTTAGTATCAGCATTTTTATCTGCCAGCTTAAAACGCAGTGCATGGCATTCGAGCTCGGCATCATTAGAGCCGTTATAATTGGCCAGATAAGTAGCCGCTTTTTGCCGGCGGGCTAAGTCAAGCAACCAGGGTTTACGCAACGGCCAGTCCATCGGTGTTTTTTGGTATTGCTGCAAAAATGCGGCAATACGCTCATCGGCAGTTAAAACCTGCTGTAAACGGCGTTGCTGCAAATAAGGCTGCAACGGATAGTCGGCAAATTTTTCCAGCACTTTTTGTGCTTGCTCAGCTTTCAGGCTGCCAATCTGGCGCTCAGCCTGTAAAAATTCATTGCGTAACGCTGCCTCAGAAGACACAGATGCCGTAGCCAGCGGCATAAGGAGCAGGTTACTCAGCATTAAAACCATACGTTTCACTGTGATAACCCCGATAAATACACGAAAAAGAAAAAATACCACCTATAGTTACTGCTGACCACCGTTGTCGGATTCAAACACGTGTTTAAATAACGGTTGAATTTTTTTCCGAACCGCGACACACTGAGCAAGACAACCTCATCGTACCAGTTGCGAAAAACCCTAACATACGCGACCAAGGAGCACCATTATGATTTACCAGAGTGACAACATCAGTGTTGCCTACCTGAAACCTGGTATCGTCCGCTTTGCCTTTAGTGCGCAAGGCTCTGTTAACAAGTTCGATCAACAAACCCTGACTGATTGTAAGACAGCTTTAGATCTGCTGCACGCAGACAAAGCACTAAAAGGCGTTATTTTTTGTAGTGATAAAGATGCCTTTATTGTCGGTGCCGACATTACCGAATTCTTAAGCACCTTTTTACGGCCGGAAGCGGAGCTTATTCCGTGGATTAAACAAGCTTCTGATATTTTTGATCTGGCTGAAGACTTACCCGTCCCTACCATTGTTGCGCTCAAAGGTTTCGCACTCGGTGGCGGATGTGAGTGGTCACTTACTGCTGATTATCGTGTAGCGGATACCACTACCCGCATCGGCTTGCCGGAAGTAAAACTGGGCTTAATGCCAGGCTTTGGCGGTACCGTGCGCCTGCCGCGTATTATTGGTGCCGACAATGCCATGGAATGGATCACCACCGGTAAAGACCACAGTGCCGATCAGGCGCAAAAGTTTGGTTTAATTGATGCCGTAGTGGCACCAGAGAAACTGGAAGCAGCAGCGCTAAGCATGCTGGAAGATGCCATTGCCGGCAAACTGGACTGGCGCAAAAAGCGCGCCGTGAAGTTACAGCCGCTGAAACTAAACAAAACCGAAGCCACTATGAGCTTTACCACTGCCAAAGGCATGGTCTTTGCCAACGCCGGTAAACACTACCCGGCACCGATGCTGGCAGTTAGCACCATCGAGGCCGCCGCTGGTTTAGACCGCGCCGGTGCTATGGCATTGGAAAATGCCGGCTTTGCTAAACTGGCGAAGACTGATGCCGCTACTGCGCAAATCGGCCTGTTCTTAAATGACCAGCTGATTAAAGGCAAAGCGAAAAAAGCCGCCAAAACCGCCACTAAAGCAGTGAAAAAAGCCGCAGTATTGGGCGCCGGTATTATGGGCGGCGGTATTGCCTATCAGTCGGCATTAAAAGGCGTGCCGGTAGTCATGAAAGACATCGCCGATAAAGCCCTGGAACTGGGTATGGGCGAAGCCACTAAATTGCTGGGTAAGCAGGTTGAGCGCAACAAGCTGGATGCCATCGGCATGGCTAAAGTAATAGCATCTATTACCCCTACGCTAAGCAACGAGAATGTTAAAGGTGCCGATATCGTGGTGGAAGCTGTGGTAGAGAACCCGAAAATTAAAGGTGCGGTATTAAAAGAAGTAGAAGCCTTACTGGCCGACGACGCTATTTTAACCTCGAATACCTCCACCATTTCGATTGATTCACTGGCGGCGAACTTAAGCCGGCCGCAAAATTTCTGCGGTATGCACTTCTTTAACCCGGTACACCGTATGCCACTGGTAGAGGTTATCCGTGGTAAAGACACCAGCGAAGAAACCGTCGCCGCCGTAGTGGCTTATGCCGCCAAGATGGGCAAATCGCCTATAGTGGTAAACGACTGCCCCGGCTTCTTTGTTAACCGAGTGCTGTTCCCCTACTTTGCCGGTTTCAGCAAGCTGGTATTAGACGGTGCCGACTTTGCCCAGGTAGACAAGGTAATGGAAAAGCAGTTCGGCTGGCCGATGGGCCCGGCGTACCTGCTGGATGTAGTAGGTTTAGACACCGCTTATCACTGTACCGATGTAATGGCGGCGGGCTTCCCGACGCGGATGGCCAAGCTGGATAACGACCCGGTAGCAGCGATGTACAAAGCAGATCGCTACGGCCAGAAAAACGGCGTGGGTTTTTATGCCTACAGCAAAGATGCCAAAGGCAAGCCGAAAAAAGATATCGACCCGGCCACGCTGAGCTTACTGGCGGGTATTGCCGGCGATAAGCAGGAATTCAGCAGCGAAGACATTATTGCCCGCGTCATGGTGCCAATGATTAACGAGACTATTCGTTGTCTGGAAGAAGGCATTGTCGCCAGCGCCGCTGAAGCCGATATGGGCCTGATTTACGGCCTGGGCTTCCCACCGTTCCGCGGTGGCCCGTTGCGTTATGCCGATACCATAGGTTTAAGCAACTTTGTCGCCCTGGCCGATAAATACGCGCATTTAGGCGAGATTTATCAGGTAACAGACAAAACCCGCGCTATGGCCGCAGCCGGCCAGCGTTTCTTCCCGGTTTAAGCGCAGGAGCAAAATAATGAAAAACGCAGTTATTGTAGATTGCATTCGCACCCCGATGGGCCGCAGCAAAGCCGGTATGTACCGCAACGTGCGTGCCGAGCAACTATCTGCCCATATCATGGCCTCTTTGGTAGCGCGCAACCCGGCGTTAGACCCAAGCGATATCGACGATATTATCTGGGGTTGTGTACAACAAACGCTGGAGCAAGGCTTTAACGTAGCGCGTAACGCCGCTTTATTAGCCGGCATTCCGCACTCAGTACCGGCTGTTACCGTTAACCGTTTATGCGGCTCGTCTATGCAGGCTTTGCACGATGCCGTGCGCGCTATTCAAACCGGCATGGGTGAAGTGTATTTAATTGGCGGTGTGGAGCATATGGGCCATGTGCCAATGAACCACGGTGTCGATTTTCACCCGGGCTTATCTACCTCTGTAGCTAAAGCAGCCGGTATGATGGGCTTAACCGCAGAACTGCTGGGCAAAATGCACGGCATCAGCCGCCAGCAGCAGGACGAATTCGGCGCCCGCTCGCACCGGTTAGCCCAGGAAGCCAGCCTGCAAGGCCGGTTTAAAAATGAAATTATCCCCACCGAAGGCCACGACGCCGACGGCGTGTTAAAGCTGATGGATTACGACGAAGTTATCCGGCCAGAAACCACAGTAGAAGCACTGAGCCAACTGCGCCCGGTATTCGACCCGGCCAACGGCACAGTAACCGCCGGTACGTCTTCTGCGTTATCTGACGGTGCCTCCGGCATGCTGGTAATGAGCGAAGACAAAGCCAAAGCGCTGGGCCTGCCAATCCGTGCTTACGTGCGAGGTATGGGTGTAGCCGGTTGCGACCCGTCTATTATGGGTTACGGCCCGGTACCGGCGTCGAAAAAGGCATTAAAAATGGCAGGCATCAGTATTAACGATATCGACTACGCCGAGCTGAACGAAGCTTTTGCAGCCCAAGCCCTGCCGGTAATGAAAGACTTGGGCTTACTGGAAGTAGCAGATCAGAAAGTAAACCTGAACGGCGGCGCTATCGCCCTCGGCCACCCGCTGGGTTGCTCCGGTTCACGTATTGCCACTACGCTGATTAACGTAATGGAAGATAAAGGCGGTAAGTTTGGTCTGGCGACCATGTGTATCGGTTTAGGCCAGGGTATTGCGACTGTTTTTGAACGCCCATAGTTTGAATGGCCATAAGCTGGCAGCAATAAGCACAATCGCATAGAATAAGGGCCGTTTTTACGGCCCTTTTTATTGACGCAAAAATAGAGGCGAAAATCCCGCGCTGGCTCAGCCCCAGACCGCCTTAAATTTTACCGGAGTATAGATGGAAAATATTTTCAGCAGTGCAGATCAAACACTGGATGCCTTAGGCATGCGCTGCCCCGAGCCGGTAATGATGATACGGCTACAAATTCGCAAAATGCAGGTGGGTGAAACCTTACTGATTATCGCCGACGATCCAGCCACCACCCGCGATATCCCGGCATTTTGCCGCTTTATGGATCACGAGTTAGTGGGCAGTGATACCAGTGAATTGCCTTATCGATATGTGGTAAAGAAGGTTAGTGGCTAAATGCTTCGGATGCTTCGATTGCCAGCGGTTACAAACTTGTCCCTAATATATTTAATTCTATTCATATGCTTTGACATCCAAACTTCGCATTGCAAACGAGGCTGAGGGTATTTAAGACGCGATACTAGTGCAATCTTGTCTGCTTCTGAGGCTAACTTAAAGTCGTACCCGATAATTAGCTTTAAACCCTGCAACCCATTAAGCCCATACCCATAGTGCGCTTTGGAAAGATAAGCAGTTGCTATGTCTAGCTTATCCCTTTTTTTCGATAGCATTAGAGCAATCAACTGCTCTCTCAGTTTCCGTTTTATAGTCCGCTCATAATCTTCAGTGACCACTCGGACGAACTGCTGTTCAATCGTACTAGCACCTTGAATCTTTCCTTTGAAAACTCTTACGAAGATAGCTCTCGCCACTCCGATTGGGTCAACACCAAAATGCTGAAAATATCGATGGTCTTCTGCAACAACAAGATACGGAACATAACTCTCTAGCGAACTATTGCTAATGGTATCAACCATATCTAAACAGATTCTTAAGCGGTCTCTTACGCCCATTATATTTAGGGCGAAAAAAACGACTGAAACTGCTTGAAGGGGTAATATTAAAGAAAATAGTATTTGTTTCAAAAAGGAGCCCTTTGAATCAATACTCGTCCATCTTGGTCTGCGACCATAGATTTAAAAGTTCCAGCGAGTCCAGTCTTTGATGTTGCAACAACTTCATAGAAATTTGTAGATTGCCTTCCATGTCCATCTTCAACTACATGCAAAAATATGCGATCTTTACTCAAATAGTTCTTTTCTAAAGAGCCACTTATTACTGCCCTCGTTCTCGATTTTCCGATAAATTCTCGTTCTCCAGTGGACGAATTTTCGTAGATTTTTTCTGCACTACCTTTAATACAATCCCCCTCTCTCCAGATTATTAGAACGTACCGGAGAACCATATTTTTATAAGGATTGTAAGCAGATTTTTCTGTAGTCATCTGCAAATACCATTTTCCTGTTATGTCAAACGCAGGAAATATTCTTTCTCTAAACAGAAAGAAAAGAAACGTCAGAACGACACCACCAAGCAATGTGACAGCTAAATCGGCCCAGAAAGTCTCAAAATTCATTTATTCTCCGCATCTTACTGGTATTGCTGATGCTGTAGCAAAAATACACAGTATCTAAAATCTCGAATCATTCTCACATGGTATTCCATCACTGTCGCCATCCATCTTGGTCTCCGGGCAGTTGCGGATAAAAAACTCCGCTTCAGCGCGCGAGGTCATCTGGCTACAGTGTTGGCGGCCGTCACAACGGAATTGTGGCGTATTAGCCACAGCACGGGCTTTATTGATTGGCACGGTGTAATCGGGTAGCACTTTCGGCACGCTTTCAGCGACGGGCTCTGCTGTGCTTTGTTTTTGATAGTAGTTCCAGGCACCAAAGGCGATCAGGGCAATAAGCAGCAGCTTTTTCAATGATGAGCTTCCCTGTTATTCATTGTTTTGCCGCTCTTAGGCGGCTGCAAGTTACTAACTTAGTAGATAAAACAGGGAACGGCAATGATTTTGTGAAGGAGTAAGTAATCCCTTTAAATATCCACGCTGGTTATTTGGAGCTAAAGGGCTGGGATGTATTTTTGTATCTAAATTAAATTCTTCCAGCTTTTGCTTATTAGATAAGCTTTGACGCTGGCTAATTTTCTTTAAAGAAGAACGCGATAAAGACTCGGGCATAGCTTATTGCGCCCTACTTTTTAACTAACTTTAGTTTGCTTCTTTGATGCGCTTTATCAATTGCAACATCCTCGGGCACCGTCTTTTCGGGCATCAGCTGCTCCCAGCTTTCTGGGCCGGCAATTAAGCCATCTTCCGCTTGTGCAACATCCTCAGGTATTGGGTGTTCAAATAAGCGGTCAATCAGCGGCCTGGAATGCTCGATTAACCACTGCTGATACTCCGGCGTACCGGGCTCAGGCGCTGTGCTCTTAGCCATACAACTATCCTCTTTACACTTCAAAGATTAAACCGGCGTTTTCAAACTTATCGACGCACAAATGCCAGGCAAATTTTCTGCCGTCATGCCAGGTTGCAGGAAACCGTCGGATGAGCTGAGTTTGGCTCTTTCGGCTTTATCGGCGGCCATTACCTGGTCGATCCAATTAGCGTGGCTGGATACCCGGGTGTACAGCTCTTTAACGCCGTACTCGCCAACACCTTTAAACCACGAATCTACTCTGGAACTTACGCCAAGCAGGTAATAACCATCGTCTTTTTTCAGGTAAGCCGGGCCACCACTGTCGCCATTGCCCGATACCCCCTCCAGCTCAAGCCCGTGTTGACCTGACTCAAACACAAATCTCAAATCGGATTTTGTCACGGCGATAACTTTATTCTGCGCCTTGCGCAGCACACCGTTGTTTTCTTTGTAGCCGATAGTTTCGCCGGTTAAACCTGTGCCTGTGCCACCACTGCCGATAAACCACAGCACCTGATCACGCTCATCCTGTTGTCGGTAAAGTTTGGCGGGCTCTACACTTAGCACAGGTTTTGCCAGTTTGATTAAGGCTAAGTCATGCTGCTTACCCAACTGATAAGACGGGTAACTATAACGCGCCTGTACCTCGACTAATTCATCGCCCACCTGAATGGTCTGGCCCGGATGCAGGCAAAACACGGTATGCGCTGCAGTTAACACCCACTCCGGCGCAATCAAAGTACCGTGCACGCCTATATTGTAAAACGTCGCCAGAGGCGGGAAATCCGCTTTAGAAGCCAGATAGTGCTCTACCGGCTTATCATGACGAATAACAATGGCTGACACCGGAGCCGTCAGCATACCGGTCATAATCAGGCAACCGGTACTGAGCAGCTTCAAATTGGTGTTGTGGTACATTTTGCGTCCTTAGGTGGCTTTTGATAAGTCTCAGACTGACAGAAAGCCGCAAAACAATTAAGTCTTTAAATGTAAGTGGTTATGTATACCTATTTACCGCAATAGTTAATTTACAACAGCTGTTACAATCCAGAGTTAGGTCTTACAGTGGTAATTTATACACCAGGCGCAAGGCCTATTTAGTAGTGCCAGGCTAACGGTAGTTGTGGCAAGATACTGCTTTAGTCATTTGTTGCGGAGCCGCCATGCAACTGTCCCCTGCCGATTTACATATTCTGCTGATTGAGCCTTCAGAGGTACAACGAAAAATTATCCGCAAAAAACTGGCGGAAGAAAACGTTACTCGTGTTGAAGAAGCCGACAGCCTTGCCAGTGCCTTGCAAAACATTAAGCGGCACAAGCCCGATGCTATAGCCTGCGCCTTGCATTTTGCCGATGGCACCGCAGAGCAATTATTACAGCAATTGAAAGCAGCCCCCGACACCGCTGAGATCCCATTTTTACTGGTATCAAGCGAGACCCGTAAAGCGCAGTTGGAAGCCTTTAAGCAATCCGGCGTGGTTGCCATTTTGCCCAAGCCATTTGATGCCATGCAATTGGGCAAAGCATTAAATGCCGCCGTTGATCTACTTAGCCCGGCTGAGCTGGAACTGACTTTATTTGACGTACACGATGTACGGGTGCTGGTGGTTGATGACAGCCGGCTGGCGCGTAACCATATCCGCCGTGTACTAAACAATCTCGGTATGCAGCAGATTACCGAAGCCGAAGATGGCCAGCAGGCTATAGCACTGTTGCAACGCCAAAACTTTGATCTGGTAGTGACCGACTACAATATGCCGGAAGTAAATGGCCGCGAGCTGACAGAATTTATCCGCGAGCACAGCACCCTGTCGCATATTCCGGTGTTAATGGTCACCAGCGAAGCCAATGATGCGCATCTGGCCAATATTGCTCAAAGCGGTGTAAATGCGATGTGTGACAAGCCGTTTGAACCGGAAGCCGTTAAGCAGCTGCTGTACCGGCTGTTAGATCATTAAGCATATTGTGGTAATAAAAAGTCAGCATCGGGGCTAAGTGCGCCAGCCTTTCGGCACAGCTACGCTGGCCGGAACAGAAATAATTTTTAACTCGAGTAACTTAGCTTAAACCAACGCTTAAAGCTGGGCTGGCGGCGTACACCTGCCGGCTCGTTAAATAACGGCAGGCAAAATTCCGGAGTAGCCAACAAAGTAAGGCGCCAGTTACAGCCGCCAATAAAACTGAACTGAACTTCACGTGCTGACGGTTCACGTAGTAAATGGAAGTTACCGGTAGAATACGCCACGCCAATATTAACGCTGTCCAATACCTGAAAATCCTGATCCATCAGGTAAATGCTAAGTGTATCTTCAAAAGGAATATCATCGGTAACAAACAGCAGATAACCATGCTCACAGTGAAAAGCAGCCTCAAGTACGGCCCCGCCGATCAGCTTAGCGGTGGTAACGCCGGCCAGCCAAATTTCCGCTACCGGAACAGCATCAGCGCGATCTGATACCAGAGGTTGTAATGAAATCGCTGCTGTATGCATTTTAGACAGTGCTTGGTTGTGACAAGAAGTCATTGTGTTTAATTGCCGTTAACAGCGCTTGAATGCAGACTGATAAGGATCTAGCGTCTAAAGCCAACACAGATAAACACCAATATATTTAATATAAATTAACACAATTAAAACACAAAAGTTGTAGTTTAGCGAACTTTTTGTAGGCACTGTAGACGTTTGCAGCAGAGCGCATCTGGCCGTGACTTTTTTGAGCAGAATGTTAACGGTATTTTCAGGCAGGTTGTGGCGACTACGATAAAAGCTAAACCGCTTTATCGGTTAGTCGCTAATTCTGCTCTTTCGCTTTATGCAAAGCATTAACCACAGCGGCGGCGACGTCGGCTATTTTGCACTGTTGCTGCATCGCGCTTTGCTGCAACTGGCGGTAAGCCTGCTCTTCTGTAATTTTTTTATATTGCATTAACAACAGCTTGGCGCGATTTGTCAGTTTTTGCTCGCCTATGGCCCGGCGTACATCTGTTAGTTCAGTATGCATCTGGCGGATATGCTGTGCTTGTTCCGACAGCAGCTGATAAAACGAGCGGCTGGGTGCTTTTATGCTGTGTTCGTTAGTCGTTTGCGGTAAAACCGAGGCGCCATATAGCCCCGGCATGCTGGGGTCGATTAATAAGGTTAAACCTGAGCTGCCTGGCAAGGCAGTCAGCTCGGTTAGCTTATGCCGGTGCTGCTGCAATTGCTGTTGAGCGGCGGTGACTGTAGCAGAGGTGAGTTGCTGTAAATCAGCTGTCAGCAATGCCATTAACTGGTGCATGGCGTCCATACGATCGGTAGCAAACTGATACCAAAGATCGCTGACTGCAGGCACCAGCATTGTCGTGCCCGGTAGCTGCTGCAACATAGTTCTCAGTTGTTGCAGCTGTTTAGCCGCGACGCTTTGCTCCAGCTGTTGCCACTGCTGCTGTTGTGCGCTGCTGGCAAATTCCAGAAAAACAGCAGCGCTGTGTTGCTGGGCCTGTTGCAGTAATAATAAACGCTCAGCCAGCTCTGTACTTACCTTACCGGAGGCAAACCCCATAGCACCCCACGCCCTTTCCTGTCCGGCATATTCTTTGGTTTGCAGTAGGTTAAACAAGGCAACCAGTACGCGGGTAATGCTGGCATCACAGGCCAAGTCGGCCGATTCCAGCACCACCGCCAGCCAGGCGGCAATCAAGCGGCTGTATGCTTCTGTGGCTTGTAAGGGAGTTATTTTTTGCTGTTGTATTTGCTCGCGCAGGGCCGGCAGATGATCCATACCCTGCAACGCCAGACAAATATCGCTGAGTAAACGGCTGCTGTTGCACGGCTGCAGTGCATGTATGTACTGCTGCTCAAGTGCTGTGCGTAATTGCAGCTCTGCACTGGTGCTGTGCTGCAATTGTTGCTGGCGTTGCCGGGCAAATAACTCGCAGCCTGACGCAAGAAAAATATTGCTGATCCCCCGCTCGCGCTGTAGCTGGTGCACCAGCTCACTAATGCCGGTTACCAGTTGACAGCTGGCCGAAAGCTGCAACAGGGCTTTTATTTCTGCCTGTTTCGCGGCCAGCAAAAACTGTGCGGTCGAAGGGTTCATACAATACACAATAAAATTTTCAGTGTTAAGGTCTAGCAATGCTTGTTCCATACCCGCTTTTAGCCGGTGCCAGCTACTGCCAGCCTTAGGTTTCAACCTGCATAAGCGCCAGCTGATAACGCTACAAATAAAGACAAACGCCCCAAATGAGTGCAAAAGCAGGCTGCGATGCACAGCTATGGCACTTACCGCTGCAACCATGTTCAAGGCGGACTATTAAAAACCAAGGTAAATTAGCCGATTAAGCAAAAATTTCAGGCTGGCATCAAAGTTGCCTAGTTAAATATGGCAGAGGTGTGAGATACCTCCGGACAAAAAAACAGTTTCTGGACAAAGGCGTCCCGTGATCAGCTGATAACACAGCATGATCCGGACGCCTTTTTTGTTGTGCAAAAAACAGCAGCTGAATAATTAAACATAACGGGAAAAGGTGAACCTATGGCTTATTTAGTTCCAGCCGAGTTTGTGACCAAAATGGTCGATGCCGGCGAATCCAAAATCTTTATGTCTACCCGCGATACTCTGATCCGATCTTATATGGCGGGCGCCATTCTGGCCTTAGCGGCGGTATTTGCGATAACCGTGGCGGTGCAAACCGGGTCATTTTTAGTCGGCTCTATGTTGTTCCCGGTTGGCTTTATTATGTTGTATCTGATGGGCTTTGATTTGCTTACCGGTGTTTTTGTGCTAACACCACTGGCCTTACTGGACCGCCGGCCCGGTGTCACGGTAAAGGGCGTGCTACGCAACTGGGGGCTGGTATTTACCGGTAACTTTGTTGGCGCTTTAACAGTGGCAGCCATGATGGCGTTTATTTTAACGATGGGCTTTCATTTAGAGCCCGACGCAGTAGGCCAGAAACTGGCCGGGGTCGGTGAAGCCCGTACTTTGGGTTATGCCGAACACGGCACAGTGGGCTGGCTGACGATTTTTCTGCGTGGCATGTTATGTAACTGGATGGTATCGATGGGCGTGGTTGGCGCCATGATCTCTACCCATGTCAGCGGCAAAGTTATTGCCATGTGGATGCCAATTATGTTGTTCTTTTTTATGGGCTTTGAGCACTCAGTGGTGAATATGTTTTTGTTCCCCTTTGCCATGATGATGGGCGGTGATTTCTCTATTATGGATTATATGATCTGGAACGAAATACCTACGGCATTAGGTAATCTGGTTGGCGGCTTAGCCTTTACCGGCCTGACACTGTACAGCACACATTATAAAACTGCGCCAAAACGTAATCTGGTACCAACCGCGGCAAACCGCAACACTATAGATTTGGCCAAAGTTTAACTATGTCGTTGCAGGTATCCATTGGCCAGTACAGCAGTGCTGGCCGCAAAGCGCTGAATCAGGACTGGTATGGCGCTTGCTTGCCTGCAGAGCCACAACTGAGTAATAAAGGCATAGCGCTGGCGGTAGCCGATGGTATCAGCAGCAGTACCGTTAGCCAGATTGCCAGCGAAACAGCGGTAAAAAGCTTTCTCAGCGACTACTACTGCACCAGCGATGCCTGGTCGGTGCCGCATGCTGCCTTGCAGGTGTTAAAAGCCAGCCATAACTGGCTGTATGCGCAAAACCGCAATGGCCCTTTTGCTGCCGATCCGGATAAGGGCTATGTTTGTACTTTTAGTGCATTGATCCTAAAGCAGCGCCATGCACATTTACTGCATGTGGGTGACAGCCGGATTTACCTGCTGCGTAACCAGCAACTGGAACAACTGACACGGGATCACCGGATCTGGCGTGGCACTAGCAGTTATTTAAGCCAGGCCCTAGGGGCAGCTGCCGTGCTGGAGCCAGACAGCCATAGCTTACCTGTACTGCCGGGTGATGTATTTTTGCTGGCGACCGATGGCTTGTTTGAAGCGCTATCACAACCACAGCTAATGGCATTACTTGAGCCACAGCAGCTTAAACCAGAGCAAACGGATTTAACAGTGCTGGCACAGCAATTGGCCGCAGCCGCTTTAGCCGCTGGCAGCAAAGACAATATTACCCTGCAGCTGGTGCGTATTAACACCCTGCCTGCCGACAGCCGGTTACCGGCCTGCTTTGATCAGCAATTGCCAGTGCCGCCGGTGCTGCAACCAGGCGACACGCTGGACGGCCTGCAAATAGTACGGCCACTGCAACAAAACAGCCGCAGCCATGTGTATCTGGTGCAGGACAGTGCAACAACAAAACTGCTGGTACTAAAAGCACCGTCGATTGATTTAGCCGAACAGCCGGATTATCTGGAGCGGCTGCTACGTGAAGAGTGGATAGCCAAGCGGGTTAACAGTGCTTATGTATTACGCCCGGCCAGCATCAACAGGCCACGCACAGCGCTGTATACACTATTTGAATATATCGATGGCCAAACCCTGCACCAATGGCAACTCGACCATCCCAAGGCTACACTGGAACAAATACGCAGCCTGACAGAACAAATTGGTAAAGGCTTACAGGCGTTGCACCGTAGTGAAATACTGCATCAGGATTTACGGCCGCAAAACGTTATGGTGACCGCTCAGGGCAACGCTATCATTATCGACTTTGGTGCTGCCCGGCTGGCTGGTTTACAGCCAGATGACGATGTAGCCGGCGAGATCCCGGGCACTGCCTTATATTGTGCGCCCGAGTATTTTTTAGGTGTACCCGGCAGTGAGCGCGCAGATCTGTACTCACTGGCTGTATTAACCTATCAGTTGCTGTCGGGGCGTTTTCCTTACGGGCCTGAGGTTGCAAGGTGCAGAAGTTTAAAAGCGCAAAAAAGGCTGCAGTATCAGTCTGTGTTATCTGCCGACAGTGAACTGCCCGCCTGGCTGGATCAGACACTGGCAAAAGCCCTGCAGCCTGATCCCAGCCAGAGGTATCAGGCATTGTCTGAGTTTTTATATGATTTACGCCACCCCAATGCGAAGTTTCAGGCACCGCAAAGCCTGATAGAACTGCATCCGCTGTGGTTCTGGCAAAGTTGCTGCCTGCTGCAATGCCTGATTATATTATGGTTGCTGGCAAACTAGGCGACAGCCGTGGTCTGCAGTAAGCTCAAATCTACCGTCATACGCTGGTGTAATACCTCGCCAATAACAATCAACGTCGGGCCGCATAGCGGATTGGCGGCTAAGCGCTGGCTGATATCAGCCAGCGTGCCCTGCAGTTGCTGTTGCTGCTTTGTACTAACCTGATCCAGCAGCGCTATAGGGGTATGGTCCGGCCAACCGGCGGAGGCTAAACCGGCACACAATTGCTGCAAGCGGTTTAAGCCCATATACACCACCAGCGTTGGATTAGTGCCGTTAGTACGGTACTGATAACCAGACCAGTCCGGCTGCTTGGCCGGGTCGGCAAACTGCGCGGTTAAAAACTGTACTGATGTAGCACTGCCGCGGGCGGTCAGCGGAATACCACAATAGGCAGAAGCAGCGCAGGCGCTGGTAACACCTGGCACTATGGCAAAAGCAATACCGGCTTGTTGCAAAGCGGCAGCTTCTTCTGCTATCCGGCCAAAAATCGCCGGGTCGCCGCCTTTTAACCGCACCACTAAACCGCCTTGTTGGCCGTACTTTACCAGCAATTGGTTTATGTCTTGCTGTGGCATAGCATGACGGCCAGCTCTTTTGCCGACAAACACCTTTTTGCAACGCCGTGGTGCTATGGCTAATAGTTCAGCCGACACTAAACTGTCAAACAGCAACACATCAGCCTGCTGCAATAAACGCTGGGCTTTCACTGTTAACAGTTCAGGATCGCCTGGCCCGGCACCTATCAGCACTACCCGGCCGTTGCTATCAGGCTGTTGTAGCTCTGCTTTGGCGCTGCGCCAGTGCCAGCCGGACACCACAGAACGGCTTAGCGGCGAACGTAAAAAGTAGCTCATCACACTCATTATGTTTACCTTTATATTTTTAACCTTGTCCTTTGCCCTTTTAGCCAACCCTGTATGTCAGGTTAGTTAATCAGGCAGCTGATGCCTGTTGATTTTGTTGTCCGACATTCAGCCACACTCTGCCTTGTTGCAGCTTCACCCGGTACACCGGGATCACTACATCAGGTTGTTCTAAACACTGGCCTGTGGTCAGGCTAAAGTGCTGTTTATACAAAGGTGACGCCACTACGATTTGCTCACCGACAGAACCCACTATGCCGCGCGACAGCACATTAGCACCGCCAATAGGGTCGTAATTACCCACAGCATAAATCTGCGGTTCGCCTTGCAACTCCAGCAAAAACACTGCCACTTGCTGGCCGTTGAGCAAAGCACAAATGCCGCTGTTTTCGACTAAATCTTCAAAAGCACAAATGTCAGCCCAGGCCATGTTATTTCTCCTCTGCTAAAGCGTTTACAGGCAGCTCTGCCCCAGAAAGCTGAGTAATAGGAATTTGTTGTAACCACTGATGTTTTTCCTCGGCCGTGGCCGGACGGATTTGCGAGCGCTCCTCGACAAAAACGATGTTTTCGTCGGCATCCGGGCTGTTTACAAACTGCCGGAAACGTTTTAGCGCTTGCGGGTCTTGCAGCGTGGCTTTCCATTCACAGGCATAGGTATGCACCAGCGCGGCCATCTGGTTTTCCAGTTCTGCCGCTATACCCAGCTCGTCGTCGATAATGACTTTACGCAGATACTCCAGGCCACCATCCAGCTTTTCCATCCAGACGGAGGTGCGCTGCAAACGGTCGGCCGTGCGGATGTACAACATCAGAATGCGGTCGATGTAGCGGATTAAAGTCTCGGTATCCAGATCAGTGGCAAATAAGTCAGCATGGCGTGGCCTCATACCGCCGTTCCCGCAAACATACAGGTTCCAGCCGTTTTCGGTGGCAATAATACCAATGTCTTTGCTTTGTGCTTCGGCGCATTCACGGGTGCAACCCGACACTGCCATTTTAATTTTGTGTGGCGCCCTTAAACCTTTATAACGGTTTTCAATCGCTATGGCCTGGCCGACGCTGTCTTGTACACCATAACGACACCAGGTGCTGCCGACGCAAGACTTTACAGTACGCAGCGACTTACCATAAGCATGGCCGGTTTCAAAACCGGCATCGACCAAACGTTGCCAGATAGCAGGTAGTTGCTCTAAACGGGCACCAAATAAGTCGATACGCTGACCACCGGTAATTTTGGTGTAGAGGTTAAAATCCAGCGCTACCTGGCCTATTACCAGTAGTTTTTCTGCGGTAATTTCGCCACCGGCAATACGCGGCACCACAGAATAAGAGCCGTCTTTTTGCATATTGGCGAGAAAGGTATCGTTGGTGTCCTGCAAACCGACATGCGGTTTTTTCAGCACATAATCATTCCAGCTCGACGCCAGAATAGAGGCTACTGTCGGCTTACAAATATCGCAGCCCAACCCCTGACCATGGCGGCTTAACAGATCAGCAAAGGTTTTAATGCCGCCCACCTGCACCAGGTGCAGCAACTCCTGACGCGAATAGGCAAAGTGTTCACACAGGTGATTTTTCACCTCAACACCACGGCTTTTCAGCTCGTCATCTACTACCGATTTCAGCAAAGCCGTACAACCGCCACAACCTGTGCTGGCCTTGGTACAGCTTTTAATGCCGGCTAAATCACAACAGCCGCCGTCCATCGCCGCGACTATGTCGCCTTTGGCGACGTTATGGCAGGAACAAATAGTGGCGCTGTCAGGTAAAGTTAAAGCGGCTAAAGGCACACCTGTTGTGGCAGGTAAAATCAGTTGCTCCGGCTGTTTGGGCAGCAACATATCGTTTAAGGCATATTGCAGCAGGCTGTCGTAGTTACTGGTATCGCCCACCAGCACAGCACCCAGCAAACGTTTACCGTCTTTGCTCACGACCATTTTTTTATACACCTGAGCGCGCGGATCGGTAAACACATAACTTAACGCGCCGGGCGTTCTGGCATGGGCATCGCCAATCGACCCAACCTCCACACCCAGCAGTTTCAGCTTGGTGCTCATATCAGCGCCGCTAAAACTCAGCCCGCCGCCGGTAAGCTGGCTTACCACCACCCGCGCCATTTGATAACCGGGCGCTACCAGACCAAAAATCTTTTGCTGCCACAAGGCACATTCACCTATGGCATAAATATGTGGGTCGGACGTTTGGCACCGGTCGTTCACCACTATGCCACCGCGCTCGCCCACAGCTAAACCACAGCTGCGCGCCAACTGATCATAAGGCCGGATGCCAGCAGAGAACAGTACTAAGTCAGTCTCTAAACTTTCACCATCGGCAAACTGCAGCTGATAACGGCACTCTGCGCCAGCCACGATTGCCTGAGTCGCTTTGCCGGCATGCACCTGCACACCCAGCTCGGTAATTTTCTGGCTTAACATCTGGCCGCCAGCCTGATCCAGCTGCACTGCCATTAGCTGAGGTGCAAACTCCACCACATGAGTTTGTAAGCCGAGTTGTTTTAGCGCATTGGCCGCTTCCAGCCCAAGCAAACCACCGCCAATAACCACACCCACTTTGCTGAGCGCTGCGCTTTGCGCTATTGCGTCTAAATCCTGCAACGTGCGGTACACCAGACAATGCGGCTGGTCATTACCGGGAATAGGCGGCACAAAAGCGTAAGAGCCTGTCGCCAGCACCAGCTCATCGTAATAAAACTGCCCGCCCTGACGGGTTACCACTAACTGCTGCTCGCGGTTAATTTGCTCCACCCAGCAATTTAGGCGGTACTGAATATTGGCCGCCTGATAGGCTTCTTCTGTCGTTAGCGCCAGTTGCTCAGCACTGGTGCCGCTGAAATAGCCGGATAAATGCACTCTGTCGTAAGCCAGCTGAGCTTCGCCACAAAGCACGGTGATCTGCGCTAATGGGTCTTTAGCGCGTAGCTGATCAACAAAATGGTGCCCCACCATGCCATTACCGATCACCAGAATTTGTTTGGTCTGCTGCATTGTTAAGTCCTTAAGGCGTTTAGCGGCTATCGCTGCCGGTAAATTTTGCCCATAAAAAAACCCAGGCCTGAGCCACCAAAAAAAGGCGGTCAGATCCTGGGCTTCGTTGCCCGTGCCAGGCAAAGCCTGGCACTTCAATTCAAATTGTTTCAGTATCAACCCGTGTTGATATTGCTGCATAAACGCTCTTATAAGCAAAGCACAAACAATGCCAGTTTTTATATAACTGATTTTACTTAAAATAATATTTAACCAGCTTCCTCTTCATGCTTAAATTGCCTTGCAATAGTGCAAACAAGCACCAGATTGGGGCTAACCTCACCTGCACGCACTCTTCGCACCTTTGTTACACAGCATGTAAAGCCAAACCAGGCCGCCTAGCGGCTTATTCGGCCAGCTGACTGGTGAAATTTTGTGCTAGCATCATATACAGAGCAGAAACTAGGGGTGGTAGTTGCAAGCACCGACAAAACATTACACTAAACAAGCGCAGAATATTGATGCGCGCAGGCGGCATTATATTCTGGCTTTTGTCAGCTATATCACCAGCGCTATTATGTTTGTGTATGGCGTTAAAAATATTAATGCGGAGCAAATACTACTGCCTGTTATTCTGTTTGGCACCGGGCTGGCATTTCTGCTGAATATTCTGCTGTTTCATCTTAGCCGTAACCTTGAGCGCGCTTGTATCGCTGAGGCGGTGCTGGTAGGCAGCTTTGTGCTTAGCCTGGTATATCAGGGCGGCTTTAATAATACTGCGCTGTATTGGGTGTTTCCGTTTCCGGCTATTTTGTTTGGTTTACTGGGCGTACGTAATGCCCTGCTGAGTAACGCCCTGATGTTAGTAGCGTTATGCATTATGTTGTTTATGCCCGAGCTTATTCTGGCGCAGTACAAAGACGCTGAAGCCAGCCGTTTTATTGCCTCTTTGCTGATTGTTATTGCTGTATGCTGGATTAACGAACATTACCGCGAGCGCAGCCATCAGGCGATGGATCTACTGCAACAAAGCAAAGAAATACAAGCCAATACTGACTCTCTGACCGGATTAGCCAACCGCCGCTTTATTGATTCAAGCCTGCTGCCGAGCCTGGCACAGCAACCAAGCCAGTTTTTCCCGCTGGCGCTAATTATGTGCGATATCGACCATTTTAAGCAGCTCAATGATCGCTTTGGCCACGATGCCGGTGATGAAGTATTAAAGGTGGTAGCAACGTTATTTCATAGCAACCTGCGGCAAAACGATATTGCCAGCCGCACCGGCGGCGAAGAGTTTTTGCTGATTTTACCCCATACCAGCCGCGTTGATGCCTTTTTGGTAGCAGAGAAAATCCGCCGGCAGTTTGAGCACAGCCGTATGTTGGCGAATAATCCCGAGTATAAGGTCAGCGCCAGTTTTGGTGTCGCCGTGTGCGATAGCGCTGACAGCTTTCAGGACGCGGTTAAACTGGCCGATCAGCAAATGTACCTGTCTAAACGCAATGGCCGTAATCAGGTAAATTAAGTTTACTTTGCGGTTTCGATTAACTGGGCGATTGTCAGCTCCAACCGCTTTAGTTCACGCAGCGTGGAGCTGCGATGAGTTTCCAGCCAAATCCACAGCTTAGTACCCACCTGTGCCTGAAATGACAGTAGCAGCAATACCCCCCAAAAAACTTGTTGCTCGGGCTCAGCGGTAAAGAACTGGTAGCCGTTGTAGAAAATAGCAATGCTCAGCAACACTGCCAATAAATATGCTATGCCCATAATAGCACCCAGGCCGCCTTTAAAGCCGGATGCTAACACCTTATCCAACCCTTGCTCTTCGCGCATTAGCTTATCCAGCTCGGCTGCTTGCTTTGCCAGTTGTTGCTTAATATCACTATCTAATGTCATAGCCTTATCCTCAGTTAATAGTTTGCAGCTGTTGTTGCAGCTGTTTACGCGCACGGTGTAAGCGTGATTTCACAGTACCTATTGGAATATCCAATATCAGTGCAATCTGCACTAACTCCAGCTCATGCAGATAGTGCAGTTGCAATACCAAGCGTTCATCATCCTTCAGCAGTGTCATCGCTCTGGTTAAATCACTGCTGCCACTGTCGTCTGGCTCAGACTCTGTGAACCCATCACTGTCATCAATGCTTTGATGCTTGCGCTGCGCAGCCTGTTTTTGGTAATCCAGTACTTGCCAGCGAACAGCCCGGTACAGCCAACTGGTAAATACCTGTGGGTCCTGCAACCGATTGATACGCTGGCTTACTTTCAACCAGACGTTTTGTACCAGATCTTCTGCCGCCGCCGGATTGTGCAGCAGATAAGCAGCAAAACGGCGCAGATCACGGTGATAGTGCTGGTACAGCAGCGAAAATGCGCGCTTATCACCTGCTTGCATTGCCAGTACCAGTAAATCCAATTGTGCCTGTTGCATCCGCCGCCCGTATTATTATTGCTTGCCGGTAAAAGACGACTTACAGCTCTTGAAGGTTCACGAGTTCTAAGTTTTCTTTTGCGGTAGTAAAAGCAAGACAGCCGCGTCTCTTTTATATGTCAAAATGTCTATGACTGCCTGAATAACTAGAGCATATAAAAATGAACGTCAGTTTTATGGAGGGATGGCAATTCCTGCGTACAAGAAACATTTTTATGTGCTAAAACCAAGCCTTAATAAAATAATCTGCACAGCCTTTCGATTGAGTAAAATACTACAAATTTTGCAAGATATACTCTCCGTCTTCGAATATTCTGATATTGGCCTTCGAATTCAAGTTATATGAGAGTAGCTCTTCGGTTTGTATACTTGTAGCTATTATCACTTGCCCGCCTGAGTTTGTAAGTGAATTCGCTTTTTCAAGGAGAGATTTAAAGCTGTTTTTATTAGTTTCATGTTGGCGAGGCTCATCAAATACAACAAAACCGCTGTGCTTCACGTCCTCATTTTCATAAGCCAGCTCCATGAGAGCCAAGGTATAAGACCATATGATTCTTATGTAATCACTGGCGCTAGAGTCTGCAACAATATCATAACCATCAAGTTCAGGTCTTAGTGTTTGGTCAGAAATTTTAAGGTAATTTATATTTGCGTTATTATACCCAAACAACGCCATGTTTTTTTTCAATACATCTGTTAGCTGGACTATCCTGTTAAACGATATACTGTTAGATTCTTGCTTCTTAGCAAAATCCAAAGCCAGTTTATCTTTATGCCAATCAGTGTGTATATCTCTTGCTCTTTTGTTTAACAGCTCAGATTGAGAATATAGCTTTGATAGTTCTTTAATTTCATTTTCTAAGCCGGCTATTTTTTTGATAGTTGAACCAAACAAACTTATATATCTGTGTTCTTCTTCACTTAATTTACGTAATTCAAATTCTTCTTCTGCAATTCTACTGCGTAAATTACTTATAACTTTCTCTATTGAGATTAATTCTTCTATTTGATTTTCAACAATTGTCGAATAAAAATCCTTTTGATTTTTAAGATAATCTATATTCTGCTCGATTGATAAAGGCTTAGCCCCAGAGGTAATCTTGATCAAACTGTCATACATCTCGCTTTCACATATTGGACAGTTCTTGATCTCAGTACTTATCCCAGTTTCACCTCCAACAGTTCTTAGTCTTCTTAACTGTTTATACCTATCTAAGTCAAAATCTATCGTTTCAATTTTTTTGTTTAAGCCAGATATAGAGACCCTTAACGACTCTTCTTTAGCAACAGAAACCTCTATTTTCCTAGAGGTTGCCCTAAACCTAGCGTGAAGCTCTTCCCTTTCTTTATTTAAAGGCCATTCGTTTGTATTCGATTTCAGTTGATTAAGTTTTACTTTAATACCAGATATATAATCCGATATATGCGATTGAGAGTCTTCATGGGACACGAAAAAGTTTACTAACGGAAAAAAGCTATCTTTTTCCAAATTGGAATTTAGCTCTAATCTCAAATTACCAAATTCGGCAAGTGATGCAGCTGAAGTCTTAACCTTCTCCCAGTCCACTTTTAAGTCATCTAGAGCTTTACTTAATTCGACTACTTTATTTCTTTTGCTGTAGTCCTCGAGCCCCATGCAATACTCGATCGCTGCCTTTTTAACTCCTTTAATCCCGTAATAGGTAGGAGTATTAGCTTGAATTTCTGACCAGCCGCGTTTCTGCTCGATAAAAAATAAAGGAAAAATGCATTCCAAATACAATTTTATAGGTTTTCCTTCATAAGTAGTGACAGAGGGAAGCTTCCAATCTATAAAACTCTCTAACCAAAAATGAAAGCCTTTTCTACTCTTAGCTGAGCCTACTGACCCTGATGAGCCTAAAAAGTAGTCTTCTTTAAGACCACTAGTAAAGTCATGGACAATTACTTTTTCATTAAGACCCTCTACGTCCCTTATCAACATGACTTTTTGTTCATTAGAGTTTTCTACGTCAAGTTCAATATAAGACCTAAGAACAACGTGCTCCGACGAGTCACTTTTCGAAGTCTCCAACATCTGATAAAGAGATCTTGGAAACGGTTTTCGTCTGCTCGGCCCTAATATGGCTTCAAGCCCAAAAGCATAAGCAATAGCATTAATACAAGTAGACTTACCAGATGAGTTCTCAGCTCTTATTATATTTAAACCTTTATCAAAAGTGATTTCTGTAAAAAAATCACCATCACGCGTGACTGCACAAACTTTTAGTCTTTTTATAGTTAATCCAAGCATTTATTATGATCCTAGAATGCGCTTGATATAAACATCAGAGACTTTGCTTTTAATTTCAGTTAAAAAAACAGTCTCTTCTACGAATATGCCGTTGTTAGCAATAATGTCTAACATTGATTTACCCTGATCGCCTAAAATCACGCGCCCGTCATCAGTAGAAAAAAAATTCTTTGCAAAACCTAGTTCAAGTGCCTTATCCGTACTACTATCTGATGCAATCAGTAGCTTGTTAGCATCTGCGCGATTAATCGTATCGATATAGCTAGCCCATCTTTTTGGCCTTATTAACATCCACAGAAGAACACGCATTTTATTTAGTTTCAATCTGGATTCGTTGTCTCCACAGATATGTATACATAAACATATCAGCCCGATTCTCCAAAGTGGTCTCTGCTCAATAGGCAATGGGAAAGTTGCATCACCAAATACGGCTTTTGCAGAAGCTAAATTGTCAGTCAGTAATTTGTTCATCTAGTATAAAATCCATTTTACATTCAGCAATCCACTGAGCTAAAACACCAGAAGCGATAAGCTCTCTATTTGACCTAGAAATTGTTTGTTCAATTCTATCGAAAATAAGTCTATTTTTATTTAGTGACGATTGAAGAATATTCTTTGGTGTATCTTTTGTAAAAAAACTATCATTCCTTAGCTCCAGTAAATTTGCTTGCGTAAATGCTAAAACCTCGGTGTGTAAATCTGGAAATTGGTCTCTATATGCATCGAGTAGTTCTTCCACTTTTATGTACTTGTCGATCAGATCTTGTCGAAGCAATTCCACTTTGGAATCCAGCTTTTCTGTTTTTTTACATATGTTTGCGTAAAATTTTGAGTTTGCGGTTTTCCAAAATTCTTTTTCTTCCGCTGTCCTTTCCGGTACATGAATATTAATTTCATTCTTCATAAAACCCTGAGCGTACAATGCACCGGTAGGAAACGTTTCATGAGTTTCTATTTTTATTCGGAAGTCATTTTTTTCAATAAATGAAATATTAGAGCTTAAAACTTCTTTTTGTTTTTTTACACAGTGCTTAATTAGCTCTTTGGTTTTATTCTCCGGCATTAATAGCACCCACATTTTAATACCGATATCTCCGAGGAGGTTTTTAATTTCCTTTTCGTATGTCTTTAACTTTGTAATATCATCATTAATTTTTTTCTGGACATGCTTCTTATAATCAGCCATCGAATAAGAAGGATTAGGGTAGTAACATTGAAAAATCACTCCACACGTTGTAAAAAATTCGATTCCATGGTCTCCCCGATCTTGATGAGGAACTGTAGAGAAACTTTTCCAACCAAACTCTCGACGTAACATTGTTTCGCAAAAGTTTTCCCAAGAGTTGCCGTCTAACTTATCTAAAAAACTTCTACTCATCAGCTAGTCCATTTATTGTAAGGCAACATGCTATTATTTCTGGATTATTAGCAATTTTATCTAAGTTAGTAAATATAACAGCGAATTTCAATAGAAAACTATCAAAATCACTTCAACAAAATTAGCATATTTATAAATAGTTTAACTTACATAAAATGTTTCAAAAAAAAAGGTAGTGTTCAAAATTCTGTGTCATTTCATTAAACTAAGCGAAAACGAGATGACACATGACCAACCCAACTTTCGATATACAAGCAGCCATTCAGGCATTACGTGATGGCAAAGGTTTGTCTGGTAAAGACGGTATCTTAACGCCGTTAATTAAACAACTGACCGAAGCAGCGATGCAGGCCGAGTTAGAGCAGCACCTTGAGCAAGATGAAGCCCCTAATCGCAAGAACGGCAGCTCTGCCAAAACCATGAAAAGCACCGCCGGCAGCTTTGAATTGAATACACCACGTGACCGTGCCGGTAGCTTTGAGCCGCA
>NZ_FNXF01000025.1 GCF_900108485.1 Rheinheimera pacifica | reverse complement strand
AGGCCCCGAATGCCGCACTTTGTTAGGGCTGCTCTGTATTTGGTTTGTAGCGAGTATCATTACCATTAAGTTTATTCCATACACCGTAGATTATTTCCATTGAAGCATCATCTGGATGACACTCATCTGGACCACAGATTGACACTGTTAGCTCTTTATTGCGTCCCCAAAGACCAAATGAGTTTCTAATACCGGTGCCCCAACCATGATGGTATTGGATAAGGTTATTAAACGGAGTATTTTTAACCGTCGACTTATCATCCTCTTTCAAATTAGAAACGATTCTGTCAACGGCCTGCTCTAAAGTCTGAGGTAGCTTTTCCTCAGACTTGTCCTCCGCATTCCCAAATGCTTGCATTGATATCGATAGAAAAACAGCCAAAACCAACATGCTCACTTTATTCAATTTTAAACTCCGTGTTGGATGGTTGCCCTAACAATATTATTGGAAGGCAAAACCCCTGCTTTCATCGCGGGATTCTCCCTTCTATCTTGTTTTTACTTCCTGCTAAACTAGCTAACATTTGTCGTTAAATCAACAACATCTTGCACCCTGCTTAATAAGCATCTGTGTGAAAGCGGGGGTTAAGCTTGCGATTTACTTGTTAACAAAAATAGCGCTGTTCTACAGTAGGTTATACAGTACTTAGGCGAGATGTGGAGGCTAGGCAATGACAGGGTTTTGAGAAAAACAGTAGCTTTCGCCGCCTTGCGGTGTTGAAGCTTACAGGCCTTAAAGCGAATAGCGGTGATTTAGGAAAATTTAACCTTCGCCTTGCAACCCTGCGCGATACTGTCAAATGCCCTAGCCATAATGTTTCTCCAATACTGTATCAACAAGAATACTAACTAGCTGCGATGTGCTTAAGCATTAACAGCCAGGCCGCTTTGCGCTACACTGGCGGCTGTTTTTCGCTTATTAATGCATGGTGCTGGTTATGCCTTTTTCTACTATTGAACACTCTGTTGGTAACACCCGGCTGGTAAAGTTGCAGCGTATGGCAGCACATACCAACAGCACAGTATTGCTTAAGCTGGAAGGTGATAACCCGGCAGGTTCGGTAAAAGACCGCCCGGCGCTGAATATGATAGTGCAGGCCGAACTGCGCGGCACTATTAAGCCGGGCGATCGTATTATTGAAGCCACCAGCGGTAATACCGGTATTGCTTTGGCGATGGCGGCGGCGATTAAAGGCTACGGCATGACACTGATTATGCCGGATAACGCTACCGAAGAGCGTAAAAGCTCGATGCGTGCTTACGGCGCTGAGTTGATACTGGTCACTAAAGAGCAAGGCATGGAAGGCGCGCGCGATTTAGCATTGCAAATGCAGGCAGAAGGTAAAGGCATAGTGCTGGACCAGTTTAATAACCCGGATAACCCCGCAGCGCATTATGCCAGCACCGGGCCGGAGATTTGGCAGCAAAGCCAGCAACAAGTCACCCACTTCGTGTCCAGCATGGGCACTACCGGCACCATTATGGGTGTGTCGCGTTATTTAAAACAACAAAACCCGGCGATCCAAATTATTGGCCTGCAACCGGCCGAGGGCGCTAATATTCCCGGCATTCGCCGTTGGCCAGAGGCTTATTTACCAGGTTTCTTTGATAAAAGCCGTGTTGATCAGGTTATTGATATCGGCCAGCAGGATGCGTTAACTGCCATGCGCCGTTTAGCCCGCGAAGAAGGCATCTTTGCCGGTGTCAGCTCTGGCGGTGCGGTACATGCCGCAATAAAGCTGGCCGAGCAGCACAATAACGCCGTTATTGTTGCCATTATCTGTGATCGTGGCGATCGCTATTTGTCCTCCGGCATTTACTGACCACCTTGCAATTTAGTGATGTGCTTGGCATAGTGCGCAAAAGCCACAACAGGTCAGACCACAATGAGCCAGATAAAACCAAACAAACTGCAGCGCATCGTTACCAAGTGCTATCAGCTACCTGAGTTTCTGCAAACCTTTGCTTTAAGTACAGCATTTGGCCGGGTGATTAAATTTGCCGGCACTGCTGGGGTAGAAGTGTTAGAACTAAAAGGCGCCCGCTCGGTGCTGCGGCTGAAAAACCGCAAAAAAGCGCAAAACCATATCGGCTCGGTGCATGCAGCAGCTACCGGTTTGCTGGCTGAATCGGCCACCGGCTTTTTGGTTGGCATCCACCTGCCAGACAGCAAGCTGCCTCTGTTAAAGCAGATGCAGATTGACTATATCAAACGCTCCAGTGGTGATTTAACTGCCATCGCTACGCTGACCAATGAGCAGATCGCCGCCATGCACAACGACGATAAAGGCGAAGTAACCGTTGCAGTCACCATTACCGACAGCGCAGGTATCGAGCCGGTTAACGCCAACATGACCTGGGCCTGGATACCGAAAAAGCGCTAAGTTATAGCAGAATAATCTCTGAACCGGTTTCTGCCTGCTTTATAATGCCGCCACCTTAACTTGCGGTATCACCTTGCCTTGTCATACGAATACTTCGCCTTATTAGCCGCGGCCTGCTGGGCTGTTGGCAGCCTGATGTCGGCTACCGCGTCGACCCATTTGGGCGCTTTTGCTTTTACCCGCTGGCGTATGCTGTGCGCCGCCATCATGTTGTGGTTAATTGCCCTGACAACAGGGAGCTGGGCAACACTAGCGGCCAGTAGCTTTGGCCTGCTGGCCCTGTCTGGCGTGATTGGTATTTTTATTGGCGACACCGCCCTGTTTGCCGCCATGAACCGCCTCGGTCCGCGCCGCGCCGGAGTGCTGTTTGCTACGCATGCGCTGTTTTCGGTGGTGCTGGCGTATTTCTTTCTCGGTGAAACCTTATGGGGCTGGACACTTATCGGCAGCAGCTTGCTGATAAGCGGTGTGATGAGCGCCATTTTCTTTGGCAAACGTAAAACCGAACTGCATGCCTGGGAGGCAAACCAAAGCCAGTTAACCTCCGGCGTGGCGCTGGGGCTATTGGCGGCCCTGTGTCAGGCAGTGGCTACCTTAATGTTAAAACCGCTGATGGAAACTGATATTGACGCCGTAGCCGCCTCAGCAGTGCGTATGACAACCGCTTTTGTGCTACATCAAATTATTTTTATGCTGGGTTTTAAAGTAGCCCGCGCTTATTTACCCATGAACAAAAAAGTATTCCTGCTGGTGCTGGCCAATGCCGGTATTTCCATGGTGCTGGGTATGACATTAATACTGCAGGCTTTAAAACATGGCGATGCCGGTTTAGTGGCCATACTGTCTTCGGTAAGCCCGGTACTGGTGTTACCGCTATTATGGCTGATATATAAACGCAGCCCGGCAACCGGTGCCTGGCTGGGGGCAGTACTTACTGTACTGGGTACAGTGCTGATACTGCGTTAACGCAGTTGTAATTCGTTTTGTCTCTGCTAGGCTGAGCTTTAACAGAATAAAAACAAAGCGTTAATTATGACAAGACTGAGTTTTGCCTTGCTGCAGCGTGTTACCGGTTATCAGCAAATGCAGCACGAATTAAGCACTCTGCTGCAAGGTGAATGGTATGCCCACGTAAACCAGCGTGACTATGCCGGCAAGTGGGACGTCATGCCACTGCGCTGTGCTGCTGAATATCTGCCCCAACACCCGGTGTTGCAAAGCTTTGCTGTACATTCCGGTTCCGACTGGCGCAATTTACCGCAACTGGCACAAAGCCCGGCGCTGGCTGAATTTATTAACTCTTTCCCTCACCCGCTTAAATCTGTCAGGCTAATGCGCTTGCACCCAGGCGCTGAAATTAAACCGCACCGTGATGCCGGTTTAAGCCTAGAAGCTGGCGAGGCACGGCTGCATTTGTGCCTGCAAACCAACCCCGGCATGGAATTTCGGGTTAACCAGCAATTGGTACCAATGCAGGAAGGTGAATTGTGGTATATCAACGCTGATCAGACTCACAGCGTGTACAACAAAGGCAATAGCAGCCGGATAAACCTGGTACTGGATTGCCAGGCCACCACAACATTGAAGGAACAATTGTATGCTGCCGGTGAGCCCGCATAACACTTTACATACAGCAGAACTGGTTAGCTTTGCCAAGGCCATATTGCAGGCAGATAGCGCTGGTGTTGCTAAACAACTACTAGACCCTGTACTTCACGGCCTGTGTCAACTGACAGAACTTGAACTGCATCCGGCTATATTCCGTGATACCGAAGCCACTGACACGGCTAATGGCAAAGCGGTGTCACCCATTACGGCTGCCCAGTGCGCAGAAGACCCGGAGCGCAGCCGGGTGTTTATGCAAGGGTTGTATCAGGCAATCACAGATAGAGTCAGCCGTTACAATACAGCTGAAAACAGCCGCCCGGTGCAGTTACTGTACGCCGGCACTGGCCCTTTTGGTTGGCTGCTACTGCCACTGCTGCCGCTTTTTAGTCCGGCGCAGCTGCAGGTAACCTTACTGGATATTCATCCGCAATCAATGCACAGGTTAACTATGCTACTGCAGCATTTTAACGTTGCAGACCGTATTGCCATGCAGGTCGTTGCAGATGCCACCCAGTGGCAGCCTTTGCCAGAGCAACGCTTTGATTTAATCCTTTCAGAAACCATGAAGCACATGTTACAGCAGGAGCCCCAGGTTGCTATTTTCAGCCATTTACAACAGTTTCTTGCCCCGGACGGCGACCTTATCCCGCAGCAAATTATCCTCAGTGCCGCCTTGCGCTGGGCGCAACAACAACACAGGCTGGGCGAAATTTTCAGCCTGAACCGCCGCAGCGCAACCCGGCTTGCCGCCGGTGATACACAGTTACTGCAAGCTCAGTTTACCTTGCCGGATTTTGAAGCCGGGCCGGTTGATCTGGCGCTGGACACCGAAATTGTGATTTACAGCGAACACCGCCTGCAACAAAACCAGTGCCAGCTAACCCTGACACAATATAAAAAGGCGCTGTATCCAGAACCCGGTTCTGTGCTGTATTGCAACTATGTGCAAGGCACCTACCCAGACTGGCATATTAATATTACCCGGCTACAGCAAACATTAGCTCCCAGCGATGATTTACGTGCCGGAGGCATTTTTCATTTATACCGTTTATGGCAAAAAAACCAACAAAGCGGCTCACACCAGCGGCAGGAAAATACCCATGAACAAGAATGGAGCCTGGATAAAGCAGTACTGGATCTTTGCGGTATAGGCCTGGAGCCAGGCATGCAGCAACTGCATCGACACCAACGTCTGAGTGAATTACTCAACTGGATAAACACCTGGCAACTTAGCGAAGATGATAAGCAACACATAAACCAACGGCTGCAACAGCTGTTGCGTCAGCAACATGACACGGAATTACCACAGGTGTTATCGGCGGAACAACTGGCATTCTGGCAACAGCAAGGGTATTTAGTGATCCCGAATGTATTGTCTGCCGAGCAATGCGCACAAAGCCGTGACGTGATCTGGCAATATCTGGAAGCTGACCCGGAAAAGCCTGACACCTGGTACAACTTTAGTGAAAAAGCACAAAAAATTATGCTGCAGATATACCGTCATCCAGTGCTGGATAACAATCGCCAAACCCCGCTATTGCGCCAGATTTTTGAACAGTTATGGCAACGCACCGATTTAGCCATGAGCACTGATCGTGTTAGTTTTAACCCCCCGCAAACACCACTATGGCAATTTCCTGGCCCCGATATGCACTGGGATGTCATGCTAAAAAGCCCGGTACCCTTTGGTACCCAGGGGTTAATTTATCTGACGGATACCACAGAACAACAAGGAGCATTTTGCTGTGTGCCGGGGTTCCACTTGCAAATAGATAACTGGATCAACGCTCAAAACAAAACAGAGTTCGAAATGCAGCAACAAGACTGGTCGGCCTGGCCAGTAAAAGCCATCGCAGCGAAAGCAGGAGATTTAATAATCTGGCATCAGGCATTGCCACATGGCGCCAGTGTAAACCGGGCGGCTAAGCCAAGAATGGTGCAATACGTTAATACCTATCCGCTACAATGAACGACCTGACACAACGCTATATAAAGTTGTTACACAACCGCCAACAGTTGCAACAATTGGCGGCACAACATAGCATGGCCCACTTTTGCGATCTGCTGGCGCGCTATCTTGACTGGCCGGATCTGACAGAACAACAAATACTTACCTTTCTGCGTCAGCAAAATGCCCGGGCAGTAGTACCGGCAAGCACAGAATTTAACCGCTGCTGGTTTCCTTATGCTTATCAGTCAAACCAACAAAGCGTGCGCTGGCTGCTGGCCAACGAAAAACCACAACAGCCTTTTCTGGCCGATTATATCGCCGCAAACCGCCCGAGCCTGCTGGCGACATTGATTCAGCCTTACAGCCTGCTAGCGGATTTACTGGCTGTTGCAACCCCTGCCAAAGTGGCACCTGCCTTGTTGATATTTCACTGGTCCAGAACCGGCTCAACTTTGCTGGCATCCAGTATGATGTCTGTTGCCGGCTGTCTGGTGTTGTCAGAGTCTATGTTAATCAGCGATGTGTTAACCGATCCGGTCTGGCAAGACAGAACCAAAGAGCTACTGCAATTGCTGGTGCATCTGCAAAGCGGCCCCTGGCCGGAATGTTCCAGCATCATTATTAAAACCAATGCCTGGGATTTACAACAATGGCGCCTGTGGCAAACGGCATTTCCCGATGCAAAAAACCTGTGCCTGATAAGACAACCGGCCGCTATATTACGCTCACACCAGCGTGAAGCAGGCCGCCATATGGTGAAACAACGCGTTACAGTCTGGCTTGATGACAATTGCCAGGCCGAAGATCTTATTACCTATCAACAGCAAAAATTGACGCAGTTAATGCAATTTACTGCACAACTTGTTAAAACCGGCAACAGCACTTTGATTGATTATCAGCAGTTGATCCAACTTAGCAATACGCAGTGGCAACAGCTTACCGGTTTAGCCCTGAGCGACAGCGAAATAATGACCTGGCAGCAGCACCTGAAATTGGATGCTAAAAACAGCGGCCAGTTCTACCGGCCTGCTGAACCGGCAGCATCTGACTGCAGCCCTGAACTGGCGCAGCAATATCATTTACTACATTTACAATGCCACGACTGGAACGCAGATGAACTTAACCACCTACCTGCCGTTTAATCTGACACTGCGCCTTGCAACAGCAGATGACAGGCCGTTTTTATTGCAGCTATTTGCCAGCAGCAGGCCGGTTTTCAGCCAGATGGGCTTACCAGAGGCTTTAGCAACACATTTGGCAGAGCAGCAATTTCAGCTGCAGCAGGCATCTTACCGGCAACAAGCCCCCGGAGCAGAAGTATTTATTGTGTTACTGCATAATACACCCGCCGGGCAATTAACTGTCAATCACAGTAGCCACGACATACGCCTGATGGATTTGTCTATACTGCAACAGCATCAGGGCAAGGGTTATGGCACTGCACTGATTAAGGCGTTACAGGCATTGGCAAGCAAACAGCAGTTGCCACTAAAACTGTCGGTTGATCACGCTAATCAGCGCGCCCTCGCGTTGTACCTTAAACTGGGTTTTGGCATTACGCAGCAACAAGACTTTCATTACAGCATGTGTTGGCAATTTAGCCATTCACAAAGCAGGTAAAACTGTTAAAAAAAATCTGCTAACAAACGCAAATTGTTGCTTTATTGCTCACACTCAACTACCGTTAAGCCTGTATTCAGCTAGCGCAAAAACCCCTCATAACTTAAACTATTAACTTCTAAATAAGGAACACAATATGGCTGATCCATTTATCGGCGAAATACGCATGTTTGCAGGTACTTTTGCCCCACAAGACTGGGCATTTTGCCAAGGGCAACTGCTACCAATTCAAAACTATCAGGCTTTGTTCACAATATTAGGCACAACTTATGGTGGTAACGGTACGACAACCTTCGGTTTACCCAATCTGCAAAGCCGCAGCCCGGTAGGTACCGGTACCGGCCCCGGATTAAGCAATGTCGCACTTGGTCAGGTTGCTGGCACAGAACAGGTAACGCTAAACCAAGCACAACTTCCAAGTTTTAATGTATCACTGGCCGGTACCGCAGCTATCGCTATACCAGCAAATACCAGTAACGGCACATCTAAAACACCAGCAAGTAACAGCGTATTATCCACTGCTGTCGATACCGCAGCAGGGGCTGAAGTTGACATTTATGCACCGCTGAATTCAGGTAGTTCCACCACCCTAGCGCCATTTAATGCAAACATAACGGCGCAGGGCGCATACACTGGCGCAAATCAACCTGTGCCGACTCGTAACCCTTACCTTGGAATGAACTTTATTATTGCGCTAACGGGGATTTATCCACCACGTAATTAAGTTTGATATGCAGCGGTTTTAAATACCGTGGCTTTAACACTATGTTTTATTTTTTTGACGGCGGGCAAAGGATACCTGCCAGAAAAAATCTATATTGTTTATTAAGGAAATACTATGTCACGGTCTGATTACAGCTTTTGTTCCCGGATGAAAAATTTTGCTGCTACCGCATTTAATATAAATAGCCTAAGTCGCTGTTTTATTGCTGTGCAGCTTGTCACTGGCAACAATCTCATTCTCTGCTCAGGCCGCTGAACAAAGCCTGCCTGCAAACAAAACAACATGGGTTTTTGTTGACCCGGCAGTTAAAGATTATCAGCAACTGATCGGTGACCTCCCTGCAGATGCTGAACTAAGAATCCTGCAAGCAGACCGCGACGGTATTAGCCAGATTGCCGAAGAGCTTTATGGTCAGCGCAATATCGCACAAATTCATTTAATTTCTCATGGCCGCGATGGTGAAATTCAAGCGGGTAATACCTGGTTGTCTCTGGACAATATTCAGGCTAAATCAAGTGATTTATCCCAAATTGGTACTGCATTGGGTAACTCAGGCAGTCTTTATATTTACGGTTGCCAGGTGGCCTATGGCAGCAAAGGTAAACACTTTCTAAATGAAATCGCCCGTTATACGGGAGCCAATATCGCAGCATCTGAAAACTGGACTGGCAGTTACCTGCACGGTGGGGACTGGGTGCTGGAGCGCACAATAGGTGATGTAGACCTGAGCCGTGCTTTAGCCAGCGTGGATTATCCCCATGTACTGGCAACCCTCAATGCTGGAGATATGGTTGTTTTAGGTATAAATGCCCGCTCCGATACACAAGCTATTCATTTTGCAACTTTGGTGAATATTCCAGCAGGAACAGTGATAAAAATTACTGACCGAGGGTGGGATCAAGCAGGTGGCGGGGCTTTTACTCCACCAGGAACAGGAGATGGAGTAATAGTTTGGACAACTTCGGAACCATATAGCGCAGGCACCTTGTTCAGGCTAGTGCTTGGTGGTTCAGATGATGTGCCACCAACTCAATTGGTAAATATCACCGCCGGTAACACAGACCTTACTGACGACATCAGCATAGACATAGCGTACTACACCGTTGCGAACGCCATGACAATTGGTGGTGAGCAGATCTTTATTTATCAAGATTCTGACACTAATCCTTATTTTATTTTCGGCCTGAACGCTTCGCGTAACACAAACCTTGATGCTAACTTTTGGCAAACAGCTATCACTGCAACATTAGTGGAGTCCATGATTCCCAATGGTGTCGGAAGTCAGAATGCGTTAACTAATGGCTCGAATGCAGTGGGCCTGCTAACAAATCCGGGCGCAGTCGGTGCAGGATTCCAGCAATTTGATAATGTGGCCTATACCGGCCCTACCAGCAGTACCGATCGCACGGGCTGGCTGGCGCGAATTGCCAACCGTAACAACTGGGGAGGAGATGACGATGGCACAGTTACCACTTCGGTGGGAACTGCTGGTGGTAGCTTTATAGCTTTACCCCCTCCGCCGCCAACCGTTACCGATGGTAATATCAGCATTTCCGGCGCCACGGGCACCGGCGGCGCTTATAAAATTGGTGATACCATCAGCGCAACCTGGAACAATACCGCAGGCGGAGATAATAACCCAGGTATTACCGGCGTTACGGCAGACTTTACCCAGTTTGGCGGCGGTGCCGCCGTGGCTGCAACCAATAACGCAAGTATCTGGACAGCCTCTTATACCATTGCAGCAGGTGCCATTGATGCAATCAATCGTAATGTCAGTATCACAGCCAACAATGCGGATGGCCCTACTACTACCGCAGATACCAGTAATGCCACTGTCGATAACATAGCCCCCACAGTAACTGACGCCAATATCAGCATTTCTGGCGCGACCGGCTTAGGAGGAACTTATATTGTCGGCGATACAGTAACCGCTACCTGGAACAATACCGCAGGTGGTGATAACAACAGCGATACCATTAGCGGCGTTACTGTTAATTTCAGTCAGTTTGGTGGCGGTACAGTTGCCGCTACCAACAGCGCAGGCACCTGGACAGCCACGTACACTATAGCTGCCGGTGCAATAGAAGCTGCTGGCCGCAATATATCGGTTACAGCTACCGATAACGCTGGTAACAGTACGACCCGGGCCGATACCAGCAATGTTGATGTAGATAATGTAGTGCCGACAGTGGCAAGTGTCAGCGTTCCGGCCAATGGCACCTATATTGCAGGGCAAAGCCTTGATTTTATTGTCAATACCAGCGAAAACATCATTCTTGATACTACTGGTGGCACGCCTAGGATCGCTCTTACTGTAGGAGCCACCACACGCTATGCGACTTACCTTAGCGGCAGCGGTACGTCTGCAATCGTATTCCGTTACACTGTGCAAAGCGGCGACTTTGATCCTAACGGTATTACTGTTACGGCTGTGATTCAAGCCAATGGCGGTACACTAAAAGATGGCGCCGGTAATAATATGAATTTGACACTGAACAGTGTCGGCAGTACCGCATCTGTGTTGGTTGATGGTTTAACAGTACCTGACGCTCCTATCATAGGCATTGCCACAGCGGGTAATGCCCAGGCCAGTGTAACCTTTAGCGCTCCGGCTAATAACGGCGGTTCGGCAATTACCGCTTATACCGCGATTGCCAGTCCCGGCGGTGCATCAGGCAATTGTGCCGGCCCTGCAGCTTGTGTCATCACCGTAAATGGCCTGACTAACGGCACTGCATACACTTTTACTGTCACAGCAACCAATGTTAAAGGCAACAGTGCGTCTTCTGCGGCCTCTAAAGCTGTGACCCCCAAAGCAAACCAAACTATTACCTTTAACGATCCCGGCGCACAAAACTTCGGAACCTCGCCAACCCTGGTGGCAAGTTCGTCAGCAGGTGGTGGTTATGTTGTTACTTTCAGTTCGGCAACGCCTGCGATCTGTACTGTCAGTGGCGCTACTTTAAGCTTTGTAGCTGCTGGTAGTTGTACCATCGACGCCAATCAGCCGGGTGATGCTGCAATTAGTGCAGCTGCAACTGTATCCCGGACCTTCACGGTAAATGCGGTAGTTCCCAGCGCCCCAACGATAGGTACTGCAATCGCCGGTGATACCCAGGCCAGCGTTGCCTTTGTTGCCCCGGTGAATATCGGCGGCTCGGCAATTACCGGTTATACAGTAACGGTAAACCCAGCAGATGTTGCGCCGATAATCGGAGCTTCATCCCCGATTGTGGTGACCGGTTTAACCAATGGCCAGGCCTATACCTTTACCGTAACGGCAAATAACGTTGCAGGCACCGGCCCGGCTTCGGCGGCTTCCAATTCGGTCACGCCTGCAGCTATCCAAACCATTACCTTTAACAACCCGGGGACGCAGAACTTTGGTACGACACCGACGCTAACGGCGACCTCTGATTCCGGCTTAACGCCAACCTTTACCTCAGCAACACCCGCTGTTTGTACTATTACCAGCGGCGGCGCCCTGACCTTTGTCACAGCTGGTAGCTGTACCATTAATGCTGACCAGGCCGGTAATGGTAGCTACTTGCCTGCTCCTCAAGTAAGCCAGACCTTTACTGTTACCCCGGTAGCACCCGGCATACCAACTGCTGTTGTTGCTACTGCTGGTGATACTACAGCAAGCGTTGCTTTTGCCGCGCCAGTAAATACCGGTGGCGTTAATATTACCGGTTATACCGTTACCTCTACCCCCGGCGGCCTGACAGCCAGCGGCGCTGGCTCGCCACTTGTAGTGAATGGTTTAACTAATGGTACAGCCTATACCTTTACCGTAACGGCGGCTAACACTGCTGGTACTGGTCATCCTTCAGCAGCTTCAAATGCAGTTACGCCCAACCCAGCTAATTCTGCACCGCAAATCTCAGGCTCACCGGCTACCTCAGTGGATCAGGGGCAGGCATACAGTTTTGTGCCAACTGTCACTGATCCAGATGGTGATACCCTGACCTTCAGTATTCAAAACAAACCTACCTGGGCAAGTTTTGATACTGCCACAGGCGCACTAACCGGTACTCCGGCAAAAGAGCATGTCGGCACTACAACCGGTATTGTAATTAGTGTGTCTGATGGCGAATTTAGCGCCAGCTTAGCGGCATTTAGTATTGAAGTAATTTCTGTTAATGCCGCGCCAGTGGCAGTGGATGATAATTTCACCCTGCCATTTAGTAATAACCATACCTATTTGCTGGATGTACTGGCAAATGATACTGATCCGGATGGCGATAGCTTAACCATTACCGCTGCCAAAGCCAGTATTGGCCTGGTGAGTATTCAGGCCAATAAGCTGCAATTTAACGCGCCGGAAAACTTCAGTGGTACTGCCACCTTCAGCTACAGCATTACTGACGGTGAGTTTAGTGATCAGGCAAAAGTTACCCTGCAAATTGATGGCAGTAACCCTGATGCACCGGTAATTACACCACCGGATGATTTAATTGTTAATGCCAGCGGCCTGTTTACCAAGGTAAATGTGGGTGTAGCTACGGCAGTTGATCGCAATGGTAACCGGTTGGCTGTATCGTTAGTTAATGGCTCGCCGCTGTTTGCTTCTGGCCGCCACGAATTATACTGGCGGGCAACTGACGCCAGTGGCGTGAGCAGCACTGTTACCCAGCTACTGCAAATTAATCCTCTGGTGTCATTAAGCAAGCCACAAACGGTTATTAACAACAGCACGGCGACAATAGAGGTAATACTTAATGGCCCGTCTCCGGTGTATCCGCTTGAGGTTGCTTATAGTGTGAGTGGTTCTGCCAGCGCAGTAACAGAACACAATCTGGCCGCCGGTTCAGTGCAAATAAGCTCCGGCCTGCGCGCAAGCATCAGCTTTGATGTCTTTGCTGATTTAACTACCCAGGCAGAAAAAGATATTGTTGTTACTCTTAGCAGTAGCCTGAACCTGGGTGCCAATGCCAGCACAACCATTACGGCGACAGAGGCTAATCTGGCTCCTGTAGTTATGCTGGAAGCACAGCAGCAAAATCAAATCCGGCTGACCGTGGGCAAAACTGCAGGCGTGGTGACTGTTGCCGCACAGGTTACTGATCCTAACCCTGGTGATACAGTCAGCCTGCAGTGGCAGGCTGACGCTGCACTGACCAATATTTCGAACGATATATCGCAGTTTGTATTTGACCCGGCAAACCTGAGTAGTGGCGTTTATCAGATAGCACTAACCGCAACAGATAATGCTGCAGAGCCATTAAGTTATACTGCGCAAGTGTACCTGCTGGTACAGGATGTATTGCCGGTTCTGGATGGCAGCGACAGCAACAACAACCTGATCCCGGATAATGTAGAAGGTTTAGGTGACAGCAACGGCAATGGCATTCCGGATTATCTGGACCCTGGTTTTGACTGTAACGTAATGCCGGAACAACTGCTAACTGTAACCCAGTTTGTTGCAGAGGGTGAACCGGGTATCTGTCTGCGTAAAGGTGCTACAGCCGCACTTAGCAATACCGGCGGCATTCAGCTAACCAGTGCAGACCTGCAATGGCTGGAACCAGACATGCAGGCCACTAATATTGGCGGGACCTTTGACTTTATTCTGCGCAATCTGCCAACTGCCGGTGCAAGTTATGCGCTGGTGTTACCACAGCGGCAACCTGTGCCACAAAACGCAGTTTACCGCAAATATACCCAGGCCACCGGCTGGACTAACTTTGTACAAAATGAGCGTAACCAGTTGCTTAGTGCTGCCGGCGAGCCGGGTTTCTGCCCACCGCCTGGTAGCAGCAACTGGCAACCAGGTTTAACAGCCGGCCACTGGTGTATTCAGCTGACCATTGAAGATGGCGGCCCGAACGATGCCGACGGTTTAGCTAACAGTACTATTGTTGACCCGGGTGGTGTTGCCGTTGTGCTAAATGGTAACCAGTTGCCAGTGGCTACAGACGACAGTTACTCAGTACAATGGAACCAAAGCCATACGCTGGAAGTGCTGCAAAATGACACCGATCCGGATGGTGACACACTGAGCATTAATCAGGCCGCAGCGGCATTTGGCACTGTAAGCATCAGTGGCGATGGCCAGACATTGCTGTATACCCCGGCACAAGACTTTATCGGCACTGATACCCTTAGTTACGGCATCAGCGATGGCAATAACGGTAGTGCCAGTGCAACGGTTACGGTGGAGGTGTATTACAACAGGCCTCCGCTGGTAAGCAATGCAACAGCCAGTACTAATGATAAAACAGCGATTGACATTGATGTGCTGGCCAATGCCAGCGATCCGGATGGCGACACGCTTGTTATCAGCAGCGCCAGCGCACAAAACGGCACGGTAACAATCACTGCAGCACAAACCCTGCGCTACACTCCGCAAGCAGGCTATACCGGCACTGATACCATCAGTTTTACCGTAAGCGATCAGCGTGGCGGCAGTGTTAATGGCACAGTGACAATTTCTATAACGGCATATGAGGTTATTACTGTGGTAAATAAATCGTCTGGTGGTGCGCTAAATGGCTGGCCTTTGTTATTATTGGCCGGGCTGGCACTGGGCCGGCGACGCAAAATGCTGCTAAAGCCAGTGTTGTTATTAGCAGCTCTGCTGAGTTTTAACACTCAGGCAAACTGGTCGCTTGATGTTATGTTTGGTAAAAGTACAACCAGGCAGTCAACATCAGAGATCCTTGCCCAGCTACCTGCAAACGCAGAGTTACTGCAATATGATGACAGCGGTAAAAGTTGGGCGCTGGGGCTGAGCTATTATTTCACGCCACGGCTGGCAGTACAGGCGCATTATGTTGACTTAGGCGATGCCAGTGTCAGCATGCGCGGTGAAACGCTGACCCCGGAGGCGTTTCACCAGGCAGTGTCTGACATTGGCCCGATGCTGGCAAAAGGTGTACGCAGCGGCTTGTCTTACCACGTATGGCAACATGCCGGTTGGTCGGCTACTGTGCAGGCTGGCGTATTTGCCTGGAACAGTGAAACCAACAGCACCGCCGGTGACAACCTGATCCGCTATAAAACCAGCGACACCGACATCTACTGGGCGCTTGGCGCCAGTTATGCACTGGACGAGCACATCGCCTTACAGGCTGTGTTTAACCGCTATCATCTGGAAGGTAATAAGGCCGACAATATTATGCTCGGTGTCAGTTATTCATTCTAAGCAGCAGTAAGGCGCCTCAGGGCGCCTTTACTTTAGCTGCCGCGCTTTTACTGGATAGCAAAATGGTTAATACTGGCTTCAGCAGGCGTTCGCCATGCTGTTAGCCGGAGGCCGCCATGAAACTACTGACCAAACTTAGCTCTGCCCAACGTTTATTTGCGCTGTTGCTGTTTTTGCTGGCGCTGTGTGCCGGTATTTATAGCGGCATGCTGCAACACCGGCTGCTGAACCCGGCGTTGTCACCGCTGGATGACAGAGCCAGCGCCGCGCTGCAACGCAGCTTAATGCTTAGCAGCGCCTCGTTTGCCACCGCCCGCTTAATTGACCGCGGTATTGCTTTTGTATCTGAAGCCCAGGTTGGCGTTGGCGTAGCCAGTATAAAACCCGGCCAGCTGTTAAAACCGCTGCAGGATATGGCGGTACGCTATTCTGACTTAATGGTGCTGGCCATGACATCCATCGGCCTGCAGCTGTTTTTGCTGGAATTTGGCAAGCTGGCGGCCCTACCCTTGTTTGGTACTGGCATTCTGCTGTCAGCCGTGATCTTAGTGCTGGGCCCGGCAAGTTGGCGCAGCACCGCTACCTACCTGTTACGTATTTTTATTGCCCTGCTGCTGGTTGTTCGTATTGGTGTGCCACTGGCCGCGTTTGGCGTGGCCGAGTTGTCAGACTGGGTGCTGGAGCCGCAGCGTATAGCCGCAGAAGCGGCGCTTAGCGGTGAAACTGCTGCCTTGCAACGGGTTGATCAGCCGCTGCAAGGCAGTGATGAAGGCTCATTAAGCTGGCTGAAGCAAATGGCAGCGCAGGCGAACGATATGTTTGCGGCGGTTAAAAGTTTTTCCGACAATATGGTAGAAAAACTGATCCAGTTAATAGTGGTGTACAGCCTGCAAACTCTGGTATTTCCGCTGTTGTCATTGTGGCTGCTGTGGCACCTAGGCCGTTGGTTTGTGCGCCGGCCTTTGGCTGAGCTATCCGCTCCGGCGCACACTATACCGGCAGCTTAAACGCGGAACCGCTGAACCAGGGCACTGAGCCGTTGTTCAATAGTGCCCAGCTCATCGGTCGATTTTGCCAGCTCAGACGCATTATTTGCTGCCTGATCGGCCAACTGGGCAATTTCATGAATACTGCGGCTGATATCAGTAGCCACTGCCGTTTGCTGCTCTGCTGCGGTGGCAATCTGAATATTCATCTGGGTAATGGTGCTAACCGATTTAGTAATGGTTTGCAGTGACTCACTGGCTTTATCGGCCTGCGCTACCGTTTGCAGCGATTGCTCCTTACCACGCTGCATTACCTGCACTGCATCACGGGTACCTTGCTGGAACAAATCAATCATCTGCTGAATTTCGTTAGTGCTTTGCTGCGTGCGGGTTGCCAGTGTACGTACTTCGTCTGCTACCACAGCAAAACCGCGGCCCTGCTCGCCGGCACGGGCAGCTTCTATTGCGGCGTTTAACGCCAGCAGATTGGTTTGCTCAGCAATACCGCGAATAACATTAACCACCGAACCAATCTGATCGGCATTAGCACCAAGTTTTTCAATCGCATCACCGGCGCGGTTTACATCATCTGCCAGCTTATTAATTGAGCTGATGGTAAGCGACACACTTTGCTGGCCGCCAACTGCTTCTTTATCGGCCTCCTGCGCGGCACTGGCAGCTAAACCGGCACTGCCGGCTACTTCCTGTACTGCAGTAGACATTTGATACACCGCCGCAGCCACCTGAGTGGTTTCAGCCTTTTGTCTGCCCGCATCCTGATCGGTTAAACGCACAATTTGCTGCATGGTAGACGCAGAATGGCTCAGCGCCAGCACGGCTTGTTTTACTTCATTTACCAGTTGCTGAATTTTCTGTGCAAACTCATTAAAACCACGCGCGACTTCGCCCACTTCATCGGAGGTTTCTACCTGCAAGCGCTGGGTTAAATCGCCCTCGCCCTGGCCGATATTAATCAGCGCCGCTGAAGCTTTTTGTAGCGGCGACACCACCAAATTGGCGACAAACAATGCCAGTAATACCACCAACACCAACAACACTATGGCGCCGCCGATAATCAGCAGCAGGGTATTGCGGATGCGCTCGCTGATTTGAATCTCTTGCTCTGCCACGCGGCGGTCAATATCGTCGATATAAAAACCCGAGCCCAAAATCCAGCGGTTATTGTACATTGGCGCGGCATAACCCAGTTTCGGCGTTAAGCCACCCCGGGTTTTCTCATCCCACATATAGGTAACAAAGCCACCGCCTTTTTTACCGGCCTCAATTAAATCGCGGATCAGCAGCACACCGTTAGGGTCTTTTAACTCAATCAGGTTGCGCCCTTCCAGTGCAGCATTAGAGCCATGCACTATATTTACGCCCGCCAGATCATAAACAAACATATAGCCGTCATCACTGAATTTCATGGCGCGGATCACTGCCTTGGCCGCATCTAATTGTTCTGCCGATGGCTCACCGCCGCTAAAATACGGTGCTACTGCAGTTATAGCTATAGCAACATGATGCTCCAGTGCATTTTGCTTTTCGTGCATCATATCAGCGCGAAACTGCACAACTTCTGCTTCACCCATTGAGCGCATCTGGCTGTATATCAACAGCATCAGTGCTAATACCACCGTTACTATTGGTAACACTGCCAACAGTAGCATTTTATTTTTCAGCTTAAAGTTGAACATAGACAAACTCCGCGTTATGCCATAACAAGTTGATTCTGTTACAGCATAGTGTAAACAAGGTGGAAAGAAAGCGGGATGCTACCTTAGTTGATAAGCCTTTTAGCAACGCCTGCATACGTATGCACCATAAAAAGGCAAGCCAGCTGTAATACACTCGGCTACTTTACAGCACAAATAGAAAAATACAGGGTAGACAGATGAACAAAACAGCCACTATTCTGATGCTAAGCCTTGCTGGCAGCATGCTGCTGGCCTGCGGCGGCAAAGCACCAGAACAAGCCACGCCTGTTAAGGCAGACCCCACTGAGCATAACGCTACTATTGTGAATACTGCAGAACATAAAGTGGTGGTGTATCAGGTATTCACCCGTTTATTTGGTAACCAGAACACCACCAACACCCCCTGGGGCACGCTGGAGCAAAACGGTGTGGGTAAATTTGCCGACTTTACGCCAGAAGCCCTTAGTGCCATTAAAGCCATGGGCACCAGCCATATCTGGTATACCGGCGTGCCGCACCATGCGTTAGTGCGTGATTACAGCGCTTATGGCATAAGTCATGATGACCCGGACGTAATTAAAGGCCGCGCCGGCTCGCCGTATGCAGTAAAAGACTACTACAACGTTAACCCCGATTTAGCCACCGATCCGGCCAACCGCTTAGCCGAATTTGAAGCACTGATTAAGCGCACACACCAGCATGATATGAAAGTGCTGATTGATATTGTGCCCAACCATGTGGCACGCGCTTATCAGTCGTTATCGAACCCGCCAGGTGTTACTGACTTTGGCGCCAATGACGATACCAGCGTAGAGTACAAGCGCGACAACAACTTTTACTATGTGCCGGGCCAGCCTTTTAATGTGCCGGCCTTTCCGGCCAGTTATAAAGTACTGGGCGGCGATGCTCACCCTGCCGCCGACGGCAAGTTTAACGAAACGCCAGCCAAGTGGACCGGCAATGGTTCGCGTGCAGCCCAGCCAGATTTTGATGACTGGTACGAAACAGTAAAAATTAACTATGGCGTGCGCCCCGATGGCAGCTACGACTTTGACAAACTCCCGGCCGATTACGCCGATAAAGACTGGCCGGCACATTACGCCTTCTGGCAGGGTAAAGACGTACCCGACTCCTGGCTTAAATTTCGCGATATTACGCAGTACTGGCTGGATAAAGGCGTAGATGGCTTTCGCTATGACATGGCCGAAATGGTGCCGGTAGAATTCTGGAGCTATTTAAACTCGCATATTAAACACAAAAACCCCGACGCTTTTTTATTAGCCGAAGTGTATCAGCCGCATTTGTACCGCGACTATATCCGCTTAGGCAAAATGGATTACCTGTACGACAAGGTCGAGTTTTACGATAGCTTAAAACTGGTGATGCAAGGTAAAGGCCCAACGTCTACCCTGGTAGAAACCCAGCAACGGATGGCCGATATTGAACACCATATGCTGCACTTTTTAGAAAACCACGATGAACAGCGTATTGCCGCGCCCGAGTTTGCCGGTGATGCCAAAAAAGGCATGCCAGCCATGGTGGTATCAGCCACCATCAGCACGTCGCCAACCATGCTGTACTTTGGCCAGGATGTTGGCGAACCGGGCGCTGAAGATGCCGGTTTTGGTAAAGCCAGCCGCACCACCATTTTTGATTACTGGGGCGTACCGCACCATCAGCGCTGGATGAACGGCGGCAAGTTTGATGGCGGCGCGCTGTCTGCAGAAGAGCTGACACTGCATAATTTTTATAAAACCCTGCTTAGCTTTACCGCCAGCGCCCCGGCGCTAATGGGTGAATATACTGAGCTACACAGCGCCAACCTGGCTGCAGGCACGGCCTACAGCGAGCAACAATTGGCGTTTGCCCGCTATAACGACAGGCAAAAGCTGCTGATCGTTAGCCACTTTAATAGCGAAAATGGCGTCAGCTTTGGTTTAACGCTGCCGGCAGAACTTATCACAAAATGGCAGTTGGCTGATGGCCGGTACCCGTTAACCGACAAGCTAACCGATACACAATACACGCTGCAGGTAGCAAACGGCGTGGGTACAGTGGCGCTGCAACTGGCACCGCTGGCATCGGTTATTCTGGAGCTTTAATATGAAGCGGTTATTCTTTGTTTTATTCACACTGTGCTGCACAATCGCAGCACAGGCGGCACAGTACCAGCAACATAACCTACAGGGTAATACGCTAAATATTCAAACCGATAGCGGCCAGCTTAGCCTGACATTTTATCAAAGCGATGTGGTTGAGGCGTTTTATCAGAGCGAAGGCGTAAAACAGCTGCCGTCGTTTTCCATTAGCCAGCAAAGCCAGCCTCAGCAGTTACGCCTGACAGAAAGCGCTGCTGCTTTAACTCTGGGCTCGGCCAGTTTAACGGTAAAAATTAATAAAGCCCCGTTACAGCTCAGCTATTACTATCAGGGCAAATTGTTGCTGGCCGAAGAGCAAGGTTATTTTCAACAGCAACAGCGTCAACAACAGCCGCAACAGCATGGCTTTCGTTTTGCGCTAAGCGATAGCGAAAAACTGCTGGGTGGCGGCCAGCGCGTATTAGGTATGGACCGGCGCGGGCAAAAATTTCCGCTGTATAACAAAGCGCATTATGGGTATAGCACAGAGTCCAGCCAGATGTACTTTAGCCTGCCAGCGGTAATGTCGAGCAATAAGTATTTGTTATTGTTTGATAACTCAGCCAAAGGCGAAGCCGATTTAGGCCACACCGAGCCTGGCATTATGCAGTTTAGCGCCGAAGGTGGCCGCAGCAGCTATGTGGTTGTTGCCGGCGACTCTTACCCTGCGCTTCTCAATAACTACACCGCATTAACCGGCCGTCAGCCGCTACCGGCGCGCTGGACATTGGGCAACTATGCCTCGCGCTTTGGTTACCGTAACGAAGCAGAAACACGCGCTGTGGTGCAAAAATTCCGCGAGTTAAAACTGCCGCTGGATGCCCTGGTGCTGGATTTATACTGGTTTGGCCCGGACATTCAGGGCCATATGGGTAACCTCGATTGGGATAAAAATGCCTTTTCGCAACCGGAAAAAATGCTGGCCGATCTAAAAGCCGATGGCGTTAATACTATTTTAGTAACCGAGCCTTTTATACTTACCAGCTCAAAACGCTGGCAGGAAGCGGTAGCGGCCGGCGCTATAGCACCGGGCTTGGATGGCCAGCCGAAAACCTTTGATTTTTACTTTGGTAATACCGGCTTAATTGATGTGTTTAATCCCAAAGCGCAAGACTGGTTCTGGCAAATTTATAAGGGCCTAGCAGAGCAAGGCGTAGCCGGTGTCTGGGGCGATTTAGGCGAGCCTGAAGTACACCCTGAAGATACCGTGCATGCCATCGGCACTGCCAATGAAGTGCATAATGCCTATGGCCACCAATGGGCCGATATGGTGTACAGCGGTATGCGGCGTGATTTCCCCTCGCAGCGCCCCTTTATTATGATGCGCGCAGGTGCGCCCGGCAGCCAGCGCTTTGGTATGGTGCCCTGGACAGGAGATGTTGAGCGCAGCTGGGGCGGGCTAAAGCCGCAGGTAGAACTGGCGCTTAGCATGGGGTTATTTGGCTTTGGCTATATCCACTCTGATTTGGGCGGCTTTGCCGGTGGTGAGCAGTTTGATAAAGAGCTGTATATCCGCTGGCTGCAGTACGGCGTATTCCAGCCGGTATACCGGCCACATGCACAAGAGCATATCGCGCCGGAAATGGTATTTCACGATAAGCAGACCATCGAAACACTACGGCCCTGGCTGAATTTGCGTTATCAGCTACTGCCCTATAACTACACGCTGGCGTATCAAAATAGCCTAACCGGCATGCCACTGATGCGGCCGCTATTCTTTTCTGAAAACAGCCTGGCAGATGAGCAAAACGCAGCGCTGATGGATGAGAAAAACAGCTACTTCTGGGGTGACGCCTTTTTAGTCGCGCCGGTAACCGAGCCCGGCGTAACAAGCTGGCCCGTGCAACTGCCTGGCGGTGTCTGGTTGGATTATTTCAGCGGAAAACGCTACGCGGGTAATAACAGAGTTGAGGTGCCGGTAACCATTAACACTATACCGGTGTTGGTAAAAGCCGGCAGCTTTGTGCCCATGGCAGAACTGGTGCAGAGCACGCAGCATTATTCCAGCGAAAAACTGACACTGCATTACTATGCCGACCCAAGCGTAGAGTGCGCCAAAGGTGAAATGTATGAAGACGATGGCAAAACGCCGGACGCTATCGCCAACGGCCAGTTTGAGCTGCTGAACTTTTACTACCTTAAGCAGGATGGCCAGCAAAAGTTTGAACTGCGCCGCAGCGGTGATTATGCCGGCAAGCCGGCCAGCCGGGAGTTGACGCTGGTAATACATAATCAAACTGCCAGGCCAGCAACCATCAATATTGACGGCCAGCGCATTCAGTTGGTACCGCAGCAAGCCCGCTTTAACCGTATGCAAAATGTGGCCTGGTACGATAAAGCCAGTAAGCAGCTAAAAGTAAAAATTAACTGGCTGGTGGACAAACAGCAGATCTTAATCCGTTAGATAAATACTCTTTACAAAGCGCGCTGGTAACGGCGCGTTTTTGCATTACAATGAATAAGTTACCCCCTAATGGATGCCGCCGGTGTACACAGCTGATTTTAATCATAAACGTAAGTTTGTCGTCAAACTGGGCAAGATGCTGCACAAGTACGGCACCCCGGCCTACCGGCTGGAAGCGCACTTAGCAGAGCTGACAACCCATTTGAACTTAAAAGGTTCATTTATTATCTCCCCCACCTCGATGACCTTTGTGCTGTGGACCGATGGCCATGAGCAGGAGTACACCCATGCCTCACGGGTTAACCCCGGCGATCTGGATTTAGGTGCACTGTCGCGTACCGACGAGCTGGTAGATCAGGTGTTGCAGGGCAAAGTCAGCCTTAATGAAGCCGATGCGCTGCTGGATGCTATCGATGTGCGCCCCAGTTCATACGGTAAGCTGGCCACAGCAGTGGCGATGATGGCCTCCGGCGGTGCCTTTGCCATGTTAATGGCTACCAGCTGGAATGATGTGCTGTGGTCGTCATTGTTATCACTGTTGGTTTACCTGTTTATGCTGTGGGCCGCCCGTTCACCGCGCATTGCCAATATGCTCGAGCCTTTAGTGGCACTGGCCGCCGGTATTGGCGCCTGCGCCATTAGCAGTTATATCGACCCCGGCATTAATATTCGTTTGGCAGTGCTATCAGCCATTATTTCGTTTATTCCAGGGTTAGCTTTGACCATCGGCTTTGCCGAACTGGCAGCGCGGCATCTGGTATCGGGCAATGCCCGCATTATGGATGCGCTGATGCTGCTGTTTAAGCTGTATTTTGGCGCCTTACTGGGCATAGCTATAGGTTTTGCCCTGTTTGGTGTGGTCGATTTTGTTAAGCCGCCGCCAATCTCGCGTCATTTTGCCTGGCTGGCTGTAGGCATACTGGTCAGCTCGCTGATCGTGCTGTTTAAAAGCCGTGGCAAATATACGCTGTGGTCTTTAGCCGCCGGCTTTATCGCTTATGGTGTCAGTATTACCGGCGCTTCATTATTTGATTATACGATGGGCGCCTTTCTCGGTGCCTTTGCCGTTGGCCTTTACAGCAACCTGTTTACCCGGTTGGCTAATGCACCTGCCGTTATCGTCGCTATGCACGGCTTAATTGTGCTGGTGCCCGGTAGTAAAACCTATATCGGTTTAAACTCGCTGATTTCCGGCCAGGATTTTGTGGTGTCTGACCGCGTAGGCCAGCAAACCTTTCTTATTTTAATGGCGCTGGTAGCCGGGCTTATTTTTGCCAACGTAGCACTGCCACCGAAGAAGAGCCTGTAAAGCGTTTATAAAAAAATTGCCGCCGTTGTCGAAATAACTGCCTTAGCACCGACTAACTATGCTTATTCAATAACAGGAGCATAGTTATGAGCAACAACAGCAAAGCCGAACAACAGATCCGCGATCTTATTAGCCAGTATGTCAGTGCAGTAAGAGCAAAAGATGTGGCCCGTGTCGCCAGCTTATACAGCGATGAGGTGGTGGCCTTTGATGCCATTCTGGCCCTGCAGTTTAAAGGTAAAGCCGCCTATATTGAGCACTGGCAAACCTGTATGAGTTTCGCCAAAGGCGATATGCACTATGAAGTGCATCAGCTAAAGGTTGAAGCAGGCAGCGAGCTGGCCTTTAGCCATAGCATTAACCTGTGTGGCTGCACCAACGAGCAGGGCAAAATGGAAACCAGTTGGATGCGTTCTACCCAGTGCTGGCAAAATAGCGCCAATGGCTGGAAAATTATCCACGAGCATTTTTCTGCCCCCTTTGATGTAGAAAGCGGCCAGGCCATGTTTAGCCTGCAACCTTAAACAGACAGTTGGAGCAAACCATGAAATATCTGTGTCTGGTATATAGCGACGAAAACACCTTGCATAGCCTGCCCGATAGCCCGCATGACAGCGAATGCTTGGCCTATGCTGAAAAAATACACGGCAGCGGCCGCATGCTGGCCGCCGAAGCCCTGCAACCGATCAGCACTGCCACTACCATCCGGGTGCGTAGCGGCAAAGTCAGCATTACCGACGGCCCTTTTGCCGAAACTAAAGAGCAACTGGCCGGCTTTTATCTGGTAGAAGCGCATGATTTAAACGAAGCCATTCAGATTGCCAGCGGCATACCGGCAGCGCGGGTAGGCTCGGTAGAAGTGCGGCCAGTGCGCCAGCTTGAGGTATAAACCTTAGGTGGCAGCGGTAACAATGCAGCAGCAGATCAGCGCACTGTATCAGCAGCAGTCGCGTAAAGTGCTGGCTACACTGATCCGCCTGCTGGGCGATTTTGACTTAGCCGAAGAAGCACTGCATGAGGCCTTTCATGCAGCGCTTAAACAATGGCCAAAGGACGGCATACCAGCCAACCCAAGCGCCTGGCTGGTATCGGCCGGGCGCTTTAAAGCCATAGATCAGCTGCGTAAAACGGCACGCTTAACCCAACTACCAGATGAAATACTGCAACAGCTAACAGCAGAAGACGCGCCAGATCAGCAACCGATAGCCGATGACCAGTTGCGACTGATTTTTACCTGCTGCCACCCCAGTTTAGCCGCAGATGCGCAACTGGCCCTAACACTGCGCGAAGTATGCGGCTTAACCACCGAGCAAATTGCCAGCGCCTTTTTAACCAGCCCGGCCACAGTGGCGCAGCGTATAGTGCGCGCCAAAGGCAAAATACGCGATGCGCGTATTCCGTACGAAGTGCCACCGCCAGCAGAATTACCGCAACGGCTTGATGCCGTACTGCAGGTAATTTATCTGCTGTTTAACGAGGGCTATTCGGCCTCCAGCGGCGTGCAATTGCTGGATATCAGCTTAAGTGATGAAGCCATCCGGCTGGGCCGCTTAATGCTGCAACTGCTGCCCGATGCCGAAACCGCAGGTTTGCTGGCACTGATGCTGCTGCAACATGCCAGACGCGCCGCCCGGATCAGCGCCAGCGGCGAGCTGGTACTGCTACCACAACAAAACCGCAGCTTATGGCAACACCATGAAATAGAGGAAGGCAGCGAGCTGGTGCAATGGGCGCTGCGCACCCGCCGTATTGGCCCTTACACCTTACAAGCCGCTATTGCCGCCATTCACAGTGAGGCGCCCAGCGCAGAACACACCGACTGGCATGAGATTACCGGCTTATATAATTTACTGCTGCAGGCCGATCCGTCGCCGGTTGTCGCCCTGAACCGCGCCGTAGCCATTGCCATGTGTGACGGCCCGGCAGCCGGCCTGGCATTGCTCAGCGAACTGGAATTACAGGGTGAGCTAAACCAATATCATCTGCTATACGCCGCCAAAGCCGATCTGCTGCGCCAGCTTGGCCTTAAAATAGAGGCGCTTAACGCCTACCAGCAAGCGCTGGACCATTGCAAACAGGCCCCGGAGCAGCGCTTTTTGCAGCAAAAAATAGCGGCATTGCAAGGCTGACTGCAACCGGCACTGGTCCGGGTTGTGGCTGAATACGTATGCAAAACCGCCGCTAACCTTGCTTCATAATGGTGCGCTGCTTCACGATAGGCTACCCAAGTGTCAGCGGACCTTTTTGCTATGTACCATAAAACCCTTATTGCCTTAACCACCCTGGTAAGCAGCCATGTAATGGCAGATAGCTTTGTTATTGAACGGCTGGAACCAGCCAACTGGTGGGCAGGTATGCAGCACCCCGAACTGCAGCTGATGCTATATGGTAAAGATATTGCCCGGCTGCAACCACAGGTACAGTATGACGGCGTAACACTTAACGGTGTTACCCGCACCAATAACCCCAACTACCTGTTTGTTAACCTGACACTAGCCGACAACGTAAAACCCGGCGATATCACCCTGCATTTTCGCCATAATGGCGAAACCGTGCTAAGCCATAACTACCCGTTATTACAACGCAGCGCCAACTCTGCCAAACGCCAGGGCTTTAACCCGGCCGATGTTATTTACCTGCTGGCACCAGACCGTTTTGCCAACGGCAACCCGGGCAATGACAATATGCCCGGCATGCTGGAGCAGGCCAACCGGCAGGATGACAATGGCCGCCACGGCGGTGATATTGCCGGTATGCAAAATGCCCTGCCCTATATTGCAAACATGGGCTACACCGCCATCTGGCCCATGCCGCTGACAGAAAACAACCAAAGTGCTTATTCTTACCACGGCTATGCCGCCACCGATTTATACAATATTGATGCGCGCTATGGCACTAATCAGCAATACCGCGATTTTGTGGCTGCTGCCAATGCCAAAGGCATTAAAGTCATTCAGGATATTATTCTGAACCATATTGGCCATCAGCACTGGTGGCTAAACGATCTACCCGATGACAACTGGCTAAATAAGCAAAATATTCTGCAAGGTGCACCCTTTGTTGGCACTAACCATAGCCGCAGCACCATACAAGACCCTTACGCCAGCAAAGCCGACACCGAACTGTTTACCGACGGCTGGTTTGTCGACACCATGCCAGATCTTAACCAGCGCCACCCGCTACTGGCCACTTATCTTATTCAAAACAGTATCTGGTGGGTGGAATACGCTAATTTAGCCGGTATTCGCGAAGACACCTACAGCTATGCCGACAAGCAATTTTTAAGCGAGTGGGCGCGGCGCATTATGCTGGAATACCCCGATTTTAATATCGTTGGCGAAGAATGGAGCCCCAACCCGCTGATTGTGTCGTACTGGCAGCGCGGCAAACAAAATAAAGACGGTTATGTATCGCACACCCCGGCAATGCTGGATTTTCCGCTGTACGATGCGCTGTTAAAAGCACTAACCACAAATGAAGACTGGAACAGCGGCTGGGTTGGCCTGTATGAAATGCTTAGTAACGACTATGTGTATGCCGACCCGTTTAACCTGGTAACCTTTGAAGGCAACCACGACGCCGCCCGGCTGTTTTCGGTGCTGGATGAAGATTTTAACTTATATCGCATGGCAATAAGTTACCTGCTTACCATGCGCGGTATACCGCAAATATTTTACGGTACCGAAATCGCCATGACCAGCCCCAAAGTACGCGACGACGGCAAAGTACGCGCCGACTTCCCCGGCGGCTGGGCTGGCGACAAAGTTAATGCCTTTACCGGTAAAGGCTTAAACGCCACACAGAAAAACGCGCAGCAGTTGGTAAAAACCCTGCTTAACTGGCGTAAAACCGCCACAGCCATTCACAGCGGCAAGCTAATGCATTTTGCTCCGGATAACGGCACCTACACTTTTTTCCGCTATAACGACACGCAAACGGTAATGGTGGTAATGAATAAACAAGCCAAAGCAGTAGCACTGGATTTAGCCCGTTTTAGCGAAGTACTGCCGCAAGGCAAAACCGCAACCGATGTTATTACCGGCAAAAGTATAAAGCTGAATAAACAACTCACAATACCAGCGCGAGGTACTTTGGTACTGGATATTCGTTAACCTTCAACACTCCACAGCGGCGCAAGCCGCTGTGGTTTCTCAAAGCCCTGTCATTTTTTTACCGCACGTAAGTACTGTATAACCCACTGTAAAGCAGAACTATTTTGTTAGTAAGTTAATCGCAAGCTTAAACCCCGCTTTCACGCAGGCACTTTTTCAACACAGTGCAAGATGTTGTTGATTAAGTTACAAATGTTGGCTAGTTTAGCAGAATGTAAAATCAGGATAGAAGGGAGAATCTCACGGTGAAAGCAGGGATTTTGCCTTCTAATAATATTGTTAGGGCTCCATATACAAAGAGGTATAAATTTGAAGTCTTTAATTTCGTTATTGGCTATTTTCGCGCTTATTTCGTGCTCAACTAACGGAAATAAGGTTAGCTCAGGACCTAAAAATGAAAAGCAAATTGATAAAGCTGACAGTTTATTAGCCGATTTAGCTCCAGAGAAAGTTAAGGCCTGCCTTTCACTTGCTAGCATGGCGCGTTCAGCAATTTTTAACAGAGAAAAAGGGGTATCAAAGGAATCTTTGCTAGCACCCTTGCCAACTAAGGAGCAACTAAACAGCTATCCCAAGAATATGGATGTTCAAAAGATGATGGGGTTAACAATGCACGAAATAGTCAGTGAAGTGTATAACTACCAGCCCTTAGAGAGCGAAATATACTCGTCCTATACTGCCGAAGTGTGTTTAAGGAAACTTAAAAATACCGCGGTTCCTGAACGCTTCACAGAAGCTCACAAAGAGCTTAAGGAATGTGAGGTAGAAGAAACCGAGAAGAACAGAATTTTGTGTGCAATGGCCGTTGCTGGTTCAAAGCCCTAACAAACCAAGTCAGCGGGACACTAACACGTAGGCTCCCGTCACTTCGTTCCGTATTTTAGCCTACGTGTTATTGCCCCTGCTTGGGGCGTTATGTTTAAAAGGTAGCCAAGTGATTAAGACGGTTTTTTCATGGGTTTATGCTTTGATATTGGGCTTTATCTTCTTTGAAAGAGTAAGAGTCATGGTTCCAATATACAGAGCTCCCGACATAATGACTTCAGCAATAGCATTTTCATTTTTTGCTAGTTACGTCGCCTATTTGATAAATAAAAAAATGTTCTTACTTGTTTTTTCATTTATTAGCTTCTGCATTTATGCTGTTTTAATGGTCGTATGGTCCTACAAATATCCTCTACTAACTAGGCAAGAGTATATAGTCACCTCTGCTTTTTATTTAATCGTTAGCATTCCAATGTTTGTTGGCTTGCTTAGGAATTTTAAATATAACAAGTCAATGCAGCCGACCGCTAACGCGTCGGCTGATTGAAGCGTTAGGTGTGCTTATGGCTTGTATGGGAAATTGGGTTTGTTTTGGTTGCCGTATTACAAAGAGGCGCCCAACATGGAGAAGGGTAACTTATACTAGACCTGAAAGCATCGGTATGAGAGGCAATGTTAAATGCCAACAATGCTCTAAACTGATGTACTTTTTAGGTCCAACTATCCAAATCCCGCCTAAATCGAAGCCTAAAGAGTGGGCTAAACTTTATGATGCATTAATTGAGTTTCGGCAGGAATTCGCCAAAAAACATGAAATAGGGAAAGTCAAACTGAGGCATGAATTAGAGAAAGCGATTAGCGAGTTAGAGCAACGTGGTTACAATAAAGAGCGTGAAAAGTTAATAAAAGAGTATGAAGAACGTTTGCGCAGGCACACCTAACAAAAACTTAAACACGCCCGCAGAGGCGGGTTGCGATAATAACACAGCGGCGGCTCCTCCATTTTCGCCGCTATGTTATTGTTCGTTAAGTAAAAGCTAGGAAAATGAGAATCTAAAATGTACAAATTTATTATCATTTATTTTATTGTTGCATCTTTATCTGGATGTGCAGGAAATCCGACGGCGGTGAGGGGGGCTGAACTAGCCAATAAAGACTTGCTTAAAGAAAGGTCGCCTTATCGTGTTGATGTAAAGGTCTTTGAAGGTGGTGGGGCCGTTACGTCCACAGTTTGGGCTGGAACGAAAGGCATAAGCATCATGGAGTCTGCCGATAATACATTGAAAAGCGATGTTTGGAAATTCTTTGAGAAACAGTGTGGGTTGCATAAATCTGATCTTCGTGAGGTGAGAGTAGTACAACATAAGCATCCGTTTTACTATGAGGTGTGGGTTTTTAACGACAAAGAATCAAAAAGAGATGATGAAACAACTGGAATATCTTTGATTCTTAATTTTTCACCCTCGGGCGGAACAGACATTAATTTGGTTGGAAGCTGCCATCCCTAACAAACGGCAGCAGTCGGAAAACCTCCACTACGCGCCTTTGTGCATTCGCTTCGCTTATTATTGTACAAAGTCACTCCGCTACAGTTTCCGCTGCGCCGGGAGTTAGGCCATTGGGACACTCTTACGCACCGATCAGTAAAGCTTATGTGGGACGACTACCTTGCGCATCAGTCTCAGCCATTACAGTTCCCCCACTGATGCACCGCCAGCCTGGTATTTCTGCGACAACGAGACGGATGCTAATGAGTGTGCTCAGCTAGTCGTGAGAGGCACAAAGCGCGCAACATCACCATCATTGTGGTCTTTTGAGGCCAGCGGTGAGGCTTTGCCGCGTATAGGCGATTTGAACATAGTGACGGACTGGAACGGTAAGGCCGTATGTATTATTCGCACAACCAATGTGCAGATCCTCCCACTCAACGAGGTCACGGAGGTCCATGCAAGAATTGGAGGTGAGGGAGACGGCTCATTGGGACTATTACCATCACGAGCTCCAAGGAACCGGCTATGAAAAAGGGGTCGTAGCCTGAGGGATCCCCACGAATTCAGCTCCAACACAATCCATACTCTGCCGTTCTTTGTCTGAAGTAAAGAATGCCGGATAGCCAGTGTTTTAGGGTTATCCGAAGTTCGCTCTGATGAATTAACCTTGCCGCGATGTAACAGTAGCTGAGTACCCGTCGGTGCTTGATAGTGTTAGCCTGGAAGCGTTTGGTCAAACCCGCTTGCTCTGCCGCTACGCCAATAAAACTCATGGCAAACAGCGCTAATGTGCCAATGAGTACCAGTACCGCCAATCGTTGATGACAGCGCGATTCATGCAGCGACATGCCCAAACCAAACCGGATACTTTTTTGGTCGCGGAACCCTTCTTCAATCTGCATACGAGATGCATAGCAGTTCGCTACTGCTTGTGCCTGGGCAGCAGAACCTGTGGGCAGTGAAGTGGCCAGCAACCATGGCTCCCGCGAGGCAGCCGCCGCATCCCTGCTGGGCTTATCAAGCCGTGACTGGCCGAATCGATTGAGGAGTTTTCGGCCTTTAGCCGGTGTTTTCATCAGAACCCAGTTGGCCATCAGTGGATTGCCTCTGGTAAACATGACATTTTTTAAGCACTGTGGTTTGCTCCCGGCCTGAGCATATAGCCCTTTGCAAGGCAGCCAGTTATCGCCGTTATCAAGGGTATACAGGGTGCGGTTGCGGATGCGGCCAACATAGTCCCAATTCAAACTTAATACTTGCCGAAACCAAGGCACACGAAAGCCGGCATCGGTGACAATTATTGGTTTACACTGCTCTGGCAGCATGGCTTTAAGGTGCTGGAGAAATGCCAGATGTATCGCCGGTTTTTCTTTCCCGCATAGCGGATGGACTTGCTCATACAGCGTTATCGAGCGACCATCAAATGCTAATGACGCCCGCAATAAGAAGTGACGCCGACTGGCGTCTAAATCAGACCAATCAACCAGAATAACCGGCCTTGGCAGCGACGTAGAGACAAGTTTAACCAAAGCACCATAAATCAGCGGCAGTTCACGGTATAAATGCCCATTAGAGCAAAGCCTGTCAGCACGTTTAATTCTATGTTTTTCATAAGCTTTACCGCAAATTCCACGGCCAAGCCGGGTAATGGTTAGCTTGTTCTGATGCACTGCACTTTTCACGCACGCTTCAAGCGCCTGGCGGCGCTGACTGTGCATATTGGGCGTGACGGTTTTGACAAAACGAGTTAGCATTTGCAGAACATTCATGGCGTGTCCTTGGTAGGTTTGTTTGGCGATAGATCTGATCACTGAACGCCATGAATGTTCCTTCTGATTTCATCTTTTTGTTTTAACTAGCAATTTTGTGGGGATACCTCAGG
>NZ_FNXF01000026.1 GCF_900108485.1 Rheinheimera pacifica | reverse complement strand
TGATCATCCTCTCAAACCAGCTAGGGATCGTCGCCTTGGTGAGCCATTACCCCACCAACTAGCTAATCCCATATAGGTGCATCCGACAGCATATGGCCCGAAGGTCCCATACTTTGGTCCGTAGACGTTATGCGGTATTAACAGTCGTTTCCAACTGGTATCCCCCTCTGTCGGGCAGCTCCCTATACATTACTCACCCGTCCGCCGCTAGGTCCGAAAACCCCGCTCGACTTGCATGTGTTAGGCCTGCCGCCAGCGTTCAATCTGAGCCATGATCAAACTCTTCAATTAAAGTTCTTTCTGTCACCGAAGTGACGCTCAGTCTTACTGACTTAAAACATTTCTGTAGTAGCCACTCAACCGATAAATTTCATTTTGTGAAATCCATCATAAGTGCCCACACAGATGATTGATTGCGAATTGTTAAAGAGCGTGCGTCAGAGTTTTCTCAATGACGCGAGGCTTTCACCTCAGTCAGACGCTTTGGGCTTTCGCTTGCTGCCGTCTGTGTGGTGCGCATTATAGAGATCGCTTTAATTCGATCAAGATCTTTTTTACAGAAATATGATCGACCGCGCACTTTTTAAGCGATCCTTTAAAAAAGCACTGTTTTTTGATTATAAATCACTCGATTTCTGCACCTGATGCAGTAACTCTGCTGACTTCTGATAGATCGGGCTTATATTTTCTTGGTCGTTGCAGCTCATGCTGATACAGATATTCACCTAACTGACGCAAAAACGGCAGCGCCACTTCGTCTGTCTGATATTGATCGTCATTTAACGTATCGTTTTCATTGGCATAGATCACGGCAGTAACAAAGAACTCTATTTCCTGCTGCAGATCGACAATATAGGCGCCATCAATAATATGACCATAAGCCCAGCCGGTTTTATTAAAAATACGGATATATTCAGGTATTTGTTGTGCCTTACCGCCAAACAGCAAAAACTTAGAGTAGTTATCCGGGTACTGTTTTGCATCATAAAGCGGATTAGTACTGTCAGGTGGTAGCATCGCCATATAACGCAGCACCAAAGAACGATCTTCCGGCCGTAGCTTAAAACGCTCATTCTCCGTAAAAAGCTGCGGAAAGATCACCCGCTTTATTGCACCATCAAAATCAGTAAGGCTAAGACGGTTTTTGTCGGTAAAATCCATCGGCGAGTTAATCAGCTCTTTACCACTGATATAAACTCTACCCAACGCTGGTTTATCTTTATTAATGTATTGCTGGTTTGTACTACGGGCCGGCAAAGCCAGAATTAGCTTGCCGTTAGTATCAACAAAGCGTACCGGGTTAAACTGCCGGTTTTGCTCTGCCGTCAGTGGTACACTGAGGCGGTGATTAATCAGGCTATGGCCAAGCCCTTTGGCTGTCAGGCGCTGATTAATAAAATCCTGGCCAAGCAATTCATACAACCGGTTACTGCCGTCATTATCACTGACCAGTAATATCTTCTTTATATACTGTGCAATGCTGGGAAAACCGCTAGCAGAAGTAGGATCTGTAGCTTGCGCCGTTTGCCAGTCAGTTGCCGCATCTGTCAGCATAGTGGTATCTGCATTTAAGCCTGCAACATTTTGCTCTGCCAACCATTCCAACGCCAACAAGGCTATAGGCAGTTTTACTGTGCTGGCCGGATAGAAGTAGCGATTATCATCCAGGCCAAATTGATAGTAGGTCAGATTTGGGTTGTTATCAGTATCACGATCGATCCGGGTATAGATAATTTGCAGCCGGTAAGGCTCTGGGTTAGCCAGTACTTGCTGCAATATCGGATGCTGGTTCGTTACCTGAGATAACAACGGCTGCAGTGGTTGATACTGTGCCTCTGATGTCGCTTTAGCGTTAGCTGACAGCAACAGATTGAGTAATAGCAAGGGAAGCAATGTTTTTTGCATAATCAATACTTGGCTTTACGTTAAAACACCATAGTACGAATTAGCTGATGGAAAAACAAACTGACATAAAAAAGCCGGGCATAGCCCGGCTTTTTAGTTTTTTAGCGCTTACTCAGCTGCAGTTTCTTCAACTGGCAGTGCGTCCGTTTCCGGACGATCGACTAACTCGATGTAAGCCATAGGTGCGTTATCGCCGGCACGGAAGCCACACTTCAGAATACGAGTGTAACCACCTGGACGCGCGTTGTAACGCGGGCCCAGCACGTTGAATAACAAACCTACTACTTCTTTATCACGAGTACGGGCAAAAGCTAAACGGCGGTTTGCAACGCTGTCATTCTTTGCCAATGTGATCAATGGCTCGATCACACGACGTAACTCTTTAGCCTTTGGCAAAGTCGTTTTGATGATTTCGTGCTTCACCAACGAGCTTGCCATATTGCGGAACATTGCCGTACGGTGGCTGCTGTTCCTGTTTAATTGACGACCACTCTTGCGATGGCGCATGATCTATTCCTTCTCACTAAACCAGAAACTGGTATCTGATTAGTCTTTATTTACCAGACTCGCTGGCGGCCAGTTCTCAAGGCGCATGCCCAGAGATAAACCGCGTGATGCCAGCACGTCTTTGATTTCGGTAAGCGACTTTTTACCCAGGTTAGGTGTTTTAAGTAACTCAACCTCGGTACGCTGAACCAGATCACCAATGTACTGAATCTGCTCTGCCTTCAAGCAGTTAGCAGAACGAACTGTTAATTCCAAATCATCGACCGGACGTAACAGAATCGGATCAAACTCCGGCTTCTCTTCGCGTTTTTCCGGTTCGCTCTTATCGCGCAGCTCGACGAAGAACTCCAGCTGTTCGGCCAGAATTGTTGCTGCACGGCGAATGGCTTCCTCTGGCTCAACAGTGCCGTTGGTCTCCATATCGATGATCAGTTTGTCCAGATCGGTACGCTGTTCTACCCGCGCAGCTTCAACAGAGTAGGCTATACGCTCTACCGGGCTGAAAGAGGCATCCAGTAACAGACGACCAATAGGACGCTCGTCATCATCTGAGGACAAACGCGCTGATGCAGGCACATAACCGCGACCACGTTCAACTTTCAGACGCATACTGAATTCAGTTTCGCCAGTCAGGTTGCAAATAACGTGCTCAGGGTTGGTAATAACCACACCGTCGCCATGCTGGATGTCTCCAGCTGTTACAGGGCCAGCACCTTTCTTCGTCAAAGTCAGAGTGACTTCATCTTTGTCTTCCAGGCGAACGGCAAGGCCTTTCAGGTTCAGAAGGATATCAATGATATCTTCCTGTACACCTTCTTTGGCACTGTACTCATGGAGAACGCCGTCAATCTCAACTTCAGTCACTGCACAACCTGGCATTGACGAAAGCAGAATACGACGTAACGCGTTGCCCAAGGTATGCCCGAAACCGCGCTCAAGTGGTTCCAAAGTAACTTTGGCACGAGTTGGGTTGATTTTTTCGATACCAACTAATCTCGGCTTAAGGAATTCGGTGACAGAACCCTGCATATATCCTCTCTTAACAATTAGCTTTACTTAGAGTAAAGCTCGACGATTAACTGTTCGTTGATGTCAGCAGACAAGTCTGAACGCTCAGGCAGACGTTTGAAAACGCCTTCCAGTTTCGTATTATCTACTTCGATCCAAGTTGGTTTCTCACGTTGTGCAGCTACTTCAAGCGCAGCGCCAATACGGGCTTGCTTTTTCGCTTTCTCACGAACAGAGATCACTTGTTCAGGTAATACTTTGTATGATGGAATGTTCAGCACTTGGCCATTAATCATAATAGCTTTGTGGCTAACCAACTGACGTGCTTCAGCGCGAGTGCTGGCCAAACCCATACGGTATACTACGTTGTCTAAGCGTGACTCTAACAACGCTAACAGGTTTTCACCTGTATTACCTTTCAAACGAGCAGCTTCCTTGTAATAGTTACGGAACTGCTTCTCTAATACGCCATACATACGACGTACTTTTTGTTTCTCGCGTAACTGTAAACCGTAGTCTGATAAGCGACCGCGACGAGCGCCGTGCTGACCAGGGGCAGTAGTTAAGTTACACTTTGAATCGATTGCTCTTACGCCGCTCTTCAGGAACAGATCTGTACCTTCGCGACGACTTAGTTTGAGCTTAGGACCCAAATATCTTGCCATCTTCTTTCTCCAATAATCCGTGAAGCGCTGTAATTACACGCGACGTTTTTTAGGTGGACGGCATCCGTTATGTGGGATAGGCGTCACGTCGGTGATATTTGTGATCTTGTAACCAGCGGCGTTCAGAGCACGAATCGCTGATTCGCGGCCTGGGCCTGGGCCATTCACAAACACTTCAAGGTTCTTCAGACCATATTCCAGCGCAGCAGTACCTGCACGCTCTGCAGCTACCTGAGCAGCGAACGGAGTAGATTTACGTGAACCACGGAAACCTGAACCGCCGGCAGTTGCCCAGCACAGTGCATTGCCCTGACGATCAGTAATCGTCACGATGGTGTTGTTGAAAGAAGCATGGATATGAGCCATACCGTCTGAAACTTGCTTTTTTACCCGTTTACGAGTACGAACTGGTGCTTTAGCCATGTTGAATCACCTTATTTCTTAATCGCTTTACGTGGGCCCTTGCGGGTACGCGCATTAGTTTTAGTGCGCTGACCACGAACCGGCAGACTACGACGGTGGCGCAGGCCACGGTAGCAACCAAGGTCCATTAAACGCTTAATGTTTAACGTAATTTCACGGCGCAAGTCACCTTCAACGGTGTATTTTGCAACTTCGTCACGAAGCGTATCTAACTGAGCGTCGCTTAACGCAGCAATTTTTGTACTTTCTTCGATACCCACTGCAGCTAAAATCGATTTAGCGCGGGTTTTGCCGATACCATAAACATAGGTCAAAGAGATGACCGCATGCTTATTATCGGGGATGTTAATGCCAGCGATACGGGCCACTAACGTTCTCCTATAATAGAGTTTAAAGATGCCAATTTGAAAAGCCCGTAAGGATACTCAAATGGCGCTGATATTGCAAACGATAAAGGGGCTCAACCAATCAGCCCAGCCCACAGTATCATTTTTGTTCTGCTATTAGCCTTGGCGCTGTTTGTGCTTTGGCTCACTGCAAATTACGCGAACAACGTTATTACGTCTGATCACTTTGCAGTTACGGCAGATCTTCTTAACGGAAGCTCGTACTTTCATAACTTAACTCCGCAAACTATCTTAACGGCCGTAGCCTTTAAGATTTGCCTTTTTAAGCACAGAATCATATTGATGCGACATCAAATGCGTCTGTACCTGTGCCATAAAGTCCATGATAACCACAACGATAATCAGCAGTGAAGTACCACCGAAGTAGAACTGTACGTCCCACGCTACCATCATGAACTCAGGAACTAAACAGATAAAGGTTATATACAGGGCGCCCGCTAGGGTTAACCGTGTCATTACTTTATCAATGTATTTTGATGTCTGCTCACCAGGACGGATCCCAGGGATAAAAGCACCAGATTTCTTCAGATTTTCTGCTGTATCACGCGGGTTAAACACCAACGCAGTATAGAAGAAGCAAAAGAAAATAATGGCCGCGGAGTATAACATCATATACAACGGTTGTCCCGGAGATAATGTTAATGCTAATTCCTGTAGGAAGTTAGCTACCGCACCTTCACCTGAACCAAACCAACTGGCTATCGTTCCGGGGAACAGAATAATGCTAGAGGCAAAAATCGGTGGAATTACACCAGCCATATTAACCTTTAACGGTAAATGGCTGCTTTGCGCGGCAAACACCTGACGGCCTTGCTGACGCTTGGCGTAATTGACCACAATCCGACGCTGGCCGCGTTCAAAGAACACCACAAACCAGGTAATCGCGATTACGATCACACCTATCGCAACTAACAGTAAAAAGTGCAAATCGCCTTGACGTGCCTGCTCAATCGTCTGACCAATGGCCGACGGGAAGCCGGCAACAATACCGGTAAAGATTAGCAACGAAATACCATTACCAATGCCACGCTCTGTAATTTGCTCACCTAACCACATTAGAAACATGGTACCGGTAACCAAACTGATTACCGCAGTGAAGTAAAATGCAAAGCCAGGATTTATTACTAAACCCGGCATCATATTAGGCAGGCCAGTGGCAATACCAATGGCCTGTAACGTTGCTAACGCTAAAGTACCGTAGCGCGTCATCTGATTAATTTTGCGCTTTCCAGCTTCGCCTTCTTTCTTTAATTCGGCCATGGCAGGATGAACTACCGTTAACAGCTGAACAATAATAGAGGCAGAGATGTAGGGCATAATACCCAACGCAAATACGGAAGCACGCTCAAGTGCGCCACCGCTGAACATGTTAAACATTTCAACGATGGTGCCCTTTTGTTGCTCGAATAACTGAGCCAGCACGGCGGCGTCAATTCCAGGAATTGGCACAAAGGAGCCTAACCGAAATACGATTATGGCCAAAAGTACAAATAACAAACGGGCTTTCAGCTCGCTGAATCCGCCTTTTGCACTTTTTGAGTCCGAACCTGGTTTAGCCATCGCGTACTATCCTTATTATTCTTCGACTTTACCGCCAGCGGCTTCGATTGCTGCACGCGCGCCTTTTGTTGCACCTAAACCTTTTACGGTTACCGGACGAGTAATTTCGCCTGACAGTACAACTTTGGCAAACTTAACAGTACGGGAAATGATGTTAGCTTCCATCAGGCTAGCCAGATCAACTACATCACCTTTCACCGCTGCCAGTTCGTGCAGACGTACTTCAGCAGAAACCAGAGATTTCTGTGAAGTGAAACCGAATTTAGGTAAGCGCTGTTTCAATGGCATTTGACCGCCTTCGAAACCAGGACGCACTTTACCGCCAGAACGTGATTTCAAACCTTTGTGACCACGACCCGCAGTTTTACCTAAGCCAGAGCCGATACCACGACCCACGCGGCGCTTTTCTTTCTTAGCACCAGGTGCCGGAGCAATAGTATTTAATAACATCTGTTACTCCTCCACTTTAACCATGTAATACACAGCGTTGATCATACCGCGAACTGAAGGTGTATCTTCAACTTCAACAGTGTGACCGATGCGGCGTAAACCTAACCCAGTTAACGAGGCCTTGTGCTTCGGTAAACGACCGATGCTTGACTTCGTTTGGGTTACTTTAATTGTCTTCTTCGCCATGGCAGATTACCCCAGAATGTCGTCAACGCGTAAACCGCGTTTAGCAGCTATTTGAGCTGGCGACTTAACAGTCGACAGTGCATTAATAGTTGCGCGAACTACGTTGATTGGGTTAGTTGAGCCGTAACACTTAGACAGAATGTTTTGTACACCAGCAACTTCCAGTACGGCGCGCATTGCACCACCGGCGATCAAGCCAGTACCTTCAGCTGCAGGTTGCATGTAAACATTTGAACCTGAGTGAACACCACGGGTTGGGTGGTGTAAAGTGTTACCATTTAACTCAACCTGAGTCATATTGCGACGTGCTTTTTCCATTGCCTTTTGAATGGCAGCTGGAACTTCACGTGCTTTACCATAACCAAAACCAACGCGACCATTACCGTCACCAACCACAGTCAAAGCGGTGAAGGAGAAAATCCGGCCACCTTTAACAACTTTTGACACGCGGTTTACTGCAACAAGCTTCTCTTGTAAATCAGATTGTTGTTTAGCTTCTTCGTTAGCCATGAGCTACTCCTAGAACTGAAGACCGGCTTCACGCGCCGCGTCAGCCAGAGCTTGTACGCGACCATGATACTGGAAGCCACTGCGGTCAAAAGCACAAGCAGTAACGCCTTTGGCTACTGCACGTTCGGCAATCGCTTTACCTACAGCCTTAGCAGCATCTACGTTACCAGTGTACTTCAGTGAGTCTTTGATTGAAGCTTCTACGGTAGAAGCTGCAGCAATCACTTCAGCATTTGGTGCGATAAGCTGGGCGTAGATGTGACGTGGTGTACGGTGTACAACCAGGCGATTCGCACCTTGTTCGATAATATTTCTGCGAGTGCGTTTGGCACGGCGCAGACGAGCAAGTTTCTTATCCATCGTCCTACCCTACTTTTTCTTCGCTTCTTTACGACGCACGTTTTCATTTGCATAGCGCACACCTTTGCCTTTATAAGGCTCTGGTTTACGGTATGCCCGGATGTTAGCGGCAACCTGACCAACTAATTGCTTGTCAGCACCTTTTACCAGTACTTCAGTCTGGCTTGGCGTTTCAATAGTGATACCGTTAGGTACCTGAAACACCACTGGGTGAGAAAAGCCCAGGCTCAGGTTCAATACTTTACCTTCTGCTTTCGCACGGTAACCAACACCAACCAGTTCCAGCTTCTGTGAGAAGCCTTCAGTTACACCAGTAACCAGGTTGTTGATTAACGCACGGGCAGTACCCGCTTGCGCGTCAGCGCCATCGAAGCCGTCACGTGGATTGGTACGTAAAACATTACCATCTACCACGACTTCAACCGCTGGGTTAACATCTAATGTTAACTCGCCGTTTTTGCCCTTGAACGACACTACCTGACCTTTTTGCGTTACAGTAACGCCGGTTGGGATAGTGACTGGGGCTTTAGCAACACGAGACATAGATTACTACCTCCGTTACGCTACGTAGCCGATGATTTCGCCACCGATACCAACCTTGCGCGCGGCGCGGTCAGTCATTAGTCCTTTAGATGTTGACACGATGGCCACACCTAAACCGCCCATTACCTTAGGTAAATCGCCACGCTTCTTATAGATGCGCAGACCTGGACGACTAACACGATCGATAGTTTCAATTACAGATTTGCCCTGGAAGTACTTTAACGTTACTTCCAGCTCTGGCTTAACATCACCAGAAACCGCGAAATCAGCGATGTAACCTTCGTCTTTTAATACTTTCGCAATAGACACCTTCAGTTTTGAAGATGGCATCTTAACCGCAACTTTATTGGCTGACTGGCCGTTGCGGATGCGAGTAAACATATCCGCTACTGGATCTTGCAAACTCATAGCTCGTTACTCCCGTGATTCTTACCAGCTAGCCTTACGAAGGCCAGGAATTTCACCGCGCATCGCCGCTTCACGGACCTTGATCCGGCTCATGCCGAACTTACGCAGGTAACCGTGTGGACGACCAGTTACACGACAACGATTACGTTGACGCGAAGGGCTTGAATCACGCGGCAACGTCTGTAACTTAAGAACTGCAGCCCAGCGGTCTTCGTCAGAAGTCGCAGGATTGGCAATCGCATCTCTCAGTTCATGACGCTTTGCAGCGAATTTGGCTACCAGTTGTGCACGCTTTAATTCGCGGGCTTTCATTGATTGTTTTGCCATGACCCTACACCTTATTTCTTGAATGGGAAGTTAAACGCGGCAAGTAAAGCACGTCCTTCGTCATCGGTACGCGCGGTAGTCGTAATAGTGATATCTAAACCACGTACTGCGTCTACTTTGTCATAGTCGATTTCTGGGAAAATGATTTGCTCACGTACACCCATGCTGTAGTTACCACGGCCATCGAACGACTTCGGATTTACACCACGGAAGTCACGAATACGCGGGATAGCAATAGAGACTAAACGCTCTAAGAATTCCCACATACGTTCGCCGCGCAGGGTCACTTTTGCGCCAATAGGGTAGCCTTCACGGATTTTAAAACCAGCTACTGATTTACGAGCCTTAGTTACCAGAGGTTTCTGGCCGGCAATAGCAGTTAAATCTGCTACGGCGTTATCAAGGATCTTTTTATCAGCTACGGCTTCACCCACACCCATATTGAGTGTGATTTTAACAATCCGAGGGACTTGCATGACGCTGGTGTAGCCGAACTGCTTAAACAGTTCTGGGACTACGGTGTCTTTGTAAATTTCATGCAGTTTCGCCATCGTATTACTCCAATAGCAATTAAATTACTTCGTTATTCGACTTGAAGAAACGTACTTTTTTGCCGTCTTCAAGGCGGAAACCTACACGATCTGCTTTACCCGTTTTAGAGTTAAAGATCGCTACGTTTGAAACATGAATTGAGGCTTCTTTCTCAACGATACCGCCTGGCTGATTCAGAGCCGGTACAGGCTTCTGATGCTTTTTAACCAGGTTAACGCCGGAAACATAAACACGACCTTCAGCTACTAAAACTTTAGTAACCTTACCGCGCTTACCCTTGTCCTTACCAGTAAGAACAACAACCTCGTCATCACGACGGATTTTACTAGCCATGGTGACTCCTTACAGTACTTCAGGTGCCAGAGACACGATCTTCATAAACTTATCGCCACGAAGTTCACGTGTAACAGGCCCGAAAATACGAGTGCCGATCGGTTCCAGCTTGCTGTTTAACAACACTGCTGCATTGCGATCAAAACGGATTAATGACCCGTCCTGACGGCGTACGCCTTTGCGTGTACGCACCACCACTGCATTCAGTACATCACCTTTTTTAACCTTACCGCGCGGAATTGCTTCCTTAACAGTAATTTTGATGATGTCACCAATTGCAGCATAACGGCGATGTGAACCACCTAAGACCTTAATACACATTACGCTGCGCGCGCCGCTGTTGTCTGCGACTTCCAGCATAGATTGCATCTGGATCATCTTAGTGCTCCGCTATTCTACTAAATAACCCTCACGGGCTACGCTGCTTACGATAAAAACTACCCCCTGACAAGAGGGCGCGTGATTATAACAGCACTCTTGTTAAAAAGGTAGCGCAAAATAAAAGCGGCCCACAAAGGAGCCGCTCTTAACACCTTAACGAATTAAGATGCTGATTCGACTACAGCAACCAGGGTCCATGACTTAGTCTTGGACAAAGGACGGCATTCACGAATCGTGACTACGTCGCCTTCTTTACACTGATTGGTTTCATCATGTACGTGCAGCTTGGTAGTACGCTTGATGAACTTCCCGTAAATTGGGTGTTTCACCGAACGCTCGATCGCAACAGTAATAGACTTGTCCATTTTGTTGCTGATCACTTTACCTTGCAGTGTACGAGTATTAGTTTCGCTCATTACGCACCTGCCTTCTCGGTTAAGATGGTCTTAACGCGCGCGATATCACGACGCACCTGCTTAAATAAATGCGTTTGAGCTAACTGACCGGTAGCTAATTGCATGCGCAGGTTGAACTGCTCACGTAATAAACCCAGTAATTCAGTATTTAACTCTTCAACACTTTTCGCTTTTAATTCGCTGGCTTTCATCACATTACCGTCCGCGTTACAAAGGCTGTCTTAAATGGTAGCTTAGCGGAAGCCAATGCAAATGCATGACGCGCTAACTCTTCAGACACACCGTCCATTTCGTACAGTACTTTGCCAGGTTTAATCTGACATACCCAGTACTCAACAGAACCTTTACCACTACCCATACGTACTTCCAGCGGCTTAGCAGTGATTGGCTTGTCTGGGAACACACGGATCCAGATTTTACCAACACGCTTAACAGCGCGCGTCATAGCACGACGTGCAGATTCAATTTGACGTGAAGTCATTTGACCACGTTCTACAGATTTCAGTGCATAAGTACCGAAAGATACTTTATCGCCAACCTGGGCTAAACCACGGTTACGACCTTTGTGCACTTTACGAAATTTTGTACGTTTTGGTTGCAACATCGCTCAATACCCCTACTTAGCCTTACGTGCCGGTTTTTTCGGCGCTTTAGGCTGGTTGTTATTGTTGGCGTTGTTGGTGTTGTTGTTCAATGGCAGAGCACCTAAGATCTCGCCTTTGAAAATCCACACTTTCACACCAATGATACCGTAAGTAGTCAGTGCTTCTGAGGTATTGTAATCGATGTCAGCACGCAGAGTGTGAAGTGGCACACGGCCTTCACGGTACCACTCTGAACGAGCGATTTCTGCGCCGCCTAAACGGCCGCTAACTTCAACTTTGATACCCTTGGCACCGATACGCATGGCGTTTTGTACCGCGCGCTTCATAGCACGACGGAACATTACACGACGCTCTAACTGGCTGCTGATTGAGTCAGCAACTAATTTGGCATCCAGCTCAGGCTTGCGGATTTCAGAGATGTTAATCTGCGCAGGTACGCCAGCGATGGCTGCTACTTGCTTGCGGATTTTCTCAACATCTTCACCTTTCTTACCGATGATTACGCCTGGACGCGCAGTGTGAATAGTCACACGGATGCTTTTCGCAGGGCGTTCAATATCGATCCGGCTAACTGACGCGGCTTTCAGTTCTTTTGTCAGATACTGACGAACTTTAAAGTCACCGTTTAAGAAATCCGGGAAGTCTTTCGTATTCGCGAACCAGGTTGAGCTCCATGGCTTAGTGATACCTAGGCGAATACCATTAGGATGTACTTTCTGTCCCATTTCTCTCTCCTAGTTATCAGCTACAACCACAGTGATGTGGCTAGTACGCTTGACGATACGGTCAGCACGACCTTTAGCACGTGGCTTGATTCGCTTCATAGACGGACCTTCATCAATGAAGATAGTCTTAACTTTCAGCGTATCAATATCCGCGCCTTCATTGTGCTCAGCGTTGGCAATGGCTGATAAAAGAACCTTTTTAACTAACTCAGCAGCTTTTTTCGGGCTGTAAGTCAGTACGTTCAGCGCCTTATCTACTGACAATCCACGCACCTGGTCAGCAACCAGACGAGTTTTTTGAGCAGAAGAACGGGCAAATTTGTGTTTAGCTAATGCTTGCATCATTTACCCCTTAGCGCTTCTTGGCCTTTTTGTCGGCTGCATGACCACGGTAGGTACGAGTAGGTGCAAATTCACCTAACTTGTGACCTATCATCTCTTCCGAGACGAACACTGGTACATGTTGACGACCATTATGGACAGCGATGGTCAAACCGATCATATCAGGTATGATCATTGAACGACGGCTCCAAGTCTTAATAGGCTTCTTGTCACCGCTTTCCAACGCTTTCTCTACCTTCTTCAGCAAGTGAAGGTCAATAAATGGACCTTTCTTGAGAGAACGTGGCATGGCAATTCCTCACAAATTATTTATCACGACGACGTACGATAAGTTTATCAGTACGCTTGTTTGAACGAGTTTTGTAACCCTTCGTTGGCACGCCCCATGGAGATACAGGGTGACGACCACCAGAAGTTTTACCTTCACCACCACCGTGTGGGTGATCAACCGGGTTCATTACCACACCACGTACGGTTGGGCGAACGCCACGCCAGCGCATAGCACCAGCTTTACCGTATTGACGTAACATATGTTCCGCGTTGCCGATCTCACCGATAGTCGCGCGACAATCTGCTAATACTTTACGTACTTCGCCACTGCGTAAACGCAGTGTCACGTACTCACCGTCACGAGCCAGGATCTGTACAAATGCGCCAGCAGAACGAGCTAACTGACCACCTTTACCTGGTTTCATTTCGATGTTGTGTACTACCTGACCAACCGGGATATTACGCAGTGGTAAGGTGTTACCGGCTTTGATTGGTGATTCCATACCTGAAACCACTGTATCACCTGCCTTCAGGCCTTTAGGGGCCAGAATGTAACGACGCTCACCGTCTGCGTATAACACCAGTGCGATGTTAGCAGTACGGTTTGGATCGTACTCTAAACGCTCAACTTTGGCTGGAATGCCATCTTTGTTGCGTTTGAAGTCAACTAAACGGTAATGTTGCTTATGACCACCACCGATATGACGGGTAGTGATGCGACCGTTGTTGTTACGACCACCAGTTTTTGAATTTTTCTCTAACAAAGGGGCATAAGGCTTGCCTTTGTACAGGTCTGGGTTAACCACTTTTAATACGTGGCGACGACCTGGTGACGTAGGTTTACACTTTATAAGTGCCATTTCCTAACTCCTCTTCTTACTCAGCGCCGCCAACGAAATCGATTTCGCTGCCTTCTTTAAGAGTCACGTAAGCTTTTTTCCAATCGCTACGCTTGCCCATACGCGCACCAGTGCGCTTGGACTTACCCTTAACGTTAACAGTACGCACACCAACGACTTCAGTTTCGAACAGTTTTTCAACTGCTGCTTTAACATCAGCTTTAGTCGCAGTAGTGGCTACCTTGAAAACGACTGTATTATGTTTTTCAGCAGACACAGTGCTCTTTTCAGATACGTGTGGTGCCAAAATAACTTTCAGTAAACGTTCTTCGCGGATCATGCTAACAGCTCCTCAAGTTGCTTAACTGCAGCAGCAGTCATTAACACTTTGTCGAATGCGATTAAGCTGACCGGGTCGATACCGTGTACGTCACGCACGTCAACCTTGTACAGGTTACGTGCTGATAAGAACAGGTTCTCATCCACTTCGTTAGTCACGATTAACACGTCTTTTAAGTCCATTGCTTTTAACTTCGCAGTTAAATCTTTGGTCTTAGGCGAATCAACGGCGAAATTTTCCACCACGATTAAACGCTCTTGACGTACTAATTCAGACAGGATGCTTTGGATCGCACCACGATACATTTTACGGTTTACTTTTTGGCTGTGATCTTGTGGCTTAGCCGCAAAAGTTACACCGCCTCCGCGCCAGATTGGGCTACGGATAGTACCGGCACGCGCGCGGCCTGTACCTTTTTGACGCCATGGCTTCTTACCACCACCGCGTACTTCAGAACGTGTCAGCTGAGCGCGGGTACCCTGACGGGCGCCGGCAGCATAAGCTACAACAACCTGATGAACCAAAGCTTCATTAAACTCACGTCCAAAGGTAGCTTCGGAAACTTCAAGAACGCCTTGAGCGTCTCGTAATGCTAATTCCATCACTTATCTCCTCAGACGTTAGCTTTTAACAGCTGGTTTAACGATCACGTCACCACCGATAGCGCCAGGTACTGCACCTTTCACTAACAGCAGATTACGTTCTGCGTCTACACGAACCACTTCCAGTGACTGCACGGTTACGCGCTCAGCACCTAAGTGACCAGCCATTTTTTTACCCTTGAATACTTTACCCGGTGATTGGTTCTGACCAATTGAACCAGGGGCACGGTGTGATAAAGAGTTACCGTGAGTAGCATCCTGAGTACGGAAATTCCAGCGCTTAACAGCACCAGCAAAACCCTTACCTTTTGATGTGCCAGACACATCAACTTTTTTCGCTTCAGCGAAAATTTCAACCGTAATTTCGCTGCCGACAGTGATGTCAGCACCTTCGTTATCTGTCAGGCGGAATTCCCACAGACCACGACCAGCGTCCACGCCCACTTTAGCGAAGTGGCCTGCTTCCGGCTTGCTCATGCGGCTTGCCTTTACAGTACCAGCAGTCACTTGCAGTGCGCTGTAACCGTCTGTCTCTGCAGTTTTAACTGCAGTTACACGGTTTGGTGTCGCTTCGATTACGGTTACTGGAATTGAAACGCCGTCTTCAGTGAAGATGCGAGTCATTCCCACTTTACGACCGACTAGACCGATAGCCATTTCCTAAACCTCTCTATAAACCTGTCTGATTAGCCCAGGCTGATTTGAACGTCAACGCCAGCAGGCAAGTCTAAACGCATCAGCGCATCAACCGTTTTCTCGGTTGGCTCAACGATGTCGATTAAACGCTTGTGGGTACGGATTTCGTACTGATCACGTGCATCTTTGTTGACGTGAGGAGAAATCAATACAGTGAAACGTTCCTGGCGGGTAGGAAGTGGAATAGGACCACGAACCTGTGCGCCCGTACGCTTAGCTGTGTCAACGATTTCCATGGTTGACTGATCGATCAAACGGTGATCGAACGCTTTCAGACGGATGCGAATCCTTTGATTACTCATGTATCAAAGCCTCAAAGAGCAAAAAGAGCAAAAATAAACACAAGCTATCCAACCCAAGAAGGGGGATGCCCATGCACCGAAGTTACGTTTGCTCCCCAATCGGGAGCACTGTAAGTGCTAAATAACTCTAAAGTTTATTTAGCAAGCCAGTCAGAATTAAATCGACTGGCCGCGCATTATACTGAAAACGGCTAATAACGCAAGCATTGGTTATTAATTGCGCTACAAAATATCATTCAATTCAAAGCCAACACCAAAACGGGTAACTGAGCGATTATAGTCAATAAGGCTTTCACCATAACCATTAAACAACTCGGCATAAAAGCGGATATGGTTGTTAAACGGTACTGAGTACGACAACCGTACTGCACCTTTATTGTCACTACGCAAATTATTCCGCACCATCATGCGCCAGGTCGCGTCCCCGTGCTTGTAAGCAGCAGAGAGTTCAAACCAGCCCATATATTTGGTGATATCCGGGTTGTCGTCACCTTTGGGGTCTGTTGGTGATTCTTTCGGATCTTCTTTAAAACGGTAGTAAGGCTCAAAATTAATAAATACATTGCCAATAGAGGTAACCCAGCTGAGCTTTAGCCGGTTCCAACTGCGGGACTGAGCACCAGAGCGACCGTTGGACTGATGCGATAAACTCAAACCAATAATGCGGCTGGCCGCATCCTCAACGTTGGCATAGTGCGGAAACATCAGAATAAGCTCGGGCTCGTAATTGTTTTCCCGAAACGGCGATGACACCTCACTATTATAGGCCTGCCAATAGGCCTGCTGAGTGAAAGCAAAAAACAGATAACCGTTATCGTTATAAATTTTGCTCCACAGTGGTGTTTTTAAGCTGAGCTGAAATTTAGCCTCCAGATTATCAGACGGTGCTGACTCGCCGTCATTTACCATGATGGGGGCTATACCATCCACGTAGGTTACCGGCATCAGATAGTTATTATGATGTGGTATCAACGTAAAAGGAGCATATGAATCCCACTGCTCGGCTTTCATTCTTTTATCCAGTGCATCTGCCGCCGATGCGGAAAATGCTAATAAGCCAACTAAACCAAGCAGGTACTTCATAACAATCCTTAATGCTAAAAATGGTCTAGCGCAAACTTATCCATAATCGCTGAATCACACCTTAATACGGCAAGCAATCCTTCGGCTTTGGGCAAGATACGCTCAAAATAATAAACCGCAGTATATTGTTTTTCCTCAATAAAACACTCGGCATGTAAAGAGCTCTGCAGCGCAGCCAGATTTTTATACCACATATAACCGTAAAGAACATATGAAACTAACGTTAAATAATCACAAGCGTTAGCACTTTGTACCCTCAGATCCTGAGCCAGTAGCCCCTTGGTTAATACTTCCAGTTCAGCAATGTAATAAAGCAGAGTGTTAGCGGTGTCTATTGGCCGCACAGCAAGTTCTGTTTTGATTTCACTAAGCAAAGCTAACAAAATGCCGCCGTTGTCTGCAGCAACCTTGCGCAGCATAAAGTCCGCCGCCTGAATACCGTTAGTGCCTTCATAGATCTGGGCAATACGCACATCGCGCACCAGTTGCTCCATGCCCCATTCTTTTACATAGCCATGACCACCAAACACCTGCTGTGCCGTCACACAGGCATCAAAGCCCTGATCGGTCATAAACGCTTTAGCTATAGGCGTCAGTAAATTAGCGCGCTGCGCCGATACAGAGCAATTATCATACTTAGCTTTATCCAGCAGCGACGCCACCCAGGTTGCAAAGGTGCGGCCGGCCTCATTCATTGCTTTGATGTTAAGCAACATGCGCCGTACGTCAGCATGACCGATGATCGGCTCAGCTTTATTAGCGTCTTTCTCAGTAACCCGGCCCTGCGTGCGGTCTTTTGCATAAGCCAGCGCATTTTGATAAGCGCGCTCAGCCGCACCCAGCCCCTGACTACCCATTGATAGACGCTCATAGTTCATCATGGTAAACATACAGGCTAAACCACGGTGTGGTTCACCAATTAAATAGCCTTTAGCATCGTCGAAACTCAGCACACAGGTTGCCGAGCCGTTAATACCCATTTTATGCTCGATAGAACCTACACTAACACCATTGCGCTCACCGGGTTCACCACTGGCATCAGGCAGATACTTCGGCACCAGAAACAGCGAAATACCGCGGCTGCCTGCCGGTGCATCCGGCAGTTTAGCTAGTACCAGATGGATAATATTCGAGGTTAAATCATGCTCGCCGGCAGTAATAAAAATTTTGCTGCCACTTAGCAAATAGCTGCCATCGTCCACCGGTTTGGCGGTGGTGCGCATAATGCCGAGATCGGAGCCGGCATGGGCTTCAGTTAAACACATAGTGCCTGACCATTCACCGCTGTACATTTTGGGCAGGTATAGCGCTTTGGCAGTTGCATCAGCGTGTTGTAATAGCGCAACGCAGGCGCCGGCAGTTAAACCCGGATAAAGCGAAAAAGCAATGTCGGCGCTGCAGAGCATTTCGTCTACCATCATCGACAGCGCTTTTGGCATGCCCATGCCACCGTACTGCGGATCGCCACTGAGGCTGGTCCAGCCACCTTCAGTTAAACTTTGATAGGCAATTTTATAGTGCTGTGGCAACGTTACTTTGCCATCCTTAAGTTGCGCCCCGTGTTTATCGGCTTCGCCCGAGAAGGGTACCAGCTGCTGCTCACATATTTTGGCAGCCTCTTCCAAAATAGCTTTGGCTGTATCTGCTTCAATTAACTCTTGCAACTGGCTTTGCTGCTGCCAGTACTTGTCGAGCTGCCATACATCAAACAAGTTAAAGCAAATATCTTTTAGCGGGGCCTGATAGTGGCTCATAGCGGTGCCTCTTCAACTGGACGGATGAGTTTAAGCATGGCACAGCTTTAGTTTTCAAACAAGTGTTTGAATAGCATCTTACTGCAGTAAAATTCCACCATAAAAAAAGCCCCTTACGGGGCCTTTTCACATCTTAGCTATTACGCCAGGATTTTTGATACTACACCCGCACCTACTGTACGGCCGCCTTCACGGATAGCGAAGCGTAAACCTTCGTCCATCGCGATTGGGCAAATCAGCTCTACAACAAACTTCAGGTTGTCGCCTGGCATTACCATCTCTACGCCTTCTGGCAATTCTACTGCACCAGTTACGTCTGTAGTACGGAAGTAGAACTGTGGACGGTAGCCTTTGAAGAATGGCGTATGACGACCACCTTCTTCTTTTGACAGTACGTACACTTCGCCTTCAAACTTAGTGTGTGGCTTGATTGAACCTGGCTTCGCCAGTACCTGACCACGCTCTACGTCTTCACGCTTAGTACCACGTAACAAGGCACCAATGTTCTCGCCTGCACGACCTTCGTCTAACAGCTTACGGAACATTTCTACACCTGTACAGGTAGTCGCTACTGTATCTTTGATACCTACGATTTCTACTGTCTCGCCTACTTTTACGATACCTTGCTCTACACGGCCTGTTACTACAGTACCACGGCCAGCAATTGAGAATACGTCTTCGATTGGCATGATGAATGGCTTGTCAATCGCACGTACCGGCTCTGGGATATAGGTGTCTAACGCTTCGCCTAATTCCAGGATTTTCTTTTCCCACTCTGCATCGCCTTCCAGGCCTTTCAGCGCTGAACCACGGATTACAGGCAAGTCGTCACCCGGGAAGTCGTAGTCTGAAAGAAGCTCACGCACTTCCATTTCTACCAGCTCTAACAGCTCTTCGTCATCTACCATGTCACATTTGTTCATGAATACGATGATGTATGGTACGCCTACCTGACGTGATAACAGGATGTGCTCACGGGTTTGTGGCATTGGGCCGTCTGTCGCTGCTACTACCAGAATAGCGCCGTCCATCTGCGCCGCACCGGTAATCATGTTCTTAACATAGTCGGCGTGACCTGGGCAGTCTACGTGGGCGTAGTGACGGCTTGGTGTATCGTATTCAACGTGTGATGTGTTGATTGTGATACCACGGGCCTTTTCTTCCGGCGCTTTGTCAATCTGGTCGAATGCAAATGCCTGACCGCCGTAGTGCTTTGCCAGTACGTTTGTGATTGCTGCAGTTAAAGTAGTTTTACCGTGGTCAACGTGACCAATTGTGCCTACGTTTACGTGCGGTTTATTACGTTCAAATTTAGCCTTAGCCATGAATAGACCCTTTTTAACAAAACGGCGGTTATTTAATTAGTGTGTTGGTTTAAATAGCTTGAGAGGTGTCAAGATGGTGCTGATACCCAGAATCGAACTGGGGACCTCATCCTTACCAAGGATGCGCTCTACCGCCTGAGCTATATCAGCAACGTTTTTGATTGGAGCGGGCAGCGGGAATCGAACCCGCATCTTCAGCTTGGAAGGCTGAGGTAATAGCCATTATACGATGCCCGCGGCCTACTCGTAGCTATTCTTCTGACGAAGATGGTGGAGGGGGAAGGATTCGAACCTTCGAAGGCAGTGCCGGCAGATTTACAGTCTGATCCCTTTGGCCACTCGGGAACCCCTCCACTAATGGTGCCGCTTATCCGAGTCGAACGGATGACCTACTGATTACAAGTCAGTTGCTCTACCAACTGAGCTAAAGCGGCACTACGTCAGTGGGTGCGAATTCTAGTGGAATGCCCTAAGCCGTGCAACAGAAAAAACCAAAAAAGCAGTAATTTCCTGCCTAAGCGCTCATAAAGTGCGCAAACCAGCCATTACATATCGATATAACGCGCCAGTCCATGGAAAATCAGTAAAGGCTCTACAACAACAGGTAAATCTGACAGATAAGATTTAAGAAACTTACTGTCACCACCGGTTAACAGCAACTTGTCACTCGGGGTTTGCTGCCATGCCAGCATGATTGCACCTAAAATCGCTGCTAAACAACCATTTTGTAAACCTGCTACTGTATCTATGCCGGGTTCTAAACGACCGTTAAACATTTCAGCATTAAAAACCTTGGCGGTGTTTTTTACCACTGCCTGTTGCTGCATTTTTAGGCCCGGTATAATCCAACCACCGCCATGTTGGCCATCCAATGCCAGCCAATCTAAGGTAACTGCAGTGCCCGCATCAACGATTAGTACGTTTTGTGCTGGAAACAACAGCTGAGCACCTAACATCGCCAACCAGCGATCGACGCCCAAAGTCTGGGGTTGTTGATAGCTACTGCGCACACCATAGGCCTGAGCATCAGAGTGCACCTGGCGCCAGGGTAAATGCTCCAAACCTAGCTGTTGTTTGATTGCTACAACTCTCTCTTGTGAAGCCACGCAGGCAAAATATACAGCCTTAACTGGTAGCTTAGCCAGATTATCAGCGGCCAATTGCGGCAAAGCCGTAACTTTGCCGTTTTTCACCAATGCGGCTTTCTCCCGGGTATTGCCAATATCCAGTAACAAATACATGCTAATCTCCCGGCCGTAAACTAAGCTCGCCACCAAAATAGGCTTGTATACCTGCAGCCGTGTTAACCAATAAAGCACCTTGTTTATCTACACCAAGGCAAATACCTTGTACCTCAGTATTACCAATAAGCTTCACCGCCTTGTCGCGGTACTGATTGTACTGATTAAACTCATCAACAAAGCAACTGAAGCCGTTATGGGTAAACTCTGTGAGCAGCATAATCAGTTGTTGTTGCAGCAATGCCACCAACAGGTTACGGTCTATCGCCTGGCCAGAGGCATACGCCAAATCAATGTATTGTTGGTCGATATTGTCCAGCGCCTGCTGCGGCAGACGAATATTCATGCCAATACCGATGATCACATCACAGCCGGCATGAGCCTGCCCTGCCAGCTCTACCAAAATGCCGCACAACTTTTTACCGTCAACATAGACATCATTTGGCCATTTAACCTTAGCATCAACCTGATACTGCTGTTTTAACAATCTGGCGATGGCGATAGCCACTACCAGACTTAACCCCATGGCGGCCTGGATCCCTTGTTCGAGCTTCCAGTACATAGAGAAATATAAACTGGCGGCGAAAGGTGAATACCAATTACGGCCACGCCGGCCACGCCCAGCAGTCTGCGCTTCTGCCACTAAGGTATAGCCAGGCTCATTTACCAGGCCGTCCTGCACTTTTTGCATTAGCTGGCTATTGGTTGAGTCGGTAATATTTTGCACCAGAATAGTGGGGCTGCCACTTTGGCGCAACTGGCTTATCTTTGCTGCATCCAGTAATGTCAGCGGTTCAGCCAGGCAATAACCCCGGCCTTTTACTTTGTATATATCTAAGCCAAGTTGTTGTAACTGTTTGATATGATTAGCGACAGCAGTGCGGCTTAACCCCAGCGCTTCAGCCAGAAACTGCCCCGACTGAAACTCACCGCTGCTTATTGCGCTAAGTAACTGGCGCTGTGTGACTAAACTGGCTTTGCTCATCTGACAGCCTGTCCTGCACCATTTAGCATACGAACTTCTGCTTCCAACTGAATGCCGTAAACAGCAAACACTTGCTGCTGTACTGCTGTTACAAGCTGCTCCAACTGAGCTGGCGTACCTGCGCCGTGGTTAACCACCACTAGCGGCTGTAACTTATAGCAGCCGACGTCGCCATAGCCCTTGCCTTTAAAACCTTGCTGCTCTATTAACCAGGCGGCGGGCACTTTCACTGTATTGTCGGCCTGAATAAACCCCGGTATAGCAGCATGCTTTGCTTTTAGCGCCGTATACTGCTGCATTGCAATAACCGGGTTTTTAAAGAAGCTGCCACAATTGGCCAGCACAGCAGGGTCAGGCAACTTACTGCTACGTACAGCGATAATTTGTTCGAATATAGTGTTGATAGCTGCGTCAGCCGGCAAGTGATCCAGGCCTTTATATCCCAGTACGGGAGCTGCGTTCTTACTTAAGCATAAACCTACCGCAACGATGATACCTTTGCCCGCCAGGGCATGCTTAAACACGCTGTCACGGTAGCCAAACTGGCAACGACCTGCAGCAATACGCTGCACCTTACGCTGTTGCCAGTGGTAAAAATCTACATATAAACAACTGTCTGCCAGCTCAACACCGTAAGCACCTATATTTTGTACCGGGGCCGCGCCAACGGAGCCCGGGATCAGCGCCAGATTTTCTATGCCCCAAAACTGCTGCTCAACTGCCCAGCTAACCAACTGATGCCAGTTATGACCTGCTTCCACGTGTACTAGCACATGCTGCGGATCTAATTGGGTAACAGTTTTGCTGTCGGCAACAAAACGACAAACGGGTGCGATAAGATCCTGCATAAAAATGGTATTGCTGCCCTCGCCCAGCACAACAGGAGTTGTATCGGAATGGAAGTTCTTCAGCTCAGCAACAGAACCAAACTCGATCACACTGGCTAGCTGAGCATTAAAGCGGAAAGTAGAATAAGGAACGGCAGAAATATTAGTTAAAGTGCGCATGATCAGGCCAGTTGACGCGAATACCGCTATTGTAATGATGTGGTTGACGAAGCGCAAAGCAAAAAAGCCCCACGCTTTCGCGTGGGGCTTGTTTACTTATTGGGAGCCTGGCGGTGAACTACTCTCGCATAGCGAATGCTACACTACCATCGTCGCAGCTGCGTTTCACTTCTGAGTTCGGAATGGGATCAGGTGGTTCCACAGCGCTATTGCCACCAGGCAAAAAACTGTCGGGAACAGTTTTTAATGCACTTTAGTGCAGCCCGCTTGCGGGTCAATTCCAGGATAGGAATTGATAAAAACCGTTGCCATTATTTAGCAAGCTTTCGTAGTTAACACACTGTATCTCTAAAACATCTTGGGCGTTGTATGGTTAAGCCTCTCGGGCAATTAGTATGAGTTAGCTTAACGTGTCACCACGCTTCCACACCTCACCTATCAACGTTGTGGTCT
>NZ_FNXF01000028.1 GCF_900108485.1 Rheinheimera pacifica | reverse complement strand
CTTGTGTTTGGTGTATCTCCAATGCGTGCCAGTGAAGTTGGGCATTGGTGGGTTGAAAGTGGTAGTACATTAATCGATATAACCGCTGATCAATTTAACCTGATTTCTGATAATGCGCTAAGTAACAAAATAAAGAAGAAAAGACAGTATTTATCGGTATATTGCTGTCCGATTGAGCAAGCTCCACACCTAAAAGTGTTCAATACAGTTTCAAAGGAACGTAGGGCTTGGAATGCTGACGAAATCAGTGAAGATTATCTTGAGAATTTAGAAATATTGTACGGTCGTTTGTCTGGATAGAAATTCACATAACAAACGCCTAAAACAACGCGTCCTGCTGCCGCTGGACTCGCAACAAGTTGCTCGCCGTTTAGGCGTGCGTTATGCTCCTAGGAGACAATTGATTTGACTTGGATTGAAGTGATCGATTCAGCTGTGAAGATAGGTCTTGGCGCATTAATAGGGGCGGTCGCGAGTTATTTTACCCTGAAGAAAACACAGAGCTTTGAGGTTGACAGTCGTAAAGAATCATTTTTTTATAAAACACAAGAAGAACGCAAGAAAGCTTATATTGATTTCTCGACCCAGTCACATGCGCTTATTCAAGAATATAGATATTCTTCATGCGATGCAGATAAAATTGATTATAAAGACTACTTAGCTATATTCAGTAGTTTACAAATTTTATGTGAAGACTCTGTTAGAACAGCAGTGTCTGAAGCATTTAATGCCGTGACTGTTTTCATCACATTCAGCAAAAAGAATTCTAGCTCAGATGATGAAAACTATTTCAAGCTCTACGATGATCTATTGAATAGTGCAAAGTTGAAGCTTGCCGTGTTTCAAAAAGTTGCGCAAATTGATGCTACAAGACTTTTCGATGCAAGCGGAACATAACAAGCCATCAAAAACGCGCCCATTGGGCGCTCGACTCGCAACACGTTGCTCGAGTTTGTGGCGGGCGTTATGTTGAATAGCAAATGGATGTTTCTGTGTTAAACGATGATTTCTATGAAGGCCGGCGTAGTGAGTCCCTTCCATTTGTTTTAAATGATGAAGTGAAAATTCGCGCCGGTTTACACTCAGGGAAATTAGCAGTTGTAATAGCAATTCGATCGTCAGCTACTGAATTAACTTATTTGGTTGAACACGGCGACGGTTCAGGTGATTCTGTAGTTAAAGCTACAGAATTGGTGCAACTTACGTGATTGTTTGTAATAGTAAAAATCAACATAACAAGGCGCATCACTCGCGGCCAGCGGCCGCTGGGACGTCAAACGCTAACGCGTTTTTCCGCCCGTGTGCTTCGCGTTATGTGCTTGAGTAAATCTGGAAGATTATGAGCAATAGTTTGTATGAGCAGTTGATAGCCTTAGAAGATGAATATGTTGCCTTGTCATTGACCTATGAAAAAAGCTGCTCATTCGAAATGGCGTTTATTTCCCGAGTTACCCATGATCAGTAGACACCTTCTATAGTTAGGTATCGTACCTGACACTGAGGTGCAAGATAGCCAGACATAAAACCCAGGCGTACTCAGAAGAGTTCCGTAGAGAAGCAGTAAGACTGTCTGATTTACCCGATAAAACAGCCACGTCTGTTGCTCAGGAACTAGGCATACACCCCAATCAGATTTACAACTGGCGGGCGCAGTTTAACCGCTTGTCAGATAAGCAGTTTAACAGTCTGAATGGGGTGGATTATTCAAAAGATGAAAGCGAAAAAATCCGGCAGTTGAAGCGCGAGCTGGACACGCTGAAAAAGGAAAATGAATTCCTAAAGAAGGCAGCTGCGTACTTTGCCAAGCTGCAGGAGTAAAGTACGCCCTGATAAGTGAATACGTGGGGCAGTATACGGTCAGGTTGATGTGCCGGGTGCTGGAGGTATCCGCTTCCGGCTTTTACCGCTGGCGGGGCCGTAAACCGAGCCAGAGCAGCGTAAAGCACGAGCAGTTAGAGCAACAGGTAGTGAGCTACGCCCGTTACAAAGCGCGCTACGGCGCGCCCAGGCTGGTAAAAGAGCTGAATGCGCTGGGGATAAGCTGTTGCCTGAACACCGTCGCCAGCATCCTCAAAGCCAGAGGAATACGGGCACGTAACGGCAAGGCGTTTCGCTACAGCCCACGCACCGAAGCAATGACGAATGTGGCAGATAACCTGTTGAAAAGACGGTTTGACGCAGAAAAAACCAACGAGTGCTGGACCACAGATATCACCTATATCTGGCTGAAAGATAAATGCTTATACCTGGCGACGGTGATGGACTTATACTCCAGAGCGATAGTGGGTTGGTCACTGGACCCCAGCATGACTGAGCGCCTGATTACGCAGGCACTGAGAATAGCACTGGCGCGAAGACAACCATAGCCATGGTCAGCCGCACACAGACCTGCCTTATCGGCGCTGCCGAGATGGCGGAGGCTGACATACTCATTCGGCTTAACGTCGAAATTACTGATATAAAAAGTGTTGTGCAGCGGCAAGAGGCGATCCTTGATGGATACCTTGCGGCAAAGGCAGCAATTCCGGCCTTGCTTGGCCTTATCAACCGCGCCAGTAACTAAACCAATAGTCATAGGGTTGTATAAATTCAACGGATGGGAAGCCGGGTAAAGTCAATAGTAACCGCAAGCGTTATTCTTGCTCCGATTCAACGAAAATGATCCTAATCGTTATGGGCATTAGGTGGCGACAAAAAGTCTCTATACTGACATTTAGTGGTAAGAGGCAACAATGGCTATGGATTTTAGCGGTCATAGTTTTGATGACATTGCGTCGATACATTTCAGTTTTACCTTATTAAAAAGGAGCAGAAAATGCGTACTTACGCTGACAAAACTCAAGAAAATAAGGCCCAATCTGCTACAAATGCAGTTTTTCAAAAATTAAGCAGTGGTAAAGCTACTTTTCAGTTGGATGATAACCGGCCTGAAAATATTGCACAGAGAAAATTGCAACAGATAGCAAACAATAGTCTGAAGGTTAAACAATGGAAAGCTTTTCAGGGCGTTGACGGTAGTGTGGCTCAATTGGTAAACATCCGGGTTGGTTTCGACTGTACTCCAACTCAGAGCATGTTTGCTGGCCCGGCTGATACTCTTACCACAACTGGATTAGGAAATTGTATTGCCATTGTAGCCTATCACGCTGGAGTGCCTTCACTGGGAGCTGTCATGAGGCACTACGATACCGTTAACGCTTGTATTGGCAGTGCACCTGATGCACGAAGTGGTGAACATGCGTTTACGTTTGATGCAGCCAGAATCGGTGCCGTAGCTGCTAACACTGCTGCACAGCTAGTGGCTCAAGTTCCTGCCGCCGCGGGAAACATTCGGTTTGCAGTTGCTTTAGGCATCGTATGGAGCAATGTAGATCCTAAGACGGCAAAATGGCAGTCTCGCTTAAACTTGTATAATGCTATTGTTGCGGGGGTAGGGGCCAATCCCAGCATTGCGGGCAGCACTGCAAACTTTGATGTGGCGACCGGTGTATTGTCAACCTGAATTACTAGGCACATCTATAAAGAGGAGCGAAATAACAGATGATACTTCACCAAAGCATTGATCAGCAGTAACTGACGTCAGGCAACCAGGCCATAAATCGCTACCGCAATGGCAATAACAGAAACAATGCTACTGCCCAACACTAAAGCTTTATAGGTCGCAACCTGCCGCTGAGCTTCTACCGATGCCTCTTCGGCAGAGGTGATAACCTTTTGTAATTGCTCGGCAATAATATGCAGTGACTGGGCATTCTTCGTAACCGCATCCTGCAACTCTTTAATTTGCTGTGCAATCACCGGGTCTGACTTGGCAGCTTCTGATTTTGACGTAAAAGCCGGAATAGCGGTGGTGGCTATTGTTGTTAGATAGGGAGCAAGCGCTTTGATAAGTGGAATAAATTGTATTGCCATAAATTACCCTGATAAGTTGCCACGCCAAGAGCGTTTTAGTCAAAATAGCCGTTAACGCCTTTTTCAGCAATCGTTTAGCTGTCATCACTAAGGTTGGCTGTAGCACAATGCTGACAATCACGTCTTTATATTTAGCCATCTAAACGTATAGAAGTTGACTTTAAGGCCGCTTTTGCGCAAAGTAGCGCTTATGTCAGTTAACCGGATATGGCTATGCCTATTAAAGTGATCGATCAGTTGCCGGCGGTAGAAGCGCTGTCGGCCGAAAATGTGTTTGTAATGACCGAAAGCCGGGCGCAGTCGCAGGATATCCGGCCGCTGAAAATCGCTATCTTAAACCTGATGCCGAATAAAATTGCTACCGAAATTCAGCTATTGCGTTTGCTGGCCAACAGTCCGTTGCAGGTGGATGTTGATTTGCTGCGCATTGACGATCATGTCAGCAAAAACACGCCGCCGAGCCATTTAAACTGCTTTTATCGTTATTTTTCTGAAGTACAGCAGCAAAAATATGATGGCTTAATTATTACCGGCGCGCCGCTGGGGCTGGTTGATTATGAAGATGTGACTTACTGGGCGCAGTTTGGCGATATTCTGCGCTGGGCCGATAACAATGTTACCTCCACCTTATTTTTATGCTGGGCGGCACATGCCGCCTTGTACCAGTACTATGGTTTGCAGCGCGAAATCCGCGGCGAAAAATTATCCGGCGTGTACTGGCAACAGGTGACGCAGCCGCTATGCCCACTGGTGCGCGGGTTTGATGACGAATTTTTGGTGCCGCACTCACGCTATGCTCAGGTGCCGAAGCAAAAGTATCAGCAGCATGATGACTTGCATATACTGGCCGAAGCCGATGTTACCGGCGCTTATTTATTGCAAAACAGCAGTGGCAGCCGGGTGTTTGTTACCGGCCACCCGGAGTATGATTTAACCACGCTGGACGAAGAGTATCAGCGCGACTTAGCCGCTGGTGTGTCAGCCAAACTGCCGGAAAATTATTACCGCCAGAATGACCCCTTGCAGGGCCCGCAAAAGCTGTGGCAAAGTCATGCCTTTTTACTGTTCAGCAACTGGCTGAACTATTATGTTTATCAGGCTACGCCGTTTGAGCTCAGCCAAATTGGCCGCAGCGCTTAAGCTACTTTCGGTTTAAGCTTTTGGGGCTCAAGCTACTTAGAATTACAACGAGCATTATATGACTGCAAGACTGACGCCTGACCACTTTCGTAAGCTGTTATCTGAGCGCATTTTTATTCTCGATGGCGCTATGGGCACCATGATCCAGCAGCACCATCTGGAAGAAGCCGAGTATCGCGGTAGTGAATTTGCTAACTGGCCTTGTGATGTAAAAGGCAATAACGATTTACTGGTGTTAACCCAGCCGGATCTCATTGCCGATATCCATCGCCAATATTTGCTGGCCGGCGCCGATATCGTTGAAACCAACAGCTTTAATGCCACCCGCATTGCGATGGCTGATTATCAGATGGAAGCCTTGTCGGCACGGATTAACCGTGAGTCTGCTGCCCTGGCGCGTAAAGTCTGCGATGAAATCACTGCACTTCAGCCAGACAAGCCACGTTTTGTTGCCGGTGTGTTAGGGCCAACTAACCGCACAGCGTCGATATCGCCGGATGTAAATGACCCGGGCTTTCGCAACGTTAGCTTTGATGAGTTAGTGGATGCCTATACCGAGTCGACCCACGCCTTAATTGAAGGTGGCGCCGATATTATTATGCTGGAAACTATCTTCGATACGTTAAATGCCAAGGCAGCAGCTTTTGCTGTGTTAAAAGTGTTTGATGAAGTCGGCTTTAAACTGCCGGTAATGATCTCCGGCACTATTACTGATGCGTCCGGCCGAACCTTGTCCGGCCAGACTACCGAAGCCTTTTACCATAGCCTGGCCCATATTGAGCCGGTGTGTTTTGGCCTTAACTGCGCCCTGGGCCCGGATTTACTGCGGCCTTATGTCGAAACGCTGTCTGGTGTATCTGAGGCCTATGTGTCGGTGCACCCTAATGCCGGCCTGCCAAATGAATTCGGCGAATATGACCTGGGCGCCACCGAGATGGCCGCTGAAATTAGCGATTGGGCCAAACAGGGCTTTTTAAATATTGTCGGCGGTTGCTGTGGTACTACACCGGAGCATATTAAAGCCATAGCTGAGGCGGTAAAAGATGCACCGGCCCGCCAGCCGAAAGCGCCTGAGCACAGTTTTCATTTAGCCGGCCTTGAAGCCTTTTCTCTGGAGTGGTAATGCGACAACAGGCCCGATTTATCAACGTTGGCGAGCGGACTAACGTAACCGGCTCGGCGAAGTTTAAAAAGCTGATTTTAAACGGCGACTATGAGGCGGCGCTTGATGTGGCACGCCAGCAGGTAGAGAGCGGCGCGCAAATTATCGATATCAATATGGATGAGGCCATGCTCGACAGTAAGGCAGCCATGGTGCGTTACCTGCAGCTGTTAGCGTCAGAGCCGGATATTTCGCGGGTGCCGATTATGGTTGACTCGTCGAAATGGGAGGTTATCGAAGCGGCACTAAAGTGCATTCAGGGCAAGGCTGTTGTTAACTCTATTTCGCTAAAAGAGGGCGAAGCGCCGTTTTTACACCAGGCACGGTTACTGCGCCGCTATGGTGCGGCGGTGGTGGTAATGGCGTTTGATGAACAAGGCCAGGCCGATACTAAAGCGCGTAAAGTCGAAATTTGCCAGCGTGCTTATAAAATACTCACTGAGCAAATCGGCTTTCCGCCACAGGATATTATTTTTGACCCGAATATCTTTGCTGTGGCCACCGGCATTGAAGAGCATAACAACTACGCGGTAGATTTTATTGAAGCCACCCGCGAGATCAAGCGCTTGTGCCCGTATGCGAAAATCTCCGGTGGTGTATCCAATGTGTCATTCTCATTTCGCGGCAATGATGCGGTGCGTGAAGCTATCCACTCGGTATTTTTATATCACGCTATTGGCGCCGGTATGGATATGGGCATTGTTAACGCCGGCCAGCTTACCGTGTATGACGATATTCCTGAACTTTTGAAGGAGCGGGTAGAGGACGTTATTCTTAACCGTCGCGATGATGCCACCGAGCGTTTGCTGGAGATAGCGGCGCAGTTTAAAGGCGATGGCAGCGTAGCCGAAAAAATCGATGATGCCTGGCGCAGCCTGCCGGTAAACAAACGGCTGGAGCATGCGCTGGTTAAAGGCATTACCGACTTTATTGATATCGACACCGAAGAAGCGCGCCAACAAGCGGAAAAACCGCTGCATGTGATTGAAGGGCCGTTGATGGACGGCATGAACGTGGTGGGCGATTTATTCGGTGAAGGCAAAATGTTTTTGCCGCAGGTGGTGAAATCGGCCAGGGTAATGAAAAAAGCCGTGGCCTATTTGCAGCCCTTTATCGAGCTGGAAAAAGAAGGCGGCCGTGCCCAGGGCAAGGTGCTGCTGGCCACGGTAAAAGGCGATGTGCATGATATCGGCAAAAATATTGTTGGTGTGGTGCTGCAATGTAATAACTTTGAAGTAATTGACCTTGGCGTAATGGTGCCGTGCGCTGAGCTTTTGCGGGTAGCCAAAGAGCGTGATGTTGATGTGATTGGCTTATCCGGCCTGATTACGCCTTCCTTAGATGAAATGGTGCATGTAGCCAAAGAGATGACGCGCCTGGGCTTTACCCAGCCACTGTTAATTGGCGGTGCCACCACCTCTAAAGCCCATACCGCGGTAAAAATAGAGCCGAATTACGCCAATGGCGTAGTGTATGTGCCCAATGCGTCGCGCAGTGTGTCGGTGGTGCAATCTCTTATTACGCCCGATAGCAAAGATGATTATTTAGCGCGGATTAAACAGGAATATGTGGTGGCGCGTGAGCAACATGCCCGTAGCCGGCCCGGTGAAAAGCTGCTCAGTTTAGCGGAAGCCAAAGCGAATAAATTTCAGCTTGATTTAAGCAAAGTAGTAGTGGCACCTAAGCAGCCTGGCGTGCACTTATGGCCGGATGTTGATCTTAATATTTTGCGCGACTATATCGACTGGACACCGTTCTTTTTAACCTGGCAGTTATCCGGCAAATACCCGGCGATACTAAACCATGCCGAAGTCGGCATAGAAGCGCGTAAGCTGTTTAAAGACGCCAATGCCATGCTGGACTCCATGATTAACGGCGGCCATGTTAAGGGGAAGGCGGTGTTTGGCTTGTTCCCGGCCAATAGTGATGGTGAAGATATAGTGGTGTACACCGACGAGACACGCAGTGTAGAAAAGGCACGTTTATATAATCTGCGCCAGCAGTTACAGCTGCGCAACAACGCGGCTAATTGCAGCCTGGCTGATTTTATCGCGCCGGTTGATAGCGGTGTTAAAGATTATATCGGTGGTTTTGCCGTTAGCACCGGCTTTGGCGCTGATGAGTTTGCCGCTAAGTTTGCCGCTGAACATGATGATTACAACAGTATTATGGTAAAAGCACTGGCTGATCGTTTAGCTGAAGCCTTAGCCGAATACCTGCACTTAAAAGTGCGGCGTGAGTATTGGGGCTATGCCGCAGATGAACAGCTTGATAACGAGCAGCTTATTCGCGAGCTGTATCAGGGTATCCGCCCGGCACCGGGTTACCCGGCCTGCCCGGAGCACACCGAAAAAGGCACCTTGTGGCAGCTGCTGGATGTAGAAGCGCAAACTGGCATCGTATTAACCGAAAGCTACGCCATGTGGCCGGGCGCAGCGGTAAGCGGCTGGTACTTTGGCCACCCCGACAGCAAATATTTTGCCGTCAGTAAAATTGACGTTGATCAGCTTAACGAATACGCGGCGAAAAAAGGCTGGAGCCCTGAGCAGGCGCAAAGCTGGTTAGCACCTAACCTGCGTTAGCCACCATACAACAATAACGCTGCTAAGTGATTGTTATAAAATAAAACATTGTTGTTCCTGCTATAGCAAATAGCTTGCATTTTCTCCGCGCTGTCGGGTAAAACTGTCTAAGCTTAATAAAAAGTATGGCGGAGTAAGTATGGCCGGAAAAGGATGGATAGTAGCTTGCCTGCTGGTATGTCAGTCTGTGTGGGCAGCACCGCTTACCGTGTTGGTGGGGCAACATAAACCGCCATATATTAAGCTGGACACTGTCAGCGGTTACGAAATTGAGCTGCTGCGTGAAGTCGTCAGACGCATGGGCTATGAAGCTGAGTTCACTTTTTTACCCAACTCCCGCATTCGCAGCCAGCTGGAAAGTGGCTTTGGTGATATTGCCAGCTTACAACCTAATGAGCCGGATGAACCCGGATTGTTTTTTTCCCAGCCTTATATTCGCTATCAGAACGTGGTGGTGGCGCGGCAAAGCGATGAATTAACCCTGCAACATCCTGCTGATCTGGCGATGCTGACAACCGTTGCGTTTCAGGGAGCTACGGTGGTGCTCGGAGCTGATTACCGCGATGCAATGGCGTTACAGCCGGGCTATCTGGAAACGGTGGATCAGCAGGCTCAGGTTGAAATGTTATTTAGCGGCCGCGTTAAAGCAATAGTACTGGACCGGAACATCTTTACCTACCATCAGCAACAATCAAAACGTGCACTGCCGGCAGTTATTCACGAACTGTTTGGCTCAACCTTATACCGGGCGGCTTTTCGTGATCCGGTATTGCAGCGTCGTTTTGATCAGGCCTTACTCAGCGTACTGCTGGATAACTGGTACGAGCAACTGCAGTTAAAATACCTGCTGCAGCTTAACCAGGAACTGCCAAACCGGTTTTATTGCAACGACTCACCAGCCGTCAGCACAGTGCAGCCGGCTGGCTAACGCCATTGGTCCAGCAGTTTAGCCAGCATAGTAGCGTCTATCGGTTTAGTTAGCATGTCATTCATGCCAGCTTGCAGGCATTGCTGGCGTACATGCTCTGAGTGATGCGCTGTCATGGCGATAATCGGGGTGTGCGCAAAGTTGCTGTATTGGCGTAACTGGCGTGCCGTGTCGTAGCCGTTAAGCCCCGGCATTTCTATATCCATTAACACTAAGCTGATGGGGTGTTGCGTTGCACTCTGTAGCGCCTGCTCGCCATTATTGGCGCTGATTACTTTATGCCCGAGTTTTTGCAGAATAATTTGCGCCAGCGCCTGGTTAAAGTAATTGTCCTCAACCAGCAGTACTGTGTGCTGAAATGTCTTCTCGGTTGCCAATTGTAGCGGCGACGGGGCCGCAGTTTCCAGGCTGTCGGCACTGGCTGCTTTAAACTGCACCACAAAGTTAAAGCTGCTGCCCTGGCCTTCGCTGCTTTGAACATTAAGTTTACTGCCCATCAATGCCAGTAGCCGCTGACAAATCGTCAGGCCCAGGCCGGTACCTCCGTATTTACGGCTGATAGAGCTATCGGCCTGGCTAAATGCAGTAAATAAGCGGGCTTGCTGTACTTCGCTGATGCCAATACCGGTGTCGGTAACAGTAAATTGCAACAGACAGTTATCGGCACTGCCTATCGGGCTTACTGTCAGGCTGACACTGCCACGCTCGGTAAATTTAATGGCGTTACTAAGTAAGTTAATTAACACCTGGCTTAGCCGCAGCGCATCGCCGTTCAGTACCGGCGGAATGGTGTTGTCCAGTTCCAGCGAGAAACTCAGCCACTTTTGCTGTAACTGGGCGCTGAACATATCGGTAACCTGCAAAATGGTTTGTTGCAGATGAAACGGCGCTTGCTCCAGCTCCAGTTTACCGGCTTCTATTTTGGAGAAATCCAAAATGTCATTGATAATACTTAATAAAATTTTTCCGGAAGCACGTATTTTAGCCAGATAGCTCTGCTGTGTTTTAGCATCATGGCTGTGCTGTGCCAGTTCAGCAAAGCCGAGCACAGCATTTAGTGGTGTACGCAGTTCATGGCTCATATTGGCGAGAAATTCGCTTTTGGCTGCAGTAGCCGACTCTGCCGTATGTTTGGCTTGCTGTAGTTGCTGCATGGTGTGTTGCAGGTGCAGCGTACGTTGCTCTATTAAGGTAGTAAGTTGTTGTTTTTCTGCCGTGAGTTGGTGGGTTCGCCATTTCAGCAGCAGGTACACCAAAGCCGCAGCCAGCAGCGTGTACAGCAACCAGGCCAGCGGGCTGGCGTACCAGGGGTGGGCAATATTAATGTTCAGCGGTGCCGACAGCTGCAAATTACCCTGATAATCCAGGCTGCGCACCATAAACTGGTAATCACCGGCAGGCAGGTTGGTGTAATCACGGTACAGCTCATTACTCCAACCCGACCAGTTTTTATCGTGGCCTTGCAATTTCACCTGAAACTGCGGCAAAAATAAGTGGCTAAAGTTGGGGCTGGCGTATTCAAAACGCAGCCCGGTGCTGGCAGCATCCAGTTTTAGCCGCGCAGGCAAGGTGCCACCACTGTAGAAAATATTGCCGTCTAGTGTTCTCAGTTGCCGTACTAACGGCAGCCGCGGCGGCAGGTTACGGTGTTCGGTGATAGCAAAACGGAAGATACCCTCAGCACCACCAAACCACACCACATTTTGTTGATCGATCAGCAGCGTATCAAGCGGAATATCCTGCAATGGCAGCAGTGAGGAGGCCTGCCAGCGATATAAGCCATTATCGTCGGCAAACAATACCCCGGCCTGGCGGCTACCGGTAATGTTGTCCCATGTCAGCAGCCAGAGGTTGTTGTGTTGGTCAATTTGTGGATAACGTACCCAGGGTTGAGTATCCACAAAAGCGGCGCCCAGCACCTTGTCGGCAATAAATTGCTCGCTTTGGCTGTCAAAACGGTAGAAACCACTGACAGTGGCAAACAGCAATTGTTGCTGGTACCAATGTACTGAGTTGCGGTTTTCGCTGGGCAGGCCAGCCGTTTTATTAAAGCGTTTGACTACCAGCGGCACCGAACTGCCGCCCTGCCAGTTTTGCGGCAGGTTAAGGCGATAAATACCATGTGCCAGTGTACCCAGCCATAAATTGCCATCGGCAGTTTCATATATGCTGTTCAGATTGCCGCTAACACCGGGCACGCGACCCTCGTCATGCCACTTACCCTGCTCGTAGCGCATACTGGCCAGGCCATCCTGTAAACCTACAAAAACCCGCTGTGGGTTTTGCACCGACTGATAAAGCACTTTGCTGGCCAGCACTGACGGGCGTACCAGCGTGATGTCCTGCTGGCGCAATGCATAAACGCCGTTACTGTTGGCAATAAGTAACTGCTGCTCAAAAGTGATAAAATCCCAGGTTTGCTTTTGTACTTCGCTGACGGCTTCAAACTGATTCTGGCCGTTACGGCGGTATAAACCCAGGCTGGTACCGGCATACAGCACCTCGTTGTGCTGATATAGCGACAACACATTACCGTACAAGCCACTGGCGTTGTTGTAGTACGACAGGGCAGAGGACAAATCAATTCTGCTCAGGCCGTGGTCCAACGCCAGCCACAAGCCCTGCTGATGGTCCTGATACAGTGCCCTGATATTTTGATCGACCAGGCCAAACTGTTTGGTAATGTGGCTTTTTAACCGGCCATCGGCGCTAAGAATATACAAACCATTCTGGGTTGTCCCCAGCGCAAAGTCGCCATTGGTTAATTTAATGCCGCTGTATAACAGGGCTTGTGGTAATACACTGTCTATTTCAGTTTGCCAGCGCCTGGCACCGGAGTTATCCAGCAAAAACAGGCCATCTTCGCGGCTACCGGCCAGCAGAGTGCTGTCGTCATAGCTTTCCAGCATAAACACGCTGGTAGTGGCAAAGTGTTCAGAGCCGGGCAGCAGGGTAAAGTCGCCTTGTTTCAGCTCCAGCAGGCCGGTGCCTTCTTCACGCACGATCAGACGGTTATTCAGCCAGAATGCTTTGAGAAAGGCGCTGTTGCTGCTCCACACCCTGACGTGTTGCGGTGTTAGCAAAAATATATAATTACGGCTGATAAAGTACACGCCATCGTCTGTGGCGAAGGTTTGCCGCACATCCTGAAAATTGCGCTGTTCCGGCGCAATGCGATCAAGCAACGAAACATAACGGCTGCCAGAGGCATGGCTGGTATCGAGATACCCCAGTTCACCTTTCGAGCCAACATAAATACGGCCATCTTTGGCCAGCGCCAACGAGCGCACTACTGCTTTATTGCGGGTGGGGATCATACGCCAGTGGGCACCGTCGTATTCCAGTACGCCTACGTTGTTACCCACATAAATAAGACCACGCTGATCCTGCACCAGTGCCCAGTTTTGCGTGCCGCCATTGTAATCTTTGGGTTTAAAGTTACTTAGCAGCGGGGTGCCGGACTGGCCCGATGCCAGCATAGGGTAGCTGCATAACAGCAGCACTGTATACAGCAGCATCCGGCAGCGGCTAAATTGGTTCTTCACTATGCTCACCCTCCTGTTCGCACAGCTGAATACGCTTGGCAAAAGTCAGCAGGCTGTGTATCAGACAGGCTGAATGCGTATTGGTTTATTTGCGCAGTACTTTGTCCAGATATCCCATGGCAAAAGCGGATAACACAAAGGTGATATGTATCAGCAAGTACCACTGAATTTTATCGTTAGCGATGGTTTCGGTATTCATAAATACCTTTAACAGATGAATAGAGGAAATCGCAACGATAGAGGCCGCCACTTTGTTTTTCAGCGAGCCGGAATCCAGCTTACCCAGCCAGCTGAGTTTGTCATCGTTGCCTTCCAAATCCAGCCGTGAGACAAAGTTTTCATAACCGGAAAACATCACCATAACGATCAGGCCACCAACCAGGGCTATATCAATTAATGACAGTACCACCAGAATCAGTTCTACTTCTTTCATACTGAAAATGATCGGCAGTATATGAAACACTTCCTGAAAAAATTTAATGCCAAGAGCTAGCAACGCCAGGCTTAAACCCAGATAAATAGGTGCCATAATCCAGCGCGATGCATACATCAGTCTTTCAATAAAATTTTCCATAATTTTTCCTGTCAATTTAGCAGCGTGTATTATGCGGCCATCGGGCTATAGGTCAAGTACGCTGGCAGTGAATTTCAGCGCTTTATCACTTGTCGGTTACCGCATATTTGTGCACTTTACCGCAAGCTTGGCTTAGTACCGGGCGGAATATGATAGCGTTGCGCCGTTGAAGCTTACAGATGTTCCTATATGAGAAAACTTTATCGCTATATCGCTGTGTTGCTAACACTGTGTTGTAGCGCTGCTGCAGCTGACGAAGGCTTGTGGCAACCACAGCAGCTACCTGAGTTAAAACAGCGGCTGGTCGCTCAAGGCCTGCTGACAGCGCAGCAGCAGGCTGACGCTTTCAATGCCTTGCCGTTAAATGCCGTGGTACGGTTAAATAACTGCAGCGCTGCCTTTGTGTCGGCGTCGGGCTTACTACTGACCAATTACGCCTGTGTGGCCAATAGCCTGCAGCAAGTTGGCTTTAGCACACCACAGCAGGAGTTTTCTGCTGCCAACACAGCAGACGAAATACCGTTGCCGGGTGTCAGGGCTTTGCTGATCCAGCAAGTACAAAACGTAACCGTACAGCTAAACCGTCAGCTTGATGCCAGTGCCAGTGCCAGTGAGCGGGCCATAGCACTACAGCGTCTGAGCCAGAAAATGGTCGATGAGTGCCAGCAGCGCAGCAATTACCTGTGTGAAGTGACCAGCCAGCATGATGGCCTGGAATATTATCTGGTTAAATCTGAGCCGGTTGCTGAGCTGCGCCTGGTACATTTACCGTTATCAGCAGTATCAGCTGAGCAGGCGCCAAACTGGGGCTGGCCACGTTATCAGGCCGATTACGTTTTTTTACGCGCTTATACCGCAGACAAGACCGCCTTTAAACCTGCAGCACATTTAACCTTGTCGGCAACAGGCATTACCGAGGGCGACACGGTAATGGCGGCAGCCTTTCCACAGCAAAGCTCGCGCTATGCCAGCGCCGATGAAGTACGCTTTTTATTTGAGCAATATTACCCGCAGTCGGTGCAGTATCGTCAGCAGGCATTAGCTCTTATTACGCAACTGGCGCCGCCAGGCTCGGCCCGCGCCAGACAATACCAGGATTTAGTCCGCTCTTTGCAGCAAAGCCTGCTTGAAGAGCAAAACATGATTGCGCGTTACCAGCAAAGTAGTTTGCAGCAAAAAAAAGACACGGCAACCCAACAGCTGAAAGCCTGGATTGCCGGTAGCCCGGTGCGCCAGCAGCTTTATCAGCCGAGGCTTGCACGCCTGCAGCAACTTAGCGCACAGCAGCAAATTATGGCGCAGCGTGATCTGGTACTAACCTATCTTAGCCGCGCCCAGTTACCTACTCTGGCCAGGCGTTTGTACAAAGTGGCATTGGCAAGAGAGCAGGCGCAAGACAGCACTGCGCAGCAACAGGTCGCCGCCGAAATGGCGCAGTTGCAGCAATTGATCAGCGAAATGCCGGAGCAGTTTGATGTGCGTGTAGATTTGGAGCTGGCGTTACATTTTCTGCGTCAGTATGCCAGTTTACCCCCGGCTGCCCGGATTGGTGCTTTAGATCATTATTTTGCGCTGGGTGATGGCTTTAACCAGGAGATTGTGCGGCACAAACTTGAAACTATGTATCGCGGCACCAGCCTGCGCGACGCTGAACAACGCAGTTTATGGCTGGAGCGCAGTGCAAAACAGTTTGAAAAAAGCCGCGATACCCTGCTCAGTTTTGCCGTTGCTATGCATAAAGTGGGCGAAGAGCTGGATCAGCAGCGGTTTGAGATGGCCAGCCACTTGGCACAAATACGGCCCTTGGTGATGGAAATACACATGGCCTATGCAGAAGCAAACGGCCAACTGGCCTATGCTGACGCCAACGGCACTTTGCGGCTAAGCTTTGGCAAGGTTAAAGGTTATCAGCCGGTTGATGCGGTATGGTATCAGCCGTTTAGCACAGTGCAGGGCATGGCTGTCCAGCCACACGCCAGTGCACTGGCTGACAGCGAAACGCCATTACCGGTTAACTTTCTCAGTACTATTGACACCTGTGGGCGTGGCAGCAGTGCGCCAACCTTTAATGCACGGGGCGAGCTGGTAGGCCTGATGTTTTCCGGTGTGGCAGAAAACCAGCTGGCAAACTGGCACTATGATGCTAAGCGCAGCCGGGCGGTTCATCTGGATATTCGTTATCTGCTGTGGCAACTGCGCCAGAGCAGCGCCAGCCGGCATTTGCTGGACGAAATGGCGGTTAGTTTCTGAATATAACCGCCTATCCGGGCGGTTATCCGTTATCCCCTCTTAATTTGCTGCATTTTGCAGTATCATAACCGCCAGTTTTATAGCAGCCGGGCTGCTATCTGTTTTGTGGAGTTATCGTGGATAAGCAGTTTAAGGTAAAACTTATTGTTCGCCGGGTTAATGCACTGGCTTGTTTGAGCTGGTTTAAACAAAGCTGGGCTATTTTTATGCAGGCGCCGCTGGTGTGGGTGTTGATGTTTATCACACTGGGGTTTATTGCTTTGCTTAGCCAGTTACACCCGCTAACCGCGATTGTCGGTATTTTACTTAACCCGTTTTTAACCGCCGGGGTATATAAGAGTGTGGTCGCTGTGCAACAAAAGCAGAGCATTCAGTTTGTTAACTTATTCCAGCCACTGCAGGAAACTGCCTGCCGGGCTGTGTTTATCCGCATTGCAGCCTTAAATATGCTGGCCTCAATTCCGCTTAGTGTATTAGCGGCTGAACTGTTGGTGCAGCATCAGCAGCAGGCAGTAAGTGGTGCCTTAGTGCTACTGTTTGTTGTAGGTTTTTTGCTTACCTGGATGGTATTCGCTTATGCTGTGGCCATTGCATACTTTTTGCAGGAACGCCGACTGCTGGCCATTATGCAGGCCAGCTTTATTGCCTGCTGGCGCAATATTACCGCGCTGGTGGTATTTGGCCTCTTGAGTATGGGGTTGATAATGCTTACCATGCCAACGCTGTTTATCGGTTTATTGCTGGTGATACCACTGCTGAATATCGCATTCTTTTTATCCTTTAATGAGTTCTTTGCACTGCAGGTTAAACCCACTGATGAAGCCGTGCTGGAAGTGTAACCTTGGCCGATATTGCTGATTTAAAACGCATGGCGCTGAATTGGCTGAGCAGGCGCGACTACAGCGAAGCGCAGCTAAGCCAGCGCTTAAGCCGCCAGGGCGGAGAGGCCGATGATATTGCAAAGGTGATTGCCTGGTGTAAAGCCGAAAACTACCTTGATCAGCAACGGTTTATCAGTATGTTAGTGCGTAGCCGGGTTAATAAAGGCTATGGTTTGGGTTATATAGTGCAGGAGTGCCGCCAGCAAAATATCAGCCGCGAACAGGTGTTACAGTGCGCCGCAGAGCTGGAAATAGATTGGTTTGCGCTGGCGCTGCAGCTTTATCAGAAAAAGTACGGCCAAAGTGCAGTAACCGAATATAAAGACAAATTTAAACGCATGGCGTATATGCAGCGCCGTGGCTTTAGTAACGAACAAATTCAATTTGCCATTAATCAAACAGAGTAAAACCCAAGCGGACAGGATTTTTCCATGACTATGACATCGGCCAGTATCAGGCGCGCCTTTTTAGATTATTTTGCCAGCAAACAGCACCAGGTGGTGGCCAGCAGCTCGCTGATCCCAGGCAACGATGCCACCTTACTGTTTACCAATGCCGGTATGGTGCAGTTTAAAGACGTATTTCTCGGCCAGGACCCGCGCAGTTATAACCGGGCGGTGTCTGCCCAGCGCTGTGTGCGCGCCGGTGGTAAACATAACGATCTGGAAAACGTGGGTTATACCGCCCGCCACCATACGTTTTTTGAAATGCTGGGTAACTTCAGCTTTGGCGATTACTTTAAACAGGAAGCCATTGGCTATGCCTGGGAGTTTTTAACCGAAGTGGTGAAGCTACCCAAAGAAAAACTCTGGGTTACCGTGTATGAAACCGACGATGAAGCCTACGATATCTGGTTAAAACAAGTGGGGGTGCCGGCTGAGCGGATTATCCGTATTGGTGATAATAAAGGTGCGCCTTATGCGTCAGATAACTTCTGGGCAATGGGTGATACCGGCCCTTGCGGCCCTTGTACCGAGATTTTTTATGATCACGGCGCCCATATCTGGGGTGGCCCACCTGGCTCGCCGGAAGAAGATGGCGACCGCTACATTGAGATCTGGAATATCGTGTTTATGCAGTTTAACCGCCACAGCGATGGCCGGATGGAAAAACTGCCCAAACCCAGTGTAGATACCGGCATGGGGCTGGAGCGTATTGCCGCCATTTTGCAGCATGTACACAGCAACTATGAAATTGACACCTTTGTTGCCCTGATCAAAGCGGCAGCTGATGCCACCGGCGCTACTGACTTAACCGATAAATCATTGCGCGTGGTTGCCGACCATATCCGCAGCTGTGCCTTTTTAATAGTTGACGGTGTGCAGCCTTCTAACGAAGGCCGTGGTTATGTGTTGCGCCGTATAGTGCGCCGTGCTGTGCGCCATGGTAATAAGCTGGGCGCTAAAGGCGCGTTTTTCTATCAGCTGGTGGCCGCTTTGGTTGCGCAAATGGGTGAGGCTTATCCTGAACTGGCAGCAAAACAAGCAGTAGTGGAAAAAGTACTGAAACTGGAAGAAGAACAGTTTGGTAAAACGCTGGAGCGTGGCTTGGTTATTCTGGAAGATGCCTTAGCTGGCTTAACCGGTAGCGAATTACCGGGCGAGCTGGTATTTAAGCTGTACGACACTTATGGTTTCCCGGTTGATTTAACCAACGATGTGGCACGTGAGCGTAACCTGACGATTGATCAGGCCGGTTTTGATGCTGCTATGGCGCAGCAGCGTAAACGTGCTCAGCAGGCGTCTAACTTTGGGGCAGATTACAACGCTACGCTAACCTCAAGCCAGCAAACGGCCTTTACCGGTTACGAGCAGGAATTTGGCAATGCGGTCGTAGTAGAAATACTGCGCGATGGCCAGGCTGTCAGTAGCCTCAGCGATGGTGATCAGGCGCTGGTTATTCTGGATAAAACGCCGTTTTATGCCGAATCCGGCGGCCAGATGGGCGATACCGGTAATTTAACACTGGCCAACGGCGCGGTGTTTACCGTACAGGACACCATTAAGCTGGCCAAAGCCTTCGCACATAAAGGTTATGTAAGCGGCGCTTTAACCGTGGGTGACAAAGTGGATGCGCAGATAGACAGTGCGCGCCGCGCCGCTATTAAGCAAAACCATTCTGCTACGCACTTATTACATGCAGCGCTGCGTAAAGTGCTGGGTGAGCATGTTACGCAAAAAGGCTCGCTGGTAGGTCCCGATCGGCTGCGCTTTGACTTTAGCCACTTTGAAGCGGTTAAAGCAGAAGAGCTGCGCACTATTGAGCAGCTGGTTAATGAACAAATTCAGCAAAATCATCCGTTACAAACCCGCTTAATGCCGATTGACCAGGCCAAAGCTGCCGGGGCTATGGCACTGTTCGGCGAAAAATATGATGATGAAGTGCGGGTGCTAAGCATGGGCGAATTTTCGATTGAGCTTTGCGGCGGTACTCATGTTAACCGTACCGGCGATATTGGCCTGTGTAAAATAGTGTCTGAAAGCGGTATAGCGTCAGGGGTGCGCCGGATTGAAGCCGTTAGCGGCGCAGGAGCTGTGGCTTTTGTACAGCAACTGGAACAGCAGGCACAAAGTGTGGCCAGCGCGCTTAAAGGCGATATATTCAGCATTAGCGAGCGGGTGCAGCAAACGCTGGAACGCAGCAAGGTTCTGGAAAAAGAAATCGAGCAGCTAAAAGCCAAACTGGCCAGCCATGCCGGTGCGTCGTTGCTTGATCAGGCACAGCAGATAGCTGGCGCTACGGTGCTGGTAGCACAACTACCGGCCACAGATCCCAAAGCACTGCGTACTATGCTCGATGAGCTGAAAAATAAACTCAGCTCAGGCGTGATATTACTGGCAACAGTAAATGATGACAAAATCAGTTTAATCGCCGGTGTTACTGCTGATTTAACCGCTAAAGTACATGCCGGCCAGTTGGTTGGCTGGGCTGCTGAGCAGTTAGGTGGCAAAGGTGGCGGCAGGCCTGATATGGCACAGGCCGGTGGTGCAGATGTTGCGGCGCTGCCAAAGATACTGAATGAGGCAAAAGCGAACATCACGGCAAAACTAAGCTAAACTGCTTGAATTAGTATAAAGAAGGGCGCTTGCGCCTTTCTTTGCTGATCTTGCCGCGGTGTGTTGCCGTAACAGGATAAAATGGTTATCTGCCGTGAATCGACTTCGGAATATCGAATATCTGCCGTAGCCGAACGGCAAATTGCTACAATACTGCTGTTTTGCAGCAAAATTGCTGATGGCATATATCATTAATTTAACCTGCTGCCTTTTAATCGGTCAGCCTGCTGAGTTATGATACTGCGCTTTAGCGTATACACCGGTGTGAGTCACGCTGGGTTAAAGGAACAAGGAGCAAACGAATGCTAATTCTTACGCGTCGTGTTGGTGAGACACTGATGATCGGTGATGAAGTAACAGTAACGGTGCTGGGTGTGAAAGGTAATCAGGTGCGTATTGGTGTTAATGCGCCAAAAGAAGTATCTGTGCACCGTGAAGAGATTTATATGCGTATACAGGCCGAGAAAGGTTCACCTGACGCAAATTATGGTGAAGACGACTAGCAACCCAGCTATACCCGTTGATTGCCGACGAATTCTGCCGATTTTGTACGTTTTATGACTCATTTCCGGTGAATTGCTTAAAAGGTCGGCAAACGCACTTTTCAGTTCTAAAAATTGTTTGACTTATTTTCCTGAGACATTAATATACACGCCGCAACACAGAGCGGAGAAATGGCCGAGTGGCTGAAGGCGCACCCCTGCTAAGGGTGTATAGGGGAAACTCTATCGAGGGTTCGAATCCCTCTTTCTCCGCCATTTTTGTCAGATGGACGCATAGCTCAGCTGGATAGAGTACTCGGCTACGAACCGAGCGGTCGGAGGTTCGAATCCTCCTGCGTCCACCATCTGATTTGGGAAGCATCATGCACTGTGCTTTAAAATAACTGTGCTGCAATAGTAACACCCCGGACGCATAGCTCAGCTGGATAGAGTACTCGGCTACGAACCGAGCGGTCGGAGGTTCGAATCCTCCTGCGTCCACCAT
>NZ_FNXF01000029.1 GCF_900108485.1 Rheinheimera pacifica | reverse complement strand
ATAAAAAAAGCCCCTTACGGGGCCTTTTCACATCTTAGCTATTACGCCAGGATTTTTGATACTACACCCGCACCTACTGTACGGCCGCCTTCACGGATAGCGAAGCGTAAACCTTCGTCCATCGCGATTGGGCAAATCAGCTCTACAACAAACTTCAGGTTGTCGCCTGGCATTACCATCTCTACGCCTTCTGGCAATTCTACTGCACCAGTTACGTCTGTAGTACGGAAGTAGAACTGTGGACGGTAGCCTTTGAAGAATGGCGTATGACGACCACCTTCTTCTTTTGACAGTACGTACACTTCGCCTTCAAACTTAGTGTGTGGCTTGATTGAACCTGGCTTCGCCAGTACCTGACCACGCTCTACGTCTTCACGCTTAGTACCACGTAACAAGGCACCAATGTTCTCGCCTGCACGACCTTCGTCTAACAGCTTACGGAACATTTCTACACCTGTACAGGTAGTCGCTACTGTATCTTTGATACCTACGATTTCTACTGTCTCGCCTACTTTTACGATACCTTGCTCTACACGGCCTGTTACTACAGTACCACGGCCAGCAATTGAGAATACGTCTTCGATTGGCATGATGAATGGCTTGTCAATCGCACGTACCGGCTCTGGGATATAGGTGTCTAACGCTTCGCCTAATTCCAGGATTTTCTTTTCCCACTCTGCATCGCCTTCCAGGCCTTTCAGCGCTGAACCACGGATTACAGGCAAGTCGTCACCCGGGAAGTCGTAGTCTGAAAGAAGCTCACGCACTTCCATTTCTACCAGCTCTAACAGCTCTTCGTCATCTACCATGTCACATTTGTTCATGAATACGATGATGTATGGTACGCCTACCTGACGTGATAACAGGATGTGCTCACGGGTTTGTGGCATTGGGCCGTCTGTCGCTGCTACTACCAGAATAGCGCCGTCCATCTGCGCCGCACCGGTAATCATGTTCTTAACATAGTCGGCGTGACCTGGGCAGTCTACGTGGGCGTAGTGACGGCTTGGTGTATCGTATTCAACGTGTGATGTGTTGATTGTGATACCACGGGCCTTTTCTTCCGGCGCTTTGTCAATCTGGTCGAATGCAAATGCCTGACCGCCGTAGTGCTTTGCCAGTACGTTTGTGATTGCTGCAGTTAAAGTAGTTTTACCGTGGTCAACGTGACCAATTGTGCCTACGTTTACGTGCGGTTTATTACGTTCAAATTTAGCCTTAGCCATGAATAGACCCTTCTTTATTTAATTGCGGCCTGCTTTGCAGGCCAAACTAAGTTATTAATATGCTTTACGCGCAGCGATAATTGCTTCTGTAACGTTGTTAGGAGCTTCAGCATACTTCAATGGTTCCATTGAGTATGAAGCGCGACCCTGACTTAACGAACGCATGTTGGTTGCATAACCAAACATTTCAGATAGCGGCACATGCGCATCAACGATTTTGATACCACCAGGTGCATCTTCCATGCCGTTGATAATACCGCGGCGACGGTTTAAGTCACCAACAATATCACCCATGAAGTCTTCCGGCGTTACCACCTCAACTTTCATAATTGGCTCAAGGATAACCGGCTTGGCTTGCAGTGCACCCTTTTTGAAGCCCATTGAAGCAGCGATTTTAAACGCCATTTCGTTTGAGTCAACATCGTGGTACGAACCGTCAAACACAGTAACTTTAACGTCAATTACCGGGTAGCCAGCAAGAACGCCGTTCTTCATCTGTTCCTGAATACCTTTATCAATAGCAGGAATGTACTCTTTTGGAATAACACCACCCACTACAGCATTCACGAACGTATAACCGGCACCTTCTTCCTGCGGCTCAATTTTCAGCCAACAGTGACCAAACTGACCACGACCACCAGACTGACGTACGAACTTACCTTCAACTTCAGTGGCACCACGCAGTGTTTCACGGTAAGAAACCTGGGGTTTACCCACGTTGGCTTCTACCTTGAACTCACGACGCATACGGTCAACAATGATGTCCAGGTGCAGTTCACCCATACCAGAAATAATCGTCTGGCCGGTTTCTTCATCAGTATGTACACGGAAGGACGGATCTTCAGCAGCCAGCTTACCCAGCGCGATACCCATCTTTTCCTGATCAGCTTTGGTTTTCGGTTCCACCGCAACAGATATTACCGGTTCTGGGAACTCCATGCGCTCCAGAGTGATAATATGGTCTGGTGAACACAAGGTATCACCTGTTGTTACGTCTTTGAAACCGATACCGGCAGCGATGTCGCCGGCACGTACTTCTTTAATTTCCTGACGGTTGTTGGCGTGCATTTGCACGACACGACCAATACGCTCTTTCTTCATTTTTACCGGGTTGTATACAGTGTCACCTGTACTGATAACACCAGAATACACACGGAAAAATGTCAGCGTACCCACGAAGGGATCAGTAGCAATTTTAAACGCCAGTGCTGCGAAGGGTTCGTCGTCACTTGAATGACGCTCACCTTCAGACTCGTCTTCATTGATACCGGTAATAGCTTTAACTTCTGTAGGAGAAGGCAAGTACTCAATTACCGCATCCAGAACAGCCTGAACACCTTTGTTTTTAAAAGCAGAGCCGCACAGAACTAAAACTGCATCATTACGCAATGTTAATGTGCGCAGTGCAGCCTTAATTTCGTCTTCAGTGAACTCGTCACCCTCTAAATAGCGTTCCATCATGTCTTCGCTAGCTTCTGCCGCGGCCTCAATCAGGTTAAGACGCCATTGCTGACACTCTTCTAACATGTCGGCAGGGATCTCTTCATAAGTAAAAGTCATACCCTGGTCTTCCATATTCCAGTTTATGGCTTTCATCTTAATCAGGTCGACAACACCCGCGAAATCGTCTTCAGCCCCAATAGGTAGCTGAATTGGTACGATAGTACTGTTCAGACGTGTCTGTGCCTGCTTAACAACGCGTAAGAAGTTGGCACCGGTGCGGTCCATTTTATTAACGAAGATCAACCGCGGCACTTCATACTTATTGGCCTGACGCCAAACTGTTTCTGTTTGCGGTTGAACCCCAGAGGAACCACACAGCACAACTACAGCACCATCTAACACCCGAAGCGAACGTTCAACTTCAATCGTGAAGTCAACGTGGCCCGGTGTATCGATGATGTTTACACGATGCTGCTCAAACTGAGCGTTCATACCTGCCCAAAACGTAGTAGTCGCAGCTGAGGTGATAGTAATACCACGCTCCTGCTCCTGCTCCATCCAGTCCATGGTGGCTGCACCATCATGGACTTCACCGATCTTATGCGACAGACCAGTATAGAACAGCACCCGCTCAGTAGTTGTGGTTTTACCCGCATCTACGTGAGCACAGATACCAATGTTACGGTAGCGTTCTATTGGGGTTGTACGTGCCACAATAATATCCTCTTGTTAAGACAGGCTTACCAACGGAAATGGGCGAACGCTTTGTTAGCTTCGGCCATACGGTGCACGTCTTCACGTTTTTTCACTGCAGAACCTTTATTGTCAACGGCATCCAGCATTTCACCAGCTAAACGCTGAGCCATTGATTTTTCACCACGTTTACGGGCAGCTTCAACCAACCAACGCATTGCCAGAGCATTACGACGTACCGGACGAACTTCACATGGTACCTGGTAGGTAGAACCACCTACGCGGCGTGATTTAACTTCGACCGTTGGACGAATGTTGTCCAGTGCTACTTCAAATATGTCTAAATGTTCTTTCTTAGACTTGGTAGCAGCTAACTCTAATGCGCCGTATACAATTGATTCGGCTGTAGATTTTTTACCGTCGACCATAACGACGTTTACAAACTTGGCAAGTAATTCACTTCCGAATTTAGGATCTGGAAGAATTTTACGTTGACCTATGACGCGTCTTCTTGGCATTCGTAACTCCGATTGCTTCAGGTGATTCCAAAACTTTTAATACATTAAAGAAAAAAAGTTGTTTAGTTTGGCCTTACTAACGGAGTACCGTTATTTCTTAGGCCGTTTTGCACCGTACTTAGAACGGGCTTGTTTACGATCTTTAACGCCAGCACAGTCTAATGTGCCGCGTACGGTGTGGTAACGCACACCTGGCAGGTCTTTTACCCGGCCACCGCGAATAAGCACAACACTGTGCTCTTGCAGGTTATGGCCTTCACCACCAATGTAAGAAGAAACTTCGAATCCGTTGGTTAAACGAACACGGCATACTTTACGTAATGCTGAGTTTGGCTTCTTAGGTGTAGTGGTGTATACACGGGTACAAACACCACGCTTCTGCGGGCAAGCTTCAAGCGCCGGAACGGTGCTCTTGGCTACCTTCTGGCTGCGCGGCTTACGCACTAGCTGGTTGATTGTTGCCATTAAATACTCCTGGTTAATATATACCCAATAAACGTGAAAATTCCGCACCCCAAAATCAGGGTCGCGGAATTCTAATGGTCAAGCTTTGACCTGTCAAGGAACAAAGCCAATTGCTGCTAATTTAGCCAGCAATCAGCCCTGTTTCCCTGCTTTTAGTTGTCGTTGCCAGACAAATCCATGTTAAGCGCGTCAGACAAGGCTTGCTCTGCCGTCTCTGCACTCATTGCCGGTTCAACAACTTCGCCACTGCCAGCGCGTTGACGTAGACGGGCACGGTTTTGGTGATACGCAAAACCGGTACCTGCCGGGATCAAACGGCCAACAATTACGTTTTCTTTCAGACCGCGCAGTTCATCAATCTTACCGCCTACGGCGGCTTCAGTCAGAACGCGTGTGGTCTCCTGGAACGACGCCGCCGAAATGAACGAGTCAGTCGACAGTGACGCCTTGGTAATACCCAGTAATGAGCGCTCATACTGCGCTGGCATTTTACCGGCCGCTTCCAATTCGCGGTTAGCGATATTGACGCGGGCCACTTCAGCCATTTCGCCTTCGAGGAACTCACTGTCACCCGGGCTGGTAATTAAGCACTTACGCAGCATCTGCCGGATAATCGTCTCGATGTGTTTATCGTTGATCTTAACGCCCTGCAGACGGTAAACGTCCTGTACTTCGTTCACAATATAGCTGGCCACATGGTGGACACCACGTAAACGCAGGATATCGTGCGCAGACTCAGGTCCTTCAGAGATAACTTCGCCTTTTTCAATGCGCTCACCTTCGAACACATTAACCTGACGCCATTTCTGGATCATCTCTTCATGTACATCACCCTGCTCAGGCGTGATTAACAAGCGACGTTTGCCTTTAGTTTCTTTACCGAAGCTGATAACACCAGAGATCTCGGCCAGAATGGCTGGATCTTTTGGTTTACGCGCTTCGAACAAGTCAGCAACGCGTGGCAGACCACCGGTGATGTCGCGTGTTTTCGAGCTTTCCTGCGGAATACGAGCCAATACTTCACCGGCTTTTACCGTAGCACCATCGGTTACTTCGATAGTGGTAAAGCTTGGTAAACGGATTTCCTGCAGCGCGCCGTCATCCATAGTCAGAATAAGTTTTGGCTCTTTGGCGTTCGCCTTGGCCAAATCTTTCACCACGGTACGGGTTAAGCCGGTCAACTCATCCTGTTGTACTTCAGTGTTGGTATCATCCACATCGCTGTGGTTAACTTTGGCACCGCGCTCAACAATAATTGGGTGTGAATGCGGATCCCAGTTTGCTACGATTTGGCCGGCAGTGATCTTGGCATTGTCGTCTGTCGTCAGGATTGAACCATACGGCAGCTTATAACGCTCTTTCTCACGGCCTAATTCGTCAAATACGGTAACTTCAGCAGAACGTGAGGTGATAACAATTTTGTTATCCGCATTACGCACAAACTTGGCATTTTGCAGTTTTAAGGTACCGGCTGTTTTAACCTGTACACTGTTCTCTGCTGACGCCCGTGATGCCGCACCACCGATGTGGAAAGTACGCATCGTTAACTGGGTACCCGGTTCACCGATTGACTGAGCAGCAATAACACCTACTGCTTCACCGGCGTTGATCAGGTGACCACGAGCTAAATCACGGCCATAACATTTGGCACACACACCAAAATCTGTTTTACAGGTAATTACCGAACGTACGTGTACTTCGTCAATTGAGTTTTGCTCTAAGGCATCACACAGTTGCTCATCTAACATGGTGCCGTCGGCTACTAATACTGCACCTGTTGTTGGTGATACCACATCACCAATAACTACCCGGCCCAGTACGCGCTCACGCAGACCTTCTACCACGTCACCACCTTCAATCAGCGGTTTCATGATAATGCCTTGATCTGAACCACAGTCGCGCTCTGTCACAACTAAGTCTTGCGCTACGTCTACCAGACGGCGGGTCAGGTAACCGGAGTTAGCAGTTTTCAATGCCGTATCGGCCAAACCTTTACGCGCACCGTGAGTAGAGATGAAGTATTGCAGTACGCTTAAGCCTTCACGGAAGTTCGCCGTAATCGGCGTTTCGATGATAGAGCCGTCCGGTTTTGCCATCAGACCACGCATCGCTGCCAGCTGACGGATCTGCGCCGGTGAACCCCGGGCGCCGGAGTCGGCCATCATATATACCGAGTTGAATGACTGTTGCTGTACGGTATTACCGTCGCGGTCAACCACGTTTTCTTTTGACAGGTTGTCCATCATCGCTTTGGACAACACTTCGTTCGCTGTTGACCAGATATCGATAACTTTGTTGTACTTTTCACCGGCAGTAACCAGACCTTGTTGGAACTGGTCCTGAATTTCAGCAACTTCGGCTTCTGCCGCGTCGATGATTTCAGTTTTTGCATCCGGAATAACCATATCGTTAATACCAACCGATACGCCTGATAACATAGCGTAATGGAAACCGGTATACATGATTTGGTCGGCCAGAATAACGGTCTTTTTCAGACCGATACGACGGTAAGCACCGTTTAATAAGCGTGAAATCTGTTTCTTACCCATAGCCTGGTTGATTGAATCAAAGGCTAAGCCTTCCGGCAGGATAGAATACAGAATGGCACGGCCAACAGTGGTGTCACGTACTGCTGTGGTTTCCGTACGGCTGCCATCTTCGGCAAATTCCACTTCGGTAATACGCACTTTTACTTTGGCATGCAGGCTGGCACAGTCAGCACGGAAGGCTTTTTCAGCTTCTTTCGCACTCTTGAACATCATGCCTTCGCCTTTGGCGTTAATCGCCTCACGCGTCATGTAATACAAACCTAACACAACGTCCTGTGAAGGAACGATGATAGGCTCGCCGTTAGCAGGTGACAGTACGTTGTTAGTTGACATCATCAGCGCACGGGCTTCTAACTGCGCTTCAATCGTCAACGGTACGTGAACGGCCATTTGGTCACCGTCGAAGTCGGCGTTATAAGCAGCACACACCAGTGGGTGTAACTGAATGGCTTTACCTTCGATCAGTACCGGTTCAAACGCCTGAATACCTAAACGGTGCAGGGTTGGTGCACGGTTTAACAGTACCGGGTGTTCGCGGATCACTTCGTCCAACACGTCCCATACTGCGCCTTCTTCGCGCTCAACCATCTTTTTAGCCGCTTTAATAGTAGTGGCTAAACCGCGGGCTTCTAACTTGCCGTAGATAAATGGCTTGAATAACTCTAACGCCATTTTCTTTGGTAAACCGCACTGATGCAGACGTAAAGTAGGACCTACGGTAATAACAGAACGGCCTGAGTAGTCAACACGCTTACCTAACAAGTTCTGACGGAAACGACCTTGTTTACCTTTGATCATATCGGCCAAAGATTTCAGTGGGCGCTTGTTAGAACCGGTAATAGCACGACCACGACGGCCGTTATCTAATAACGCATCTACCGCTTCCTGTAACATACGCTTTTCGTTACGTACGATAATGTCAGGTGCAGACAAATCTAACAGACGTTTCAGACGGTTATTACGGTTGATCACGCGACGGTATAAGTCGTTCAGATCTGAAGTAGCAAAACGGCCACCGTCCAGTGGTACCAGCGGACGTAAATCCGGTGGCAGTACCGGCAGTACTGTCATAATCATCCACTCAGGCTTGTTGCCAGAAGTGTGGAAGGCTTCCATCAGTTTCAGACGCTTGCTGATTTTCTTGCGCTTGGTTTCTGAGTTGATCGTTGGCAGCTCTTCACGCATTTGCTTGATTTCTGTTGCCAGCTCAATGCCTTTTAAGATGTCCAGAATTGCTTCGGCACCCATTTTGGCTTCAAACTCATCGCCATGCTCTTCCAGCACGTCGAGGTATTCTTCTTCGGTCAGCATCTGACGGCGTTCTAACGACGTCATACCTGGCTCGGTGACCACATAGCTTTCGAAATACAGCACGCGCTCGATATCACGCAGTGTCATATCCAGCAGCAAACCAATACGGCTTGGCAGTGATTTTAAGAACCAAATGTGTGCTGTCGGGCTGGCCAGTTCAATATGGCCCATGCGCTCGCGGCGTACCTTGGTTAAGGTTACTTCAACGCCACATTTTTCACAGATCACACCACGGTGCTTTAAGCGCTTGTACTTACCGCACAAACACTCGTAATCTTTTACCGGGCCAAAAATACGGGCGCAGAATAAACCATCACGCTCGGGTTTAAAGGTACGGTAGTTGATCGTTTCTGGCTTTTTCACTTCACCAAAGGACCATGAACGGATCATGTCCGGCGAAGATAAACCGATACGGATAACATCAAACTCTTCGGTTTTAGTTTGTTGTTTCAGAAACTTTAATAAGTCTTTCACCTTAGCTCTCCTGTAAGAGGTAAACCGGAATGGGGCAGAAAACTGCCCCCCAACTTAACGTCGGTTTATTCCTCTTCCAATTCGATGTTAATACCGAGCGAACGGATCTCTTTCATTAGTACGTTGAAAGATTCTGGCATGCCAGGTTCCATTCTGTGGTCACCGTCAACGATGTTTTTATACATCTTGGTACGGCCGTTAACGTCGTCCGACTTAACGGTAAGCATTTCCTGCAGCGTATACGCTGCGCCGTATGCTTCCAGTGCCCACACTTCCATCTCACCGAAACGCTGACCACCAAACTGAGCTTTACCACCCAGCGGCTGTTGCGTTACTAAGCTGTAAGAACCGGTAGAACGCGCATGCATCTTATCGTCTACTAAGTGGTTCAGTTTCAGCATGTACATGTAACCTACGGTAACCTTACGCTCGAAGGTATTACCGGTACGGCCATCATACAGCGTGATTTGACCGCTTGACGGTAAGTCACCCAGCTCAAGCAATTGCTTGATTTCGCTTTCTTTCGCGCCGTCGAATACCGGTGTTGCCACAGGTAAGCCTTTACGCAGATTTTGTGCTAAACGACGAATTTCATCATCGGTAAAGCTTTCGATATCCACGTTCTGGCGTGATTCACCCAGTGCGTACACCTTGGTCAGGAAGTCACGGATTTCTGCCGTTTCTTTGTGCTCTTTGATCATCGCATCAATTTTGTCGCCGATACCACGGGCCGCTAAGCCTAAGTGTGTTTCCAAAATCTGACCAATGTTCATCCGTGACGGTACGCCCAGCGGGTTCAGCACGATATCAACCGGCTTGCCGTGTTCGTCGTATGGCATATCTTCTACCGGAACTATGGTAGAGATAACACCTTTGTTACCGTGACGGCCGGCCATTTTATCACCCGGCTGGATGCGGCGTTTTACCGCCAGATACACTTTAACAATCTTCAGTACGCCTGGTGCCAAATCATCACCCTGGATGATCTTACGACGCTTGGCTTCGAACTTCTTATCGTACTCAATACGAATTTCTTCGTACTGGGTGGCCAATTGCTCCAGGTCGTTTTGCTTGTCTTCGTCGCTTAAGCTCTGATTAAACAGCGCATCACCTTTCATCGTATCCAGCTTGGCACGGTCAACACCGCTTTGCTCCAGCAGGTTACGGGCACGGTCGAAAATACCGGCCTCCAGGATACGGAATTCTTCATTCAGGTCTTTCTTCGCCTGTTTGACTTCCATTTCCTCGATTTCACGGGCGCGTTTGTCTTTCTCTACGCCATCACGGGTAAATACCTGCACATCAATAACAGTACCTGTTACTGAGTTTGGTACCCGCAGCGAGGTATCTTTTACATCAGACGCTTTTTCACCGAAGATAGCACGTAACAGTTTTTCTTCCGGCGTTAACTGGCTTTCGCCTTTAGGCGTAACCTTACCTACCAGAATGTCGCCACCTTTCACTTCAGCACCAATGTAAACGATACCGGCTTCGTCCAGCTTAGACAGCGCAGACTCACCCACGTTTGGAATATCACCGGTGATTTCTTCAGGCCCAAGCTTGGTATCGCGGGCGATACAGCTTAACTCCTGAATGTGAATAGTGGTTAAACGATCTTCCTGTACCAGACGCTCTGATAACAAAATCGAATCTTCGAAGTTGTAACCGTTCCACGGCATAAATGCCACGCGCAGGTTTTGGCCTAATGCCAGTTCACCTAAATCGGTAGATGGGCCGTCTGCCAGTACGTCGCCACGTTCAATTGGCTCGCCATGGTTTACGCAAGGACGCTGGTTAATACAGGTGTTCTGGTTAGAACGGGTGTATTTGGTCAGGTTGTAGATGTCGATACCGGCTTCACCGGCCACCATTTCATCTTCATTTACCTTGATCACGATACGGCTGGCATCAACGTAGTCAATCACACCGCCACGTTTGGCAACAACAGTAACACCAGAGTCTTTTGCTACCACGCGCTCAATACCGGTACCTACCAGCGGCTTATCAGCACGCAGCGTTGGGACGGCCTGACGTTGCATGTTCGAGCCCATCAGTGCCCGGTTAGCATCATCGTGTTCCAGGAACGGAATTAACGCCGCAGCAACCGATACGATCTGCTGTGGTGCAACATCCATATACTGTACTTTGTCAGCCGGCATCAGAGTGAATTCGTTCTTGTAACGACAAGGTACTAATTCTTCTGATAAACGGTTTTCTGCGTTCAGTTCAGCGTTGGCCTGAGCGATAACAAAGTTGCCTTCCTCAATGGCTGACAGGAAATCGACTTCGTCGGTAACCACACCGTCTTCCAAACGACGGTACGGCGTTTCAAGGAAGCCATACTCGTTAGTCTGGGCAAACATAGACAGTGAGTTAATCAGACCGATGTTCGGACCTTCAGGCGTTTCGATTGGACATACGCGACCATAGTGGGTCGGGTGTACGTCACGTACTTCGAAACCGGCACGCTCACGCGTTAAACCGCCCGGGCCTAAAGCAGAAATACGACGCTTGTGCGTCACTTCTGATAACGGGTTGTTCTGATCCATAAACTGTGACAGCTGGCTTGAGCCAAAGAACTCTTTCACCGCAGCTGAAATTGGCTTGGCGTTGATCAGATCCTGTGGCATTACCGCATCTAAATCGCCCAGTGACAAACGCTCTTTCACCGCACGTTCAACACGTACTAAACCAACACGGAATTGGTTTTCCGCCATTTCGCCAACAGAACGGATACGGCGGTTACCTAAGTGGTCGATATCGTCCACTTCGCCTTTACCGTTACGGATGTCGATTAATACTTTCATTACCGCCAGAATGTCTTCTTTGCTCAGTACGCCGGTACCGACGCCTTCTTCAAAGTTAACCCGACGGTTGAACTTCATCCGGCCAACCGTGGATAAATCATAACGGTCTTCAGAGAAGAACAGGTTTTCAAATAAGGTTTCAGCCGCATCACGCGTTGGTGGTTCACCAGGGCGCATCATACGATAAATTTCTACCAGCGCTTCCATACGGTTGCTGCTTGGGTCAATACGAATGGTTTCAGAAACGTAAGAGCCCTGATCCAAGTCGTTGATATACAGAGTTTCAAAACTCTCGTAACCGGCTTTCGCCAGTTTTGCTAACAGCTCCAGTGTGAGCTCTGCGTTCGCCTCGGCAATAATCTCTCCGGTTGAACGGTCAGCGTAATTTTTTGCCAGCACACGGCCTACCACATACTCGTGTGGTACTTCCATCATGGTCATGCCGGTTTTTTCCAGCTGACGCACGTGGCGTGCAGTAATACGACGGCCTTGTTCTACTATGACTTCGCCATCGTTGTCTTTGATATCAAAACCGGCTGTTTCACCGCGTAAGCGGTTGGCCACTACAGCCATCATTAACTTGCCGTCTTTAATTTCAAATTGAGTGCTTTCAAAGAAAGTGCTCAGAATATCTTCGGTGCTGAATTCCAGTGCGCGCAGCAGAATGGTAGCCGGTAATTTACGGCGACGGTCAATCCGCACAAACAGGTTATCTTTGGCATCGAATTCGAAATCTAACCAGGAACCACGGTAAGGAATAACGCGGGCGTTATACAGTACCTTGCCTGAAGAGTGCGTTTTGCCACGGTCGTGATCGAAGAACACACCCGGGCTACGGTGTAACTGAGAAACGATAACGCGCTCAGTACCGTTAATTACAAAGGTACCGTTTTCGGTCATCAACGGGATTTCACCCATGTAGACTTCTTGTTCACGGATATCTTTGATTGTGCCTGGTGCTTCTTTATCGAATAACACCATACGCAGTTTTACGCGTAAAGGAGCTGAGTAAGTAACACCGCGAATTTGACATTCTTTTACGTCAAATACGGGTTCCCCGATGCGGTAGCTGACGTACTGCAATTCCGCACTGCCTGAATAGCTTTTAATAGGGAATACAGAGCGGAATGCGGCTTCTAAACCGTAATCTCCTTCCGGATCAGGCTCGATAAATTTGCTGAACGACTCGATTTGAATCGACAACAGGTATGGCACATCCAATACTTCCGGACGTTTGCCGAAGTCCTTACGGATACGTTTCTTCTCAGAATAAGAGTAAGTCATGGGGTTCCTCAGCTTGCTGATTTTTTTCCCAACAACCCGTTACAGGTTGCTTTGATACCAGCCATAGTATCAACAGGGGTGGGGAAATCATTGTCCCACAGCGCAAAAAGGCCGGTGATTAATTCATCACCAGCCCAGCCTGAATTTCAGGCGAATAACCCGGTATAAGCCGGATTATTTAACTTCAACAGATGCACCAGCTTCTTCAAGTTCTTTCTTCAGAGCTTCTGCTTCTGCTTTTGAAACGCCTTCTTTGATTGGAGCTGGAGCGCTCTCAACCAGGTCTTTCGCTTCTTTCAGACCTAAACCGGTTGCGCCACGTACTGCTTTGATAACAGCAACTTTGTTCGCACCAATACCAGCCAGAATTACGTTGAATTCAGTTTGCTCTTCAGCAGCAGCAGCAGGACCTGCAGCAACAGCTACAGCAGCAGCTGCAGACACACCGAATTTTTCTTCCATTGCAGTTACTAACTCAACTACATCCATTACAGACATTGCTGCGATAGCATCTAAGATTTGATCTTTAGTCACTGACATTGCTCAGATTCCTAAATTAGGGGCCTTGGCCCGAATTAAACTCTGTATCAAACCAAGCGTAAAATTACGCGGCTTGCTCTTGTTTTTGGTCGCGAACCGCGGCAATTGTACGTACAAGTTTGCCGGCTGCTGCCTCTTTCATAGTGCTCATTAAGCGTGCAATAGCTTCGTCGTAAGTTGGTAACGATGCTAACACCTCAATGTTTACCGTGGCGCCATTAAACGCTGCACCTTTCAGCTCGAAGTCTTTGTTCTCTTTCGCGAAATCTTTGAAGATACGCGCTGCAGCACCTGGGTGCTCTTTAGAGAACGCAATTAACGTCGGGCCTACGAATACATCGTTCAGACACTCAAACTCGGTGCCTTCTACTGCACGGCGAACCAGCGTGTTACGGACAACTTTCATCCATACACCGGCTTCACGCGCTTGCTTACGCAGCGCAGTGATTTTGCCTACAGTGACACCACGAGCGTCTGCGACTACCGCAGATAAAGCACCTTTGGCAGCTTCCTGGACTTCAGCAACAAGTGCTTTTTTGTCTTCAAGCTTAATAGCCATTGGCTTTTAACTCCTGGTTCATCCGGGCATTATTGCCCGTTTGCCTACACATCGCTTTAAGTTGCCATAAAGCGCGCGATTTACGGTGAGACCAGAAAGAATCAATTCTTCTGGGGCCTGCACCGTCTGCGTAGGTTGTGAATTTTAAGTCATTCATTTCAAAAGAAAATCCTGACACCTACGGTCTTGGACGGAAGCCGCTATTTTCGAAAAAATACGGCTCCTACCCTAAAAATGAGCGCGCGATTATAAAATAATCACGCTGCTCTGTAAAGCACTACGCCTTAAACCACTGCGCTCAGTGACGCCTGGCTCAGAGTTAAACCTGCACCATGGGTAGAAGAAATAGTCACTTTCTTGATGAAAATACCTTTTGCCACTGAAGGCTTGGCACGCTTTAACGCGATCAGTAAGGCTTCTAAGTTTTCTTTTAACTTGTCAGCATCAAAATCGATTTTGCCGATAGTAGAATGGATAATACCATTCTTGTCGTTGCGGTAACGCACCTGACCCGCTTTAGCGTTCTTAACCGCTTCAGCTACGTTAGGGGTAACAGTACCGGTTTTTGGGTTAGGCATTAAACCACGTGGGCCTAAGATCTGACCTAACATACCCACAACGCGCATAGCGTCTGGTGATGCGATAACCACGTCAAAATCCATTACGCCTTTCTTAACCTGTTCAGCTAAGTCTTCCATACCAACGATGTCAGCACCGGCAGCTTTAGCAGCTTCAGCGTTAGCGCCCTGGGTAAACACGGCAACGCGAACAGTACGGCCAGTACCGTGAGGCAGTACAGTAGCACCACGTACGTTCTGATCAGATTTACGGGCATCAATGCCCAGATTTACAGCAACATCAACGCTTTCCAGAAATTTGCCAGCTGTTAATTCTTTTAACAGAGCAACTGCTTCGTTGATATCGTATTCGCGGGTTGCATCCACTTTAGAGCGGATTAACTTAGCGCGTTTAGTTAATTTAGCCATCTGTTAGCCCTCCACCACTAAACCCATTGAACGGGCAGTACCTTCAATAGTACGCACCGCAGCGGCATGATCTGCAGCAGTTAAATCTGGCTGCTTGACCTTAACAATCTCATCAACCTGAGCTGCTGTGATTTTGCCAACTTTCTGGGTATTAGGACGACCTGAACCACCTTTTAAACCAGCTGCTTTCAATAACAGGAAAGATGCTGGAGGAGTGCGGGTTTCGAACGTGAAAGAACGATCGCTATATACAGTAATTACTACCGGGATTGGCATACCTTTCTCAAGGCTTTCTGTACGGGCGTTAAAACCTTTACAGAATTCCATGATGTTTACACCATGTTGACCCAGCGCCGGACCTACCGGTGGCGACGGGTTAGCCATACCGGCTTTAACCTGCAGTTTAATAAGTGCAGTGACTTTCTTTGCCATGTTTCACCTCTGTTCTGGGTCGTAGCCTTGTAAATGCGAGGACACTTACTCAAACGGCTTCCCAATGTTAAAAAGGGCGCAGATTATATTTTAATCAGCGCCCGGTTACAATGTTTATCTTTACGCTTTTTCGACCTGGGCGAATTCCAGGTCTACCGGAGTAGAACGGCCGAAGATCAATACTGATACTTTTACGCGGCTTTTTTCGTAATCTACTTCTTCTACCACGCCATTGAAATCGGCAAACGGGCCTTCGGTAACGCGCACCACTTCGCCGGTCTCAAACAGGGTTTTCGGCTTCGGCTTGTCAATATTATCCTGTAAACGATTCAGGATAGTCATGGCTTCTTTTTCAGAAATCGGCGCCGGGCGATCTGAAGTACCACCAATAAAACCTAATACACGCGGCACGCTTTTAACTAAGTGCCAGGCTTCTTCGCACATTTCCATCTGTACCAGCACATAGCCAGGGAAGAACTTGCGCTCAGACTTACGCTTCTGGCCGGCACGCATTTCAATCACTTCTTCGGTAGGCACCAGCACTTCACCAAATTTATCTTCCATCTGATGAATTTTGATATGTTCACGCAGTGAGGTAGCAACCCGTTGCTCGAAACCTGAGAATGCCTGCACCACATACCAACGCATTTTTCCAGCCATGGTTTAGATCCCCAATCCTGTTAAAAAAGACACAACGCGCAATAAGATGGCGTCTAAACCCCACAGGATTAACCCCATGATCACTGTAGCCACTAACACTACAAGCGTCGTTTGCATGGTTTCCTGCCGGGTTGGCCAAACCACTTTACGTACTTCGGTACGTGCTTCTTTAGCGAAGTTTATAAAGGTTTTGCCTTTTTGCGTTTGCCCTGCGACTACGCCGGCAATAATTACTAACACTACAATAGTAATTGCACGCTCTAATGCAGACAGCTCGTATATGTAGTTACCTACCACTGCCAGTGACAAAATAACAAAGACCAGCAACCACTTGATTACATCAAATCCGCTTTTTGGGGTTTCACTTGCTGCGTTCATGCTTTGACTCACTTCACCTTGACTTGCTTATAGCAACACACTACCGGCAGAGCTTATGCTGTGCCGAAAAATATTGGCAGGGGCAGAGGGATTCGAACCCCCAACCATCGGTTTTGGAGACCGCTGTTCTACCAATTGGAACTATGCCCCTACAAGGTTGTAAACCAGACATATCGCCGGGTTTTCAAATAGCCGCTCATTATACTGTCTTAGCGTGCTAAAACAAGCTTAGTGTCTCTTATTGCGTTATTTTTAAATACACAATGGAATAAAAAAAGCCCCTTACGGGGCCTTTTCACATCTTAGCTATTACGCCAGGATTTTTGATACTACACCCGCACCTACTGTACGGCCGCCTTCACG
>NZ_FNXF01000032.1 GCF_900108485.1 Rheinheimera pacifica | reverse complement strand
TGGCTGTTTTTCTATCGATATCAATGCAAGCATTTGGGAATGCGGAGGACAAGTCTGAGGAAAAGCTACCTCAGACTTTAGAGCAGGCCGTTGACAGAATCGTTTCTAATTTGAAAGAGGATGATAAGTCGACGGTTAAAAATACTCCGTTTAATAACCTTATCCAATACCATCATGGTTGGGGCACCGGTATTAGAAACTCATTTGGTCTTTGGGGACGCAATAAAGAGCTAACAGTGTCAATCTGTGGTCCAGATGAGTGTCATCCAGATGATGCTTCAATGGAAATAATCTACGGTGTATGGAATAAACTTAATGGTAATGATACTCGCTACAAACCAAATACAGAGCAGCCCTAACAAAGTGCGGCATTCGGGGCCTTCGGCCCCTGCGACGCTCACAAGTTCGCGCGCATGCGCACGGCGTTAAATGGCAAAAGAAATGTGCAAACCTAAAGCTATAGAAGATCTTACTGTCGAAGACTTAAAAGCTCATCGTTGGTGTTTCTACCAAAACGACGACGAAGGTTTCGATGCTTTTGAACATATTATTCCTGATAGTCATCCTGAATTTTCAGAGCACATTACGGAGCTAGAGTTATCAGAGTTTAAGTTCTCAAATGGCAAAGTTTTATTCGGAGTCTATGACGGCTCTGAGGCATTCAACATTATTGCGGGCGATGAATGGTATTCTTTTGGGTACGGTGTAGCTGAACCATCGCAAGAAGATCTTGAAAGATTTAAATCGTTTATTGAAAGTAATGAGTTAGAACTTCCAGTAGTTGCAACTGCAAAATGGTCGGGCACCACAAAAACATATAGTGGCATCCAATATATAAACGAAAATGGTGAAACGATTGAAAAAGCCATTTAACAAGGCGCTCAAGCAAGGACGTGCTAACGCACGCCGCTTAGCTTTGCGTTATGTGTGAATGACTATGGATTGGCGTCAAATGGGAGTATTTAAGGGTATCGATCTCAATGATTCTTTCGTTTTAGATTGGAGTTCTGAAAAAAATCGCCTTTGCTTTGAACTGATAGCTAGCATTTGGCCAGAGTCAAAATATTATGTTGAGCCAAAGCTAAATGAATATACGTGTTACCGAAAAGCTACACTTCAATTCGTTAATACAGTTTCCGTAACTGGTTTAAGACCTAAATCAGCTGTAATTTCATCAATTGATCCAGACGGTTCAATGGATTACGGAAACATTGATACATTGCAGGTGGTAGATAATGGATTTGAGCTTACTGGTGATTTTGGTTATATAAAAATATCTGGTGGGGAGCTTCGATTTGAAATTCACACATAACAATGCGCAGCACTCGCTCCCGTTGGTCGCTGGGACGCCAACCCGCTTCGCGGCTCGTCGCCTGTGTTAAGCGTTAGGTACGTTTTGAATGGACTCTGTTGATAGAGAAATTGTAAAAAGGCTTTTTAAAGTAAATTTTTGTGTTTTTGCTTTACTTGTAGCAGTTTTACTATTGAGGTTTAATTTTCAAATTAGCACTAGCCAAATTGGAAAAGGCGAATATTTGTTTGCTGGCATTATTACCTTTAGTGTTAGCTTACTTTTCTCACTTTTATATATGGGTGTTAAGCATGGCGTAACTGTTTCAAAGTTATCGCCTTCTTGTATGGTTATAAGAAAAGATGAAAAATTTAGTTTCCAATTATCCATTACAACTAGTTTTTTATGTTTTGTTTTTATGGGTGGTATTTGGATTGCTATGTTTTTTTTCGGATTCACCTAACAAGTTACTAAATTTCGTTCCGGCCACAAACAGCATGGCCTCCACGGGACTGCCTAAGCTGCGCTGCGGCAGACCATTAGTAATGCGTTATGTGTCAAAAGTGCCGAGATTATGAAACGTATAAAAGAAGATGAAGTAAAAACTCAGGTCGTCTCAGATTTCGGTATGACTTTGGAGTTATTCGTAAAAACGGGGGATCATGCAATCGACAATGCCGTTGACTATCCCTTGTTCAAAATATATGCCGACGATGAAACTGAAGAGAAATATCTTGAAATGTCATCTGGTGGTCAGCTAATTCAGTTGCCGATCGAGAAGGTAAAGCAATTTCTATTGGCGGCTGAAACTGAAGTCCATTCAGAGGCTTGGTATAATAAAAATGTTTTCAATCGAGATTAATACACATAACAAGCCGCTCAAATTCGTTCCGGCCACGAAAAGCGTGGCCTCCACCGGACTCGCTAACGCTCGCCGTTTAGCGGGGCGTTATGTGCTAAGGCAGAATGGAGCTCGTATTGAGTTTTAATGTTAAATCAAAACTATTAATTAGCGGTGGCGTTATTGCGTCGGCTGCTGCTATCTGGCATCTGCTGTGTATTTGGGGCGGCCCAAGCTGGTTTGCTTTTGCGCGAGCGCCTAAGCAACTTATAGACTCAGCCCAACAAGGTACTTTGCTTGCACCTGTCGGTACCGTAATCGTTGCAGGTTTAATGTTTGCGTGTACGGTATTTGCTTTTTCGGCCGTTGGTTTAATTCGCAAGGTTCCATTGGTTAAACCTGCTTTAATTACCATCGCATTGCTTTGTACTGTACGAGGGTTAATTGCCATTCCAACATTTGTTACAGCTGCCGGTGTAGATATCTGGCAAATAGTTGCCAGCACTGTTTGGTTGTTCGTTGGCGTTTGTTTTATTGCTGGTAGTATTGAACATAATACTGCTTTAAAATCAGGCATATAACAAGAAGATGCAGGGCGATGCGTAAACGCACGCCAGCTTTGAGCGTTAGCTTGAGCCGATACTCTGGAGATATTATGAATTTTCCCCTGGTCACAACCAGCTGGCTTGAGACAAATTTAAATTTAGCGCAGCTCATCCTTGTTGATGTAAGTATGAGTAAAATGGTTGGGAAAAAAGCCATAGAATACGAAATGCCTCTTTATATACCTAATAGCAGGCGTCTTGATCTGGAAACCGCTTTATGTGATCTGAATTCATCGCAAACACATGCCTTTCCCACTGAAGAGCAATTCACTGCTGTAGCTCAGAAGCTAGGTGTAAATTCAGAAAGTATTGTAGTGTTTTATGATAATCAGGGGATTTATTCAGCGCCGAGGGCCTGGTGGATATTCCAGGTAATGGGGTTCCAAAACGTCTTTGTACTCGATGGTGGGTTACCTCAATGGTTGCTGGAAAATAGACGAGTTGTACCCAATACATCTAACATTGAAGCTAAAGTTGGCAATATTAATGGTATTTTTCATCCGCAGCGGATATGCAACTCAAACTTCATATTTGAACAAATGAATAATAAACAGTTAGCTGTCCTTGATGCGCGTTCGAGAGAAAGGTTTTTGGGTATAGCTCCGGAACCAAGGAGCGGTGTGCGTAGCGGCCATATTCCTGATTCAGTAAGCTTGCCGTACCCTGAGGTGTTGAATGAGTATTGCTTTAAAACGGATGAGCAGTTAACAGCGATATTCTCTGCGCTCTTAGGTAACAAAACCAGCACGCTCGTATTTTCCTGCGGTTCGGGAATTACAGCGTGTATTATTTTGTTGTCTGCAGTAATTGCTGGCTACAAGGACTTAATTTTGTATGATGGTTCATGGACTGATTGGGGAAGTAATGTTGCTTTACCTGTAGGAAGTTAAGCTAACAAACAAATATTATCGCCAGCAAAAAGCGCTGGCTGCAACGTCAACCCGCTGCGCGGCTTTCCGCGCTTAATTTGGGCGTTATTCATCAGGACGAGTATGAGCACCAGGCCTATTCTTGAGAGTGTTTTTTACCATGACGGAAGAGGCCCTGAGCTTCAAAGAGTGGTGTGGAAACTAAGGGGAGCTGTCCTCGTCGGCTTCGAGTATTTCAATCCTGACGATAAATATGTCCCTGACAATTTGAAGCACTTGGTGTTAGAAGGAGTTGAGGCTTATAGCATGGCCTCTGAAGAGGTGCACGGTAGCATCATGGCCAACGGTGACAGTAAAGCGGCAATATTTGAAGTTGTTAATTCCCCGTGGTTAGTGTCGTTAAATAAAGCTCACCTCCCGGAGTGCAAGCACTACCAAATAATGTTCTATGATGAAATATATGATTTGGTGTGTAAAAGCATCAAGTCTGGGGTGGGGAATATCAATGCATAACAATTCGTGCCTGTACGCGCCTTCGGCGCCGGACAGCCTTTTGCTGCGTCGTTCCTCCTACGCAAAAGTCTGCCGCAGCACTCGGCGTTATGTGTAAGAACAATAGGAGTAATAATGAATTTAAGATTGATCCCGAGCCTATGCCTACTTTGTATTGTTGGATGTTCTTCCGCTAAGAATGAAAGTCATCATCAAAAATTATCAAATGGACAAATAATAAACAACGGCATAGCTCTTTCAGAATACTTTGAAGCTAAAAAATATACAGCCAATGAAGAAGTGCTTGTTCATTTAATTGTTACTCTAGGGACAGAACGAATTCCCAAAGGGCAGGAATTAGCTCTTTCCTGGCAAGATAAAAAACTAAAGGATAGAATTGAAGAGGTAGAAGAGGTTTATATCTCAAATAAATCCGAAAGACCAATAGAAATAGAAAATGCTAGGTTAACCTATTTTTCTACATCACGATCTCTTGTTGAAAATAAAGTAACAATTCAGCCTAATTCATTTTATAAAACACAAGCTTTAATTGCTTCTACATCACTTTACCGTGCCGAAAAAAATAGAATTTTAATTATAAAAATAAATGGGGTTGAAGAAGTTATAAATCTTAAGGAAAGAAGAACGCCAGTTTTAGAGTTAGGTGAAAATATTTAACAAGTCGTTGCAGCATCGTTCCGATTCGCTCCACTGGACGGTTTTTAAGTCGCAGTTTTGCGATTCGTTACGCTCACTGTATCGCAAAACTACAACTTAGAACCCGCCGCTGAACTCGGCGTTAGTCGCTTTGAATCCTCTACTTGGCACTGGCATTGAATAGCATGCCATGTCTCCCGACCACGCCGTTGCGGCGCTGTGGACCAGCTCCGAAAACAAGGACATCATCAGTTATGACCAAAATTTGTATGTTATTCGCGCTATGCAGCGCTTTTATTACGTCAGCAGATCCAGCTACGCCAACGCAACATGAAACGGCCCCTTTTATCGGGCAGATTGAAGCCGCACAAATCGCAGGTACCGGCGAGTTCGACCAGCTAACGCTGCCAGCTTTGATGCAGCAGCTGCATGTGCCTGGCCTGAGCATTGCGGTCGTGAAAGATTTCAAAATCCACTGGGCGAAAGCCTACGGGGTTGCCGATGTCGCCACCGGACGGTTAGTGGCTACCAATACCCGATTTCAGGCAGCTTCGATCTCAAAGCCGGTGACGGCAATGGCGGCGATGCGCATGGTTGAAGCGGGACAGCTGGATTTGGATAAAGACATCAACACCTTCCTCACGTCATGGAAAGTACCAGCGTCTAAGCTGAACCGACAGCAGTCGGTCACGGCCCGTAGCTTGTTCAGTCATACTTCCGGTGCCGATGACGGTTTCGGCTTTCCGGGTTATCCACCAGAGGTGGCGTTGCCGACTGTGGTGCAAATTCTCAACGGTCAGACGCCTTCCAATGTGGGTAAAGTGTTGTTTGCGCGGGCGCCTTATACCGAATACAAGTACTCAGGCGGCGGTACCATGATCATGCAACAGGCGATGATGGACATCTGTCGTTGTGCCTTCGAGGAGCTGATGCAAAGCACAGTGTTGATGTCGTTGCAGATGTCCAACAGCACTTTTGGCGATATACCTGCAACGCAGACAGCGGCATTGGCACACGATGAGCAGGGTAAGCGCATGCAAGCTCCCTGGCATGTTTATCCAGAACAAGCCGCTGCGGCGCTGTGGACTACACCCACTGATTTGGCTAGGTTTATTATTGAAATTCAGACCGCGCTGCGCGCTGAAAAAGCCCAGCGGCTAAGCCAGCAGGCGGCCATCGACATGACAACACCGGTGCAGGTAGGGCCTTATGCTGTGGGCTTGCAGATTGAGCAACGTGGCCCAGAGAAGTTTTTTTCGCATGGTGGCTCGAATTGGGGCTATCGGGCCTGGATGACGGGGCACATCAGTAAGGGGTACGGTATGATCATCATGACCAACGGTGACAACGGTATGGCTCTGATGAACCAGGTGGCTGACCGCATTACCAATGCTTATGGCTGGGATGAAAAATAATTGCGCTAACTTGTCGTGTGTTTAGCGTAATGGAACTCAGGCTTATCAGAACCGCCGTGAAAAGAACCATGGCTGATTTGCTTAAACGTAAGGCCATCCTTGATCCTGAATCCGATGACGTTGTCGAAATAGCCAATGACTTGATGATGTACCAAAATGTACTGGAGAAAATTAATGATCGGGAAGATGTTTAAGCAATGATATTAGCGGTGTGGTACAGCTTTATCGTTAACGCCCCGGTAAATGTGCAACGTAAGCTGGTAATGCATGATTTTATGCTACCTAAGCTGATTTACTGGCCCAACCTGCTGCTGGCGATGGTAATAATCAGTTACTGGGCGTTGTTTTAATGGCTACTGCTTTGTACCCAAATAACCGCAAATTTAATCGCTGTATTTATTAGCAATACATTACTAATACCATCCCGAGCTTTGTTAGACGGGTTACCCCGTATTTGGCGCTGGTACAGCTATCAGCTGTACCTATAAGTTGTTGTAAATTTTAAATAAGCGGTGTAGTGTCCTGTACATTAAATTTACAAAGGCAGGTTGACCCGTGTTTAACTTCGGGCCGACCCGCCGAATAAGCGTTATATTTGCATTCAGCATCGAGGTTAAATTTTGAATCAAAAGGAATTGGATGATGCATTGATTCAGGCAGCTGACTGTGACGTCGAATCAGCTCGAGAGTTGCTTGCTGCTGGAGCAAATCCAAATGGAATGCCATTGATTATGGCAATTCAGTGCGGCGCTGAGGACATTGTTTCTCTTTTTATAAAAGCTGGTGTTGACCTGAATTCTAGTTATTCTGATACAACACCCCTAATCAGAGCAGTCACTGCAGGCTTCCCTAATATAGTAAAGTTGCTTATTGTTAACGGAGCTAAGCCTGACTTAACAGATACCACTGGTAAAACAGCGGAACAAAGGTTATCTCAATGCTCTATGCCCCGTTTAAATGGATACAATAGAAAGTTAATTACTAAGCACCTAAGTGGCGCAAAGCAAATATAACAATCGCCACCACAACGCCGCTTCGCGGCTCGACTCGCAACAAGTTGCTCGCGTTTGTGGCGGGCGTTAAGGGTAAGAACAGGCATTATGAATATCGAGTTATCGGTTACAGTTGAAAGCACATGGAGAGGACCGATTCTTGATACGGTTTTCCCAGTGCTTAAGGCTACATTAGAGCCGGACAGTGATAGGCCGGGATCATTAAGTCTTGAACAAGAAATTAAGCTTGCGGACAGTTCAGTAGTAAAAGTTTGGTGCATATACAGGGGCGGCGAAGAATTTATTCTTCATGTATATGACTCAGAATTTAGAACTCTATTTAAGGTTGAAAGCCCAAGTAAATTTTATACAGAGGCGGTTCTTCCAGACGGCAAGCAATATCAGTTCAAGCTTGGTGATGCCCAGCCCTAACAAAGCGGTCAATCTGACGGTTTTCCGTTGCTTGGCTTATGCGCTGGCCGCATACGCTAGCGCAACACCAACCAACTACAAAGCCACAGCTTACCGCGGCGTTATAAGCTTTAAGTATCAAAGATAGGTGTATTTATGAAGAGTATTTTATTCAGCGGTATAGGTGCCGGATTAGGTTCGGCAGTGTATCAAGTTACGGCACACGGAGTCAGTGAATTAGATTGGTACCGCTCGCTGTTTGTATGCTTATTTACGATGTTGTTTTTGGGGTTTTTCTCATATTTTAAGCGTCCCAGCAAAAATCAAGAAGAGACATAAGTATGGATTTGTTAAAAGCAGGAATGTTGTTATTTTCACGCCATGCTTATAACAATCGCCACCAAAACGCCACTGCGTGGCTCGACTCGCAACAAGTTACTCGCGTTTGTGGCGGGCGTTATGTGTAAGAACAGCATCTTGAGGTATAGAGATGGTTGTGAACACAATTGGAACTGTTGATTTAGTGTTATGGCTGATTTTTCTTATCGCTTGGATGTACTTTGGTTTAAATAGTTTAATGCTAGTTCTGGAGCTTAGACTGGATCCTAAATTTAAAAACGCTACAAAAATCGGATCTGCCATTTTGGATTTAACTAAGCCTGACAAAAATCCAGAGGGTTACAAGAGTGCAAGATTTCACCTGTACGGTGCTGCAATCACACTCCCGTTATTGATGATTGTAATGGTTGCCAAATATGCATAATAAGCGCCATCAAAACGCCGCTTCGCAGCACGTTGGTCGCGTTTGAGGGTAAGAACAACCCAAAGGAGGTATCTATGAGCGTTTCAAAAGCTTTTGCCTTATTCCTACAAGAAACTCCGGCTCATGCGGAGGCGTGGATGCAAGCGGTTAAATCACTTGATGCTGCCAGCGCACTGGACAAAAAGATCGAAGAGTTAGCATACATTGCTGTTCTTGCAGCCACAGGGAATAACTCAGGTATTCCATTTCACGTGCTTTCAGCAAAGTCACTTGGTGCATCGAGACACGAAGTATTAAGTGGGTAGTGTTCAAAATTCTGTGTCATTTCATTAAACTAAGCGAAAACGAGATGACACATGACCAACCCAACTTTCGATATACAAGCAGCCATTCAGGCATTACGTGATGGCAAAGGTTTGTCTGGTAAAGACGGTATCTTAACGCCGTTAATTAAACAACTGACCGAAGCAGCGATGCAGGCCGAGTTAGAGCAGCACCTTGAGCAAGATGAAGCCCCTAATCGCAAGAACGGCAGCTCTGCCAAAACCATGAAAAGCACCGCCGGCAGCTTTGAATTGAATACACCACGTGACCGTGCCGGTAGCTTTGAGCCGCAAATCGTCAAAAAGCACCAGACTCAACTCACCGACGAGTT
>NZ_FNXF01000033.1 GCF_900108485.1 Rheinheimera pacifica | reverse complement strand
CCGAATCAACCCTTTCAACATGGGGATAGTCGAGCAACTACAGAAGGGCGTTATAGCTCCTAAACCAGCAGCAAGAAAATAGCCTCGCTTCCCACTGGAAGTCAGTAACGCTTCCACCTTGGATGGTGGGATGTGACGTTGAAGAACTCCGACCAGCAAGCTAATGCCAATGAATAAAACCGATAGCTCGATAGCGAGAAAGGCGAACATGCCTAGAGCGTCTTGGAGTTGAGATGACATTCAATATTACTCCTATATTTCTAGTATTGTCGAAATGATGTACGCAGCCTACTTGCGTTTATCCGACCTGTCAACTATAATTCTAGAAACATCGAATTATTGGGGCGTGCTATGGATCACGAAAAGGTTGCAGCCAGCTTAGCTGAGCTAGGGAATAGTCACCGACTGTCCGTGTTCCGCTTTCTGGTCAAAGCTGGCCATGATGGGGCTTCGGCCGGAGATATCCAGAAGGGGCTGGGTATTCCTGCTTCGACGCTATCACATCACCTTGCGCGCATGGCCAAGGTAGGGCTGATCCGGCAGGAGAAACATAGCCGCACGATTGTCTGTATACCCGAGTATGGGCACCTAGAGAATTTGATCGGTTTCTTACAAGAGGAATGTTGTGCAGGTGTCCGGATTGCGCATGAACCAGAACCGCTTTGACGCTTGCCCAGCTCTCGCTGTCCTCCCTAGTCAGCATCGCTATGAAGACTCAGGCGAAGGTGGAAACAGAAAATTGGCAGTAGAGTAGGCTGAAGAGGATCAATCAGATAATCCGCTGAGAAAGATTTTCTTCTTTACATCTTTGGCATTTTATCAACCAGAAATTCCGGATACCCAAAGTTATGAGCTTCAGCCAATTGTGCCGTGCGAATCTGCTGTGCCACGTCCATCTCAGGAATGGCGCCAGGGTAGGACTCGATGGCGAAGAAAAGACCCAGCGTCAGGCTTCCTTCCTGATACATGGTCGAGTATCCACGATGATTTTTGAAAGGGTTCATGGTCAAAATCCAAATAGGTGAATGGTCTGGGTCAAAGAGTCCGGCCTGCCGGTCGGCACCTTTGGGTTGTTACGGCTGCGCGGGAGAGGTGTCCCGCCGCAAGCCCGCCACCAGTACAAGAAATCCCTGCACGGCTTTTTCGGAAGCGGCGCGTGGGTCGTCTGCGCTGGCGATCCACAGCGATGCGCCCAGCAGCGCCCCGCTTATCAGGCGGGCCGTCGCCAGGGGATCGACGGGGCGTATGACTGCCTCCTCGATCAACTTCTGGAGGCTGCGGCGCGTATTCACGATGCACACGTTCTGGCTGGGCCACTGGGAGGGATCGCCCAGAACCGCTGGCCCGTCCAGCAGGACGATCCGCTGGACTTCGGGCTCGACGGCCATCTTGATGTAGCCAATGCACTCCTGAACGAAGCCGTCCCAGGTGGACTCCGCCTCCTCGACGATGACGGCCAGTCGGCCAAATATCTCTGCATCAATCTGGGCGATGACCGCCTCCAGCAGCCCTTTCTTTCCACCGAAGTGGTGATAGAGCGCTCCGCGCGTCAGTCCGGCTTGGGCCGTCAGCTCATCCATTGAACTGTCCGCATATCCCACGGTTGCGAACGCAGCGCGGGCGGCACTGATGAGCTTGGCCCGCGTTTCCTCAATCATCTCTGCACGCTTTTGTGCCATTAGGTCGTCCTCCGATTTTTCACATACGAAGTGTATGTAAATGATTGACATACGTTGCGTATGAGTGGATGATAAATGGCATACGTCACGTATGTCAAATTTTATCAACCGGGTTTCGCCATCCCTTGGAGACTGAAAACAATGAGCACATTGCCTTACCTTGCGGTCCTGCCTTCCTGGCGCCGCGCCTTGCCGTTAGCTGCGGCGAGCTTGCTGGCGCTGTCCCTAGCTGGCTGCAATAGCGACGCCGCCGACGCGGTCGCCGCCCCTCCACCCACGGTCAGCGTGGCACCTGTGTCGGTGCGCAAGATCGTCCAATGGGATGAGTTCAATGGCCGCGTCGAGGCGGTGGAAAGCGTTGCGCTGCGGCCACGTGTGAGTGGCTACATCGACAGGGTCAATTACGAAGAGGGCCAGATCGTCAAACGTGGCGACGTGCTGTTCGAGATTGACGCTCGCAGTTACCGTGCTGCTCTGGCTCGCGCGGAAGCAGACTTGGCCCGCGCCCGCACGCAGGCCGCACTGGCACGTAGCGAAGCGGCCCGTGCTCAAAAGCTGGCTTCGTTGCAAGCAGCCTCCACCGAGGAGTTGGAGCAGCGCCACGCCGCCGCCGATCAGGCCCAAGCCAACGTGCAGTTCGCCCAAGCCGCAGTCGAGACCGCCAAGTTGGATCTGTCGTTCACCCAGGTACGTTCGCCCATCACAGGCCGCGCCGGACGTGCACTGGTCACGGCAGGCAACTTGGTGAGTGCTGACGGCCAGGCCAGCATCCTGACCACCGTAGTCTCGCTGAACCCGGTGCACGTGCATTTTGATGTCGACGAGCGTACCTATCTGCGCTACGCCCACATGGCTCGCAACGGAGAGCGCCCCGACCAGCGCAGCGAAAGTATCCCGGTGCAGGTGGGCCTGGTCGGCGAGAACGGCTATCCACACGCCGGAAACGTGGACTTCGTGGACAACCGTGTCGATGCGGCCACCGGCACCATCCGCGCACGCGCCACCCTGGTCAATCCCGACGGCCTGCTTACGCCGGGCCTCTATGCCCGAGTGCGCCTGCCGGGTAGCGGCAGTTTCGAGGCCATGCTGATCGACGACAAGGCCATCCTGACCGACCAGAGCCGCAAGTACGTGTATGTGATCGATGAGAACAACACCGCCCAGCGCCGCGACATCACGCTGGGACGCAAGGCCGAAGGCCTGCGCATCGTCGAGGAAGGTCTAAATCCCGGCGACCGCGTGATCGTCAACGGCATCCAGAAGGTTTCTGTCGGCATGCCAGTGACGGCCCAGGACATTGAAATGGCGCCTGCAGGCCGACAAATCGCCCAGGCGAGCGAATGAGCGCGGAGAGCCAGCCATCATGAACTTTGCCCGCTTTTTCGTGGACAGGCCGATTTTTGCGGCCGTGCTGTCCATCATCATTTTCGTGGTTGGGTTGATCGCGATCCCGCTCTTGCCCGTCAGCGAGTACCCGGAAGTCGTGCCACCCACCGTACAGGTTCGCGCCACGTATCCTGGCGCAAATCCGCGCGAAATCGCCGACACGGTAGCCGCACCACTGGAGGCATCCATCACCGGCGTGGAAAACATGCTCTACATGAAGTCCGTGGCCGGTAGTGATGGCGTGTTGGTGCTGACCGTCACCTTCCGTCCTGGCACCGATCCCGACGACGCCCAGGTCAAGGTACAGAACCGTGTCGCCCAGGCAGAGCCGCGTCTTCCCGAAGCGGTGCGCCAGCAAGGTGTGGTGACCGTCAAACAGTTCCCCAACGAAACGCTGCTCGTGCAGTTGCGCTCGCCGGGCGATCGCTATGACGCGCTGTACCTGCGCAACTATGCCGTGCTCCATGTACGCGACGAGTTGGCACGCATCCAGGGGGTGGGCGATGCCACGATCAACGGCTCTGGCGACTACGCCATGCGCTTATGGCTGGACCCCGACAAAATTGCGGCGCTGGGTATGACCGCCGGCGATGTGGTCGAAGCCGTGCGCGAACAGAACGTCCAGGTCTCGGCCGGTCAACTAGGTGCGCCGCCCAACCCCTCGGGAAGCGACTTCCTCCTGTCCATCAATGCGCAGGGCCGGCTGGTGACGGAAGAAGAGTTCGGCGACGTCATCGTCAAGACCGGATCGCAGGGTCAGGTCACCCGGCTGCGAGATGTGGCGCGCGTGGAAATGGACGCATCCAGCTACTCGCTGATGTCGTTGCTCAACAACAAGCCTGCTGTCGCGATCTCTGTCTTTGAAGCCCCGGGCGCCAATGCCATCGAAATCTCGGATCAAGTCCGCGCGAAGATGGACGAGTTGGCCAAGCGCTTTCCCGAGGGAGTGGAATGGTCGGTGGAGTATGACTCAACTGTCTTCGTGCGTCAGTCGATCAAGGCGGTCGTCAACACTCTGCTGGAAGCCATCGGACTGGTGGTGCTGGTGGTGATCTTGTTCCTTCAGACTTGGCGTGCCTCCATCATCCCACTGCTAGCCGTGCCGGTGTCGGTGGTAGGCACCTTCGCCGTGCTGCTGATGCTGGGCTTTTCCATCAATACGCTCACGCTTTTTGGACTCGTGCTTGCCATCGGGATCGTGGTGGACGACGCGATCGTGGTGGTGGAAAACGTCGAGCGCAACATCGCCGAAGGGCTGGCGCCGCTGGCTGCGGCCCATCAGGCCATGCGCGAAGTCAGTGGCCCCATCGTCGCCATCTCGCTGGTGCTGTGCTCGGTATTCGTGCCTATGGCATTCCTGTCCGGCGTGACAGGGCAGTTCTACAAACAGTTCGCCGTCACCATTGCGATCTCCACGGTAATTTCGGCCATCAACTCGCTGACGCTGTCGCCTGCGCTGGCCGCGCGCCTGCTTCGCCCGCATGGTGCCGCGCCAGACCTGCCCACGCGGGTGCTGGATCGCAGTCTGGGCTGGATATTCCGGCCGTTCAACCGTTTCTTCCTGCGCAGCGCGGATGGCTATGGAAACAGCGTGTCGCGCATCCTCGGGCGGCGTGGTGCGGTGTTTCTCGTCTACATCGCGCTACTGGTGGCGACGGGAGCTGTGTTCAAGGCCGTCCCTGGCGGATTCATCCCCATGCAGGACAAGCTGTATCTCCTCGGTGTCATCCAGCTACCCGAGGGTGCATCCCTGGAGCGCACGGAAGCGCTGGTCCGCCGTGTGAGCGACATCGCGCTCAAGACCGATGGCGTCTACAACGCCGTGCAGTTCCCGGGCATGAACGCCTTGCAGTTGACCAACACGTCCAATAGCGGCCTAGTGTATTTCGTACTCAAGCCCATCAATGAGCGCAAGCACACTGCAACCGAGATTGCGGAACAGTTGAACGAGCGCTTCGCTCAGGAGCAGGACGGTCTGGCCTTTGCCATCATGCCGCCCCCTGTCATGGGGCTGGGCGCGGGTTCCGGGTTCTCTCTTTACGTGCAGGATCGCAACCGTGAGGGCTATGCCGCATTGCAGACGGCGACCACCGAGCTGGCGACGGCCATCTCGCAAGAACCGGGATTCCAATATCCGATCAGTTCCTATCAGGCCAATGTGCCGCAGCTTGACGTCGTAGTGGACCGCACCAAGGCGAAGGCACAGGGCGTGGCCGTGACCGATCTTTTCGATACGCTGCAAGTGTACCTGGGTTCGGCGTATGTCAACGACTTCACGCGCTTTGGCCGCACCTTCCGGGTGATGGCTCAGGCGGACGCACCGTTCCGCAGTTCTGTCGAGGACGTGGTCAAACTGCGCACCCGCAACGCCAATGGCGACATGGTGCCCATCGGCAGCATGGTGGACGTGCGCAAGACATTCGGCCCCGATCCCGTCATCCGCTTCAACGGCTATCCATCTGCCGACCTGATTGGTGAGTCAGATCCGCGTCTGGTGTCGTCATCGCAGGCATTGCAGCAAGTGCAATCCATTGCAGACAAGGTGCTGCCGCCAGGCATGCAACTGGAGTGGACCGACCTCAGCTACCAGCAGGTCACGCAAAGCAATACCGCGCTGGTGGTGTTCCCGCTGGCGGTACTGTTGGTCTTCCTGGTGCTGGCGGCACTGTACGAAAGCTGGACGTTGCCGCTGGCCGTCATCCTGATCGTGCCCATGAGCCTGTTGTCGGCCATGACGGGCGTGTGGCTCGCGGGTGGTGACAGCAACATTTTCGTGCAGATTGGCTTGATAGTGCTGATTGGTCTGGCCTCCAAGAATGCCATTCTGATCGTGGAGTTCGCCCGTGAACTTGAGCGCAAGGGGCACAGCATCCTCGATGCCGCGCTGGAGGCATCACGCCTTCGTCTGCGCCCGATCATCATGACTTCCATCGCCTTCATCGCTGGCGTGGTGCCGCTGATGGTCGGTTCCGGCGCAGGCGCGGAGATTCGCCAGGTTATGGGAGTGACTGTGTTCGCCGGCATGCTCGGCGTGACCTTGTTCGGTTTATTCCTGACTCCTGTTTTCTACGTCGCGTTACGCAGGCTCGCGACGCGCAAGCCACGTCGCCAGGCAAATGTCGCCATGGAGGCCACCCATGACTGACTCCACAAGGACTGATTCCGTCATGCTTCAAACGCCATCCCGCATCCGACCATGCCTACGTCGGATGCCACATCTGGTACTGCTCCCTTTGGTGGCGTTGACGCTGGCAGCTTGCGCAGTAGGGCCGAATTACAAGGCACCTGCCGCGCCCCAGGCAGTGACGTATGCCCGCCAAGACCCCGTTGCCGTGTCCCAGCTTGTACCGGAGGCCGATGCGCAATTCTGGCGGGAACTGGATGACCCGGTGCTGCACTCTTTGGTGGAGAATGCTCTTCACGCCAATCACGACATCCGCATAGCACTGTCGCGCTACGAGCAAGCCAGCGCACTGTCGCGCGAACGTCGCCAAGACTACTATCCGACGCTGGGCGCGTCCGGTGAAATCAGTACCCAGCGCGCCAGTGCTGCACAAGCACCGGATGCGTCCCGCTCCGACCGGGATAACGATCTGCATTCGGCTGGCCTATCCGTGATCTGGGAATTGGACTTCTTTGGCCGAGTGCGGCGCAGCGTGGAATCGCAGCGCGCCGAGACCGAGGCCAGCGCAGCCGACCTGGCGGGCGTACAAGTGGCTATGGTGGCCGAGTTGACCGACGCCTATTTCCGCTTGCGCGGCTTGCAAGTGCAATTACAGGTCGCGCGGGACAACGAAATCAACCAAGCCGATACGCTGCGGCTGATCGAGGTCTTGTTCGAGAACGGCCGGGGCACGTCGTTCGATGCCGACCGCGCCCGCACGCAATTGGCGCTGACACGCTCGCGCATTCCGCCGCTTGAAGCTGAGGCTGCTGTGGCCGCCCACCGCATTGCCGTGCTCACTGGCCGCACGCCTGCGGCGATGGCCGAAGTGCTGGATCACCCCGCAGCCTTGCCTGAGCTGCCCGCCCAGATCAACGCCGGTGCACCGGGCGATCTACTGCGTCGCCGTCCCGATGTGGCTGCGGCAGAACGTAGGCTGGCTGCGGCCACTGCGCGTATCGGCGTAGCCATGGCAGACCTGTTCCCTCGCTTTACGTTGGGAGGGCTGATCGGCACGCAGGCGTTGGGCTTTGGTTCGTTGTTCGAGCGTGATAGTGAAACGCGAATGATCTCGCTCGGTGTGGGTGGTTCCTTCCTAGACGTGGGCCGGGTGCGGTCGCGCATCGCGGCGGCCAATTCAGCCACTGCCGAAAACTTGGCGGTATACGAGCGCACGGTGCTGCGCGCCATGGAAGAAACCGAGAACGCGCTGGTACGCCTATCGCGCGCGCAGACCGAGAACGCCATGCTGGTACAGGCGACCGAGGCCAGCCGCCGGGCAGCCAAGACGGCTCGCCTGCAATTTGAGGGCGGCGCCATCCATGTTTTGGATGTGCTGGAGGCCGAACGTTCACGCTTGGAGTCCGAAGACTTGCTGGCACAAAGCGCCACCCGCAGGGCGACGGCGTTGGTGGCGGTCTACAAGACGCTGGCCGGCGGCTGGTCACACGCCTTGCCCGGACCGCAGGGCGAGGCAGTCGCGCAGCGCCACAAAAGCGGCGACAGGCCTGAACTGGATGAACTCGGTGAGATGAGCGGCTACAACGCTGCGACTCTCAAACGGCCTTTGTACTGACAACAGGAGGCGAAATGGAGATTCGACACTTACGCTGCTTTCTCGCTGTCGCCGAAGAACTACATTTCGCGGGTATACGGATTTAATGGTTGATGGGGCACCTTTACCCCACCAACCTGATACCATTATCAGATGGTTGATAGATCGACTCCGTAGTTGAGTTCCTCTGCGAAGTCCGGCAGTCCGTAACCGATGGTTTTCTTGTAGAAAGGAGAGACCTTCGCAGTCGGTGCCTTCTTCTTGTGCTTCGTGGTGTAG
>NZ_FNXF01000035.1 GCF_900108485.1 Rheinheimera pacifica | reverse complement strand
GGTCTCGATTTTTCTGATCAAGCTGATCCTTGAAAATCGTCATAAAGGAGAAGCCATCGCTTACAGTCTTATCCTCGGTGGCGCCATGGGCAACCTGATTGACCGGGTCTTTCGTGGCTATGTTGTGGATTCCTTTGATTTCTATTGGCGAGACTGGCATTGGCCGGCCTTCAACCTGGCTGATATTGCAATTGTCCTCGGTGCCTTACTTTTCGTTTCCGGCAGCTTTTTGGGTAAAAAAACAAACACCAATGCCGAGTCGGATGGATCTGACTGAAACCTTCGCCTATACAACACCATGACCGAACTTCCCGACAACATCCTTCACCTGCCGCAATACCAAGTACTGGGCTGCAAAACCACCGACGACGACATGCACTTCCAAGTGGACGCGCCCGATCCCATTGCCTGCGAAGAATGCGGAGTGCAGGGTGAGTTCGTGCGGTTCGGCAAGCGTGATGTTCCCTATCGTGATCTGCCCATCCACGGCAAGCGGGTCACCCTCTGGGTGGTCCGCCGCCGGTACACCTGCCGGGCCTGCAAGACAACCTTCAGGCCCCAGCTACCGGAGATGGTGGACGGCTTCCGTATGACGCTGCGGCTGCATGAATACGTGGAGAAGGAATCCTTCAACCACCCCTACACCTTCGTGGCGGCACAGACAGGTCTGGACGAGAAGACGGTACGCGACATCTTCAACGCCCGCGCCGAGTTCCTGGGGCGCTGGCACCGCTTCGAGACGCCCCGCATTCTGGGCATCGACGAGCTGTACCTGAACAAGCGCTACCGCTGCATTCTGACCAACATTGAGGAGCGAACCCTGCTCGACCTGCTGGCTACCCGCCGTCAGGACGTGGTGACCAACTACCTGATGAAGCTGAAAGACCGGCAGAAGGTCGAGATCGTCAGCATGGACATGTGGAACCCCTACCGGGCAGCGGTCAAGGCCTTGCTGCCACAGGCCCGCATCGTGGTCGATAAGTTCCATGTGGTACGCATGGCCAACGATGCCCTGGAGAAGGTGCGCAAGGGCCTCAGAAAGGAGCTGAAACCCTCCCAGAGCCGAACCCTCAAGGGCGACCGGAAGATCCTGCTGAAACGCGCTCACGAAGTTTCAGATCGGGAACGGCTGATCATGGAGACCTGGACAGGCGCATTCCCGCAACTGCTGGCCGCCTACGAGCACAAGGAACGCTTCTATGGCATCTGGGACGCCATCACACGGCCCCAGTCAGAAGCCGCCCTGGACGAGTGGATAGCCACCATTCCGAAAGGCCAGAAGGAAGTCTGGAGCGATCTGGTCAGGGCAGTGGGAAACTGGCGCGAAGAGACCATGACCTACTTCGAGACGGACATGCCCGTCACCAACGCTTACACGGAGTCGATCAACCGACTGGCCAAAGACAAGAACCGTGAAGGGCGTGGTTACTCCTTCGAGGTGATGCGGGCACGAATGCTCTACACCACGAAGCACAAAAAGAAGGCACCCACTGCGAAGGTCTCTCCGTTCTACAATAAAACCATCGGTTACGGACTACCGGACTTCGCAGAGGAGCTCAACTACGGGGTCGATCTATCAACCATCTGAGGGTGGTACCGAGTAGGTGGGGCAAGAGCACCCCATCAACCATTTAATCCGAATAGCCTTTTTTTGAAAGTTGTTTGACCTTGCCATAATGGTAAGGTTTAACCTTGTTATGCCTGATAACATTTCTCAACCTGGAGTTACGGATATGGCAGCAACAATACAACTTGCAATAAAGGGCATGACCTGTGCGTCCTGCGCGAATCGGATTGAAAATGCACTGCGCGCTGTGGCCGGCGTGACCTCAGCCAGCGTCAACCTGGCGACAGACATGGCAACGGTAGCAGGCGATGCCCGCTTTGCTGAGCTTAGTGCGGCGGTAACCAGTGCTGGCTATGAACTAGAAACGGTTAACCGGCAATATGCGGTAAAGGGTATGACCTGTGCGTCTTGCGCCGGCCGGGTGGAAAAGAGCCTGTTAAAGGTGTCTGGTGTGCTAAGCGCTTCAGTAAACCTGGCCACAGAGCAGGTAAGCCTGACCCTGTTACCCACCACAGAAGACAGCGCCCTGAAACAGGCCGTTGCCGATGCTGGTTATGAGCTGGTTCTCAGCCAGGCTTCACCTGAGGCTCAAAACTCCCCAGCTCAACCACTACGTTTTTATCAGCGCGACAGCTGGCCAGTGATCGGTGCTGCCTTACTTACCCTGCCATTAGTTTTGCCAATGGTTGGCATGCTGTTCGGTGCCGACTGGATGTTACCGCCGCTATGGCAATGGCTTTTGGCCACACCGGTACAGTTCTATTTCGGCGCCCGCTTTTACAAAGCCGGCTGGCATGCACTTAAAGCGGGCACCGGCAATATGGATTTGCTGGTGTCAATTGGTACTAGTGCCGCTTATGGTTTATCGCTCTATCTGTGGTACAGCTTTGATGGGCATCATGGCGCACCACACCTGTACTTTGAAAGTGGCGCGGCAGTATTAACCCTGGTGCTGCTGGGTAAGTTGCTGGAGAAACGCGCCAAGCGGCGTACTACCGATGCGCTGCAAGCGCTGGAAAACTTAAAACCGACATCAGCGAGGGTCTGGCGCAATAATAGTTGGCACAGTATTGCAGCGGCTGAGCTGGTTAAAGGTGATCGCATTCAGGTGCTGCCAGGAGAACGGATACCGGCCGACGGCATAGTGACAGAGGGCAGCAGCCACGTGGATGAGGCACTAATCAGCGGCGAAAGTGTGCCGCTGCATAAAACCTCTGGCGATAAAGTGACGGGCGGTTCGGTTAATCTCGATGGCCGGCTCGAGTTTGAGGCCAGCGCCTTAGGTGCAGAATCCACCTTGTCAAAAATTATCCGCTTGGTAGAGCAGGCTCAGGGCGCGAAAGCACCAGTACAAGCCCTGGTGGATAAGATAAGCAGTATCTTTGTACCGGTAGTACTGCTGGTCGCCTTAGCCACCGTGCTGATTTGGGGCCTGGCGTTTGCCGATTGGCAGCAAGGTATTCTTAATGCCGTAGCGGTATTGGTTATTGCCTGTCCCTGTGCTTTGGGTCTGGCCACTCCAGCGGCCATTATGGCCGGTACCGGCACAGCGGCGCGCCAGGGTATTTTGGTAAAAGATGCTGTCGCGCTGGAGCAAGCGACAAAAATTGATTATGTCGTATTTGATAAAACCGGCACTCTCACCGAAGGCAAGCCGGTATTAACGCAGCTGAACGCGCTTAACAATGAAACCGAGCTGGCCGCATTGGCGTATGCGTTGTCACAGTACAGCGAACACCCACTGGCCAAAGCCATTGTTAGCTATGCTATCAACCACAATGTCGATTTATTGGCAGTATCGGATTTTGCTGTAGTGGCCGGAAAAGGCGTGAAAGCTAACGTCAAAGGCCGTGCGGTAATGCTGGGCTCGGGTAGCTGGATGCGGGAGATGGGGCTGACATTACCGCAAGACCTTATCGCAGTACCGGGCGCTTCGGTATCCTGGTTGGCAGAAAAAACTGATCAGGGCACGACATTACTCGGTTTGCTGTGTTTTGCTGATAAAGCCAAAGCCCAGGCAAAAAATGCGGTACATAAATTACAAGCTGCCGGTATTCAGGTTGCTATGTTAACGGGTGATTCAACGGCTAGCGCCGAGTATGTCGCCAAAGAGCTGGGGCTGGACAATTTTGACGCCGAAGTGCTGCCGCAGGGTAAAGCTGAAGCCGTAGCGGCCTATCAGCAGCAGGGTTATAAAGTGGCGATGGTGGGCGATGGCATTAATGATGCCCCCGCTTTGGCTCAGGCTGATTTAGGTATCGCGATGGCAACAGGTACCGATGTTGCTGTAAGTGCGTCTGCATTTACGCTGATGCGTGGCGATCCGGAACTGGTAGCGACAGCTCTGCTATTGGCAAGTGCAACCTACCGCAATATTCAGCAAAATCTGTTCTGGGCCTTTGCCTTTAATACCATCGGTATACCGCTTGCAGCGATGGGTTTTTTAAACCCTGTATTGGCCGGAGCAGCAATGGCGTGTAGCAGTGTGCTGGTGGTAACCAATGCCCTGCGTTTGCAACGCATGTCTTTTAAATAAGGAGCGATATATGGCGACCTTACTAACCATTGGTGATGCGGCAAAAGCGAGTGGCTTAAGCGCCAAAATGATCCGGCACTATGAGCAATCCGGTTTGCTTAGAAGATCGCCACGTACTGATGCAGGTTACCGGCTTTACAACAGTGAGCAAATTAACCAGCTACGTTTTATTCGTCAGGCGCGCAGCCTGGGGTTTTCGTTACACGATATCCAGTCGCTGCTGGAATTATGGCAAGACCCACGGCGCGAAAGCCGAGCGGTAAAACAGCTGGCTCAGCAACACCTGAATGAAATTACCAGCAAAATTGCCGAGCTGCAGCATATGCAGCAGGTGATGACGGAGCTGGCGGACAGCTGCCGGGGCGACGGTAGTCCGCATTGTCATATTTTGCAGCAACTGGCGAAACCCAACTGACATTATCGTGCTTCAATAAAAAAACACCACTTTTAAAGTGGTGTTTTTTTGAAGCGCCTATTATTGGCTACTGCATCGAAGCATCGCTGATGTGCGCGTAGACGCTGGCGCTGCCATCTTTGTGTAGTAACAAAATGTCGTACGGCATAAAGCGGTCTTCTACTTCCATGCCCGGTGATCCGAGCGGCATTCCCGGTACACTCAGGCCAATTGCATCCGGGTGCGACTCAGCAAGAAATTTCCGGATGTATTTAGCAGGGATATGGCCTTCAAAGGCATAGCCCTGCTCCGATACGGCGGTGTGACAGGAATAATACTGTGGCGTGATGCCATAGCGCTCTTTTATGCCGCTTAGATCATCATAGTCTTTCGTCTGTGCAACCACTCCCTGCTGTTCAAGGTGCGATACCCACTTTTTACAGCAACCGCAGCTTGGCGTTTTGTATACCGTGAGGGTTAGTGCTGCTGCACTGTCGGGCACAGCTGTAGTTTCCGGTTTAGCCGGGCCGGCGTCTTTACAGCCGGCCAGTAACGCAGTAGCTACCAACACAACCGCTGCCAGAGTTAGCTTCATAGTGATCTCCTGCTGTTGTCTTAGTGCGACCAGTGCACATGCACGATCTTCCAACCGGCGCCTGTATCTACCAGCACCAGCGTTTCTTTACTGATAACGTCAACCGGCTTGCCTTTATAGTCGCCAGTCAGTTGGCTACGGCTAACCGAATAGGCCACCTTGCCCAGCACCTTGGTCTGATGCTCCAGCGCTTCTACCTTTACCGCCGCCATAAATTTCATATCTGCCAGCATATGATGACTGGCATACTCTTCAGCGGAGCGCTCTACGCCATTACCTTCGACAATCAGCACGTCATCTGCCAGCATGGCGCGCACCGCTTTGGCATCGCCAGCGCGTAAC
>NZ_FNXF01000036.1 GCF_900108485.1 Rheinheimera pacifica | reverse complement strand
ATGACTGGGGTCTTGAGGGATTTAAAGGTAAGCAAGTCAGTGATTTACTGGACGTGATTGAAGATCGCTACGAGCAACGCAGCACGATCATCGTCAGTCAGTTACCGGTCTCAGAATGGTACGGTCTGATGGATAACCCGACTGTCGCAGATGCGCTATTAGACAGAGTGATCCACAACGCCCACCGACTAGAATTAACAGGTGAGTCACAACGTAAAAAAACACTGGTTCAGGGTGAAGAAGTCGGGTAAAAAGAGAGCATAAACGAAGGTCAGATCATGCTGGCCGGATCACACCGAAACGCCTGGCCGGATGAAACCGGAACAGGTGGCCGGACAAACCGAAATACGCAAAGGTTGTTCCGACAGACTGCGTAGCACGCAAACCGCGCTGCGGCAGTTGCCTGATTGAAGATTTGTGTGAGTTTAAAGAAAAGACGGAATAATTAAATGGCTGATTTACATAGGTTCTTAAGGTGTGGAGCAGCTCGCCTACTAAACCTAAACCATTTCGCCGTAAACACCAAACCCGACCTTGAATTGGAAATGCCAAGCGTTGGGAATCGCTTTACATATGTTGTCAGGCTCTTGTTACCCGGCTCTCTTTATTTTTCAGCATACTATAAAGACGATTAGAGTCCTTGAACCAGATAAATTTGTAAAACTCATTGTTGGCGAATTGCATTATTATCTTTGGGATACCAAACATGCGGGTATAAGTTACGGACACAATATTATCGTTGTCTCTTTTGAAGCTATAGCCTGTGCTTTTGTTGGAGAACTCAATACCTCCCTGATTTACAATAACTTGTTCGCCACTATGTTTTAGCAAAGCATCGTCATAGTACCTTTTAGTCATTACAACCACACAACAAATTGCTAAACAAACCATCAGGCCAGTCAAAGTTCCTTTAATAACAAAGACTGAAGGCTCAATGTATAGTGTTAAAAGGAATGGTATTAGAACTCCATACGCCAGCCACTTAAACAATCTGGCCTTATTTTCCAGAAACTCCGTATCACAATTAAATATCATTTAATTCCACCAATAAGCCAAAATAAACTGCGCGGCGCGCGTCGGCTTCCTTTTCTAAGTACAATGCTGCAGAACTCTGCCATACACTGTCAACTCGGAAACCAAACGCTGAATAGTGTTTATAGGCCACGGCAGGTCCTTGAAATATTGAACCAACAATATCACCTATTTTTGTTATTCCTATTTTCTCTGCTTTGCATATAACCCCGCATTTTCGGCTAGTTTAAAGCACAACGGAAAACCAGCCCTACAACATGCGCTTACTACAGTTTTAATCGCTATGCGCACTTAAATAGCGCACCCGAAACTCCTGCTGATTCTAATTTTTGCTTTACTTCTGCACTTACGACAATAGCAACATTAAAGCCCTTAACCCTAAATATGTTTAAGCCCGCACACTTATCTGGATTAACTACCATTTTAAAGAAGCCTCGGTACTCGCCAGCCTTATCAGGACGAATAGGATCGTTTACCTCGAACTTTTGAAATTCTGATTCTTTTTCGTCAATGCACTCGAGCTCTTTTGGAACAGCCATGATATAGAATTCACTACCCGAGCCTTTACTAATAATATTTGCTTTGGCAAATGTGATATCAGCAATACCAGCAAGAGCATCTTTGAATTTTTTACTTACTACACTTACACCATATGCTTCATTGCACGTGTAGTCCATTTCCAAACCATCGCGAGATACCTCAATTTCATACCCTCTTTCAGGATCAAGGTACTGCGCTAATTTCCAATTGTCAGCAAAAGCGACATCGCCCAAGTACCATCTATTAGGAAAATTTATATCATCAGTTAGCTCGTAGTAACTCAACCTCTCAGATTCCTGCCTGAAATGTAACGCCTGTAACAGGCGAATTTATGGAGGTGATTGTTTTGTACCAGACTTTTCTGGCATACAACGAGCGCCGGAATAAATCTCGGCCAGGTTGCGATTGTTCGGCATTTTTTTGCATCTTAGAATACACCGGCCTTCCCCTGACTAAACAACTCTTTCCATTGATTATAGCCAGCCAGCTCTTCCTGTTTTACTGGACTATGACCAATTAATATTTGTCCTTCCGCTGCACCTGGTGCGCGATTTGGTATATGCCCTATTTTTACTTTCCAGATCCCTTTTTTTACTGCCTGATTGATCTCCTCTAGAGATTTAAACTCTTGCTCTCCGTAAGACATGCTAATAATTAACAAGCAGTCCTTTTCAGGAGCCATAAAAACCTGCCCCTGAATACTGATAGATTGACCAACATCTAAGCAGACATTATCAATGCGCAAAACCTTATTAATAGAATATTTACCTTCAGGTTTTTCGGTAGTTAACAGGTCACCTTCTTTAAAGGGAAACTCTTTGTAATCTGCTGGAAACCAATTGCCTGCCATAGCACTTACACTCATTAGTACAGTTATTATGAATACTGATGCTTGCTTCATATTATTACCAACGCCGTGATCTGTGGTTAATGCTGCGAAGCAGTATTACCTTGTTATATTTCACTTTCTACTACCTTTATCGAAAACTTGCGAAGTTGCTCATAGCTCTCAGAAGGATCTCGCTGCGGCATTCTCCGAGTTACCTCATACTGCCCAGTAACGATGAAATTTATGCGCCCTTGCTCAAGTGAGACGTGATTAGGGCCGCCCCAATTTTCTTTATGTTCTGGGTCATCTTGACCATCATCTTCCCATCCGCACACTGCACAAATATCATATGCTTCTGGCTCGCCTATAGTTGCATAACCACAGCATGGACAACAGTATAGACCTTTTGATGATTGTTCTCGTTTTCTCATGGAATATAACGCCGTTGTATGGCGCCGGAGTGCAGTTGGAATTTTTTGTGGTAGACACCACAAAAAAGGCCGACGGAACGGAGATCGCACATGACAACTTTAGCTTCTTTCATTTGCCTACCACCAACTTATCGAAATCATTGAGAAGACTTACAAGTGTAAGCGCCTCCTCTACACAGCTATGATAATCGTATTCACGCATAGCCATTAACCCAACTTGACTACCGTCAGGATATTCGCCTGTCTGTGCTGCTTTGCGAGCATTTGGCAGGAAAACACATTGAAGCCATAGTTCGAAGGAAGGTGCCTCAATATAGTTTCCAACTTTTACATCTGGAGGATTTTCTTTCCAGAATCCAATTTTCTTCATCTCTGCTTCAATATCGTCAAGAGCCGATAAGACCTTTTTTCCCTTCTCGGACTGCTTCTTAAAAAATCTTGTGGTGCTCATGACCGTCCTGCAGCTAACGCATAGCACACGGGTGACGACCGCGCAGCGGTTGGCGCCCCAGCGGCCGCAGGCCGCGAGTGATGCGCCTTGTTAGGGATTTGCTGAATGCTGCTGTTTAATTTTTGCATAACAAAACTCGCAAACAAGACTGAAATTATTAAATGCTCTGAATGAGTCAGTCATTTCACCTTCGCTAAGAAAAAACGCCTCACAAGCACCACACCAAGCTTGCAAGTCATCAGGCTCGGAGCTGTTTTCTACAAAACCCAAAACACCTTCTGTTTTTTGCAACAAATGACAGCAAACTACAGCAGAGTTTACTGTGCCATGTGTACCGCATTCGATGGTTGGATTATCGGTCTGAGCCATCATCATCCTGTTCTTACCCATAAAAAGTAGACACTCGGTTATGCGCATTTGCGCTCAAACTCAGCCGGGCTGACATAGCCAATCGCTGAGTGCCTACGGACACGGTTATAAAATATCTCAATGTACTCGAAGATACCTGACTTCGCCCGCTCTATCGAGTCGTAGTTTTCTGCATAAATCAGTTCTACTTTAAGCCGGCTGAAGAAGGCCTCCATTGCAGCATTATCCCAGCAATTGCCCTTGCGGCTCATGCTGGGTACACAGCCGGCATTCATCAACACATCCTGATACGCGGTTGAGCGATACTGCACGCCCCGGTCTGAATGCACTATCAGGCCCGCCTGCGGCTGTCTTCGTGCCAGTGCCATTCTCAGTGCCTGCGTAATCAGCTGCTCGGTCATGCTGGTGTCCAACGACCAGCCCACTATCGCTCTGGAGTATAAATCCATCACCGTAGCCAGGTATAACCATTTATCTTTCAGCCAGATATAAGTGATATCTGGGGTCCAGCGCTCGTTGGGTTTCTCGGCGTCAAACCGCCTTTTCAACAGGTTATCGGCCACATTAGTCATCGCTTCGGTGCGTGGGCTGTAGCGAAACGCCTTGCCGTTACGTGCCCGTATACCTCTGGCTTTAAGGATGCTGGCGACGATGTTAAGGCAACAATTTACCCCCAGCGCATTCAGCTCTTTTACCAGTCTGGGCGCGCCGTAGCGCGCTTTGTAACGGGCGTAGCTGTCGAGCACCTGCCGCTCTAACTGCTCGTGCTTTACGCTGCTCCGGCTCGGTTTACGGCCCCGCCAGCGATAAAAGCCGGAAGCGGATACCTCCAGCACCCGACACATCAACCTGACCGTATACTGCCCCACGTATTCGCTGATCAGGGCGTACTTTACTCCTGCAGCTTGGCAAAGTACGCAGCTGCCTTCTTTAGGAATTCATTTTCCTTTTTCAGCGTATCCAGCTCGCGCTTCAGCTGCCGGATTTTTTCGCTTTCATCTTTTGAATAGTCCACCCCATTCAGACTGTTAAACTGCTTATCTGACAAGCGGTTAAACTGCGCCCGCCAGTTGTAAATCTGATTGGGGTGTATGCCCAGTTCCTGGGCAACAGACGTGGCTGTTTTATCGGGTAAATCAGACAGTCTTACTGCTTCTCTACGGAACTCTTCTGAGTACGCCTGGGTTTTATGTCTGGCCATCTTGCACCTCAGTGTCAGGTACGATACCTAACTATAGAAGGTGTCTACTGATCATGGGTAACTCGGATCCCTAACGCCGCCAACACAGGCCGAGCGGTAGCGAGGTCCAGCCCAATGCGGATTTTTCATTGGGCGATTGTGCTTGGCCTTGTTACGTTGCATTGGCACGGGCCTGATGATTGAAAAAGAGCACTAGGTTTCGTGCTGTTGTTAGGTAGTGTTCAAAATTCTGTGTCATTTCATTAAACTAAGCGAAAACGAGATGACACATGACCAACCCAACTTTCGATATACAAGCAGCCAT
>NZ_FNXF01000039.1 GCF_900108485.1 Rheinheimera pacifica | reverse complement strand
TGCGTATTTCGGGATGATCCGGCCAGCGATTTCGGCATGAGTCGGCCACCCATTTCGGTATCATCCGGCCACTGATTTCGGCCTTATCCGGCCACCTGTTTCGGTATCGTCCGGCCAGTTTGTTCTTCCTTCGTTTTACGGACTTTGGCATAACAGTTTTTTAACTGTTTGCCGGAGTAGTCATGACACGTAAAAAGAAAATGGTAAGGACAGATATGCAAACTTATCTGGATATATTCCGTCTTAAATTTGAGGCCAGACTAAGCGACAGGCAAATCTCTCAGGCTTTAAATATTGGCCGGGCAACCATCAGTGATTTGGTTATCCGCTTTAACAATTTAGGCCTCAGCTGGCCGTTGGCAGCCGATTATCCGCTTGATAACCTCGACAAACAGTTATTCCCTGGCCGTGATTACAGTACACAGCGGGTCTTGCCGCTATGGGTGCAGGTGCATATTGAGCTGCGCAGAAAAGGCGTGACGAAAATGCTGTTATGGCAGGAGTACCAAGCAGAGCACGGCAGTAACGCGCTTGGCTACACGCAGTATTGCGAACATTACCGGCGTTGGTGTGCCGTGCAAAAACGCTCGATGCGACAGCATCATGAAGCCGGTGAGAAGCTGTTTATCGACTTCTGTGGCCCGACAGTGCCGATTGTGAACCCAGAAACGGGCGAAATAAAACCCGCGGCTATCTTCGTCGCCACAATGGGCGCATCAAACTACACCTATATCGAAGCCTGCGAAAGCCAAAATATGGAATCGTGGCTGATGGCCAACAGTCGTTGCCTGACATTTTTAGGCGGCGTACCCGCATTATTGATACCCGATAATCTCAAAGCCGCCGTTGATAAAGCGGATAAGTTCGAGCCGGTGCTTAACGACAATTACAAAGCGCTGGCCAGACATTATGGCTGTGCGCTGATGCCCACCCGGCCACGCAAGCCGCAGGATAAAGGCAAAGTCGAATCCGCTGTACTGATTGTGGAGCGCTGGGTATTAGCCCGGCTGCGCCATCAGGTATTTTATTCACTGGCTGCGCTAAATCAGGCCATCCGGGAGTTGAATACTGAACTTAATCAGCGACCCATGAAGCATTACCACGGTGCCAGCCGTGAGCAGTTGTTTAAATTGCTGGACGAACCCGCCCTGCAACCACTGCCGCTTTATGCTTATGAGTACACCGATTACCGCATTGCGAAAGTCGCCAAAGACTACCACGTACAGTACGACAACCACTGGTACTCGGTGCCACACCGTTTAGTGGGTGAGCGGGTTGAAATCAGTGCCACGCAAACACTGGTTAAGGTTTACCATCAGACCAAATGTGTCGCCCAGCATCCCCGCAGCCATAATGCTTACCGGCACAGTACAAATGTGACGCATATGCCAGAAAACCATGCTGCCTATCAGGAGTGGAACCCCGAACGTATTCGCAGCTGGGCCACGCAGATTGGCTGCAACACGCTGGCGGTGGTGTTAGCCGTTGAACGCAGTAAAGACCATCTGGTGCAGGCGCAGCGTGCCTGCCTGGCACTACTGAGCGAGCAAAAGCGCTACGGCAGCGACCGGCTGGAAAGCGCCTGCGCGCTCGCCATCAGTCGCCAGCTACCTTATATACCGGTCATCAAAAAGCTGTTGAAAAACGGCGAAGATATGCGCTGGCAACCTGATGAAGCCAACACCATTATCCCCGGCACACACATCAACATCCGTGGCTCAAAATACTACCAATAAGGACAACACTAATGGATGCACTACTTATCCAACTACGTCAGCTTAAGCTGGCAGCCATGGCCAATGCGCTGGAGCAGCAACGCCTTGCGCCCCATACTTATGCCGAGCTTAGCTTCGATGAACGGCTGGGATTACTGGTCGAGCAAGAACATCTGGCACGGGATAACACCCGCTTACAACGCTTGCGCAAACTGGCTAATCTGCGCCTTAAAGCCACACCGGAGGGCTTACGCTATCCGGCAAAGCGCGGCTTGCGGGCTGAACAAATTACGCCACTCATGCAAGGCCATCACCTGACATATCATCAGAACATCCTGATAACCGGCCCCACCGGCAGTGGCAAAACCTATCTTGCCTGTGCCTTAGGTGAGCAAGCTTGCCGACAGAATAAACGCGTACTGTATTACCGCTTAGGTCGGTTACTGGAGAGCCTGAAAATGGGGCATGCCGATGGTAGCTATCTGAAACAACTGGTACAGCTACAAAAGGTGGATATGTTGATCCTGGATGACTGGGGTCTTGAGGGATTTAAAGGTAAGCAAGTCAGTGATTTACTGGACGTGATTGAAGATCGCTACGAGCAACGCAGCACGATCATCGTCAGTCAGTTACCGGTCTCAGAATGGTACGGTCTGATGGATAACCCGACTGTCGCAGATGCGCTATTAGACAGAGTGATCCACAACGCCCACCGACTAGAATTAACAGGTGAGTCACAACGTAAAAAAACACTGGTTCAGGGTGAAGAAGTCGGGTAAAAAGAGAGCATAAACGAAGGTCAGATCATGCTGGCCGGATCACACCGAAACGCCTGGCCGGATGAAACCGGAACAGGTGGCCGGACAAACCGAAATACGCA
>NZ_FNXF01000043.1 GCF_900108485.1 Rheinheimera pacifica | reverse complement strand
CCACATACGGTGTTTCGCAAATTAAAAGTGCAAAGTGATTTGTACAATTTTAATCAGCCAACAGTGCAGGACATGCTGCGCGATATCACTGACAGAGGGCTGGACGCGGCGCTGGCAAAACGGCAGATGTGGCAGCAAATGCGCATGAATCCAACCGATTTAGCGGATTTGTCAGCCGCTGTCTTAACCTTCTTAATGAATGGCAGCACACCGCTGGCCAACTGGCGCGGTTTATTTAAGCGCGGTGAGCGCGTGCGGCTGCGGTTTATCAATGGCTCCAGCAACAGCTTTTTTGATGTGCGTATTCCCGAGCTGAAAATGACCGTGGTGCAGGCTGACGGCCAGAATGTGCACCCGGTGACGGTGGATGAATTCCGCTTTGGCCCGGGCGAAACCTATGATGTTATCGTGTCGCCACAAGCGGATGCATACACCATTTTCGCCCAGAGTATGGACCGCAGTGGCTATGCCCGCGGTACCCTGGCCGTGGCCGAGGGCTTGCACGCCCCGGTGCCGGCACTGGATCCGGTGGAGTGGCTGACGATGGCTGACATGATGGGTAATATGAACCATGGCGCAAGCGACAGCCACAGCCACGGCCACAGCGCGATGGCGCACGGCAATGGCGCGGAAGATCATAGCCAGCATGGTGCTATGGCTATCGATCACAGTCAGCATGGCCCGGCGGTGCCTTATGCCAAAGCCAGTTCAACTGTGCGTCATGCCAGCACCGAGTATGGCCCGTCGGTGGATATGCGGGTGGATATGCCAAGAACCAACCTGGACGATCCGGGCATTGGTTTGCGCAATACCGGGCGGCGCGCGCTGACCCTGGCCGATTTACATTCGCTGGACGGTATTATTGAGCCGGGCGGCCCGGAGGCGGAAATTGAGCTGCATCTGACCGGCAATATGGAGCGCTACACCTGGTCATTCGATGGCTTAGAGTTCAGTAAAAGCACACCGGTGCATATGAAGCACAATCAGCGTATCCGGGTGATCTTGCAAAACGACACCATGATGACCCACCCGATGCATTTGCACGGTATGTGGAGTGATCTGGAAAGTGACAACGGTGCCGTACAGGTACGCCGCCATACCATTCCGGTGCAACCGGCGCAGCGCATCAGCTTTTTAACCACGCCGCATGATGTCGGGCGCTGGGCCTGGCATTGTCATTTATTGTTCCATATGGATGCGGGTATGTTCAGAGAAGTGGTGGTGTCATGAAAACAGCCAACGTAACGCTAACCTTGTCGCTGCTGGC
>NZ_FNXF01000040.1 GCF_900108485.1 Rheinheimera pacifica | reverse complement strand
GTGGCCGGATAAGGCCGAAATCAGTGGCCGGATGATACCGAAATGGGTGGCCGACTCATGCCGAAATCGCTGGCCGGATCATCCCGAAATACGCACATATCTACTAATAACCTGCGCCTATACCAAATCAATGACAGTGCCCCTATTGATTCTTCGGGTTATTTTTCTCTTGTAGTTTTACAAAATCTGCATTAATTTTATAAAAATGATGTTATTTCAGCAACGATTAAATAAGCGAAACTTTCGAGATAAAAACATTCACCATTACCATAAAGAGAGATCCACTGTGCACAGAAGAGAAGAAATACATTTACTTTCATCATTAGCAGTTTTCGGCCAAACATACAAAAATAACGAAAACATTATTGATGCAATAGCAGCATTCTCCGAAGCGACAATTGTAAAAAGAAATCTTAAATCATTTACATGCAGCGAACTAACCAGAAATATAAATGAAGAATTTTCATTCACACTTCCAGAAGGTGTAATAGCCACATCGCTGAAGAGAATAAATCATCTAGAAAAAACAAAAGAAAAGCCTGTATCTTATATATACACACCGAGCGAAGAACAAGAAACATCCAACAGAAACTTACTACTAAGAATATCAGAAGCTGAAGAAAAAAATAGCAAGCTTCTGTTAGCCATACAAGAGTATATAGAATTAAAATTAAAAAGAATACTATCAAATCATGAAATCGAAGAATTATCGCACTCATTCACATCTTTCATGCAAGATAATGCTAATGGTAAAAAATTCTCTGAACATATAAGCGCATTCATAATATCAAAATCTGAAGATTCAGATTTCATTGAGCACATCCAAGAGATAAAAGACGGATCAATAATAGAAGCTGGAATTAGGTTCAACAACAACATATCAGACACTGGAGCATGGAAGCAAAAAATAACAATAATATTAGGTACAGAAATAATATTCCACTTAGCCGGATACAATGGCGATGTTTTCAAACAAATAACCGAAGAATTTCTAAGCTACATAACAGAAATAAATAGCGCAAAGCAAGATAAAATAAAATTAAGATACTTCAGTGAAACCTTAGAGGAAGTGAATTTATTTTTCTCCAAGGCTGAAGATATTGTATCTGGAAAGGATAAAGCACTACCACACCTATCTGCGATGGTTCATCTAACAAACGGCTGCAATGACCGACTGACCCTACTAACAAAGAAGCAAAACCTAGCAAGACTATTACAAGTAAAAAAAATTAAACTTCTTGAAGATGAAGATTTTTTTTCAGAAGCTAACCACCAATACAATATCATTAACTCATCAATTTCAAATCAAATTCAAGCAGAAATGAGGCACGAAATTAAAGAATCACATCTAAAGGAACTTAATTACATTAACATACTCAGAAAAGGCGACAGCCAACGCTTCGATAACATAACTCATATTTTGGTTACTGAAAACTACAAAATGTTAAGTATCGCATGGAGTCCTTTATTAAAAGATAAAGGAAATGTACCACTTGCAACTAACTTAAATTTCATGATAAGTAAGTTTTGGTTTAAGTTAAATAGAGGCTTTGGGAGCCAGATAAAAACAGTAGCTTTTGACGTAATTACAAAAGCAAAAATAGTACTTTCCTCTAAGGTAAATGAGTCAGTCAGTAAACGCCTTGATGAACTAAAAAGCGACTTTGCAAATGGACGCCTTGATAAAGAAACAGCAACAGGAATACTAGCAGATTGCAGAAGTGACGTAAGACGGCCAGAAGAAATAACATCTGAAGAAACAGAGCAAATTTTATCTCTCATAGAAGATTCTAGCATTGATGCATACATAAGAAACAAAGTTTACTTTGAGAGTTTAAGCACTCAACGAGAAGTAGAAAATGCAAATCTGACTCGAAAACTTGAAACCGAAATAAAAAATAAAAAAGAAATAACCACTTCACTTATTGCGGAAAAAAAACTTTCAAAAAAACTCTATATCGAAAAAATAACCACTGAGAAAGAAAAACTTAACACTATAAAAATCAAGAGAGAACATGTTGAAAGCCGGTATGTTACCAGAAAAAAAATGACTACAACGATATCAATAGTACTTATTGCAGCCATCACCTTCTCGGCCTCCTACTACGCATCGGACGAAATAGAAAAAATTACTAAATCAACCACTTATTCGGCTCTGACTTTATTATTAACTGCGTTTATTTGGTTTACCAAAGATAAGCTTACTCCGCAAGCAGTGCAAGACTGGTTTTCCGAAAAGCACACCAACTATCTTAATGTTAAACTTACAAAGTTGGGGCTCGACAAAACGACGATTAAACAGTCTGAGGATTTCATCCAGTCTCTAGAAATGGAAGTGAGTAGCATAGAGAATGACATTATTTCATTAGAGTCAGTTGTTAAAAACTTAGATGATTCCACCTCATAATTTATAAAATCAAGTTGGAATCATTAAACTGAAAAAGGGTCGGAGCTAATCGGAAAAAAGGGGTCGGAGCCTGAGGTATCCCCACAAAATTGCTAGTTAAAACAAAAAGATGAAATCAGAAGGAACATTCATGGCGTTCAGTGATCAGATCTATCGCCAAACAA
>NZ_FNXF01000041.1 GCF_900108485.1 Rheinheimera pacifica | reverse complement strand
CATTAGCTTGCTGGTCGGAGTTCTTCAACGTCACATCCCACCATCCAAGGTGGAAGCGTTACTGACTTCCAGTGGGAAGCGAGGCTATTTTCTTGGGGTATCCGGAAAATATGGTTGATTATCGCTCTAGCCCGTACTTCTCATAGGCACCCAATAAAACTGGCTGGGTAACCATGAGAATTCCGGGCTAGAAGCCTCAACTCATTCGCGTATCGAGCAACTTCCTACTTGACAGGCTTCTGAACCAATCATAACATGCACATACATACATGTGTACGTATGTTGGAATGATGTCATTAATCGGGAGATAATTTATTATGCAAGAAAGTGATTGGGGAATAGTTTTGGATGAGTTCCTGCATATAGGAAGCGGGCTATTATTGATAATTGCCGCAGTCGCAATTATTACTGGCCTTGTCCGGCATTACGTGCCACAGGAGAAGCTACAAGAAAAGTTAAGCAAGCATGAAAGTAAAGGCCCGATAATCGGGGCGCTCATGGGAATTTTAACCCCTTTTTGTAGTGCTGCAATGATTCCAGTTATGATTGGCATGGTGCAAATGGGAATTGCTACTGGAACTGTATTTAGTTTTTTGATTTCAGCTCCTTTAACAAACTTTGTTGTGGTTGGATTAATTGCAGCTACCTTTGGAATCAAAGTGGCTTTTATTTATTTTTTACTGACATTTCTGGGAGCGATAGCGGCAGGATATATAGTCAGCTTTACAAGTCTGCGTAATGCAGTAAAGCGCGATATAGTTGAACCTAAACAGACTTGTAGTGTTTCTACAAAGAAAAATGAGGTGAAAAATTTACTGCAGGTTGAAGATCAAGCATTAGGGCTAGTTAGTTGCTCTTCGACACCAGTTTCTGGCTATTCTTCAGTGCCGGCATGTAGCCTGCCTTCAGCCTCACAAAAAACCGAGTCACATAAAGAACGCCTTGGTTTGGCTATACAGTTTGCTTGGGCTTTATTTAAAAAAATTACTCCCTATGTTTTGATTGGTGCAGCAATTAGCGCCTTGTCAGCCGCTTTTTTGCCTGCTGATATTGTCGAAAGATTCGTTGGTAGTGATAATTGGTTTGCCATTCCTATTGCTGCTGTTATTAGTATTCCGCTCTACCTACGAATTGAAATGGCTCTACCATTACTAGATGTGTTAATCGGAAAGGGGATGGGGATGGGGGCTGCAATGGCATTGATTATTGGCGGCACAGGTGCTAGCTTACCCGAGATAGCAATTATATCCACTGTCTTGAAACCTAGGGCTGTAATAGCATTTGTTGCAATCGTGCTTGCCATTGCGACCATAGGTGGGATGATTTTTAGCTTTGTCTTATAACTCTATAGTATATAATGCTGCTTCACGTAGCATTATATAACTTTGATCGGAGGTAATTGCGTTGATTTCGAGCTACATTGATATTATGAAGGCTCTATCTGAGCCTAATAGATTAAGATTAGTCTGGTTAATGTCATATATAGATCAAAGAATTTGTGTTAGTGAGGGTATGGATGTCCTGGGAGAGTCACACTACAATGTTTCTCGTCACTTAAAAATTCTTTTAAAAGCAGGTATAGTCTCGGCAAGTCGTGAAGGAAAGTGGGTTTTTTATACATTGAAAACCGATGATTCTGAATTCTATAACCAACTCTTAAAAACTATTCAGTTGATACCTTCAGAAGAGTTCAAAGAAGAAATAAAACGCTGTAATCTTAGGCTCAATATGCGAAAAAATGGAGACTGCGTTATAGGTCAAGAAAACGCTGAATGGCTAAATATTATGGACTTGAATAAATAAAAACATTTGGGTTAACTGGCTGATTTGCTCCCGCCAGTTCTACTTTAATTGAGTCTCCGGAGTTTCTGGTTGACAAAACGCCCAAAGTGTAGAGGAGGAAGTCTATATCAACGGATTATTTGGTTGATCCTTTTCAGCCTACTCTGTCAATTTTCCGTCTCCACTTTACGCCTGAGTCTTCATAGCGATGCTGACTAGGGATGACAGCGAGAGCTGGGCAAGCCTCAAAAAGATTCTGGATCATGTCCAATCTAAACGCCTGCACAACATTCCTCTTGTAGGAAACTGATCAAGTTTTCTATATGCCCATACGCCACCTACCTGTTTTTCTGATCAAGGCGGGAGATGATTAATTCGTTAAGCCTTCCTGGGTACCAGTTGGTGGATTCTGATGAGCAGAATGA
>NZ_FNXF01000044.1 GCF_900108485.1 Rheinheimera pacifica | reverse complement strand
GGCTGCTGACGCACCTGCGCCTCAAACAGCTCATGCATGCACACATCCTGCGGATACGCCACTTCTGTGCGGTTCAGGTCGTGCACTAAATGCTGCATCTCTTGCTCGCTGAGCATGTCATCACGGCCAACAACCATACTCTCCAGCAGGCGCGTAAAATGATGGTCCAGGGTCTGTATCTGCTGCGCATCAAACAGCCCGGTATCCCAGGTCCAGCTAAGGTGCAACTGGTCACTCTCCAGGTGCACATCTAACTGCAATTCAAACTTGACCCGTACCTCATCCTGCGCCAGTTCCACCAGAGTCACCCCGTCCAGTGCCGGTGCACTGCCCGTAGAGGCCACATCAGCCACATTCATGGACAGCATGATTTGCACCAGCGGATTGTGCTGCGTGCTGCGCTCGACACTGAGCTGCTCTACCAACTGCTCAAACGGAATGTCCTGGTGAGCTTGCGCGCCCAGATGCACATCGCGCACATGGGCCAGATAATCGTCACGGGCAGTATCAACCCGCAGTACCAGAGTATTGACAAAGCAGCCTAGAAGCGGTGCCAGTTCCGACTGCAAACGGTTAGCCACCGGCGTACCGATAACCACATCCGTCGTGCCACTATGACGGGACACGACCTGAGCCAGCACACCGTGCAGTACCATAAACGGCGTCAGCTGATGCTCACCGGCCAGCGCCTCAAGCTGAGACACCACCTGTCCGGTCACCCTGGAATGCAAGCGGGCCCCTTGCCCACGCACCTGACTGCCACGTGCCCGGGCCAGCGGCAGACTATGCACCACCGGCGCATCAGCCAGTTGCGCTTGCCAATAAGCCAGCTGACTATCCATCACCTCACCACGCAGGTAATCTCGCTGCCACAGACTGTAATCGGCGTACTGTACCGCCAGCTCTTTGAGCGGAGACGGGCGTCCTGCCCGCAGAGCGTTATACAGCGTCACAAACTCCTCAGACAGTACCTGCATGGACCAGCCGTCCGACGCAATATGGTGCATGTTAAACAGCAATACACCGGTATCGGCTCCCGTAGCCAGCCAGCTCACTCTAAGCATCAGGTCATCGGATAAATCAAAAGCGCGGGAGGCATCGTCGCGTACCAGTGCATTCACCTGCTCCGGACTGACAGTCTGGCTGTCAGTCGCTATCCGGTGAACCCTCACCG
>NZ_FNXF01000046.1 GCF_900108485.1 Rheinheimera pacifica | reverse complement strand
CATTAGCTTGCTGGTCGGAGTTCTTCAACGTCACATCCCACCATCCAAGGTGGAAGCGTTACTGACTTCCAGTGGGAAGCGAGGCTATTTTCTTGCTGCTGGTTTAGGAGCTATAACGCCCTTCTGTAGTTGCTCGACTATCCCCATGTTGAAAGGGTTGATTCGGGCACGGGCCGGTTTTGGGCCGATGATGGTGTTTCTTTTCTCATCTCCGTTGCTGAATCCTATCGTCGTCGGCCTGCTGGTTGCCACGTTTGGATGGACACTTACTGCTATCTATGTGCTCGCCGCTTTGGTGGTCGCGGTAGGTGCCGGATGGCTGCTTCACACGCTTGGCTTCGAGCGTTATGTGCGCCGGACGGCGACACAAGAGAGCAGTGGATGTAGTTCATCAGCAAGCCCGTGCAGTGCTACATCGACCGCATCGAGTTGCGGCACCAACAGCTGCGACACCACTCCGAAGACGGCTTCTTGCGGGGCTGATAGGAAGACAACAGTCTCTACGTCTAGCGAATGCTGTGACAGTCAACCCACTGTCACGGTTAAGAAAGAAGGGAAGTACAGTGGTGTGTGGCGGGAAGCTTGGTCGGACTTTATCGATGTGTTGCCTTACCTGCTCATCGGTATTGCGATTGGCAGCGTGATCTATGGTTTCATGCCCACTGACTTATTGGAGCAGTATGCAGGCCCAGATAATCCCTTTGCCATTCCAGTTGCCGCTGTCATCGGCGTGCCGTTGTATATTCGCGCTGAAGCCGTCATACCTCTGGCAGCGGCTCTGATGGCCAAAGGCGTGGGTGCCGGGACGGTGCTAGCGTTGATCATCGGCAGTGCCGGAGCCAGCCTGACTGAGCTCATTCTGTTGCGCTCTTTGTTCACGCTGAAGCTTTTAGCGGCGTTTTTAGCAGTCATTTTTGCTATGGCGATGATTGCCGGTTACGCCACCTACCTGTTTTTCTGATCAAGGCGGGAGATGATTAATTCGTTAAGCCTTCCTGGGTACCAGTTGGTGGATTCTGATGAGCAGAATGA